>CAWKGT010000001.1:0-1149850 GCA_963849315.1 uncultured Acidobacteriaceae bacterium | reverse complement strand
AAAAACCCTTCCAGCGTATCCTCAACAACTTGCAGAGCGTCGGGACGCTTTGTTTAGTCGCTAAGGCATTGTAAGGCAGCGGTAATGGACTGTAAACAGACTGCGGGATTTCGCTTGTGCAACGGAAGGCAGGCTTCGCCTCGACCGAGATGTCCCAAAGGTTCTAATAGCCTTTCGGGCCAGGCTGGCGACTACCGGTAAAAAGAATGCGGGGCGCAATTTACACCTGTGTCGGCTCGGCAGCGATATCTTCCGAACTTTCTCTCGGCATTTCGTCGTAGGTGCGTCTATTCAGGAGCCGCCCCGCTTGCGACTTCCTAACGCCTCCATGCGACATTCTCTCACGATCCGTGCAGCGGTTTGACTGGTTTCGTAATGAATCGAGTGCATTCGCACCGTATATTCCTGCTATCTATTGCAAATACTCCCATGCAGGTTTCAGGATGCATTTTGCTTTTAATTGAAGTTGGCCGATGGTGACTCTTTTCATGATCACAGTAAAGAGGGATAGGGTCGCCGCCTTGGACTTTGTACATCTGTGGCACGGGGTTCGCGCATTTGGGGTCTGCCATTCAAGGATTCTACCTCGTTACCCGAGCCGGACACTCGGCCTCTGGATATCAAACTGCACGACTACCCTCCCTTTTTGTGATTGCCAATTTGGATCAGATTGTAATATGTACTGCTGCGCTCGTGGTCAAAAGATGAGCATGGAAAACCAATGGGAACCAGATATGGAACGAAACCTTGGAATCCTGTATGAAGGACGAGAGGACGATAGGGTGCCCTTCGAATGCATCAGGGAATATCTGTGCTACCCGGCGAAGTTTCGCCATGGGGAACGAACACTGATCGCCGACTTGCCGAAAAAATCATCCAATGGCCGGGCCGTAAGACTCTTTGAAAGCCGTTGTGCTGCAAGATTCTTCACCGTGGCTGTTCAACCTGATGCGGATCGCCCGAGTGTTATCTACGAAAGCGGATCAGGGTCCGAAATGGCTCATCTGGCGGCGGAGGTTGCCCAAGCCTACCATGAGAATTTGCCCCTGACGGAGAATGATCTGTCTCGCCGGATGGCAATGGCAGCGGCAGATGGTATGTTCGTTCCTGAGCCATGGCGGAGGGATTATCCGGTCTGCTGCTGAAGCCTTCAATGCCGACCGCACCGCCAGCCAGCTGGACTCAAGTTCGCCCCGCGCGGGCTTGTGGTCGGGAGCGAAAGCAAAGTTTATCCGCAGCCCGGCAGTCCGAGAATTCGCTAGTGCGCGAAGTTTAGATAATTTTTTCTAGGTACCAGCCCTTATCATGTCCCCGTTTCCCAATCACGATTCTTCCTACAACCTCAGAATCTTGGATTGCGTATATCAAACCCGATTGCCGAGTCTTGATACCGAGCCAATTCTTTGTTTCTAGACAGACTGCCAGGTGCTCACCACTTGGGGATAGTAGTGCCGCTTGAACCTGTGATCGCCCCTCCAATATAGAAGAGATGTTGCCAACGATAATTGGCCAAACCTCTGGCTTGTCAGCTTTTCTCCGAACGCCATTCAAAAGGCTAAGCAGCGGTTCTAGCCGGGTTTCCGCGTTCGTTGTCATAAACTCGAAATTAGCGACGACATGAGTGAGTTGGCATGTCCTTAGATCATCAGGATGACACTTCTTGCCGCTCCAGACACATAATCCTGCTTCTTGTTTGATACAGTGCTTCCCATTTGCTGATGCGATGCTCTCTTCTTCGAGAAGCCGAGCGCCAGAAATGCTGCTTGAAACGAAGAAACTTTTTAGGGCCATTTTGCCCGTAGCAGCGGATTTCTCAACCAGATATGGCAATACCCTTTTGCCTGTCACTTGGCACCGCACCAGCAATTCGGGGACAACAAGCTTATTTGTAATGTCGCACTTTTCCGCCTCTTCGAGCAGCAATGGTTGCGTGGTTTCTGGGCATACGACAAATTCTTCAATGTATCCGGTTTTACCGCTTACAATTGATTGTTGCTGCTTGTCCCTCCTATACCTCTTGCCCGACACTTGGCTGGTCGCAAGTTCATCTCTTAAGGCTTGCGCGCCGGTGAATTCACATTTCGCAAAGAACTGAGGTTCAGCACGCTTCGCGGAAAGTTCTGATCTTTTGAGAACAGACTTAAGCACCGCCTGCTGCGTTACCGACGAACGTTCTAATTCATCTTGCAATGCTCGCTTACCAGTCACGGTACAGGTTCCAATGAATTCGGGGAGCGCGAATCGATCACTTACTTCCGACCTCACGAGCAAATGCCGTAGTACCTGGGACCCGCTTATTTCGCACCGTGCGAAACAATCATGGGGTGCGATTGTTTCGGAGCGGGAGCATGGAAACAGTTCGGGACTTTTAGTGATTTTATTTTCAGAGGGAACAACTTCTATGAAACTTGCATATTCGTGGTTGGCTCCGAGTTCGAATATGCCCCGGACCGTCAGCCGCCTGCGTACATTTCCTTCCACACCAACGAGATATGCTTCCAACTTTGGGGTAAAATCTTCTTCGATTTTCTTCCGCTTTCTCGGGTCCTCTCCCGCCGCGATCAGCTCTTGTTTCCGACGTTCCACATAAAACCGACAGAATTCCGCCATCCCGTCATCTTCAACTGCCTTTTGGGTCAAAAAAGAAGGGCTCAGTCCCACGGCTTCAGGATTCTTCAGTGGGTCCGCGATTGGGCTCGCCCCGGTTAAACCGGCAGGAACCCACACTCCGCCCAGAGCCACTGTTACATTCATCAGGCGTTCGTAGCTGTCATGACCAACGGTGGCTCGCACCTTTACAAGGGCCGTTCCACTAAACGACCGCGCCACGTCCTGAATCTCTGTCGAACAAAACTTTCCACCAAAGCTCTCCACCCATTTCTGAGTGATTAATTCTGCTTTGTCGCGTGGTTGGTCATCGACATCTTGTAAATCGTGAAATCCTGTTGCCACTATTCGACTAACAAGCCGACTAAATGCTGGCGTTCCGGCACAATAGAGAACTGCGTTTGAAGAGTGAATATCATCGAAGCAAATTCGGTCTACCTTGCCGTCCCGTTTGCTGACATAGACTGAGTTAGATTCCGGAGTGAATTGAGTACCTAGACTGCTCATGGCCGCCAAGACAAACTCTTGCGCCCCCATAGACCTTACGACTTCGGGCAGACTTGGATACGGAATCTCCTCCGTTCTTTGGTCCATTCCTCCAAGCAAGGCGTCAATGATTCGCTCCTGGTTCACTAGTTCAATTTTGGCAGCCGCGATGCTCTGTTCTGCAAGGCGGGCTGATTTTTCGACATCTTTGCCTGCTAGGGAGGCGATTACGAGTCGACGGATTAGCTCCTCGAAGGCCAAATTGTCGTCGCCCTGATCACCCATACCCGAAGCTTCAAGGAGGGCCTCAATATCTCCGATAGCGTGCGAAGCCATCTGGAGTTTTTCCATAAGTCTGCCCACGATGTATTCCTCGAATGTTCCGCGAAGAATAATGTTGAAAATGCACACACTCGCATGTTCAGAAGCCAATCGCTGAATGCGGCCTATGCGCTGTTCGACGATCATCGGATTCCAAGGAAGGTCGAAATTGACCAGAACATTCGCAGATTGCAGGTTGACTCCCTCGGAACCAGCCTCGGTTGAAACGATCACATGTATGTCCGGTATCGGTTTTTTGAATTTTGCTATCGTCTGCTGATTTCTTACTCCTGACTCACCGTTTATCAACCCACACCTAATTCCCCGCGTTTGCAAAAAGGCTTCGATAGTCGTTTGTGTCTCGCGCCTGGTGGTGAATATGACCATTCTCCAACGCTCCGGCTGCTCTGCACGTAACTTGTCTACGAGCGTTGCTAACCCCTGCAATTTGGCAGTTGTGGGACTTCGAGCGACTATCTCCCCAATCTTGTTTGCAAGAGACGTGGGGACTGTTCTGTTGTCAGCCATTTTTCTGAGCTGGCAGACCAGAGCATGCGGACTGCTAATGAGCGCCTGCAAAATCGATATCTGTGCCAAACGGTTGAGACTTTGGATAGGCTCGGCAATCGCGTCGATCAGTTCGCGTTCTTCAGGACTCGGATCGACCCTGTGTAATTGCACAATCCTCTCAGGAAAGTGCAAGTTCGCATCTGTTCGACGAATTCTTGACATGTAACCGTAAACAACGGACCGAAATGCTTCACGCATCTTCGGAACTAGGTGACGAGCTTGCTTTCGGTCATCCGCAATAAAGGTTCGCGCAAACACTCCGTCGCTCCCAAAGGGGTTTTGGTGTCCCCGGGCAACAGCCAGCAGATCAACTAGAGAGTAAATATCCCAAAGCCTATTTTGTATAGGTGTGGCAGTAAGCATCAGAACATATTTGAACATTCGGCTCGCTAAAGCTTCCCGAAAGCGTTGTGCCACTTGCGGAGATTGGTTTGTGCCGTACAAGTTGCGAAGCTTATGTGCCTCGTCCAGAATCAGCATTTCGAAGCCAGCCTGACTCAACGCGCCAAGGTACATTCGTGCGGAGTGATACGTGGTGATAACGGCTCCTCCGCCTTCGGGGCCTTCTACCGCCAGCAGTTCGTTCCCGGTTGCCTCGACGCACGGGATGCCAAACTTGCTTTCCAATTCTTCTTTCCATTGCGGCAATAACAACTTTGGCAAACCACCAAAATTTTAGAGATTCGGCCCCGCGCCATCAGCTCGCTGGCAACTAGGCCAGCGCTAATTGTCTTACCGAGCCCTACATCGTCAGCTAGCAATGTAACGGGAAGCCGCCGACAGAACGTCACCAAGTTGTTAATCTGATGATGATATGGTTTTATGTGTTCGCGCCATTTAGGCTCAGACTTCAAATCGTTCCGGTCTCGGATCAAAATCGGATCGATAAGGTCCCATTCCTGTGCGGCGCGGTAAAGCTTGTACGCAGTAGCGTCCGGCGCACGTCGCATAGTTTTGGTCTGAAGTTTCTGGATATCAATATCCATGCTTCGTCACACTTCTACTAACCTGGTCAGTGCTTGCCACACTGCGTACATTCCGTAAGAATCCAACGCGCAATATTCTTGCAGTTGTCCATAAAGGCGAGTTCTTTCGTCGTCACTCAAGCGGTCAGAAAGTAATTTGCTCCAAACGAGTGAAGCTGTAGCCCCATCATGAATTTTTAACGACGAATAGGTCAAATGAGGACTAAGGACCGGCAAAACTGCCTTAATCGAAAACTTCCCATGTAGAAGTTTGTGAACGAAGTATTGTTTTGAAAAGACATCCATCAGGTCATATATACGGTCGTTGAAATCGACAACGTAGTCCTTAGCTGATGGCTGTCTGCCAGCGACGCAATCATTCACGTGGGACTCGAAGCCCTTGTTCCAAACGATGATTGCTCCGAAGGGTGCGATGTGTTGTTGGAGTGCGGCAAGAAATGGAACGGTCGGATCATCTGCGCCAATGTGAAGAAAGTCCCGGTGCACCGGTTCTTCACCTGGAGCACCCACGATGTGAACGGAGTATTGCAATGGAATTTGGTCGTACGGGGAATACCGGGGAAAAAGTGGAATTGCTGGCGCAAAAGTTTCATAGTCAATGAAGTGGAGTGGAAAGCTCAATTCGCGCAGTTCTTTTGCAATTGCCTCTCTGTTAATAATGGCTTCGCCGGTCCGGTACGCACGAAGTTGGGTGCTTTGGGTAGTCGTTAACTTAATTTCCAGCGGTATGTCTTCAAGCGAGAAAATACCGGCATCCACGAGCTCCTTCAGCTTGGCCGGACTGCTGCCAATTCGGGCGATATCGTGCACGCCGTAATGCGGAACATTTGGGTTCGAATATTCAAACGTCGTGCAGTGTCTTGATCTGGATTTGTAGATACAAGAACAAGGACTCGCAGGCTCGGCTTCGTTTAGCAGATACGCCTGAGCCTCTTGTATTTCTTTGATGACCTCGCCCGATATTTGCTCAACTTTCTCTGTCATGTCAGCAGTAACGAAAAGCTCGCGAATATCAAGGTCGCGTTGGCGGACATAATCACGATTTAGGTGGATAATGGCTGCGCGAGTGACACGCATCTCCTGCTGCTGCAGAAGGATTACTTGAAAGGCAAGATCGTATAAGTGTTCTTCTTTCGCTTCTGTGGAAGATTTAATCTCAAAGATTGAGTAGCCACCTGTCTCGCTGTCGTAACGAAGGACATCAATTGCTGCCAGCATCTGCTCCCGTTGAAATACGGCTTGAAACAGTGTCCCGCCGGGATTTGAAGCAAGGCATTTCAGGGTATTTTCCTGTGCTTCAGTTTTTGAACAGGGCACGAGGAAACCGTTTGAAAACAGGTTGCGGGCTACGTTCTCGACCTCAATCCCCATGTCTACGACGGATTGCTCAAATTCTGTTAATTCAGCGCAGTAGTAGAGTTCCGGCTTGTGAATCCGTAACCATGCATTCTTTGGACAGGCCCGCCATAAGACGTAATCCGTTTTGGATATGTAGGTCATTTGAAGAATTCTTAATGGGCCGGTGAATCGCCAAGGACATTACATCATTTGCGATTAAGTAAAAAGAGGGTATTGAGGAGATTAAAAGGCTGTCAGTTTCCCAGGCGCTCGCCAGTGTTTCGAATAGAGGCATCGCCTGCCCTCTTGGATATGAGGCAGATGTTTAGGCACGAACTACCGCAATCCCGTCAGCGCCTCGAAAACCGCCCCATTCTTCGGAGAGGGATTTCGCGGTTGTCGCTCGGGTGTGTCGCAGATTCCTCGCAACCGGATTTTATAGCGGCTGGTCAAAACGGTTGCAGTCTCGATTGCTTTCCCCGCTTTCTTCAATTCCTTCTCGACTTCATCTAGGTCAATGAGGGTGCGTCGGACTTCTTCTCCTACAGCTGCATTCTTCTGGAGGAAATCCGTTCCCTCGGTCCACATCCGTTCTAAAAATGGACGTAGCACGTCGAAGTCACGCCGAAACCAATTTCTAGTAGTGCGCAGAATCCAAGTCCCATCCTCTTGCGCCCAACGGCATTCACGGTCAACCTGGCGAAGTTGTGTGTCATTCTTCGCGACAATCACACCAACCAGAATCTGGCGATCCTTGGCATCTCGAATGAGTTTCTTTATATCTGGCTCTGTGATTGCAGTTTTGTCTTTGCAATCGACGAGCATCCGTGGCTCCAACGTCGCACCACTGGGGTCACGATAGGCCAATATAAAATCGCCATTTTTTGGAAGTTTTTGACTAATCGAGATGCCCGGCCAACAGCTTACTTCAGCGGCGAAGTCCATCTCTTCCAGCCTGCCAATTCGAACAACCTTCGACATCTCAACTTCGAGTTCCTGATTCCGTTTCCGAAGATCAGACAGTTCTCTCAAAGTGTCTTCGACCCGACGATTGGCATGCTGTATTTCGCTCAGCCTTTGCTGTTCCGCCGTCTTCGAAGACGAATCCAATAGTTGAGTTCTGACCGTCAAAGAATGGATTTCATCCTTATGACGTTGCGAGATTTCCGCCGTGCGTTTGGTCAGTTCGGTTTCGAAACGAGCCCACACCGTTTGTTCATCTTGCTTATGCTTGGTCAGGAGTAGCCTTATCGCTTCTTCAGCGCTAAGTTGCGCAACTCGGGCGAAATCCTTTACACCCAGCCGATCCAAGATTTCACTTCGTTTGAGCCTGCCTTCGCCCAGACACAACGGGCATTCCATTTCACTGCTTATGAGTGTATTCACAAGGTCAATATACATTTCACCCTCCGGGAATTTGGCTGCGATGCAGATAACTGTTTTTTATTTCGGGAATTGGTCGGCGTTTGTGAAGAAACCGGAGGGGTGGTTTGTATACTTACTCATGGATGCAAGGTCCTGATAGAAACGCTCGTTCCTTCCTGTGAAACTTAGAAACACGATCCGGCGTCGCCGGATTTAGATTACTTCCCCTACCAACAGGCGTTTGCCATCAGCGCCGAGGAGCGCAACCAAAATGAAAAAGGCTGCAATTTATGTGCGAGTCAGCACAGCGGATCAAAAGGTCGAATCGCAACTTAATGATCTGCGCGAATTGGCGGCACAGAGAGGTTTTGAGGTTGTCCATGAGTACGAAGATCGAGGCGTTTCGGGAACCAAAGCAAGGCGTCCCGGACTTGATGCCCTCATGGCCGATGCGCGGCGGAGGAAGTTCTCGGTTGTGCTCGTCGCAGCCTTTGACCGAGTGGCAAGGAATACGAGGCACTTCCTTCAATTGATCGACGAGTTAGATAGCTTGGGTATCGAATTCCTGTCGCGTAGAGAAAACATAGATACAAGTGGACCGATGGGACGTTTATTTCTCACGCTGATTGGGTGTATCGCTGAGTTGGAGCGGGATTTGTTAAGTGACCGAATTCGGTCTGGTATGAGGCGCTCGAAACTTGCGGGAGTAGCGTGCGGCCGGACGAGGCTGGACATTAATCGAGAACAAGTAGTCGAAGACCGCCGCAGCGGAATGTCCCTCACACTAGTGGCGCGCAAGCATGCAATTAGTCGTGCGAGTGTATGCCGCATAGCAAAAGAGCAATCCTTGATACTGCCGGTTTGTTCCGTTGCGGTGGGCGAACTATGTCAATAAAAAAGGACATCCCTCGTGCAGTTCGGATTCAGCTCATAAGTTCAGCTGAGTTGGTACGGGCATCTCTCGAACCTTACGCGGACTGGATGGAGAAGATGTTGGCCGTACCACTGAGCGAATCACTTGTCCTCGAAGTGGACTGTAATCCCGGCGATTTCGTAGCAGAGGAGTTTTTTCAAGGGTTACCAATAGTAGCCGCCACCAAAGCGAGAAATGCCAATTGGCGAGCACTGATAGAAGGCTGGTCTCTGCCACCTAACATCAGCCCTCGCATCGCCATGTCGCTTCAACGGGAGCGAAAACCAAATGCGCGCCCTTAGCGGTTTGGGAGTTGGATTGGCAAGATTGCCCAGTCGCACTTAAGATGCAGGGTCTGGCGCACCAATTTGTCAGCGTAAAGATTCCGAACGTGTTTCCTCCGGGCGACATGCCAATTTTCTCGATCTCCGCAATGCCGCATTGGTTCATTGTGCGCAAAGAGGACGCCGCGAAACTTTTATTGCTAGCGCAACAGGTTGTCAGCCAGACCGAGCATTACCTCGAATCCACCCATGGGCGCACCAAACTACAAGGGAAATACGATTGGGAGGCACTGGTACTCGATGCAACTATTCGCCGAATGGTAAGGACGGATTTCGAACTGTTCTTTCAGCGGGAAGATTGGTTTCGGCAGCACAATCTGCCCTATAGACGGGGATATCTTTTTTGGGGAGTACCGGGCAATGGCAAGAGTGCAACGATACGAGTGATGGCTTCGCATCCGCACATTCGGGCCTACACCTTGGACTTGAGCGACGCAGAAGAGAAAAGCGGGAGCGTCTTACAGATGTTCGAGAAGGCGGCGGAGAATACTCCTGCGCTAATAATTTTGGAAGATTTGGATCGCTGTTTCCCGGGCGAAGGCAAACGGACAAAAGAAAGAGCGGTGAGTTTTCAAACCTTGCTTAACGCTTTGGATGGAGTGGGAACGCTGCCTGGTGTCATTACGGTTGCGACAGCGAACGATCCGCTATGCCTCGACCCCGCGATTCTGAAGCGACCCGGTAGGTTTGATCGTGTTGTGCATTTCAAGAACCCAGATGCCAATTTGCGCCGCGAGTACTACCGGCGGCTGAGCCCGATTCTGAATGGAGATCAGTTTGAGTTGGCTATCGAGAACACGAAAGGATTCTCATTCGCGCAATTGCGGGAAACCTACATCCTCGGGGCACAGTCTGCTTTTGAGCACGGTGGGGAGATTACGGTTGATGATGTGGTTGAAGCCATTGAGCTTCAGGCGAATGGTGCCCTAGATGTGAAGGCTTCTGTTCCCAGTCCGGGGTTTGTTAACCATCCGGAAGAGGTTGGAATTCGGTAAGAAACGAACTTTTCCAAGATTTGAGACCATGGAGGCAAATGACCAAAGCTGAGATCATTTCCAAAACGCTACAGGATATGAGACGGATCGGCTATGAAAAGGGACCTCTGTTTAACGGTATGCAGGATGAAGAACAATTTATTGTTTCGATTCTTCAGGATGTGCTGCTACAAGCCGACATCAAGACCTGTGATGACTTCAAGCATCTAGGCGTTGAGTGCTGTGCGATTTGCCATGAGGGTGCAGCTTACGAGATGAGTGTGATCGATCTGCCGGATGGCGAGAAAGCGTGGCTATGCGACGCACTAGAAACGGCGATCTATCCCAAGATACAACCAGAAATCCGGCACGGAGAACAGATGCTTAACTTCATCTTTGGTTTGGAAGAACTTCCGCCGTTGTTTGAGTAAGTGTCCAAAATGCACAAAGCCCTAGAGCAAAAACTGATCGAGCGCTGGTCTCAGATGGTTTAACACCATGGGCGACGTTTGCCATACGGAGATGTCACTTGGCTTCCAGCATGAGGATAGGTGTTCGACATCCTTGGGCGACTTTGCGAAGACTTGGAACCTCTTGTCACCGAATTCGAGCAGGCAGAGGGAACAAAGTTTGAAATTCTGCAGGTAAAATAAAAGTTCGGCGGTTGCGCATCGTAGTAAATCAGGCGCGCGATTTTATCCATCAGCCCATAGAAACAGCAGTACAACAGTCACTCCGTACCTGCGACGTTTGGGGACAAGCGGGCACACTGCGAGAAGGCGATTGGATCAAAACTTTGTGCGATGAGCACCCCCGTGAGACTACACCTCGGCTCGTTCGCGCATCTCAATAATATGCAATTAGTGATAAAAGATTTTCGCCTTCGAACCCCCGCCGAGCCGTCTCCTCCTCCTATTAAAGAACCACCTGAACCTCCGGAGAATCCGAATGCGCCGGTCGGTGAGCCGGACCCCGCGGAACCAGATCAAATCTGACAGGTTGCATTAACTGATTTTCAATCATCGACTTCCACTCGTAGCTTCCGTTTCATTCAGGATGGCCTACTTGGAGTTGCAAAAAGTGGCATACGGGTCTATGTTGTATCAGACAACATAGGTTGGGAGTTGACATGTCAATGGTAGATCAGGTCCGCAGCTTTAACAGGTTCTACACTCGTCAGATCGGGCTTCTGGCGGAATACTTGCCCGAAAGCAAACTGTCTCTAGCCGAGGCAAGGCTTCTCTATGAACTGGCCCAGACTGGAGAGCAGACCGCAGCGACTATCGGCCGCAGTTTAGGGATGGACAAGGCGCACGTCAGTCGCATCCTTGCGCGCTTGCGAGGAGGTGGTTTGCTTCGAAGCCGGATAAGTCCAGAGCACGGTAAACAAAAACTCCTGTCGCTGACATCGGCAGGTCGGAAAGCCTTCAGGCAGTTGAATTCTGGAACACAATCGCAGGTCGAGGCACTTCTTTCACCTCTTGCGGCGAAGGACCGTCAGCGACTCGTGTCGGGCATGCATGATATTCAAGCAGTTCTTCAGGTTGGGACACCATCAGCAGAAAGCACGCATCTACGGCCTCTGCGCGTTGGTGATCTGGGATGGATCATTCACCGCCAGGCAGTTCTTTACCAACGCGAGTATGACTGGGACTGGACCTACGAAGGACTGGTGTCGCAAATCCTCGGAGACTTTGCTGCGCATTACGATGCAGAGCGTGAGGACGCATGGGTGGCTGAGGTTGGCGGCAATGTCGTTGGGTCAGTATTTCTCATGAAAACGGCGGAACCCACAACAGCAAAGCTCAGACTGTTATATGTGGAACCCTCTGCCCGCGGTTTGGGTGTCGGCACTCGGCTCGTGCGTACGTGCATCGAGCGAGCACGGGTATTGGGCTACCGCACGCTGTCGCTGTGGACAAATAACGTGTTGATTTCGGCTCGGCGGATTTACGAAGCCGCCGGATTTCGCCTTCACGAGGAGGAGAAACATTGTTCTTTCGGACATCGGTTGGTTGGACAAACCTGGGTGCTTGATCTGTAACGAAATCTCGCCTCCGTGTCCTTCATTTCTGAATTGTCGGCGACAACTGTTCGGAAGAACCCTTCGGTGTACTGAGACGTGACATCGAGTAAAAAGCGCTAAAAAGATACTGTCCAGCAAAGCGATAGCCGGGGTTTCGGGTTCATGATTCCACGTTGGACCATCGGTACGCCGAAAGTCGTAAGCCTAATGCGTCTTACTTACGGGTGGTGAGAAGGGGTAAATTTGGTAGGTGCGATACTACACAACCAAATCGATAAATGGCGGTATTGCATTCAAGTGTGCATACTGCGAACATAGCGTCACCACACTCAGCTTCGACAGCACAAAGGGAAACCGCCGCACCCAAGCGGCGGCTGCAATCAATGAGCATGCAGCTCTAGTACATTTGCCGCCCCGCTCACCCTCTGGGACGCAATTTCCCGTACGTTGGCGAATGTCGTAAGAATGGGCGCATTCGCAAACGCCTGCCGAAATCGGCTCCAAGCTATTCCAGTTTCGCGTACTCGGTCTTCGCCTCTTTCAGGATTGGAATGTCGGGGTCGGCATCTCTCCAGAGCGTGAGAAAGTCCTTGTAGGCGGCAAGGGCACGTGTGCGGGCAATGTCAGCATCCGCTCCGTGCAAGGTTGTTGCCTGCAAAGCATTGGCACGAGCCACTCCTAGATGTGCCAGCGCTCCCGTCCAGCAGTTCCACACGATTCCGCTGTGGTCGATTATCTTCTGAAACTCGGCGGCGGCTTCCTTGCCTTGTTTCGCGGTGAGGTATGCCTGGCCGCGAATATAGGTGGGATAAAGGCAGGAAATATTGTTCACGAACTGAATTTGCCCAAACTCGATTGGCGGGACCGTGGCTTTCAGCGAAATCAGTGCGGCAGTCGGATTCTTTCTGTCCAATGCGAGCTGCGCCTGAATTGCTGACAGCCAAAGTGATTGCACCCGCGTATCGAGCGGGTACCGCTTCGCTAGGTCTTCTGCCAAGGACTCGGCTCGTGGCGTATCACCCGCTACGGCGAGCGCGAATGCGGCCTCAACCTCTACGCCTTGGCTGGTTGGGGCAAGTTTCAGAGCCTCAGCCACTGACTTAGTCGCTTCCCCAAGATTGCCGTAGGCTGCTTCCCGTTGCGCAGCAATTGTCTGCCAGATTGCCGCGGTCTCCTTGCTGTCAGCATGGATCGCAGAGTTCACCGCACGCTTAGTTAAGTCGCGCGCTTGGGCAACATGACCTTCATAGGCCTCGGTGTCAGATGCGAGAGCCAATCCATAGTTCTCTTCAGGCTTGCCCGCAAACCACTGCTGCTGCTCCGCCATCGCGGCAGAGTCTAATGCGAGAAACGCAAGAGCATAAAGCGCATTGTGCAATATGAAGTCGTCCACTTCGCGCTTCTGCGCCTCGTGGATGATTTGCTTCGAATCGTCAAACCGTTGCAAGGCAAGCGAATAGTTGGCAAGATTGTCGTAACCATCTATCCGATCAGGTGCAAGCCGTAAGCCTTGTCTCGTGGGCTCGACGGCTTTCTCATACTGTCCCTCGAAACCGTACAATAAGCCCAAGCCGAGGTACCCTGAATAATTTTCCGGATAGCTTTCGATCTGCTCTTGAAATGTTTGTGCGGCTTTGTCCAGTTGTCCCGTTACATTCTGATAGTAATTGGCAGTAATATACAGCTTTTCCCTCTCGCTGGCATGTCCCCGCAACTGGAATGCCTTAGTAAAGTAATCATTTCCGCGACTCACCTCTGCAAGACCGAAGTAACCGTTCCCAATTCCAGCGTAGCCCATGGCAAAATTCGGATCGAGCTCGATGGCACGCTGATAGTAAGGTAGACTTGCGGCGAAACCTTTCTCCTTGTTTGCCTTTGTGCCAAGCGTGTATGCTTTCAAAGCTTCGAGCGAAGTAGTCGTGGCCTCCGCCAGCGGGACATCAAACTTCTGTACCGTTGCAAGCGATTCGCCGAGTTCACTGCGCAACTTGGACGCCGCCTCGCCTAGTGCGTCCAGCACCTTCTCCTTCGACGCAGCCGTTACTTGCTCCTGGGCCAGCGGGTCTCCACTCTGGCAATTTACCGCTGTCAAAGCCAAGACGTATTCACTGCCCAAACTGGCAATCGAGCCGGATATATACGCCTTGCTGCTCGCACGCTGGCAAAGCTCGCGGGTGACTTCGGGCGTCAGTCTCGTGCCCGCCGGACGCGACATCAACTTCAAGGTGGCCGCGACCTTGTTATCCGAAAGCACATTGAGAAATGGCGACTGGTTTAGGGCAACGTTGAGCGCCGTCTTGAGCGTGTCATCAAATACCGCATCACCGGTGCTATTGGCAAAATCGGCGAGAACGATAGTGTCCTTTTCGGTTAGTCGGTGGGCAGGATGGCGAGATCGGAAGTAATACAAGCCCGCAACGGCCAGGGCAATGAGTGTAACCGCAATCGGAAGCAGCGTCCTCCAGCGCTTCCTGCCTATAGCAGGAACCTCGGCCGCTTTCATTGTTCCCGATGATGATGCAGCAATAGCAGCTGACGGAACGGAACTGGCAGAAGGCGGCTGGACCGGCTGCTGAATTGCCGCCTGCGCGATACCCGAGCCGCTTTCCTCCGCCGCAGCTGCCGTGCCCGAACTCGCAGCTTTGACTCGTCCGGTCTCTGTATCTCGCTTCAGGCGTTGCAAATCAGCTCGCATCTCTGAAGCGTGCTGGTACCGAAGATTGCGGTCTTTCTCCAGCGCCTTATTGATGATGTCTTCCAGCTTGAGGGGAATGTCGGGGTTTAATCGGATAGCCGGAAGCGGGTCGCGTTCGAGAATCGCGTTGAAGATGACCGCAGAACTCTCGCCACGGAAAGGTAACTGCCCGGTGGCCATCTCATAGAGCACGGCTCCAAATGAGAACAAATCTGTTCGTGCATCCAGTTCTTTTGCCCGTGCCTGCTCGGGTGACATGTACGCGACAGTGCCGAGCGTAGAACCGGGACTGGTGAGGTGATCTGCGTCTCCGGAGCCCGTCTGCGTGTTAAGAGACGCAACCTTGCTGGAAGAACTGCCCGCAGGATTGATTTTGGCCAATCCGAAATCCAGAATCTTCGCATGTCCCCGCTTGGTCACGAAAATGTTCGCAGGCTTAATATCGCGATGAATGATGCCCTCGGAGTGAGCAGCATCCAGCGCATCCGCAATCTCAATAGCCAACGACAAGATCAATTCGGTTTCAAGCGGAGGCCCGGCAATTTGATGTTTCAGCGTGAGTCCATCTAAGAACTCCATCGCAATGAAGGCTTCACCACGCTGATCGTCAATTTCATAGATCGTGCAGATGTTCGGATGATTCAGAGCCGAGGACGCTTTGGCTTCGCGCTCGAAACGGCTGAGTGCTTGCGGGTCTCGGGCGACATCGTCGGGCAAGAATTTGAGGGCGACGAACCGGCTGAGTTTTATGTCCTCAGCTTTGTAAACCACTCCCATGCCGCCACCGCCAAGTTTTCCGACGATGCGGTAGTGCGAGATGGTTTGGCCGATCACTTGGGAAGGTTGTGGGTTGACGCGACCATATTATGGGCCAACCAGCGGCGAGTCAATGAAAGCGATGGAGTTGGCCGTGACTCAAGGGGATGGTGGGAGATAAATCACCATTCACTCATTGAACCCGGTCGGGCACTTCTCAGTGAGTGTAATTGCCTGTTTTCCTGGATATAGGGGGAAAGTGACCGTACTACGCCTAGGTCGAGTGGGTATCGTTTCGCCAGAGGGGATAGTTCACGCCTGCGATCCGGTTTATGACGAAGGCTTGGGCGGTCAGGAGGATCACCGCGATCTCGATCACAATAAGTTCTCTTGGCTGGGAGATGATCCCGAGCGCCACGATGAGTGTAGTTGCGCCTGCGGGCGCATGACTCACTCCGAACAGCGCCATAAGAGCACCGGTAGCCGAAAGCGCAAAAGCTGCGGCCAGAACTCTTGGAAGATGTACTTCCCCATGCGCAGCGAAGCTTGGTCCAAACCCTGAAGTGACCGCAAAGGCCACGTAGCCGCAGATGAGGCCGATGGCGTGGCCCAGGATAGCGTTGCGTGGACTTGACGCTTCTCCCAACGGCGAGAAGAAGAAGAGGTATGCTGTTGGACCAAGTGACGGAAAGACAAATGGGCTTCCTGTAATGAGAGCTAGTAAGCCGAGCAGTCCGATTGTGGCGAAACCGTTGACACCGACATAGACCGACCATACGAGTCGAGTTGGCAGGTGCTTCAGCAGCCATGTCATCTGCAGATGCGTAAAAAGCGCAGCAATGTGTTCTGAGCCCGTGTGCCATTCGTTTCTGCGCTTCGTTTCAGCGGCCATTAAATGTTCGGAAGGAGATCAAAGTATTCATCATCCTCATTCCTGCCGCCCTCTCCAAGACCGACTGTCTTCTCGGACTCGATGAACTCGATGCGCGCGACCCACTTGACCATCTTGTATCCCAGTTGATTTTCAACACGCAGTCGCAAGGGTGCGCCATAGACCTCGGTCAAAGGCTGTCCATTCATTGCCGTGGCAAGCATGCATCCCGGTTTGAGTACGTTTTCGAGGCTTTGTGTGTCGTAGTATCCAACGCCGTAGAGTGAATCTCCAAATGAGAAAAACGCCACTACTTTCGCATTCGGCCTAGGTCGGACCAATTCGATAAGAGATTTCATGGGAAGACCGCCCCACTTGGCAATGCCTGTCCATCCCTGAATGCAATGGTGCATGGTGATGTTCTCGGCGAATCCCATCTTTGCGATGTCCGCAAGAGAGAGCTCAACCGGATTTTCGACTAGGCCGCCTACTTTTAGCCTATAATCCTGAAATCCTCCCCTAGCCAACTGCTTCCAGTCCTCACCGACCGGCATCATGCCGTTCGGCCAGAATCGGGGCGAGATGTCTTTCTCCGTATAGTGCCCGCTCGGCTTGAGTCGGTTCAGCGTCATCAGCGACAGAGGGTAGGTGATGGACTTCTGAACATGCTGCAGGAACCGCGGCCAGAACCAGGATACATAGTGCGCTCCAATCCACGTAAGGATGACAATGCCGATGCCTACGAACCCCAGAATCATCCCCAACCGATTGTGCGGGTCGTCTGTACCCATTACGATGTGGTTCATGTTGCGGACGAAGCCGGTCATCACGATTAGCGTTACATGGACAACGATGAAGCCGAAGAAACCAAGCATTGTCAGGAAGTGAAGAGAACGCGCTGATTGTCGTCCACCAAAGAGTTTGGCATAGCGAGGAAATCGGTTTACCAATGCTGGAGACATCGCGATTCCAGTCAGGATCGCCAGGGGACCAAAGACGAAGACGACAGAGAAGTATGCGATTTGCTGTAGGGCGTTATAGCCGTAGAAGCCGTTGAACTCGGGTGGAAGATGGAAGGTGGCGTAATGCACCCAGGTATTCCATGCCTGCAACAGAACGACGGGCGATTGCGGCACAAGACGACGCCACTGCGCCGTATCGAAAAGCATGATGACGAAGAGAAAGCCAGTAATAATGAACCCGTACACATTAAGGAAATGCCATGACCGGGCGATGCCAACGGTGTGCCGATAACCCGGCGTCCCCACGATCGGGCGACAGGTAGCGGGCATCGTCCTTTGCGGTCCAGACCCGATCCGTGGGAACGCGAATGGGCGTCAGACGAATCCACTCGCTATTCGGAGTGCAGTCCGAGTTGAAGTACAAGCGGGGGTGATCGACGAGAATGGATAGCCCACTGCGGATCAGCATCATCACGAAGACGAAGTTGAAGAAATGGCAATAGCGAACCCACAAAGGGAAGCCGTGTGGGCCGGAGAAGTTGTTGGGATAGACCTGCGGAACAGGCGGGATGTATGGAATGCCGAAGTGAAGGGCTTCAACCCATGCGGCTAAGACAGGCAGCAGAACCAGCACGGCTGCTGCGACCAGGAACGAGGGCCGTATCCAGATGCGAAACCGACGGTCCGGCGGGTAATGGACTGCAGCATGGGCTGCATCGAACGAGATCATGCGTCACTCACTCCTGAGACATGTTCATGAAGTCTTTGCTCCGCCGGTGCGACCAATTAGGTGCCGTAGCCGCGATGCGGCATATTGCGCAACTTGCCGATCAGGCGGCCAGGAGATAGTAAGGAGAAATCCCGATTCTTCCGTGGCCTCAACGCTATGCTTAATCGAAGCGCCAAGGGTAAAAAGACTTCCGACCCGCGAGATCATATACCAGTCCCTGCGTGCTGTAACGAATCCGGCCCTTCAGCACGTACAGAGAGCTTGTTCCATCGGCGTGATGTTCTTTCATCTTGGCTGCCGCTTCCATCGAGATTAGAACGACCCGAAGATCCGGCTTCTTGAAGAGTGTCCGAGAATAGATGCCCGAAGCCCAGGGCTTGTGCTGCGCGGCCTCGTTGATCTCCTTGAGCAGGTCGAACTGCGCGAGGTCGGCCATCATCGTTCCATTATCGTTTGAACCAGGAATTGGCATTGAAAAGTTTCTCTTTGGTGCGATTATTCTTTCGCTAGGTCTGTGGTTGATGAAAGCTAGCAAGACAAGTGCTTATTTTTACTGCGCAATCGCAATGTTACTCGCTTGACTGCGTATCGTGACTGAAAAATCACTGATTGTTACTAAGGTCGGTTTCATTCAATACCTCTCACGAATCGAAAAACGGACTGTCTATCTTGACCGCATGGTTTCGGCTGAGAAATCTGGAACAAAATTCCAGTCCAGCAGTGGTGGTCAGCAAGGGTACGAAAACTTTTGCGAATTTATGCGGCTTTTCGCGCCCTTTTCCGCTTTGATCCTGCTGGCCCACGGGTATACCCAGTGAAACAGCGCGAGCAGGGGGTTCACGAGGCAGGTGGGGAGTACGGTATCCGCCATCATCGGACGTAAACCAGCCGAGCACTCGCGTGTCAAACCTGCCTAGCAGTGCCGCGAACCACGTGAGGAACATGACCAACCAAATCGTTTGCAGCGGCAGCCAGTCAATAAAGCCTGCGATTTGTAGCATGTTGGCGGTGAAGATAAATAGAACGTCCACAACAAAGGTAATCGCCAGCGCCGCCAGATGTTTCAGTGAAGAGTGAGCCGTCAGCACATTTACGCGGGCTAAACTTTTTAAAACCTACATGAGTGCTGAAGTGTTCGCCCAGACTCCGTCGAAGGCTATTTTCAGCCGTTTATGCCTAGCCTCACATTTGGGGCAGCAAAATCAATTTGCCCGCCGCTTCTCCCTTTTCCAGCATTTCATTGGCGCGAGGCGCGTCGCGAAGGGGAAACTTCGCTGCGATCACCGGCTGGATGGAGCGTACCAACAATAGATTAAATAGAATGGTCAAATCCTCGCGAAACCACTCCGGGTGCTGATCACGCAAAATCCTGGAGTTGTACCAACGGACTCTTTTCCTGTCGGGAAGAACCTTCATCAGGCCGAGCAGTGCAAATCCTAAGCCCGCTGCCACCGTGCCTTCGGAGAAATGCACTTGTGAGCCATAGCACAGCAAAATGCCACCACGACGCAAGCAGGTGTATGACTTCCACCAGTTCGTTCCGCCAACCGGGTCCAGCACGCAATCAAGGCCGCCGGGGACTAGTTGCCGGATGCGGTCGGCGAAACTTTCGGTGCGATACTCAATCGGGAGAGCGCCGAGTGCGGAGACTAATCCAAGCTTAGGCTTGCTGGCCGTGCCGAACATTTCCAGCTTTGCAATCTTCCCCAGTTGCAGCGCCGCCGTGCCAACACCTCCTGCCGCACTGTGAACCAGGAGCTTCTGACCGGCGCGCAATTGCGCAAGCCGGCGCAACATCTGATACGCGGTCACGTAATTCAGAACCAGGCAGACAGCCTCCGCTGGATCTAACCCATCCGGAACGGCGACGAGATACGCGACAGGAACAATAGCAAATCGGCTATAGCCGCCGGTCATCGTGAGAGCAGCGACGCGCTGTCCCATGCTGAATCCCTTTACGCTTTCGCCCAACGCGTCGATTTCGCCAACGATGTCATAGCCAGGCGTGAGCGGAAATGGTGGATTGCCTGGGTACAGGCCGCGTCGTATCAGAATATCGGCGAATGCGATGCCCGCCGCCAGTACGCGGACTCGCACCTGATCTGTGCCGGGCTCTGGCAAATCTTCTTCGACCAGCGTCAGAACTTCTGGTCCACCCTTGACGTTGACAGCGACGCGCAGGTTTTTCTCGGCACACATATCAGTGAAGTTACTCTTCTAAGTTGGCAACAATGCAGATCGGAAAAGACAATAGGTCCGATTCTTATGCACCCAAACTCCTCTTTTTTATAAACATTCGTTTAACAAACTTGTCGGTCGCTGTTCTTGTAAACATCAATTTTACCCGGGATTTCCATTTTGACCTCGCATGGCCACCCTTACACAGCCCCTTACAGGTGAGCCGAATTGTTCTTCGTCGCGAATGGCAGGTTAGAGCGGAGTGTGTTTTAGGGGATTCGCAAAAGTCTAGATCGTGTAAGCGGAAGGCTGAATCCGGGCCAACATCGTAGATTGAGCTTTTGGAGGTGAGTTTACGGAACGCGAAAAATCAATGATGTATTTAACTGGGTTTGAGCAGAACAGACACATTGTCTCAAGAATTTCGGAATTCTCCTCTTTTGTCACATTCAGCGGGAATGACCGCAAGCATTCTGTGCAAGTAATCACGATGTAGGGTATTCCATTCGAATCTTCTCCATTGCGAGGAATCCACACACCGGCGCAGATTCTTGCTGATGCGCTGAGGCTCGCGCCTCGGATGTCCGAAGCAAGCTCGCGACCATCTCCACAAGGTTTGTAGGGTCCTCTTGTCCTTTGGCGTAAAAAGCGTCGGCAAGCACTCCGGTGGGCACAACGCGGTGTTCATAAGCCCCGCTACTGGCAATTACTGATATCTTGGGAAAGCTACGACGCACTACGGAGAGAAACTCAAATCCCGACATTTTAGGCATGTTGAGATCCGAGATGATGACCTCGGGTAGTAACTGCTTCAGTTTTAGCAGGGCCTCAAAACCATTTTCTGCAACGGCGACTTCATATCCTTCCAGCTGCAACAACCGCGCAAACAGATCACGGATGCTCTCTTCGTCATCGACGACAAGAATGCGATGCTTGAAAGGTAGAGCCATCACCTGCCCCTCGTTTGACTGGGGTACGTTCTTTCAAAAGAAATTGTCCCATTTCGGGACTCAACGGTCTGGTCAATATTGACCATCTGTTATTCAAAGGTAAACATGGCCCCCTCGTTTACTAAGGCAGGATCAGATGTTTCCATTTCTAAAGTTTCGGTGGCCTGATTCGATCGATGATTCCAAAAAAAGAAAATATACACACTCATGATAGTGGTAACCTCTTTGTCACTATAGATGACGATACGGCGGACATATTTATTTCTTGGGTTGGTGCCGGTGTTCTGCGTCGTTTTATTGGCAAATTCGGCGCCAGCCCGGAAGATGCCCGAATCGCTTAAGGGCACGTCGGTAGCCGCGCGGTTTCTCGAAGGCAATCCTTCCGATTACGCCGGCATTAACGAGTGCCGATCGTGCCATAAGCCGGAATTCGTCGAGTATGAAAAAACGGTCCACGCAAAAATAGCCGTACCCGGCAAGAATTACATTTCCGGATGCGAAGCCTGCCACGGCCCGGGGAAAGCTCACGCGGATGCGATCGAGGCGGCGGAGGGCGATGAGGCCAAGACCGCCAAGGCGCTTCAGGAACATCCCATCTTTTCATTCAGCGTAAACGAAAACATTTCGGCGACGCTTAGGAATTCTCAATTTCGCTTCGACGCCAAACAGAATGCCGCGCAGTGCCTCTTCTGCCACCAGAGCAGCAAGCAACAAGAACTGTTCGCGCATTCTTCGCACGCAGCCCACGGCTTGTCATGCAATGAGTGCCACTCCGCTCATCTGGTGGAGCAAGTCAAAGATCAAAGCAAAGAAAACCTGACCTACCCGCAAGCCTATTTCTTTCAAGTCCCGCCCCTGCCGGATGAGGTTCGATGGCTGCACAACAGCCTGCTGAAGGAGTCCGAACCCGGATTGTGCTTTTCTTGCCACGGAACGGTCAAAGCCGAGTTTGCGCTCCCCATTCATCATCGTGTGCCTGAGCAACTGATGAAGTGTACCGATTGCCACAACCCTCACGGCACCATGAATGCCGCGGGCCTTAACATGGCGAGCCTCAACGCTCCGAACTTTGAAACTTGCGTCAAGTGCCATGCGGAGAAGCGCGGGCCGTATTTGTACGAGCATCCGGCCGCGAAGGTGGAAGGCTGCACCTCCTGCCACAATCCTCACGGCAGCACTAACCGCATGTTGCTGGTGCGCCGCGAGGGCCGCCAGCTTTGCCTGCAATGCCACAACGGATTCCACGGTCAGGCCGGCGTGCCGCACTCGCGCCTGGGTTTTCAGACCAGCGGCGAATGTACCCGTTGCCATGTTGCTGTCCACGGTTCGAATCTCGATCCAACTCTGCTGCGATGAAGAGAAACACTATGACGTCCACATACCGCTCCATCGTAGGCATCGCGGCTTTGGCGCTCCTGCTTGCGGCAACGGTGGCTGCTCAGGACAGCGACGGATATGAAGCGCCTCCCATCACTTTCGGTGGCTTCACCAATCAAGGGTCGGTAACCTTCGGTTATCGCTTTGCCGACATCAAAGGCTATCAGCCCATGTATTACGAGTTACTCGATCTGCGCCCCGGCCCGCGGCTCATGGATTTCAATCTTTTCGGCGAGGCCGTCGTCGGGACGAATTCCTTTGCTGACAGCTATTCGCTTTCCGTGAGCGGACTGGGCGGTGATCCATTCCCCACCGCGCAATTGGCGGTAACCAAAAACAAGGTCTATGACTTCCGCGTGAACTGGCGCCAGAGTTACTACAACTGGAACCAGAATGACAATGTCGTACTGCCGATTGCCGCAGCTGCGCCCGGACTCGGAACCGGCCTTACCGACAACCACGACTGGGCTACCGTACGAAAGTTTGGCTCCGCCGATTTCACGCTGCACGCAACGAATCGCCTGCGCTTCAACTTCAATTACTATCGCACCAGCGATAATGGTCCCACATTCACCACGCGCTCCCTCGATTTTCTCGACTCGCCGACCTATTGGGGCGGATTCGCTCGCGCCAATCCTTATTATCTGTACGCCCCACTCGCCGACGACACTAACCGACTCACCGGCGGCGTGGATTACACCTACAACTCATGGAATTTCCATTACTCCCTCGGATATCAGGCCTTCACCGAAAACATCAGCCTGAATAACGTCACCTCGCCCGAACTAAGCATCGATCCCGTCGCGAGTTCTACTCTGGAGCCTCTCACTTCCACCTCATGGTCGCAGTTCCGCCGCTTGACGACGCCCATCAGCGAATTTTCTTTTTTAGGGAAGCCGCGTTCGAAGCTGGAATTGCGCGGAGGTTACATTTTCTACCGCTATCGCGGGCCAGTCACGTTTGACGAATCCGCAAATGGGGTGGCCCCAGGCGCAACCGGAGCCGCCACGCCTTACACCTTTAGTCAAACCGCGCGCCATACCGAAACCGAACCCGACAACATTCTTAATCTGGGATTTACCTATCACATCAACGACTGGTCGAGCCTGAACGCTGACTACCGCTACTCTCGCATGTCGAGCGAAGGCATTGGCAATCTCGGAAGCCTGTTTTCTCAAAACACACCTTTGGCAACTCCCTCGAGGGCCACGGACGATATCATTTGGCGCGATGCTCTGAGCGACCTTGACGTCTACTTCGATGTCACTCCCATTCGCGGCCTGGACATTCGCCCCGGCGTCCACTTCATGAAAGCCGATGTGGTTTCGATCGATGATGGCGTAACCGACCCGGCCCTCACTTTAGAGACCAAGACGGCCCTGCCCGAAATCAGTTTCGGATATCAGCCTTCGAAAATCTTCAGCATCCGCGGCGACGTGCATAGCTTCGATAGCGGCGCTTCCTACACCGCCATTACTCCGCATACTCAGGTCGGCGGACATCTTGTCACCCGGCTTCATTTCACTCCCAAGCTCTCGCTCGAAGACGAAATGAATCTCAGCAACAGCAAATTCCTCGACACCAACTATCACGACAACGTTCACTCGAACGCCGCCACTCTGTCCTACTCGCTGAGCGAACGCTTCTCAGTCTTCGGCGGATTCAGTTACATGAGTTACTTTGCCCAGGGCAACATTGTCTACGCTCGCGGCACCCCGCCGCTCAATGACCTGCTGCGAGATCAGGAAGTAGACCGCGTGTGGCAGGGTGGGGTGGAAGGCAAGCCCACCAAGCACCTCGGACTGCGCCTTAGCGGGAACTTCGACCGTTCGACCGGCCTCGGCCAGATCAGCGGAGAGCCGCCCGCCTACGGTCCGCTCACATGGCCCCTGGTCACCGGAACGGTTTACTATTCGTTTCCCAAGGCCGGGCGCCTTTCCATAGATTTACAGCGCACCTATTACATCGAACAAATTGTAACCGGCAACAACTTCCAGGCAAACCTGCTGACCATCCACTGGACTCGGGATTTTTAGCATTCGGGAGAAACTATGAAATCGCTTTTGAACAAATTCACGAACGTCACATTGATGACTTTGGCCTGCACAGTCTTCTTCTTTATGACCCGCGTTCCGCAACTCGCCGCGCAGGAAGGCGCGGATGACGTTTACAACCACAAGTGCGCAATCTGTCATGGCAAAGACGGGTTAGGCAATACTGCTAAAGGCAAGTCGGCGAACGTCAAAGACGTCCACGCCAACATGAAAGATTCGCGGGACGACATGGTCAAGGTCGTAACCGACGGCAAAGGCGACAACATGGACGCCTACAAAGGTCAACTAACGCCAAAGCAGATTCAGGACGTTGTGGATTATTACCGTGGTTTGGGACAGAAATAACGGGACGTGGTCATTACTCCCATTCGCGTCGAACTACTTTTCGTTGGCGTCGCCGTGGCTCTGGCAATCCTGCTGGCCATGCGCACCGAACTCACGCGAGCCCGCGGCGGAAAGATCTTGGCCTTCATGACGCTATTCATTTTGCCGGTAGTAGCCGTCGGCCTCGGGTACTCCGAACACATGGAGCGCGCCACCAGCACCGAATTTTGTCTCTCCTGCCACGTCATGCACGATTTCGGGCGCAGCCTCTACGTCGATGATCCCAGCTACGTCCCGGCGGCGCATTTCCAGAACAATCTAGTTCCGCGCAATCATGCCTGCTACACCTGCCACACCGACTACACCATGTTTGGCACCTTCCATGCCAAACTCCGCGGACTGCGCCATATTTATGTGCAGTACATTGGGACCGTCCCGAAACCCTCAGACATTAAGCTCTACACGGCCTTCAACAACCGCGAGTGCCTGCATTGCCACGCCGGAATGCGCGCCTTCGAAGAAGAGTCAAAGCACACCAAAACGCCGGACACCATGCGCGAGATCACATCCAACCAACTATCCTGCATGACCGCCCATTGCCATGACACAGTTCACAACGTTGCCACCATAAGCAGCGCCACGTTCTGGAACGGAGCCCAATAGTTGCCCGCCACAACTTCGCCGACCCCACTCATCGAGCGCCGTCTACGTTGGGCGGGTTTCCTAATCGCCCTCGGCCTCATGGTCCAGCTCACCACGTTCATCTGGATTCATCCGCTGGCATTCATCGCCTTCGCCGTCATAGCGTGTCCTCTCACCGCTGCCGGGGTTCTACTGTTTTTATATTCGCTGGCCTCACCGCAAGCTGGTTAGGGGCTGGATGGAAAGAGTGCGTACACGTGTCCTCACACAAAAGTGCCAAATAGTAAAAATTGCTAGTTTAACATTCGCTTTCACGACAGACGAAAAAAGTGAGGTGCTTGATTTTGACTGGTTATCGGCAGAAAAATCCTGCGAGGACGAGCAATTAGTTGCGCGTGCAATGCCAAGTCGCCACAGCGACGAGAATGATTGTAGCAGGGTTAAGGAGATTCCTAGGTGAAAACGGCGCACTCCCGAATCGACCCGGAGTCCACATAACGGTCCAACAGGGCGCCCTTCATTTGAATCGGTGCACTTATTTTTTGGAGTCTGCGTGATGACGCAGTAAATGCTGGCCTGCGGGACACTCCCATTTATCCAGCGCCCGAATTACATTACAGCCAGACGATCCGCGCACATCAACTTTGGCATGTTTCGTGCGTATCGACAGGTTGTGATACACCTCAACAGGAGGAAAGGGGTTCCATGGACCCGGGTGAATGCAGGAGAATGAATGAGCTTTGTGCTCAAATATCCATTGAGCGGGATGCTCTGACCTATGTTTCGTTGGTGGCGGAGCTCAATCAGCTGTTAGAAGTTAAAGAGGAACGGCTCAAGCGCGATGCCCTTCGAACCTCCCTTCTAAATTAGGTAGATTTATGGATTCGAAACTTCCACATGTGATCTCCCTCCTGGACATGCACGCGGAATTGACTGAGTTCCAGTCAAAGCAACTCTTACAGATGGCGTCCCGTGCCGATTTCAGCAAAGACGACCGGGAGATGCTGAAGGCAATGGGGCGCACGGACTCCGATACGGCTGCTGCCCTGCGCAATTCCATCGCAATTCTTAGGCAGTTGGAAGTAAAAGCGGGAAGGCACAATGAAATCAAGTGATGGCGTCTTGCTAACAGAACTGCAAGAAAGGGAATCATCGCTTTTGAAGGGAATCGCAGAACTAGATGGCTGGGAAGTCGAAACTATGCTCCTGAGAGCCAAAAGTGGCGAGATGGAATATCAGTTGAGAAGCCCCACCCGTTACCCGGGACGCGAAAAAAACTACTGCCTTGTCCGAGGCACGGCTACATTGCTGACGGATCAAGTGTTAGAACTTTTCCTAATGGAACAGTTGCGTAAACTCCAAAGAATCGCCTGAGCGCAGACTTTGAGAAGTAATTAAGGAAACTTAGTTCCAACCCACCGACGGATTTCATACAATGCTTTGTGAGCTGGCAATGAAAAAAGGCACTCCCGCAAACTCATTACCCTTCTCTCTCTCTTCGCTCCAACGGGGCTGATGGACAGATTCCTCCCCTCAACCACACTTTCGCCGCAGGTCCACTGATTTTTCGTCGTCCTCCAATAGTTGAATAATCTTTAGCGTCAGCGCTAGAAGCCGTTCATGGTCATGCTCTTCAGCAGCAAGAGCACACAACTCTTCCCACTTCTCAATCTTTTCCACCACATAAGACCTATTCCTCTAACGGGACAGTTATAACACTTTGTGGAGAAATGTGTTCCATAGTGCTCAGTACCCAGTTGGGCGTCGGAATAATCTACCCTCAATTATGTTTTACCCTCAAAAACAAACTGAAGATATTGAAGAGCGGTTTCGAAACGCCTTTATCCGGGAAATGACCCCGGACGAAAAGCATTGTTTTTTCCTGTCCGAAGTCCTCCTTTATGGGAGCGACGGGAAACAGCCTAACCAGAGATCAGCGAAAAATGCATCGTCCCGACATATTTAACTCCCGTGGTTCGAAAATGCGTGAACAAATCTTACTTAAGAATCATCAGCTTCATCTTGGGCTATTCAAGAGGGTGGCTGACGGTCTTGGACTGGACGCATCTTACGTTAGCAAGGTTGCGGGTGGAACACGCAATTCTTCACACGTCATGCGCCTGCTGCTAAAAGAACTAAGCGTCCTTCGCTAACACGGTTCGTCGCTTCCTTCTCACCTTTCGTAACTATCTCGTAACCAACAATGGACCGATAGTGGTTTGACGAGGGTAACCCAATGAGCGAACAGGAATTAGTTTTCAATGTGAAAGAGCTTCACGTAATCAGCCTTACATGCGCCCAATGCGGTCATGGCACAATTTTTGATTTCAAAAGCAGCGACTACCTGGAAACATCCGTTCCATCCCACTGCGCGATATGCAAGACGGAACTAATGATTGATCTACAGGAGCAGTTGAAAGCCTATCGCTGCTTTTACGAATCAATGTCCGCCTGCGAGAGGGTTGAATTCCGCGTTCGGATCAACAAGCCCGAGCGCGCCGTAGCCGATCCTGCTATTGCTGTGCAGCAAATAGTTTCAACCGCCGTGGCAGACGTGCAGGAGGCTGTGGCTAGGGCTTTAGCCCAGGAACACGGCATGAATGATTTGGTAAGCGACGGCAAGCTTCCAGGATTCGGAGCCAAGAATTAAGTTCTCGACTTTACACGCTTTAGGCGGCATGTCCCCTTCGCCCCCCGTATCGTTCGCGTCGTATTCGATTCGAGCCGGTCGCTGCCCAGCCAGTCCGGATGCCGGTAGTCGCTCAATCCCCAGGAATAATATTCAGCCTACGCTCCGCCCGGCAGCGGCACGTAGAGTTGCTGAATCACCGTGCCTTTTGAACGATAGTACGTTCCCTGCGAGGGATTCTGCTCCACCACCCGGTCGAAAGCGTCGTAAGTCAGATTGATTGCGTCAATTTTTACCGCTTTGCTTTCCGAATGCCAGGTGTAGGCGTGGAAGGTGTCAGCCAACAGATACCCGGTCGCAATAAGAATTACTCTCTTGTTCGGGGAGCGAGTACGGGGGCAACGATTCAGCAGTCAGAAAGCCATTTAATGAGTCAGTTACGAAGGCCCGCTTTTCTGAAAACTGCGAGCCCGTAGGCTAAGTTCGCAGAGAGCCGAAGAAGATCGACGTTGGCGACCCCCCAACAGTAATTGGACACTCGCAGGGGTTGAGCGTACCCTTATTAGTGAGGAGCAGTTCTTCTCCTCTTTCAGGTCCCCTGAACTAAGTCAGCCCATCTGAAGCACCTTCCTCTTAGTGTCACGCACGCGGAGGCCCCCAATGTTGCATACGCAGGGACAGAACTCCCCACAGCGCACGATTCCGATAATCCCAAAAAGTCGCAATTACAAGGTCACGCCGGTGGCAACTACTGTCTTGTCGCGAAGTGCGATAGAACAGCGGGCATATGAAATCTACGAGAGCCGTGGCGGACTACCGGGTCAAGACATCGAGGACTGGCTTCGTGCCGAGCAAGAAATTGTGGAACAAACCGCTTGACGGACCCGGTCCGGCTGTCAGATTAGGAAAGGGATTCTTGTCTTGGGTTCATTTTTCAGAATCAGCCGCAGAATACGTGGCCTTTTCTAACAAAAAGGATAAACCTATGGTCATTAATATTGTTAAGTGTGTGGCAATTGCAGCTTTGTTTGGAGGAATCTTTACGCGCTCTGAGATCGGACTGGCGCTAATCCTGCAGTTCGCAGTCGTGTCTGCCTCTGCGGTCGTTCTCACCCAAGCCGCTACTTTGCATCGATACGTTTGGATGAGTCTGTTTGTCGCAGTGGCCTGTCTTTTCAATCCCCTTTTTCCGGTCCCGTTCTCAAACGAGACTTTTTGGATAGCAAGCGCCATAGCGGCCCTTTTGTTCGTCTGGTCAGTGAGGGCATTAAAGACTAAGCCCCAGCTCTCCATTGCTTCGATCACCGATCTCATGCCCGGAAGTGAGGCGCTCTGAAATAAGAGCGGCCTTTCGAACGTCGCAAGTGGAAAGTGGCTTTATGACAATGTCCATAGGTCTCGGCTTATTAATTACGATTCTGGCTATTGCGTTCTTTTTTCGTCGCAGGCTAGTACCGCAGATTGTCGGTGTCCAATCACAGCGGATGTGTCCCAACTGCAACTTAATCACGTCCCGCCGTAAAACGTCTTGTCAAGAGTGCGGTAAGTCGCTTACGCACTGGTAGCCAAAACTATGGCGAATTTCAATCCCACGCCGGTTAATGACCTTCGCCGCATTAGTACAGGACACCGAGCTAGAGCCATGAATACAAGAGAAACAGTCATCGAACGAGAACGTCGCATCATGCAAGCCATTACCGACCGTAAAGGCGGGATTGATACTCCAGACGTATCATTCAACAACCATGTAGTTGATGCGCGGCTCCCTGATTCAGGGGGACGTTATACAAGACCGAAAAAGGAAGCATAGGCCTGCAATTAGTGTGCCTTTGGGAGCACGATACTCCTTAAAGATGCGGGGCATCACCCGGCCCGCCTGGCGGTGGTGTGTCGATAAGAGTCGTGGGGGGGCTTTTATGAGAGGTGACTGTTAAACCCGCTTATTGAAGCCGATCTCCGCATGGGGGAGATCAGTTAATAAGGCGTTGAGAATCTCTAGCCCAGCCCGTAGGTTTCTCCTGGTCAGTTGTGCCTGTGTCGCTAAGTATTCCCTGCGGCTGATCAAACAAGAAAAAACAACGCCGCTCTTCTGCAGTCATCTCGCGATGGAACACCCTCTCAAATCGCCGCTCAACTTCCTCATTCGTATCGTGTGTCATAAAAAAAGCATACGCCAATATCTGACCACAATATATTAATTGTCACGAATCATGCCATTTCATTTGCCGACTAAGAGAAAATACCTAGACGTAAGACGGTTGCCAACCCGTCCTCTTCACATTTGGCGAGGAATCGCAATCCGGCTCAAAAGTGATCGTCACCAAATCGTTGTAATTGTTTCGTCACACCCACGGGAGTGTGGATTTCACCTACGCTCGCAGAAAAGTTGGGTGCAGTGTCGATTACAATAGAGGGATGCCAATTCTTCAGGGACTAGAAAATATTGTTAACGAGTTGAGAGCAGAAAGATTGCACCTCGTGAATAACCTACGTCACGTGGACGCAGCTCTGGCAGTACTGGGTAAACTCGAAGGGGGCAAGTTCGTTACGGAATCACGTCGTGTGTCATCCTCAGCACGGCGCAAAATGGCAGCCGCTCAAAAAGCACGCTGGGCAAAGGTCAGGAGCCAATCAGGAAATGCCCCAAGAAGACAGACATCTAGCGCTACCGCAAAGAAGGCACCTTCAGTGGCATCCCGGCGCAAGATGGCAGCAGCTCAGAAAGCACGCTGGGCCAAAGTTAGGGCGGAGCTGGCAAAAAGTTCCGGTTAAGATTGAGGCGCTTCCTTCGAGGCTTCCAAATTCTGTTCGAGAGTTACGTCATACCGTCAGCGCAGTTGGATTACGCGTGCTCACCGACGTACCGCTGGTGTTATTTATTCCGAATACCCGTCCTCGTCATCGTCATCATTCTCATCTTCTTCTTTACCATTCCCCTCATCTTCCTCTTCGTCTTCATCAGGCTCTTGGCGAAGCCAAAGATCGAAGGTCGGATCGGCGACTACCAGTGGGTTATTCATCGGGCTCATTCGGCCGAAGATTGGTTAAATATTCCGTTGCTGTTCCTACCTGATCAATCTGTGCAAACCGGATGCTACAACAGTCAGAAGGAGCGCAAGGGCAATCAAAACGAAGCGAGTCTTGAGGAGTTTTATTTGGGAGTTATTCACTAATGCCCATGATACTCCGACGCGGACGTTCAGGCCGCCTGACCGAGTCTGTTAGGTTTCCCGGCGTTCAAAAGTACGCTCGATTTAGGGGCTTATACGGAAGACGAACTGAACGCATTGCCCTTTGGCGTCATTCATCTCGATCAAAGGGGGGAACATCCTCGATTACAATTCCTGGGAAGCCGAATTATCGGGGATGCAGAAAAACAAAGTTATAGGGAAGAACTTCTTTGCCCAAATCGCCCCTTGCACTAATATTCCAGAATTCTATGGTCGCTTCGCCGCAGGCATGAAGTCGGGAACGTTGAATGAAAGCTTTACCTTTACTTTTCCGTTCTACGATGGACCGAGGCGGGTGCTCATCCAAATGATCAGTGACATAATGACGAAAACGGCGTGGATCTTCGTTGCCGATTCGTCACAAGTTATCACTTTGGAGTTGGACGAAACTCGCACCTTGACCCTCTGGCATGTTTCAGGTCCGCCTAATGTTTTGAAGCCGAGCGATGCGTAGCTTTGTTTAAGCAGTCTTAGCCATTCTGTTTGCAATGCCTTTCAGCGTATTAGTGTTCATTTCTGCTTGGTTTCCCTTCGACAACTTACAGTCTTAGATCAATGTTCGGAGCCACAAACCCGTTCAATATACTGGTGAAGAATGGACGCTGAACGAATAATTCACGATATTGAGCAGCTCGAGGAGATATTCGAAGCTGCGGATATCCGGCCACTGAGCCCAAGCGATATTTTGCTGCCAATCGAAGCCCGACGAAAGGCTTGCGCACAGCCCGTGGTTTCGATTGTGGCAACGCTATGGCGTTTGTTGCCGACCCGCGTCGCCAGTGCTGTAAAAGCCGGAACCGGGGAGCTAATCCAGCGCGGATTGGTTATCGTTCCAAACGTAGAGTCGGTTGTGATGTGACAGCATATGTATTGGCATTTCAAATGTCATTACACATGCTATCGCAATAAGATGATGTTTCCGCAGAGCTTTGCGGAGATAGGAGCCGCAGGGAATGCTCGAACAGATGCTTGTAGAAGAAATCGTGTCAAGCGGGTGGAAGGCCCGACTTGCTGAGCATTGGTCGATGCATGAGTTGAAGGCGCGGAGACAGGCGGCAATATCAATCTTGAAGACATTCGCAGGATCTTCGGGTCTTTCGCGTCATCCTTCTGGTAAACACGGCGACGCGAATGCGATCGAAAGCTCCGGATGGGATTGCAAGGAGCTGACAATAAAGGTTGGCGCGCCCATGTCTGTGGTCTTGAACTGGAGCAGGAACCTAAATTAACCAGTTTGAATTAATAGCGCGCAACGAAACAAATCCAAGGCTCTAGGGTTATGCCACTGAATCGGCAAGCGCGGTTCGCGGGGGGATTATGAGCTATCCGGAAGTAAGTGCCATCCACAGGCATTCACTCATAACTCAATCAATGAGTGAAAAGGCGATTTTTCGCCAGTCACCGAAAAGACATTCAGGTTTCTCACCCTTCTCCATCGGGAACGCCTGAAATTTGTCACGCCCGTAAGAATGACAAAAGTCTTGGGGCGACACTCCATTGAGTCGGTTGTAGAAAGAAAATAGCGGACTTAAACAACGTGCCGTGACAGGGCGCATTTAAGCGCTTGCAAAACGATTTTGGGGTTCGCCCTGCTGGCTGAAACGACCAGCCACGAAGGTTGGATCTGGCTACCGCGATAAAAAAGCCCTAAACTGATCTAGTAGGGCTTCATTCAGGGAAAACCCTATTTGACGGCCATGTTAGGGAGCACAAAAAGTTGCTTCAATAACCCCTGTCGCACAGGCTCGCAGGACCTTGTTCCACCGGCCACCTTACTCACATAAGACGCATCAACGCCAAAGCTCTCAGCTAAGCGCCGGTAAAGACCTAAATGAAGCCGATGAATGTTTATCAACCTGTCCGCTTTCTTCGCAGAAATAATTAATCCTCGAGTGAGGGCCGCTTTTGCAATTCTAGGGAGATTCATTTCGGCCCGGATACGCGCCAGTCTTTCGATGTTCGATTCGACATTACTTGAACGCATGTCATTAAGTATGACAGGTTGTGGCACCGCATGCCGGTCAATTAAGTCAACTGCCGCTTACTTTTTCCTTCCGGAGGTCCAGTATCGTCAGGCCGAGCATTTCTAATTAATTTGTCGTCGCGATCCAGCAGGAGAAAACAACCCCGGTCTTAGGAGGTTTTCTATGGGAACTATCACTAAGCTTATTTCTAAATTTGGTTTCGCATGCCTTTTGGTAGCCACTTGCGGCACCCAATGTTGTCCATGTCCTGGCGGCGGAGGTTCAAAACCGGATACTGTTACTCACAATCTTAGCGCTCCGATATCCATCACCTACTCAATCAATTGCTGAAGCAAAGCCGTAACGTTACAAATTTCCATCTTCGCTAAACCCCGCGCACTCAAGCGGGGTTTTTTCGAGCACACGAGAGGGCCGCAACTTCGCCGCAAAATAGCCCCTCGGAAGAGCAGTCCCCACCTTTTCGCAGTTGTGATCTGAATTGATCTTTATCCTTCGCCGCAACGTGTCATATTGGATGACGTGCGCAGTGAATTAAGGCCAGAGGTCCCAACATTGTTTGAGACGAATCGGTTTCGAGCTTTGTGCAAAAAAGTGGTGGATGGAAAGACCCCGTCATAATCGAACTAATCAGCTGCCAGGCTGTTCATACTGCGCAACGTACTCCGGATCTTCAGGCCTAAGATTTATCGATCTCGTGGGGGTAAGCGGGCCTCTGGCCTTCCGGCTTCTGATCGTTGCTGACGGGGACTTGCCCTTGCTGAGATAATCGCTCAACCGCGGACGTTCGAATTTCCGTGCAAACCGGTTCCAGGCTGAGTTGCGCCTTTAATCATGAAGCGGAGCGCGGACGCCGTAAGAGATCTCCGGAAACCTTCGTTCTAAACCTGCCTCCCCGATACCTGGCACTGAATTAAGCGACGACGTTTTTTACATCTAGGCCGCGCGTATGCTTCTGGGCGACTCTTGAGCGTTAGGGCTCTCCACACCAGAAACATGTTGCGTCGTGTTGGTCGGTTGACGACGCGAAGGCCCGGAAAGCGCCCCCTGAATCTCCAACCGAATTTCCTGTCGAAACTGCTTCCGGGCAGTCCTCTGCTGCAGCCATACCAAAAGCGCTCCTAGCCCAACACCCAGCATTAGAATTCCAAATTCCTGCAGGATATTCATGAAGCTCCTCCTCTAATAGGGAGCTCCTGCGCTACGCGATTTCGTATCATCAGCGTCACAACTTCGACCCGAAGCCCGTCATAGCGGCACAGCTCCCGAAATCATTCCTCTTAAAGCTAGCGCGAATTCATCAATCCGAATCATCGCGATCTCAATGTTCGCTTTTCGTAACAGAAGGAAAATCGATACGCGGGTTGTTAAGGGGAGGCCCGGGGAACGTCACCGCTTTAGAGGGGGGTCTCGCTGGCAACGCTCCCGGACCCTTGTTCCTGGTATTTAAATCTACGCCCTCGCCACCAGGGTGCAATACATCGTTCAATGTACAACTTGGTTAAAGTTTGAGTACCATGCCTCCTCACGGTTGTCGCAACATAACGGCGCTCCATTGGACACATCGATTTGCGGGAACCTCCAAAGGCGCGTCTTTTGTGCCGCGAGATCTGCCCCTTCAATATCCGCATACCCGTTTTATGATCTGATTTCTGGCGAGGATCCTAGTTTAAGGAGGGGATTTAATTGGCTGGATTGCGGCGCGCAGAGCACTCCCCCACCTTAAATTACCGCTCGAACATGCCCACGGAATCTACCGTTCGTTGACGAGCGCGAATACTTTACGAAACCAGGCATTTATATTCACAGCGAATTAATGAGAGCAGTGAGTTAAAACCCCTTTTTTCACGGTCGCCCGGGTCCAGAGCGCAGCTCCAGGGTCTCAGATCAATTACAAGACCGCTTCAGGTTCCTAAGTTCCAAACACCGGAGTCTCAATCTGCCAGTAAACTGCAACGAATCGGAGGACGCGATGAAGACGGAGGATTTGATTCCTGCTGCAAAGTACCTTCGCATGTCGACGGAACGCCAACAGTATTCCTTAATAAATCAATGCGAGATTATCGCCAGATATGCTGAGCGTCACGGATTTTCCGTCGTCAAGACATATTCGGACGAGGCTAAAACCGGCGTAACCTTTCGTCTGCGGCTTGGGCTTCAAACGCTGATTCAAGATGTCGTGAAAGGTATCGCACGTTATAAGGCGATACTCGTGTTCGACGTCAGCCGATGGGGGCGCTTTCAAGATACAGACGAATCTGCGCACTATGAGTTCTTGTGTAAGTCCGCAGGAATTCCAGTTCATTATTGCGCGGAAACATTCACCAATGATACCGCTCTTCCAAGCCTGATCATGAAATCACTGAAGAGAGTCATGGCCGGGGAGTACAGCCGGGAGCTTGGGGCGAAGGTCTTCGCTGCCCAAAAAAGAATGGCAGCACTGGGATATCGTCAAGGCGGTTCGCCTGGATACGGCTTACGACGTCTACTTATCTCTGCGGACGGAACGCCCAAACAAATCATATTAGAAGGAGAGCGAAAGAGCATAGCTAATGATCGAGTTGTTCAAATTCCCGGACCTCCTGGGGAGGTGGCCTGCGTCCGTGAAATTTACCGTCTGTTTCTCGGAGAAAAAATGACGTTCACAGCCATCGCCAACGAATTAGATCATCGCGGAATCCCCGCCCGGAGTAAAACCCACTGGGACTCGCGAACTGTTCGCGATATCTTAACCAATCCAAAATATGCTGGTTTCAATGTGTATGGCCGGTCAAGCATGCGGTTGTATACACCAAGATTAGAAGTCCCGCGCACAGAGTGGACGGTGTCCTCAAACGCGTTTGAAGCATTGATTGAGCCATCGATCTTCGAACAAGCACAGAAAATCATCGCCAGGTATACCAGGAACAAGGCAAACGTCGACCTGCTTGACGGGTTGAAAGCTGTTTTGGCGCAAAAAGGTAGGTTGAGTATGAACTTGATCGAAACTAGCGCAGGTCTCGCGTCGCCGACAACTTATCGGACGCGGTTTGGATCAATGAGTCAGGCGTACCAACTGGCAGGCTATCAATGTCACGTCTCCGAAATCTGGCTTGAACAATTACGTCGAATCAAACTTCTGCGCAGGAGACTTATGGATGAAATCGTCTCAGCTTCGGGCGGCCAAGTTAGCGTAGAAGACCGTGGACGTAGATATCGCACACGTCTCCGTTTGCAAAGCGGCCGGTTGGTGGCAGTAATAGCTGCGCGACATTTCGCCGGCTACAAGCAGTCGGTTCGGTGGCGAATCAAGTGCCCATCCGATGAAACACGGCTGGTTACCGTTGTGGCTCGATTAAACCTAGCAAATACCAGTTTCGTGGATCTATTTGTAACGCCTCCAATACATACTTCCAAAAGTCAGGGTTTTCGGAAAGATGACCCTCGATTGCAAAGTACCGTAAGCCTTAGGGATCTCCATAATTTTGTTGCGGCAGTTCGGACCGTTTCTGCGAAGAAATTTGGGACAACTTGGGTACTCAACGAGCAACGAGACTCAATTCCAAACAATGATCAATTGACTCGTATTGCAAAGTTTCCTAAAAGAAGGCTGATATCTGGAGGGGTAAACCAGAAGACACTCGAAAAGATCTGTACGCGAATCCCGGTCGGGGCCAGCAAACTGGCGAAATGCTTGAAAGTACTCGAAGAATGTGAAGCTACGGCATCCCGTATTCCATCGAGTTCAACAATTTAGATGGGCGGGCGCAGACGGTTAGGGAATTCGAGAAGAAGTGTAACCGAGACCTTTATCTTGTTGAGCTGTCCGACGTAATTGCGCTGATATCCGCTCTCGTGTACGAAAGAATCTTGCGATGGGCGCGTTTCTGATCTAGCCGCTCACGCACTCGCCAGGAATATTCCCTTTTGGATTGAATTGGGCCACCGCAACGTTTGGTTTTATTGAGCCAAGAAACTGTTGGGGTTCCGAGGCGGAGTTTCCCCAACGTTTTGTTGAGCCACCAACCACTACTTTTCTAACACTCAGCAGCAATCCGACGCCAACCGCTGTTCGCTTCAGCACAGCTGCGAAGAAGGTCAAACTTATGAGGTTTCTGGCACCGCGGTACGAATTTTCCCTTTCTTATGCTTTCTCTTGTTTTTCTCGTCAATGCTGAACGTTTTATATGACGACATGTCGGCAGGGGTGCTTGCTGCGCGGCACGCCAAAACTTAGCTCGATGCCATCGTGATTGGAAGACGTAATCTTTTCTTTACTTTGCGATTGGGCTCCTAACGGCATTTAGAGTGCACCCATCTTCGCCATGCAGACGGCTGGCGAGCGCATTCGTTTATTGCGGCTGAGCTTAGGTTTGACGATGCGGAATGTTGATGTCGCGAGTGCGAAAATCTCCGCGAAGCACGGCAGTCCTGAATTCTGGATTCCTCCAAGCCGGCTTTCGGACATTGAGACTAAGGGAATCGTTCCAAGTATCTACCGGTTTTATTCCCTTTCCGTCATACATCGCAAGGATATCCGGGTACTGCTTTCTTGGTTTGGGGTGGAACTCGATGGAATGGCCAAGGACATCAGTGTTTTCACGCCGCCATATTCACACTATCTCACAGCTCTGAAAAACTGCCGATCCATAAAAATGCCCACGCGATTTGATCTGGTACCTGACGATCGAAGCACAGGGAACTTGGAGCGAATGGTAGAAAAATGGGGAGTGATCCCCTTTGCATATCTGGAGCAATTAGTAAGCCATGAATATAGCTATGCCTTTATCGGTACTGAAGACCTCACAATGTACCCAATTCTGCTCCCCGGCACATTTCTGCAAGTAGATGAGTCAAAGACGAACATTGCTCGGGGAGGATGGAAATCTGAATATGAGCGGCCAATCTACTTTGTCGAAACACGCCAAGGTCACGTGTGCTGCTGGTGTTCTGTCAATCATAGGGAGATAACGCTTCTGCCACATCCTCTATCTCCGGTTGCCGCGAGGATTCTCCGATACCCGCGGGATGCAGAAGTAATCGGTCAGGTCGTAGGGGTCGCCATGCGGATAGGAAGTTCCCAGGCACCGAGCCCTCCATTACAATTGCATGAATGCAATGCGGCTCTACCCAACACGGCTCCTGAGTTCCCGTCAGCTCACCCTGAGAGTCGATACTTCCGCCCTGAGGGATAACTGCATTTTGGGCAAGGAGATTAGACATTCGGAGAAATCTTCTTTTGTATTTCCTGCACGAAACCATTTATTGCCCGTAGTTGTAATTCTATCGCGGAGGGCAGGGCTGGCATCTGAAGTGCCATATCACATGAAAGTAGCAACGCAGTGACCACATCTTTCAATTCGTTGCGCAGCTTCTGCTCTGCGTCGCGGCGTGCAATCACCGTTTCTCTTTCTCGACGATGAAGTGCAATACGTAGATCGCGAACCACCCTTTCGGCTCCACTGATGGCTAGATTAACGTATACAGAAGCCGTCAGCCCTATCTGCGATAGCTTTTGTTCGATCGCGTCCGCCTCAATATCCTGTAGCTGCTGGTCGATGATTACTGCTGTTAACTCTTTGTCTCTAAGAAATGTTGCTGCTTCCCAGGCGGTTGACGCAACCTTCACGAGCTCGGACGTAGCTAAAGTGATGGCATCGACACACCCATCGGCTTTGGTAGAGCTCGTCATTAACAGAATCATGATTGCTTTGCCTGTTTCCACCACTGCCATAACTAAGCCGTCGCTCAGTGTCGGCTATAAGAATGTCGGCGCCTGCTGATCTGAAATGTCTTGACCGGCATACTCTTTCAGTTTTCGATAAAGAGTTGTTTTGCCAATACCCAACAGACGGGCGGCCATTAACTTGTCCCCATTGAGCTGAGCAATTGTGCTCAAAATTGTCTGCCGCTCTAGCTCAGTCATTGGGACGATACTTGTCGAGTTCTTTCGCTCCGGAAGAACCGGAGGATATCGCATGTTGGCGGGAAGGTGCCGAGTGTGTATCATCGGTCCACCGGCTAGAGTACAGGCTCCTTCCAAACAATTATCCAGTTCTCGTAAATTTCCCGGCCAGTCGTATTCCAGCATGATCTTGAGAGCATTATTACTTAAGGTTTGTTCCTGTCCCCTGGACCGAGATATTCGTTCCAGAAAATGCGCGGCCAAAAGAGGTATGTCCTGACGCCGTTCTGCCAGAGATGGGATTCGGAGGCTCAGAACGTTAAGCCGGAAATACAAGTCCCTTCGAAAAGCTCCTTGGGATACGAGTTGCTCAAGATCAAAGCTCGTAGCAGCGAGAATCCGAACATTCGCGGTGGATGATTTTGCACTTCCAATCTGACGGACTTCTTTTCCCTGGATTACTCGCAATAACTTCGACTGAAGGTCGATCGGCAGCTTTTCTATTTCATCCAGAAATAAGGTTCCACCTTCGGCGATAGAAATCAAACCTTGGCGGGGCTGATGGGCTCCTGCGAAAGCCCCTTTTACATAGCCAAATAGCTCTGTTTCAAGGAAACTAGGTAGAAGAGATCCGCAATCAATGGGAACAAATGGCTTATCGCGCGACAAGCCGGAAGAATGGATCGAACGCGCGACCATTTCTTTCCCGCTGCCTGCATTGCCGAAAATCAAAACCGGATGGGTGCTTAAAGACGCTTTGGCCACCATTCGGTACAGTCGTTCCATTTCCGGAGCATGGCCGATCATATGACCAAATCCTCGAGCAGAATTCATTTTTTCGCGAAGGACGCGATTTTCGGTTTTTAACTTAAGGAGTCCTACAACACGCTGTAACACCACCTTTAAATCGTCTACAGTGAAAGGTTTGGTAACAAAATCGTAAGCTCCATTCTTCATTGCGTGTACTGCCGATTCCACACTTCCATAAGCAGTCACTACTATAATGACGGAGTCCGGCCACCGTTGTTTTATTTGACGTAACGCTTCGAGTCCATGGACGCCTGGAAGTTTTAGGTCCAGCAATAACACATCTATAACGTGTGAGCCGAGAACCCGATAGGCCTCTTCCGCTGAATCTGCCCCAAAGGTAACGAAGCCGAAACAGTTAGCAACGTCTCGAAGACCTTTACGCACGGACGGATCATCGTCGACCACGAGCAAATTCAGGAAGTGAAGGCCCTCGATTTGTACGCTCTTCGCCTGTGATGAATCTAAGCCCGCTGCACTAATCATTGTGACCTGCCTTCTGCTCATGAACTGAGCCTGCACATACTCTATGGTTGTTAAGCTTCTTCAAAAGTCTAAGGTTCAGAGCCTGCGGTTGCTGGTGCACGAATTGTCACCTTCGTGCCTGCTCCGAGGCTGCTTTCTATTTCAAGTTCACCCCCAGCGCGCTCGACAATTTTCTTAATTATTTCTAGTCCCGGCACCGAACTCTCCCCTGGCGTTCTCTTTAAACTTCCGTCGCGTATCCGTATTAAAGTCTTCTGAGGAATTCCCCCTCCGTTATCTCTTACCACGAATTCCGTTCGTGACTTGCAGGCGCTCTGTTTTGTTACAAAACCCGTAATCGCTGTACATTGCCGCGTGGAAATTGTAATTACCCCTCCTCTCGACATCGCCTTTTGCGCATTTAGCACCAGACCGAAAATGATCCGATGCACATTAGTGGCGTTAATCTTCAAAGGACCCATCGGTTCGGTAAGCTCGGTCTTTATCTGAATCTTAGGTCCGACGAGAGCCCTAAGTGTATTTATCATTTGTGAAGTAATCTGGTTCCATGACATCAAGGCTACGGGGTGTTTCTGGGATGACCGAACCGTTATTTCGCGGATTAGTTTGGCTCCCCTCAGTCCTGCGTTTTGAATTGTTTCGGCATGGCCGCGCAGCCCGCACTCCGGCTCGAGTTCCCATACCAAGAGGTCGCTGTACAGAATGATAGAGGTGAGCAAGTTATTAAACTCGTGCGCAAAACGCACCCATGACTGCCTTGTAAAGGCCATAGCTTGGGGCTCAAGCTGCAAATCACGGTATTTTGATTGCAGGGTCCTACACACACAAATTATTTGAAACGCTTGTTGATTATCAGTAAAGGAAGAGCTAGAGACTTCAATTAGATCTTGCCCACGTTCGAAACTGAATCGTGAGCGCCCGGAATTGTGTGGTCGTGGAATGTGGTCCTCTAGCAAGCTGCCCCGAAGCTCTGAGCCTGAGGAGAGACCGTTAGTTTTGCCAAAGGCTAGATTGGCGTACAGAATGTAATCGTTCTGAACAATTGCGATGCCGTCAGAACACATGTCCAATACGGTGCCTAACAGCGCGGGACAAACGAACGCGGTATGATCCCAAGACTGATTAGTCATGTTTAATGCCACTCTGTTCTTTCTAGCTATAACTTCTTTTTTGCTGTTAACAATTTAAAACTGAAAACAAAACGATATTGAAATGAGTACTTTTCCCTTATTGGGAAATGCAGGTGTGCACTTAGACTCACGACTCACAAGTCGCCCTGCTGCTTCCATTCGTGCAATTGCATTAAAAGGCCGCACAAGCAAGCTTAGCGTTTCGGGAATGATTTTGGCTTTGCAGCATGGGCATAAGAAGCTCTAAATATGACTCCAGGGCGAACTTTTGCGACACCCACTTGAGGACAGATTACGAGTAGGCTCTTTGAATAACGGGCGGATGGTTGGAGGCCTTCGGTACACCGATCCATCATTGAGACTTATCTCTATTTGACTTTTGCCCGCTACAGGCTTCCTGATCGGATCCGTCCCGGATTTATTGCACATTAGAATTGATGTGCCAGTGTTCGGAAACCGTCGGTTATTTCCGACTGGCCGTAGGGGTAATCTATGCCGGTATGTCGGCATAATGACCAAATGTCGACTCTCCGACGTTCGGGACTGTTGCTTAGAGTGTTGCTGGCTATGGCTTGTTATTTTGGTTCCTCACTTGCTTGATTGTCTGTCATGAATAGCGAAAAGTCGCAAACTCTTACACTGCTCGCAGCAGAATTAAATGCGATTGAGCAATGGGACGCACAGTACCGCTTTATTGCGCTTCCCGACGTAGGCGACGTTATTGCTTACGTAAATCGAAGAGCGAGGCGTGGCAAGATCATCGGGGAAATAGCAAATATCATGCAAGATTTGCTCTGCCCCCAGCCGGACCTCGTCACATGCCGGGAAGTGAGGAATGGTCCACACAAACCTCGTAGTTAATTGCGCTGACGATCACTGCGCTAATTAGTGCGAGAACGATCAACGCGTGCTACAGCATCAAAGCGAACCTGATTATTGGGTTGTATTTTCCCAGGTAAGCCTGAGAACGTATATCCAATTGCGAGGTGCGGGACAACGCTAGGTTGCTTAGAGATGAAGGCAACAGAACTCAAGAGGTCGGCGCGCTGCACCCAGGCGCGCTTCTAATCGAAAAGCTTGCCTAATCCAATTCTCATAGTCGATTACAAGACCGTGATCACTGCTGGCGAAGGTTAATGTTGACACACTTTGCTGCCGATCTGTTTTTAAAAGAGAAGATCTGGCCGCTGGCATCACTACAGGAGTCTCAAAGACAGACTTTAAATCTCTCGTCCCAGACACTTGAAAATGCCTTTCACGAATGAATAAGTCGGCGAACGTTCCGTTTTGGGACTGGGTAGCTTCGACTACATGACACTTTGTTATAGATTCGCAACGTTATAGGCACGAATCATGACACACTCTTTGTTGGAGGATGTGCCATGCAATCGGATATCTTGCAAAGCTTTCTTGAGTTATGTGCTAGAACAGAGACGAACGGTGACATTGAGACGGTAGAAGACATTGTGGAACGCCTTTTGCGGAAACACACACCGGAGAATACAGGTGCCCGAGTCCCCGTAACGGGTCATCGACAAAATAGCATATGACCCCTTACGCCAATCAAAACATTCTAGCGCAGAAATGTAGTCCATTGGTGGGTGGTTTGATCGAATCGGGAAGGCAGCCCCTCGGAGAATCAGGCATCGGAACTACACAACAGATGCTGCGGCGCTCAGCGGCGCGAAACAAGGGCTAAAGAGCACGAACCGATGGACGAGTCGGAAAAACAAACTTCAGCTACTAAAACGACATGTAATGGTCGCCGATTTAAATGCCGGGATGGATGGCATTGCCGTAGCAAAGATTTCGTGACGAGTGGGCAAGTGAAGGCGAATGCCTGCATTTTCAATTGTGGTGTGCACAAAGTGCGGCTGATTCTTTCGATTTACGCCAATGTGGAAATTCGACATCCAATGGCCCGTTAATTCCGGTGAGCAGTTCCCCGAGGCGAGCAAGGTCGCCATCTTTAGCCGCCTGCTCACAGCTTTCAATCCACTCAAGCATTTGATATGTGTTTGTTGTCATAATCTCCTTGTATTCTTAGCCGGCTGACCGTCAGTGCTGCGCCAATGGCCGAGGTAACAGTGGCATGAGAGGGAGGATAAGGACGATAACAAGTTAAAGTTATTTTGCGGATTTGTGAAATGGAAATCTGGAACTAGCGTGAGGTTTCTCTCTGCTCAAGTTCCATTTCGGCGAGGGATCCATTCTGAACAACAGCTTCTCCGAATGTTACATACGCGGGCTTAATACTTTAATCAAAGTGCTATGACTATGAATAGCGCATGAAAGAAGACCCACCGGGAGCCAGGCCAGAGTGAACAATAATAGTTCGCGTGACAATCCACGAGTTACTGCTAAGTCCGAGTCCTCGGGCCCGAAGCGAAATAACCGACCAACCGTGGCAAACGGAATTGCGGTCGATGTTGAATTTCACCAGGACCGATTTGATGAAGAAATAATTTACCCACAAAGAGAACCATAATGCATTCGATGCAATCGACCATGCTTAAGGAACCGCTCAAGCAAGCAACCTCCAGAATCGCCCCGAAACCTGTCGGTTACGGAATGCCTTGTGCTCGCTGCAGTACTTATTATGCAGCGAATCTGACCGCGTGCCCAGTCTGCAATTCGCCGGAAAGGATCGTGCCCGGCGCTTTGGTAAAAAGCGAATGCGGTCTATCCGCTGAATCCGTTTCCAGCACCGCCGCGTTGGAAGAAGAACGCGAGCGATTTCTCTGCGAATTCAAAACACAGTCCAGCGCTGACTCTGCGAAACTGAGTCCTACGACCATCGCCTACTGTAATCGCGAAGAAAACCATCGCGCCACAATTGAGGTTGCAACCATATGCCAGGCTTGCTATGAGCAATTGCTCGAGCGCCTCGATATCTCGCAATCCGTTCTCCAGATGGACCTCAAAGAGGCCGCCGAATTAATTTATGACGCCGTTTGGTCCGATCCGTCAGACCCCGGCAAGAGCTACGAAAACGCCGCGCAGGCGATGCTGAGCGAGTTAAAGAAACGCTCCGGTATCCCACCGGTCTTTGGGCCATTGCAAACATTGGCTCATCGAGTTGGGTCGTGAGTGTAATGTCTGGATCTCGTCATAGCCCATCAAAGGAACTGGTTCGTGTTGAAGTTTAATCGAAATCAGCCCTTGACCGTGCTTGCAGCGCAGCCCTGTCCGAAAGCTGTAGTTGTCGTCAGTCTCTTGGACAAGGAGAATCTCCGGCCGACTTCCCCGAACGTCGTTGCTAAACTGTCGCTGACTGTCTTCAAGAGTACTTCGGTAGCTTCTAGGTCCAGCACCCGCCGACTGTACTTGCCCTGCCAATGGAGGTTCTTTTCGCAATCGGGCCGCCTGCGGACCTTGAATTTCTCAGATTCGGCGATCTTGCCGTTACGCACGGTATATTGATCCCCGAAATTGTTCGTCGTTTCCCACCACGAATACCTGAACTCGTGAGTCGGGAACAACTCGAACAACTTTTGCGTCACGGGCATCGGTGGTGCCCATGCTGTGTCAAAAACTAGAGCTGTATCCTTATCCTGGGGCTTGTGGCAGAAGTGAATGCAGGAGGGATTCGATCTAGTCCCCCAATAGTGATTGCGCCACTCATACCAGTCGGCGAAACCGTATTTCTCACGGTTTTCTTGGCGCAACCTGCCCAGTGCGGCAACTTCGTCGTACTTGTAATTCCGATGGGCGCAAAGCTGTTCGACCGTGGTGATTCCAGCATCCTTAATCCACTGGTAACCCGCGAAGTCACCAATCCCTCTATCGGCCAATAGATGGTCCGCGATTTTCGACATGGTGCCGACTGCACAGGTACTCAATTCTTTAGGCATCGGAACTAAGCGATTGAAATCGAATGCATTGTCGTCGTACTGCGGATACTTCGGGTTCTGCAAACTACGATGATGATCGCGCATGGCATCCCACACAACCGTGGATTACCTTTCGTGACGAATAAGACATTCTCGACCCAATTAGGCATATAGATTTTCCCTCATTCCGTGGTCTTTTTTTGGGGGCGGCGTTCCTAGCAAACAGCCTGCGGTTTCACGGATGGGTATCAACGCTGAATTACCGATGTATCCGTGTCCTGACCGCCTCCTTCTTTTTGCTAATACTGCAGGGGCCGAAATTTCTTCTAATTAGTTTTGTGCTTTCGAGAATGGAAGCGACACAGAGCAGATTGGTTTCAAGCCGTCTGAGAACACGGATGTAGGTGTGTGATCGGTGCGGTTTTGAGACCAAGAAGGAGACTCAGTCCAAGACCATCCGATCAGGGCAGAGGCCGCATTCTATATTTAGTGCTCGGCCCGAAAGTCGCGGAATAGTTGGTTGAGCATAGCCCTGCTCTTGTCTTTGCCTTGGTTCTACACCCGTAGGGTCACAAGCCCTCTTCCTCCCTAAACCTTGCCATGGAGCCCGTAATCTCCTTGGCCATGAAATCCTCCACGTCCTCCTCCAAACACACATGGTTCTGATTCCTTGACCAAGCCATCCCGAACTTAGGGCATAGTCTAGACGGTTTGGGGGTTGGGGTTGGTTCTGGGTTTTCGGTCTTCGGTTTCGCCTCTCCTTTGACCTTTGGGGGAGATTTGTCAACAATAACCAGCGGCCGCAGGCCGGAAGTTGTAGTTGTATTCAAATCAAAACTCAAACCATAACAAGAACTCGAACCAGAACCAAAATCAAAATCAGAACCTTGGGGTGCATCTTGCACCCCCGATCCATTTGCGCCCGGGTGCATCTTGCACCCCCGATCCATCTCTGACTCTAGAAGTTTCTCAAAATCCACCCTATAGATTCGAGTCCACTTATCCGGACTCCACTGTTTTCTCTCCCCTGTGTCTACCATCCACCCAGCCTTCAGCAAAATATGGGTATGGCGCTTAACTGTATCTTCGCTCACTCCTATCCGTTTCCCCACGGTTTCCTTGGCCGCATAGGCTAGGTCGCTTCCTTCATCAAGTTGATCCACCCATCCCCATAAAACAAGCCTATCCATCCCGTTGAGATCCTGACAATGAAGGATAATGTCTCCCATTTCACTCATTGGGGGCCTTGTTCTGGTTCCGTACCCGCCGTGGGGTCATTGGCCTATCTTGGGGGTCTTGCCGTTCCGCTATATTCAGGGCCGTGGCGCAGATGTACTTCAATGCATTCGCAGTATCATTCGCAGCATTGGTGGTTTGTTTTACCTCGCCCTTGCATATCTTATCGGCGTAGGCCTCTATTGCCATTGCCAAATGCCCCAGCGGAATCTTGCGGGCAGCTGTCAGCAGTTCATGATTAGGAGGTGGAAGAGCGGGAAGCAAACCGACCCAGTAGTCCCTAAATGCTGTGGCGTTTTCTTGGGTTTGTTTAAGACGGGCGGCTAACTCTACAGGTGTAAGAGCCATTCATAACCAATTTCTTTCTCTCCAAATCTACCTTCTCCCCGTCCGGCTGGTGAGGCCGCATATCCATTTTGGTGGTTAAGAAGGCGAGAGATTGGCTGGTTATGAGACCAATCTCCCCTTTTTGATGTCTGGGAAGACACCCACCATTTATTCAATACTGGGCCTTTGGTGCTTGATTAGTAAATCAGACCTCGCTTCCGGGCGCTAAGTTCAACGCTCCCGGGGCTCTCGGACCATTTCGTCAAACGAATGGGTGTCACGTCCGGAGCAACGCGCTGATCCCTAACCACAAATACTCCATCACTAGTTACCTTAGGCCTGACGCAGGAGCCGCCAGCTATTCCGACCGGCATCTTCCCCGGTATCTCTTCTAGCCTTCTCTGAGCTGTTGAATATCCACTACCTCTCTTTTCAATTGATTCTGCTTTGTCTTGGTGGCTCCCCAAACTCATCCTGCATGAAAAGCACGATTTCCAATCGTTAGTTCTCTCGCAGATTGCGGCCTTCGCAGTATTTGGCTGCATGACCAAACCATTCTTTTCCTTTTTTGGAAGCAAATATCGAGTCGCACCCTATTACCCCAAACCCCTCTACCTCACAATTATTGAGCCCTTTGCTGGATCCTGCGGATACTCTCTGCGTTACCCAGAGCATAAAGTCACGCTTTACGACGTTGATCCCACTATCTGCGGCGTGTGGAACTACCTCATCCATGTCAGTCCGGAGGAAATCAGGCGACTTCCACTGGTTTTTAGCCACGTTGACGATCTTGCTCTTTGTCCCGAGGCGAAGGCCTTAATTGGCTTTTGGTTGAACAAAGGCACAGTACAGCCATCAAAGTCGCCTAGCAAATGGATGCCTGACTATCAGGCTAGACAACCCGGATGCACGTATTGGTCGGCAGCAGTGGTTGAACGCATCGCCTCCCAAGTGGACAGTATCCGGCATTGGAAGATCAAGCCGGCATCTTATGAGGACATTAGCGACCAAGGCCCTGCCACATGGTTCATTGACCCGCCATACGAAGTGGCAGGTAGGGCCTACAAGTACCACGACATTGACTATGCCGATCTCGGCAAATGGTGTCGTTCAAGGACAGGACAGGTTATCGTGTGCGAAAACGCAGGAGCTGAGTGGTTGTCGTTCCACTTCTTCAAAACGATCAAAGGATTGGAAGGCACACGTGGTGGGAAAACATCGGACGAAGTCATCTGGACAAGGGACAACAGTTCAGGGTCCAGTCCTGCCGTATCCAATCGTATGACGCAGTCATCATTGCAAACCGATGCGCTTGGGTTCTCGGGTCAACGCCTGGCAATCGAAAATTGATTCGAATCGCCGAACATCTTTACACAAAACAATTTGTTCTGGCGTCTGGATCTGGTGCTCTGATACCGCGCGGCCGTGAGCAAAAGAGCGGTAGCTGTTTTTCATCATGCAGAGGACGCCTTCCGTAGCAGAAGCACCCAAATGGGGATCAAAGTACTATAGGAGAGGATTTGTTTTTCAGCCAATCAAGATTTCGACCAATAACCAGCTCGGTCCTTTGCTTATGTTGGGCGTTGCGCATTAGCAACCGTTCATACTGGAAACCATACTTCTGACATAGAGCGCCGACCAGCGCATCATTACTATAAGTAGCAAACCAATTCCCCGGCCAGCTTGCCAGATGTCCAAACAATTCAGCGTGGTTTACCTCCGCGTTGCGGTAGAGATCCTTCTCCACACCCGGGTACGGGGGGTCAATAAACGCACTGTAGTTCGCGTGATTGTATTTTTGTAAGCATTCGGCCGCTTTCAAATGGTGAATAACAATGCGGGAGGCAAGAGCGCGAACCATTGCTAGCCGCTCGTATAAAACCTCGGGGCACCAGCGTTGGTCAATATTACTTTCGCTGCGGAGACCACCCTGGTCCAGGTGCCCACCGAACGACGTGTGTGTCTTTACGATTATCCAAAGAGCGATATTCGAGTCTGGATTTGCACATAGGGCCTCGACATTGTCGCGGGTGCAGTGGAACGCCAGAACTTCTTCCCCAAGGCTGCGATCGTGTATCGCTCTCTCCCAGAAATTGCAGATCCGCTCGTCATTGTCGGACAGAACCACCGTGTCGACCAGGTTACTGTTCAAGAAACTCAGCGCAATCACTGCGCTGCCGGCGAACGGCTCAATAAACAACTCTGGACGCCTCCTTTGCACAAAGCCGCAGGCTGTCGGCAGCAACCATTCTTTCGAGCCGGGATAGGAAAGAATCCTCAGTATGGATACCAATTTGCCGCTAGAAATGTTAGAAGCGTTGCGCCGCAGGGCTCTAGCGGATCTAGGGGAATCCTGCGGTGTTTCCCCCGGCTGTTCCGGTAGGCGATTTGTCGTTGCAGGGCTGTCTTCTGATACAGGTTCAATGTGGGATTCCGAGTCGGGTATGTAGCGAGCGAATGCATCTGAAAAGTCTTCCACGGCGTAACCTCTAACGTTCGAACCTCCAATCCATAACTGTTTGGGTTTGATTTCGACCCTTCGCAGTTGGCCAGCCAATTGGAATGCATTCAAGTTTCCCCAAGGGCTTTCCGGAATGGCAGCGAGCCCGCTAAGTAGATCAACCGTTGACAATCTGTTGCCCTTTGTCCGGAACACGGTGCCGACATCCTGCAACAACTTTATGAGACGATCTTCCTCAGATTCCTTTTTTTGGGCAGTGAGACGGATTGCGATTGTTCGTAATTCGTGTTCTAGCTTTTGGTTCAAAACATGAATAATTGAGAACAGGGGCCTCCAAACATCCTCTTGGCGGGAATGGACAAAATCGAGACGGCAGCCATCGTAATGCCGAACAATCTCATCTTTGTGCACATCGACCCACGCTGCGATGCTACTTGCTAAATCTTCCGGCACGCTGTTCTGCGCGAAGGGAACGATTTTATCTTTGTCTTCCCTCCGCAGACCCTTCATGGGAATGCGGATGGCACGATCGATGACCGTCTCTGGCAACAGGCTCAACGACGCAAACACTTTCGGACAATAAACGGTGTACTTTCGCACTCGATCTTGGAAAACACGCGGGATTACCCCAGACAACCGCGAAAAGCCCGCGTTCGCGATGGTCAGGAGAGAGTTATCCCGGTGCAGCGCCGCCTCATCAATGATCAACGTAGGGTGATATTCCTCTATCGTTCTGAAAATGCTCGGGCCCGTAGGATTCACCACCAGCATGCCATTTTTGCTCACTTGTGATATTGCCGCGCATAAGGTCGTTTTTGCGCACCCTTTTACGGGCGAATTAATGTCCAGGTACGGCGTGTGGGAAAACTCTTCGTACATGAACGTGTGAAAGTTCCATATCGAAAGAAGCAGCGGAAGTCCGGGCTCTAGAATGAAATGGCGTTTGTAGAAGTCTTGCAATCTTTCTAGGAGCCGGGCTCCATCCTCAGAGGTCGGAGTTTCGGTTCGTCTAGCACTGGATAAATTCATAATTTCCACGGTCGAACGCGCAGCCATCTGCACCAAGGGAACAGGCAATGAAAATTTCGCAAGCTTCATGTCCACACCTCTATTCGACCAAAACTGTACTTGCACTTGACATCGACATTTGAGGATCTCGGCCGTCACGTACCATGTGGGCGCTGCCGGTTCCATCTGCATGCTTATAGTGGAGCGCGGAGGTCGAGTAATAATTGGCGTCGGAAGATCCTTTGCGACCGCCGATGAATACGGTCAGAAACACCCGCAAGTCTGGCTGTATCTCACGCTCTTCTGGGTTACTTTCTACGTTGATAATCATCCAGCCGGCCGTCGTGCCCGGCTCCACGCTTAAGATTTTGCGGCCTTGCAACATTTCATTTAGTTCAAATGGTTCGGGCATAACTTAATCTCCCCTCTTTATCGTTTGTCTTGACACAGGTTTCTCCGCCGTTAAATTTCCTCTACGTGTACTTGTTTCTTCCGTGCAACGAAATTGTTAATCTTCATAGAGTCGATCCCATCGCTCCGCACGCGCGCATCTACCTCGCCGATGCTTTTCCTCGACCGCAACAACACGCGATTCTTCATCGGGCCACGATTTCCGCCAAAGACCTTCCGCATACAGATTCCGACCCTTGATGCGAATCTCTGACCCACAATCTAGAAGGAGCGTGAATGTATGTTGCTGCTTGTCTCGTCCATAGCTATCCCTGATAATCTTGCCAGTCAGTAATTCGAATTCAAGAAACTCGGGCTTCCACCAAGTCCCCCCAAACAGTGCACGCTCAAAGCGGACTTCATCCCCAACGACCGCGTCGCCAGTGCAGCAGATTTTGTATACTTCGTCGCCTTGATAAGTACTCTCCATTGAATTCCTTCCTGTGACCTCTGGAATAGCCGTCCCCACTCCGGGCTCTTACCCCATCGCTGCCCAAGCAGCTAAGAAATCTTCGAAGATCGTCGCATCGGCTTTGCCCCTAATCTTAGCGACAAAACTATTCGAGGAATCCAAACCCGCTTTCTCCACTTCGATCACAAGTTCGGGATTGAGCTTCCAGCGGGACTTGTTGGACGCTCGATGGAAAGTGCGTTCATCGGAGGCAACGAGGCGCGACATGACAAGGTCAATGTCATATGCGCTTTGTTGTGGATCTGGCAGCCTCAACATATTTTTTATTTCCAGCGGCGATAACCCCAAGTGACGAATTTCCCACTCAATCGGAGGCAATGAACCATCATGTTCTATCCTGTAATGTCCGTCGGCGTCTGCGTTAACGTAATGAAAAATGGGAAGAACTAGGCAGGGAGGATCGGAGACGAGAATGCACTTGAAGGGTAGTATCGCCAATCGAACAGCTTTGCCTTCCTCTGCAACTGGATATTCTAAGTTCAGAGATTTCATTAGTGCTGTGATCCTGGCGACTTGCTGAGGATCTTCTATCCCGCTCATTTGTCTTCCGATTTCATTCTGAAGAGCCTGGCGCTGCTCCGGCGTGCCGCGCAGGAAAATCTCCCAAGTCTTCGGATCGATTTTCTTGCCAAATTCTTCCTCTGCAACCCGGACCGCTTCGGCAACCGGTTCTTCGCCCAGAGCATCCGCAATTCTTGCAAGCCGGCGACACGCAAAAGGCCCTATCCGAATCTCCCTGCTTCCGGTTTGCTGAGTCACGAACCAAGAAAACGCGAGATCTATATCTACGCCGGCCCAATGCTTTGCCAACACCTGCAATTCATGGCGGGTCGCAACAAAAATGGGAACTTCCACCGAACCCGGCCCGTTTATTTCGTCGATGTAGCCAACAGTAAAGTGGTCATTCCCCAAGGGTCCCAAATCCTTGCTGTCGGGATTGCGTATGTCGTTTTTTTTCATTTTTTCTCCTTCCTACCTAGCCGTATCATCGAAGGCTAGTCGGAATGGAGGGTGCTGTCCCAGACAGTGGAGAGTACTTTTAGTTGGTTCTGTCTGAATTCACTTCAGCGTGAATTAGAGGAGTTCAGCAAGTTGGCTTCGTTACCTGCGGCAATAAAGTGAAGAAAATTCCCGAAGCCCGTTGCTCGGAAAATTCATCGGACAAATAGCGCAGCAACCAGAACTGCAGTATGAAGTTCCAAGTTCCATTCTCTCTATAGAACCTGTTTAGCCGTTTTTGAAGCGCCATTTCGCCGAACGGATCGCGGACACGACTCCGTGCCTTTGACTTTGACTGCTCGCTCAAGACGACGGTATTAGGGGAAACTTTGCGAAGATACTTCGCGGTAGGTGCTGCCAAGGAACGCGCTCGGCGCATGGCCCTCAAGAGCCTACTAAGGGTCGGATACCCAAAGGAGAAATGGTTCAGCAGCATGTAAAATAAAACAGGCTCGCAGTGCCGTAATACAACGTTGTCCGATACGCCTCGCACTTGTGGTGGAGGGTAAATCGCGAGCAGGTCACCGTATAGCCCGATCAAGTCCGGCAATCTCCGTAAATCGTGCGCTACTCGTTCCCGATCTTCCTCACTAAGCTCAGGAAGCGATTGCGAAAGGAAGGAGAGTGGCCCAGCAGTTGACCCATTCAAAGCCAAGATTGTTTGCGATGCAAGTTGGCAGATATCCCTGAGGATATGAAGCGAAGACTCGCGAAGACCGATACTGTCGAGTCGATCCGAAATAGTAAGGGTTCGACCTTTCGTGCAAGAGAACATGAGATCAATGATGTCTAGGAGAGGACACCCGCGTTCGATTAACTTGAACAGATCACTGCTAAGTAGCGGAAAATCTCCGAAATCTGATCGACCGGCGAGGATGTCTGCGAACTCCGTGCCACAGCGAGAGATTAAAAGACGGTTCTCACCCTCACTGTCGGTCAGCGTTCCGACATGCCTGCGGTCGCCATATTTATCGGCATAAGTCTTAAAACCCTTTGCCGTTAAGTCCAGCAACCGTAGTCTTTCTTCACGAGTGATATCTGCCATTAGAAAAGCTTATCGCAGCAGTGTCAGAACCTGGCAGACAGCGTATCTCTAAAAAACGATTTCCTGTCTTCTTTCCCTTCCAGACTCCTTTTCACCCCACCTTGTGCTCCTGTCTCGGTAAGACTTTCAAAATTCTCGTAAGTTAGCTCACGGTGTTGCTCCTGTGACCATTACTCATGAACCTTTTGTATCTGCATCTGACGTAGCTAAGTTTCTTGGTCTCAGCCCCCGCACCGTTACCAAGATGGCTCGCGAGCGAAGATTACCTGCCCACCCGATTTCCGGGTCAGATCGGAAGACTTGGCGCTTCCTTATTTCTGAAGTCAACGCCTTCGTTGCGAGGGAACCAGAAAATGGCTCTTGGCCCCATCCACGCCGTATTCTACAATTCACGGCGCGTCCCGGCTGGCCTGCAGAAAGCGAGTAAAGCAGATGCAGCAACGCAGGAAAAGGTACCAAGTCGGGTCGGTCGTCCTAGACCCGAGGACTCGAACTTGGTTCTTCCGTTGGTACGACGGAAAAACCCGCAGAGCCGAGCGTATCGGCGACAAGAATCAATATCGCACGAAAACTGAGGCTGTGAGAGCATCCGAAGGAATTCGATTGCGGATCAACCGGCAGACGACATCTCCCGTTGTCACCGTGGATCAGATAGCGGATCGCTATGAATTGGACCGTATGCCGGCTCGTCACACCACGAGTCGAGGCTACAAAGGAAAGCTTAAAATCATTCGGGCCAAATGGGGGAAGGATACTCTCCCGTTAAACCCAGCTGAAATTGAGCCTTGGCTAAAAACAGCGAAGTCTTCCGAGGGTGGGCTCTACTCTAAGAAAAGCCGAGAACATCTGAAAAGCATTCTTGTCATCCTGCACGACACAGCAATGTTTTTCGGATACCTCCCCTTCACAGCCAACCCGATGCGACTGGTCACAGTTCCGGTTGTCAACGGGGCTCCGAAACCGAAACCTCGCATCGTTCTGAAGAAGGATAAATTTCGTCTTTTGCTGGCACGGTTCGAGGGAATATATCGGGTGATGATTTTGTTGGCGGGTTGTGTCGGATTGAGGCGAAGCGAAATCTTCGGCCTCAAATGGTCCGACTTCAACTGGCCGAAAAATGAAATCTTCATTCAGCGGAGCACGGTGGAAGGCTACGAGGACGAAACAAAAACAGAATCCTCCAATGCCGTTGTACCGTTGCACCCGTCGATTGTAGAGGCATTGTTGGAGTGGAAGCAGGCCACCCCATATGGCGCTGAAGATGATTACGTGTTCGCGAGTCCGACCATGATGGGAAGGAAACCGCTCAACGGCAACACAGTGCAGCGGGATTATCTCCGTCCCGAATCGATCAAAGCGGGTCTGACTCCGCTTGGCTGGCACGCGCTGCGTCACTCTTACCGCACGTGGTTAGCAGAAATCGGAACTGGGCCTGAAGTGCAGAAGGAATTGATGCGACACTCCACCATCGCTATGACGCTGGATGGCTACGGTCGTGGAATACCCGAAGCGAACCGGCAAGCCAACTACGCGGTGGTAGATGGTCTGTTTCAATAATTCGCTTAACGGACTGTGAATGGACTGTGGCGAGTTTTAAGTCTTTCGGTATTGGTGCGGAAGGGGGGATTTGAACCCCCACGCCTTTCGGCGCCACCCCCTCAAGATGGTGTGTCTGCCAGTTCCACCACTTCCGCAATTCGCAAATTTTGTAATTAAGGCGCACGCCGGGCGTCGTGGGGTTAATGTTATCGTGTCCCGCAATAGACTGCAATGGAAAGGGATCCGTGTCGCCTGGCAACGCGAGATTTCGATCTCTGTAGCGGCTTTCCTGCGCGCACGCAATGCTTTCGCTTCTTCCGCCGTAGCACCAGTCCCAACTCCCGATACACCCGATGCACTCGTTTGTGGTTCACCGGCTCTCCTTCTCCCGCCGCAATAAAACCTGCAATCGCCGATATCCGAACCGCGGCTTCTCCCGCGCCAACTTCACCAACCGTCGGCGCAACTCTTCATCGCATCGCGTCGCCTGATAGCGATAACTCGATACCGCCATCGTCATCAGCCCGCAAACCCGGCGCTCGCTGGCCGCGTACTCGATCCGCAGCCAGTTCGCATCCGACCGCTGGTCTACGAGCTCCAGCCGTTTTTTGCAATCACTGCCTTCAGCATCTCTTTGTCCAGGCTCAGATCCACTACCAGCTTCTTCAGCCGCGTGTTTTCGTCGCGCAACTGTTTGGCTTCCTGCGCTTCGCTCACCGTCATCCCGCCATACTTCGCTTTCCAGGCATAAATCGTGTGCTTCGATACTCCGACTTCGCGCCCAATGTCTTCGGCTTTTCGTCCGCCTTCGAGTTGCTTGAGCGCCCCGATCATCACCGCCTCACTGAATTTATTCTGGCTCATCCTCCATCCCCCTTCCGCAATATAAAATCATATCCAGCCCTGTGCGGTTTTTGGGGAGCAGATCAGTCAGATGGGAGAAATGGATGGAGGAATATCATGTTCGCGCTGACGATCATTAGAGCTATTGGCACGTATGAGTTGGTTGAGCTCCCTGGAGGTTATAGGTTTTGCCTTCCCCAGTAGCCCGCTGCGACCCATCCTACGGAGTAGAGAACAGACGTATAAAACGGGATAGTTACAAGAAATTCGTACATACACTCGGAGCTTCCGCAATCGGAGCCGAAATAATTATCCCAAACATCTTTCCAGTACACTGGTGTATTAAGCGGTCCCGCCCCTTTCCAAGTCAGTAAGTTCGAACAAAGTACAATGAAGGGAATTACCCAGACCCAAGCTGTCCAGCGAGAACGGGAAAATCGACGGCTGAAGAACCCTAGGACCAAGCCTGCTCCCAGATAGAGGACGTTGGATTTGTCCGCCCACTTAAAGAAAGGTTGATCAATCACATGATCGACAAAGTTACCGGGGGACGCGCCTCGCGTTAGGATAGCGATCAAGGCTGCTGGGATGCCCATTGCTAAGATTCCCACCAGCATAGCCCCGAAAGTGGCGGCACACAAATTGGTCAAGAAAACAATGAGGGAAGATCCGGCGCTAGTGCTCTGTGTCATGTTATCGGCATTCCTTGCTAGTTGCCTTCTACTTCAATAGACCGTCGGGGCTCCGGGCGCAGGAGGAGGGCGGGTGGCCCACCTTTACGTTTTTTGTAAAGGTGGGGATTCATGCTGCCTGCGCCGGAATTTTGATCTTTGCTTTGCCCCATTGATTAATCCGCACGGCACCTGTCTCCCCCAGAGCGTAACTCCGATAGCTGCTCCACAGCCACTGCTCTGGCTCTTGGACCAGCCCGCGCTTCACCGGATTTTGGTGCATGTAGCGCAGCTTCTCGATCCGCTTACGCGCCGTGAATACGTTGAAGTCGTAGAAACGCTTTTGCCAGACATGCTCCGCGTTAAGCGAGAATAATTCCTGCTGCGCGGCTGGCCTCTTTCGCCGCAAAGCTTTCAGAACCCGGCGCGCGAAGCCTTGCTTTACCGCCTGCATCACGCGCGAGGGATTGCCCCGCTCCGGTTCACTGATTAATAGATGAATGTGTTCCGGCATCACAACGTATCCTACAACCACGAATCTATATCGCTGCACGTACTTGCTCCAAGACAGTAAGAAACAATCGCGGCGCTTTCTGCTGGCTAGCCAGGGCTGACGGCGGTAGCAACTGCAATTGATAAAATGCAGATCGTTGCTGCCGTAATAGCGCGTCGGATGATTGGACACTCCACGAGCCTTACACTGCGCAAAACAAAAAGCTGTGACGTGTGACCTTGCTATTTCCATTTCCCGCTCCAACTTCGCCGTCCCCACCTTTACAAAAACGTAAAGGTGGGCCACCCGTCGGCAAAGAACGCGATGCCGAATCGGGCCTGGATAATTTTGGAGCTAGGTATCACGGAAGCTCCCTAGGGCGCTTCATGACGCCCGATCCGCTGCCTTGGCTTGCCTGGCAGAACGGAAGTGACCGCGCACAACGCCGATTCCAGGCGTACATCAACAATCCTCAGAACTTCAACATGTATGCCTACGTGCGCAACAATCCCACCAACCTTACCGATCCCACTGGAATGTACATTTGCAAAGGGTCGAAAGATCAGTGCGCCGCCATCCAGGCCGGACTCGACAAAGCAAAAGAAGCACTCAAGGGCAACAACCTGACCAAAAAGGAGACGGCGGCGCTCCAGAAAGTGATTGGCTTCTACGGGAAGGCCGGAGACGCTAACGGGGTCATCGTTCAGTTTGGAAAAACAGCTTCGGGAACAGGGGCTAATACGGATAGCTCGAAGGTTTTCAACGCGAACATAACCACCATCACATTCAACAGTAAGAACTTCGCTGGATTAACCACTTTGCAGAGTGCCGAGGAAGAGGTACACGAAGGAGTTCACGGCGAAAACGGGGTTGCGAGAGGTGGCAGAAACCCAGCAAATAAAGCCGAAGAACTAGCCACTGAACGCAACGCCTATCGCACGCAATCGTATGTGCCCCAGGGTCTCGGAGTTGGTGACGGTGGGTGGGGGTTGTGGGACCCAACTTCGCCCGCAGGTCAAGCCGAGGCAGACAGAAACAAAGCTGTCGAGACCGATGCCCAGCAGTCAACAGCCGCATGGTGTGCGGCAGGAGGAAGCTGCCAATGAGATACGTGCGTTTGTTGCTTGCCTACTGCGTAGGGTTGGCTTGCTTTGCCTGCTCATCGTATGGCCAATCCCAACCAACGGAGCCGGAGAAACCAGTCGAGGCCACGGTGTGTCAGCTGGTCGCCCACTGCAAGAGATTCGACGGAAAGCGAGTGCAGTTCCGTGCCTCTGTTATCAGTGATGGGTTCGAATACACGGCGCTGGTGGACTCTGAATGCAAACAGGGGATAGTGCCGCAGACTTCAGATGAGGCAGACAAACGTCCCGACGTTGATGCTTTCAATCGCGCTCTGGCTGAAGGGAAACCAGGGACGGCCGGTAAAAAGATTACGGCAACGTTTACCGGGCGCTTCACCTGCAAGCCGGGTTCTTCCTCTCCTACCCGTCGTCGCGTCATTGAAATCGAGCAGGTTCGCGGACTTGAGGTGACCAAGGTCAAGCCTGGGCCAATACCGCACCAAGATGCAGCAGTGCGCCCTTAGTGTCCGTCGTCATGACCCGACCACCTAGCAGAGTGCTTGCCGTTTGCGTTCCTGGGCGGCTCTGAGCTGCGAATCGGGAGCGGGTGAAGCCGAGATAGGCGGGTGGCCCACCTTTACGTTTTTTGTAAAGGTGGGGATTCATGCTGCCTGCGCCGGAATTTTGATCTTTGCTTTGCCCCATTGATTAATTTGCACCACACCTGTCTCTCCCAGAGCGTAACTCCGATAGCTGCTCCACAGCCACTGCTCTGGCTCTTGGACCAGCCCACGCTTCACCGGATTTTGGTGCATGTAGCGCAGCTTCTCGATCCGCTTATGCGCCGTGAACACGTTGAAGTCGTAGAAACGCTTTTGCCAGACATGCTCCGCGCCCAGAGCAAATAATTCCTGTTGCGCAGCGACTCTTTTCCGCCGCAGAGTCTTCAGAACGCGCCGCGCGAAGCCTTGTTTTACCGCCTGCATCACGCGCGAGGGATTGCCCCGCTCCGGTTCACTGATTAATAGATGAATGTGTTCCGGCATCACAACGTATCCTACAACCACGAATCTATATCGCTGCCGTACTTGGTCCAAAACAGTAAGAAACAGATCGCGGCGCTTTCTGCTGGCTAGCCAGGGCTGGCGGCGATAGCAACTGCAATTGATAAAATGCAGATCGTTGCTGCCGTAATAGCGCGTCGGATGATTGGACACTCCACGAGCTTACACACTGCGCAAAACAAAAGCTGTGACGTGTGACCTTGTTATTTCCATTTCCCGCTCCAACTTCGCCGTCCCCACCTTTACAAAAAACGTAAAGGTGGGCCACCCGTCGACGCTTTGTACACCCCGAGCTTCGTTCCCATCGGCGTGTAAACGATCTGATAATAGGTCCCGGACGAGGGATTCTGCTCCACCACGCGGTCGAGCGCGTCGTAAGTTAAATTGATGGCGCCGATGCCCAGCGTATTGCCCTCCGAATCCCCACTGTAAGTGTGGAAACTGTCATTCAAAAGATTGCCATTCGCGTCGTAACTCGTGCCCGCCAGCGTGTACTGGTTCGTGGCCTCATTATATCCAGGCTGCCACGCGATGGACCCGCTCTTGGCATTCGAGATGTCTATCACGGGACTGGGAGTTTCCGATGTGACCAATGACCAAGGGATTGAGAGCACGAATGCCCACCCGTCGAAAACCACGACGAGTGGGGCAGCCGGTTTTGTTTGTGATGTGGAGGAGATCAAAATCCCAAACCTGTGCCAGCCCCCTTTTACTTCGGTTCGGCGGTGTGAGCGCTGATACCCAACGGAATCCCAAGGGTACCCGCGCGAGCCGAACTAGGATCGTAGATACCGGTGCGCAGGTAGAAGTTCTCCTGTGGAACGTCAATTTCCTGACGTAGTTGGAGTCCTATTGTCTTAGCTTCCTCATACACGTTCGGCTCTAGTTCGATGGCGAACTTCCTGACGACAAAGTTCAGAAGCTTGCCGTCGAAATCATATGCGGTCAACATTGCTTCGACGTTGCCGTGGCGAACTCCGTCGCGAGTAACTTTTAGCCCGAGATCGTCCGTCGAGATGGCGTACTCCACAACGTAACGCGTGAAGGGTGCCTTAAGCTGCGTGTTACCGCCAGCGTGAGGCGCATCCGCAGTAGGGTGCGGATTCGACGGCTGCACGCGCACTTTGTAAACAATTTGCGTAGAGTCAGGCAGCCCGAAAGCCATGAGCCGGAGGAGGGGATTGGCAGGGGTACTATGATCGACATTTGGCTGACTCGTGGTTCTCTCAGCGTAATATCCGCGACGGTAAGCCAGCTTGTACTCACCGCGCAGAAGCTTCACCTGAATGGCCCGGTACCTCCCATCCATCTTTTTATTGCTCGGTGAATACGCGAGGGAGTAATAGTGGGAACCGCTGTTGATCACATGCGCCATAGCGTCGCTCAGGCTATTAGCGTTATAGAGTGCCTGGCCACCAGTATCCTTTGCGAGTTCCTCCATCGCGAGCTGCGTCTCAGCATGCGTCACGCTCTCTTCTCTGAGATTGCCTTCTTGATCTCCGGGCGCATTTTCAGCTTCGTATGTCAAGTTTCCAGTGAGACCTTCTGCGGAAACAGGATAGATGGCGACCCTGCCAGGCGTGAGCAAATCAGCGGTATGCCGGAGATCCCCGGCATACTCGCGTGGCACACTCGCGCCGGGAAAGATGCTAATCGGGAAAGAACCCGAGAACCAGATCACATTCTTGCGGCCTGGAATGCCGGAAAGAAAGCGGGCCAGCGATTGCAAAGCCTGCAACGTTACTTTAACGCGCTCGTCGACGTGCAAGGCACCCGTGGCAGCGATCTCCTGCGTTACCGCTTCAATCGAGGCCGGCGCCGCCATATTCATCCTCATCAGGTTGGGTATATCCTGTTCCGCAGCGGCTTGCACGGTGGTGGGAAGCAACCGCGTGGACTCTGGACCTGGTTTTGCTTTCCTGCGACCCAGTGCTGCTAACAACACCGCCGGATCGGTTGTGAATCCTTGAACCATGTGAAGCCGCGATCCCAGAGTAAACACTGCCAAAGAGGTACCCGGCGAAATGCTCTTAAGGTATTTGATGGTTTGTGCTCGTACATACGCCTGGTCCTGCGGTTGGGTATTTAACCAATCCAGCAACAGCACATTCACCGAGTCCGGTATCTTGGAGAGCGGATAATTCGTAAACACGTTCGGCGGCATTGCGGGAATCTTGGCCTGGGCGACCGCTCCGCCCTTGTGTTCCTCAAACACTGAGATATTTTGCCGTTTGCGGTCTTCCGTGACTTGAAAGTCTTCTCTGCGAAGACCGGGAACGGGTTCACCCTTCCCATTAGTCACCACGACGTCCAAGAGGACCAGACGAGTTTCCGCCCGGAAGGTAGTGACCCCCGAGTCAGGGGGCGCAGTCTGAGAAAAGAGCGGCCCGGCACACAAAAGGAGCAAAGCATACCACATTAAGCAGTTGGTGCGTGGATACATGGCCGATTAGGTCCAAAATGAATTATCTCAAAGAAGTGGGTGGTTCGTGTGTTGAGGATCCTCGCACGGGCTATCGGAACGTTCACCAAGTGTACGTCCTCTGCGACAGTGGTCCACCTCAGAGCCCGTTCGATGACAACGGCCACGTCATCGCTCAATTCCTCCGCTCTCTGTAATGCTCCCTTAATCCTGTCACATACGCATAGGGGGCTGGGCCACCTTTGCGAGAGTTTTGATCTCCTTAACATCTTAACTAATTAAGGCTGCCCCAGTCGTCGGGGTTTTCGACGGGTGGGTATTCGTGCTGACAGTACCAGGCGATTTCCCGCAGTTTAAGCTCTGCTTTTGCGATTCGTTGATTAGAATTGGACCGCGCTCGCCATACTCATAGTGCCGAAAGCTGCTCCAAGTCCAGTTGGCGGTGATGAAGTGGAAATATCCGGCACCGTAATAGCGATGGAGTCGCCTTGGCATTCGAGATGTCTATCACGGGACTGGGAGTTTCCGATGTGACCAATGACCAAGGGATTGAGAGCACGAATGCCCACCCGTCGAAAACCACGACGAGTGGGGCAGCCGGTTTTGTTTATGACGTGGAGGAGATCAAATTCCCAAGCCTGTGCCAGCCCCCTACTTGATGATTTTGCGGACGCGGTCCGAGATTTCGTCCACGACGTAGACCACGCCGGTTGGGCTGACGGCTACGCCACTGGGATACATATTCGTACCCAGTGCGGGGAGCCGGTTGCCGTTGTAGAAGAAATTTCCACTTCCGGCGAGAGTTTGCATGGTGCCCAGGCTGTTTACCATGCGGAGGCGGTCATTCAGCCGGTCGGCAATGTATATGTTGCCTTTATGGTCGAGGGCGACGTCGGCTTGCTGACATATTTCGGCGGCCGTAGCTGGGCCTCCGTCTCCACTGGATCCGCAGAATCCGTTGCCGGCGACCGTGGAGATAATGCCGGAAGTATTCACTTTGCGAATGCGATTATTTCCGGAGTCGCTGATGTAAAGATTTCCCGCGGTATCCAGGGCGAGGCCGTTGGGCGAGGAAAGCGAGGCACTGGTGGCGGGGATGCCGTCGCCGTTGTATCCGTAGAGGGAGGGTGATCCCGCGACGATGGTCGCCGTACCGGTCGCAGTGATTTTCCAAACCACGGCAGAGCCATCTGACGCGTATATATTCCCCATCGTATCTGCGACGAGGGCGCCGCTGAAGCCGGTAAAAACATTGGAAAATGTAGTGATTATGCCTGTGGTATTTACCTTGCGGATTCCACCGGTTTCGTCGTCAACGATAAAAATGTCTCCGCTGGGATCGACTGCTACGGCAGTGGGAGTAATGGTCGTGCCGGTTGCCTGCACGCCCTCTACCGGCGGGGTGCCTGACATGCCGTTGCCGGCTACGGTGGTGATGATGCCAGTGGTGGAGACGCGGCGGACGCGATGGTTGTAGTAATCGGCGATATAAAGATTACCGGGGGGATCAAAACTGGCATGATCCCAGAAGCCCAAGTCTAGACTTGACGCGGTTGCCGGGCCTCCATCGCCAATGTCCCCGCCAGCGACGGTAGAGACGATTTGAGCGGTATTAATTTTGCGGACGCGTCCGTTGCTCTGATCAGCAACAAAAAGGTTGCCGAGCGAGTCGATTGTGATTCCGCCCATCTGGGCAAAAAAAGTGGAAAGCGCGTTGTTGCCGTCGTCGTTAAAGCCTGCAATGCCTTGTGGAGAACCGGCAATCAGGGTGATGACCTGGGTGGTCGTGTCGACGGCCCAAATATCATTATCGGCGCTGATGTAGAGCTTGCCATTCGCGATTGCAAGGCCTTGCGGAGCCGCAATGCTGGCCGAAGTTGCGGGACCGCCGCTGCCGGACGTTCCGAAAGTTCCATTCCCGGCGTAAGTGGAGATGGTCCCGGACGAATCGACTTTGCGGACGCGGTCGTTTTCAGAATCGGTGATATACAAATTGCCGTTGCCATCGGCGATGGCACCTTCAGGGGAATTAAGTTCAGCGGCAGTTGCCGGTCCGCCGTCGCCGCTGAATCCGCTCTTGGAATTTCCCGCCACCGTATGGATGATTCCCGCCGGGTCAATCATTCGAATGACCTGGTTGATGTTGTCTCCGATATAAATATTGCCGAGAGAGTCGACGGAAACGCCTAGTGGATTGTAGAGACTCGCATTGGTGGCAGGACCACCGTCGCCCGAATATGATCGGGCGCCGTTTCCTGCAATCGTGGAAATTTTTCCGTCAACAACTTTGCGAATGCGTTGATTGCCGGAGTCGGCGATGAGCAGATTGCCATCGTTATCGAAGGCCAATCCGGCCGGGTCGGCGAGCAACGCCTTGAGAGCTGGGCCGCCATCGCCGCCGAATCCACAAATCCCCGAACCTGCGAACGCTACGATCTCGCCTTTCACTGTGATCCGGCGAACAAGGCAGTTCAACTGGTCGCTGACGTAGAGGTTGCCCTTGGCGTCGAAAACCACGTCCCATGGAGAGGCAAGGCTGGCGGACGTGGCCGGCTTTCCGTCTCCGACATAGCCGCCGGCGACGGTCACCACTTCATTGGTGGCTGCGCTCAAGTGGATGCAGGCCGTCAAAAAGCAAATGATGCAAAGCGATGCCAAAATTAATCTTGAAATTTTGTTCACAATATCCTCCTGGGCGCACGCGGTTTCGCTGCGTTGCGCGAACGCAAGTATGCTCGCGATGAAGTGTTGAACGTTGGCCTGTTGAATCTGGAGCCGAACTCTTTCTCGCGCAAGGAGGACGGGGAGATGCTGCCTCGCGAGAAAAGAGCGCCAATTATCAGGTCGGCGCCCGGCCGTGTCAAGATCGAAATCGGGCTAATCCACGTGGCGGAGAAAACGAGGGAAGATGCGGTCCGGCGCTTTAGTAGAGGGGTGGCTGGCCTTCTGGTCTCGTCTTCCAGCGGCGGTGGACCCATAGCCACTGATCGGGGTATTGGCGGACGAAATCTTCGATAATTTTGGTGAAAGCTGCGGTGTTGGCGACGATGTCCGCATCGTCGTCTCCGGTGCGGATCAGCGGCGGCGGCGGGTCAAAGCGAAGCCGGTATTTGCGCAATGCCGGGTCCCAGATGGTGAATCCGGGAACCACAGTGGCATCCGTTCGCAGGGCAATGCGGGCGAGGCCGCTGGCGGTGCAGGCGGGAATTCCAAAAAAATTTACGAAGACGCCTTGCGGCGGAGTCATATTGGTATCCATCAAAATGCCAACAGTCTCGCCGGATTTCATCGCGGACAGCAAACCGCGTGCGGCATCGTCTTTGTCGACCGTTGTATTGCCATGCATAGTGCGGTACTGGCGCGCCAGACGATCAATGTAGGGATTGTCGAGCGACCGCGTCACGATGTGAAGGGGATGTCCGTAGAGGGAATGCGCGAATGCGGAGAGCTCCCACGCGCCAAGATGCGCGGTCAGGAAGAGCACGCCCTTGCCTCGGTCGACAGCCTTTTGGAAGTTCTCGAAACCATCGTAGACGACGACTTCGTTGACGTTTTCAATTGTGTATTTTGGGAACAGGGAAAGCTCGGCTAATTGACGTCCCAATGAAGTAAAGACGCCGCGAAGAATTGCCGCACGGTCGCGACGGTCCTTTTGCGGAAAGGCGAGCTCCAGATTGCGCTTGCCAACGTGCCGCAAACGAATGTGAATGAGGTAAACGGACCATGCCAGCGCAATCGCGGCGGCTCGCGCCAGCGGGCGGGGCAATACTCCGATGGTCGTGACGATGAACCAGACCAGCGCGTACTCGAGTCGCTGACGCATTTCCCCGGGGAGTTGGCGAGGCGGGAGATTGATCCCCGCCAGAATCGAATCATCTAATTTTGTGCGATTGAAATAACGATTTTACTTGCTGGCAGTTTTGGCCCATTTGGCCAGGGTCTGCAAGAATGGATAGGCACCCGCCGGCGCATCCGAAGTTTCCAGAGACGTGCGGAAAGGTATGACGTGCCCATAGAATTCCCGGGTGCTGTCGCGATCCTGCTTAATTACGGCTCCGTTTAATTCGAGTCCGGCGAAAACACCGCGGGCGCGGGAGTAGCTGAGCACTTGAGCGCGCATCTTCCAATCGGTATCGGCGGCGGCGTGACGGCCTACGGGTCCGGCTGCGACGCTGGCGTCGGCGCCCAGCTTGAATTTGCTGGATAATAAGTTATCCATGCCGCGTTGATTCATGATCAGCATAACCAGGTCGACGGCCTGGCCGCCAATTTGCAATCCGAAGCTGCCGCCGGTGACGCTAAAAAATGCCGGGTCGCTCCAACCACGCGGAGTGCGGCAACTGGCCACGCCTTTACCGTAGCGGGCGCCAACAACAAAGCCCCCCTTTAGCATTGAGGGCACGACAGCAACGCATTCCGCGGAACCCAGAACTTCTTCCGGGATACCGCTGTCTGGTGTGTTCTCGATTTGGTCGAGTACGCTCGCGGCCGCCTTTATTCGGTCTTGAGCCTTGTTCTGGTCATCGCCTTCATCGGCGGCGAAGGCGGCGGCGGTAACCAGCCCGAATACCAAGCACAACGCAAGAACTCTTTTCATTGCTCCTCTTTTCCTGGGTGTTATTGACGAAACTATTTCGTGAAGTTCAGTCACGTGATTTTAATGGATTAACCCAGGGAAAAACGGGTAGTTGTCGGCAATGACGAAGAGGGGTTACTCAGTTGGGCACTGGCGTAAAAAAATCGGGGCCAGGAATGGTGACCCTAAATCTCCATTCCCAACCCCGTCTCCCAGGTTCTGTGGTAGGTGAATGAAGTATGCGGAGGGAGCGAAAGACCGGCAAGATTACTAACGGGAATGTCCGAAGGTAACGGGGAGTTGCGCGCCTGGTCGTATGGTTGCTTGCGTAGGAGCGAAGCTCCACAAACTTTCGTGACATGGCATTCCATTCGCAATGTATTAGTGAGGGGCCTTCGCTGTACAATAATTTCAACCTTCCAAAAGGAAAATTCTTAAGCTTGCGTTCGCCGTCATCATGGGCGGTGACCGGGCTGTGATCACATGTTTGGCCGCGACGAAAAAGTTTCGCCATTCCGCCTGACCGCGGTGCAATACATTCTGCTGGCCATTTTTTTGCTGCTGGCTTACCGGCTGTGGCAGCTTCAGGTGATGCAGAGCGAGTCTTATTCCTCTCTAGCGGAGAAGAATCGGGTGCGCAATGTGCCTATTCTGGCGCCTCGGGGACGGATCCTTGATCGCGAAGGCCGCACTATTGTCGATAACTATCCTTCTTTCACTGCGCTGTTGATGCGAGATTCGTCGCGTGACTTGAATGCAGACGCCGATCTCATTGCGCAAGGTCTGCACATGGATGTCAACGATGTTCGCAGCCGGCTCCGGCACTTTGCGGGCGTCCCGCAATATCAACCCATTTACCTCAAAGACGACATCACACCTGACGAATTGGCATTCATCGAATCCCACAAGAATGAATTGCCAGAGCTCGACACAATCATGGCGCACCGGCGTTTGTATCCGCGCAACGGATTTATGGCGCACTTGATTGGATACGTTGGTGAAGTGAGCGAGGACATGCTGAACCAACCGCAATGGGAGTTTTACAATCCCGGCGATGTGGTGGGCAAGTCCGGCGCAGAGTTGGAATACAACCAGATATTGATGGGCAAAAATGGTTCGCGGCAAGTCGTGGTCGACAGTCATGGCAAAGAAATGAACGAGCTTGCCGAGAAGCCAGCGGAGCCAGGGAAGCCGCTCAGGCTAACGGTTGACATCGACGTTCAGATTGCGGCCGAGGAAGCCATCGAGGGCAAGAACGGCGCGATCATCGCCATGGATCCGAAGACCGGAGAAATTCTGGCGATGGTGAGCCGTCCGACTTTTGACCCTAATGATTTTGCGGTGCGGATCAGGCGCGACGACTGGAACAAGCTGGTTAACGATCCGGACAAGCCGCTTTTAAACAAAGCAATTCAGGCGCAGCTTGCGCCCGGTTCCACGTTCAAAATTATTATGGCAACTGCGGGCTGGCAGGAAGGGATCGCGCAGACGCTGAACGTGCATTGCACGGGTGGGGCAATGTTTTACGGACGCCGCTTCGGATGCTGGGTGAAGAGCGGACACGGCGCGGTGGATATTACCAAGGCGATTTATCAATCCTGTGACGTTTTCTTTTATACGCTGGCGGAAAAATTGGGGATCGATCGCATTGCGAAGTATGCCACTGCGCTCGGCCTCGGCGAAAAAACAGGAATCGATCTGCCGCAGGAAGCGACAGGAGTCATGCCGTCGGAAGAATGGAAGATTCGCAATTTCAAGCAGAAATGGTTTGCCGGAGAAACGATTTCCGTCGGCATCGGGCAGGGCGCAGTGGCGACTACTCCCGTTCAGTTGATGCGCGCCATTGCCGCCATTTCAATGGATGGGCGCATGGTGGTGCCGCACATCGCGAATCCGGTGAACCTGCCGCCGGATTATGTTCAGGTCACGCGCTACACGGACGTTAAAAATATTCCGATTGATCCGGGTGGATGGAACACGATCACCGACGCCATGGGTCGAGTGCTGTTACCTGAAGGTACGGCCCCGTCGGCGCACATTGCGGGAATTGATATTGCTGGTAAAACCGGTTCGGCGCAGATTGTGTCATTGGCGCTGCGGGCCAAACATCAGAATGATTCCGACTTCGCGCAGAATGGGTGGTTCGTGGGATTCACGCCGCGGCGCAATCCGGACATTATTGTTTGCGTGCTGTTCGAAGGCGGTGAACACGGAAAGTTGGCGGCGCGGTTGGCGACGCAGGTGATCAAGGCTTACGTGGACAAGCAGCGGCGGCAGCCTACGAAAGTCGCGACTGGAAATTCGAAAGTGGATGTGGGTGGATTGTGGAGCGCTCCGGGTGGGTCGGATAGGCTGCAAGGTGGGCGATTTGTGATCGACTTAGCGAAGCAGCGCGTGCCGTTGGCGGTCGCCGCGCCGGGACTGAACTGAATGAGAGCGCCACTAATGAGGGTGCCCCATCTTTGCGGCTCTATCGCAAAGGTGGGAGCAACACCGTGGGCAGCGAATCGTCTTCATTAAAGGTTTCCCGGAGCAATTACACCTGTACATCGAAGTCTTACGACCGTCTGCCTCCCACCCTTCGCAAAGTGCGCGAAGGATGGGGCACCCAGTCGAGACGATGCCAACAAAAAACAGGCCAATGACCTGCGACCAATGACCTGCGACCAATGACCAACGACTGATTTATGTCTCGATACGTTTCATTTCGCGATTTTGATTGGGTGCTGTTTATTTTTGTGCTGCTGATTTGCGGACTCGGCGTTTACGAAATTCGCAGCGCCACAGCGCATACCAAGTTCGCCGGGGCGCATATCAAGCAGATTTACTGGATCATCGGCGGCGTCGGCGGCATGTTCCTGATGAGCCTGTTGAATTATCAACTGCTGCTCGATCGGGTGCATTGGATGTACATCGCGTCCATTGTTTCGTTGATCGCGGTGCGAGTCTTTGGTCAGAAATATCTTGGCGCCCGCCGCTGGGTCAAAATGCCGGGAGGACAGCACTTTCAGCCGTCCGAGTGGGTGAAATTGATTTTGATTCTGGCGGTGGCGAAGTATTTCGCCGATCTTCAGCAACGGGACTTATCGTGGTCAGATTTCCTTAAAGCGGGCGCGATTGTCGGCATCCCCATGCTGTTGGTTTTGTCCCAGCCAGACTTGGGAACCGCCCTAACTTACATGCCGATCGCGATCATGGGGCTGTTTTTAGGTGGAATAAGATGGCAGAAGGCTGCCGCCGTCTTGTTGCTGGTAGGGTTTATGATGCCGGTCGCATGGCATGTCCTCAAGCCTTACCAGAAAGACCGCCTAACCAGTTTTATGCAACCGGACGCCGACAAACAGGGCTCGGGGTATCAAGTTATACAATCTCTCATCGCAGTAGGTTCTGGTGGGATTTGGGGCAGTACAAATGGCTCCCAGACTCATTTATCGTTTCTTCCTGTCCCACAGACGGACTTTATTTTTGCCGCTTTCTCCGAGGAACATGGGTTTGTAGGTGCTTTAGCCGTTCTACTGCTATACTTTGTGGTGCTGATGCGTTTAACCCAGAACGCGCAAACAGCGCCCGACCGCGCTGGCACGTTTGTGGTGATGGGTGTGGTAGCTGTGCTTAGCTTCCATATTCTGGTCAATGTCGGCATGGTGGTCGGTTTTATGCCGGTCACAGGAATTCCCTTGCCGTTAATGAGTTACGGCGGGTCTTCTGTTTTGTTTATGTTTTTGGCGCTGGGAATGGTGATGAACGTCCGGATGCGCCGATTCGTGAATTGAGAAAGTCGCTTCTGGCTCCTGTCTCCTAGCTAGAGCAGAACTGGAAGCCGTTTTAGAGATTCAATATTCGAATTAGAAGTTAACGACTAGCTCTCGGGCTTTAGCTAGCAGCCAGAAGCTAGAAGCGTTTTAAAAATACACGCTCGCCCTCGCGTTAATAAGAGGACACTCACCCGGCCAGAACAGCAGTTAGAAGCCGGGCAGGATTGAAGCTAAGGCGCTGCCGGGCGGGTAAACGGCCCCCTCCGATATAAGGATTTCGATTCTTATAATCTAGAGAGAGCAGGTCACAACCCCGGTCCAGCGCAACGCTATAAGTGCAAAAGATTCTCAGACTTGGGCAGCGGATCGGGTTACGGAGAGAACTCCGGAGCCAATGCCGTCCATCGCCCCGGTCTACCATCGCGGCACTCGATCCTCCCAATTCTCCTGCGTTTCTCCCGGTGATTGCTGCGACCGATTAACGGCGCAGCCCCGGAGTTTACATGTCAAAAGAATTGTTTGTTTCTACCACCCCTCACGAGACCAAAGTCGGGGTGGTCGAAGACGATCTGCTCGCCGAAATCTACCTCGAACGCGAAAACGAATACACCTTAGCCGGATCCATCTACAAAGGCCGCGTGACCCGCGTGCTTCCGGGAATGCAATCCGCATTCGTGGATATCGGACTGGAACGCGATGCCTTCCTCTACGTTTCCGACTTCATGGAACTGGCGGAGCAGGAGGAAGTCGACGAGATTCCGACTAATCGCAGTTTTCAGGAAGCGAGTCCCGCGCAGCATACCGAATCGGAGCATTCTGTCGAGAGTCGACCGGAATTTGCCGAACCACATGAGAAGGTGGATGAGTCGTCTCAGCAAGCAGCGGCCGAGTCTGGGGGCAACCGCGATGCTGGCATTCAGGAAGATAAAGAAGGATTTCGAGGACGCCGCCGCCGCCGAGGACGCCGTGGCGAGCGGATGCCGGATTCGAAATTCGCGCGATCGGGATCTGCGGGTCCGTCTGCCGTTGCCTCAGGTATTCCCGCCGAGTCTTCGCGTCCTGAAAGAACTTCGGAACGACGACCGGAGCGAAGCGAAAGAAGCGAACGTCCGCAGCGATCTGATTACGGTCCTCCTCCCGGATATCAGCCGATTCTATTGCCTGGGGAGTCGATTTCGAAGTATCGCGGCCTCGGGCAAACCACAGCTCCTCCTCCGCCAATTTTCAATCGACAGCCTGCTTCTGATTTTCAAACGGAGCAATCCCCGACGCCTGCCGCGAAGCCGTTCCCTGAAGATGAGCCTTTCTTCTCAAGCTCCGCAGTCTCATCCGAACCAGAGGCATCGCAGGAAAATGCCGCGGTTGCCGAAATTCTGATCGAATCCTCCAGCGCTCAACCCGAAGCGGTTCTCGATATTGCGACCTCGGAATGGGATCGCGAGCAGAAGCGCCTTCACGAATTGAATGTTGCCTCTGTCTTTGGAAGCGGGGACGATCACAATCCTGAGAATCCATCTTCTGTAGCACGTTCCGCCAGCGGCGCTGGGACGATTGAAGAAGAGGAGATTGAAGAGGACGAAGCGGAGCTTTCAGACTACGTCGAAGAATTAGAAGAAGATGCGGCTTTCGAAGAAATGGAAGAAGAGACCAGCGAAGCCGGCATTTACCAGTCGCAAGCGACGCAGCAGATCGCAGCTGCGGCTGATCCAATGATGGAATCCTCCACGTTCTTATCGCAAGTAGAAGAAGGAAATAATGAGGCTGCCGAAGTCGAAGCTGCCTCGGATGTAGAGCACGAAGAAAAAGAAGCAGCCGAAGCCGAGATAGAAGAAGCGCAGGCAGAGGCCGAAGCCATTCTCGACGCCGAAGGCCGCGGCAATGGAACAGTGGACGCGCGAGCCGAAGTCAGGACTCCGGCGGCGACTGCGGCTTACACGCAGCGGGCACCACGTCCGGGATACGACCGCCAGCATCAGCGTGGACGGGGGCGTAGCGGCGGCCGAAACTTCCGCAAGCGTGAGAATCAGAATGTTCCGCTGATCAGCGATCTGCTGAAAGAAGGTCAGGAAATTCTGGTGCAGATTGCGAAAGAACCCATCGGCAAGAAGGGTGCGCGCATCACCAGCCACATCGCCCTGCCGGGACGGTTTCTGGTTTACATGCCAACCGTGAATCACACTGGCGTGTCCCGCAAAATTGCTTCGGAAGAAGAACGCCAGCGGCTGAAAAGAATCATTCTGAGCGAGCGCGAAAATGGGCACGGGGGATTCATCGTCCGCACCGCGGCTCAGGGCGCCGCAGAAGATGACTTACGCGCCGATATTCGATTTCTCAAAGGTCTGTGGTCTGAGATCAAGACTCGGGCGGAAAATGGAAAGTCGCCGACGCTGATCTATCACGATCTGAACGTTGTCGAGCGCGTGCTGCGCGATCAAGCAAGCGCCGACTTTTCGGCAGTGTGGGTTGACAACGAACAGGAATACGAACGGGTGCTACGATTTGCGAATCGTTTCCAGCCAAGCCTCGTCCGGCGCGTCAAGCTCTACACCAAAGAAGTTCCTCTCTATGAGCAATTTGGTCTGACCGAAGAAATTAACAAAGCGCTGAAATCGAAGGTGTGGCTGAAGAGCGGCGGATACATCGTCATCAATCAAACTGAAGCTCTGGTTGCCATCGACGTCAACACGGGAAAGTATGTCGGCAAGACACAGCGGCTGGAAGACACGATTGTGAAAACCAACGTCGACGCCATCAAAGAAATCGTGCGCCAGATTCGCCTGCGTGACCTCGGCGGAATCATTATCATCGATTTCATCGACATGGACGAGCGCCGCAACCGGCAGAAAGTGATGCAGGCTTTGGAAGAAGCTTTGAGAAGCGACCGTGCCCCATCGAAAGTCTTGCAATTTAACGATTTTGGTTTGGTCGCGATTACGCGCAAGCGCGTGAAGCAATCGCTCGAACGCACTATCGGATCGCCGTGCCCATATTGCGAATCCACGGGATTTGTGAAATCCATCCCGACGGTGTGCAACGATATTTACATCGAGATGCGCAAGATGGCGAAGCACCTCGATCACGCCGATGCCATGCTGCGGGTGAATCCTGAGGTCGCCAAGGCTCTGAAAGCCAACAACGGCAAAGCTCTAACGGAAATGGAAGAATTGATTAAGAAAACCGTGATCGTGAAGAGCGATCCGGCATTGCATCAGGAACAGTTCGACATCCAATAGTTTTTGATTGTGTGGCGCGGGCACTCCTGCCCGCGTGCCTCTCTTCCGACGGAGCGCCCGGTCTCCCCGCCAAAAGCAGGCGCGGAACGTCTCTCCATGCAAGGCTTGCCGAACTAAGCTGCGCGATCCGCAGATGCGATTTGTTCCGTCAGATGTTTTACGAACGCGGTGTGAGCGCGGCTGCGAAAATGTTGCTTAAGCTGCACCACGCCAACTCGCCGGAATGCTCGTGGATCGCCGATTGGGACGAAGCGGCATCCTTTTCGAGGTTGAGCCGCCATCTCGGGGACCACAGAAACTCCCGCGCCCGCAGCGACCATCGCCAAAATAGTTGCGAATTGCCCGCTTTCAAAGACGACATTTGGTTCCAATCGCGCGCGCCCGCAAGCCGACAGAGTATTTTCGCGGAAGCAGTGGCCGTCTTTCAGCAAAAGAAAAGGGTCGTGCTCAACCTCCTTAAGTTGAGCAGTAGGCTGTGAAGCCAACCGGTGCTGTCGCGGTACCACCAGGTAAAGTCTCTCGCGAAGCAATTCCTGACAGACAAATTGCGCACCCGGCACAGGCAATACCAGGAAGGCCAGATCGACGGTTCCATTCTGTACGTGATCGAGAAGTTCGGCGGTTAAATCTTCGACGACGCTGGTGCGAATTTGGGGAAACCTCTTTCCAAAGCTCGCCAGACACTCCGGCAAGAAATAGGGAGCAATCGTCGGGATTGATCCGAGCACGAGCTTGCCCCGTTCCACTCCCGCCATCTCTTCTATTTCTTGTTTAGCGTCACCCAGTTGGCGCAATATGGATTGCGCCCGCGGCAAAAATGCCAGACCAAACGAAGTTAAGCGCACCGATTTTCCGAGCCGGTCAAACAATCGCGTGCCCAACTCATCTTCCAGCTTACGAATCTGTTGCGACAGCGACGGTTGCGCCAGATGTTCCTGCTGGGCGGCCCGGGTAAAGCTGCCGGTTCCGGCCACAGCACAAAAATAGCGGAGTTGATGTATTTCCATAACGCGCTACTGTCTGCAAGATGCGATGGAGGCGGTCACGTCGGGTGAAAACGCCCAATGCTCCCAGAGAGTCTTCTCCAAAGGATGAGCCTATGACAAAGATAGAAACTATATCTTAGACCTATAAGCAAATGCCGCGTAATCTTTTTCAAGACTCACTAAAAACTTTCAGGAGGTTCTAATGCCGGAACAAGGCAAACCAGTTGTCGCTTATGGCGACGTCTCGCAGCGAGTGGGCGTTGAGGTAATAGCCGCCCGCGGCGTCGACGTCCCCAAACTCATCAAAATGTTGATCGCGAACGCCGCTGCGGAATTCGCCAGCACTTATTACTACTACACCATCCTGCGCATGCATCTTGCGGGCCACGAAGACTACAAGGAAATATGCGAGGACGCCCGTTTGGAAGATCGCGCTCATTGGGAACTCATCGTGCCGCGCATTTACGAACTCGGTGGCGAACTGCCCAATGATCTGCCGGCATTCCACGATCAAGCCGGATGCCGCGCCGCAAAACTTCCCGATCCCCCAACCACCGTAAACATCCTTACCTTATTGCTGGAATCGGAACGCTGCGCGATTCGCAGTTGGATCGAAATCTGCGATATCACTTTCGGCAAAGATCCGCGAACCTACGATATGGCTGCGAGAATTTTGAACGAGGAAATCGAACACGAAGCCTGGTTCATAGAACTGCTGGCCTTCGAGCGCGATGGAAAATCCATTCCTTCTGGACACTTCCGCCGCGGCGAGCCAGGACACGCGCCGTACAGCAAGAACGCAGCTTTCTATAATCCGTAGATTTAAAGAGTAGCCGGTCCCATGCGCTGTCCGAAGGAAGGGCCGCGCATTCCACAAGCGGAAATGGCCAACCATGTTTCTATGGTTGGCCATTGCTAACAAGGGAGATAGTGGTCAAAATACGAAAGACACAGTGCCCCAAGCTTCGCCTTCGAATCCCGGAATAAAAAGCTTTGCCAGGAATAGGGATCCTTCGACTGTGTTCTTCTTCGCAAGCGAAGAAGAAACGCCACTTAGGAAGACGCGTTCATTGTTAAGCGGCGTCTTTCGCAACACTCTTTAGATAGGTGAGAACCTCTTGGGCGTGGCCCTCGGGCTTTACTTTGTGAAAAATGTTTTTTATGTTGCCTTCGGGGCCGATGATAAATGTGGTCCGCGCAACGCCCATAACTTTTTTGCCGTACATATTTTTCTCCTGCATAACGCCGTAGGCGTTGCAGACTTTCTTGTCGGCATCGCCAAGCAGCGGGTAAGGCAGACTGAATTTTTCTTCGAACTTCTTTTGGTCTTTCGGCTGGTCCGGAGAAATTCCGTAGATCAAGGCGCCTGTGTCTCGAATCTTCTGGTAAGAGTCGCGAAATTCGCAGGCTTCGATGGTGCATCCCGGAGTGTCGGCGCGGGGATAGAAGAACAGCACCACGTACTTTCCGCGCAGGCTATTTAGTGACACTTCTTTACCATTCTGGTCGGGCAAAGTGAACTCGGGGGCCTTATCATTAATATTGATACTCATGGCGCCTCTCTTTTCCTGGAACTGGTCCTCAAGTTGGGGCCGCATCGGCGGCCGGATTATCACTGCTGCTGGAATGTTCGCGCTTCTATTTCAAATTGTACTCGCGCAGCAGACCCATCGTGAAACCGCGAAGGACAAAGGACCGCGGGCGACAGGATTGCTCGAATTCAACGCCGACGGTAAGGCGCGGCTGATTCCGATCACGATCATGATCGACGGAAAATTTTACGACGCAAGCGCGTATAAGGCGTCTCCCGTCCCGATGGCGCTCGATTCCGGCACCGTCTATGAAGCGTTGAACAGCGGGGTCTCGCAAGGCTTGTTTACGGTGAAGACGGCGCTGGAAGGGAAAGCCACATGGATGGGCGAAGGCAGTTGGCAATCGGCTGCGGAAATACGCGCGCAGGCGGCAAGAAAAAAAGTGCGCGATTCCGCCAAGACCGCGAAGAAAAATACTGACGATCAGGATGGGCCCCCCGTATTGCGACGCGCGAAGCCGGCAGAGCCTCGTCCAGATGGTTCAGGGACGGGAACGGCAAAGACGCAAGCGGCCAGCGCGCCTGCGGGTACGTCGGCTCCGCCGGATAAGGCTCCGCCTAACGCAGTAACGACGCCATCGCCTTCTAGTTCGTCCGATGAAGACGATCCGGACAGGCCGCATCTGCGTCGCGAGTCGGTTCCACAAAAGGCGGCTAACGAGAAAATTGAAGATTTAAAACCGATCGGGGGTAATCCGCTTAAGGGTTCGCTGGCTGTGGCGTCCGCGCCGGCCTCTGCTGAAGTGAAGATGGTGACTGCGATTTCGGATGCGGCGGGGCCGGAGGCGCGTCCTTATGCGTTCGATATTAAGCCCGATGAGGAGCAGCAGTTTCGCAACAAAATGCTGGCGCTGGCTGCGGGCGAGGTGGCTGCGCGAGCGAAAATCCTGGCGGCGGAATCTGACCCCGGAGCGGCGCCGGGGATCCGAAAAGGTAAGGCTGCCAAGTCGCCGGAGCCGGCGTTTGAGGATGTCCAATTGCGAGTTTTCGATTTGTCGAACAGCAACGAACCAGTGCTGATTTTGTCGGCTAAAGCACACATGCCGAATGCGGCGACAATGGAATATTTCGTTACCGTAGTGGCAAGAGAGGATATATATGGCGACCTGCATAAGGCGCTGGCGAATGTGACCGATGGCCAACATCTTGATGTGCTGCCGAAACTGGATTTGATTGACGCCGTGGACGTCGATGGCGACGGGCGAGGTGAATTACTTTTTCGTCAAATATATGACCAGGGCAGCGCGTATGTTGTGTACCGCGTGATTGGAAATCAGATGTGGCCGTTGTATCAGAGTGCGGTTGGCTGAACTTGTGACCCTTCTGGATGGTGGCGATTGCCGGGCCGAGCGATCTTCTTCTGCGCACGAGATTCCTGGTGCCTGAATGACGCCACAACATTGCGCGGGTTGCTAGCATCTATCCTGCACCATACAATCAAGGTCCAGAATTTAATGCGGAGAGATGGCCGAGTGGCTGAAGGCGCACGCTTGGAAAGCGTGTTTAGGGGAAACTCTAACGTGGGTTCGAATCCCACTCTCTCCGCCAATCCTTTAATAGCACTTACTTCATCGTGTCGATAATTCAGATCAGGAAGCTGACGGCTCACGGCAGCGCAGGTTTATCTTTTGACGTCACGCTTGAGGGACGCTTGAGGGAGGTAGCGCGCTGAAGGCGAGCAAGCATGTTCGTCGTACAAGCCAGATCGTTCGCTGCGTCAAGGATGAAGTCAAACTCTGGTTTGGGAGGCGCTCGTTAATGCACAGGCGGAAGGTGTCCGAGCCTAAGGCCGCTGCCGTCTGCTTCTCTTCAGGCCGATCTCCGAATGGCAGAGGGCCAGCCACAGCTAAAACGAAGAGGTCGTCTAGCCTGTTGCTTACCGCCAGTGATCTCGTTTGCGAAGGACATTCCAGCGCCAATAGTAAAAGTAAGTTACTTTAATGAAATCATTTCGGATTCTAGTTGCGAATGAGCGCTGCTTTCACTTTGCGGGGTCGGATGCGGAGGGAATCGCGTAAAGGGCAATTTCGTTTCCCTTAAGCACGGCCAGTTGATCGCCGTCCGGGGAAAGCACGAATGTTTGCAGAGTGGGGGCGGGGGCTGCGATGCGCACGGTAAACTTTCGCTGTCCGTTGAGCACGCGATAAACAGCTATGCTCTCGCTCTCGAGATCGTCCGCGCGAAATGAAGATTCGGCGGCAATGGGCTTCGCGGCCTTAGCGACCCCGACGGCGAACGCGCTGGCGACGCTATTGGCGGTTTGTTCCAGCTCGGAAGATGAAGACCAGCCTTTCAGGACGGTTTTTCCATCTGAGCGAATCACGCGGTACCACTTGCCGTCGGCCTGACGGTCGCAGCCTAAGAGGAACAGCAGATCAGATTGCAGGGTGGTGACTTCCGGCCTGCACGTAGATGTGACTTGCGCCAGAACGCGCCGCTGACCGTTCCAAGTATTTTCGACTATGCGCCATCGATTCTTGCCGATGGTGGGAATCCGAATTTCGCCATCGTCGGATAATATGGGAGGCGCGTCGCGGGAAGATCTGATGACGGTGGCTAAAGGACGAAACTCGGCGTTCAGAACCTTTATCTCAACATCTTCTTCCGGTTCCCGGGCTTCGGCTTCGGCTAGTTGGTCGTGCATGGCGCGGGAATGGCGTTCGCGCACGACACCGAAGGCGAAGTATTTCCCCGATGGAGAAATTTGTACGAATGCCAAAGGTCCGTCGAGCGAGAGCCGTTGCTCGACTTTTAGGTCAGGTCCGTATTCCCGCAATTCCCTTCCCACGTGCGCGAGCAGCCGTTCATTTTCAATCGGCCATAGGTATTGCCTGGAGTCGAGTACCCGCCAATCGATTCGTTTTTCTATCTTCATGCTTGCGAGATCTATCAAAATGGCGCGCACGGTGCGCATTTGTGGCGACGATTCGTTGTCGGAGCGCGCGACCAGAAGATGGGGATTGAAGGTGAAGAGTAGCTTCGTCGGTCCCAGATAGGCCAGGGCGGCGTCAAAGTTGAAGCTACCCATTTCTCGATTGCCCCGCTGGGCATAGCCGAATTCCTTAAGGGATATGATTGTCGCAGCGAGATTTATCCCGGGATCGCTCGCAGCGATCGCGATATTACAGTTCGGAGGCGCACAGGTTTCACTTTCATCCTCGGCGGCAAATTCCGGGACATGGACACTGCTGGACGTGACAGCAGTGGCCGCCGGATTTGCAGATGGCACCGGAGTGGCGCTACGAGCAGTCGCGGTCGTGACAAGTTTCAAGCTTGGTACCAATATGAGTTGAGAACCCACATCGAGATGCACGTTATGATTTGACGACGACAGTACGGAACTGCCTTCGGCGCCGCTTCCCACACTTAACTTCACGCCGGAAATGCCCACTACCTGGCCGGGCAAAACCGCTTTGGGCGGCTTAAATCGGGTCGGCTCCACATAGGCAGTTGCGGCCGCCGCAATCACGCTCCTCATATTAGTTCCGCTTGAAAACCCTGACCCTGCACCGGCCGAACCCCCGTCACCCAGGCCGAGGCCCACGGCTTCGCTTAAAGGTTGATTTTCCTGATCGCGATAGAGACTGGAGTCGCGGTGCGGGTCGGGTGCGATAAGGGCCGCTACGGTCAGGGCCAGCGGTTTCAGATCGCGTCCTCCGCACTGGGCGCTTTCGAATAACAATGAGAGATTGGAAATCCTGGAAGATTTCGAGCGGGGGATTTCCGAGACCACCCTGCCCTTGAGAATTGCTCCCTTGCGAAGATTGCAGGCGGGGTTGTTCCATTCAACGTCGACGCTCGCCAGAATGGAATCTCCGGGCTTGACTCTGCCGGCCTCCATCGCCTGCACGAGTTCGGCCTGAACGGGGATGCGGTCTGAGCCGGCAACATACCCGGAAAGGACAATGCCCAATCCGATTGTGAGAAAGCGTTTTCTCATAACTTTCTGTATCATTATGCCAGAGCTCTAAGGGTTCGGGTCGGGGAAATTCGGTTTCCGCGAAGGTATTCATGAATCGAGAATTAAGTCGCAGATCGTTTCTCAAGATGGCTTCCGCGGCAGCGGTTCTAAGTTGCGGACTTCCCAAGCGGGCTGGCGCGCAGGTTGGGGGATCGGGGCCGCTCGAAACATTTTCCTATTCCCAAGTTCAACTGCTGGACGGTCCGATGAAGCGGCAGTTCGATGTGCACCATTCGTTATTCCTCAATCTAGATGACGACCGGTTATTGAAGGTGTTTCGCCAGGCTGCGAGTCTGCCGGCGCCGGGCGAAGATATGGGCGGATGGTACGACCTGACCGGGTTCGACCTCGCGCGCAACGATTTTCATGGCTTTGTTCCGGGACATAGTTTTGGGCAATATGTATCGGGATTGGCGAGAGCTTATGCCGCGACCGGAGATGAGCAAACCCGAAAAAAGGTAAATCGACTGGTGACGGGCTATGCCGCAACCCTGGATGATAAAGCGACATTTTTCGCGGGCTACCGTTTGCCGGCGTATACCTACGACAAACTTGCTTGCGGATTGATCGACGCTCACGAATTTTGCCATTCCCCTTCGGCACTCGAGACTCACGAAAAACTTACGCGCGCGATGGTTGCATATCTTCCGGAGAAGGCGCTTTCACGGCCGGAACAACGGGCGCGCCCGCACAAGGACGAGTCTTATACCTGGGACGAAACTTATACGCTTCCGGAAAATCTTTTCCTCGCTTACCAGCGGAGCGGCAAGACGTTTTACCGGGATATGGCGATTCGGTATTTGGAAGACGACACATACTTCAATCCTTTGGCCGAGGGCAAAAACGTTCTACCCGGAGAACATGCTTACAGTCACGTGAACGCGTTCAGTTCGGCCATGCAGGCTTATTTGACTGTGGGGAGCCAGAAGCATTTGCTGGCCGCTAAGAATGGATTTGACATGCTGGCCACCACACAGAGTTACGCTACCGGAGGTTGGGGGCCGAACGAAGCTTTTGTCGAGCCCGGACGAGGATTGCTGGGCGAAAGTTTGGGGAAAACTCACGCCAGTTTTGAAACCCCGTGCGGCGCGTATGCGCAATTCAAGATCGCGCGATATCTGTTGCGGGTGACGAAGGACGCGCGTTACGGCGACAGCATGGAGCGAACCCTTTACAACACTATCCTCGGGGCGAAGCCGATCGAGCCTGAAGGCTGGTCTTTTTATTATTCGGATTATGGCACGACCGGGAAAAAGGGGTATCACCGGGATAAGTGGCCATGCTGTTCCGGCACATTACCGCAGTTGGCCGCTGATTATCACATCAGCGCTTATCTGCGTTCCGGGGATGGGATTTACGTTAATCTTTTCGCGCCTTCAATCGTGAATTGGGTTAACGACGGAGTGCGCTGCCGGATGGAACAACGAACGGATTATCCAATGGGCAACCAGGTCGAGATGCGACTTTCGGTTAACCGGCCAGTGGAGTTCGCTACTTATGTTCGCATTCCGGCATGGGCGAGCGGTGCAGTTCTTGCGGTAAATGGCCGGAGGGTTTCGGCGGCGTTACATGAGGGGGATTTTACTGTGATTCGGCGGACTTGGAAGGATGGCGACCGCATCGAATTGGAATTGCCGATGCGTTTGCGGCTGGAGGCGGTTGATCGGCAGCATGAACAATTGGTTGCGCTGGTGCGCGGTCCGGTGGTTCTTTTCGCACTGGCGGATTCCCAACCAACTCTTCTGAAAACGGAATTGCTTAGAGCGCGGAGTGCAAACAATCCCAATGGCGATTGGCTGGCTAAGGCTACGAATGACATGACTGTAATCATGCGGCCATTCATGAATATTCAGGACGAGAATTACAGCGCCTACGTTCTATCGACCGGATGATTGCGAAGTAACCCATCCTCGTAGATTTCATTGACCAATCAGGCGGACAATAGTAAATTGTCATCGACACTAAGGGCGGCTTAAGCTGCCTTAGTGGGTAAACGTTTACCAAGCCTTTTGAAGCAGGTTTTCACCATCCTGGGCAAAATTGGAGACTAAATGTTTTCGTCCTCAAGACGAAAGTTCTTGCAGCAATCCGCCGCCGCAGGATTGGCTTGCTCCACGAATGTTGTTTTTGGACGGTTTTTGTCGGCACAAGTCGCGCCAACCAGCGCTGCCCGGGTTTATGTGGATACGAGGCGGGTGGTTGCGCCGCTGGACCGGAATCTTTTTGGGTCGTTTCTCGAAGTACTCGGACGCGCGATTTATGACGGGATTTATGATCCCGGCTCGAAGTTGTCGGACTCGAACGGATTCCGCACGGATGTTTTGAATGAAGTCAGGAAATTGGGAGTGCCCATCATTCGTTATCCCGGAGGAAATTTTGTTTCCGGATATCACTGGCTCGATGGCGTGGGGCCGAAGCAGGACCGGCCAGTGGAATTGGACAAAGCCTGGAATTCGATCAACTCGAATCAGTTCGGCACCAACGAATTCATGACGTGGTGCAAGATGGTGGGCACTGAGCCGCTGATGGGATTGAATCTTGGGACCGGAACCCCAGAAGAAGCAGCCGCGCTGGTGGAATATTGCAACGTCGATCAAGGAACGAAGTGGAGCAATCTGCGCCGCAAACACGGCTACGCTCAACCGTACAACGTGAAGCGCTGGTGCCTCGGCAATGAGATGGATGGTCCGTGGCAGATCGGCCACATGCTGGCCACGGAGTATGGTCTCAAGGCGGCGGATGCGGCGCGGCAGATGCGATACGTTGACCCGTCTCTGAAATTGATTGCGTGCGGATCGAGCGGACCTCTTACTCCGACTTATCTTGAGTGGGATCGCGAGGTGCTCGAGCAGTGTTATGACTACGTCGATGCATTGTCGCTGCACCGGTATTTTGAAAACACTGAGATGACGACTGGAGGCGATAGTTCGAAATTTCTCGCCATGAATCTGAGCATGGAGCAACAGATCGCTGAGACTCTTGCGGTTTGCGATATGGTTGGCGGTCGCCGGCATTCTCCAAAGAAATTGTGGCTATCGTTCGACGAATGGAACGTCTGGTATCGTGCGCGAACCGGGTCGGCGGTCAACGGGAACCGGCAGGTTGCGCCTCATCTCTTGGAAGAAGTTTACAACCTTGAAGACGCGCTGCTGGTGGGCGGCCTGCTGAATTCGCTGATACGAAATGCGGACCGCGTCAAAATCGCGTGCCTCGCGCAATTGGTGAATGTGATCGCACCCATCATGACCAATGAAAACGGGCTGCTGCGGCAGACGATTTATTATCCTTATAGTTGGGCGCTGCAATACGCGCGTGGGCAGGTGCTCAATTTGCTGGTGCAGTCGCCGAGTTATGGGGTCGACAAAATGGGGGACGTTCCATACGTGGACGTGGCGGGAACCATCAATTCTGACGACGGAAAGATTTCGTTGTTTGTGCTGAATCGTGATTTGACTAAGCCCCACCAGGTTGAGGTGAATTGGGAGGATAAGGCGCCGCGTGCCATCGTGTCTTCGATGTTACTGACTGGAGACGACCTGAAAGCGGTGAACAGTTTCGATGCGCCGCAACGAATAGCGCCGCGAGATTTCGAAAAGCCTTCTGCCTCTGGGAGCCGCACGACAGTGGAAGTGCCTCCTCGGTCTTATGCGGTAATTCAGTGGAGCGCATAGAAGATTTTGCATCATAAGGAAAAGAATGCTGCTGCAAGGACTTCGTAACGAAGTGTTGGAAGCGAACCTCGAACTGGTCCGCAGAGGACTGGTGCTTTACACGTTTGGCAATGTGAGCGGAATATCGCGGGAGAAAAGCCTCGTGGTCATTAAGCCGAGCGGGGTTCCGTATGACCAGATGACCGCGGAACACATGGTGATTACCGATCTGGAGGGCAATCCGGTTGAGGGGGAATTGCGGGCTTCATCCGATTTGCCAACGCATCTCATCCTCTATAAAGCATTTTCCGGAATCGGCGGCGTTACTCATACCCACTCTGAATACGCGACGGCGTGGGCACAGGCGCGGCAATCGATTCCCTGCTTCGGAACTACCCATGCCGATTATTTTCACGGCTCAGTTCCGGTTACGGAAGCAATGAGCGACAAAGAAATCGCATCGGAATACGAGAAGAATACCGGTCACGCAATCATCACAGCTTTCAAGAATCTGGATTATGAGGCGGTACCGGCGGTGCTGGTCGCAAATCACGGACCCTTCGCTTGGGGTCGAGATGCGCGAGAGTCGGCTCACAACGCCGTGATTCTTGAGGCAGTAGCTCGCACCGCATATTTGACACGGCAAATTAACTCGAGCGCGGTTCCGGCCGGCATGGCTTTACAAAATAAGCACTATGAAAGAAAGCACGGCAGCAATGCCTATTATGGCCAGGAAAAGAAAGCTGACTCTGCGCGGAAATAGCAGTCCAGTTCGGGGCGGGGAGTTCTATGTCTGAAAAGAAAATGACGATGGGGCTCATCGTGGGGAACCGGGGATTTTTCCCTGATCATCTCGCGAAGGAAGGCCGCGAAGATATGTTGCGCGTGCTGAAGGCGCGAGGCTTCGAGGTAGTCGCGCCATCGCCGGAGGATACGCATTATGGCGCAGTTGAAACCCGTGAAGAGTCGCGTCATTGCGCCGATCTGTTCAAGCGGAATCGCGAGCGCATAGATGGCGTGATTGTGACTCTGCCTAATTTCGGCGAGGAGCGTGCTATCGCCGACACCCTTCGATTAGCTGATCTCCATGTTCCAGTTTTGATTCAGGCGACTCCTGACGATCCCAAGAAAATGTCGATTGCGTTTCGCCGCGACAGCTTCTGCGGCAAGATGTCGGCGTGCAATAACCTGATGCAGTATGGAATTCCTTATTCGATTACATCGCTGCATACCGAGGCGCCGGATTCTCCAGAATTCGCCAAAGATTTGGACTGGTTTGCCGCTGTGTGCCGAGTGGCAAACGGATTCCGCAATCTTCGCGTGGGCGCAATCGGGGCGCGGCCCGCAGCGTTCAACACTGTGCGTTACAGCGAGAAAATTCTGGAATCGAATCACATTTCAATCGAGACGCTGGATCTTTCGGAAGTTTTGGGACGCATAGGCCGCATGAAAGACGATGATCCGCAGGCGCAGGCCAAGCTTGCTTCCATCAATAAATATGTGGACTCAAATCACGTACCTGCCGCGGCATTGCTGAAAATGGCGAAACTTGGCGCAGTCGTGGATCAATGGATGGCCGCGACCGAAGTCGCCATTAGCGCAGTGCAATGCTGGACATCCATTGAAGAAAATCTTGGCGTGGTGCCCTGCACCATCATGAGCATGATGAGCGAGAGCCTACTGTCGAGCGCCTGCGAGGTTGATATCTGCGGAGTGCTCGGAATGCACGCTTTGCGGCTCGCCTCTGAGACGCCCTCCGCCCTGCTGGACTGGAACAATAATTATGGTTCCGATCCTAACAAAGCGGTTTGCTTCCATTGCTCGAACTTGCCGAAGCATTTTTTCCGCTCGGTGAAGATGGATTATCAGGCGATCATCGCGGGCACGGTGGGAATCGAAAATACCTTCGGAACCTGCGTGGGAGTGATCAAGCCGGAGAAGATGAGCTTCGCGCGTTTCTCGACCGACGACATGTCGGGCAGAATGCGCGGCTACGTGGGCGAGGGCAGGTTCACCGACGATCCGCTCAATACATTTGGCGGCGCTGGAGTGGTTGAAATTCCGCGGTTGCAAAAACTGCTGCGCTATATTTGCGAAACCGGATTTGAACATCACGTCGCCGCAAATCTTTCTACCGTGGCCTCAGCCGTTTACGAAGCGGCTTCCCGCTATCTGGGCTGGGACATGTACTGGCATGAGCGCAACGACAACGACGGAGCCCGCTAATGGCCATTGTTGCGGGCGTGGACTTCGGAACTCTCAGTGTCCGCGTCTCTCTGGTGGATAGCGAGCGCGGCCTGCTGGAATCCGCGGTCGCCGAATATCCCCTGCACCGCAAGCGCGAAGATCCCGAATACGCAACTCAATCTCACGACGACCACATGCAGGGACTAGTCTCTGCGATGCGGGAAGCTTTAAAGAAAGCGCGCATCAATGGAGATCAAATTAAGGCAATCGCGCTCGATACCACCGGCTCTTCGGTGGTTCCGGTGGACAAGCACATGCAACCGCTGGGCGAGTATTACCTCTGGTGCGATCATCGCGCGAAGGGCGAAGCCGCCGAAATAACAGAAGCGGCGCACAAAGAAAAGCTCGCAGCCATCGACTGGTGCGGCGGCGTTTATTCGTCGGAATGGGGCTTCTCGAAATTACTGCACTGGCTGCGGCACAATCCATCCCAGCGAGCGCAATTAGGATCGGCTTTTGAACATTGCGACATGGTCGCCGCGACTTTGTGCGGCATCACCGATCCCCGAAAAGTGAAGCGCAGCATTTGCGCGATGGGTCACAAATGGATGTGGAACGGTGAACTAGGTGGCCTGCCTTCCGAAGAATTTCTTGCCAGCGTTGATCCCTTATTAGCCGGCGTCCGGGAGAAGCTTGAAGGAGAATACTCGACTTCGGACCAGATCGAAGGAACGCTCTCACCATTGTGGGCGGAAAGACTTGGACTCAAGCCGGGTATCCGAATTCCAGTGGGCGCATTCGACGCTCACTGGGACGCAATTGGCGCGGGCTGCCGCACCGACGACATGGTCAATGTTATCGGCACCTCAACTTGCATCATCGGCATCACTCCGTCAGTAAAACTTGTGCCCGGAGTTTGTGGAGTGGTTCAGGGGAGCGTGCATCCGGCGCGCACTGGAATCGAGGCGGGCCTTTCCGCTGTAGGAGACATTTTCAACGCAATCGCTGCGCGCGCTGGAACCGGAGTGGCTTCGCTGAGTGTGGGGCTGGAAAATTATCGCGCCGGACAAACTGGATTGCTGCGGCTTACCTGGGACAACGGTGATCGCACTGTGCTGGTGAATCCTAACTTGCGCGGGGTCACCCTGGGATGGAATTTGCAAAGCACGGCTCAGGACGAATTATTCGCCGCCATCGAGGGAACTGCGTTCCACACGCGCGTAATTCTCGATCGCATGGCCGGCAACGGAGTGCATATCAAGCGTGTGATAAATGCCGGCGGCATTCCGCAGAAGAATGATGTTCTGAATCAGGTTTATGCCAATGTGCTCGGGCGTCCAGTGCTGGTTCCAAGTGCTAGCGTAGTCAGCTTGGGCGCCGCAATTTTTGCTTTTCTAGCGGCGGGCATCTTTAAGACCATCGAGGAGGCGCAGGACCGGATCTGTCCTTCGCATCGCGAATTTCTGCCCGAGAGCTCGGCTGAGCAGACTTACAGAGTTCTCTATCCTTTATATAGCAAACTTTATTTCGCATTGGGCCAGCCGAATAACAACAGCATAGGAGATGTGCTGCCGATTTTGATATCGGTGGCAGAGTCGATGGCCGAACACGCATCGGCATAAAACGGAAGCGAGGAGCGATATGAGTGTGCAGTATTTTCTGCGAGCGATTCTAATCACGGGCCTGTGCTCAATGACTCTTATTACTACACTTCAGGCAAAGACGAGAGTGACGCGACAGCCATTCGGAAAGATGCCCGATGGAACCCCGGTTTATATTTTCAGCCTAGCTGACGGCTCCTTCGAAGCGCGAATTTCATCCTATGGCGGAGTTCTGGTTTCGATGAAAACTCCCGACCGCCATGGTAAGTCCAGCGATGTCGTGCTTGGCTTCGACGATCTCGATGGATACGTCGCCAACTTCAACAGTAAACCGGCATTCTTTGGCGCGATCATTGGGCGGTACGCGAATCGCATCGCTCACGGAACTTTTACGCTGGATGGGCAGAAATATTCGCTGCCGTTGAATGACGGTGAAAATTCTCTTCATGGCGGTCCGCACGGCTTCAACAATGTCGTGTGGAACGCGAAGCAAATCGAAAATGGCGTCGAGCTAACTTATCTGAGTAAAGATGGCGAGGCCGGCTATCCGGGCAATCTCACGGCCGTCGTGCGATATACGCTGGTGAAGGGGGATTTGCGGATCGAGTATTCGGCTACTACCGACAAAGACACCGTGGTCAATCTGACGAATCATTCCTATTTCAATCTTTCTGGGCAAGGCGACATTCTCGGTCACGAACTCACTCTGCATGCGTCGCGATTCACTCCGGTAGATTCCGGGCTGATTCCGACAGGGGAACTGAAAGCTGTGGACTCAACTCCATTCGACTTTCGTAAACCGACTGCGATCGGAGCTCGAATTAACGCTGACGATGAACAGCTTCACCTGGCTCATGGATACGATCACAATTGGGTGCTCGATAGCGGCGGGGGAAAGCTAGCGGAAGCGGCCGAATTATATGACCCCAGTAGCGGCCGCGTTTTAAAGGTGATGACTGATCAACCGGGAATCCAGTTTTACAGCGGAAATTTTCTAAATGGAACCATCACGGGCAAGGGCGGAAAGCCATACGAGCTGCATTCCGGACTGTGCCTCGAGACCCAGCATTTTCCCGACTCTCCAAATCATCCAAGTTTTCCAACGGCAGAATTAAAGCGAGGAGAGCGTTACCACACGGTTACGGTGTTTAGTTTTTCGGCACGTTAAACAATGCGATGAATCCGCGACCACGAGCACTCCATCGTTCTTTTCGTTTAATGCGGTCATGGCTTCTTCTTTCCCCAATCCTACTCCTTTGCTCACTAAACGAAGTATGTTCGGCACAAGAAATCCAGAGTGTGAACATTCAGGTTCAGTTCGATCACTCCGCAGGCACGCTTTCGCCCGTCTGGAATTTTTTCGGGTACGACGAACCTAATTACACTTACGCTCCGAATGGCAAGAAACTGTTGGGTGAATTGGCCGCAGCGAACGCCGCGCCGCCGTATGTGCGGGTTCATAATTTGTTTACGACCGGGGACAGTTCCGCTTCGCTGAAATGGGGATCAACGAATATTTACACCGAAGACGCATCCGGTCGCCCGGTCTACAACTGGGAAATTGTGGATCGCATTTTCGATACGTTCCAAGCGTCTGGCGTCAAGCCACTGGTCGAAATTGGTTTTATGCCTGAAGCTCTTTCTACTCATCCCGAGCCATATCGCCACAATTTTCCGCAGGAGCCAAATATTTTTACGGGGTGGGCGTATCCGCCCAAGGATTATCAAAAATGGTCCGATCTGGTTTTCCAATTTGTTCATCACCTTCGTGACCGTTATGGTGATGCGGAAGTCAAGACCTGGCTGTGGGAAGTATGGAACGAGCCTGACATCCCTTACTGGAAAGGGACGCCGGAGGAATTTTTCAAGCTATATGACTTCACTGTTGACGCCGCGTTGCGGGCTTTGCCTGACGCTCGCATCGGCGGGCCAGAGTCAACGGGTCCAGCTAATCCGCATGCGGCAGAATTCCTGCGGGCATTCTTAGAGCACTGTGCGCATGGAAAGAATTACGCGAATGGAAAGACGGGATCGCGATTGGACTTCATTAGCTTTCATCCCAAGGGAGCCCCGACATGGCAGGGCGATCATGTGCAGATGGGAATCAGCCATCAGCTTGTGGCGATAGAGCACGGGTTCAAAATCGTGGCATCGTTTCCGGAGTGGCAGCACACGCCGATCATCCTGGGAGAATCGGATCCGGAAGGATGTGCGGCTTGTTCGGCTAAACAGAATCCACAGAATTCGTATCGCAACGGTCCGTTGTACGCGGCTTACACGGTTGAGGTGGTCAATAATATTTTGGCTTTAACGGGCGAGGAACACGTTATTTTTTTTGGCGCTGTGACTTGGGCGTTCGAATTTGAAGATCAACCTTACTTCGCAGGATTTCGAGAACTGGCAACCAATGGAATCGACAAGCCGGTTCTGAACGCGTTTCGTATGCTTGGATTACTGGGGAACGATCGGATCCAGATCATTAGTTCAGGAGCGTTGGAGTCAGACCAGATTGTGCGCGAAGGGGTACGAGCGCAACCAGACATCGGCGCGATTGCCACGCGTAAAGAGCATGAAGTCGAAATACTGATTTGGAATTATCACGATGATGACGTGTCCGTTCCCGATTCGGCGATTGATCTAGTCCTGAACGGCCTGCCCCCGGCTGCGGAGCGCGGCCTGATGGAGCATTTTCGTATCGACTCGAATCACAGCAACGCATTCACTGCGTGGAAGGAAATGGGTTCTCCGCAGTTACCCGATCCGCAATCCTACAAGCGTCTTGAAAGTGCGGGGCAGTTGCAGTTACTGAACTCGCCTGCATGGATGCCGGTCAGCGGAAGGACATTTAAAACACATTTTCTTCTGCCGCGAGAAAGTCTTTCGCTAGTGAGAGTGTCGTGGTAATTTTTTATGCCGGCGCGAAGGCAAACGTTTACCAACGCGTGGCGGAACCATTCATAGGAGAATAATGAAAACTTCCTTTCTCAAGACATATACAGCGCTGCTGGTTCTCTCCTTAGGCATCGCCACAGTTCACGGACAGCGATCCGCTAATCCTCACGTCATCAAAGTTGAAGGCGACGTCGAATACGTTCACGATCCCTCGATCATTAAAGATGGCGATACCTGGTATCTTTTTTCGACCGCGAATGGGCGCAATCGAAAGGGCGAGCTTCCGATTCGATGCTCCCAAGACTTGACTCACTGGTCTCTGTGCGGAGCGGTCTTTGAAAAAGTTCCTGAATGGATTCAGCAAGAGAGCCCCGCCACCAAAGAACTTTGGGCGCCGGATATTTCTTATTTCGACGGCATGTTCCATCTTTATTATGCGTTCTCTGTTTTCGGAAAAAATACTTCGGGCATCGCGCTTATGACTAATAAGACGCTCGATCCGAAAAGCCCCGATTTTCATTGGGAGGATCAGGGACTGGTGCTGGAGTCGCACGCGCAAGACGATTTCAATGCCATCGATCCTAATCTAAGTATTGACGCTCAAGGGCATACCTGGCTGGCGTTCGGGAGTTTCTGGAGCGGAATCAAAATGCGCCGGATCGACCGCAAGACCGGAAAACTTTCGACCGAAGACACAAAGCTATATTCACTGGCAACGCGCAAGCGTCCAGCCAACCCGCCGCCGAATCCTCCCGGGCTGCCCGGTGATTGGCAGGCAGTCGAAGCGCCTTTTGTAGTTCATCACGATGGATACTACTATCTGTTCGTCTCGTTCGATCTCTGTTGCCGCGGAACGAAAAGCAGTTACAAGACGATGGTCGGCCGCTCGCGAAATATAACCGGACCGTATGTCGACGCGGATGGAATTCCGATGCTCGATGGCGGTGGGACTCCCCTGCTCGTCGGGAACGCGCGCTGGGCGGGGCCTGGCGGGGAATCGATTCTACATCAGAAAAATGGCGACATTATGGTATTTCACGCGTATGACGGCAAGACGGGCGATGCTTATTTGCAAATTTCATCTATTGCGTGGGAAGATGCGTGGCCTCATGTTGCGCTCGAGGGCAACGGACATTTGGACGGTAAATAAAGTTGGGCTCTGGATTTTCCGTTCCGCTACTTCGTGTCCTCGGGACCGACCAATCTCAATCCCGCATGGTGCTTCTGCACTTCTTCGCGGTCGAGATCGCTGGCGATCGCAAGCTCTTTTTGTGAATCTTGCGATTGGCCCATCCGGCCGTAGGACATCCCCAAATAATAGTGAGCTTCGCGCGACGAAGGGTCTGAGGCGACGGCCCGCTTCAGGTAATCCGAAGCAATCTGATATTGTTTTTGCTGAAACGCGACGCGGCCAAGTCCGGTTAGAGCGCCGGCATGTTTCGGATCGCGTTTGAGAGTTTCATCAAACTGTTTCGACGCATCCGCTAAATGGTTTTCGTCGAGGTCGAGCGACCCCATGCAGAAATAGGATTCAGTCTGCTCGGGTTGAAGCTTAAGCGACATTCCAAATTCGCGGCGAGCTTCTGGATCCTCTTGCAGGGCGCGAAGAACGAAGCCTAGCGCGTAGTATCCGCTGGCGTCTTCAGGCTGCATCTTTATATAGCGCTCAAACGTATCTCTTGCGTCCTGAAATTTCGTCATCGCGATCTGAGCGCGACCAAGCCCGTAGAGCGCTTTACTGTCCTTTGGCCGCTGCTCTAAGGTTTGCTGGAACGCTTGGGCCGCATCCGAAAAAAGAGAAAGTTTCAAGGCCGTCATGCCAAATTCGAATTCAACTTCGGGATCGTGAGGACTTATTTTTTGCGCCTGAATTAAGGCTGACAAGGCTTTCTCGAAATTTCGCGCGTGAGTCGCGGCGGCGGCTTGGGACTCGTAAATGTTTACCAATGTGTCCGCAGCGTCGCTGCGTGTTGGATCGAGTCGCAGCGTTTCTTGAAATTCATTTGTTGCGTCGTCCGTTCGGTTCATCTGCTCGTACAGAAGTCCCAGATCCATATGGGCACTGGCGAAAGCGGGCTTGGCTTCAATCGCCTGTTTGAATAAATTTTCTGCTTCGTGCTCGCGATGCTGCTGGGCTCGCACCACTCCAAGCAGGCTCAATGCGCGATATTCGGCGGGTTCTGTGCTCAGCACCGTTTTAAGTTCTGTCTCCGCGCGTGCGAGATTTCCTTCCGCAATGGCTTGTGCTGCGTCCTTAATCAGGGTGAAGTTTGACGAGGGCGGGGCTTGCCCGAACACTCGTCCGCAGAAGAACGAGAGTACCAAGAATAGAACGGTCCGATGAATTGTTAATGCGGAGATCATCGGCGGGTATCCACGCAATTATTGCGACTGAATTCCTGATGCCATGCCGGCCTGCTTGGTTGCGGCTTTGAGGGTTAGTGTCTGAGTAAGTTTGAACTGCTCAGCAGCCAATTCGGATTTCCCGAGCCGTTGATAAATTCGGGCCAGCAAATAATGCGTGGGCGCGTCATTTGGATTCAAGCGAACTGCGGCCTCGGTTTCGCTTTGGGCATCGGCGAAGCGGCTCAGATCGAAATAGGCTTTGCCCAATTGATAGCGCACCTGATTTGACTTCGAATTTATTTCTTTCGCCTGTAATAGCACGGGCAGAGCATTTTCCGGCTGGTTTGACTTGGCCAAGAGCGTGCCCAAATCCAGATATGGCTGCTCCGAATGGTGAATTGACTGCTGGTCTAACTGAATCGCTTTGCGATAGGCAGAAACAGCTTCCGGGCTTTGGTTCTTGGCTTCGAAACTTAATCCCAGATTATCTTCAGCTTTTATGTTGTCCGGATCCTGTTTCAGCACCGCTTGAAATGCTGCGATCGCTTCGTCGAAACGATTTTGCTGATAGAGGACGCGTCCGAGGTGATAGCGAGCTTCGATGTTCGCAGGATCCAATTTGACCGCGATTCCCAAGTATTTTTCGGCGTCGCTGTAATCGTTTAGCAGAACGTAATCAAGCGCGACGATTTTGAGATCGTCGGCTGTCGGAGGCTTGAGCTTTCCAGCGTCGGTATAAAGTTGGAGAGATTCTTTTGGCTTATTCTCGCGGAAGCGAACATAAGCAATTAGATATGCCGCATCTTCGGAGTCGGGATGCTTCGAAATATGCGCTTGCAGCGAAATCGCGGCATCGCTGAACTGCTCCAGATTGACCTGGCATTTTCCTTCATAGAGAAGCGCATCGGTCGCGCCGGGTTGCTCGTGTTCAACCTTATCAAAAGCTGCGACACATTCTTGCCATTGATGCTGACGAAAAAGTGACATCGCCTGCTGCAGGTCGGCGCTTTGTGAAGCTGCGCGACATGGGATCGCCAGCGCTACCGCAATCCCGATCAGCACAGCTAATATTTTGTTTTGCATTTGGTTTACGGCTGTTTAGGCGAAGCCGATTCCGTGATCTTAAGAATCTGGCCGGCTCTGGTGTCCATCAATGTTTGCACGATGCCGCTGGGCCAGCGAATACGGATCTGTTTCACCGAAGTCGCCGAACCTAATCCGAAATGAACCCGCACATCGCTGGACGATTCGTAACTGCCAGCGGTGGTGACGGTTGCTGATTGCTGTCCGGCGTCGGTAACGATCGACACCAGAGCGCCGATGCCATCCCGATTACTTTTCACTCCGGCCAGCTTTAATGTAATCCAGTGATTCCGTGTTGGAGTTTCGTTCATCAGGACCCATGCGGGCCCGTCGTTTGAAGTCATCACGACATCAATTTTCCCATCATTATTAATGTCGCCTGTGGCCAAGCCACGTCCCACCCACTTTTGTTGGAAGATGTCCCCCGAATCGGCGGACACATCGACAAACCTTTTTCCGTGGTCGTTCCACAAAAGCATTGGCGGTTCGCGATAATGCAGATGCGGTTCCTGGATTTCTATGGTGTCCATGACGTGAGATTGAGCGATGAATAAATCTTTCCATCCGTCGTTATCGTAGTCAAGAAACTTCAAGCCCCATCCCGAATGCAGCAACGTGATCGCGCCCAATCGAGTGGAATTTGTCGAGTAATCGAACGTGCCATCGCCACCATTTTTGTAGAGTGCGTAACGCTGGTTCGCGAGATCGGTAATGACAACATCCGGCCAGCCATCGTTCGTGTAATCCTCAAAATCGACGCCCATGCCGGCGAAGGTGGCGCCGCTTCCGTCCAGGGCAAGACCTGACACCATAGCTACTTCTTCGAAAGTTCCATTGCCCTTATTGTGAAATAACTGCTCGGGCACAGAATCATTCGTAATAAGGATATCCGGCCAGCCGTCGTGATCGTAATCGGCGATCGCCACGCCGAGGCCTTTGCCGGGCCTGTCTACGCCCGCCTGATGAGAGACCTCAGTGAATTTTCCGTTGCCGTCATTGTGATAGAGAAGAAGCGATATAGGCTTAAAAATATCGGGATGGCAATAGGCGCGGTATCCGGCTTTGCGCTCGCCGCAATAAATATCGTCGAAGTCCCACACCATGTAGCGAGCTACGACCAGATCGAGGCGGCCATCGTTGTCGTAATCGACCCAGGCTGCGCTAGTGGCCCATCCGGAACCCGCGACTCCAGCGGCGTCGGTCACGTCGGTAAAAGTTCCATCGCCATTGTTATGGTAAAGCGTACTGCGGCCGTAACCTGCGACGAATAAATCTTCGTTGCCGTCGTTATCGTAGTCGCCCACCGCAACTCCGGTGGAATAGCCGATTCCAGTCAGGCCAGCTTTTTCTGTTACATCTTCAAATGATCCATCGGTCTTTTGGTGATAGAGACGGTTCCAATATTTAGGATCGTCCTTCTTGGGAATCGCGCCCTTGGGCATGGGATCTTGGAGACGCGCTCCGTTGGCGAAAAAAATATCCAAGCGGCCGTCATTGTCATAGTCAAAGAGCGCAACTCCTGAGCCCATGGTTTCGAGCAGATATTTTTTGGAAGTAGGGGACGCGTCGTGTTGGAAGTGAATGCCAAGCCGCTGAGTTACATCCACGAAATGGCCGGGAACGGCTTCGGTGGCTGGCGTGCCAGGATGTTCGGCCTGTCCGAGACACGGAATGACAACAATCAAAATCGTACAGAGAAACAGGACACGAAACATTGCATTCAGTCTATCTCTCATCAGGAATCTGCGAAACGCGTTGCAAGCGTTCCGGGGCAAATAAAACCGGGCCGCATGTGGGAGCGGCCCGGCGTTACCGTAAACATGCTGTCGTCAAAACTCGAACTTAAGCTGCAATTGAAGTTTCCTCGGGAGCAAAAGATAGCCTCCGGGATTAGACGAATTCAAATACTGAACCTGACCAAAGCCCACCGTATTTGGAGTTTCGTCTGAAGGATAGTTCCAGATATGCCGATTGAAGGCATTAAGGGCACTCACCTGCAATAAGATATCGCTCGACTCCGAGATTTTGGTTCGCTTGAGCAAATTGAAATCTTCACTTAAGTAAGGAGACATCCTGACATTGCCCATGACGCGCGGTAAGTCGCCGAACTGATAGCCGCCATGTGCCGCGATGAGGGCATTGCTTCCATTCGGGTCAACGAAGGCAGCATTGTTGAACACCGAGTCGGTAATCGGATTGAAGTGTCCACTGGTCCATTGCGGCGTGAAGATAGACTGCCCCGGAACCTGATCGAAGCGAATGCAATCGGCATAGCCCGGAACTCCAGTGGCGCATCCGAACGCGACGGGCTGACCGCTTTCGTACCGCTGCACACCACTGACGGACCAGCCGCCGACCACGCGATCCACCACCCCCGGATGATTGAGGAATCTTTTATTTTTTCCGAAGGGCAATTCGTAAATGTAGCTGATCACGAAATTTTGGGGCAGGTCCTGGTTGCTGATCGACTTGTCGCCTTTCTGATTGAAAATGTCTTGCGGTGATCCGCCCTGGTGCAGCGTCGCAAAGAAGGGCAGAGCCGCATCGGCATTGGTCAGATCCTTCGACCACGTGTACGAGGCCATCAAGTTCAGACCGCTATGGAAGCGGCGCTGAAGAGAAGCTTGCAACGCGTTATAGGTGGACTGGCCTAAATTTTCCAGGCAGCAATCGGTGTTGAACCCGGTGTATTGCGGATACGGCACCAGTGCTTGAGCCACCGTGCCGGTAAAGCCTGCATACGGGGCGGTCACCCCTGCGGCCGCGGCCTGCGGCGAAGTGATGCTATCGCCCAATGTGGTTCCCAAAGAAAAATACTTGGGGTTCAACGTGTTGGTCGCGTCGTAATTTGAACGCAGATGAGTAGAGTGCTGACCCACATATGCGACGTCTGCGATCAGATCGGTAGCGATTTGATGTTGGACTTCTACGCTCCAATTCTGAATCATTGGAGGACGGCCGTTTGACGGAGAGATGTAAGTCACTCCCTGATTGTTTAGCTGAGTTGGGCTGAGGTTCGGTGGCGCCGGGTAGGAGGGGAATCCTGAATCCAACGGGAACGCAGGATCGAATCCGTTGTTTTGACTGAATGAAGGAGTGGCCGCAAACCCGGCGCGATTGTCGGCGCCGAAATCGGCATACTGCAAGCCTCCGTAGATGATGCCGTAGCCACCGCGGAACACGGTCTTGCCTTTCAAAAATCCCGGGGACCAGGCAAATCCAAGACGGGGCCCGATATCTTTTTTCCAAATATCAGCCCACCGCTCATTGACGTTCCCGTTACGACCCGGTCCCTTGCCGGCGAAAACTAAGGCTCCTGGAAGATTGCCCGCCGCTGGATTTGGAGTCGTCAGGCTAATCATTGAGGTATCGCCATAAGCTTCTTTGAACGGCTCGTCTATCTCGTAGCGTAAGCCATAGTTCATGACGAGAGTGGGAGTGACCTTAAAACTATCTTGAAAGAATCCCGCAAAGTAGCTGCGGATCCAGCGGGCCTGGCTGGAATAGGATGCGACGTTAGCGTTATCGGGCTCACCCAGCAGAATGCTGGCAAATCCGTCGCCGCTGAGATTATTGGTGCTCGGAGTTCCGGCAGTTTGTCCTCGGCCAAAGTTGAATGTTCCACTCGTATTCTGGAAATTCAACGGGGAATACTGTGTGTACCACTGTTCGTAGCCGAATTTGAATTCATGCTTTCCTTTTACCCACTCCAGGGTATCGGCGAACCGGAATCCATTATCGATAGTATCGCCTGCAACGTTGTCTCCTATACCCGTCTCGGGAGTCGTGTTCGGGTTGATCGCCGGGAACATATTACCGTCCGCTCCAGCAATGCCGAGTACAGAGTCCCAATCCGTGGTTCCTTTCCCCAAGGCCACTCCAGCACCCACGTTCTTGCTATTGGTGCGATTGTAGGCAAGATTAAGATGGTTCAAAATCGTTGGGGAGATTGTGTAGTCATAACCGAAGCGAATGTAATGCGTCCCAAAAAACTGGTTTCTACCGTAGCCTGCCGCTCCGGCAAATTCTGGTGTAGTTGAGATACGAACATTTTGACGGGAAGAATACGTGAAATAAGCCTTGCTCTTCGCCGTTATGTTCTGGTCAATGCGCACCGTCATATCGGTATCAAGAATCGGGAATGCGAAAGGGAAACTGTAGTTATTGGTCAGGTTTCCATTTTGCGGCGTCGGATAGAAAGAGTAGATATTCAGGCCCACTTTCGAAAAATCGGCGGAAGGAATCACATTACCGGAGAATGGCTGCCGGCACTCTACCCCACCTACGGTGGTGGTGGTAGCCGGGTTGAATATCTCTCCCTGATAGATGGGCGCCCCGCCCTGGCAGGGATTAGTGCCGAGCACGTTCCCCGTATTTAGAAGGGCGCTGAAATCCCCTGTCCGCTCTGCGGCAGTGGGAACGGTGATTGTATTCACTCCGCCCTGTTGCTGACGGTACTGCTCCCAAGAGAAGAAAAAGAAAGTCTTATCTTTTCCGTTATAGAGATGCGGTATTCGCACGGGGCCTCCGAAAGCGCCACCGTAATCGTTCTGTTTGTCGGCAGGAGTACGGAAGGCGTTACGGGCGGCGCCCGTGGTCTGGCTCAGTTCGTAATCGTTGCCCCAACTGTTCGCATCAAGGTCGTCATTGCGGAAAAGCTCATAGGCGACGCCGTGGTAGTCATTGGTTCCACCTTTGGTGTTGAAACTCTCAATGCCACCCGTGGTGCGGCCAAATTCGGCGGGCAGGGTGGAAGTGATGACCTTGAATTCGCTGAGCGCTTCTACCGAGGGAGCAGTTTCGTCGAAGGAAGATCCGTTCTCGGACCGTGTCGTGGCGGCGCCATCGAGAAGCACTTCGGTGCCATACGACTGTCCGCCGCTGATCTTGGATTCAAACGTTCCACCATTGCCGGCATCCGAGCCCGGTCCAACTGCGCCCGGGATGAGGAACACAAAAGCTTCCGGAGAGCGCATGGCCTGGACGGTGCTGCCGAGTGCCAGTGGCAGGTCGAGGGTCTGCTTCTGCATGACAACGCCGCCGATGTCGGAGCTTTCCGACTGCACGGTTGGAGCGTCGGCATTTACCTCGACATTTTCAGTTACGGTTCCGGTTTGCAGCTTGATATCAAGAGCGCTGGTGGTCGCCACCTGCACTAAAACTCCGGTTAGAACGACTGTCTTGAATCCCGGCGCGGTGGCAGTGATGTCATAGCTGCCAATATTCATGTTCGGGAAGCGGTAGGCGCCAGCGCTGCTGGATTCAGTGGTATAGGTTGTTCCTGTGGCCACGCCTCTGGCGGTTATCTTTGCGTTGCCGACGACCGCGCCTGTCGGGTCTATAACGTTTCCGGCGATGGCGCCCTGATTGGTCTGGGCCCAAACCGAGCCGAAGAGCACCATGATCGTGCCAACCAGAAGTGCTGCACGAAAAAAAACATTGCGGAAATTTGCCCTACCCTGTCTTCCCAGAAACATGTGATTCCTCCGCCAGACTTGATGTTTGTAGTTTTGCACTTCCGTAAACGTTTACTTTAGTTCCCTGAAAAATGAGATTTGTCCTCGACGAACAAACCTCTAAATAGATTTGCCGCTATTGCGTCGAACTCTGCATTTCAGATGACCGTTGCAATTTGTCCTGCAACTTACTTGCCTGCTGCGCGTCGGCCTGCTGTTTTAAGCGCATAAATTCCCCGAGCGCCGCTTGCGATTCCTGCGGTTTCTGTTCCCGCCGGTAAAGTTGTGCCAATTGATAATAGGATTGCCGGACGCTTTCGGCGTCAGCCTTTTTGTCCGCCACTGCTATGGAAAAGTTACCGATCGCCGCCGCGGTGTCTCCCATTTGAGCTTCTGCCCGTCCCAACTGATAATTTGCGTCTGGATATCTTGGACTGCGCTTTAGCACTTCGGTTAGCAATTGCGCCGCAATTTCCGGCTTGGAGCGCTCGATGCTTACGACTCCGAGTTTGTACATGGAAGAAACACTCTGAGAGTCGATTTGCAGTTCATTTTGAAATTCAGCCTCGGCTTTCGGCAGTTGATTCTGCTTCCAGTAAATATCCGCGAGTTCTTCATGTAATCCGGGCTCGCGGGGCATTGCTTCTATCGCTTCCTGACACTCCTTGGCTGCCTCTTCGAGACGATCTTGCTCTACGAATGACTGGGCCAGCACTTGATGAACTCGCCATGAGGTGGGATTCGCCTGGTACATCTTTTCGTAGCTCTCTTTCGACACCAGCATGTGCGCCCGGCCTCGGTGATAGAGAATATCGACGTCGGTGGGATTCAACGCGGCGGCGCGATCGAGGCTTACGGAGGCCGCCTCTGCGTCTCCGGCGGCCAACTGAGAAACGCCCAGCCACATGTAAACCTTCGGATTATTGGGATCGATGCGGGTCTCGCGCTTGAGCGCGGCGATCGCGTCGGCATTGTCATTCAAACGGTAGCGCACAATTCCGAGGAAAAGATTCGCTCCGCGCAATCCAGGTTTCAGTTTCAGGCTCTTCTCGAGCGACGCGGCTGAAGAGGATAGCGCGCCTTGCTGTAATTGGACTAATCCAAGGTTGAAATAGGCTTCCGCGAACGTAGGTGAGAGCGTGATCGCCCTGGAGAAGCTTGCGGAGGCTTCGTCCAGTTGCCCATTGCGCAAGGCTTGAACACCCTGGTAAAACGCTTTCTGAAAATCGGAAGTTTGTGTCACGGAGTATGACGGGAAAACGATCGCGGCGGTCAGACAAAGCACGGCAACAAGCCGCAGGCATCCATCAAAAATCGCTAATTTATGGGAAGTATTCACTAGCGTGATTAAATACGCGGCTGACTCTAGTATTAAACCATTACACTTGTCAAGAAATTTTTTATTTGGGTAAACGATTACTCAACAACACAGAACCAGCGGGTTGACCAGTGCGCAATTTCTCTCGGAAAATGGCTATTCCGGGCTCTAGGCGGAAAAAGTGTTTGCGGATCGGTCCAGCGCTTATTTGTGCGTTGCAGGAGTCGTCAGAATTCCTTTCCCCTCCTCCACGACATAAATCTGATCGATTCCGGGGAGAGTCACACGCTCGGTCGCGCCGCTCGGCCAGTGGATCTCAACTTTTTCAACAGTTGCGCTTGTTCCAAGCCCGAAGTGAACGCGCTGATCGTTGGAAGAGGCGAAGCTGCCGCCGCTAAGAACGTCGCCGCGCTGTCGAATGCCGCCGGCGGAAAGATACACGGTGGAGCCGACCGCATCTCGCGGACTTTTTGGGCCGCCGATCAGTTTTAATTCAACCCAATGGTTGTTGTCGGCATTGACATTCCGCAAAAGCACGGGCGGTCCACCGAGCTGGTTGATGACGACGTCGATTTTGCCATCGTTAAAGAGATCACCGAATGCCGCGCCGCGAGCCGTCATCAGCTTGGCCAATCCGGTGTCTTTTACCGCCGGCATGAGCTCGAATTTTTCGCCCTTCAGATTGTGAAAAAGCAAAGGCCTCTCGGCGAAAGTCGTCCCCCATCCGCTGTTGTCCACTTCCGGATACACGTGACCGTTGGCGGCAAATAGATCTTTCCAACCGTCATTGTCGAAATCGAGAAATCCGGTTCCCCATCCCAAGAACGGAATCGTCACCTCGGCGATGCCCATGCGATAGCTGACGTCAGTGAAATTCCCGCCGCCATCGTTGCGATAAAGCGGATTGTAGTCGTCGGAAAAAACCGTTGTGTAGAGATCGAGCAGGCCATCGTTGCGGTAATCGCCGACCGCGATGCCCATGGTTGCGGTCTCGCGTCCATTTTCATTGAGCGCAAAACCCGAAGCGTAGCTGGCATCCTCGAAAGTGCCGTTGCCTTTATTGATGTAAAGATAGTTCGGAGTTGAATCGTCGGCCACCATCAGGTCGACTTTACCGTCGTTATTAACGTCGGCGAAGACAGCGGTTAGTCCGTAATAAGCGTTGGTATCACTGACTCCGGCTTTTTCGCTGACATCGGTAAAGGTGCCGTCGCCGTTGTTGTGGAACAGGTGATCGCGCTCGCCCTTCAGTCCGCGGGGTCCGCACATGACATTGATGCCACGAAACTGGCAAGTCGAAAATGCCACCACTGACGAGCCGGATACGGGAGGATGCTCGAGGTCGTAATGAACATAGCCGGGCACAAATAAATCCAGGCGACCGTCGCCGTCGTAGTCGCCGAATGTGGCGCCGGTCGACCAGTTGCCAAGCGCGACTCCAGCCTTCTCGGCGACATCTGTGAAGGTCCCATCGTGATTGTTGTGATAGAGCCGGTTCTTTCCGAAATTACTGACGTAAATATCTGGCCAGCCATCGTTGTCGTAATCTCCGATGGCGACGCCGAAACCCCAGCGGTCGTTGGTCACGCCTGCTTGTGCGGCGACGTCCGTAAATGTGCCATCGTGATTGTTGTGAAAGAGCGCGGCGTGCGGCGGCGTAGCTTTCCCGGAAAGCGCATCGTAGGTCGAACCATTAACCAGATAAATATCCAGCCAGCCATCATTGTCGTAATCCAGAAGTGCGACGCCGGAGCCAACGGTTTCCAAAATAAACTTTTTATCCGTAGGACCCATTACGTGATGCCAGGAAGCTAGTCCAGCTTTCGCCGCGATGTCTTGGAAAATTACCGGGCCGTTCGATACGAAACCGCCCGCGGTAATGGGACGTTTTTCTTCATCGAGCACTGGGGCGTAGGCTCCGCCGGTTGAGACCGCACCCCGATTTTGAGCCGGGGGCGCGGGCGCGCTATGGGATTCTTTCGTTTCGTCTGGCGGATTGTTTTGAGGAAAAGTAAAAGCCGGAATGGAAAATAGAACGAATACCAGAAACAAATGCCGCAAGCGATCCCCCAAAATGAAAACGATCATCGAATCGCGGACTATGACAGGCCGCATAGCCAGCCCTCGTCCGGGAAGTAAGCTTACCAGTTTGCAGCGCTCGCTCTGCTGGGCAGATGCGGGCATCCGTCCTTGCGCGTTTCATTGCTTCGTCAAAGATTTGATGAGCGTCACTTCCTGCGGATCGAATGGCGTTCCGTCGGCGCGAAAAATATCGTGGAACCATATTTTCGGCTCGGCGCTGTAGGCCTTATCCCACGAATCCCAGGGATAAATTGTTTGCGATTTTCCATTCACGAATCCCCAGTTGTACGCCCCGACGTGCTCAGCTTTCAGCAGGGGCAAAATCGTCGCGAAGGTACTGCCGAGCGGACGCGCCATATATTCGGTGCAGATGATGGGACGCCCAAATCGCTTCAAGGATTGGATGCGTTCTTTCATTCGTTCCGGAGGCTCGTAACTGTGAAAAGTAATGACATCGGAATTTTGCAGTTGAAAGCGAGAAGTATCGCTGAGATGCGCATCGTCCGACCAATCGCCCTTCCAGACGCCGCTGGTCAAGGGCTGCGACGATTTTGCGCTGCGTGCCCATACCCATTCCTTCTGCAAGAGTCTGAGTGCAAGCTCAGCTTTATTTGGAAGCTCTTCATTTTTATACGGCGGGTTTTCGTTATCAGGCTCGTTCATCAGGTCCCACATTAAGATTCGCCGGTCGCTGCGAAAGTGAACCATCACTCCGACGACATAAGGCCTCAAAGTTTGATTCCAGCGCGACTGATCCTTCAGCATATCGGCGCCGGGAGCCTGCACCCAACCTGAGTTGTGAACGTGCGGCCGCGGATCGCGCTGCTTGCCCGCTTTCGGATATGGATCCCAAACCGAGTCGAGAAGTACGAAGGTGATGCGGATGTGATGTTGATCCGCGACGTTGAGAAACTGTTCCATGCGGTTGAGAAAACCCTGCGAGTCTTCCTGCCACAAAATATTGTGCAGGAATACTCGCATGGTGTTCATGCCTAGACCCTGGGCCCAGCCCAACTCGCGGTCGATGGTTGGCAAATCGAAAGTATCCTCCTGCCACATTTCGAGCTGGTTGATGGCGGTGCTGGGGATGAAATTACTGCCGACGGGCCACGCCTGTTGCGCGTACCACTGGTTGGCTTTTTCCGCGGACCAGGGCTGACCGCCTGCCGCGAAGGCTCGCGCAGGTCCGGCGCCTATGAGGGAAATTAAAAGGCAAAATCTAAAGAAACGTTTCAGTAATCTCATTGATCCTCGAGTACCAAAGCAATGGAGCGACGAGCGGCCCCGCCACGAAAGCTTAGCCGAGCGCAATCTCCAACTTCGTCACCGAAGCCGGAGGGAAAGTATAGGTAAATGGATGTCCAGAAACGTCGACGCTCTTCGTGTGCGGAGCAACAGCATCCCGCTGCTCGAACGAATTATGTGCGTGAATGTCGGAGTTAGTAAGCGTGGTGGCCGCCGCGCTTTTTATTGCGCCACCGCGAATTCCAATCTCGGTTTCTCGGCCGTCGCTCACGTGCGGATTCACAACCGTCAGGACGAGAGCTTTATCTTGCAGCGAGGCCGATCCCTTCAATCCCCAAAATGTGGCGGGCTGTCCGTCGCGGTCGTAACTTACGTTTGGAGCGGAAAATTCCGCTCGCACCGCTTGGGCACCTTGATGCGCCATGTACATAGCGAAAACATGGCCGACCGGTGTGACGCAAAATTTATCTTCGTGGGCGAGATACAAACTGTTCAGGCAATTAATAAGCTGCGCGCAATTTGCCATGGCAACTTTTTCGGGATGACGATTGAAAGTGTCCAGAGTCATGCCGCTGAAAACCGCGTCGCGCAAAGTTGGCGTCTGCTCCAGTTGATCGCCCTGAGTCATCTCGCTGCCGGGGCGATACCACGGACCCCATTCGTCGACAACGAGTTTCACGTGATGATCGCGATCGGCTTCTCCCATGATCTGCCAGTGGCCCGTGATCAGCGATTCCATGACGTCGCCCTGGCGCATTAATTCGTACCAGTCCACGGGATCAAATTTGAGCGCATCGCCTTTGCCTTCGACCCAGTTGCGAGTTTTGCCGCGACTTAAATTCCACGCATAATAGTGCAGCGCGAGGCCATAAATTCGGCGTAATTCTCCGGGACCTTTGCGAAGAATTTCTTCGAAGAAGCCACGCGTCCAATCCCAGCTATCGTCGTTTGGACCTGAAGCGATGAATGACAACTGCTGTTTGTAACTCGGAACCCACGTCGTATAGCGACGGAATTCGACTGCATATTCTTGCGGCGTAAAATTGCCGCCGCATCCCCAGGACTCGTTTCCCACGCCCCAATAGCGGACGTTGAATGGGTCGCCGAATCCGGCTGCGGCTCGCGTGTCGGCGAGGGTCGTGCTGCCTGCGGGCGAATTGCAATATTCAACCCAGCGATAAAATTCTTCCGCAGGAAGGCTCCGAACGTTGGCTGCGAGATAAGGCTCGCTTCCAATCAGCTTGCAGAAGTGGGCGAATTCATTCGTGCCGAATTCGTTGGGATCGTATTTGTGACTCGCCGGAGCAGTTGCAGCCTCTCCATCGGCCCAAAAATTGGTGCGGCGCGGACGTTTATCTCGCGGCCCAACGCCGTCTCGCCAATCGTAGCTGTCGGCAAAGCAGCCGCCAGGAAACCGGATCACTGGAGCCTTGATCTTCCGCATCTCGTCGACTAACGCTTTGCGAATTCCGTTTATGTTCGGGACTTTGGAATTTTCGCCCACCCAGATGCCGTCGTAGATTACTCCGCTAAGATTTTCGGCGAAGTGGCCGTAAATGTTGGGAGAAATTGTTCCCAGAGGTTCATTGAGGAGAACCTCGATGCGAGAATCGGTCGAGGCATCTGCCGCGAAGGTGAATGGCGAATATCTGGCAAATATTAATGCTCCGGTTCCGGCGACGGTGTTACGAATAAATTCGCGGCGTTTCAGCATTGTGTGGTCCTCTGATTTCCCGCCACATAGTAATCGTTTACTGGCCAGCGTGCTATAGTTTTTTGCGCGCGTCTTGCGAGAACTCCATATGTTCCGGGTTGCACGATCTCACTTTTTCGCCTGCATCACGGGCATCTTGATCTCGATTCCGCTGCTGATTCAGGCACAGAATTCTTCGCCGGGTAGCGTCACCCTCCAGATTATCGTTGTCGATACCGCGGCGCAGGCGCAGCAAATTCTCGACCAATTAAAAGCTGGCGCGGATTTCGCCGCCCTCGCAAAAGATAAATCTACCGATGCCACGGCTTCTGACGGTGGCGCCATGGGCGAAGTTGATCCATCGACGCTTCGCTCGGAGTTGAGAGATGCGATCGCGAAAATAGGCCCGGGAAAAGTCAGCGATCCAGTAAAGATTCCCCCGGGTTGGGCGATATTGAGAATCGCGCCTTCCGATGGGGCAACGGTTCAGGGCTACGAAAGCCCCGCACGAACGCTGCCCCTCCAGGCCACGGGGGAAATTCGTTATGCGCCGAATGTGGGTGGAAAGGGAGAGGCTGACTTAGCATTTCGCAGCTTTGCCAAGCCTGATGGATGGAGCCAAGACCTGAAAGAAATGTGCGAGATTCGCAAGAAATCTTATTCCGCTATTCTCGATGAACTGGAACACAACCAACTGCGCATGAACGCCGAAGGGTTGGAGCATGGCACGCCGCTCGATGCGATTGAGACTCATTATGCGTTGGCCAATCTCTACTCCTACAAGGGCGTGATGGATAAGGCCGTGGCGGAATGGGAGACGGCTTACCAGATCGCTTCCGCTCAGTTGCCTGGCGCGATGCCGGAACTGGAAGAAGTGCTTGGCATCGCGTACCTGCATAAATCAGAAATGGAGAATGATATTTATCTGCATCCCGGAGAGCGGTGTATATTTCCTCCGCCGCCTGGAGTGCACTACCAAAAAACTGGCGACTCCGAAAAATCCGTCACTTATCTGACGAAGTATCTGGCGCGACACCCCAACGCTTCCGACGTGAAATGGCTACTCAATCTGGCCTATATGACATTGGGTGGGTATCCCGGCAGTGTCCCGCAAACATATTTAATGTCGCCGAGCCTGTTTCAGTTTGCCGAAACCGTTGGACGATTCAAAGATGTTGCTCCCGACGTCGGAATCAATACCTATGACGAATCGGGCGGAATCATCGTCGACGATTTCAACAATGACGGGCTTCTGGACATCGTGCTTTCTGACTACGATCAATGCGCGCCGCTGCACTTCTTCCACAACAATGGCGACGGCACTTTCACCGACAGAACCGTGCAGGCCGGTTTGGCGGATCAGTTAGGCGGATTAAATCTGCTGCAAGCGGATTACAACAATGATGGCTGCCTGGATATTCTGGTCTTGCGCGGTGCTTGGGAATTTCCGCAGCGCAAATCGCTCCTCCGAAATAATTGTGACGGCACATTTACCGATGTCACAGCAGCGAGCGGGTTGGCCGAACCCGCCACCGACTCGCAGACCGCCGTCTGGGCCGACATCGATAACGACGGATTTCTGGATCTGATCGTGGGCAATGAAAATACTCCGCTACAGTTGTTTCACAATAAGGGCGACGGAACGTTCGAGGATATTTCTCGCGCCGCGGGAGTCGACCGGGTGGGATTTACAAAATCGGTGGTCGCGGCCGATTACGACAACGACGGCTACGTGGATTTCTTCGTATCGAACTTAAACGGCGACAATTTTCTGTTTCACAATAATCACAATAAAACATTCTCGGAGGTAGCGCTACATGCCGGGGTGCAAAAGCCCTGGCAGAGTTTTGCGGCTTGGTTTTTTGATTATGACAACGACGGATGGCCTGACCTGTTCGTTACCAGTTACTACGTTTCAGTGGACGAATCAGTCCGCACTTATCTCGGCCTGCCACAGAGCGCGGAAACCTTAAAGCTATACAGAAATTTAGGTAACGGAACCTTCAAAGATGTCACTGCGGAAACGAAGTTGGACAAGGTTTTCATGCCCATGGGTTCCAATTTCGGCGACATCGACAACGATGGATACTTGGATATGTATCTCGGCACCGGGAATCCTTCCTATGCGTCGCTGCTTCCGAACGTCCTGCTACGCAATCATGACGGGAAATATTTTGTGGATGTGACCGCATCGTCCGGGACCGGCGAGTTGCACAAAGGCCACGGCGTGGCTTTCGCGGACATGGCGAATCGCGGATTTGAAGATCTGCTCGAAGAGGTCGGAGGCGCGGTTCCAGGCGATGCGCACGCATTCCGGCTGTTTGAGAATCCGGGAAATGGCAATGACTGGATCACGGTGCATCTGATCGGGGTGAAGACTAATCGTTCCGCCATCGGCGCTCGCATCAAGGTTACGGTTAAAAATGAAGGAAACAGCCGACGCTCGATGTACCGGACAGTTGGCAGTGGAGGCTCGTTCGGCGCGTCTCCGCTACAGCAGCATATTGGACTGGGGAAATCGGCTCAGATAGTTGACCTCGAAATCTGGTGGCCGGCCAGCAATTCGCGCCAGCACTTTACCAGCGTCGCACCCAACCAATTCCTTGAAATACGTGAATTCGCTAAAAGCTATATCACGCTCGAACGGCATCCCTTTAAATTGGGTGCCACAGCGAGCAGCCTTGCTTCACCACAAAATGTTAAGCCTGCTAAATAAAATTCGCTTCCGCTTAAGGGCTATAGGCACGACGCAGTTTTTGATCTTCGCGGCATTATTTCTTTGCGCATGCGCGTCTCCGCTTCGAGCGGATCAGAAATACGCCGTCAACGGCATGTTGTTAAAGGTTGATCCGGCGCGGCACACGATGATCGTTTCCTGCAAAGAGATTCCTGGATATATGGAAGCGATGGCAATGTCGTTCACGGTAAACGAACCTCACTCCTTGGATAAGTTGAAGCCGGGCGACGCCATCGATTTCACCCTGCTGGTAAAAAAGGATTCGTCTTACGCGGAAGACGTGCACCTGGTTCCCTTCGAGAGCCTGGAGTTCGATCCAACCGAAACGCGCCGGCTCAAACTATTGCAGCAAATGATCGCGGCCGATTCGGGCATAAGTCCTGCATTATCGGTTGGCGAGGCGGTTCCGGATTTCACTCTGCTCGATCAGGAGCGGAAATATATCAAGCTATCGCAGCTTGCCGGAAAGGTGGTTGCGGTGAGCTTTGTTTACACGCGCTGTCCCCGTCCGGAATATTGTTTCCGTGTCTCCAACAATTTCGGCCGGCTGCAAAAGCAATTCAAAGACCGCATGGGGCGCGACCTGGTGCTGCTTAGCATCGTGATCGATCCGGAACATGACCATCCCGATGCATTGGCGAGCTATGCGCGTATCTGGAAGGCCGACGCGGGAAGTTGGCATTTTCTAACCGGCCCACTGCCGGTTATACAAAAGGTATGCCGCCGATTCGACATGAGTTTCTATCCCGATGAGGCGTTGATGTTGCATTCATTTCGAACCGCGATCATCGACCGTCAAGGAAAAATGGCAGCCCTGCTCGATGGCAACGAATACACGTTTCAGCAACTCGCCGACCTGGTTGAATCCACGCTCGACGAGCACAACTAAGGCGAATTTTGCGGCGAAGCGAGAGCCGTAGACGCTCGCAATACCAAGTTCGTTACCAACTCGTACTCCATCCCTTCTTTCGACGGCGAGGTCTTTTCCACTTCATTGATCAGGGCTTTGAACGCGTACTCCGCTAATAATGTTTGCGACATCTGCACTGTCGTCAACGGGGGAGTGGTAAAGCTGGAGAGCCGGATATCGTCGAATCCCACAACTGACAAATCTCGCGGAATGACCATTCCGTAGTCATAAGCTTCGCGCATCACTCCGATCGCCGTCATGTCGTTCGAGCAGATCACCGCAGTGGGACGGTCGGGAAGAGCCGCCAGCTCAACCAGTCCGCGCATGCCCCCTTCCATCCTGTGGTCGCCGGTGACCATCAATTCTGGGGAAAGTTCCCTGCCAATTTCTTGCATGGACTTTTCAAATGCCGTCTTGCGCGCCACCGCCGATCGCAGATGCAAAGGCCCACTGATGAAGGCGATTCGCGTGTGTCGCAAAGCCGCCAGATGTTGCACCGCCTGACGGATTCCGTGCAGATAATTAATTCGGATGTTGCTCACGCCGGGGACGTGGGGACCAACATCGACGAAAACTATCGGCAGCTTGCGGAAGCGCAGGTCCGCAATCAAGGCCTCTTCCATACCAAACGTCAAAATGGCGACGCCGTCGACCCGCCGTTCGATCATGCGGCGCACCGCTATTTCCATGCGCTTGGGATCATGCACTGTAGAAGTAAGCAAAATTTCGTAATTGTTGCGGACGGCAATATCTTCGAAGGATTGAACAATCTCGGGAAAAAATGGATTCGTGATTTCCGAAACGATAAGGCCGAAAATTCTGCTTTTTCCCGACACCAGTGCGCGGGCTTGAGTGTTCGGATAATAGCCCAGTTCCTCGACTACCTTCCAAACCCGCTTGGCGAGTTGGGGATCGACACTGGGCACGTGATTGATGGTTCGCGAGACCGTGGCGGTGGAAACTTTTGCGCGCTTTGCTATTTCCCGGATATCCATCGAAGCGAATCAGAGCCTGAGATGCAGGAATGCTAGCACATCGGCAGAAAACGTTTGCCGTGAGGTCCCCGCTAGGGAAAGACGTTATCGCCTGCGCGCAATCCGGTTTGTCCCTTTGCGAAAACAGGGAAAGGGAACAGCAGCTGCGATTTCGAAAAGAAACTAATTCTTGACCGTCATAGCATCGGAGTCGACGGCCTTCTTGCCCGTAACTCCTTCGAGTCCTGCCAGCACTCCGCGATAGTCGTTCTTATCGCACTGCATGGCGAATCCGCCTTTCTTGTCGCCATCTACCCAAGTCAACCCGACATAGTGTTTTTTTGATTTCGTGAGCGCCATAAGTGCGCCGACTCCGAGCGATATCACAGCGAGGCCAATCGCGGCACCCACTCTGCGGTGCACATCCTGCCCATAACTAATCTCCGTGACGGCCGAAGCTGGAATGGTAATTACGTCGCCCTTGTCTCTTACCAGACGCACCTGGTTCGAATCGATAAACAACTTCATTCCCACGCCGGCTTTGGCATCGGCGAGTGAGCCACCGTCGTATATGACTTTATATCCATTGTCGCTGCCGAAGACCGTCATCGGCATGGCAACACACAGAAGAACTGCCAGAATTTTATTCATCCCGTCTCCTTAAATATGAGTAAAGTGCTGGGGCCCGGTACCACAAACAATAACGATGTGACGAGAAATGGTATGCGCTCACGCCGCGTATGGCCGCTTCGGGGAAGGTAGATCGTCAGCCATGTGGCGCGGCTAGGATAACGGAAATGGGATAGTTTGCAAGCAGATTCCGCGGCGAGACACTGATCGTGACACAAGCTGATTCACATCTCGCAACGCAGCGAAAGCCTGGATTGACGTTAAACCCAAAAGTGCAGGATCGTGTCCATAACCGCGACTTGGGCGACAATCATCGCCGGCAGCGCGCAGACGTAGACGATGTGGACGCGGCGGTTGACGATGAGATCGCGCACGATGCCGAGGATTATCAATAGATCGACTCCCACATAGAACCAGGGCCAGGAATGAAACTGCGGTGGGAAACGAACAAACGCGGCAGCCGTGAGCGCGCAACTTGCAATAAGCATGAGGCGGCGGTGGAATTCTGGCTTATTACGCCAATAGACGGCCAAGACAAAGGGGAGGGTGAAGGATGTTAAATCCAGGATTGCCGTGCGGAGCAGGGGCGCCGTGCGCGCGAGGTCACGATATTGCAAATCGAAACGCCGCATAGTGACCGCAGTGATTGTGCCGATTACAGGAACGGCGATTCCGAGCGCGACACCAAGCCATCCCAGCCAGCGATGGATGCGGACATGGCCCGTCCGGACCAAGACAGATTGGACGATGTAGAAAACGATCCAAGCGGAAAAAATAGTAGCATGGATTGAAAGGAGAACTGGTTTGGGATGGATAGGATGAAAGAACTGTTTTTCAGCTCGTTGGCTGAATCCGTAGACCACGACTGCCGCGATCAAAAGCGACATCAGGAAATAAAAGTATTGGGACAGTATGCCCTTACGGTTGATTGGCAATACATATTCTCCGATTTATTCGGCTAGTCTACAGTTCGACTGCCAGGAATCGTCATACTTTCGCGAAATCAATGTACCCGCGCTGCACGTCGGTTCTGGTCAGCTTTACTTTTAATTTGTCTCCCACGTCCAATCCTTTCGCGCCTTCAGCCAGCAATCCTTCTATGTGCGGCTGCATTGTCCGGACGAAAGTACCTTTTGGAGTTGCGCCAGTGACGATGGCATCGAAGGTGTCTCCAATATGGCGGCTCATTGCAATGGCCGCCATCCGTTTCGACATTTGGCGTTCGACTTTGCGCTCCGCATCGCCTTTGGCCGTGCAATTTTTGGCGATGGCGTCCAGTTCAGCGTCGGAGTAGGGAGAAAGCTTCTTAGCGATGACCGACTTGATTAGCCGCTGCGTGACCAGGTCCGCGAAGCGGCGGTTAGGAGCGGTTGAGTGCGTGTAGTCTTGCACGGCGAGACCGAAGTGGCCTTGCGCCGGTTCTCCGGGATGCTCAACTACGTATTCGCCGGGGCCGATCAGTTTGATTACCGCGAGCGATAAATCGGCGAAGTGATCGGGATCAACGGCGCGGCGCTTGAGCAGGAAATCGTTCAATGCTTTGGAGTCGGGATTGGCCGGCAATTTTTCTCCAAGGCCAGCGGCGAGTTGCACGATGCGGTCCCAGCGTTCGGGAGTCTTGACGATGCGGCGCAGCGACGAAACTTTTTCTAACATGCGAGCGATCACGCCATTCGCTGCGATCATAAAATCTTCGATCAGCTCGGTGGCGCGATTCTTTTCTTCGGCCTCGACGTTGACTTGCTGATCGCGCGACAGGACCGCTCGCGTCTCCTGGGTATCGATATCGAGCGCGCCGCATTCATACCGTCTTTTGCGAAGAGCTTGCGCGGCTTCGTCCTGTAATTTTAGTTGCGCTTGCAGATCGGGAGCCCGAGCTACTTTCGGGGGAGCTGCGGCCGTGCCTTCGAGCCAGGCGCCTACGGCGTCGTATGTAAGCTGCGCTTGGTTGCGGACAACCGCGTGATATACATTGCTCGCGTTTACGCTTCCATTCGCACCGACGATGTACTCGGTGACCATCGCGAGCTTGTCGGCGTCCGGCAGTAGCGATGTCACCCCTGTGGAAAGTTCTTCGGGCAACATGGGGAAAATCCGGACTCCCGTGTAAACCGTCGTCGTTTCGCTGGCGGCATGTTTGTCGATAGGCGAGTCTTTGGGGACGAATGCGTCAACGTCGGCAATGCCGATGAGGATTTTGATTTGGCCATCGGGCGTCCGCTCAGCGTATTCGACCTGATCGAGGTCGCGCGAGGTATCGTTGTCGATTGAGGACCAGAGAAGAGTTCTCAGGTCGCGGATGTCCGATCCAGGTATTGGTTTGGGCGGATTCGCCTTTATCTCTGAAAGTTGCTGCGCGATTTCCGCAGAAAAATCGGGCTGAAATCCGTATTGCGTCATGACTTGTTTGGCGATGGCTTGGAGATCGATATGAGAGTTGGGGCTCGAAGGCATGTCGTACATATTAACGTCTCGGCAATGTGATTCCGAGGAACCAGCGCTCCAATTACTCCAGCGCTTTCAGACGAGGAGTTCCTTTTCCAGAGAAATTTACGAACGGGAATAGGAGTGCTTCCACTTCGAAGCTCGGCAACCTTTTCGCCGAGAGTCGCATGGGTTAAGTAAAGTGGCGCATGAGGGCGTCCGCCCACTGCGCAAACCAAAGGCGAGCCTAGTCTTATAGCATGGTAGCGTTCGTCATGGAGACAAAATGGCATTAATTTCCGTGACTCGTTTGCGAGTTCGGTCATTCATCTATCTCCCACCGTTTTTTTGGGACACATGCAAGTCAATACGCCAGGTGAAGAGAAGCATCGGATTCCTCGGCGGCAGGCTTCTAGTCAACCCAAAGAAGGTTTTTTGGACAATGACGGTCTGGCAAAATGAGGCGTCGATGAATGCATATCGAATCAGCGGCGCGCATCGAAGAGCGATGCCGAAATTACTCGACTGGTGCGACGAGGCTGCTGTCGTGCATTGGACCGAGGAGTCTCCAGAAGTGCCGTCGTGGCACGAAGCGGGCCGACACATGGTCGAGGACGGCAGAACGTCGAAGGTATATCATCCTTCGCTCGTTCAGTTGTCCAATAAGATTCCAGCGCCGGAACCAAGCCGCGTTGGGCAAACACTGAGACCGGCCCCCAAGAGATAAAGCGCGGCAATAGCTTCGCCCATGACGCATCGGCTGCCGATCTTACGTAAGCGCCCGGTCCAAGTGCACATACCCTCCATCCACGAATAGATGTTGGCCGGTAATGTGGGCGGCCCGGTCGGATAAGAGAAAGACAACCATGTCGGCAATCTCCTTCGCAGTGGTCATTCTATTCCCGAGCGGAATCTTCGAAATAATCTGCTCGCGTTTTTTCTGCGGGTCGGGAAATGTCGCCAACCATTGCTGATAAAGGGGCGTCATCACCTCGGCGGGAACGACAGCATTCACTCGAATTCCAAACCGCAGAAGCTCTGCCGCCCATTCCCGGGTGAGTCCGAGGATCGCGGCCTTTGAAGCCACGTATCCCGATGTTCCGCCTTGTCCGGTGAGGGCCGTTTTCGAGCTGATATTAATGATGGAGCCGCGAGTTTCTTTGAGCGCAGGCAGCGCGTAGTGAGCCATCGCATAATAATGCAGAAGATTCCGTTCGATCGAAGTCAAAAAACTATTCGGACTTCCGTGTTCAAGTCCAACACCGTCGTTCACTCCCGCATTGTTTACCAAAGCATCGATGCGGCCGAGTTTCTCAAGCGTGCGGCGCACGGCATTGTTGCAGGCTTCGGCCTTGGAAAGCTCAGCGAGAATAAATTCGCTCTCCACTCCAATGGTTCGCAAATTCAACTGCAACCGTGTTCCTGCGTCGGCGTCGCGATCAATAATGACCGGGATCGCGCCCTCAGCAGCGGCAGCCAGGGCGACCGCCTCGCCAATGCCTTTGGCACCGCCGGTAATCACGATGACCTTGCCTTTTATTTGTAAGTCCATAGTGGCGCTTCAGCGATTAGCGCGATAAGTCAGCCGCGGAGATTTACGAAGCCGCCATCCAACGGATAATCCACTCCGGTAATAAAAGCGGCTTCATTGGAGCAAAGAAAAAGAGCCAGAGATGCCACCTCCTCCGGTTGGGCCATTCTGCCGACGGGTTGCGATTGTGCCAGCTTCACGAACATCTCCGGCTCGCGCCCGGGATAGTTTTTTTGTAGATAATTGTCGACGAAAGGAGTATGTACTCGAGCCGGCGAAATGCAATTACAGCGAATGTTGTAGCGGAGGTAATCTTTTGCGACAGAATAAGTCATCGCAATTACCGCACCTTTACTGGTCGAATACGCAAAGCGATCGGAAAGGCCCGCGGATCCCGCGATGGAGGCCAGGTTCAGAATGACGCCGCCAAATGACTTCATATAGCCGATGCACGCATAAATGCAGTTGTAGTATCCCTTAACATTTACTCGCATCACGCGATCGAAATCGCTTTCGGAGGTGGTTTCGACGGTGCCGATGTGCGAGACCCCCGCATTATTTACCAGGATGTCGATGCGTCCCCTTTGTGCAAGCTCATCGAAAATAACTTTTACCTGGCGCTGATTGGTCACGTCGCAGATATGCGCCGACGCATCGCCACCGGTGGCCGCAATCTGCCGCGCCGAATTCTCCGCATCGTTCTGATTGACATCAAGTACGCGGACTGCGGCGCCCGCCGCTGCGAACCACGACGCGATCGCACGGCCTATCCCGCTGCCCGCGCCGGTGATCACCGCGGTTTTGCCGTCCAAACGAAAATTGCTGGTATGTAAACTCGTCATCGTAGTTGAGAGCTTCTGGGTCTCACACTTTCGAGATTCCAAAATCGGGCTGCGTTTCCGCCGAGAACAGCATCTTCAATTTCGTTTCCGTATTTGCTCAAGTACTTTCTCACAACACCCATGGTGTCAGAATAGTTCGTCGCCAGCGTACACACGGGCCAGTCCGAGCCAATCATCAATCGATTTGAACCGAAGCATTCAAATGCGACGTCCAAAAACGGCGTTAGATCCTTCGGCTTCCAGTCCCGCCAATTTGCTTCGGTAATCAATCCTGACAGCTTGCAATATACGTTTGGGAACGAAGCCAGTTGCCGGATTCCATCAGACCAGGGCCTGAGCTTTCCTGTCTTGACCGGTGGTTTGCCGAGATGATCAAGCACGAAAGGCTGATCGGGAAAAAGTTCGACAAATTTTGCTGCCACCGAAAGATGCCTCGGATATATGAGGATATCGTAAGCAAGACCGTACTCCCGCAGCAGAGCAATGCCGCGAAGAAATTCCGGTCGCAACAGATAGTTGTCATCCGGTTCGCTTTGCACAACGTGGCGGACTCCCACGAGTTTTGATTTCCCTGCAAGCGACTCGAGGTCTTGCCGCAAACCGCGAGATTGGAGATCGACCCAGCCCACCACTCCCACAATAAACGGAGAGCGCTCCGCGAGATCATGCAACCATCGCGTTTCTTCCAGGCTTTGCCGGGCCTGGACCACAATCGATCCGTCGAATCCGTTGCTATGAAGCTCCGGACGCAGGTCTTCCGGCAAGAAGTCGCGACGCAACGGCCTCATCGAATCGTCGATCCATCCATACTCTGACGGGACGTACTTCCAAAAATGCTGATGGGCGTCAATCTTCATTGCTAAACGCGACGGATGAGGCCTTTCATAAATGCGAAATCACCGTCTGCCGCGAATCGCCGAGTCCATCTATACCAAGTTCGACAACATCGCCCGACTTCAGATAACTCGGGGGCTTCATGCCCAACCCAACGCCCGCTGGCGTGCCAGTGCTGATGACGTCTCCCGGCAAAAGCGTCATAAAATTGCTGACGTAGGCAACCAGCGCGGGAACGTCGAAAATCATTTTCGACGTGGAACTTTTCTGCCTGAATTCCCCGTTCACCTTCAGCCACATTCCGAGGTTATTAAAATTGGGGATGTCATCTCTGGTCACTAAAAAAGGACCGAGCGGAGCGAACGTATCGGCGCTTTTTCCTTTCACCCATTGCCCACCTCTCTCCAGTTGAAAGCTGCGCTCGGAATAGTCGTTATGCAAGACAAAGCCGGCGACATGTTCAAGAGCTCTTTCTACCGCGACATACGAAGCCTTTTTTTCGATGACGACTGCGAGTTCAACTTCCCAGTCGATTTTTACCGCCCCTCTTGGAATCAGCAGCGGATCGTTGGGCCCAACTAGAGAAGATGTTGACTTGAAGAACAGGACGGGCTCTTTAGGAATCTCCATCCCGCTTTCTTCCGCGTGATCCCGAAAGTTAAGCCCTATGCAAACGATTTTGCTGGGCCTGCAAATAGGATGGTCCAGCCGCGCGGAGGACGAAACTCGCGGGGCAGAGTCGATTTTATGCCTGAGCCATTCTCGCAATCTTAACAAGCCGCCACTGGCAAAAAAATCTTCGTTGTAATCTGAACCGAATTCCGAAACATCGATGCGAGTTCCATCATTGAGAAGGACGCCTGGTTTTGGCCGCCCCGCCTCCCCGAATCTAATCAATTTCATAAGACTTCGCCAAAACGAAAAGTATACCGGGTGCGCGCCGCCAACATTGACATATACTTTCGTACGGCACGTGCAAACAATGTTAAAACATGGCATTTTGAATCCCGCCATAAACGCGCTGCTCAGTCGGGTGCGCCATACCAACACATTGGTTATCGCCGATCGCGGATTTCCTTTCTCGCCGGACTTAGAAACGATCGATATTTCGTTGGTGGACGATGTGCCCCGAGTTTTGGACGTAGTGAAGGCCATCCGCGAAAATTTTAATGTTGGCAGCGCTTTCATGGCGAATGAGTTCCGCACCCTTAACACACCGGAGGCGTGTCTCGCTTTCGAGCGGGCGCTCGCCGGCGTTAATCTCAACTTTGAGCCCCACATCGAATTTAAAAAGCGAGTGCCGCATGCGATCGGCCTGATCCGCAGCGGCGACACCACCAAATACTCAAATATTATTTTGCAGTCAGCGTAGGCCCGCACAGCCCGCACTGCGCGCGATTAGATAAGAAAGTTTCAATTTATGCACGCGAAGAAACCTGATTTCGAAAATCGCGATCAAGGCCGGCCCTTGCTGCCGCCCGGACAACTACTGCCTTTTTTCTTGGTGACCACGCTGTTTTTTCTTTGGGGCATTCCTAACAATTTAAACGACGTCTTGATTCGCCAATTCATGAAGTCGTTTGCTATTACCCGTTTCGAGGCCGGTCTGGTGCAATCGGCCTTCTACATGGGTTATTTCCTTCTGGCCATGCCGTCTGCCCTTCTGATGAATCGGTTCGGTTATAAAACCGGGATCCTAACTGGGCTGTCTCTCTTCGGTATTGGCGCATTTTTGTTTTGGCCGGCCGCTGTGGTGGGACAGTATTGGTTTTTTCTGCTCGCTCTTTTTGTCATTGCCAGCGGACTTTCGTTTCTAGAAACCGCTTCAAATCCTTTTATTGCGCAGCTCGGTTCTCCGCAAAGTTCGGAAAGACGACTCAATTTCTCGCAAGCATTCAATCCTATTGGTTCGATCACAGGCGTATTGATCGGAACTGTCTTCATTTTCTCCGGCGTGGAATTGAATCCGGCGCAGATAGAGTCATTACAATCTCAGCAGTTGTACGACGCCTACTTGAGGTCGGAGAGGCTGCGAGTGGTGAAGCCCTATCTGGTCTTAGGTGTGGTTGCGCTGTGCTGGGCATTCCTGATTCTGCGCACGAAATTTCCCGATATTCAAAGCGAGCATGAAAGCGAAGAGAACCAGGGCCGATTCCGCAACTTGCTTCGCTACCCGCATTTTCTGCTGGCTGTCGTGGCGCAGTTTGCGTATGTCGGAGCGCAGGTCGGCACCTGGAGCTACTTCATCCAGTATGTTCAGGATTACACTCACGAACCCGAAAAAGTCGCGGGATATTTTTTAACCGGCACGCTGGCGGCATTCGGAGTCGGGCGTTTCATATCGGCATACGTGATGCGATTTGTCGCGCCTAACAAGATGCTAGGCGCGTACGCATTGGTCAACGTGTTCCTGCTGACGGTCGCAGTCGCAAGCCCGGGGTGGGCGGGACTGTGGGCGGTCTTTCTGACTAGCTTCTTTATGTCGCTGATGTTCCCGACCATTTTCGCGCTTGGTCTCAAAAGGTTGGGAGCAAACGCTAAGCTGGGCAGCTCGTTGCTGGTGATGGCGATCGTAGGAGGCGCAGTTTTGACTCCCATGATGGGTCTGATTTCCGAAGTTTTTAGCAGTATCGCGCTGGCTTACCTGGTTCCTCTAGCGGCCTATGTATTGGTTGCCGCCTATGCGTTCGGCGGATCTAAATACCGGTTGCACGGCTCAGGTTCATAACATTGTATTGCGCGCATTGCAACGTGCGAGCTGCTGGAAACCGGCCCTCCATCTTCCATCGGAAAGGGTTAACGGGAGGGTTCAACAGATACCGCCGTGCCATAGGCCAGCACTTCGGTGACGCCTTGCATAATTTCAGTGGCGTCGTAGCGGGCGCCGACGACCGCGTTGCCTCCGAGTTCGGCGGCGTGTTGCAACATCAAGTCGAATGCCTCGGAGCGGGTCTTCTCGCATAGATTCGTTAGGAGCGTAATGTTTCCGCCAAGAATGGTCTGAAGGCTGGCGCCAATGCTGCCGACGATGGAACGCGATCGGACTACGATGCCGCGCACCACGCCCAATGTGCGAACGACCTTGAATCCATCCAATTCAAATTGCGTGGTCACCATATTGTGGGCGACCATCTTACTTGGCGGGATGAGGCTCATGCAGGCCTCGCTATCTGCTCAATGGGAAGCAAAGCGTTCATAGACCCGGAACGAAAGCCTTCGAGATCGAGCGTTACAAACTTAAATCCCAGGGCTTTGAATATTTCGGTAAACTTGGCGGCCATCGCCGGATCGAGCGCGGCCCCCATCTCATCGCGTGCAATTTCAATTCGCACGATATCTCCGTGGTGACGCACACGAAATTGCTTGAATCCCAAATTGCGCACCGCATCTTCGCCGCGTTCGACCACGCTCAACGATTCGCGGGTCACTGGACGTCCATATTCGATCCGCGATGAAAGACACGCCGAGGCAGGCTTATCCCATACTCGCAATCCCGCGTCGCGGGCCAATTCCCGAATGTCTTCTTTTGTCAATCCTGCGTCCAGCAAAGGGGCGGCAACGTGATGGCGCTTCGCCGCAGCTTGCCCGGGACGAAAATCGCCCTGATCGTCAACGTTGACGCCGTAGGCAATGGAATCGAAGCCGCGGCTCGCGCGAAATTTTTCCATCACCGTAAACAATTCGTCTTTGCAGTGAAAGCATCGAGAAGCATCGTTGCGGGCATAGTCCGGGCTGTCCAGTTCCGAGGTGGCTACCACTTCCAACGGAATGCGGTGTTCTTCCGCAAACGATACCGCGTCAGCAAGCTGAGTCCGGGCGAGGCTGGCAGAATCGGCGATGACGGCAAGCATGTCCTGACCCATCGCCTGATGCGCCGCCCATGCCAGAAATGCTGAATCGACGCCGCCGGAATACGCAACCAGAGTGCGTCCCAATTGGCGCAGGCGAAAATCAAGTGCGACGCGTTTGGAACTCAAATCTGCGGCACCCACCATAGATCCAATTCTACCCGAGACGGCAGAGTGAATCTCAGATGAAAGCGCAATTCCGCCAGTTGTACATACAAGCAGGCTATTGACCCGCGCCTGTGTTTGATGCGGGCGTCCGGCCGTTTTTGATCGCGTAGGGACCGCCGCCTCCCGGGCCGCCCAGTCAAGCAGACAGCGAATCACATAAAGAAAGCTTAGTCACTCCAAAGACCCGCGTTTTGCCCGGTGAGGCGACCCGGGCCTATCGTCGCTCCACGCGAATCAGGCCCATCATCCCGCCATCGGCGTGCTGCAAAATGTGGCAATGGTAAGGAAACGTTCCCACAATATCCGGATCGCGAAAATCCATCCGCAACTTTACGCTGGGATACTCCGCCGAAACCCCATCCCAGAAAGGCACATCCACTGTATCGCGAAGATAGCCGTCCGCCGGCTTGCCATCCTGCTCCAACACTAGAAAATGTGTTTGGTGGATATGAAAATCGTGCGACTCCTGCGACCGGTTCTCGATCGTCCAATCTTCCACATCGCCCACGCGTACGGTGATGTTTGGGGTCGTTACCGCAGGATCAAACGGCGCAGGCAGTTTGCCCTCTTCCGTAAGGTAAAACACGGTGGACGCCGCCGGATGCTTCGGGTCCATCACTTTTTCGGAGAAATATAATTTCCGCTGATGCACTGGCTGCACGGTAGCCAATGAAGGCAGAGAGTTCCGCTGCACCGCGTGTTCCTTATCTATGTGCGGTTCCACGACATCTTTCGAAGCAACAATCTGCGCCAAGGGCCGCGGCGGAGTGTAGTCGTCGTCGTCCGGCAGGGCCCCTCCGCCGGGATTATCTTCCCCGCCGACAGACGTGGTATCGACTCCAGCGGTGAGTAGTTGGGCTTTTTCTCCTGCGGCGGGTGAAATAAATATAAATTCCGCTCGACCTCCCGGCGGAATCGGAATATCGTTTTTCCAAACCACGCTCTCCGTCGATTTGCTTCCATAAGCGATCGGCGCGCCGTCCAGCGCAACCAGCCCCAACTTCTGAAACTTTCCGCCGAACAGAACGAACAGATCCAGATAAGTGTCCGCCGAAGCATTCACCACTCTCCATAATTCGCGGCTCGACGGCTGCGTCTTTATAACAGCACTGGGATAGTCAGGATACGGGAGTGGCACAAAATTGATCGACAGATCTTTCGCGGGACGAGCCGCATCTTTGATCGTAGCCATCGCCGCCGGAAGCTTTTGATCGCGGATGACGAATACGCGCTCGGGTAGATTCTTCCCGGCCAGTTCCATACCATCGACAATCAATGCCCCGGACGCACCACCTAAAACCTGCTCCTCGCTGTGCCCGTGAGGGTGGGGATGGTACCAATACAGCCCCGGAGGCTGCGTCGCCGGAATCCGAAAGCGATACTCAAACTCTTTCGCCGATGGCGCAATCATCGTGTGCAGAGAATCGTCCTGATGGCACACCGGCGGAATCGCCAGTCCATGAAAATGTAAATTTGTCGCCCCCGACATCATCATTTCTGCGGCGCAGTCGGGAGAAGCGGCGTTGCGGCGGGATTGTTCCACCCCCGCTGCAACCTCATTCCTCAATTTCAAAATGAGCAGATCGCCCGGATTGAGTCTTAAGGTCGGCGCCAACTCCCCGTTCGACGCCACATAGCAATAACGCGTTCGCCCATCGGAGTCGACACCGCTACGAAAGGCAAGATTGACCCGCAAAATGCCATCGCGGCTCCGCAGTTCTTGCGGAGAGTCCACAACCCCGCCAGGCGCTGGAATCGGGCACGCCGCATGCGACGTCGCTTGTGCAAATGCAAATGCTGAACAGGCGGCCACACTCATAGCCGCACTTGTCGAAATGGACCACCATCGAGCCATCAATGCAAATTGTATTCGGGAATCTAAGCGGGATGTAATTGCGGAGGGCCGACTCCGTTACTTTCGGTGCTGTGGATCACTTTCTCGGCTGAAGTGAGCCGGGCTTCGGGAAGGCTTCCATATTGTGTGCCAAAAGCAAGAAAACGCCGAGCGTAACGTAAAGGCTGAGCATCATGGCCAACGCAGGCTCCAGCCGCACAAACAACGTCAAAGGATAAATCAATGCCACGAACAATATTCCTACCACCCCTAACACTATCTTCAAACCCAGTTCTCGATTCATTTGCTATGCTCTTGATTACGCGCAACCTTACGCTGCGGCTGACGCCAAGTCCAATCCGCTAAAAATGCGTAATTGGAATTCCCCGGGCTGGCCGGTGCGCCATCGGTGAAGTCGTCAAACGTTCAGGGCCCCTCCCGGAGCTTCCACAGAATTTGCCGTAGAATTCCGAGCCAGGCGACCGAATCGCGGGCCGGAATATCCAAGCGCTTGACCATGCGACGTATTCTTTCGTCGACGTCTGCGATCGGCCGGCGTTTCAAATATCCGCTGGCGCGCATCGCGTCGAGCAGAAGTTCCGTGATGCGCTCGAAATCTTCCGAACTGGCGCGCAGCGTCTTTTCAACTTTAGGAGCGGCTCTGGAGTCGCGCGCCAATTCATAGAGGCACACGGCAACGGCTTGCCCGAGATTCATCGAGAAATTTTCTTCGCTCGTGGGAATATGCATCAGCCAGTTACAGAAACTGAGATCGTGATTGGAGAGTCCGCGCTTTTCCGAGCCAAAAAGCAGCGCCACTGAACCCGACGCCAGTTGCCGTCGAAGCAAGCGAGCGCCCAGTTCCAACCGCCGCAGCGGATGTTGCAAATCCCGTTCACAAGCCGCAGTCGTGCCCACGACCAGTGCGCAATCCGCCACCGCATCAGCTACGTTTGAATAAGTTTCTGCGTCGGCCAGAACTTTCGCGGCGCCCACGGCCGAACGCGCCTCGCGAAATGCCGGGTCGAATGGATTCACCAGCCGCAGTCGAAGAAATCCAAAATTACTCATCGCCCGCGCCGCCGCGCCGATATTCAACGGATTGCGCGTCGAAACCAGAACAACACGCAAGCGATCGATTTCAGAAAGTTTCAAGAACGTTATTTTAGATTACGCATGCTCCTGTTTGCTCAACCTGCTGCCCAGCAAATTCTCCTACAATATCCATACCAATGACCGCTCGTTCCCGGATTCGGCCGAAACCATCTCCGCTTCCTCAACCAGCCTCGTCGAAAGAGTTGCTTTCGCCTCTGACGGCGGCGCTTCTGGCCATTGCACTTGCGTCTGCGGTCTTTGCTATCTACAGCCCAGCGCTTAATTTTCAATTTATTCTGGATGACCATCACTTCATCAATGATCCCCGCCTGCAATCCTCCGGACATTTGTGGGAGTACTTCACCAGCTATGTTTGGGCCCAGAATACAGGCGGCCCATCGAGTTTCTACCGGCCAGTTTTTGTGTCGTGGTTGCGACTGTGTTTCATCCTCAGCGAAATGTCTTCATGGGGATGGCATTTGCTCAGCATCGCCAAACACTTGCTGGCCGCGCTATTGCTGGGATTGCTGGTTTTGAAACTTCTGCGCGATCGGGTTGCAGCCCTGATTGCCGGAACATTATTCGCGCTGCATCCGGCGCAGACCGAATCCGTTGCATGGGTCACGGTTCCTGACCCGGTAATGTCCGCTGCGGTCCTCGGAACGCTGTTGCTGTATCTCAACTTTGCGGACTCGTTGGAGAAGATCGATCCCGCAAGACTTCGTGGAAAACCATCAAAGCGAAACCATAACAATTCGAGACCGAGATCATGGTGGTGGCTGGTCTTTTCCGCCGCATCTTGCTTTGCGGCGCTGATGTCGAAAGAGACCGCGATCGTGTTGCCGGCAATCATTTTTGTAATGGCGCTCGCCGTTCCGTCAAATTTCTCGAACTCAAATAAGAAGAAGGGGGAAGGCGGAGGGGGAGCGAGCGAAGTGCAAGTTCGCATAGTTTCCGCATTTCGCGAAATGCTGCCGTTCCTGCTCGTCACCGCGATCTACCTCGTCTGCCGATTAAATGCTCTACATGGGCGACTAGCTGCCGCGACGCAACACTTGCCGTGGCGAACTGTTCTGCTGTCCACTCCGGCTACGTTGTGGTTTTATGTGAAAGTGTTGCTGTGGCCGATCCAGTCGAGAGCTTTCGGCGATCCCGCCCTGGCTGACCAATTCGCGTCGCGGCGTGTTATTTTCCCGGCATTGGCGGTAACCGCTGTTCTCGGGATCTTAATATGGGCATGCCTCTGGACATGGAAAAAGGCGCAGCACGACCTGCCCGCAATTGCGGCAACCGGCGTCAAGCGGGCGTTAGCTATTGGCACTTCACTTCTCATACTTCCAATTTTGCCCGCCTTAAACCTGAACGCGCTGAACCCCGGCGACTTCCTCCACGGACGCTACACATATCTTCCGCTGGCCGGATTGATGATTTTGATTGCCACGATATGGTATCTGGCTCCGAGAAATCGCGCGCCATTGCTAACCGTAGCCGGATTAATAGCCGTCGCATTCGGCGTGCTAACGCTGAGACAGGAAAGGATCTGGAAAGATGACCTGACCGTCTTCACCATGGCTCATCAGGTAGCTCCTCACAACGAGGTTGTCGCACACAGCCTGTCAAGGGCGCACGTCCAAGTTGCCCTGGCTCTTGATGACGCGGGACAATGCGATCAGGCCGTGCCCATCTTTGACCAGGCGATTCAGCAATATCCCCAAGATTGGTTTGCCTGGGCCGGACTGGGAGAATGTCTTTTTAAGCTCAATGATCTGCCCGGAGCCGAGAGTTCCCTGCACCGTGCCGCCGATCTTTCTCACCTGTCCGAGGTCAAGGAAGAATGGCAACAGATCAGAGAGAAGATGGGGCTTCCTCCCGCTCCTTAATGATCCGGCAGCAAGTAATTACAGCCAAGCTGTTCAACATTGAAGAAACCGCATCCAACACCGAGCAACTGATTGACACCTTTGCGAACCAAGAAAGGATCATCGATGAACGACAAAAATAAATGCAGCCATCCTGCCTGTAGCTGCATGGCGGGGCAAGACAGCAAATATTGCAGCCCACACTGCGAAACCATAAAGAAGGGGTCCGAACTTTCCTGCGAATGCGGCCACCCTCACTGCACGGGAGCAGTCGGGAAAGAGTAGAGGTGGCTAAACGGATGCAACTGGGATATCCGCAGTCAAAGTACATGATCATGCCGATATCCGGCTAAATTCGCGATCAGTACGATCTACGTGTATTCAAGGAGGAGCTATGAACAAGGACGAAGTTAAAGGAAAAGCAAAGGACATCGCGGGCCGCGTTCAACGCCAAACCAGCGAGTGGACCGGCGACGATAAAGGTCAGGCCAAGGGCGCTGCCAAACAGGTAGAAGGAAAAGTGCAAAATGCCTGGGGCAAGGTAAAAGATGCCGCGAAAGATAGTCAAAATGAACCTAAATCCCGCACCAGGGAATGATTAATCCGATTAATTAATGATTCGTGCGGCGGTCGCGGGAGTCGGCGACCGCCCGGCGAATCTAGTGAAAGATTCATCTCGCGGCCCAAGAGTCAGAATCGATTGCTTTCGCGGTTGCACGTCGCGAAAGCATACCCTCAAAAATTAACTCGCATCCCCAACTGCGCGGCGAATGGAATTCCCACGGTTGTACCCGGACCAAAAAAATCGCCCAAGGCGCCAGCCGGTACCAGCAATTGATGAAGATTGGTTATCGGCGTAAATGTTGTGCAGGCAGGCGGATTCGAACACAAGCCCGTGACATTGGCGAGGCTGTTGACGGGGAGAACCGAGATGTCAGTAACATAATTCGCCCCCGGATTATTTCGGTTAAACAGGTTGAAGAATTCGACGAATGGAATGATCGACCAGCGATCATGAAATTTGAAAGACCGGCTGACTCGAAGATCAGCCTGAATGTATGGTGTCCCGCGGAATTCATCGAGCGTGGTCTGTACTCCGTTGACCACGGCACGATCATTGGTGGCATCGCCAAATCCGTTCACGTCCACCGGCGTGGTGAGAGTAATCGGACGGCCACTTTCGGCTTGGTCAATGGTAGTGAGTTCGAACCCGCCGGGGACATACAACGTGCCGGCAAAGACGAATCGATGAGTAACATCCTCGCCCGATGGGCCGTAGTCGCCGGGCCCGAACGGATTTAGCGGGTCGCACACGCCATTCACGTAGTCAAACAATTCTCCCAGGACGCAGCCCCAGGTTTTCGCACTCGACAAAGTGTAATTTGCCACCAGATTCAACCGGTGCGGAACATTGCCTTGCAGGTGAACCAGGAGGGCGTTGTAACTGGAGCGATTGTCGGACTTGAAAACCGTGATGTCAGGGACGCTGGCCTGATTTGCCGCGTCGGGCGAAAACAACGTAAAGCCGGCGCTGTAGTTGTAAGCGCGGTAACCGTGATTCCCCTCCTCATGGGTGTAATCGGCGGCCAGCGTCCAATTCTGATCGAATGCATGTTCAAACCCCCCAGTAGCGTGCAGCGCGTAAGGAGTTTTGTAATGAGGATCAATGACTGCTCCGCTTCCCCCGCCTGAAATGCATCCCAAGTTGCCCGGACTCGTGCAGGGCTGCGGGATCGCGTTGACCGCTTGAAGAGCCGTCACCCAACCGTTCTGTGCGAGATCGTCGTAGTAGAGACCGAAGCCGGCGCGAATCACCGTTGTCCCGGAGCTCCCCGGGGAGTAGGCAATACCTGTCCGTGGACCAAATGCCTTGCGATAATCATGAGGCGCGCCCGGAATCAGCGGTATCTGTAACGCTTTCAGACTCAGGTATGCGGGATTTTCCAACTGGCTGCGGCCGGACGCGGTAAAGAGCCCGAAAGTTGTGTCGTATCTCAGGCCATAATTCACCGTGAGATGCGACGCCACACGCCACGAATCCTGCGCATATAGTCCCAGCCGCTGCACGTTTTGCGAAAAGCTTCCATCCCGGGCAGGTGTAAAGGTTGCGTTTGGGCACGGGGCATTGGGCGGCAGATTGTGAGTCGCGGAAGGGTCGCATCCGACGGTGATGGCGGCGAAATCTGAGCGGTCAGTCAGATAAAAAGTGGGATCTTCCGGAAACGTGTAAAGCTTTTCAGCAGTACCCGAGAGTGCTCCGCTAAGAACCGGCTCATGAATAAAGTTCACTCCAAGCTTCGCTGCATGGCTACCCGAGCTGCGGCTGAGGTCATAGCGAAATTGATATTTCTCCTGGTCGCGCAAGACCGGAAATGCAGTTATAGGAGTTTGGAATTGATTGTCGCCGAATGTCTCGAACCCGGAAATAGTTTGCGACGTCGAAGTAAATGGAAATGCCAGCGCGAAACCTAAATCGGAATTGCGGGCTTCGGTTAAATGCAATCCGCTGGCATCGAGCACCAGGTTCCCCAACCATGTGGGGCTGAACAGAAACTGGTTGCTGATCACCATGTTCATATAGTTATTGTGCTGTTCCAGGCCGGTTGAAGGCAGCGCCCCTTGCTGTACCAGTGCGTTGCGGGTGACGTAATTGTCGATAGCGCTTCGAAGAAACCATTGCGATTGCGACGATTGCGCCCAATCAGTCCGAGTCGTGGCCAGATAATCGTGGAACGGCACCGGCACATTGGCAGGTACGGCAATGGAAGCGGCGCCCGGAATTAACCCCTGGGCAGCCAGCAACGCCAGCGCGTTGAATTGCGTCTGGCTGGAGGCGCTGTAGGCGATGCTTGCGTTCTCGTGAACATATTCGATGGAGGAGAAAAACCAAAGTTTATCTTTCTTGATTGGGCCCCCGAGTGTGCCGACATAGTTCTGCCGGGAAAACGGTTGCTTGGGATCGGGCGAAGGATTATCAATCGGAAAGCGTGCGTTGAGCGCCGCCGACCTTTCATAAAAAGCTCCCAGACCGTGCCACTCATTCGTTCCACGCTTCGTACTGATTACAACTGACCCCGCCGTGGTGCGGCCCGTATCCGCGTCTTCCTGCGCCGTGCGAATGGCAAATTCCTGAATTGCGTCGGGGGAAAAATTCTGTAGAAATCCGCCGATGTAATCGTCCGAATTATCTCCGCCATCCACCGAAAGCGCATTGTTCAATCCTGAACTGCCCCCGGTGGATACCGCGGTGATACGCGCTTTGGTGGGATCGGACGGTTCGACAGGCTCTGTGCCCGGAGCGAGGTAAGCGATGTTAGCGAAACTGCGTGCGGCTAGGGGAAGGCTTTCGAGATCCCAACTGGAAACAGTAGCTTGATGCACCGGGCTTGCCAGGTCGACTGCCTGGGTCGTGATAGATGGAGGTTGCGCCTTGGTATTTACGGATTCCTGCACCGTTGCGGGACTCAGGGTCACAATTATGTCCCGCGCGGAACTAACTGCGATATGCACATCCGATTTCGAACCAGCAAATCCCCGGGCGCTCACGCTCAGGCGATAGATGCCCGGAGGCAAGTCATCGAGGCGGAACTCTCCCCGCTCGTCAGTTCTGGCGACGCGCTCCGATGGCGATACCGAGGAATGCAAAACGATGTCTGCCCGAGGAATACGTCCGCCATTCGTGTCTTGCACTATCCCTCGGAGGGTTCCACCGGGATTCTGCGCGGTCAGGCAAGATGAGAAAACGCTCAAAATGATGCATAGCGAGGTAGAAAGCGCGAACGAACCGGAAATGGCTTTGCGACAAATCAATGCAATTGTGGGGAGACGTCACTGGGTTTCGCAACTGGGAAAAACCTAGCGGCGCGCAACAAAATAATACCAGCGCCAATAGGCGTGGCATCTGTAGCTGAACCACGTTATCGAACGCGAGCAAGCGACCATTCGAAAATAAAGGAAAAAGCGCGTTACCAGCGGAGACGATTCCTTCAGCTACCCACAATGCGGAAATTTTTCAACTGGAGAACCGGCTTTCAACGACCGGGCGATGTTGAATCATTGTTTTCTGCCGACAGCCGAAACGTTCCCAACGACGATGTGGTTGTGGTGTCCGTGGCAGTTCGACGGGGTTGCCAGCGATATCCATCACGGGTGCGAATGTGATATTTCTTCAGACGATCACCTACCAGCTTAACCGAAATTGCGCGCCACCCGCGATTAGGATTGGGTTGCGGATAGTAGCTCAAAGAATAAAGATGCGCGAGATCCTCGCGGATTGACGCGAATGCCATCTGCTCATCTTTCCAGTTCCTGGCGAAATAAGCTTTGCCGCCGGTGGCCTTGGTCATCCTTTCGAACACGGCGGTTGAAACCGGCTCGATTTGGGCCTGCCGGGTGCTGATCATATAAATACTGGTCCCGGTCGATTGCGCGAGTTCGGCCACGTCTTCCGGCGGAACCATGCTGGCATTATCGGGTCCATTGGAAAAGACGACCACAACCTTCTTTCCTGCTAATTTGGCGGCATCTTTCACTGTGAGTAAAAGACAGTTATAGAGAGCGGCGTCATCGCCGGCGACGGTGGCGCGGACTCCACGCAGAACTTCTGATCGGTCCGATGTCAGCGTCGCCGCGCGCGACAGGTCGCGGCTATAAGAGTACAGGGCTATCCTGTCGGGCTTTTCGAGCGACCGGACGAAATCCGCAATCGCATCCTGCGCGAACACGAAACCGCGATACATGTAGTTGCTGGTGTCAAATAAAATAAAAACATTCGCGCCGGGAGTGGCTTCAAGAACTTTTTCTTCCTGCGATTCGATTTGCCGGTCCGCGGCACTCGGTTCCATGCCGGGATGATCGTTATCTGCCGGCACGCTTGCCATTAATCTTCGCGTAGGCCCGTCGCCTTCTCCGAAGGTTGCGACTTTTTCCGGGACACCGTCTTCGGTGACGGAGAAATCCTGCGGGCGCAGGCCAGTGACGTATTTTCCTTTTTCATCGGTGACCGCAACGTTCAACTGCACCATCTCGACCAACACGTGAATGTTCGACCCGTCCTGCTGGGCGGCCAGGCGAATGCCGGAAGTGGATGTCAACACGGTAAAGACAAATAAGTAAAATAGAAATTGCCGTTTTGCCATAAATGTTTCCTGTCACAACCTGCGTTAAGTACATTTTGCAAAAAAAAATGTTTAAGGCGCGGGAGAAGTGGTCGACAGCGACGCGATTTTGCCCAGCCGGAACTCTTCCCCGGTTTCCCGCATAGCTCGGAGGACTGCCTCTAAATCCTCGTTGTCGGTGGCGAAAATCCGCTCGACCAGGCGACGGGTTAATTCCGGGACAATGCGATTCAGGGTTGCCGGCGAATAGTTCATTTCATCCGCCAAACGGGCCCAATACAAATTAGTCGAGTCCCACGACTCTGCCATTAATCGGCTGGAAAAACCCGTTGCCGCCGGAAAAGGCTTAACATCCAAGAATTCCAGCGCATACGTGTGCGCCAAAATTGGATGGGGCACGCCGAAGTCACGCGCAATGTGCGTTGAAGAAAGATCGGCCGGCTGTTTCCGGACCGCAGTTTCCAGTTCTTGACCGACCGGACCGAACGCAGCTATCTCGGCGGGAAATCTTTGCCGGAATTCCGCCGTCAAATAGAACAAGTCGGCAGGGGTTAAAAGCGAAATAGCTTCCGTTGAGTGGCCTTCGCGCAAATCGTGCTCGACGATTTCCGCGCGCTGCGGCAGCATGCGGTCAGAAAGAATGCTCACCACCTTATTTCTTACGTCTTCATTCCCCGCCGAAATCCCCAATAATTCTTCACCCGAGCTCTGGTAGAGTGCAACGGCGTGAAGCTCAGTACGGCTCACATTCCACCAGCGGGGGACAACTGAGTTCGTCAAAAGGACTGGGGCCAGTTCCCTCCAGATCAGCGCCTGAACGTGCTGCGGCGGGATAAAATCCTGCTCGATCTGGGCAAGAACATACGGCAGGTCCGCAAGCGATCCAACCAGATGAGCGCCTCCGCCCGCCGGCGACCCTGCGCCGAATAATTGTGCAGAGTCCCAAATCCTCGCAATGCCAATTACAGTTTCTCCGGCAAAGTCATGAGAACGCACGAGAAGAGGATTGTTGCGAAGCAGTTGGCCGCCTGGCGATTCGTAATACGCATAATTCAAGCCCACCAGTGTGTCCCTGAGAAATGGCGACAACTCGCCGCGCGCCTCTTCAATTTTCGGATGGGGATCCCGAATAAGCTTTACGAGATCGGTTTTCATTTCCAGATCGGTGTGATGGTTGTTATAGACGCCGACCGCCCATTCCGATCTCTCATTACTGGTAAAGATTGGGCGAGGCATCTGAAATTCCTGGAGTTCCCCAGCCAGAGGCAAGAGATTGCCGGCGGTTGTCCCCCCTTTCGCCAAATCGTCGAGGCCTTTGCCCAAAGCGAGCACGGTGTCGAGGGAGACCAGGCGCTGTCCATCCAGTACTGAGCGGATCCGGTCGGTTAATTCCGCGTGCATTTTCTGCGCCTGCGTGCCGTCCACTGCCGGCCCAGCAAGCAAACTCACTATTTCGTCTTGCCCGCTGGAGGGTTCGCCAGTCGCCGATTGCAATAGTGCGCCTAACGACGCCCGCCCTGCATTAAAGAGGCCTGCGGACGATTCAACTTTTGAGAAAGGAGCAATCACCTGCTGCCATGATTGGTTTAAATCCCCCGCTGCAATCTCATGCTGCCGCGCAAAGATTTGCCACAGTCCGACATTGGCTTGAAAAATACCCATCGCATTGCCGCGCAAGGTGATGTTATGAAGTTTATCTATCGAATCCGCGATCTTTACAAAGCGCGTGATGGAAACATCATCCAGCGCGGGAAATTCCGTGAAGATAAGATACTGATCCCGGAATTGATCAAACTTCGAGGCTAGTACGCGAACCGTTTCCGGGCTCAATGGATGACTGGGCGATCGCATGCGGTCTATTTCGCTGACGCAGAGGTAAGCTTTCAGGGAGCCGAGGTCGCCGGAGGTTCCAGCAAGAGAGAACATTGCGTTCAGCAAATCCTGGGGCGAATTAATCTGACTGACTTTTTTGTGCCAGTTGGCGACCTCTTCCGGAGCGGTGGTTTGCCGCAGTATTTCTTTCCACACGCTCACATTACCGGGGACGTGAATTTGTCCTTTGGAATCCCATTGCAGCCGGGTTACTAGAAGAAGCAGACCTGGAGCGGGCCGGAATACGCCTCTTGCGGCGCCGAGTGTCGAGTCTTTGGGACGAAATGCGCTATACGATTCCTTGACGGATCGGGCGTCCATAAAATGGCTTTGCTGTTCTGGACTGACGCGCGACAAGGAATCAAAAAAAGCTGCCAGCCAGCCTTTGTCCTTTTCAAACAGCCGCAAAACAAACTCGTCAGGAGTATGTGGGCTCGCGCCCGTCAATTCCTTCCACGTCCCCTCGGCCGCGGTCCCTCCTGGGACGATAACCACCCCCGATCGAATGCAAATCTCACTGCCATAAAAATTGAGCAGGGGTGCAAAAGGCAACAACTTCTCGAGCCCTGGCGAAATTTCCAGAGCTGATCTCGTCGAATCATCCATGCGACTGAAAGACCAGTACAGAAGCGAAACATGGGGATTTTCAAGAAAGCGATCCAACAGCGTGTCCCGGTCCTTAGGCGTTCGTACTTTGTTCCAGGCGTCTTCGCCGAAAATAACGGGTACTGAAGTTGACGGATAGTCATAAACAAAAGGCTTTCCTCCCTGCAACGACTGCTCCAGGTCGGTCAGCGGAAAGCCGGAATCAATGGTCAGGAAAGCTCGTTCAGGATCGGAAGTGGCGAGAGAAGCATCGGCCCGTCCGCATTGCTGTCGAATACTGTAGCCCAAAACGCGAAGCAGCGGTTCGGCCTCGGAGCAGTTCGATACTCGAATAACTTTTTCGGAACCGGCAAGCTTCGACAACTCTCGCGCCTGGCTAACGTATCGCGTCAGCAATGTCAGGAATTCCGTGGGACGTCCGCTGTGATAACCGAGAAAAAAAACTTGCCGCGCGAGAAGCGGAAGAACCTCGTCCGGGGAAACTTCCTGGCTGATCCCCGCCATCCGCAAGAACGACCGCAGCGGGCCCGGAATTAGCGGTTCAGCTCCAATCGTTGGCAATGCCGCAGGTGAGCCAGGGTTCGCTTGCGCGGTTATCGACGCCAGAGCACAGCAACACAGGAATATTGCGCAGAAACTTTGGATGGGACAGATGGAGAAGCGACGAGACCTTTTCACGGCTGGTCCTCACTTGATTGAGAACGTCCACGCATAGCCGGCGTGATGTTCAAATGGCCCGCCCGACGCGGAGTTCAGGTCATCGACCCCAGTTCTCCGGGGTGTGACGGGCCGAATTATACCGCGATTCAGCTCGCGTGAGTTCTTTAATTTCCTTCAGGGGCAAGATCGCGTCCGTTAAGGTCTGGAAAGGCTTTTCCAATGCGATGATCTCTCGCCAGTGCACCGTGGCGGCGAGGCGAGGGCTCCCTAAGAAAAAAACCTTATGTTTCCGAAGCGCGTAGCGCGAGGAATCTGCTTTTCCAGCTAGAAAACAGATCCCTGACCGATAAATCGGTTCGGAATGAAAAAGGAATTACTCATATTTGGTTAGATTGTTAATTTTGCTGCAAAACTCACCACCCTTCCTACTGATCTCTCCACAGGCTTCTGCGGTATACTGCGCTCACGTTTCCAATTTCAGTTTTGCTACGGTGCAATTTATGGCGGTGAAAGTGGCGGAAGAGGTATCCTCGCAGGTTCCGGCTGACGATTTTCAGGTGCTGGAAGAGAAGGTCTATCGCACTATTGAGATGTACAAGACGGCGCGCGAGGCCAAGACCACAGCCGAGCGAGACGTAAAGCGGTTGCGCGAGCAACTGGAGGAGCGCGAAGAAGAAGTTGAGACTTTGCGCCGGGAAATGGTGCAGTTGCGGCGGGAGCGGGAAGAGATTCGCGGCCGTGTGGAAAAGATGCTGCATCAAGTGGAATCCATTGCCGAAGAGCAGGCCGCCAGTTAGCGCGGATCGCTCTCCGACATTTGCCAACGAGAGCCAGCAATGGAGAGGAGTAGAAGTATGGCGACGGCTACGAAACAGCTACCAGTCCAGAATTCCAGCAACGGCAGCGTGCGCGTCGAAATTTTCGACCAGGGATACAATCTGCGCGGCTCCGATCCCGAATACATTCTTAAGTTAGCGGCCTATGTGGACGCGAAGATGCGCGCCGTGGCCGAGCATACGCAGACCGTTGATACGTCGCGCGTCGCAGTGCTGGCGGCAATCAACATTGCCGATGAGTATCATCTGGTCAAGGGGAAAGCTGAACCTGGCTCGGACGTGAAGCAGCGCGCCAAACATTTAGCGCACGCGCTGGATGAATTATTGGAAGTCGGCATGAGAGCGTTGTAGGCCCGTTGCTTCGCGCAAAATTTAGCTCCATTGTCATTCCGAGCCGATTTATCGATGAGGAATCTGCTTTCCCAGAGAGAAAAGCAGATTCCTCGCGCAAGCCCCTTCGAAATGACAAATCCATAAAAGTGTAATGCCCGTTATCCCAGACAACCCCTTACTAAAGATTGCCTCTCGCAAACGGATTGCCATCTTTCTTCCTCTTTTCACTTGCGAATCTCCTCAGATTTCCCTAGCATCCAACATGAAAGCTGGCCTACAAAGTTGGTGATGAAGGTCACCGATTTTTGAACCAATACTGAATGAACGGGGGCCTGACTCGTAGATTACGATCCTGTGTGCGGAGCTCCGCCAGTACGGAGATGCCTAATGGGTCGCGGCGGGTTCCCAACGTCTACCGACGGGTTCATTCTCGGCCCTTCACACGGCTTCGTGGGTCCGCTTTTACCGATATGCTCGGCTAATTCCTTCCTGTTACACTTGCCCGTAGCAAATCTGTTTCGTCCCGCATCTAAATAAAAAGTGTTCCCCCGTCTTTTTCATATCGGAAGTTTCAACCTGCCTACTTACGGATTCCTGGTTGCTTTGGGAGTTCTCGTCGGCCTGCTCATCAGCGTTCGCAATTCAGAGAAGGAAGGGATCAATCCCGATATCGCCTGGAATTTTGGCGTTCTAGTTGTGCTTGCTGGAATTGTGGGCGCGAAGATTCTCTACATCATTAACGACTGGGGAACGTATGCGGCGCATCCCCGCGAGATTTTCAGTATCAGCACGTTGCAGGCAGGCGGAGTTTTTTCGGGAGGATTGCTCGGAGCTTTGGCCGCCGCCGCGTGGTATATCCGCAAACATCGGATGCCCGCGCTCGCGACGTGCGACGCGTTCGCGCCCGGACTCGCCATGGGCCACGCCATCGGACGAGTGGGATGCTTCGCCGCCGGATGCTGCTACGGCAAGCCCACCCATCACTGGTGGGGCGTGACATTTACCAATCCGCTGGCGGCCTCTCTCGTCGGAACGCCGTTGAACGAACCGTTGGAGCCCACCCAGCTCTTCGAGTCGGCGGTCGAGCTAACAATTTTCTTCATCCTGATGTGGATGTTCCGACGCAAGAAATTCGATGGCCAGGTTTTCGGCGCGTATCTATTTCTCTACGGAATCGCCCGATATTTTCTGGAATTTATTCGCGACGACCCCGGGCGCGGATCCGTTTTCGGCGGCATCATGACCGGCACGCAACTGATTTCCATCTGCCTGGTAATTGCTGGAGGAGTCATCTGGTGGCTGCGTCCCGCGCAATGGCATGGTGGCAACGCAGTCCCGGCCCGCGCCGCTCGCTGAGTTTGCGATGGAGAGACCGGCGTCCCAGCGTGAGGTTCGGCGACGACGCCCGACGCTGCATGGAACTTCTAGTGTTAGAATTCTTTGGTAATCCCCACTCACCCACCGGTGAGATCTTCCGTCGGGACGTGGCTCAGCCTGGTAGAGCACTCGCTTGGGGTGCGAGGGGTCGGCAGTTCAAATCTGCCCGTCCCGACCAATTTTCTGGCACTTCTTTTTGCTCACCGCGGAAAGACTATAGGCGTGCCGATACGACACAAGTTCGAGAAGGCGGCGCATCCCCATAGACGCCTTTGTCTCTTTCTCGTCAATCTGACAATGATATTCATTCAAGCAGGGTGTGGCTCGGGAAAAGCCACTTCATCTCCTCCCGCGAGTCAACCGTCGCTGGGTGCGGAAATTGACCGGTTGGCCCAGGCAGAGATGCAACAGTCAGGCGTCCCAGGAATGGCAATTGCTATTGCGAAGAACGGGACAGTCTTGTATGCACAGGGTTACGGCGCGGCAAATTTGGCCAATCATCAACTCGTCCAAAAAAACGCAGTTTTTGAAATTGGTTCGATCACTAAGCAGTTCACGGCTGCCCTGATTATGAAATTGCAGGAGCAAGGCAAGCTGTCGATCAATGACAGTGCGGCGTCGAATTTATCGGGATACGGCTTTCCCGCTACCATTACGATTCGAATGCTCTTGACCCACACTTCGGGCTTAGCCGATTTCACTAATTTTCCCGACTTCGGCAGTTGGGTAAAAAACGGAGTGGCGGAGCCTGTTGTGCTCGCGGAAATCAGCCAGGCGGGATTGCAATTCACCCCCGGTTCCCAATACGCATACAGCAACAGCGATTATTTTTTACTCGGCAGCATTATTGAGAACGTGATCGGTCAGTCATATCCAGACACTTTGAATCAGTTCGTCTTTCAGCCGCTGGGCTTGCAGGCGACTTATTACGCTCTTCCCCCACCGAATCAAGCCGCAACTGGTTACACCAATAATGGGGCCGGCTTCGTTCCCTCAATTTTGTGGGATCGCTCCGCAGCGTTTGCGGCCGGAGCCCTTAGCTCAAATGTCTACGATCTGGTCACGTGGGACAATGCCCTGCTTTCGGGAACGGTGGTGTCGCCGGCGTCATTTCAACAAATGATCACATCAAATGGCTTTTACCAGGGCGGATTCTCTTACGGATTTGGATTGGCTCTGAGCACCTTCAATAATCGGCCTATTATGTGGCATAACGGTCAAATCGGCGGATTCACAGCCGAGAATGCGGTCTTCATCGACGATGGCTTTGCAATTATTGTTCTCACCAACGATGAAAATTACGATACCGATCAGTTCGTGCTCAAAATCCTAAACGCGGTGTGTGGCTCGTCGCAACCGTCTGGAAGCTGTTAGATCGGCTACCCCAAAGATTGTCGATGATATTTGAGTCGCGGTTGAACGTTCCGCTCTGAAATTCTTTCCGCTTAAACTATTAATGTTTATTTTTCTTTGGCCGTCGAGCCGGGGTGCGTTTAATTATGGTTTCTTCGAACACCGCGAATTGGATCTTCTTCTCTACTGGATCGATGCGGTCCACCAGGACGCGGATCTTTTGTCCCATGCTATAGACTCCGTGGTTGCGGAGGCCGATAATTTCGCGGGTGTTTTCGTGATACGTGTAGCGGTCGTCAGTCAGGCTGTCGAGCGGGACGAGACCCTCGATGAAGAGGTCGGTTAGTTCTACGAAGAAGCCGAATTTGGTGACGCTGATGATCAGGCCATCGAAGTCTTCGCCAACGCGGTTCTCCATGAACTTCACTTTTTTCCATTCCATGAGCTCCCGCTCGGCGTCGTCGGCGCGGCGCTCGGAGTGGCTGGATTCGTCGGCGATATCGTGAAGTTCCTCGAGAGGCATTGGACTGGACAGCGGTTCAATCACCTCACGTTCGCGCCGTTTTGACCAGGGCGAAGTGTTCGAATTTTTTCCCATCGCAGGCTGAGTCGATTCTCGCAAGGGAAAGATTCCGATGGGTACATCACCCTCCCATCGCTCTGGCGAATCGTGCAATACCTGTTTCAGTATTCGGTGAACGATCAGGTCGGGATAGCGCCTGATCGGCGACGTGAAGTGCGTGTAGCTGGTCGCGGCCAAAGCGAAGTGTCCGTGGTTTTCTTCGGAGTAACGCGCCTGTTTCAACGATCGCAACATTAGGAAAGATAGGATTCTCTCCTCTGGCGTGCCTGCAATTTTCTCGGTGAGTTTCTGATACATGCGTGGGGTTATGTGCACATCTTTAGGGATCTCGATTGTTTTAGCCCGCTTTCCCGTCCCATAATTCGCCCGCCGATCGGATTTAAACTGCATTCGCTGAATCGGCAGTGGTCCAACTCCAAGCGAGTATCCAAACGTTGCGGCGATGACTTCGAAGTCGTAAACCCGCTTGGCATCCGGCTTTTCATGAATGCGGTAGATTGACGCCACGTGCTTCGATTCCAAATATGCCGCGACGCACTCGTTCGCCGATAGCATGAATTCTTCAATCAGCCGGTGAGCAACATTTCTTTCCGAGCGGGTGATGCTTTTCATCAATCCAAAGTCGTCAAATTCGATTACCGGCTCAGGCAGATCAAAATCGATTGATCCCCTGCGCTCGCGCTTCCGATTCAAGATCAGCGCCAGATCACGCATCATCTCGAACGTGCCGGCGAGCGCGGAATATTTTTCCCGCAGAACCGCATCGCCTTCGAGCACGGCATTCACATCCGTGTAAGTCATGCGCTCGGCGGAGCGGATTATGCCTTCGCATAATTCATACCCGAGAATTTCTCCGCGATGGTCGATACGCATGATGCAAGAAAGAACCAAGCGCTCGACTTGCGGACGCAAGCTGCAAATATCGGTGGATAATTCCAGCGGCAGCATTGGCACCGCACGGTCCGGAAAATACACGCTCGTGCCGCGCAGGCGCGCCTCCTGATCCAGAGGCGAATCGGTTGTCACATAGTGTGCAACATCTGCGATGTGAACTTGCAATTCGAAGTCTCCGCCGTCAACCTGACGAACCGTCACTGCGTCATCAAAGTCGCGGGCCGTTTCTCCGTCAATTGTGACAATGGGGAGGTTCCTGAAATCACGCCGCTGGCCAACTTCCTCCTCCACAATTGTTGGACTTATTTCCTGAGCTTCCAATAAAACTTCGGGAGGAAATTTATGCGGGATATGGTGCTTGCGGATGACGATTTCCACGTCCACGCCGAAGTCGTTTTCATGGCCGAGAATTTCTACAACTCGTCCGCGCGGCCCTTGAGACGCTGTCGGCCAGTCAGTGATTTCAACGTCGACAACCGCGTTCTCCAGGTTTTCTCCGCGATTCCTCGACGCCTGCTCACCGAAGACGCGGTCGACGCTTTTTATTTTGGCGCTCCTTTTTTGCGGCGAATCGACCGCTTCCGGCGTCTCCATCCCTGCCGGAATCACAATCTCCTGCGAGACCTTTTGATCGATGGGAGTTACATAATTATTGCGCGATCCGTAATGAAAAATTCCGACCACTGTGCTTTGGGCGCGAAAAACCGACCTCACGATGTGGCCTTCAGCCTTTCCGTCGGGCCGGATCGTGCCAACTTCGACCAGCACGCGATCGCCGTGCATGGACGATCCGACAAAGGGCGGCGGAATAAATATATCGCCCGCGATGCGCGCCTTCAGGCCGGGAGCAATCGAACTTGCGTCGGGGATTACGAAGCCGAATCCATCGCGATGCATGGTCAGTCTTCCGACGATGAGATTCTTATTCGCAGCGGATTGCGGAATCGCGTAACGGTCAGAATCGACTTTAACCAATTCGCCCCGCGATATCATCTGTTGCAATATTTCCGAGAGTGCGAGGCGGCCTTCCCCGTGAAGTCCCAATTCGCGGACGAGCTGTTTAAATCCCGCTGAGCGTTTCGGTTGGCGCTCGATCTTTTTAAGAATGGCCGCAGAAGTAAGGGCTTGCTTCATGATCTATTCAAGCAAACCATAGCATGGCCTCTAGTAAACCTTACGAGGGAGCAGTGCAATATTCCAATTCGGAGCACTTTGTCGCTCTTGGCAAACTTACGATTAAATTCTTTTGAACGCCTTCTGAATATCTTTCATCGAGTATCGCAAAACTACGGGCCGACCGTGCGGACACGACATCGGACATTCTGTATTTGCGAGTTCAGCCAGTAGCCACTCCATTTTGTTTTGTTCCAGTGGCATATTCACCTTGATCGCGGCGTGGCACGCGATGGATGCCGCTATGCGGCTGCGCACTTTTTCAACATTAATGGCCTGATCTTCTTGTAACAACTGATCCAGCAATTCGTGCAGCATATGTTCAACCTGCGATGCATCGATTCCGGCAGGAGCGGCCTTTATCGCAATGCTCCTCGCGCCAAAGGGTTCCGCGTCGAATCCATTTTTTGCGAGTTCATCTGATATGTCGGTGAACACCGTCTGTTGCGCCGGCGTCAGTTCCAGCAACAGCGGCATAAGAAGATGCTGACTTTCAACTTTTTGAATCGAGCGCTGATGCAAAATTCGTTCGAACAGAACTCTTTCGTGGGCCACATGCTGATCGATAATCCAAAGGCCTTCGTGATTGACAGCCAGAATAAATGACTCACGAATCTGGCCCAGCGGTCTTAATGTGGCGAGCGATGGCGCCAAATCGCTGGCCGGTTCGGGCTCATCCGCGATGGCGCGAGCACAAGAATCCGTCGAGACAAATGCGGGTTCCCGCGCAAGAGAAACTGCGGCATTTCCTTCCACGCTGAAGCCGCCGGCAAACTGAAGTCGTTCGTTCACCGCTGGCGCAGGTGGAGGCTGCAAAATAAAATTGTGGGACGGAAAAGGACCGTTCACGCTGGGAATACTTTCCGATGGGACTTGAAAACTTCCTGGGGTCAATGACGGGCTCGCAGTCGGGCGCGCCGAGATCTCAGTTGTGAATTGCGGCACCGGGCGAGCTTTCATTAGCGCGGCGCGAACTGAGTCGCGCACAAAATCGTGCATCACCGTCCCTTGCCTGAACCTAACCTCGGTCTTCGAGGGATGCACGTTTACGTCGACCTCTTCCGCTGGAACTTCAAGAAATAACAGAACGACTGGAAAAACTGTGGGCGGCAAAATGTTGCGATAGGATTCGGTCAGAGCGTGATGAATGAGGCGGTCGTGAATCAGCCGTCCATTGACGAAAATATAAATTGAGTTCCGATTCAGTTTTTGGATTTCCGGTTTTGAAATAAAGCCATGCAGGCGTAATTCTCCGGGATCATGCGGCGGCTCGTTTTCACTCCGGCGCCACGGAGGCGGTTGCGGCAACCCAATGTGCGCCAGAGGCTGGGCTGCGGTCACCGGCACCAGTTGGTCCAACACTTCTTTCCCAAAAACTTGATAGACACGTTCCGTGTATCCAGCTACGGGCGGGGCGACCAGCACGGCGTTGGTTGCCGAGTGCAACTCAAAATGCTTATCCGGATGAGCCAGCGCATAGTGCGTGACCAGGGATGCAATGTGCGAAAGTTCGGTGGATTCAGCCTTGAGAAATTTCTTGCGCGCCGGGGTATTGAAAAATAAATCCCGTATCGTAATCGAGGTTCCGGACGGCAGTCCGGCCTCTTCTATTTTGAAAATCTTGCCGCCATTGATTTCCATGACGGTTCCCGACGATTCTTCTCCAGCCCGGGTTTCGATCCGCAGTCGCGACACGGAGGCGATGGATGGCAGGGCTTCTCCGCGAAAGCCCAAAGTCGAAATGCTGAGAAGGTCTTCCGCGTTTTTCATTTTCGAAGTCGCATGTCGCTCAAAAGCCAGCATGGCGTCATCGCGCACCATGCCACAACCATTGTCAGTGATCTGGATAAACTTTTTGCCGCCGGCTTCAATCAGAATCTTAATTCGCGTAGAACCCGCATCAATGGAGTTCTCCAGTAATTCCTTGACGACCGAGGCCGGGCGCTCCACAACCTCGCCCGCGGCAATTTTATTGGCGACGGTTTCGGATAAAACGTGAATGCGACCCATAATTGGGGAAATAATGAGGAGGCTGCCAGTGAGTTTCGCAGATGGCGGATCAGAACGCAAAAAAGCAGAACCGTGAGTTAAAGGTTGCCGTTAGGATGTGGCTTTTTCAACTGCTGCTTCCATCCCAGTATTCGCGCTTTATTTCCTTCTTCTTCCGCCTCGGGGATCATTCCTTTTTTCTGATACAGAACTGAGAGGCTGGTGTGCGCGAGAACATCATCCGGTTCAAGTTCGGCGATTTTTTTTGCCACTACAATGGCTTCGTCCAGTCTTCCAACATCCTGCAAGGCGCGGGCCATTCCGTGCATAGCTTCGGTAAAGCTGGGATCGGCGCTCAGTGACTTCTCATATTCGGCCACTGCCGCCGCATGATCGCCGTCGGCGACAAAATCCAGCGCAGTGTAATAGTGGTCTTCGGCGGCCTTACGGCCGGAATGGTCGGTCACAATGTATCTTGATCCTTAGCGCCAGGTCTTGCGCTGCTGGAATGATTTCTTTAGCTCGAACGACAGAACCAGAAATGCGATTCTAGCACGCAGCCAATTGGAATCGCACCGCCGGCTCTCGCACATTTTCAGGATTTTTGTAACCAGCTTTATACTCTAGGCGTGATCTATATGTTGCGATTTATCTGGAATGCAACCCGCGGCCATCGCCTGGCGCCCTGGAAAAGTCCTTATCTATTGTGGCGCATCGAAACCTATTGTGGGGTCAAGATGCAGCAGATAGGCTTTCTTGAGTTTTGGGAATTTGGCTGGCGGGAGCGCCGGCATTTATGGCGTTTCCTGAAGTGGACGGGCGAAATGGAATCCTACGTCCATCCCAAGACAAAAACCCTGTAACGAATTAACTGGCGCTACTGGTCGCTGCAGCGCCTTCCAAAATTACATTTACTTCCGTGCCCTTGCCTGAGCCAATCAGTTGCATCGCGGAGGCCCGATTCGCAGCAATTTCCAGATATCCCATGCTTCCCGGAATCGCAAATACTTCCCCCGGCGCGCCTTCGGCGTAAGCAAACCGCACTGCCGTGATTTCGCGTTTCCCAATCACAATCTTGAATGCCGGCGGTTGCGGCTCGAACAGCATGGGCGCATCCTGAGCACTGATGTTGGTTATCAGATTGCCGAAGCGGTCCGCCTTGAGCACCACACCTCGCATTGTGTTTCCGCTCACTGGCTTTGGTTTCGGAGTATTGAAGCGGACAAAATCGGTAATTTGCTCGCCGAATTTCGCGGCCTCCACACGCTTCGCCAAATATGCCGCCACCGGAGAGAACACGTCGCGAGCGTGAAAAGTGTTGCTTACGCCTTCCAGAAAATAATGTTCGGAAGTGACGTGATGCACATGCAAGCGCTCTTCGCGCGAATAAATCACTGACAAAACGCCATTATCGGGAGCGACAAAATGATGCCGTTCCGTGCTGGCGATTATGGGACGGCGATCCGTGCCCACTCCCGGATCGACGACCACCATATGCACCGTGCCAGGCGGGAAATACGTGTAGGCCTGCGCAATGGTCAGCGCGCCGTCAAGAATGTCGAATGGCTGCACAGAATGACAGATGTCGACAATCTCGACATCTGGATTAATACCGAGAATTACGCCTTTTACAGCTCCCACGAAATGATCGTTCAGGCCGAAGTCGGTGGTCAGTGTGATAATGGGGCGTTTTGCCACGGATTGCCTCTGGTTTTCCCGGAAAGTCGAAAGTAACCTGCCTAGAGTAACAAGTCAATACACGGCAGTAACTACGCGGTAATCAACGGTCGTCACCGCGTATCGTAGCCTCTTCCGCGTCCGCATTCCGCGGCTGTTCTGGTCGCATGAGCGGGAAAAAGATGACGTCGCGAATGGTATGCGAATCGGTGAGCAGCATCGCCAGGCGATCAATCCCCACGCCTACGCCACCGGTAGGCGGCATACCGTAGGCAAGCGCGCGGATATAATCTTCATCCATTTGATGGGCTTCCTGGTCGCCGCGTTCCCGTTCCGAAAGCTGCTGCTGGAAGCGGCGGCGCTGTTCTTCCGGGTCGTTTAATTCGCTGAAGCCATTTGAAATTTCCATTTTACCCGCGAAAATTTCGAAACGTTCCACCCAATCTGGGTCATCCGGCTTATTTTTCGAAAGCGGAGAAATCACGGCGGGAAATTCGTAAATAATCGTAGGCTGTACCAGATGATCTTCGACGACGGCTTCAAATAGATTTGCGATCGTCTTGCCCACCGGTTCGCTCGGATCATACGCAACGTGGGAGTGAGCTGAATTAAATGCATTCACTAATCTCTTCGCGCCTTCGCGCGATGCGAAACTCGAAAGTTCCGGCTTGGCCCCAGCCTTCTCCGGCCAGTGATGAATGATGGCCTCGCGCATAGTCAAGCGCTGCCAATTTGCGCTGCTCCAATCAATTTCTTCTTCACCCCACTTTGTTTTTGTTCCGCCGCACACGTCGAGCGCGGCACGCTCGATCAATTGCTGCGTCAGATCCATGACTCCGCGAAAATCCGTGTATGCCTGATAAAACTCGAGCATGGTGAATTCCGGATTGTGTCGCGTGGAGATTCCCTCATTGCGGAAATTTCGATTGATTTCATAAACGCGATCAAATCCGCCCACAACCAAACGCTTCAGATAAAGTTCAGGCGCGATGCGCAGATATAAATCGATATCCAAAGTATTGTGGTGCGTGACGAAAGGCCTCGCCACAGCGCCTCCCGCAATCGGCTGCATCATCGGAGTTTCCACTTCGATGAATTCGTGGGAGTCCAGAAACCGGCGCATGGATTGCACGAGCTTGCTCCGCTTCAGAAACACTTCGCGAACTTCGGTATTCATCACCAGATCAAGGTAGCGTTGGCGGTAACGCAATTCGACCTCGGCGAGGCCGTGCCACTTCTCCGGCAATGGCAGCAAGTCCTTCGAAAGGAAAACGATCTCATCTACGTGGACGCTGAGTTCGCCGGTGCGCGTACGAAATAAATATCCGGCAACCCCGATGTGGTCGCCAATGTCGAGCAGTTTGTAGAGTTCGAATCCTTTATCCCCCGCTGCATCTTTCTTCACGTAAATCTGTAGTTGCTTTCCGCCCTGCTGAATGTGCGCGAAGCCCGCCTTCCCCATGAGACGGATTGCCATGATTCGTCCCGCGACCCGCACGTTGACGCGAGTCGCCTCCAGTTCCTCGGCGGGCTTCATCGAAAACTCATTAAGAATTGCAGGAAGGGAATGTGAGAAGTCGAACTTACTGCGATAAACCGACTGTCCTAGCGCTGCAATCTGTTTCAACTTCTCAAGCCGCAGCGAGTAAATTGTTTCTTCCAGTGACACTGAGTCCTTTTCGCAAAAATGAAATGAGAGTTGGAAGGCCGATTATAAACAAAGCGAGGCGTGGCTGACACATAGAGGTTCCTTGATGGCTGTTCGAGTAGGCAGTAATATCATTATTCAAGCTGACGCGACTGCGAACGAGTTTTTAGAGTTAGAAGGAACGAATGGGTTCATCCGCCGAGTCCGTACAGAATGCTCAATCGACTGAATCTTTTTCAGCCAGCCGCTGGACGAAAGGCAATTTCCTATTTCCCACGCGCATCGTTGTCACCCCGCAGCGCGTGAGCCGGGTCAAAAGCCGTTTATTCGGAAGCAACGATGAGAGCATTGCCATCGCGCAGGTCGCCTCAGTCCAAATTGCAACCGGCATTTTATGGTCCGAAATCAGAATCGACTCCACCGGAGGAACCAATCCCATCACCAGCCATGGGCACCGTAAGGCCGATGCCCTCCGGATCCGCGAACTGATCGAACTACATCAGGGACAATTATCCGGCGGTCTTATCCCTTCGAGCAAAGGACATCCCGGCGTGGGTTAGTCTGTGACCGTCACGTGATCTACGGGATCGCAATGACCTTAAAAAATCAAATGCCTTCTGCGGATGACGATGCGGATAATCAGAAGAGCACTTGGGTTCAAGTCGCAAAATATAGCCAGTTGGCCATTATTTTTCCTGCCGCCACCATAGTCGGCTGGCTGATCGGCGCCGGCTTGGACCGATGGCTGCATACGACCTGGCTATATTTAGTGGGCCTGATATTAGGAATAGTTGCCGGCTTTGTCGAGTTGATACGCTTTGCAATGGCTGATTCCGAGTGATGCGGGAAAAAGCATGCTCAAGTTTGCACAAAAGTTTTGGAGGCCAAGCTCACGCCGCGCTTCTTCGGGCTTTCATGTTGCGCGGCCCCTGGTGTTACTCCAAAGCGATGATTGGGGACGCGTCGGAGTTCGCGATCAGGAAGGGTACGAGGCCCTTCGGGCGGCTGGAATTCGCCTCGGAGAACATCCCTACGATTTTTATACCCTGGAGACAGCGGACGATGTGAATGCCGTTCATGAATTGCTCAAGCATCATCGGGATTGCACCGGGCGATCGGCTTGCATGGAAATGAATTTTGTTACTGCCAATCTGGACTTCGATCAAATCGCCAGGGATGAATTCAGAAATATCTCTTTACGGCCGCTCACTCAGGGACTTCCCGGAAAATGGCGGCGTCCCGGACTTTTCGAGGCGTACCGCTCGGGTATAGACGATGGAATTTTTTTTCCCTCGCTCCACGGCCTCACTCATTTCTGCCAAAGCTCCGTAGAGCACGCGATTGCCAAAAATAAAGATCGCTCGCAACTGCTCCGGCTCCTGTGGTCGGCCGAAACGCCTTACATTTACTGGCGAATGCCCTGGGTGGGATATGAATTCGAGAACCCCGGCAAGCCCAAACCCGGGGCTCTGTCCGCGGCTTCCCAGGATAACCTGATCGAAAAAGCCGCTGACATTTTCGAGCAGCTCTTTTCGCGCCGGGCCACTTCCGCCTGCGCTCCCGGCTACCGTGCAAACGCCGATACTCACCAGGCCTGGTCGAAGCAGGGCGTTCGAGTGGCACAAAATGGCAGTGGCTCTCCTTTGGCACCGAATCTCGATGAATTCGGAATATTGAATTTGCATCGCACCATTGACTTCGAGCCCGGGCAAAAGGACTTGCCGGTGGAGAAATATATGCAGCTCGCGGAAGGATGTTTCAGCCGCGGCGTGCCCGCGATCATTTCGATTCACTCGATTAATTTTCACTCGTCATTGAAAGATTTCAGAACCGCCACTTTGTTTGCCTTGGACGAATTCCTGACAATGCTGGAAAAAAGATTTCCTAATTTGCTGTATGTTCACGGCATGGACGTATACGACATCGTTACCCGGGGAAAATTTCGCTCGCTTTCTGGTCTCGTGTCCGTGACGGCGAGCCTCCAGAATGCCGCTACGCGAAACTGAATATGGCAAAGTCGGTCGTGTTGATCACCGTTGACTGCCTGCGCGCCGATCATGTTGGGTTTCTCGGATATCCCCGAAACACGACTCCTGTCCTCGATTCACTGGCCAGCGATAGCGTGGTCTTCTCCAATGCGATTGTCGCCGGATCGCCCACATATTATTCATTGCCGGCGATCATGACTTCGCGAAATCCGTTGGCCCTGGGCCGCGACGTGATTGGCGTTGCGCCAGGCGAACCTACAATCGCATCCGTGCTTCGCCAGTCAGGATATGCGACCGCCGCGTTTCTCGCCGGCAATCCATACCTGTCGGCGCGCTTTGGCTACGAAAGTGGCTTCGAAACCTTTCGCGATTTTCTTGACGTAAGAAACGCTGCCGTTCAGAACGCTGACGCTCCGAGCCGCCTCAATCGCTACTTGTCAAAAGCAAGTCACAGGCTAGGGCCTGTCGGCGCAGTTTACGACGAATTGTATTTTCAGTATTGCCAAAATAAAGCTAAGCGTTCGAACGAATCTTTTGAGTCCCTGCGGCGTTTTCCCTCGGCGGACGCCATTATTGACGATGCCACCGCTTTCCTTGAAAGCATTTCTTTCGGTCCATTCTTTCTGTGGCTGCACCTTATGGACGCCCATTCGCCCTACTATCCGAAGCATGAGGCATTGCTCTTGCTCGGAATTGAAACCACCGCTTCTCAAGCCCGTTATTTGAACTCTTATTGGAATCGTGACGATATAGGGCCGAAAAGGCTTATGCGGCATCGTGATGAAATTGTTGCGCTGTACGACGCCGGTATTCGATGGGTTGATTCACAAATTGGAAGATTCGCGGAGGTGTTGCGGCAGCGTAAACTTTGGGATGATTGTGTTGTCGTCATCAGCGCGGATCATGGCGAAGAATTCATCGAACATGGCGGCCGCTATCACTCCCCCGCGAAGCTCACCGAAGAACTTATCCATGTTCCATTGTTAATTCATGGCTCAGGCCTCGAATCGCAAGTTAGGAAAGAGCCATTCAGTCTGGTTGACCTTGGGCCGACGATTCTGAATGCCGCCGGAATCACGCCGCCATCCTCCTTTCGCGGGGGCACTGCTTGGCGGCAGGCAACCGGATCAACACATCCGGCAGTGGTGGAATCCGTTTCGACATGTAGCAATCCCATGCAGCGGCGGGGACGGAGTGGACCCCGATTGATTGCGGTTCGCGATTCCCCCCACAAATTAGTGATTGATTTTGGAAGCTCGCGATGCGACTTGTTTAATCTGGAAAGTGATCCGCAAGAAGTTTCTCCAATTCCATCCCCTGCCGAAAATCTCACGCGAAGGCGTCTATTAGAGTGTGCACGATCGCATATTTCCGGCTCCATCCAGCGGCAAAATGCGGGTCAACGCATGGACGCCTGCCTGCGAGATCTGCAACTAGAATGGGGAGAGATGGTTGGCAGTATTTCCGGCTAGCATGGCTGCCCCCAATTCACGCCGAACGGCGACCCCTATAGGCGCTACACCGCGTGTGCGTATTCTGGTCGACAGCCTGGCTGACGAAGGTTTGTCGAATGCGCAAATAACTAATGCGCGGGAAATCATTCGGCGGCTGGATCCCCACAGATTTCACATCAGCGTCTTTTCTCTAAACAATCCGGACCCTGCGATTAGCCAACTATCTAATGTCCGGCTGATTCGCTTACCCAAACGCAGGCAGACTATCAGAATTTTGCGGGAATTCATCCTCGGCTCGCATCAAATCCTTTTTTATTTGAAGTCGGCGCCCGCCAGCAAATTCTATCTTCGCCTGCGAAAACATTGGAGAGACGGCCGGATCACGATCGGAACTGTCGAATCCCAGTCCGATCTGCGGAATGAACCCACTTTGTCCCCCGGCGCCGTGAGACTTTGGGAGCAGACGATTTTGCGCTGCGATTATTTATTCAGCAATTCTCAATCTGTACAACAAAGCCTCCAGAACGAATATGGATTGCACAGCGAGGTAATTGAAACTGGCGTCGACACAAAATTTTTTACGCCGAAATCCCACTCTGAGGTTAATTCGCGGAGCCGTGTCTTATTCGCCGGATCCTTGCGCCCGTTCAAGCAGCCCGATCTATTGCTGAAAGCGGCGGCCAAGTTTCCGCAAGCCGACTTCGTGATCGCAGGCGACGGGATTATGGCAGCCAGCTTGCGCAATTCAATCCACGATAAAAATCTGGGCAATGTCACACTATTAGGGCCCCTCGCTGCGCACTCCTTGCGAGACGAATATCAGCGCGCGGACGTGTTTCTCTTTCCGTCAAAATGGGAAGGATCGCCGAAAGTCATTCTTGAAGCCGCGGCTTGCGGCCTGCCGGTCGTGGCTAGAAACAATTACAGCCCTGAAACCGTGGTCGACAATAAAACCGGTTTTCTAGCAAAGAACGACGATGAGCTTTATCGTAGGCTGCACGAACTGCTTCACAATAGCGCTCTCCGCAAGTCGCTGGGGGCTGCCGGGCGTCTTCACAGCTTAAATTTCGATTGGGATTTAATCGCGCTAAAGTGGCAGAACGCTTTTTTAAAACTTTCGGAAGGCAAACACTTGGTTGGATATCGTGGCTGACAATTTAACACTGCCGGCTGGCGCCGGCCAGCGCCGTGCACTTCACGTTCTGACCCTGACTCCTTTTTATCCCACATCGGGTGATGATGCTCAAGGCTGCTTTGTCGCCGAACCTCTGCCCCTATTGGCCCGGCTCGGAATTATCAACACGATCATCGCGGTGCAGCCTTTCTACCGGCCGCATGGTATTGGGGCTTCGCCGGCATTCTCCGCGCGCTCAGTTCGTTTCTTTTCGTTACCCGGCGGTCTTGGTCTTCCAGTTGCTGGAGCTTTCCTCTTCGCCCGGCTTCTAAATATCGCGCGAACGCTTCACCAGAGCCAACCCATTGACGCTATCCATGCTCATGCTGCTTTGCCATGCGGACATGCGGCTGCACTCTTAAGTAGTGAGCTTAAAATTCCGTTTGTGGTGACAGTACACGGCCTCGATGCCTACTCTACAAACCAGGTGAAAGGGCCGCCCGGCAAATGGTGTGCGCACATTGCAAAATTTGTTTATCGCAAAGCGGCATCGGTGATTTGCATCAGCGAAAAAGTTCGAGCTCGCGTCTTGGAAGTCTCAAAGCAGAGTGTCAAAACTGCCGTCGTATACAACGGTGTCGATACCGAAATGTTTTATCCCGCTAGCGACGAGCCGGCAGAACAGTCCATTCTTTGCGTGGGCAACTTAATACCGACAAAAGGCCATGAGCTGTTGCTGCGAGCATTTGCCGCTATGCACACAGCATTCCCCGAAGTCGTTTGCCAATTCATAGGCGAAGGACCGGAGAGAACACGGCTGGTCCGAACCGCAGCGACGCTGGGCATAAACCACAAAGTGCATTTTCTGGGGCGGCGAAGTCGGATGGAAGTAGCGGAGGCGATGCGTCGCAGCCTGTTATTTGCCCTTCCTAGCAGCTACGAGGGTTTGGGATGCGTTTATTTGGAAGCCATGGCGTCGGCTAAAACTGCCATTGCATGCCGCGGACAGGGGATCGACGAAATCATCGAGCACGGAATAAACGGCTGGCTGATAATGCCTGGCGGCCTCGACGAAATGACAGCGGCGCTCGTTGAATTACTGAGTAATCCGCGACGGCGAATCGAACTTGGGCAAGAAGCGAGACAAACAATCTTGCAGGATTTCACCCTTGCCCATCAGGCGGAACGCTTGGCTGAAATCTATAAGGAGTGCGTGGTTTGAGGAAGAAACTGGTCGTCCTGACGGAGATTATTTCGCCCTACCGCATACCAGTCTTCAATTGCCTGGCGCGAATTGAAGGCATCGATCTGCATGTCATTTTCTTGGCGGAGAATGATCCTGAGGCTCGCAGTTGGCTGGTTTATAAAAATGAAATTCAGTTCAGCTATGAAGTACTCCCTTCCCACAGGGTAAATTGCGGCCGGCACAAACTTCTCTTTAATCGAGGAGTGGCCAACGCCTTGACCCGTGCGGCGCCCGACGTAATCGCATGTGGCGGTTACAACTATTTTGCCTCCTGGCAAACTTTGTCCTGGGCGCGGCGAAACGGCACACCTTTCCTTCTTTGGTCCGAAAGCCACGCCCGTGACCGGAGGCGGAACAACCGATTCATCGAGCATCTGAAAACCCACTTCATTCGCAGGTGCTCAGCTTTTATCGTTCCTGGCAGCGCGGCTTCCCACTACCTTGCGGCCTTTCATATCGCTCCCGAAAAACTTTTCCTGGCCCCAAATGCCGTGGATAACGATCTCTTCGGTCGAATCGCGTGCGGCGTTCGCGCGCAAGCGGCGACCCACCGTCTGCAACTCGGTCTCCCTCAGCGGTTCTTCATTTTTGTCGGACGCCTGGTCATTGCGAAAGGTGTGTTCGATCTTCTATCCGCTTATCGCCGATTGAGTCCTGAAATCGCCCGTGCAGTGGGATTAGTATTCGTAGGCGACGGTCCGGCGCGCATCGAATTGGAAAAAGCCGCCCGAGATACCGCGGTGGGATCGATCCAGTTTCGCGGCTTTGTTCAGCGCGAAATGTTAGCCCGATTCTATGCTCTTTCGGATGCCTTGATTCTGCCCACGCATACGGATACATGGGGCTTGGTTGTGAATGAGGCGATGGCATGTGCGTTGCCCGTCGTTTGCACGGACGTTGCCGGCTGCGCCCCCGATCTCATAAAAGAAGGATGGAATGGCCACGTGATTCGAGCGAACGATATCCATCAATTGACCTGCATCCTCGAGAAATTAATCACACAACAGCAATCGCTTGCCGCCATGGGCGAAAACAGCAGAAGGCGTATTCTGGATTATTCGCCGGAAGCATGCGCGAAGGGCATCGCCACCGCGGCCTTGTGTCGCACACTACATATATGAGTCGCTGGGATTTCAATCCGGCTGTGGCATTCGGCATAATTGCCAGCATTTTGGCTGCCGTTTTTTTAGTGGTCACGCGACCGGGGTATCTGACGAATGTCGAATATCTCGGGGGGTTGCTGCTGCTTGAAGCGCTGGCGGCAGCTGTGTGGAGCTATCGGCAAAGATTTTTTCCGGTTGTCATATTAGTTTTCATCTTGGCCGGAACTAATGTGCCAATGCAGGGAACCTGGGACGCAGTGCGGTGGTTAGTCCTGGCCACCGGTGCGCTGGCAGGTATGGCTGTTTATCTGAAGAATCACTCGTTTTCGATTCAATGGGTTCATTGGATTACATTTTCTTGCGTGATTGCCGCCGCGATATCGGCACAAGGTTCGTCTTTTCCCAAGCAAGTTCTGCTAAAAGCTTTGAGCTTGTTCTTGTTATTTCTCTACGGCGTTTTCGGCGCCAGGCTCGCGGCAATGCATAGACAAGAAAAGTTCTTTGCCGGCTTGCTATCCGCAGTTGAGTTGCTGATTTATTTTTCCGCCGCGGAATACTTCATCTTTCACCAGGAGTTTTTTGGAAACCCTAATTCTCTCGGCGCAGTTATGGGCATCGTCGCTGTTCCGCTCATGTTTTGGGGAGTATTGGCGAGCCCTACCGTCGCGTCCAAAAGACGGCGCACCCTGGCGCTCTTATTGGCCATCACTCTATTGCTCGCAAGTTTTGCGCGCGCCGGAATTATGGCCGCTTGTGTGTCGTGCGCACTTTTATGCTTATTGCTCAGATCTTATCGCACTATTGTCAAAGGCGCGGTCGTAGGACTACTAATCGCCGTGGTGGTTGCGGCTGTCGTCACCCCTGAAAATCCCGCCGAAGGGCCGACGAGCCTGACTTCCAAATTCGTGTTTAAGGGAAAAGAGAACGTAAGCATACTCGGTTCCAGACGCTCGGTTTGGGACACCACGATCTCATCAATCGAAGACCATCCCTGGTTTGGAATCGGTTTTGGAACGGCGCGATCCAAAGACAATTCCAACATCGATCGTGTGGGTGATTTCGGATCGAATACCATCACTACGCGCGAACATGGCGACAGTTATCTCGCATTGCTTGAGGGTGTTGGACTGCTCGGAGCCTTGCCGTTTTTCTTGCTTCTGCTGCTCGTTGCCGCAAATATTGGCCGGGTATTGATCGTGCTGCGGCGGACTGGAAACCTCTTTGCCGCCGGCGTTCCCATCGCTCTTGTATTGTTGGCTGGACTGATACACGCGCTTTTCGAAGACTGGCTCTTTGCAGTTGGCTACTATATTTGTCTATTTTTCTGGGCGTTGGCATTCATATTGTTAGACTTCGCTCCCGCCGAATCCAGCAGATTGCCGGCGTCCGGAGAAATCAACATTGCCGAAGAGATGCTGGTTCCAGCAGGCCGCTGATGCATGTATTCTTGAACGGCCTCGCCGCCAGCGCCGGTGGCGGCCTTACTTATCTACGGAATGTAATCCCTGAGCTTTCCCATCGACCGGACGTTAAGGCTACGGTTGCATTGAGTGGCGATTTGCGCCGGGAGTTCGAGCCGTCGCCCAACATTTCCTACATCACTCTCAATAACGCGCTGGGCGCCCCTGGACGCTTCTTGCGGGAACAATTGTTTTTAGGCCGTTTGATCGAAGAAAGTGGCGCCGATGTCCTAATTTCAGCCGGAAATTTTGCCCTCAGGCATTCTCCAATACCTCAAATATTGCTTTCCGGAAATTCGCTCTACACTTCCAGGGACTTCGTTTCTGACCTTCGTCGTCGCCGCGAGTATTTACTCTTGCTCGACACTTTCGGCAAAAAAATATTCGCGAAGCGATCCGTCCTCTGGGCGGATTCTACAGTGTCGCCCACCGCCGCATTCGCGAAAGAACTGAAGCGCTGGACTGGAGTAAATGTGAAGACCATCCATCATGGCTTCGATCATGAAAGGTTCCAGCAAAACGCAGAATCGCTTTCCTCGGACGTGCGGCTGCGGCTTGATGCGTCTCACGACGCGCTGCGCCTGCTGTTCGTGAGTCATTACAATTATTACCGCAATTTTGAGACTCTATTGCGCGCCATACCCATCATTCAACAAAGACTCGGAACCCGGCCTGTCAGGTTGTTGCTTACTTGCAAGTTTGAATCAAGAAGCAATTCAGGAGCCTACAAATCGGACGCGGCAGCGGCTTTGGTACATGAATTAAACATCGCCGATAACGTTGCGCAACTCGGGCCGGTGCCCTACGCATCGCTTGCCGGACTTTATGCCTCATCGCACATTTACGTTACGCCCGCATATACCGAAACTTTCGCGCATCCTCTGGTCGAGGCTATGGCAAGCGGACTGCCGGTCGTCGCCTCCGATATACCGGTTCATCGGGAAGTGTGCGGCGAGGCGGCTCTTTATTTCGACCGGTTTTTGCATGAAGAACTTGCAAAGCAAGTGGTGCAGGCGGCCGGATCAAATGATTTGCGGCAAGGTTTAATTGCGCGAGGTCTCGCGCGTTCGCAAGATTTTTCCTGGCGCAACCATGTCGATCAAATTCTGGCCTTGGCGCGAGATTTGCAGATACATGCGCCAGCGCGCCGTAAGCTCACCGCCCAAAGAATCGGTTGAGAGACGTATTCATTGCTTATTGCTGTTAAAGACTTCATCCGGTGCGTCCGCAAAAGAAAACGCTAGCGAGATATTGGAATATTCCCTTCCCCCGATCTCCACATACGGATAGACGAAGTAATTCAGAGGAGGGCCATCCTGAGCAGGGCTCAAATGCAAATCGCGTCCGTCGGTGAACTCCACACGATTAGCATCCAGCGCTCCGAAGAAATAATTTTTCATCTGCGGATGTTGCCAGGCTTTGGAAATATCCACCGGAATCCATCCATGTTGGGCCTCGAAAAAATCTGCCCAGCAATGGTACCCGGCAATCTCTCCCGAAGGTTTGTCCGCAGGCAAGGGGAAACCAATTTCGAAGCGCGCGGGAATACCCTGGGAACGCGCCATAGCGATGAAGAGCGAATGAAAATCGGTGCAATTGCCTTTTTTTGCGCCACAAGCATACAGCGCGTCGCCGCGTCCCCAACCACTTCCAGTTTTGTCGTAACTCATATTCGCAAATACATAATCGTAAATTGCATGCGCTTTATCTAAGGCACTCATCTCACCGCCAGCCACGGAGCTAGCCAATTGTGCAGGCAGGCCGGTGATGGGAACAAGGAGATCGGGCGCCAAAAACTCGCTCATTTCTTTTTTGTTCAATTTAACGGATTCCAGATGCGGCGAATAAGTCCCCAGAGTCAGCCGTTCGTGACGCACCACCTCGTAGACGATATCGAAATGCATTTCGCCCAGACTGGTTTTCGACGTTTCCGCGTAATACATCTGGTTCCCATATTTTGATTCGCGCGTTTTCTTTAATGGCAGGTCGCCATTTGCGGAAACGATTCGTACTTCCTGAAACTGATTCGACTGTGCGGCAGGTATCCAGAGGCGCACTCGTTCACCCGGCGGAACACTATTCACGGTGAACGCGTAGTGAAAGGTGAAATGCCGTGCGCCCTGCGCAAGGAGCGATCCGGCTGTCAAAACAATGGAAAGCAGGAATCCGAACCTGCGCAAGAAAGCAACGCCCTTTCCAGCAGCCCGAAAATGAAAGCGATCCGTCAAGTGAAGCCACCATAAAAAGCGCTGGCGAAAGACCCAGCAAGCATGTAGGCGGCGCCAGCCCTGTCAAGCGCCGCAGTGACCTTCTGCAAAACCGCCGGAAAGTTCATTTCAGGCTGGGCAAAGCCTTGGGTAGAAACGCCACCTCAGCAATTCACGACCGATCACTTCTTCCGCCCAATCGGGATGCTCATGGCAAATTTGCGCCCGGTTCAGTTCCCGCGCAAACATGCTCATCTCGAAAGCCGCGAGTATCCGTTGCTCTCCCGACATGGATCGCTGTATTTCAAGATGAATGCCCGCGCCTCGAGACTGGTATCAGTGATGGGCACGAGAAAGGGTACCACGCGATGGGATTTAATTACTCTTCTTCCAAGTGAAGGTTCTCATTTGTCCGTTTGTAAGGCTTCGTAGTTGATGGTTTTGTGAGCGAGCCTACGCTACCCTAGCGTTTGAACTTCTACCGACAGCACTGCCGGCAGATCTCGAACGATGGGAGCCCAACTATCCCCTGCGTCGGCGGACGCATAGACCTGGCCGCCGGTGGTGCCGAAATAAATCCCACATTTATCGAGCGTGTCGACGGACATGGCGTCGCGCAGAACGTTCACGTAGCAATCTTTTTCAGGTAAACCGCGGCTCAGCGGCTCCCATTCGTTGCCTCCGGTGCGGCTGCGGAAGACGCGGAGTTTGCCGTCCAGCGGGAAATGTTCGCTGTCGCTTTTTATGGGAACAACATAGACCGTCTCCGGCTCATGCGAGTGGATGTCGATCGCAAAGCCGAAGTCGGTTGGCAAATTGCCGCTGATTTTTGTCCAGTTGTCGCCGGCGTCGTCGGAGCGCATAACGTCCCAATGCTTTTGCATGAAGAGCACGCCCGGCCGTTTCGGATTCATGGCGACATGGTGAACGCAGTGTCCAACTTCGGCGTTCGGGTCGGGAATGTATTTTGAATAGAGTCCTTTATTGATTGGCTTCCAACTTTCGCCGCCGTCGTCGGTGCGAAATGCGCCAGCCGCCGAAATTGCAATATAAATTCGCTTGGGATCTTTGGGATCGAGAATGATCGTGTGTAAGCACATGCCACCGGCCCCCGGCTGCCACTTCGGGCCCGTGCCATGCCCTCGCAGCCCGGAAAGTTCGTTCCAATTCTGGCCGCCATCGGTCGAGCGAAACAATGCGGCGTCTTCGATTCCGGCATAGACCATCTCTGGATCCGAAAGCGAAGGCTCGATATGCCACACTCGCTTGAACTCCCACGGGTGTTGTGTCCCGTCGTAAAACTGATGCGTCGTTAGCGGCGCACCGGCGGTGTCGTAAACAAATTTGTTGCTGTCGCTCGAGGGAGGACCAGGCGCGGCCGGCGCTCCCACGGGCTTTCCGGGCTGATGCCATGTTTTGCCGCCGTCGTCCGAGCGCTGAATGATTTGCCCGAACCATCCGCTAGTCTGCGAAACGTAGATGCGATTTGGATCGACCGGCGATCCCTTCATGTGATAGATCTCCCATCCGGCAAAATGAGGACCCCTCACTTCCCATTTGTCGCGTTTGCCATCGGAAGTAAGGATGAATGCGCCTTTATGGGTGCCGACCAGGACTCGTACTTTAGACATTGATGCTCTCCTCGATTATTCTGTCCCTTTTCTTGGATTAGGGAAACTCGGCACGGTCTCCGGTATCATAGCCCTCAAAGCCTCATCGCTTCTCGTCGAACTGTTTAGCAGATCGTAAAGTCAGGATTCTTGGATAAGTTCGCCAAACAGCTCAACTCTTGGGGAAATTTGGATCCGCCTTTACCTCATCAATCTGCTTGGTGTGCCGCTCGCTGTGGGCCGCGATGAACAACACCCATTCGTAGGCGTCCAATGGTTGGCCGATGGGACTGTCTGCGACGTGAGCGCGCAGGTCCGGCGTCGATTTTATGAAGGCAATCGTCCGCGCGCGGCTCTTTAGAAAATGATCGAGGGTTTCCGAAGGAGTCCAGCGACCCGTCGGCACCAACTCCGGCGGTGCTTGCGCCTTGTGACTGCGATCGGGAATCATGGCCAGAACCATGGCATCAATTTTCGCGGTATCGCGATCTGGGGATCCGGCGGGCGCTTTCATGATTTTTTCGGTGACGTTCTGCATGAGAAAATCTTCAGCGAGGGCAATGTGTTCGAGCGTCTCCGCCACTGACCAGCGATCGGGTGCGGGCTTGAACTTCATCTGCGCGTCCGAGAGTCCCTTCGTGGCCGCAACGACTCCGTCACGCGTCTGCTCGAGATATTGCACACCCTTTTCGCGATCGGCCGGGGTCAGCGCCTGACTGAACGCAACCGTAACCAACACCAGTAGCACGCACAAATGCAAAGACACTCTTTTCATAGTGATTCCCCCGCGAGTTGGCCAAACATTCGAGGAAAGACCCGCCCGGCTCGCAAAGTACGCGAACCAGGACGGGCCACCGCTTCTTTCTTTAGCCATCGTATGCTTTCTGCAAGCCCTTTATGTCAATCTTGATCATTTGCATCATGGCTTTCATCACTCTTTGGGATTTTTGTGGATCTTTATCGCTCAACATCTGGAGTAAAACTGTCGGAACGATTTGCCAGCACAGACCGTACTTATCTTTCAACCAGCCGCATTGAATTTCCTGTCCGCCGGCGGAAAGCTTCTCCCACAGATCATCTACTTCTTCCTGGCTCTCGCAATTCACAAATAACGATATGGCCTCGGTAAATTTATACTGCGGGCCGCCGTTTAGCGCCATAAATTCCTGGCCGTTCAGTTGGAATGTAACCACCATGACGGAACCCTTGGGACCTGGGCCAGTTTCACCGTAGCGAGAAATCTGTCCCACCTTCGAATTCTTGAAAATGGAGACGTAAAACTTCACCGCTTCCTCGGCTTGGTTGTCGAACCACAGGAATGGATGAATCTTTTGCATGTTCAAATCTTCAAAGAATACTGAGTGACAGCCGCTCGCTATGCCACTTCCTTCTCCGCCATTTTCGCGCGCATACCCTGCTCTTTTTCTTTCATCTCAGGCGTGATATTAGCGCCGAAGTCCTCGACTTCGAATATCTGGCGAATCTCGAGTTCGGCGCCATCTACAAACGGACCGCGTTTCAGCCACTCGATCGCTTCTTCTTTCGACTTCACTTTCCAAATCCAGAATCCGGCGACCAAATCATTCGTCTCGGGAAAAGGGCCGTTCGTCACGGTTGATTTTCCACCGGAAAATTTGACCCGTGCACCCTTCGAACTCGATTGAAGACCTTCGCCAGCAAGCATCACGCCCGCCTTCACAAGTTCCTCGTTGAATTTACCCATCTCAGTAAGGAGCTCCTTGCTGGGAAGAACGCCCGCTTCCGAATCTTTGCTAGCTTTGACTATCACCATGAATCGCATTTGAAATTCTCCTTATTTGTTAAGCGGCTTTTTCGCAGTTGACCATCCACGGGATTCCGAATTTATCGGTGAGCATGCCGAAACGTGCGGCCCAAAACGTCTCCTGAATGGGCATTTGTACCGTCGCCCCTTCCGACAGCGCCTTGAACAGGCGCTCTGCCTTATCCGCGTCTTTTAAGCCAATGCAGACGGAGAATCCCTCCGGCTTTTTGTATTGATCGGGCGTCATGTCGGCACCCATCAACACCTGATCGCCAATAACCAGGCTGGCGTGCATCAGCTTGCCGCCAAATTCCGGCGGGACATGTTTCGCCATCGGCGATTCTCCATAGGGAAACTTGCCTTCCACTTTGCCCTCCAAGCACTTCGCGTAGAAATCGAATGCGGCCTCGCACTCCCCGTTGAAATGTAGATAACAATTCAGTTTCACATCGCCTCCTGAAATCGATTGTGAAAATCAACGCGGAAATTATGAAACAGATTACTTGTGAATTGCAAGTTAAAATATGGTAGGGTGGCAATTGTGGCTCGAACCAAAAAGCAGCTTGAGGTCAGGCGCCGCTCTGAGTGCCCGCTAAATGCCTCGGTCGAGATGCTCGGAGACCGCTGGTCTCTGCTAATCGTCCGCGACATAATGCTGCGAGGCTTCCACACTTATAAAGAATTTCTGACCTGCTACGAGGGAATCGCAACCAATATTTTGGCGGATCGCCTGCGAAATTTAGTCGCTAATGGCATTCTTACAGTTGAGCGCGATGCAGCCGATGGACGGAGGTCGTCGTATCTATTGACCCGGAAAGGCATCGATCTGGCCCCGGTTCTCGCGGAAATGGTGCTCTGGGCAGCGGCTCACGAGGATACCGGCAATCAACAATTAGTTCGCCAATTGCGTGCCAACAAGAAACAAATTATTGCAGGCGTCAGAGAACGATGGAAGCAGCTTGGCCCTTGAACAAACGCGCTCACATCAACCTCGGTTCAATCGTTCTACCAGTCGCTGCTTCACTCCCGGCCATTCTTTATCGATAATTGAATAACGAATAGAGTCCCGGGGAATGTAATCGGCGGCCATTCGGTGCGCCCGCAATGTCCCTTCCATCTTTCCTCCAATGCGTTCGATCGCAGCCTGGGATCGAGTATTGCGCGCGTCGGTATGCAGGCAGACTCGGAATACTTGCCATATTTCGAATGCACGCGTCATGAGCAGAAGCTTCGCTTCGGTGTTGGCGGCAGTTCGCAGAGCGCCGCGAGCAAGCCACGTGTAACCGATTTCGCACGCGTCAGGATCGGTACGTCGATGACGGGCGTGACCTGCAGGCCAGGCCCAGCGCTCCACGTTAAAAAAACGGGTCGAACCAATGATACTGCCGTCATCAATCCGAACAATCGCGTAGGGCACGGCCGTACCAGCGTCCCGCCAGGAGAGCGCGGTCTTCACGTAGTTCGTGGCTTCGGTTTTATCCTTCGGCACGGGACTCCACTGATATAGCTGCCGGTCGTTTGCCGCAGCCGCAACTAATCCATCTATGTGGCGCTGGTCCAGCGGTTCAAGGCGGACGTGCCTGCCGATTAAAATCGTTTCCATGCCGAAAGTATGCAATGCGCCCCGTCACTTCCGCAATCGCGGCTCAACGGTCTTCCTGCTAGACTGTTTTCGCTATGAGTGTGATTGACGAAGTTATAGAGGCAAATGAAATTTATGCACGGACGCATGAGTTGCGTTCGTTAACTCCGCGGCCGGCGCGAAAGTTGGCCATCCTTACTTGCATGGACACGCGGCTTTCCATCCGCACCCTGGGGTTGAATACCGGGGATGCGCACATCATCCGCAACGCCGGGGGCATTGTGACCGACGATACCCTGCGTTCGCTGCTGGTTTCGCACTACCTTCTGCACACCACTGAATTCATGATCATCAATCACACCGATTGCGGATTGATGCTGACTACCGAGCATGATTTGCGGACGACGATCCAGCAGCGTGCCGGAACGGCTGCGATTGCGCCGGCATCTTTTTATGCATTTCAGGATGTGGATGAGAATGTACGGGAGCAGTTACAGAAATTGCGCACCCATCCCTGGGTTCCGCAGTCGGTCTCGGTGCGCGGATTTGTGTATGAGGTGGAGAGCGGACGCCTCCGGGAAGTAAAGTAGTCGCGCCTCAGGAGATCGACACATCGGCAACGATGAAATTCCGATTTCCTTATGCATAGCTTCATGTCGCAATACGCCCGGCAATCGTAAAATACTTTCGATGGCTAAGACAAGAATAGATAAGTGGCTTTGGGCCGCTCGCTTTTTTAAAACCCGGGCGCTGGCTGCTCGCGCCTGTGAACTTAGCAGAGTTCAATCCAACGGTCAGCCCGCTAAGCCGGCGCGCGAAGTTAAGGTCGGCGACAAGTTGCGTGTGAGCAATGCAAGTGGAGACTTTCAATTGGAGGTTTTGCTTCTCAGCGAAGTGCGCGGACCAGCCCCTGTTGCGCAAACGCTCTATCTCGAAACTGAGACGAGCCGCGAATCGCGACTGAAGGTTGCAGCGGAGCGCAAAGCAATGAATCAGTTTGAACAGTTACCCGCAGGCAGGCCGTCAAAACGTGATCGTCGGAAAATCGTCGAGTTCCGCGGAAGAACCTAAAACCCAGAAGCTGGCGACTTGCCGAAATCTATTTTAGGTTGCTGAGGAATTGACCCACCAGCGCGCTCCCCCGAGATCATGGTGTGACCCGCCCCAACGACAAAGACGCCGCAAAGCCAGCTAGTAAGATGCGGGCATATTTTTCGCCGGCGCAGGTGTTTGAGCTACATTCGTCGCCGTTCCGGTTTGTTGCGGAGCATACTTCGACGCGCACTTGGCCTGCAATTGCGTGGCATGGAAAACCCCATCACGGCCATAGCTTCCCTCTGCCAGCGCTTGCGAATTATCTTTGAACGTGTCGGGAGGAGGCTCGGTGCTGCTATAAATCACCGGCAGCAGTGTCTCGTTTTCCATCAGCGCGAATTGGACATTCGTGCCGCTGCGCTTGATGGAACCCGGCTGCACATTTCCCGCAACACGTAAACGCTTGCTGTAAGCGCCGTCACCCATCCCATGAAGTTCTTTGATGGTCACGTAATAACTCTTGCTCTCGCGGACTCCCGTATAAGCGAGATAAGCGAGCGACAGGATTATTACCGCGGTGGCGCTCCCGAATTTTAAGTATCTCGCGCTCTGATTGGACATTCGTCGTTGACGGGCGTCCCAGTCGCCCCAGTGCACCCAGCAAAACTTTACGCGCCGAAGCGCCAGGAATCAAGGGTACGGTTCCGAAATCAACGTGAGAGTTACTTGGGGTTACCCTCCCCCGTCTTCCGTCATCATAGTGATGAACGATGACGACGGCACGGGTTTTTATCGTTTCCTCGTCTCAGATCCGGCTGAAGCCGAACGATGTCAGGCCGGATCACGCCGTCTTCGTTTTAATCAAGTCGAGGTTTTATTACGTCGAGTACTCGGCATTGATGCGCACATACTCGGCCGTGAGGTCCGTGGTTAAAAATGTCAGCGATGCCGAGCCGCGCTGTAACCGAATCTTGATATCACATTCCGGCTTCGACAAATCTGCGTGAGCCTGTTTCGCGTTAAACGGATTGCTCACGCCGTTGCGGCAAACTTTTTGCTTTCCGATAAAAATATCGACCCGGCCGGGATCAATGGGCAGGCCAGACGCGCCGATCGCAGCCAGAATGCGTCCCCAGTTAGGATCGGCGCCAGCCCACGCCGTCTTCACCAAAAGCGAGCGCGAGATGGCTTCCGCCATTTTTAGGGCCTCTCCGCGACTTCTCGCTTGATCGATGTGCAGGCGAATCACATGCTGAATTCCTTCGCCATCGGCAACGATCTGGTGCGCCAGCGACCGGCAAACGGAATTCAGTGCATCGTCGAATTTCTTGCGGGCAAACGGAGTCTTCAGAGAAGCGACGCTTTGTCCCGAAGCCAGCAGCAGAACTGTGTCGTTGGTCGAAGTATCTCCATCAATGGATATCGAATTGAAGCTTTCGGCGCAGGCGCGAGTGAGAAATTGCTTCAGCTCTGGCACGGTCGCTCGGATGTCGGTGAAAAGATAAACCAGCATCGTGGCGAGTTGCGGGTGAATCATCCCGGCTCCCTTTGCGACTCCGGTGAGTGAAACTCTTTCGTTGCCAACATTAAAGGTTATCGATGCCAGCTTCGCTCTCGAATCAGTGGTTAAGATCGTGTTCGCAAATTTCCGGACTCCATCTTCGGTAGCGATGGGCGACGAGGCGAGTTCCGGCAACTTCGCCAATATTTTTTCCGCCGGAAGTGGAACACCGATAATTCCGGTTGAGGAGGGGAAAACCTCTTCGCGACGCACGCCGAGCAACGCTCCAAGTTTGCCGCAAATTCGTTGACAGGCTCTCAGGCCCGCCGCGCCAGTGGCGCAGTTTGCATTTCCAGAATTAACGATTACGGCGCGAACGCGTCCCCGGGTTTGCGCGAGCGACGCCCGGCCAACGGTCACCGGAGCGGCTACTACGCGATTTTTGGTGAACAGAGCTGCTGCAATTGTGCCGGGAGCGGCCCCGATGAATGCAAGATCGGCGCGTCCGCTCGCCTTGATTCCAGCCTTGGCGGTGGAAAAACTGAAGCCCTTGGGCACATGGATAGGAACGTCCGGCCCCACAGATTGACTCATACCTGAAGTTTAACGAGCCACGAAGTGGGTTCTGGGAGAATGGAGAATTTTGGAATTTCCCCGCGGACCATCGCGACCTCGTCGCAGCGATCGAAACGGGGACAGACGCAGCAGTCTTTGTGAATTTTGTCCGGAATGTCGTCACGATGCGCAACCGTGAAGCCCATCTGCGCGAAAAAGTCTGGCTTGCGGGTGAACAGACAAATGCATTGCACGTGATGGCGCTCGGCTTCGATCATTAGAGTTCGAACAAGCTGTTCGCCGCCGCCGCGTCCCTGATGATGCGGATGAACTGTGATGGAGCGAATTTCCGCGAGATGCGTACCGTAAAGATGAAGTGCGCCGCAGCCAATGATTTCGCGGTTGTCTTCGAGCACGACGAAGTCACGCACATTCTCGCAGATTTCGGCGAAGGTGCGGGGGAGCAGAGTTCCGTCACCCGAGTAAGCGCAGATCAATTCGTGAATTTTTTCCGCGTCAGGAAGAATGGCTTCACGCGTTCGCATGGGCTTCCTCCTGTATCGCGCCGATTCTTTGCTTCGCGTCCGCAATGGCGTGTTTTACCCGCGTCGGCGAGGTGCCGCCGGGGACATCGTGAATGGCGAGCACCGACTGCAAAGTCAGGCAGGAATAAAAATCCTGATCGAATACTGGATTTAGCTCGCGCAGTTCTTCGAGTGAAATATCCTGAAGTTCGCACTTTTTATCTAGCGCAATTTGGACAGCTTTGCCGATTTGCTCGTGAGCGTTGCGGAATGGGACGCCGTGGCGAACAAGATAGGTCGCTGCGGCCCAGGCATTCATGAATCCAGTTTCGGCGGCTTGTTGCATTCGCTCGAAATTGAATTCGACTTCCGTCATCCATCCCGTAATCATGGGGAGCAACGCCAGCACCGTGTCGGCGGCTTCGAACAATGGAGTTTGCAACTCCTGCAAATCTTTGTTGTAGGCGAGCGGCAGGCCCTTTAGAGCCACGGTTATTGCTGTGGTGTTTCCAATCAAACGGGCCGCTCTTCCTCTGGTTAATTCCAGTAGGTCGGCGTTTTTCTTTTGCGGCATGGCGCTGCTGCCGGTTGAATACGATTCCGGAAGCTGAATGAAATTAAATTCCTGAGTGGAGAACAAAATCATTTCTTCGGCCCAGCGGCTCAGGTGAATGGCGATCGTGGAGAGCGCATTGGCAAACTCTAAAACAAAGTCGCGATCACTCGTGGCATCAATGCTGTTGCGAGTGGGACGATCGAATTCCAGATCGCGCGCCATCGTGCGGCGATCCAGCGGAAGCGTAGCGCCAGCGACCGCACCCGATCCTAACGGACATTCGTTGAGACGCTTGCGGCAATCGGCAAGACGACCTGCATCCCGCAAAAACATTTCGAGATATGCGAGCAGCCAATGCCCCACCAGTGCCGGTTCCGCCCGTTGCAGATGCGTGTACGCCGGCATCGTGGAATTTCCGGCGCGTTCCGCACGAGACAAAAAAGTAGTCAGCAGTTCTCCAATGTCAGTATTAAGCCGATCAATCGCAGCGCGGACATATAGGCGAAGATCGGTGGCAATTTGTTCGTTGCGGCTGCGTCCACTGTGAAGTTTGTAGCCGGTGTCGCCGATAAGAGCGACGAGTTGCTTTTCGACGAAATGATGAACGTCTTCCGCCTCGTCATCTTCCAGAAAAGCTAACGATTCTTCAGCAAGTCTCTGGATATCTTCCAGACCTTTGAGAATAGAAATCAATTCATCGGACTTGATAATCGCGGCCTCTTTCAAAGCGCGAGCATGCGCACTGCTGGCGGCGATTTCATATGTCAGCAGGCGTTTATCGAACCCGAAAGATCGCTGCCATTTTTCGAAAGCCGGATCCAGCGGCTTGCGAAAACGGCCGGACCACATCTTCATCGGGCGACCTCTTTCGCACTGTCCAGCTTCAACTTTTCCATCAAAGCCCGCGAGCGAGAGGGTAACCCTAAGATGCGAATGAATCCCGCGGCGTCTTTTTGATCGTAGCTTTCGTCCATCGTGAAGGAAGAAAGATCCGTGCGATAAAGAGAGTGCTCCGACTGCCGGCTCACGACCGAAACGTTCCCTTTATATAAAGAAAGAGTGATCGTGCCCGTCATATTAACTTGCGTGCTTTCGACAAACGCGTCGAGAGCCTCGCGTAGCGGCGTGAACCAAAGCCCGAAGTAAACCAGTTCCGCATACTTCAAGCCAATGTGCTGCTTGAAGTGCGAGAGATCACGTTCGAGGCAGAGGGCTTCGAGCTCACGATGCGCGAGGACCATCAACGTTCCGCCGGGAGTTTCGTAGCATCCGCGCGACTTGATGCCAACGAAACGGTTTTCCACGAGATCGATTCTGCCGATGGCGTTGCGTCCGCCGATTTCGTTCAGCAGTTCGACAAGCGAAACAGGATCGAGTTTCATTCCATTGACTGAAACCGGATCGCCTTTTTCGAAGCCGATGGAAACCTGCTCTTCTCGATCAGGCGCTTCCTGCGGAGAACGGGAAATTTGCCAGGTGGTCGCGAAAGGCGCATTACCGGCTTCTTCCAGTTCCCCGCCCTCGTGGCTGATGTGCCATAGATTGCGATCGCGGCTGTGAATTTTCTGTCGGCTGGCATCGACCGCGATGCCACGCTTCTCTGCATAATCAAGGCAATCTTCTCGAGATTTCAAGTCCCACTCGCGCCAGGGTGCGATGACTTTGAGTTCGGGAGCCAGCGCTTGATAGGTCAATTCGAAGCGCACCTGATCGTTTCCTTTTCCGGTGCACCCGTGGGCGACGGCAGTCGCACCTTCACGCAAAGCAACTTCGACTTGATGCTTAGCGATCACCGGACGCGCCATCGATGTGCCCAGCAAATATTTATGCTCATAGACCGCGCCCGCCTTGATGGTGGGAAAAACATATTCGCGAAGAAATTCTTCGCGCATGTCTTCTACGACAACTTTGCTGGCGCCAGTTTTGTAAGCCTTCTCTACGACGGCATCCAGATCATCACCCTGGCCGACATCGCCGACCATTGCAATCACGTCGTAGGCGTAGTTTTCCTTCAACCACGGAATAATGATTGAAGTGTCGAGGCCTCCGGAATATGCGAGAACAACTTTTTCAGGCATTGGCATTCCTCACGGGCATGCGTGCATTCTCGCTGCCTAATAATGAAATCATGATGGCCTTCTGCACGTGCAATCGACTCTCGGCCTGATCGAAGACGACTGATCGCGGGGAATCCATTACTTCGTCCGTGATTTCTTCGCCGCGATGCGCTGGCAGGCAGTGCATGAACACGGCATGGGACGAGGCTTCGGCAGCCAAATCACTATTCAGCTGATAAGGCGGAAATGTTCGCGCGCGTTCCGCTTCTTCATGCTCGTGACCCATGCTCGTCCACGCGTCGGTGTAGATCGCGTCGACACCGGCAACGGCTTCGTGCGGATCGGTCAGCAATTCGATCGTGGCTCCAGTGTGACGCGCAATTTCTTTCGCGTCGGCTACGATCTGGGGATCAGGACCGTAGCCATCAGGAGTGGCAATTCGAATGGTCGAGCCGATGGAAGCTGCGACCAGCAATAAAGAATGAGCTACGTTATTTCCGTCGCCAACGTAAGCGAGTGCGATCTTTTTCAAGTTCCCGAAGCGTTGTTGCAGAGTGAAATAGTCTGCTAAGGCTTGGCACGGATGCTCGAGATCGCTGAGCGCGTTGATGACCGGAACGCGCGCATAGAAGGCCATACCTTCCACTGTGCTATGCGCGAAAGTGCGCAGTATGATTCCGCTAACCCAGCGCTCGAGATTGTGAGCGATGTCACTTAAGGTCTCGCGCGCGTCAAGACGGCCTAAAGTTTGGTCGACAAAAGTGATCGAGCCGCCAAGGCCGGCGACGCCGGCTTCGAAGGTGAGACGGGTGCGCAGGGATGGTTTTTCAAAAAACATGGCGACGTGTTTGCCGGCCAGCGCAGAGCGAAAATCCGCGGGATGCGACTTCAGGCGCGCCGCAAGGTTGAAGATGCCGTGAATTTCCGCGGCTCCGAGGTCGCGGATGGAAACCAAATCATGGCACGGAAAAATACTCGCGCCAGGTGCGGACGCGACTCGCGCTCGGGTTACGGGCTGGGTGGTCAATTTTTGTAGCTCCTTTTCGTGGACTTTCTAATCGGCAAAGCTGGCTTCTTGGAATGCGAACCCAAGGCTGAATCCAATTCACGGATCACCTGGTCGATGTGTTTTTTCTCGATGATGTAGGGCGGCAAAAATCGCAGCACAGTATCATGAGTGCGATTGATAAGAATTCCGCGCTGCAAAAGTTGCGCGACGACCGCTTTCGCGGTGTCGGACGAATCAACCTCCGCACCCAACATCAGACCCATGCCACGAACTTCTTTTACCGATGGGTGTTTGCTTTTCAATGTGTCGAGTTCGGCGTGGAAGTAATCTCCCATTTCGCGGATGTGACCCATCATCCCGTCAAGGACGCGCAGAAATTCGATCGCTACCGCGCACGCCAGCGGCCCCCCGCCGAAGGTTGTGCCATGCAATCCGGGATGCATTCCGCTCGCGGCAAAGTTGGTGGTAAGAATCGCGCCCAGAGGTAATCCCGCGGCCAGCGGCTTTGCGACCGTAATGATGTCTGGCTTAATGCCATAGTGTTGATACGCGAAATAGCGTCCGGTGCGTCCCAGGCCGCTCTGAATTTCGTCGATCAGCAGCAACGCGCCGCTGCGTTTGGTTAATTCCCGCGCGGTTTGCAAAAATTCAAGGCTCAAAGGACGAATTCCGCCTTCGCCCTGTATTGTCTCCACGCAAACAGCACACACGCTGCCGTCGAATTGACGCTTCAAATCTTCGACGTCATTGAACGCGACAAAATTGACGCCGGGCATCAACGGCATAAAAGGGTGGCGATATTTTTCCTGCCCAGTGGTCGCCAGCGAGCCGAATGTTCGTCCATGAAAAGAATTGTTCAGAGCCAGAACCCGCCACTTGGCCTTGTGTCCATTATTGTTCTGCGCGCGTGCGTGCGCGCGCGCCAGCTTCAGCGCGCCTTCCCACGCTTCAGTGCCGCTGTTGCAAAAAAATGCGCGGTCCATGCCAGAAATTTTTGTCAGACGTTTCGCAAGTTCGGACTGATATTCGTGAAAAAACAAATTAGAAACATGAATCAGTTTCCCTGCCTGGCGAGTCAAAGCGGCCTTGATTGCGGGATGCCCGTGGCCCAGCGCATTCACTCCGATACCGCTCAGAAAATCCAGATAGCGGTTACCGGCTGAATCCCACAGATAAATGCCGCGTCCTTTTTCGAAAAGGATTTTGTGCCGCTCGTATGTCGGCAGCAGAAATTCCTGCTCAGTACGCATTACGGAGGCGAGGCTCATGCTCCCAACACCTCGGTGCCGCATTCGAGCTTGGTAAAATAAAATTGCGGCAGGATATCGGCTTGCGCCGCCGGTAGAATGCGGACGCGTCCCACGCCTTTTTTCAGCGCCTGAGTGCAGGCTTCGAGCTTGGGCAACATGCCGCCGCCAATTACGGACGCAGCGACAAGCGCGGCCACTTCTTTCGTCTTCAGCCACGGAATCACGGTGCCTGCCGCGTCCTTCACGCCCGGGACATCGGTAAGAAAAATTAACGCGTCGGCATGGCAAGCGGCAGCACATGCAGAGGCCATTTGATCGGCGTTCACGTTGTAGTATTCGCCATCGGAACCGAGCGCCAACGACGACAGCACCGGGATGCCGCCTTCGCCCCAGATTGCTTCCAGCCAACGCGGTTCGACGGAACAAATTTCGCCGACGAATCCAAGGTCGTATCCTTCGGTATGTTTTTTGCGCGCACGGAAGCTCATGCCATCGCCTCCGCACAAACCAATTGCGGGATTTCCGGCGGCCACGATTGCCGCAACGAAAGTTTTGTTAACCAGTCCGGCAAGCACCATCAGCGCCACATCGCGCGTATCGGCGTCGGTGATGCGCAGCCCATCCACGAATTCGCTTTGTTTGCCCAGCAGCTTCAAGGTCCGAGTAAGCGCGCTGCCTCCGCCGTGCACGACCGCGACTTTGTGCCCGTCCCGCGCCAGATCAACCACGGCATGTGCGCACTTGTAGAGAGTGGATTTATCTTCGAGCGCGGCGCCACCGATTTTTACGACAATCTTCACTGAAGGCCTTCTTCCTCGTTCCATCCATACATCAGGTTCATGTTCTGCACGGCTTGTCCGGCCGCGCCTTTGAGCAGATTGTCAACGCATGAAACCAAGACCAAGCGTCGTCCGTCTTCTGCCAGACAAAAACCCAAGTCGCAGTAATTCGTATGCAGCGAAAACTGGATTTGCGGCAGATTCGGAGTAGCGAAAACCCGCACCCAATGCTTGCCACCATAAAACTCGCGGAAACAGCCTTCAATTTCGGAAGGCTTCATCTCGCGATTCAATTGCACGTAAATCGTAGAGAGAATCCCGCGCGGGATGGGCAGCAGGTGCGGAGTGAAAATTAATTCCGCCGAATTCAGCGACAACTGCTCCAGAATTTCTCCCAGATGCCGATGCCCAAATACCGAATATGCCGACAAATTATCCGCAACCGAAACGAAGTGAGTGCGCGCGTTCGGCTCTTTGCCCGCGCCCGAAACTCCGGATTTCGAATCCGAGATAATTCCATGCTCGCGGTTCACGATTCCAGCCTTCAGCAACGGGGCGAGCGCGAGGATCACAGAAGTCGCGTAACATCCTGGATTCGCCACCAGCGCTGCGTCAGGAATGCGGTCGCCATTTATTTCCGGCAGTCCATAAATCGCTTTCTGGGTGAGTGCCTCGGCTTTTATCGAATCGCTATCTTTGAAGTTGTAGATAGCGCGGTGTTGCGCCTGCTTCAATCGCCACGCTCCGCTCAGGTCGATAACGCGCAGGCCCTGATCTATGGCTTGGGGAACGAGATCACGGGAGACGTCATGCGGGGTCGCCAGAAAAAGCAGATCAACTCCCTGCTGCTTTAACGCGGACCAGGAAAGCGGCTGCATGGGATAGCCGCCGTTCCCGGACAACATCGGGAACATTTGTGCGAGATCCATCTGCGCCTCAGACTTGGCCGCACCGGATTCGGCAGGACGGGTAAGGAGCGCGGGTTTCGCCACCTGCGGATGGTGCGCCAGCAGACGGACCAATTCCAATCCGGAATAGCCGGTAGCTCCGAGCACCGCAGTTTTGAGTTTGCCGGTCACTAAGCAAGCATCTCCTGAATTCGTCCCTCGATTTTTCTCGCCGCTTTTTTGTTGGCGCAAATAATCAAAATCGTGTCGTCACCGGCGATACTACCAATGGCCTCCGGCCATCCTTCGCCGTCGAGCGCTGCGGCTACGGGCTGTGCGCTACCGATGCTCGTTTTCGTCACAATCAAATTCTCCGCCGCCCGCACATTCAGCACAAAATCACGAACCAGTCGCGCTACCGGAGGCAGAGCCGGGTCCGAGTTATCACCCTGGCCAAGCGCGTATCCGTCGCTCGTTTTGGCCAATCCCAGTTCGCGAATATCGCGCGATAGCGTTGCCTGCCCGACTGCAAAGCCCCGCTTTTTCAATGCTCTCTGAAAATCCTCCTGGCTTGCCACCGGGCTCTCTTGCACCAGTTCCAGAATCGCTCGTTGACGCAAGGACTTGTTCATGCATTTATATTCATACAGATGAATAACTATTCATATTGTTAAAGGTTTAACCGATGGTGTCAAGCAATAATTTCGATAAACAAAACTGGAGGATGGCTGGGAGAAAGACCTTAGGGCGCAAACCTAAGATCGCAGCATCTCATGGCAAAGAAAAACCCACCGCGCTATGCGATGGGTTCTTTAGTTCCCTTCTGCTAAAGACGAAAAATCGGCAAGTTAATTGTGGCTTTCTTTGCCTTTTGGATTGGAAGCGCGAATTTTGGGAGTTTCCTCAAAGAACTCGACCAGACGATCAATCAGCCTTCGGCGCCCGCCAATAACGTGCAGCCCGCTCTCGTGCTGATGTTCTTCGAGGATTTTGTTTAAGTTGGTTTCGAGTTCGCTCATGGGTCACCTCCGCAAATGCTGCAATAGTTAAAATAACAACTTTGAGGTCCAGTGGAGATTAGAAATAATGATGCGCCGGATAAACAATTCAAATAGTAACTGTGCGACCCATTCCCCGATTCGGTCTCCGGAAGCAATCGAATCGCGGTTTTTGGAACCCCCGCAGGCTTTGAGGACACGCGGGGAAAAAAACTGCTGCGATGCTGAACTTGCGGCAGCCTCGCTTCAGAAATATAGGCAGGGGGCGTCCGGGGCTACTTGAAATGAATGGCGGCCTCGGTCGTTCGAATGCCGCCGGATTTCTTGCTTTTAGTCTTTGGCGTGGCATACTTCGGCTTGATATCGTGGCAGCCATTTTCGCAATAGACACCGCCCGCCGCTGACTCGGGCGTGGGCATCGGCGAATTCACCGCGACCTCCCGCTCCGCCTCGAGAAAAAATTCTACGTCGGCGATGAGCTTTTCGTTTTCCTGCGGGGTGAGCCATTTTTTTGCCTTCACTAGATAATTTTCAAAACGCGATATGGGATCGCGCTTGCGCCAGTATTCAAACATTTTCTTGGGAACATAGTCCGCGCTGTCGTGGATGGCATGGCCTTTCATCCGCATCATTTTGGCTTCAATCAGCGTCGGTCCTTTCCCGCTTCGCGCTCGCTCACAGGCTTCGTACGCCGCGTCGTAGACCTGGCAAGCATCGGTTCCATCCACAATCACGCCGGGGATTCCGTAGCCAATTGCGCGTTCGGCGAGGTCTTTCACTCGGAATTGCATTTCCGACGGCGTCGAATATCCCCAATGATTGCTTTCGATAAACAGAACCAATCCCAAATCCTGCACGGCGGCGAAATTGATTCCTTCATAAGTCACGCCCGTAGACTGGCCGCCATCGCCGATGTACGTCATGACAGCGATGTTGCGTCCTTGGAGGCGCGCGCCCAGAGCGACCCCGGCCATCACCGGAACCAGATCGCCAAGCATCGATATCGGCGAAACCACATTGCGCTTTTCAATGTCCCCGAAGTGAGAAGTTCCGTCGCGTCCGCCGGTCGGCGAGCCGGCTTTTGCCATGTACTGCATCATCATGTCTCGCGGAGCGAAGCCTCGAACCAGCAGCGAGCCCTGATTGCGAATCATCGGAGCCAGCCAGTCGTCTTTTTTCAAAGCGTAAGCTGAGGCGCATGAGCAAGCCTCCTGCCCTAATCCGAAATAGACCCCGCCGACAACCTTTCCCTGCTTGTAAAGATTTTCCAGCGCGGTTTCCATTTTGCGATTGAGAACCATCCAGCGATAAATCTCGATGCACTGTTTTCGGTCGAGATATTTCGAGTCGCGAATGAGAGGAACCGGCGCGTCAAGATCGCCGGTGATGTCGTAGCAGATCGCCGAACCTGCGCAGTTTTGACGGACGATGAATGCCGGCTTCTCCAGCCGCGAATCGGGAATGCGATAAGTACGTTCCTGTGGATTCGTGTGCGCTGAGGCTGCCGATCTCGAACCATTGCTGCCCGGCACTTTTTTGTGGTGGTTGGATTTGGCTGGGGACTTAATTTTATTGGGCATGCGCGCCTGCTTCGCTAATCCTAACCTGCCGACTGCGCAGAATCCACTGGTCGGGATCCTAAACGGGGAAGGTTTCTTCCAGTCCGTGAATCGATCGCAATTCCCCTGGAACTTTCATGGGTACTCCGATTACTTTCCCCAGCAGCGCTTCCAGAGTTTCAACCCACAGAATTTGGCTTTGGAAAACTGCTCCAAAGTTGCGCACGACGGAATTCGTCACTTCGCTCAATTCCGGCGGCTTGCCAAGTTCCTTTGCCATCGAAGTGACCGGTTTCGTGATTCCACAGGGGATGATCAGGTTGAAATAATTTAAATCAGTATCGACATTCAGCGCGAATCCATGCGAGGTCACGGAACGCGAAACGTGCACGCCAATCGCAGCGATTTTCGCCGATTCACTCGTGCAGCGGCGGCCGTCGTCGCCTGTTGAGGTGGAGCGTAGACTAGGAGCTTCCCGAGTCGTCCAAACTCCCGTAAGTCCGCACACGCGCTCGGTGCCAATTCCAAAATCAGCGCACGTTCGGATCAATACTTCTTCTATGCGCCTGACGTATTCGATCACGCCCAACGTTTTGCGCCTGGCGTCAGACGACGGAAATGCGCGCAAGTCGAAGATGGGATATCCAACGAACTGGCCCGGCCCATGGAACGTTACATCCCCCCCGCGGTCGGATTCGAAAACTTCGACTCCATGCCGGGACAGTTCATCCTTGGAAGCGATTATGTTCGAGGATTTCGCATTGCGACCGAGCGTGATTACCGGGCCGTGCTCCAGAAGGACAAGAACATCGCCAATGCGATCTTCTTTACGAAGCTCGACAAGCCTTTGTTGCAGGCGCAGACCGGTTGGGTAATCAAGCGTGCCGAGATTCAGTACCGAAATCACAACGTGGTCGCTGGCACATCGACGTAAGCCGAATAAGTGTGGGGCTCGGTGATCGCTTCCCCGCTTTGCTTCATCCCTTCCAAATGGAAAGAAATTGCCTGCTGCATTTCGTACTCTACTTCCGCTCTTGTAGAAGCAGTGGCAACACATCCAGTCAAGTCGGGAGAATAAGCGGAAAACCCGGTTGCGGTCTGCTCAATAACAATCAAATATCTTTTCATTTCTTCAGCCCTGCCTGCCTCAGAATACTATTCAGCGTGCCCAATCCCAAATCGTCGTTTGGCTTCCCTGGTACTGTTACCAGACCGGGATTGTTGGAGTGCTTGTATTGGCGACGACTTCCACGGGTACGGTCTAAATACTAACCATCCTGTTCGATCACCTTAAGGATTTCCCGTACTTTCATCCACTATCCCTACGCGTTGATCGCCAACCCATACACACTATTCGAGGCCTCCAGCATCGCCTCTGCAAGCGTGGGATGCGCATGAATCGTCCACATCAAATCTTCGACCGTGGCTTCGAGTTCCATCGCGGTTACCGCCTCCGCGATCAATTCCGTCGCCTGGGGGCCGATGATATGCACCCCGAGAATTTCACCAAACTTCGCGTCGGAGACAATCTTGATAAACCCATCATGCTGCCCCACGATCGAGGCCCGCGAGTTGGCCGTGAATGGAAATTTTCCAACCTTTACCGTATATCCCTGTTCCTTCGCTTTGGCTTCTGTCAAACCCACGCTACCAATCTCCGGATGGCAATAGGTAGCGTTCGGAATCTTTTGCAAATCGATCGGCTTGGCCTCTTTGCCCGCAATTTTCGAAACCGCAACGATTCCCTCCATCGCGCCCACATGCGCCAGTTGGGGCGTTCCCATTACGATGTCCCCAATCGCATAAACTCCGGGCTCGGCGGTTTCCATCCACTCATTCGTTTTCACGAATCCGCGTTCCACTTGGACGCGAGTTTTTTCGAGGCCCATATTTTCGGTTCGCGGCTTGCGTCCAATCGCGATCAATATCTTTTCGGCTTCAATCTTTTGCTGTTTGCCATCAGCGCTAAACGTAACGTTCACTCCAGCTTTCGTCTTCTCCACCTTCTCTACCTTCGCGCCCGTAAAAAAGTCGATGCCACGCTTGCGGTACACACGCGCCAATTCTTTGGACACATCTTCATCCTCAACAGGCACCAGCCGCGGCAGCATTTCTAGAATCGTCACCTTGGTATCGAACGAGCGGAAAATGGAAGCGAACTCGACCCCGACCGCGCCAGCGCCGACCACTACCAACGATTTGGGGATTTGCCCAATATCCAGGATCTCGATGTTCGTAAGAATTTGCGGACCGGGCTCAATCCCAGGAATCATGCGGGCTTCCGAACCGCTGGACAAAATAATATTCTTTGTTTTCAGCTGTGAAGTTTTTCCATCGCCCGCCTTAACGTCGACCGTAAAAATTCCCTTGGACGCTGGCCCCGTCAGCCCCCCATATCCCCGGACCACTTCGACCTTGTTCTTCTTCATTAAAAAATCCAGGCCTTTGGTATGCTTCGCCACGATCTTCGATTTCCGTTCTTGAATCGCACCCCAATTCAATTTTCGCGAATCCACGCCTTCGATGCCAAATTCTTTGGCATCTTTCAGGTGATCCCAAATCTCCGCGTTGAAAAGCAGCGCCTTGGTGGGGATGCACCCCACATGCAGGCACGTGCCTCCGAGAACGTTATCCTTTTCGACAAGAGCAGTTTTCAAACCATATTGGCCCGCGCGAATCGCCGCCGTGTACCCAGCCGGACCGCTTCCAATAATCGCAATGTCGTAAATGTTTTCCGCCAAAATTTTCTCCCTCGCGCCACGTACTATTTAGAGTTCCCGCTATACACAGATGCGCAAAGGCAAAACCGCGATTCGGGATGCGTATTCGCGGTCAATTCGAGATTCGGGCCCTCGACCTTGCGATGACGCGCCCAGTAATCGGCGAATGTTCTTGCCTCTCTCTATCCGCGCGGAACCCCAATTGCGATTGCCGTCGGATTTATCTTTTGCATTCATCGTATGAAAAAACTCCGATCATTTTACCGGAGTCGGCACCCTCGAAACTTTATCCTGCAAGCTACGCGGCCCGGCCCGCTCATATGAGCACGAGGGGGGTCCGGCGCTTTTCCCCGCGGACCTTCACGGCGCGTCCCGGCGACTGCTCGAATGCTCGGCACCAGAATTCATGCGACAATGCCAGTGCTTCGCATTGCTTCTGTGACTAATCCCAAACCGTCTCGCGGGCAGGAGTGCCCGCGCTACACAAACCCGCAAAACTTGTGAGGATTTTCCCCGTCTCGTATTATGTGAGCTACTTTCAACTCCCCTGAGGTGATGGCATGATGAGCGACGAGTTCTTCGAGCGGTTGCATAAGCGCATCGCAAAGTATGACCTGCTCCAACATCCTTTTTATAAGGCATGGAGCGCGGGCGAGCTTACGAATGATGATTTGCACGCGTATGCCAAGGATTACTACCATCATGTCGAAGCCTTTCCTTCTTATCTCGCCGAGTTGGCCGTAAGGTTGGACGACAGCGAGCTGCGGCGCGCCGTGTTAGCCAATCTGGCCGACGAAAAAGGTTTTGCGGCAGCAGGCGAACAACCGTCAACCGCTCATTCGGATCTGTGGTTAGATTTTGTAGAAGGAACTGGATCGACGCGAAATATGAGAAGCCACGTGCCGCATCCCGCCATCCATCAGCTAATCGATTTTTTTCATTGCATCGCAACCGACGGAACCCCTGACGAAGCGCTGACCGCGTTCTACGTCTACGAATCCCAAGTGCCCGCTATCGCCACTGAAAAGGCACGCGGTTTGCGCGACATGTATGGTAAAGGCGAAAAGACCTACGCGTATTTCACGGTGCATGCCACCGCCGATGTATTCCATGCGAACGTGTGGCGCAATCAACTACGCGCTCGGATCAATTCCGGCGAAGCCAATGCGGAGAAGACATTGAGCGCCGGAGAAAACGCCGCGAAAGCCTTGTGGCAAGCGCTGGATGGAATTGAAGCGAGGCGAACGCAAAGTCTGTCGGCCGCCTAACCACGCCTCCTCCCATGGCAGAACTCGCAACCGCTACCGACATCGAGCCAGCCACGCCGTCAGAGCGACCCTCCGCTGAGGTGTATGCCATTTTCGGCGCCGACCCGGAAGTGTTGGCCTACGCCATGGCGAAATATTCCCGTTCGGCGTTATCGATGAGGGAGTCGCTGAAAGAAATCAGCCAGCAAAAAGCGGAGAAATTCCTCAATACGTTTTATTTTCAGTACGGCCATCGCTCCATTGCCGATCTCGCCCATGTCGCGATGGCGGTGGAGCGGCTGTCTATCCTTGCCGCAATCGCTGTCGCCGACGAGCAACGCTGGGATGGCCAGGAGCGATCAACCCGCTATCAAGACTTCAAGAAAAGTGGATACTTTACCCCCGACTTCGGCGGCGATGAGTTGTCGCGGGATTTATACCGCACCACAATTGAAGAACTGTTTGCGGAATACGAATCGCTCTCGGAAGGCATATTCCGATATCTCGGTGGCATAACGCCTAAGCCGGCGGAGATGAAACCGGAGCAATACGAACGCACGCTCAAGGCCCGCGCCTTCGACTTCTCGCGTTACTTGTTGCCGCTGGCCGCGAACACTTCTCTGGGACAGATTGTTAACGCACGCACCTTGGAGACACAGATCGCGCGATTGCTGGCGCACACTCATGCTGAAGTTCGGTCGGTCGGCGAGTTGCTCAAACAGGCCGCGACCACTTCTGCATATAACATTCATCGCGAATCGCTCGAGCAATTGGTCGAGCGAATTAAAACTATTTCGCCTGAACTCGGCGAACGGGCCGCTCAGGAACTGTTGCGCGAGGTTCGGGTCGCGCCCACGCTGGTGAAATACGCGAATGCAAGTTCCTATGAGATCGAGGCGCGGCGCGAATTGCGCCACGTTGCCGCTCAGTTGATGGGCGACGTGCCGATCGCGATTGCGCCTGCGGTTGATCTGCTTGATGAAGAACCGCTCGAAGTAGAACTCGCTTCTACGTTTGTTTACGAGTATTCTCATTATCCGTACCCGCAGATTCGCCAGGCAATCGAGGCCGCTGGAGAAGTGATCCGCGGCGAAATCATCGATATGGGATTGCGGCATCGTGGCAAGCACGATGAAATGCAGCGGGCATGTTGCGCCGGCCAGCAGTTTCGTTTCGATATCCTGATGGATATCGGCGGGTTCCGCGACATGCATCGCCATCGGCGCTGCATCCAAATTGGACAGGCGTTCACGACTCGGCACGGCTACGATGTCCCGGAAGAATTGCAGGCTGCGGGAGTGCAGCAAAATTACGATGCGGTCATGCAGCGCACGGCGGCGTCAGTAGAAACATTAGCGAACCGCGATAATGCCGACAGTTCGCAATATGCCATTCCGTTGGGCTTCCGCAAACGGACATTGTTCAAAATGGATTTCGCCGAGGTTGTCTACATATCAGAATTGCGTACAGGACCCGCAGGACATTTTTCATATCGCAAAGCAGCTTATGCAATGTACGAAGCGGTCGCGCGCAAGCATCCCGGCCTCGCAAAGTATTTGCGCGTACATGACGTAAAAGAACCTGTGGACCTGCTGAAGCGGTGAAGCGCGTCAGCGTCGGTGGCCTTTCAAGCCATCTTTGGCTTGAGTGGGGCAGTTCTACCGCTGCGCACAGCGTCCCTGCGTTCCGCTCGCGTTTTCTGCGCGAAACTTGCCGCCCGCGTCCGCACGCCGCCCTGAAAGGCACGTGGATTAATGACCTGATCCACTCCACAAAATCAACCCATAACGTCGTATCTTTTGCGGAAAGGTGTATGTGGCGCGGACACTCTTGTCCGCGGCTTTTGACTTGAATTTCTGGACAACTGTCTCCGCACCACACGCAATCTATTGATTCCGCACTCGATCAGTGGGCACTCTACGCGACAGTTAGGAATGTCCGGAGAAATGTTGAGCGAGCGGAGTTAGAATTCAAAAAGCGAGGCGACCCTGGGCCGCCCGTCGAATTTATTTTTTTCTGTTGCTGGGCGCGGCGGGCGTAATGAACGGGCGGCGCGACGGCACGATTGCGCCCCGGGACGCGTCCGTCGCCACGCTGGCCCGGGCAAGAACTTCTTCCTGAATGTATTTCACAAAATCCTGAATCTGCCTCTGCATTTCTTCCATGCGCTCCCGCATTTGCAGAATGATCGCCATCCCTGAAATATTCACCCCAAGGTCGCGCGCCAGCGACAGGATAAATTCCAGCCGTTGCAAGTCTTCATCGGTGTAGAGCCGGGTATTTCCCTCGGTCCGGGAGGGCTTCAACAATCCTTCGCGTTCGTAAAGTCTCAATGTTTGCGGATGAATGCCATACATCTCGGCGACGGCCGAAATCATGTAGGCGCCTTGGGATTTCCGTTTAGTCATAAAGCTGCCGATCTGTCGGATAACAATACTCTATCGCAGCTTCTTCTGAGAGCATATGCGACCTATTCCGTGCTTGAGGGACGCAGCCGCGCATCGCTCCATAATCTGCTCACAACATAGGCTGCGATTCCGGCCGCGATTAAAATTACCCCGAGCGTGAGCGAGCTGATTCCCATAACCCGCTCCGACTCGCTGCGGAAAATAGAGAATCCGAGTAAGAGGAGAGGAACGATCCCAATTGCGGCGGCTCCAATTAATCCTCCAGGGACGCGGAATGGACGCGGCAATTCGGATTCTCGAATCCGCAGGAAGACTAAAGCCGCGAATTCCAAAGCCAGACTCAAGCCATAAAGCAAAATGTCGATCGTCACGAGACGCTCGAATCCCAGTCCCAGGCAAAAGCCCCAGCAGCAGGCGCACCCTATGATGGCAACCCATGGCGCCCGGGTACGAGGATGCAACCTGGCAAACACGCGCGGCAGCATACCATCTTGAGCCATGGCCAGCGGAAGGCGCGAATAGCTCATCACCAGCGCATTGAACATGCCAAAGGCGCTCATCATTCCGCCGGCAACCAGCGCTATGCGAAGCGGCGCTCCGCCTAGCAGCCCGGCAATATCCGCCCATGATCCGGTTTCCCACGCCGCTGCCGGGAGTTTTGTGATCCATACAGCCGCCACCGGCAGAATGTAACTCAACGCCACAATGCCTACCGCCGCGAGCATAGCCCGAGGGTAGGTTTTTTGCGGGCGGTCGACTTCGGTGGCAATCGTGGAGGCGTTGTCCCATCCCATATAGTTCCACATGGCGATGAGGATGCCGCTGACCATATCCAAATTTGTCGTGGTCGGGGAAGTGGCGGCGTGCAAGAATCCCGAATATTTGAACGGAGCAAGTATTACGATCACAATAAATGGGGCGGAAATGACTAGGAACAGCCAGAGCGAGGTGGTGGAAACGACACGCACGCCCATAATATTCAAAGCTGCGCACAGAATCACCATTGCGCCCGCGACCATTACGCCGCGATGGTTCGCGGTGAACCATGGGAATAACCGGACCAGGTAGGCGACGAACAGCGTGGGATAAATCGCCATATCGAAAATTGAGGCCGCTAGCGATAGCCACGCTTCCTGGAAGCCCCAAAAATTCCCCATGGCCCGGCGCACCCATGCGTAATAACCACCCTCACACGGTAGGGCGCTCGACAGTTCGCCAATCATTAAAGTAGTGGGAAGACTCCAAAAAATCGGAGTTAGGAAAAGAATCAGAATCGCAAGCCCGTAACCCGCACCGTGAACAATGTCTTCAATTCCATAGGCTCCCCCTGAGACCATGAAGAATGTGGCCGCGATCAATGGCCACAAAGTGAGCGGGCGCTTTCGAGAGATTGCCGCTTTTTGTTCTTGTCCGAAGTCAGAAGGTCCGAGAGGGAATGTCAACTTCGAGCGCCTTAAATTGGTTAGATAGGAAGATGCGAGAACAGAGTAAGCCCAGCGGGGATGGAATGGAGAAAAAAATGAGATCGGTAAATACGATTGCGGAGCAGACTATGGGTGCTGCTCTTTGGCAATTCCGGACAATTCCAGCATAATTTCTTTGAGCCGGCTTTCGCGATTCCCGTTGGCGCGCACAGCCAGACCCGCTGGGGTTTCCTGCTCCGCGAATTTGTCATTCATGCCGCGAATGGCTGCAATTTCTTCGCGCAGCGCTTGCACCCGGTGTAATACGTCTGTGCTGTACATGCTTATACTCTACGCTCGAATGGCAGTCAGGGCCAGAATATGTTCATCTTTGAGGCTTACGAAAGTGCGCTCAGAGGGCAAGCGATCCTGATTTCCTCCAGACCGCACAATGGGACTCACATCTTCACAACATCTGCACAGAAGCATTGAGATTTCCACTTGCGCCGATGAGCGCGACGGTGCAAAGTCAAATAGAGGATTGGTTATCGATGGCGGTGCAAGAAATTAATCAGGCAGCAGTGTGCTCCATCTGCGGGGGAACGGGATGGAAACCGCTCTCGAATGGAGCCGAGCACAGGGTTACGCGTTGTGATTGCAGATTGCAAGCGCGATCGGCATCTTTGCTGGGCTCGGCTCGCATCCCGAAACGGTATGAACACTGCGAGCTCTCGAACTTCGAATTCGATGGTCCGCATCGCGGATTGGCGCCCGCGAGAATGGCAGCATGCAGATTTGTGGAAGAGTATCCCATCGACGGAAATGGCCTGTTGATAATTGGCAGCATCGGCGCGGGAAAAACGCATTTGGCGGTGGGAATAATAAAAGAATTAACCATGAGCAAAGGCGTGGGATGCCTTTTCTACGACTATCGCGAACTGCTCAAACAGATTCAGAATTCCTACAATGATTCGGTTAAGGCGACCGAGTTGGATGTTCTGCGTCCGGTATTTGAAACTGAGGTTCTGGTATTGGATGAACTGGGCGCCGTTAAACCCACGGAATGGGTGTGGGACACGGTGAGCCTGATTTTGAACACCCGCTATAACGACAAGCGCACGACGATTATCACCACGAATTTCCCCGACGAAGCGGGTCAGGATTTATCCGCAAATCCAAGTTCCGAATTCGCTCGAGCGCAGCGTTCGGCGCGCAAAGAAACCTTGGGCGACCGCATCGGTGAGCGCATGCGATCTCGGCTTCACGAAATGTGCCGGGTCATAATTATGGAGGGGAAAGATTTCCGGCAACTGCGCAGCGCCAGCTTCCACTAGCTTTTATCCCACAACGTTGTAGGGACGCATCATCTCGTTGTCCTCATGCTCGAGGATATGGCAGTGCCACACGTAGCGGAATTCCTGTCCCGGCATGGCTCGCGTTCCGGCCGGAAGCTGGAATCGCTGAATCACCCGGGTGACGTATCCGGCGTAGGTCTTGACGGTGTCCTTCCACGCCGGGCGTTCATTTCTTTCCGGAGCCATCGGAATGCCCGTGAATATCAGCTTTCCCGTCTGCATGTAAGTCTTCACATCGAAAGGCTGGCGATTCAAGACTTGAAATTGGACGAGGTGAACATGAATGGGGTGTACGTCGCCAGTCGCATTGGCGAAAGTCCAAATTTCGGTGGAGTCGGCTTTCGGATTTTCCGAGACCGGATCCATCCAATGTTTCTGATCTAGAAGTCCCAGCACCGTGTAGCCATCGGAAGGCCGGTCCATTTCCGTTAAGGCAAGCACGCGCTCTCGCACCGCTTCAGCCGGGTTCAGCGGGGACCACGGAATCAGAGTGTCGGGCAGGGAGCTTTCATCTTTTCCAGACAATGCCTTTGTGACCTTAAAAAGTATGACGTCCGTCGGTACTACTTCTCCGCCGCGCGCGTATGGCGCAGGCGCGTCGTTGACCATCGCGAAATTCTCGCCTTCATGTTCCGTGAAATCAATGATCAGATCAAAACGTTCCGCCGGAGAAATGATCAGATAATGCAAAATCACCGGAGCAGGCAATAAACCGCTGTCAGTGCCGATCTGATGAAAGGCCGGAGTCTTAGCGTCGGGGCGGGAAGGTTTTCCGGTTGCGTCGGCAGGAACCAGGCTTAGGTGATAGAAGCGCGAATTGGACCCGTTGACGATGCGAAAGCGATATTTTCGCGGTTCTACCTCTAGAAACGGCGTCGCTTTGCCATTCACGCAAATCGTGTTGCCGAAAAATTCCTGAATCCATTTGGGATGCGTGCCATTTTTGACGATGGGATAAAGAAGCGATCCATCGGAATTGAACAGGCGGTCCTGAATCAGCAATGTAACTTCGTACCGCCCCTTCGGTAGATTCAGTGCATCTTCTTCGTCATCGCGGATAATGTACATGCCCGCCAATCCCCCATAGACGTTGAGCCGCGTGATGCCGAGCGCGTGGTCGTGATACCAAAGCATCCTCGCCTCCTCGTTGTTCGGGTAATAGCAGGGACTAGCGGCATGAGCGCTCCCAGTTTTCCCGTCCGAAGTGATCCATGCATCAGGATAGCCGTCGCTTTCGGGCAGAACACGAGCGCCGTGAACATGCACCACCGCGCGCCCTTGCGGAACGTCCGCTTCCGATCCGTGAATCGTCGTATCAATCGGCAGAAAATGTTTTGTGGGAAGATCGTTCGTCCACTTCACCGATAAAGGCTGACCTTTGCGAACCTCAAACGTCGGCCCCGGCCACATGCTGTTGTATCCCCAAAGGCTGGTTGCAGGCAGATCGCGATGAACTTTCTGAATGAACTGACGCATCCGAATGTGAACGGCAGCGCCAGACTGCGCTGGACGAATGATCTGTGGAACGGGTAATGGATCGACGTAGCTGGTTAGAGTGAGTTGTTTCCCCCCGGGAATCTGCGCAGCAACGCCCGTTTGGGTTGCGGGCACTGTCATGTTTTGCCCCAGCAGCCTGGTGTGACGAGAGAGCAATCCCGCAGCCGTATAAAATCCGGCCTGAAGCAAATCACGTCTGTTAAGCGTCAAGCTTTTCCTCAGCCAGCGTCGATAAACTCTTTGTCAATCTGTCGGAATGGATGTTTCCATCGTAGCCGATGGATTTTGTTTTGCGTGATCGGCGGGTGCGGTCTCGCGGGTGGCCGTCCAGGAATAATCCGTGGGATGCGCGTTTTCGCCGTGCCAGTCATATCCGTCCGTCATATCCTGAATCTCGAATTTCCCACTCATTTTGTTGCCTTCAACTTTTCCAGAAAACGACAGGATAAACGGATGAGTCTTCTCGAAAGGAATCCTAAAAGAGATGGTCTGCCCGTGGATATCCCCAGAAAACGAGGGATTGCCGAGGCGGTCCTGGAGCTTTCCGGAAATTTTGTCCGCGATTTGTCGAAATTGGATTGTTCCTTGTTCTTTGCCGATACGAGCCTCCCAGGAAATCTGCCACTTTCCGGCGACATGCGCGTCTTCCATTGGCGCCGAGTTTTGCGCGATGATGGGCAGGCATCCGGCAATGATCGTGAGAAGAACCCATTTCACTAAGCGTTTCATGCTGCGGCCTCCGTGTCCCATCGTTTATTGGACTATGGTTTGACTGCTCTTTGGTGAAAGGAATGTTAAAAGTTACGGTTTTGCGTGAGCCAATCCAAAAGGGGATACTTCGACTCCCAGGAACTTCCGGGACTATGTGTTCTGTCCGGACGGCGGGGCCGGTTTCCAGCGCAGAATTGGCTTTCTCGCGGCACTGGTTTCATCTAGTCGCGAGACGCGCGTGGTGTATGGCGCGCCCAAAACCATCGTGGGATCTTCTTCGACTTCTTCTGCGATTGAGCGCATCGCCTCGATGAATAAATCCAACTCCTCGCGGGATTCGCTTTCTGTCGGTTCAATCATCAGCGCACCCGGCACAATCAGCGGAAATGCGGTCGTGTACGGATGGAATCCGTAATCGATCAGGCGCTTCGCAATGTCCATGGTGCGAACGCCCTTTTTTGCCTGGAGCTTATCGCTGAAGACGACTTCGTGCATCGTCGGAGTTTTATAGGGAAGATCGTATGCGCCGCCGAGCCCTTTGCGAATATAGTTGGCATTGAGCACGGCGTCTTCGGTAGTCTGCCGCAATCCGTCCGGGCCGTTCGCCATGATGTAAGCCAGCGCCCGCACGAACATTCCAAAATTTCCGTAGAACGCGCGAACTCTCCCGACAGAATCAGGCCGGTTGTATTCGAAACCTAACATGCCATCGTCTTTATTAATCAAAATGGGCGTCGGAAGAAACGGCTCAAGAATCTTTTTGACTGCGACTGGACCTGAGCCAGGCCCGCCGCCGCCGTGGGGCGTCGAAAACGTTTTATGCAAATTGAGGTGCATAACGTCCACCCCAAAATCTCCGGGACGCACTTTGCCGACGAGCGCGTTCATGTTGGCGCCGTCCATGTAAAGCAAACCGCCCTTAGCATGCATCACATCGGCGATCTTATGAATTTCCTGCTCGAACACTCCCAGCGTGTTGGGATTGGTGAGCATGAGCGCAGCGACTTCTTCGTTCATCTGCTCGGATAGCGCCGCGACATCCACCATTCCGTTGGCATTCGATTTCAGATTCTCGACCGCATATCCGACCATCGCTGCGGTCGCGGGATTAGTTCCATGAGCCGAATCTGGAATCAATATTTTCTTGCGCGGCGCGCCTTTCGCCTCGTGATATGCGCGCACCATAAGCAAGCCGGTGAGTTCGCCATGGGCGCCGGCGGCCGGCTGCAACGTAATAGCGTCCATGCCGGTGATGTCGTTCAGGCAGTCGGCCAAAGTTTTCAGAATACGCAGCGCGCCCTGAGATAGTTTTTCCGGCTGGTAGGGATGCGCGTTCCCCAGCCCATCGAGCCTCGCAACCACTTCGTTTACGCGCGGGTTGTACTTCATCGTGCAAGAGCCCAGCGGATACATGCCGAGATCAATCGCGTAATTCCAGGTCGACAAGCGAGTGAAGTGGCGAATGATTTCGATTTCGCTCACTTCCGGAAGGTTTCCTAAATCGTGGCGCTCGGACCCGCCCAATATCTCGGCCGCATCGACCTCTGGAACATCAAGCGGAGGCAGCTTCCAGGCCGCTTTCCCGGCAGAGGACTTTTCGAAAATAAGGCCTTCATTTTGATTCGTATGGCGAGTCGCTTTTGGCGTCGGATGCTTCACCGCGTCACCTCTTCGACTTCCTGCACAGCTTCGCGGTCGTTCGCGGCGAATGTGGCGATTGCTTTGTCAATCGCGGCTCGCGGCGTCATCTCGGTGCAACACCAGAGAGAGGCGTTCCCGAGTTCCGGGAAGAATTTATTAAGCGGCAATCCCCCGATAATTTTATCTTCCAACAGGCGGCGGTTGATCTCGCGGGCATCCTCAGACGATTGCACGACAAATTCATTGAAGCGCGGCGCGCCGGAAAACAAAATCGTCGCGTTCTTTCCCAACTGTGCAGCCGCATAAGCGGCCTTAGCTAAATTCTGTTTGGCCAATTCACGTAGCCCGATTTTTCCATAGACCGTCATGAAAATATTGGCCATCAGAGCGATGAGAGCCTGATTGGTGCAGATATTCGAGGTCGCTTTCTCCCGCCGAATATGCTGCTCCCGCGTCGCGAGTGTGAGAACGAATCCACGCTTGCCGTTCTTGTCGCTGGTCTGCCCGACCAACCGGCCCGGCATCTGGCGGACATACGGTTCTTTTGTCGCAATCACTCCGCAATAAGGTCCGCCATATCCCAATGGCACGCCGAAAGATTGCGCTTCCATCGCGATCACATCCGCCTGCCGCGGCGGTTCGACGATGCCCAGCGAAATCGCCTCGGCGATAGACACCACTAGCATCGCGCCATGTTTGTGCGCGATGTCCGCTATGGCGGCGACGTCTTCGACCGTCCCAAAGAAATTCGGCGACTGAATCAGAACGCATGCCGTTTCCGGCGTGATCGATTTTTCCAGCGCATCTAAATCGACGCGGCCCTGATCCGTGAAACCTGCATTTGAAAGCGGCATTCCCTGATGAAAAGCGTAGGTCGCCAGAACTTCGCGATACTCGGGATGCACGCTGCGTGCGACGATCACTGATCGCCGTCCCGTGAGCCGAACCGCCATCATTACCGCTTCCGCAGCGGCGGTCGAACCGTCATACATTGACGCGTTGGCCACTTCCATGCCAGTCAATTCGCAGATCATGGTCTGGAATTCGAAAATGGACTGAAGCGTTCCCTGCGAAACCTCGGCCTGATATGGCGTGTAGGCGGTGAGAAATTCTCCGCGAGAAATGAGCGAATCTATGATCACGGGACGATAGTGATAGTAGGCGCCCGCGCCGAGAAATGAAGTGTAGCCATCGGCGTTCTCGCGGGAACGTTCGCGAAACCAGTCCACGATTTCCGATTCCGCCATCTGCCGTGGAACTTTCAGATCGCGCTTCAGCCGGTATTCGGCCGGAATCGGTGAAAATAGATCGTCGATGGACCGCGCTCCAATGGCTCGCAGCATGGCCTCGCGGTCCGCAGGAGATTTAGGGAGATAACGCATCAGTATTAGATGTTAAGGTCGAAGGCTAAGATTGTGTAATCCAACTAGCTCTCTTCCGCCACAAACTTCTCATAATCAGCGGAAGACAGCAGCGAATTCAACTCTCCAGAATCTTTCAAAGTAATTTTCATCATCCAGGCGGCGTGAGCGTCTTTATTAATGCTCTCGGGAGCGGTCGCCAAATCCGTATTGATCTCCGTCACCGTGCCCGACGCGGGAGCATATAAATCGGAAACCGCCTTCACCGATTCGACCGATCCAAAAGTCTTGCCCTTTGTGACCTCGGTCCCCACCTTGGGCAATTCGACGAAAACGATATCGCCCAACGATTCCTGCGCGTGACTGGTAATTCCGACGGTCGCTGTCTTGCCATCGGCTTTGATCCATTCATGCTCTTTGGTGTATTTGAAGTCTGCGGGATACGCCATTCTTGCCGGCTCCTAAAATTAAGTGCGCTGCCTAAGCCACTTTCCTGGGACGTTTATAAAAGGGTGTTGGAACAACTTTCGCTGCAACCGGCTGGCTGCGGATCTCAACATTCAACTCTGACCCAATCTCAGCACATTCCGGCGGCACATACGCCAGCGCAATATTCTTTTTGAGGAACGGCGAAAACGATCCGCTGGTCACATATCCAATTTCTTTTCCGCCGGTATCGAGAACCTTGTATCCATCGCGCGCAATGCCCCGGCCTGTCATCTCTAAACCGACTAAGGCGCGCTTAACTCCGGCGTCTCTGGCATGTGACAATGCCTCGCGCCCAATGAATTCTGGCTTATCCATTTTACAGAAGCGGTCGAGGCCCGCTTCCCAAACGTTTATGGTATCCGAAATCTCGTGGCCATAGAGCGGCAGCTTAGCTTCGAGGCGCAAAGTGTTTCGCGCCCCCAGTCCGCATGGGACGACGCCAAACTCTTTGCCAGCTTCGAAAATCTCATTCCATACCCGGGCGCTCGTTTTATCGTCAGATGGAATATAAATTTCGAATCCATCTTCGCCGGTGTATCCAGTACGTGCGATCAGGATGTTTTTCAGCCCCCACACAGTTCCGCGGGTAAGCCAGTAAAATTTAACCGCCGATAAATCAGCGTCGGTAAGCTTTTGCAACAGATTGATGCCCTTCGGTCCTTGAATCGCAATCTGGGTAAAGTCGTCGGAAAGATTTTCAACCTCGCAATCGAAACCAGCGGCATTATCCCGCACCCAATTGAAATCTTTCTCGCGTGTCCCGGCATTGATCACCAGCAAATAATCGTTTTCGCCAAGTCGATGCACCACGACATCGTCCACAAACGTCCCCTGCGGATAGAGCAGCGCTGAATACTGTGCCTGTCCGATGGCAAGGCGCGACGCATCATTCATGGAAATGTGCTGCACGGCCGCCAGCGCTCCCGGGCCCGAAAGCCGTATGTCGCCCATGTGGCTCACATCAAAAATGCCAACGCCGGTGCGCACCGCGTTGTGCTCGGCGATAATCCCGCCCGCGGACGGATATTCGACCGGCATATCCCAACCATTAAAATCCACCATCTTCGCGCCCATTTGGCGATGTAGAGAATTCAATGCAGTCTTGCGACCAGTGGCGGGAATAACTTCGGCGACAGACAAATCAAATCCTCGTGGGTGAGACCCTACCCTACCATGCGTAAAGTGGACGGTTCAACCGTGGGAGACATCTGGTTTTTGGGCCTGCGGACCACCTTAGAAGTCCGTCTACTCGCGCCAGGATTAAAGTCCCTCACGATGAAGTCAGGCTGCGGGGATGGGAGTTCGATAGTAATCCGTTACCAATGGCACTTTGCAGCGACGCCGCATCGCTATAAGGTTTCCGTATGAGCACTAAAACGAAAGTACGTTGCTCGCAATGCGAAATGCCGGAACACAATTGTTCATGCGAAAAATATTGTTGCTCCTGCGAGAGCCAGATTAACGTCCGGCTCTGCGACGAAGGATTGTATTACTGCGCGGATTGCCGCGAAGCCTGCGACTACAAAATTGCTGAGTAGCGCCCGAGTCTCATTGTCTGCCGCGCGACCGCGAATGAGAGCCAAATCCGCCTGGGAGCACGGCTCATTAGATAACCACCGCTTCTTTGTATTCTCCGAAAACTCTTCTTAGCGTGTCGGAAATCTCTCCGACGGTCGCGTCGGCCTCGACCGCTGAGATTATGCGTGGCAGCAGATTAGTTCCGCTGCGGGCTGCGTCTTCCACTTGTTCTAATGATCTCGACCATTCTTGAGAATTGCGGCTTGTCCGCAACGCTTGCAAGCGTTCCACCTGCTTCCGTTCGAGCGATGGATCGATACGCTGGATCGAAATCGGATTCTCTTCCTCCATAACGAATTTATTCACGCCGACTACAACAACTTCTTCACGATCAACCTGCTGCTGATATTCATACGCCGCATTTTGAATTTCCTGCTGCACGTATCCTCGTTCGATTGCGCGGAGCATTCCTCCTAAACTATCTATTTTCTCTAAATATTCGAAAGCGCGTTTCTCGATTTCGTTGGTCAGCGACTCGATGTAATACGATCCGGCAAATGGATCGACGGTCTGCGGCACGCCGGATTCAAAGGCCACGATCTGCTGAGTGCGTAACGCGACGCGGGCAGCTTGTTCGGTGGGCAGCGCCAGCGCTTCATCATAAGAATTAGTGTGTAGCGATTGAGTGCCTCCCAGCACAGCGGCCAGTGCCTGCAAAGCTGTACGTGCGATATTATTTTCCGGCTGCTGTGCGGTCAGAGTCGACCCTGCCGTCTGCGCATGGAATCGCAACATCCACGACCGCGGATTCTTAGCTTCAAATTTCTCTCGCATCAGGTGGCCCCACATGCGTCGGGCCGCGCGGAATTTCGCTACTTCTTCCAAAAAATTATTGTGCGCGTTGAAAAAGAATGAGAGCCGCGGCGCAAACTTATCTACATCGAGGCCGCCATCCAGAGCGGCTTGCACATAGGCGATGCCGTTGGCGAGAGTGAACGCAACTTCCTGGACAGCGGTGCATCCGGCTTCGCGCATGTGATAGCCGGAAATCGAAATCGTATTCCACTCCGGCAGATTTTCGTTCGACCAGGCGAAGACGTCGGTAATAATCCGCATGGCTGCTTTAATCGGAAAAATATACGTCCCGCGTGCGATGTATTCCTTCAGAATGTCATTTTGAACGGTTCCCGAAAGCTTGTGTATGTCCGTTCCTCGTCTTTTAGCGACGGCAACATAAAGCGCGAGCAGAATCGAAGCCGTCGCATTGATCGTCATTGATGTGGAAATACTCGCGAGGTCAATCCCGTCAAACAAACGTTCCATGTCTTCGATGGAGTCAATAGCTACGCCTACTTTTCCGACCTCTCCCATGGCTAGCGGATGATCTGAGTCCAATCCAATTTGCGTAGGGAGATCGAAGGCCACGGAGAGTCCCGTGGTGCCATTGGCCAGAAGATATTTGTAGCGTTTGTTCGATTCTTCCGCGTCTCCCATGCCCGCGTACTGGCGCATGGTCCAAAGGCGCCCACGGTACATTGTGGGTTGAATGCCCCGGGTGTAGGGATACTGACCGGGGTATCCGGTCTCTGTTTCTTGATCCGCGTCCCCCAAGTCTTTCGGCGTGTAAAGGGTGTGAACCGGAATTTTGGACGAAGTCTGAAGATTGGGGCCCAAATGATCCGGGTTTTTGGCGCGCTCGGTCATTAATAACGCCTTGAGCGTTCTCTAAGACGGGCGAGGGCGCCGTCTCTCCATTGCAATGCTAGTGTTAAGCCATCGGCATTAGGCCTTATTGCCCTGGCGGGTTTTTTTTCGTACTCGCCAAAACGAACTGAAACCGAACCAGGCGAACATCAAGGTGAAGCAAATTGCGAGCACTACGCGGCTGAAAGTTGTTTGCGCAGCCTGATACTTTGTCCATTCATGCACGAACGCGAACACGCCAACGGCGGATAAGGCCAGGAAAACAAACCCGGTAACCTCAAGCCACAGCTGATGGAATATGCGGCCAAAATGACCCGCGGTCGCACGTCCGCCCTTCATCATGGCGCCAAAGGTGCGGGTGCCTCGTACCTGGTTCCCCAGTATTCGCGCCGCGATCCCAAGCTTACGACCGGTGGTCACGCTCATAAGATACGCAGCAGCGATTTTAGCAACTTCGGGTTACAATAGCGCGGCGATAAAAACCGGCTTCCGGAACCGCGGGAATGTGAAGTGCATCTAATAACCTGACGAACGAGATTGTCCCGGCGATTCGGCTTAGATGAAATTTTCGCAAGGCTGCTGAAAAGGGGGTTCTGTGGATCAGCAACTAAAACAATTAATGAAGGAATTGGGAGAGGCGATCAACGAATCCCTCGCCGATTCCGACCAGATCGCTGAGGTTGTGTCCAGAATTAAAGACGGTGGCTACGATATTTTTCTGGTTCTGGAAGCGACAATTGGCGTGAGCAAGCCGGGAGACAAGTCGAGCGATAAGACTTCGATGGTTACAACGCTTTCGAGTAATCCAGAATTCAAGATCAGTGACCAGGATTTGAAATTCTTGAAGTCTCTGCGCATCAAAATCGACGACGCGGCCTGAGCTGAGGCTCTGAAAGCGCGTCTTCCCACGTCATTGCGGTGGCAGTTGATTTTCCATCGCCTTCTTTTGTTTGGCGATATCTCCCAGTGGAATGTCTGTGCAGTCGGTTTTCGAACAATTGGAAACCGTGCTGCCATTGGTTCCATCCTGTTCCATTCTGGCCTTGAAGGTTAGCTTTTCACCGGAAGCCGCGATGGTGCGGCGCCATGTCTTAAACCCGGCCAGCCGGAGCGCGATAGTATGCTGTCCCGACCGCACCACGATGTCGCTTGGCGTAGTGCCGACAAATTTACCATCGATCTGAATTTCCGCCGAATCTGGAAAAGATGAGACGTACATCTCTGTAGCGGAGTTCGCAAAAGAAATTGTCGCGGCTTTAGCCTGTAGAACGGAAGGTTCAAGCTTTGCAAGATCGACCGGCATATCTCCATTCACGTACGCGACAAACTCGGTTCCCTGTGGAATGGTAATGTCCTTGCCGTGAACAAATACTAAAGCCGCTGAAGAAATATTGCTTGCGGCCATGGCGGTCACGATCGAGTTCTGATTTCCATTTGGCGTGGATTGCTTTACCGCCCGCAGCGCGGTTTTCTGACCATCAACCAGCTTGACCGAATCTATGGCAATGTCGAGTTTTCCTCCCCGGCCCATCATTTTTTTCGCTTCCGCGGCAGTTACAATCGCCAGTCCGGTAGCGCCCTTGGCGATTACCACGGTGTCGTCAACTTTTACTTCGTCCAATACTTCCAGATTCAGTAAATCGCCAGCTCGAGCGTCTGCCGACGACACATTGCGACAGGTCCGCATCCGGATCGGTGTTCCATCAGCCAACTTCGCCGACGCGACCGGGGTGGCGGGAGCGGAATCAGCGTCTTGTCCCTGCGCGCAACCAATCGGTAATAACGCCAGAATGCAGACAAATACCGGCGACCAACGCTTACGCATGGTGAAACTCCATTAAGAAAGCTGTGAGCACAACGCCAGCATAGAGTTTCCCAATAACCGGGGTTTGTGAGAAGTTACGGCGGTAATCGGGTCCCCAACCTCTCAGCATAAAAGAGCGGGCCCCCCAATAATGGGCAACGGCAGAAGTCCCCCTTGAATCTCAACCTCGCCTATGTCGGACTCCCAGCTCACGCCCGCCCAGCAGCTCAATTCGATCTGGAAATTGGGTGGGCTCTCGCCCTTCCAACTGGGGAAGAAGGTCGTTTTCGAAATCGGGGATGACGATCTGTTGGGCCGCGCTTCGGAACTGGCCTATAACTTTCTTCTCGCTGTGTTTCCCCTCATGCTTTTCTTGCTGGCTCTTTTCGGTCTTTTCGCCGCGCGGGGCCTGATGTTGCGAAGCCGCCTGCTTATCTACTTCGCCGATCTGCTGCCGCCTATGGCGTATGACCTATTTAATAAGACTGTCAATGAGCTGGCCAACAATACAGGCGGCGGAAAACTCACGTTCGGAATCGTGGTGGCGCTATGGTTCGCAGCCGGTGGCATGACTTCGATGATGTCTACCCTTAACACTGCTTATCACGTTCGCGAAGAACGGTCGTTCGTGAAAGTTCGCGCCATTGCCGTGGGGCTGACTATTGCAATTTCCATTTGTCTCGTGGCGGCTTTGATCGTGGTGCTAGTGGGCAATCATCTTGCGGATGTAATCGGTTCAGCTCTGCACCTGAGTGATCTGTTTGTGGCGGGATGGAAAATTTTACAGTGGCCTGCGGCTTTGTTTTTTATTGTGCTGTCATTCTCCCTCGTTTATTATTTTGGCCCCGATCTCGAGGAGCGCCATTGGTACTGGGTAACACCGGGCTCAATCGTCGGGGTTATTTTGTGGCTCGTCGCGTCGGCCGGGTTTCGTGCTTACCTCCATTTTTTCAACACCTACGCCAGGACGTATGGGTCCCTCGGAGCGGTCATTGTGCTGCTGGTGTGGCTTTACGTAACGGGGTTGGCGTTCCTGATTGGGGGCGAGATCAATGCCACAATCGAACACGCCGCCGCGTTGAGAGGGCATCCCGAGGCCAAGGCTCCAGGTCAAAAAGCGGCGTAGGAGCCTCTTCCTAGGCCAATCTTTTCAGCGGGCGGGGGCCGTGGCGTCAATTCTTCTCCGACACTCCTCAAGAATACTTTCGGTTCGGGTCGCCCCAACGCGAGTCACTCCGATTTCCCGAACCGCCAGAAGTATATCCAAATCTCTTATTCCTCCCGCGGCTTTCACCTGCACCTGCGATGGAGAATGTTTTCTCATTAATCTCAAATCATCCATTGTCGCTCCGGTAGCGGCATAGCCGGTGGACGTTTTCACCCAATCAACATTCGCTTCACCGCAAATCTCGCACAAGCGGATCTTTGTAGCGTCATCATGAAATGCATTTTCAAAAATCACCTTAATTTTGGCGCCGCCGTCATGGCATACAGCTCTGAGTTCATTAATTTCGCCTCGCACGTACTCCCAATTCGCGCTCCGTACCTGGCTGATATTGATTACGACATCAAGTTCGGTTGCACCGTCCTTGAGAGCCTGCCCGGCTTCGGCGAGTTTAATCGAAGTGTGATGGCCTCCATGAGGAAAGCCGATTGTGGTGCTGGGTTGCACATCGCTGCCCGCAAGTATTGCGGCGCAGCGGTCGACGTAATAGGGCATGATGCACACACTCGCCACGTTGTACCGTAAAGCCAGCAGGCAGCCATCTTCCAATTCCTTTGCCGAAAGTCCCGGATTCAGCAGTGAATGATCAATCATTTTAGCGATATCGCTATATGTGTACGAATTCTGCATAATTTATTTGCGCCGGCGGTTGAAGCTCAGGCTACCTTATCCCGCTCACTGCATCTTAGTCCCAACTGCTGTTCAGACCACTCTCAGGTGAAGACAATGATTTTAAGAGGAAGCCACCGGGCGCCGATAGTTATGCTGATCGGGTTCGTGGTGATAATTGTTTCGTTGGTGTTTGTCGGAGTTCATCACAGGCGAGGGAACCAGCCCGACCAGTCCGCTCCGCTTCATCAGTCAAATTAGGCAATTTCTGCGGCTATTTCACTTCCAAATTAAGCTTTATTTTCAGTGAATTACGGGCATCCCTGTATTGTGCCGCGCCATGGCGCGCCTTTTTACTATTGGTCGGAATCTAAAAAAATAAGGAAGCGAAAGAGAAAGAGGAAAGTCCAATGAAGAAGCTAATCGTGCTGGCAGTACTGGCGGCACTTGGATTACTGCAAGGAACATTTGCGCAAGCGGCAGATCTCGATCAACGAACATTTCAACGAGTTACCAAAGAAGTTCATCACGAACTGGCGCTGCTGCCCTATTACGGCGTTTTCGACAATCTGTCATATAAAGTTTCGCCCGATGGAACAGTTACACTGCTTGGGCAGGTAGTGAATCCGGTCAATAAATCCGACGCGCAAAGGGCGGTAAAAGGTATCGAAGGGGTGGAGCGCGTGGACAATCAGATAGAAGTACTACCCCCGTCTCCCATGGATGACGGGATCCGCCGCCAAACTTTTCGTGCAATATACAGCCATGAGTCGCTGGCGGAGTACTCAACCAGGGCCATGCCTCCCATCCACATAATTGTGAAGAACGGCCATGTCACGCTGGTTGGTGTGGTTGCCAATAAAATGGATAAGCAAATCGCAGAGATTCAGGCCAAGTCGGTTCCCGATGTCTTCTCGGTCGACGACCAACTCCAAGTGGAAGACGGGAAATGAGTCTGCGCCGATAAGATACGGATGGGTTCGCTGGGGAAATTACTTTCCTGCCTGCCATCCCGCTTAAAGGCTAACGGCCAATCCCAGAGCCAGAAGCCGCTCGGCGCTCCTGCGATTTAGTCCGGCTTCTACTTTTCCTTTGGCGGTCCCTTCTTGTCCGCAGGCCCCTCCGCTTTTGGTTTCGCCGCGGGTGCCGGACGTTCGGCGGCCTTCGGAGCTTGAGCGGTCGGCCTGTTTTCGGGTTTCGCGGCAGGTCTGTTTGGAATCGGTGCGGGTGCCGGACGTTCGGCGGCCTTCGGAGCCTGAGCGGTCGGCCTGTTTTCGGGTTTCGGGGCAGGTCTGTTTGGGACCGGTGACGGAGCAGGCGTCACAGGTCTCGATTCTTGACGTGCCGCCGGTTGCGGATGCGCCGCAGCTGCGGGTTGAGTATGCCGCTCCATTGAGGGCGCTTCAGGCTTTGTCCGCGCGGCTGGGGAAATCCCCTCAGTTGCGGGGCGAGCAGTTTCACCTGTTTTTCTCACCGGCTCAGCGGGCCTTGCCGGCGCAGGAGCGGACGCGCGCGCGGGAGCCGCAGCCGGTTGAGGATGGTTCGGTTCCGGGTTAGGTCGCGCAGTTCGCGCTGCGGGCGCCGCCGCCGATGGCGAAGGACGATTCGCTTGGGCGTTCGGGGAAGCCGGTCGCATCGCTAAAGCCGGGCGAGCGGGAATCAACGGAGCAATCGGTTTGCCTTGGGGGATGGGCTTTGCGGCTACAAGAACCGCCGGTCGTCCCTTATTGACCGAAGCAAACTGCTGGTGATTCTGTGCCGCAGCCTGTCGCTGCTGCAACTGAGTATTCATGGGAGGAATACGCTGCTCTCGCGCTGCCGCAATTTCCGTGGGCAGCGGCCGCCGGGAGACGCCTCCGGGTCCGGCGTAGCTGTAGCGATTATTGGTAATGTTTATGGTGGTGTGATTGACAATGACAGTGTTCGTGACTGTTCGGTTGTACACCTCAACGTTTCTGACGTTCACATTGTTGACGGAACGGTTATAGTCAAAGCGGTTTCCATGCCAATATCCACCCTGATACCCAACGCCAACATAGCCAAATCCATAATTAATTCCGCCATAGTAGCCAATATGCCGGCCCCAAAATCCGTAATGATAGCGGTATCTGCCCCTGACAAATCCCCAATACCCTGGCGTCCAGAGAAAGCCAACCTCGGGGGGGCGGGCCCAGGCGCCGGGCACCCAGTAGTAGCCTTGGGGAGCGTAGCTCCAATATCCTGGCGTCCACAGATAACCATCCCCGGGACATTCTGGCTGCGAGTATTCCGGCAGCGGCGGCGGAGGGTCTGAGGCCTGAAGCTCGGGCTGGCCGTAGCTTGCGTCTTGATCGCCAGCGTCGTAATCGTTGTCCGAATCGCTCGGCTCTTGCTGATAGTTATCATCCGCCGCCTGACCGTCGCTTGCGGGAGCCAGGTTGGAAGCCGCCATCTGTTCCTCAGACTGCCCCGGCTGGTTGGCCTGGGATTGGGTGGGCTGAGATTGGGTGGGCTGGGATTCATCGGTCTGCTGTGCCGGCTGACTTTCCGCGCTATTGTCCGACGGTTGATTCTTGTTGCAGGCCGCAAATCCAAACATCAGTGCAACGCACCCGACTGTCAGAGTAAAAGAAGTTACTTTGCTCGTCTTGATCATTCTTGTCTCAATCATGCCTGCGTTCCTGATCCTGAAATTGTTCGCGAAGTAGAAATACAGGTCTTTTAGCAAAGCGCAGAGGATGACTTTGTTGCCGCGCAAGGGAGTAGCTAAAATGCGGATGCATCTTTGCTTTCCAGTAAGATACTCAGTGTACACCCCCTTTGGGGGTTGAAATGTTGCTACCCGGGAGGGATTAACGTCTTCGCTAACCGCACTGACGTCTTCGCTAACCGCACTGAAAATGGAAAATACGTGCCGGGACGTTGTAGTTTTGGTGGAGCAAATATGGTGGACCTGGTCGGGATCGAACCGACGACCTCTTCCATGCCATGGAAGCGCGCTCCCAGCTGCGCCACAGGCCCCAATCATCAGCTTTCGGTCTATGGCTAATTCTCGCCCACTCCTATTGGATAGTCAAACGCATTGCGAAATGGCCAACTTCTTCCAGAAAATGACGATTCCGCGTATGCTGAATTGAAATTAAACGAAAAGCAAAACGATTATCTTATGCCCCCAAGCCTTCGCTCGACATCGCAATGCTGCCTGTTGTTGTGCCTCGCCGCCGGAATGTGTCTCAGTCAGAATCCACAGTCGAATCAGCCCGGCATTCAGTCGCCCGTCTCGTATTCGTCCGTCAGCCAACTGAACGATCTCTTGGCGGGATTGGAACAGGCTTCGCAAAGCACTCAACTCGATCTGGCAAAATTGCGCATCGAGAAATGGAAAACAGATTCGGGCACTAAACGGCAAAGCGACGCTGATGTGCAATCGATTCAGCGCAATTTGCAAAGTGCGATGCCGGAAATCGTCGGCTTATTGCGAAACTCTCCGGAAAGCCTGCCGGAAACTTTCCGCTTGTATCGCAATCTCGACGCATTGTATGACGTGTTCTCGTCGGTAGTTGAGTCGGCGGGCGCGTTCGGATCGAAGGACGAATTTCAATCGCTGCAAAACGATCTGAACGCAATGGAAAAGTCCAGGCATTCAGTTGCGGACCGAATGGAAGCTCTTTCGGTATCGAAGGAGAATGAAGTGGGACAACTGCGGCTCCAACTGCGCAATGCCCAAGCCGCAATCGTTGCCGCGCCGCCGAAAAAGGTGATTGTGGACGACACCGAGCCGCCCAAGAAAACTCCCAAGAAAAAGACGACCGCAAAGACCGCCAAGCCAGCCACAGCGACTTCACCAAGCCCCACCCCAACTCCACCGCAACAATAATCGCCCCCACAACCGCTCACGTAGGGACAGCCGCCCTCGGCTGCCTGCCCTGAGCGTAGTCGAAGGGTCCAGCCCGGCGAAGCTCGGCTCACGCCCTCCATTGGATTCGCAAGTCAGCAACCTCCTTGTTTCACCGAAGAAAGAAAAGCGGTAAGCCCTGAAGCCTGCCCACACGCAATCCTTTGTTATCCTCTTTGAGTGTTCGGCATCCATAAAAGCGCGTGGTTTCTGGTTCTGCTTTCCGCAGTTTTGCAAATAATTATTTTCCCGCTGCCGAATTTGTACATGCTTTGTTGGGTAGCCGTAACTCCGCTACTGGTGGCGCTTTCGCGCGCCCGCGCACCGGACAGGTTGCAATTCACCGAGGGCATCAAGCTACTTCCCGCAACGCCTCTGCAAGGGTTCGTGATGGGCTATGCATGCGGCGTGATTTGGTATGCGGGAAGTTGCTACTGGATATACAGCACCATGAAGCAGTACGGAGAAATGAGTGCGCCGGCCGCTTTCGGAATTCTAATTCTGTTTTCCCTATACCTCGGCCTGTACCACGGTGCCTTTGGACTGCTGATTAGTTTGCTCGCGGGCAAAGGTCCATTCACGCCCCGCGCTCTGCTGCTGTCGCCGATCATATGGGTCGCGGTCGAACTTGCTCGCACGCGCATCACCGGATTCCCCTGGGACCTTCTCGGTATCGCGCAAGTGGATAATATTCCGTTGTCCCGCTTTGCCACCGTCACTGGCGTGTACGGCTTATCGTTGGAAATCATGATCGTGAACGCCGCATTTGCGGCGAGCTTTCTGGTGCGCAGAGAAAAGCGGAAGACGCTATTGCTGGCAGCAATCTTTGCCGCCATTATTTTGCAGGCGGGACGAATTGTCCCCGCACCTGGGTTCGCCGCAGACCGCATAGCGACATTGGTGCAACCAAATATCCCGGTCCTGGAGGGCGCGGACTGGACCAAAGAATATTTTGATAGCACCATCCGGGACTTGATATCGAAAAGTAAGACAGCAGTCTCCAGCCAGGGCATTTCTACGAACCCGCCGTTAATAGTCTGGCCGGAAAATCCTGCGCCTTTTTATACCAACGACCCCGCGTTCCGCGATTCGCTGGCTCAACTCGCTCGCAACACAAATGCATGGATACTTGCAGGCAGCATCGGTATCAGGAATGCCAATCAGATAACGTCAAGACCAACGCAACTCTATAACTCGGCCGCGCTCGTCGATCCCGCCGGCGCTTTCGTGAGCCGTTACGACAAAATTCACCTCGTGCCCTTCGGCGAATACGTCCCATTCAAAAACATTTTTTCTTTTGCCGGAGGCCTCACCAAAGAAGTCGGCGATTTTTCCCAGGGACAATCACGCGCTCCGCTCGATGCCGGCGGCAGCAAGCTAGGCGTATTTATCTGCTATGAATCAATTTTCCCGGATGAAATTCGTCAACTGGCCGCGAACGGCGCGCAAGTCTTCGTCAACATTTCTAACGATGGCTGGTACGGAGACAGCGGCGCCTATGCCCAGCACTTGAAGCAGGCGCGGATGCGTGCCATCGAAAACGAACGCTGGCTGCTGCGCGATACCAACACCGGAGTCACGGCCGCAATCGATCCCTACGGACGCGTCGTTGCAACCGTGCCCCGCAAAATTAGAACTGCGCTCCAGGCCCCTTATGCTTTGTCGAATACAACTACCTTCTATACCCGTCACGGCGATTGGTTCGCGTACTTGTGTGCGATAATTTCTGTGCTGGCGCTGCTTATGCGCCTTCCATTCCTCAAGAAGGCGGCGCAAGAATGAATGTCGAGATCGAGCACGAATACTCCGGTTTAAAAGCCAAAGTCACGGTCCTTCAGGAGTATCTTTGACGCGGGCAAGCTGCGCCCGCGGTTGGCTGAAATAGAAAAACAAGCTGCCGACCCGAACCTCTGGTCGAATCCTCAAAAATCCCAGCAAGTCATGCGCGAAAAAAAGCGTCTGGAAAATATGCTCGCCACCGAGGCAGAGTTGCTCCGCCGCGACGGCGATATTTCCGCTTATTTCGATTTATCGCGCGAGGGCGAAAACGTGGACGCCGACCTGCGCCGCGAAATAGATTCTCTGCGGCAATTGGTAGATCGTCTGGAAACCGAAACTTTGCTCTCCGGCGAAAACGACGCCCGCAATGCTATCGTGACCATCCATCCCGGCGCCGGCGGCACCGAGTCGCAAGATTGGGCAGATATGCTTCTCCGCCTGTATCTACGCTGGGCCGAGCGCGAGGGATTTGAAACCGTGCTCTACGACTACCAGGCCGGAGAAGAAGCGGGGATAAAGTCCGCCACCTTCGCCGTGAACGGCGAATATGCGTTCGGCCTGCTAAGCAGCGAAATCGGAGTTCACCGCCTGGTGCGCATTTCGCCTTTCGACCAGGCCAAGCGCCGCCATACCTCCTTCGCCAGCGTATTTGTCTCGCCGGAAATCGATGACAGCATCGAAGTCATCATCAAGCCCGAAGACCTGCGAATCGACACTTACCGTTCGAGTGGCAAGGGCGGCCAGCACGTTAATACCACCGACTCCGCCGTCCGCATCACTCACCTTCCCACCGGAATCGTCGCCGGATGTCAGAACGAGCGTTCACAGCACAAGAATAAAGAACGCGCCATGAGCATGTTGCGATCAAAGATTTATGAGCACGAACTGGAAAAGAAGCGCGAAGTCACCCGCAAAATAGAAGATTCGAAACTGGACATCGATTTCGGCTCGCAAATCCGTTCCTACGTCCTTCAGCCATACCGTCTAATCAAGGATCATCGGACCAAGCTTGAGATTGGCGACGTCGATCGCGTAATTGATGGCGACCTCCAGCCATTTATCCGCGCCTACCTGCAAATGCGCCGCGGAGAGAAGTCCGCAGGATCCTAGGCACTCCCACTCGCGGATTCCCAGTCTCTTCAGTAACCTCCACTAGTAATAATTGTTGGAAAAACATCTCCCAAGTGCGTAATCCTGTAACTTCAGGGACTACGTAATGGGGAATCTTCAATAAATGCCGCGCATGATCGATCTTATCCGGGCGTCCGCGGTGCCGGTCACCTTGGTGCAATCAGCCGCTCGGGGCAGTCTCGCGTTGCCGCCGCAAGAAACGCTCGAGATATTGGTGTATTTGGCGACCGAGAATAAGCTTTTCGCCGAAATGGCAGCGCTGACTTTGGCGGGGTGGGATGAGACGTTATGTCGCGCCGCTATCTCCAATCCTGCTGCACCGGCCCCGGTGCTCGCCTATTTTTCCGCGGCGGAGAATTTTCGTCCCGCACTATTCGAGGCGTTGCTTGCAAATCATTCCGTGCCAGACGAATGTCTTGCCGCACTCGTCGCATCGATATCCCGAGAGCAGGCAAACGCAGCATTGCACAGCGATCGAGTTATACACTCCAGAAAAATATTAACGGCTTTTGCGAACAATCCAAATTTGAATGGAATTCAATCCGCAACAATTGACGAACGCTTGTCGCATTCTCCGGAAATCGCTGAGTCGCCGATCGATTCAGCGCAACTGGAACTCTCTCAGGAAGAAAGAGAAGCTGACGAGGAAGTGGCGAAGTATATCGCGGCGCACACCGCAGAAATAAGTGCTGAGGCGGATAAACCGTTTCAGCCAGTGGGCGGAATTGACAGCCTTCCATCCCATGAATTACCGGACTCCGCCGAACTCTCGCCTCCCGCTCCCGCGACCGCAGTCATGGCGACGGCTGAGGCCCTGCCCCTAAATGGCGGGGCGGCGGCCGCGGTTAAGACGGCCCCCGCGGTTGGTTTGCAAACCAAGGGCAGTGCGCTTCAGAGAATTTCGAAATTGGACGTAAAAGGCCGCATTCAATTGGCCATGAAAGGCACAAAAGAGGAACGGGCCTTGCTGGTGCGCGACGGCACAAAAATCGTCGCCCTTGCCGTGCTCGATTCCCCAAAAATCAGCGACAGCGAAGTGGAAAAGTTTGCCACCCAGAAAAATGTATTGGAAGCCGTCCTTCGCGCCATTCCTTTACGGCGGCGCTTCATGAAGCAATACAACGTGGTCCGCAATCTGGTATTCAATCCGCGAACCCCGATCGATGTTTCCCTTTCTTTGATGAAAGGCATTATGGTGAATGACCTCAAGAATTTATCGGGGAATAAAGAAGTCTCCGACACGGTGCGCAAGCTCGCGCTCAGAATGTTCAAACAGAAAGTCACCGCCGACAAATAGTCTCTCGACACTAAACCCAAGTTGGTAGCGGGCTAATTCTGATGTCCACCATTTCTCATGTCATGCGAATTCTTTTAGCAATACAACAAGAATAGCTCGAAAACTCAGTCGTTATAATTACCTCCTTATGCAAAGACCGATAAGGGTTAGCGGACGCTTCGCCACGGTGCAGGATACGGCGAAAACGCTTGGCGTTTCGCCCGCGCGAACGCGCGAATTGATCGACGCCGCTAAAGAATTTACCAATAACCGAAAGACAGGTTCGCAGCCAACCGTAGTCAAAATGAAAAAAAACAGATATGCCGAGACTGGAAAGAAAAAGGTCCGGACGCGTACCGCCAAATCGCATCGGTAGCACGGAATCAGTTTTCCTTAATGTTCCGTACGATTCGGCCTTCGAAAATCTGTATCTCGCCTACATCGCGGGAGTCAGCGCGTTTGGCCTAAAACCCAGGGCGGCTCTTGAGATTCCCACCACCCACAGGCGCTTAGACCGCATTCTCGAGTTGATTCAAGACTGTAATTACTCGGTTCACGATTTGTCGCGCGTTGAACTGGATCGCACCCCTCCGCGAACTCCTCGCTTCAATATGCCGTTTGAACTTGGCCTTACCGTTGCGCTGGAAAAAATCGCGATGCCGGGGCACGCATGGGTAGTATTCGAGTCTCGGCCGTTCCGGCTTAAAAAGTCGTTGACTGACATTGATGGTACAGACCCATATATTCACGACGGCACCATCCGAGGCCTTTTCCGCGAGTTCGGCAATGCCTTTGTCCGCAATCGGAATCGGCCCACAGTAGACGAAATGATGAAAATATATCGCCTCTTGCGCGCCAGTCTGAAAAGCGTGCTTTACGATGCGGGCGCGAGGCATCCTTTCGGCGCACGCGTATTTCGCGACTTGGGCGTTTTATCTAGTGCGCCCGCGGAAAGTTTAGTCTTACGAAGTTAGCATCCGCCATCGGCATTAAGAGACCTCTACGCTAAAATAATCAGGTATGGCGGCATCGCCCCTCTCCGATCCGATAACGGAGTTCTTAAAAAAATCGCGGACAATCGCGGTCGTGGGACTTTCCAATAGTCCGCTGCGCCCCAGCCATGGCGTTTCAGCCTACATGCAGACCCATGGATATCGCATCATCCCCGTCAACCCGCAAATCGAAGCGGCTTTAGGCGAGAAGTCTTACGCATCCTTGCTTGACATCCCGGTAAAGATCGACATTGTGAACATCTTTCGCCGGCCGGAATATGTCGAAGAAATCGTCGATCAGTCCATTCAATTAAAAGTTCCCTTCATCTGGATGCAAGAACAAGTCGTCCACCAAAGGGCTGCGGAGAAAGCTCGCAGCGCTGGAATTTTTGTAGTAATGGATCTGTGCATCCTCAAAGAGCACCGCTCCCGGTTTCGGTGACGGACCTCCCTCTTTTTGCAATCGATAATCCGGCGCCTAGCAGAAAACTCGCGCCAGCCATTACTTCTGCGAGCCTATCTCTCAGCGTCACTGTGAAGACAACCATAGTGACAAAAATACCCCATCTCGCGGCTTCTATACGACCTGCTTCCGTCCACCCTCTAGTCGCTCGTTTTACCAACAGTGCCTCGCTAGATTGTTCTGGACGGTTGAAGTATTCTCCATGCGCAAGACTCAACACGCGAATTGCCTCGCAAGCTACGAGTATGACGAAGCCCGAGAGGGGCGCCAGTGACCCAAGTCCAATCGCGTAAAGAACGCAGCCGGCATATTGTGTCTCCGGCCTGCAAACCAATTTTTTCGTTACGGCTCGCCTCGCGGTTTTTCGACAATAAACAAAGAAAGCTGTTCGCATTGCGGTAGAAAAACCGATCAGGATGGTTGCAATTGCAAACAGGCATCGCTCAAGCGCCCGGTCATGCGTAAAGCGCCAGATAATGTCGTTGCGGTCAAACGAATATGTGAGGAACGCCGTGCCAATTATGATCCGATGAATCAGCGTCTGGCGCCGATATCCGAGGTCGCTAGCTCTCATTCCTCAATGCTCCTTTACAATTCTCTTCCGGAGATTTCTCCAGCATGCACCTAACCGACGCCATCCATTGCATCGCCAATCACCGGCAATCTCTTTCTCGCGATGATGCCCGCGCGGTTATGGCAGAGATCCTCTCTGGAAATGGTACGGATGCGCAGATCGCCGGGTTCCTGGTCGCTTTGCACATGAAAGGCGAAACTGTCGAAGAGATTGTCGGATTCGCGGAGGCGATTCGCGCCGCAGCCATTTCTCCATTCACTCGTCAGCAATCGACTGTCGACGTGAGCGACACCGGCAGAGACGGACTGGTCGATACCTGCGGCACCGGCGGGGATGCCAGCGGAACCTTCAATATCTCGACAGCAGCGGCTTTCGTAGCTGCGGGAGCGGGCATCCGCATCGCCAAGCATGGCAACCGTAGCCTCACTTCCAAATGCGGATCGGCCGATGTAATGGAAGCTTTGGGGGTAAATATTAATCTTCCTCCCGACCGCCTTGAGGCGTGTCTGACGCAAACCGGGATGGCGTTTCTGTATGCCCCCGCCATGCATTCGGCGATGAAGCACGTTCAAACCGCGCGTCGTGAACTCCGAATTCGAACCGTGTTCAATCTTTTGGGTCCGCTCACCAATCCCGCCGGCGCTTCGGCTCAAGTCGTCGGAGTTTATTCGCTGGAGCTGGTAGAGAAACTTGCGGAGGCGCTGAGCATGCTGGGATTGCAGCGTGCAATGGTCGTACACGGACTTGACGGACTGGATGAGATCACAATCACCGGCCCCACTCGCATCGCCGAGTTGCGTAACGGGATCGTCAGGACCAATGAAGTAACGCCGGAAGAATTCGGAATACAGCGTGCCAACATTAGGGAAATTTCCGGTGGCGACGCAGCGGAAAATGCGAACATCATCCGTGACATTCTGAATGGCAAGAAATCCGCGAGAAGAGATGTCGTCTTATTAAATGCGAGCGCCGCGCTGGTGGTCGCTGGGAAGGCCGAGAATTTGCAGCGTGGGATGTCGATGGCGACGCAGTCCATTGATTCCGGGTCTTCGAAAGCCAAGCTGGAAGCGTTAGTCGAATTTACGAAAGCGTAGGCCCCTACAAATTACCCCGGAATTACCATCATGAATCAATCGAAAATTGTCATCCTGAGCGCAGCGAAGGACCTCTTTTATTTATCGCGGCCGATCACGAATTCCGGCGCCCACAGCAGTGCTCGCTTGTTTTCCGTATCCGGAAAATTGCAGATGGCATTCCTCGCGAGTTCCGCGTAGCGCGCGGCGCAATCGGTGGCAGCTTGAAGCGATCCGTACCGGTTCAATATCTCGATCACAGCGGCGTGCGTAATACCGTCGACCGATCTATCTGTGATTACCCCGGCGATTAAACTCCGTTCCCCTTGCGTGCAACGTTCCAGTGCGTGAATTACCGCCATCGTGACTTTGCCCTCGCGCAAATCACTCGCCACGGGCTTTCCCAAAACATCTTCGGAAGCAGTCAGGTCGAGCACGTCATCCACAATCTGAAAGGCCATGCCGAGGTCGCGTCCATACTGCGCAAGATTTTCTTCCTGCTCCGGCGTCGCGCCACCCAGAATCGCGCCCATTCTCATGCATACGGAAAACAAGCACGCGGTCTTGCGGAAAATAAGCTCGAAGTATTCATCCAAAGAAATAAGTTTCCCCAGTTTCTCCATTTGCAGAAGCTCGCCCTCGACCATCTGCTGAGTCAGATCGATTAAGGTGTCGAGAATGCGGAAATTGCGCTCTTGCAGCGCCACCTTGAAAGCCTGCATGTAAAGCCAGTCGCCCGCGAGCACGCACTTCGAGTTTCCCCATTGGGTGTTGGCTGCGGGGCGGCCGCGGCGAATTTCGGCTTCATCGATAATGTCGTCGTGCACCAACGTAGCGGTGTGAATGATCTCGACCACTGCGCCCAACCGCACTGCGCCTCGTCCCTGATAATCGAACAGCTTCGCGGAAAGAAGAAGCAAAGTGGGACGAATCCGCTTGCCGCCGCCGCCACGCAGATATTCGCCGATCTCGGTGATTGCCTCCACCGACGAAACCGTATCTCTGCCGAACTCGCGTTCAATGGCAGAAAGGTCTTCCCGAAGCATCTCGAAAATTTCTTTCCCGTTAATGGCTGCGGGTGTGCTCATTCGTTCTTTCGAGCCAGCATGCGGCACTTGCGAATCCAGTCTCTTTAATTGGTGCGATAGTTTGTGAACTGCAAATCAAGACCTAAGTCTTGTTGCTTGAGCAGGGCAATCACTTGCTGCAAAGAATCGCGATCTTTGCCGCTCACCCGCACCAGGTCTCCCTGAATCGATGCGTTCACTTTCGTTTTTGAATTCTTTATGATTTTTACGATCTCTTTGGCTTTTTCAATTGGAATTCCCTGCTGCATGGTGATTTTCTGTTTAGCCATAGCTCCCGCCGCCGGTTCCACCGGCCCATAGGTTAAGCCCTTGAGCGAAACTCCGCGTTTCACCAGCTTCTGCTGAAATATTTCATTGACCGCCTTCAATTTATATTCGTCCACCGAATGCAGCACGATGGCGTCCTTACCTTCTAGTTCGATATTCGACTTTGAATCCTTCAAATCGAACCGGGTATGGATTTCTTTCAATGCCTGCTGCATGGCATTCGCCACTTCCTGCAAATCAAGTTTGTTCACGATGTCGAAAGTATTCTCTGGCATAGGATCTTCCCACGACGGCAAGCCGCCCTGAAGCTATACATTATCAAGCTAAATGGGTTTGAGCGTTTCGTGAAGCGAAAAAGAAACCGGACCTGCGAGTTCCATGCAGTACTCGCAACCGAGGCGCCATTGCGGCTACAATGGGTCGCCAGAGGCATCTTGCCGGAAGCCGATCCCAACGCCGAAGCCGTATCTACGTACCGGCCCAATCCCCGCCGCCGAACCGTTTTCGCGTCCGGCATGCTTTGCGGCGTCCTGGCACTGGTCGTTCTGTACACGAATCGCCGGGCGTTTTTTAGTCCACTGGCGATCGTAGTCGTCGCAGCTATTGGCTTGGTGGCTGTTTTGCTACAACTTCGATTTCACAACCGCGCCGGCAATGACGTTGTGCATCCCCCGGTATGGCTTAACCTTTTAGGAATTTTATTTGCTTCGGGCGCCCTGTTCGCCGATTACATGCGGCTGAGCACCCAGGCCGCGCAATTTATGGCGCTGGGAGCTGTTGGCAGCTTTGGAATCAGCGGTGCGATAATCCTTCACGCATTCCGAAAACACCGTATATCGTCAGAATGAAGCTCCACTCTTGTAGAGATTCGCATAAATAATTCCATCCTCATGCGCAACGACGACGGAAAAAAAACTGCGGCCCGGGCCAGCGTGCGGTTCGTGCGCGAAGGCGACATCGTTGGCCTCGGATCGGGCTCTACTGCCTCTTACGCTATCGAATTTCTGGCGGAAAGGGTAAACGCCGGCCTGAAAATTAAAGGTATTCCGACATCCGCTGCCACCAGCGTCCTCGCGGCAAGCCTCGGAATTCCTCTAACCACATTGGACGAATATCAGGAAATCGACATTGGAATCGACGGGGCCGATGAAATTGACCCGCGGCTATGCCTGATTAAAGGCGGCGGCGGCGCGCTCTTGCGAGAGAAAGTAATCGCCTCCGCGGCGCGCAAGCTGGTGATCGTTGCCGACGCCACAAAACGTGTCGAGGTATTGGGCAAATTCCCGCTGCCCGTCGAAGTGATTGCTTTCGCTCAAGCGCTGGTGGGAAAGAAAATTTCTGAACTTGGGGCGACCGTCAAAATTCGCCAATTGAAAGCAGGCGGTCCATATGTCACCGACGAAGGGCACCATATTTTGGATTGTGCCTTTCAACAAATCCCCGATCCCCAAAAATTAGCCCGGGAGCTGCAAAACATTCCTGGAGTCGCAGGCCACGGCCTCTTCGTCGACATGGTTAGCACAGCGCTAATCGCGAATGGCGATCAAGTGCAGGAATTGAACCGAAATTCCCACTGAATTCAGTGCGAAATCAGTTTCGCTGGCGCCGTAGCTTTTTTTACCGCAAACTGCGTCCCCAATTCGCAAGTGGAATATCCATCCGGCCGTGTCACATCCGAGTCTTGCCCTTCACGAATCACGTGATAGCTGCGAATCTTGTAGCAAATCACGGGCTTGCCCGATTCGCCGTCCGCCAACCTTAGCTGACGCGTGTCGTAGTCATATCCTTGGAAGATCAAGGGCGATGCCGAATGTCGCGTCGAGTCGTCTGAACGGGAATCGCTCGCGGCGAAACACAATGAAACCGATCCCAGCAAAAGCAAAAATACGCTTAGGAGTTTCATAAACCCCTCCATTGCGCCGATTATAGCTCCAAAATCGATGGCTGGGCAGGCATCAACGGAACAGGAGTGGCGCGAAATTCGATAGGTTACGCCGCCAAACCATCCACGTATGCGCGCCCGCAGTCTCGATATCCACATGGTTTATATCCTTGGATTTGAGCCAATCCCGAAAATTGCGGTTAAGACCTATTAACCCATCGTCGGTTCCGCAAGCAACCCACAGCAAGTGAAGTCTGGTATTTGCGCTCGCATTGAGCGATGGGAAATCCGCGGCAAAATCCGCCGGCAGACCACCTGAACTGAAGGCGCCGATCCACGCAAATTTATCCAGATTGTTTAGGCCTGTGAGCAGCGACTCCGACCCTCCCATGGAAAGGCCGCCTATGGCTCGATCATTGCGATCAGTGGAGACCCGGTATTCTCTCTCTACTTGCGGAATCACTTCGGTCAGCAGCGCCTCACGAAATTTCTCAAAATTTCGGTCGCGTAAGACGGTGTCGTCAAACCCCGCAAATCCCTTCTTAAGAATTTCCGGCGCGCCATAACCCAACGGCATCACCACCAGCATCGGTTTGGCTTTCCCCTGCGCGATCAAGTTATCAAGGATTACATTGGCACGCCCAACCGCGCTCCATCCGCTGGCGTCGTCGCTGAAACCGTGCAGCAGGTAGAGAACGGGATACTTGGCTTTTGCGCGCGGGTTATACGCTGGCGGCGTATAGACGAAATAGTCGCGCTCATCGCCCACCACTCCTGATCTATAGAAATGGTGATGAATCTCTCCATGCGGGATGTCATTGACCTCCCACGGCAGCGAAGGCGGGCCGGGGACATGGACCTCGCTCTGCTTAAACAGGAAATTCGGTTTCATCATCCAATTCGACGGATCAATCAAAGGCACGCCGTCAGCGATGAAGGAATATCCATAAAAATCCGGATCAAGCGGGCCAATGGTGATGCTCCATACTCCCTGGTCGTCCTGCTGCATCGGCGCCGGCTTCGATCCTTCCACTGACAGTTGGACTTCTTTGTCGTTCGGTCCCCGGAACCGAAACGTGACGTGATCGTCAGCCGCAACTTCGGGGGAGACGATAACGGACGGTATTCCCAGTGGCGTAGCCGGAGGAGCCGGTTGCGCCTGTCCAAAACTGCAAGTCGCTGTGGCGATCAGGAGAATAAGCACTCTCAAAGTCATTGATACCTCGCTTTTGACGGAATGCGGCGAAACGCGCTGAGTATACAACATTCTGTATTCATAGAACTTAGCGCGAACCACCTGAGTTGCATCCAAGAGAAGAATCACGTAGGGACAGCCGCCCCCGGCTGTCCAGCCAAGCCTGGCTCGGCTATTTTGTTCGTGTCCTAATCCATGACTGAGTTAAGCTCAGTGGGACAGCCGATGGACCGTCGCTAGATGCTTGTACCATTATGCCGCTCAGCCTACAAATCGCATGGCTCTTTGTGCTGGCGATACCGGTCGCGTCCATTGCGTGGACGATCACCCATGAAGAGGTCTTCCGTGAGCCCCGTGAATATTGTCAGGGACGCTGCAAAGATGCGCGAAGCGTTTTCGAGAGGAAGTTTTTTTATCTCTTCACCTGCGAGTATTGCTTTAGCCACTACGTGGCGCTCTTCTTCCTGATCCTCACGCGCTTTAAATTGCTTTATCCGGATTGGCGGGGCTATTTCCTCGCGCTTTTCGCTCTGGTGTGGGTTTCAAATATTTACATGAGCATCTATAACCGGCTCAGGCTCGACATTCAAAGCGAGAAAATAGAATTGAAAGTCAAAGAGAAAGACGTCGAGCAACAGAAAGCCGCCTGAATATCGCCGCAGCTCCCTAAAAAATAAACCCGCGATAGTCGCGGGTTATTTTGTGCCCCAACAATCAGGCGACTATTTCTTCTCCAGCTCATCAAGAGCTGCCAGCACTTCTTCGCTATGTTTGTTCGGGTCAACGCTGGTATACGACTTGGCTATTTTGCCGTCCGGGTCAATGATGAAAGTGTGACGGGCCGCGACTTGGGTTACGCCAAAGTTCATCACCGAGCCGTATTCGGTTGAGACCTTGTGATCGGTATCCGCCAGCAGCTTAAAGTTCAACCCTTCTTTGGCACAGAATTGCTTGTGCGAATCGGCGCTGTCTACGCTCACGCCGATCACGACCGCATTTTTCTTGGCGTATTGATCCTGATCGCGCTGAAAATTGTGCGCTTCAATCGTGCATCCCGTAGTGAAGTCCTTGGGATAGAAATAAAGGACCACCCACTTCGAACGATAATCTTTCAGGGTGACCGGAGCCCCACTCTCTGACGGAAGCGAAAAATCGGGAGCAGTGGTTCCCACGTCAGGCACGGGACCGGCGAAGGCCAGCCGTACGCCAATTCCTACCACGATCAAAACGCACAACACAATTATCCAAACCCGCATAATCCCTCCAATTTAGTAAAAAGAAGGCTATCGCAGAGGAACAGCGTTGTCCAGCGCGCGCTTGTCATTCTTTTGTCACGTCGCGCCTGGGGCCGACCTCCAGCACTTGACTACGGTCCTGCCCCGTTTTTAATCTGTGTTGCCTTGCCGTTGCTGAAGGTGACGCTCAGCGGCTTTCCGCCATTCGCATAGTCGACCGTTTTCTGAGCGTCGTCGCCGCCAGATTCCGGCACCCCCATTCCTACCGCAAAGTTCGCTTGCAGTTCGTTCATCCCAGGTTTTACTTCATGCTCGTCGATTGCTTGCCACACATCGGCAGGCCAATGCGCGTACAGCGCGTGGGGGTCTTCGATAAATAACATGTCACTGGCGTAAAAATGATAGTCGTCGCCCTGCGCAGCGCCGACCGGGAACGCATAAGACTTGCCCTCTTTGCCAAATATCGCCATCACCTGCTTTTGTTCCGATGATTTCGGCGCTGTAGCCGTGATCACGTCCTTAATCTCAATTCGCTCTAATGGAAGCAGCAGGCCAGCTTCATGCGAAAAATCGACGTGGCGCGCCGAATTATATGGGTAGTAGGTAACCCCGTAGCCAACTTTGACCCAGACCGGCTGCTGCGTGAGCTGTTGCTTCGCCGATTTCAAATCGTAGGCATAGATCTTTTTGGGAGTTACATAGTAGTCGGGATTCAGAGGCGGGGGCGACGGCTTGTTTGCTGCGCGCAGATTGTCCTGATGCCGCTGGTAAAAGATATACCCGATCCGGCCGCCCACCGCGAGAGCCGTGATCAGCAGCATGATCTGTATGTTCTTGCTCATGTGGCGTCCGCTAAAATGCGCTATACGTTAATATAAAGTCACGTTACAAATTGAAAGCAATCCTATGGCAATTACGCAGGACGAAATTCTAAGCGCGTTGAAGCAAGTTTATGATCCGGAGATTCCCGTTAACATCGTGGACCTCGGTCTCATCTACGAAATACGTTTTGAGCCGGTCGCAGACAGCGACGCCCAACAAGATGTGGCCGTTGACATGACACTCACCGCCCAGGGGTGCCCGGAACACGTCAACATTAGCGCTCAGGTAAAGGCGCGCGTGGAGCAGCTTCCCGGCGTGCGCAACGTCACCGTAAATGTGATCTGGACGCCGCCTTGGACCCCGGAACGACTGAGTCCTGACGCCAGAAAGCAACTAGGTATCGAATAGCCGTTACCGGCTAAACAGTGCTTCCAGTAAGTCCGAACCGCGGCCCTCGGCAACGCCCGCCAGCCGCTCTCCAACGCGAGTCACCACGTCCAGGTAGGTTGTTCCACGTTCGATGTATTCGGGCAAATTCTCGCGTATCTCCGCGAATTTCTCGGGATATTCGGATGCCAGCGTCGCCAGCCCCACTCCCGCTAAAATCAGCCCAGCCGACCGATTCCCCTTTATAAACATGAATGCTGCCGCTCCTGCCGATCCGACTAACAATGCTCGCTTCCAGGGTTCCATGTGTTTCCTCCATTTAGAAATAGCCGAGTCCAAGGCAAAAGCCTTTGATGCTCAAATCCTATCGCATGTTCTAGATTATTAGGCCGGTGCGGGGAATGCGAGGGTTCGACCTTCAATGACCTTAATCAATCTACTCTTATAGGCGCGCCAGTATGCTATTTTTGGCTTTCATGCCAGACCCGGAAATTCCGGACATACTCGCAGTGGACTTGTACTGTCCCCGTTGCGGCGTTCAAGTTGCGGACCCATTGACCTGCGGAGATTGCTCGGCCGTTATTTGCAGGCGTTGCGGCAGTCCCTTGGAATCGGCGAATGAATTAGGAATGGGCTGAAACTCCTCCGACCTTAAGACAGCGGCAAATCCCGCCGTCCATTCCCGCCACGGCTAGAAGCCACCTTGGCTCGCACCTTTCCTTCAATGCGGTGAGCATATCCATTCCCAGGTTTACTACCGTCGTGCACCATGGCCGCCAATGGCATGGGCGCGGACGAAGTGGATCCCTGATATTTCGCGCGCGCCGACATCAGTTTTTCTAATTCCACGTCGCCAAGCGGTTGCTGGCAACCCAGCATATGGGTAATCAAAGCGATCTGGGCGAAGTGTTCCACCGTTTCCATCTTCATATAGGCATGATGCAGATCGGTGCCATAGGTGACCACCCCATGATTCGACATTAAAATAGCGTCATAGTCGGGAATGAGCGGCTCCAGCGCTTCCGCCAGTTCCGGCGTTCCCGGCGTGCCGTATTTTGCCAGTGGAATCGATCCCAATCCAATTACTACTTCGCAAACCAGCGGCTTGTTCAATGGCATCCCCGCCGCCGCAAAACCGGTTGCGGTTCGCGGATGCGCATGAACAATGCCGCGCACGTCAGGGCGAAGTTTGTAAATGAGCAAGTGCATTCCAATTTCACTGGAAACTTTATTACGTCCTGAAATTTGCTTTCCATTGACATCAACGATGACAAGGTCCGAGGGACGCATCATGCCCTTGCATATCGACGTAGGAGTCGAAAGGATTCTGTGCTCATCCAGCCGCACCGAGAGATTGCCATCCATCGCCGCCACATAGCCGCGCTGGTGCATCATCTGCCCGAACTGCACGATCTGCTTCCGGTAGTGGGCCTGGCTTGGCATTAGTCGGTGAACTGCGGGGAAATTGCGATTTGCGGGTATACTACAGCATCCTAGCGCGCCGAAACAACGCTAATCAGCCTTGGCCGACAATTTAATTGGAATACACCTTAGGCGTAGCCCGTCGCCGCTCCGTCAGCTTTAATGACTTTATAATTGCCACCCGTGCTCGTCTCCGATTTCGATTACCGGTTACCTGCCGAACTCATAGCGCAACAACCGTTGGCCGCACGCGCAGACTCACGTCTTTTGCATCTGCATCGCGCGTCTCAAGCACTGAAAGACGTGTGCTTTCCTGATTTTCCACGCTTGCTGCGTTCGGATGATCTTCTCGTTTTTAATAACACTCGCGTGTTTTCGGCGCGTCTCTATGGCAAGAAACAGACTCCCCAGGGAGGCTCAAATGTTGAAGTGTTGCTCATCCTCCAAACTTCGCTCGATCCTAATGAATGGCAATGCCTCGTCAAACCTGGACGCAAAATTCGCCTCGGCGATGTTCTCTGCTTCGGGGATACCGACGAATTGCGAGCCGAGATTATTGGCCGCTCGCAATTCGGAGAGCGAATCGTGCGCTTCGAGGCGGTACAAGATTTTCTTGGATTAATCGACCGTATAGGGCACATTCCTTTACCCCCTTACATCAGCCGCGACGACGAGCCCGCCGACAAAGAACGCTACCAGACCGTGTACGCCCGCGAGCGAGGGTCGATCGCGGCGCCCACCGCAGGCCTCCATTTCACACCCGAGATTCTCGATCAAATAAAAGTCCGTGGAATTGAGACCGCCGAGATCACCCTCCATGTAGGCTTGGGTACTTTTCAACCCGTGCGAACCGAGCGCGTCGAAGAACATAAGCTGCATCGCGAGACTTATTGCATCTCGCCGGAAGCAGCCGAAAAAATCAAGGTCGCGAAAGCTGCGAAGAGGCGGATCGTCGCCGTCGGAACCACCACAGTTCGAACCTTGGAATATGCAGCAAGTCTATCTCCAGACGGAGAGGTTAAAGCTGGTCACGGAGACGCAGACATTTTTATTTATCCCGGATATAAATTTCGGATAGTCGACGCCGTGCTGACCAACTTTCATTTACCCAAATCTTCGCTGCTGATGTTAGTCAGCGCGTTCGCGGGACGCGAGCAAGTATTAGCCGCTTACCATCATGCGGTCACTCAGAAATACCGCTTCTATTCCTACGGCGATTGCATGTTCATCGAGTAGATGTTTTTCTGACGTCATCCTTGAGTGGCCGCAAGGCCACGAAGGATCTGCTTCACCCGCAGCCCTCGCGTTATACTAGAGTGCGGGGTGAAACATGGCCACTCACGCTGTAACCAGGCAGCTTTCGATCGACAATTTCGTCTCTGAATTACGAAAATTCCCCGAGTCGGCTTTCGACGCCATCGATCAGATTTTAAGTTTCCTACAACAGAACCCCGTAGCCCCCGACACACTTGCCCCTTACCTCATATGGGATCGTCAGCACTACACCCGCAATCTGGTCGATAAGACTCCGTTGTATGAATTAGTGGCGATCTGCTGGGAAGTGGGCCAAGCCAGTTCAGTCCACAACCATCGCGGACAAAATTGCTGGATGGCCGCTCCAGTCGGCCGCTTGCTGGTAGAAAATTATCGCCTGGTTTCGCAGGATTTGGAGAAAGGCCGCTGCCATCTTGACCCTTCGAACACAGTCGAAATGAACTCTACGCAACCCTGCGCCGTGGATCCTAAAGAGCCAGTGCACCGCGTTCTAAATCCGCGCGAATTTAATCAGCGCGCCATAACGCTGCATGTCTACTCGCGCCCCTTCGACAGTTGTGTCGTCTATTCGCCGGAGCAAAGCGTCTGCGGCGAAATCAAACTTCACTACAACTCCGAATACGGCAAGCCCGCAAAAAGCGGCTCCTAGCTTCTGGCTTCTAGCCTCTATTAGGTTCTTAGCCCGCTCGCCTTGATGCTTTCTCGGCTTTAGCTAGAAGCTAGCAGCTAGAAGCGTTCTTATTCGCCTTTTCTAGAAGCTAGCAGCCAGAAGCGTTTTTGCGTTCCTGTTAAAATTAACTGTTGTCTCCCCGCGCTAGATCTTCGCCAGCAACGTCCGAGAAAGACTCGATTCCTTCGGACGCTGTAACCCCGCGTCCAGTTCCAGCCTCCAACACCGGCCAGGGCCGCATCTTCCTGATGGACGCCATGTCGTTCATCTTCCGCGCCTATCACGCCATGGCCCGCCAGCGTGGTATGTCCACCAAGACGGGATTGCCAACCGCCGCTGTTTACGTATTTGTAAACATGCTGCGAAAATTACGCGACGATTTCTCGCCCGAATATCTCGCCGCGGTCTTCGACGTGGCCGCGCCCACATTTCGCGACCAGCAAGCCGAGGGCATGAAAAGCGTGCGCAAGTTCGACTTAAAGACGCAGACCTTCCAGGAAATTCAGTACCACGGATACAAAGCCAATCGCACGCAAATGCCGCCGGACCTGGTGCAGCAGGTTCCGTATATACGGCGAGCGCTCGAGGCTTACCGCATTCCGATCCTCGAATTGGGTGGATACGAGGCCGACGACGTTATCGGCACCCTCGCCTGCAAGGCCGTGGAAGCGAAGTATTCCGTCTATGTCGTCTCCAGCGACAAAGACATGCTGCAACTGGTGAACGAGCATGTCCATGTGCTCAACCCACCGAAAGACAATTTGATTTGCGATGCCGCCAAGGTCGAAGAAATCCTCGGCGTCCCGCCCGAGCGGGTCGTCGACGTAATGGCCCTGCGCGGGGATTCGATCGATAATATTCCCGGCGCTCCCGGAATCGGCGACAAAGGCTCGGTAGAAATCATCAAGCGCTTCGGATCGCTCGAACAGGCTCTCGATCGCGCTTCGGAAGTCGAAAAGAAAACCTATCGCGAATCGCTTCAGAATAATCGCGACAATATTCTGCTCAGCAAACAGCTCGTCACCATCGATTGCAATGTTCCTATCGATTTCGACGTGAACGCAATGCACGCCGGCGACCCCGATCTCGAAACTTTGCGCGCTCTATTCACCGAACTCGAATTTACCTCTCTGCTAAAGGAATTGCTGCCGGTCGTTGAAGTGACGCAGGGCAATTACACCGAAGCGCAATCCGCCGGCGACGTGGAAAATGTTTTGCGCGCGGTCGCACACGGTGGAAGTCTCGCCATCGCTCTGGAAACGGAATCGGAAACAACCACCGTGGAGGATCCCGACCGCGACCCCGTAGAAGCAATGTTGCCGCTGACCGACGCTGCGTCCCCTGCGCCAAAGCCGCTGACGATAGCCGTTTCTGCCGGTCCCGGAATTTCTATGACCGTCGCAGGCGATGCCATGTCACGTCTCAAATTAGCGTTGGCTGATCCTGATCTTCCGAAAGCGGTGCATGATTTCAAGGCGGCATCTCATGTTCTCGAAATACACGGCGTAGACCTGCGCGGCGTGCGTCATGATTCGCGGCTCTATTCGTACTTGCTCGATCCAACTTACTCGTCGCATCGCCTCGCCGATATCGCTCTTCGCCGCTTCAATCTCAAGCTTAGCGGTTCCCTTGCGGAAGCTGCCGACGTTGCCGGCCGGCTAGTCACGGCATTGCGGCAGGAAGTCGAAGAGACGAATCTGCTCAACGTCTACGACGAAATCGATTTGCCGCTGGTTCCCGTGCTTACACGAATGGAACATGCGGGAGTAAAAATCGATCTCAACGTACTTGGCAAAATGTCGTCTCGGATGGAGCAGGAGATCGATGCCAAAGCCAAAGAAATTTACGAATGCTGCGGATCGGAATTCAACGTGAATTCGCCGAAGCAGCTCGGTGATGTGCTGTTCAACAAGCTTAATTTGCCAAAGCCGGTGAAATATGGAAAAGGCAAAACGATTTCTACCGCCGTCGATGTCCTCGAAGCATTGGCACTCACGCACGACGCGCCGCGGATGGTTCTCGAATACCGACAGCTTTCGAAACTAAAATCCACCTACGTGGATGCTCTGCCCGCGCTGCTCGACGCCGCGACCGGACGCCTACATACGACTTTCGATCAAACCGGCACCGCAACCGGAAGGCTTTCGTCCGCAAATCCCAATCTGCAAAATATTCCGATCCGCACCGAACTGGGCCGCGAAATTCGCGCCGCTTTCACCGCCGAACCCGGCCACGTTTTGCTGGCCGCCGACTATTCGCAGATTGAGCTTCGTCTGCTCGCACATTTTTCAAAAGATGTTTTGCTGGTCGAAGCCTATCGGCGCGGCGACGACATCCACACCCTCACCGCCTCGCAGGTCTTCGGAGTTCCACCGCTGATGATTACTCCCGATCATCGTCGCCAGGCCAAAGTCGTCAATTTCGGAATCGTCTACGGACTTTCCGCATTTGGACTATCCCAAAAACTCGGAATCCAACCGGGCGAGGCCAAGCAATTCATCAACGCCTATTTCGAAAAATACAGCGGTGTGCGCGATTTCATCGATCGCACGCTCGAAGAAACGCGCCGCGAGCAAAAAGTGAAAACATTATTCGGCAGGATTCGCCCCATCCCCGACATCAACAGCAAGAACGCAAATCTTCGAGGATTCGCCGAGCGCACCGCGGTAAATACCCCGCTGCAAGGCACCGCCGCCGATCTGATCAAGATTGCCATGATCCGCATCGACAAGGCACTGCGGGATCGTCAAATGAAGTCGCGGATGACACTTCAGGTCCACGACGAATTAGTATTCGAAGTGCCGGAAGCGGAAGTCGACATCACTCGCTCTTTGGTCCGCGAGGAGATGGAAAAAGTCCATCCCCTAGTCGTTCCGCTGCTGGTCGAGATAGGCGTAGGCCCGAACTGGCGCGACTTGGATACATGAGATGAGCGCGCCAACCGCTTTGAACGGGCGCGGCTTTAGCCGCGCCGTTAATTCTTCTCAGTTCGGGTTACGGAGCGGCTGAAAACCGCTCTCTTTCAAGCTCAGAAATGCAGCACCAATCCAACGGACAAGCGGACATTCTGTTGCGTATTGCTAAAAAATTTCGTTTCCAGTAAATCTCCTTCCACCCGAAAACCCAATCCATGAACGATGCGGTAATCAAGGCCTCCGCCAAACGCATCGGCAAATGACGTATTCGAATTCGAGAAGCCAATCACACTTCCGCTAATGTGCGATACCCCGAACAACGCTTCGCCAAAGGGAGTGAACTTACCGATCGGGACAGAGACCCGAGGCCCAAATATTACGCTGTGCATGTTGGCCTTCGCGCTGATGACACAGCCCGTACCAAAGCTCCCGCAGGGGACGGGAAAGTTCTGCGAACCGTAGTATCCGCTCAAATCCGCAACTATGCCCACAAACGGAAATACCTTGCCTTCGAGCGAACCGTTCCATCCGTTCACACTCACCCGGGTTCCACTTAGATCACCGTCGAGATAGGAATACCCGAAAAATACATTCCCTTTAGTAGGTATTTGGGCCGCCGCCGGGCCAACTAATGCCACCGTCAGAAGCACAGCAAGCAGAATATTGCGAAACATAACAAAGTCTCCTTCTGGAATTTGAGCCTTTGGATGCTCTCGCCGCTAAGAAGGATTAAAACCTGGGAATTCTTATTTCTCGACGGGTGGGACGTACTCGGCCGGCAGCGCCGCGCCTTCGCCGAAAAAGTATTGTTCCATTTGCTTCACAATCACTTCCTGATCTTCGCGCCGCGCGGGATTCAAGCGGTATTCGTTCAACAGCATTTTGCAGAATTCAGTCCAGCCGGTCCAAGCCTCCCGCGATACCTGGTTGTATATTTTATTGCCCAACTCGGTATCGAACGGTGGCTCGTCCAACCCAGGAAGCTCTTTATGAAGCTTTGCGCAAAAAACCTTATGCTCGGGCATTAGTTCCTCGAAGGAATAGAAAAATTATCGCACACTTCGAAGCGTGCGTCCTCGTCCGTAGGCCCGGCTAAAATATTCTTCACAAAAAAAAGGGCCCGCATTTAAGCGAACCCTTTTCGATCAAAACCGCTTCACTAGGTGCGTTGCTGAGGCGGCGTGGTAGTGGAAGAAGGGTTAGACGGAGAAGTTTCCGGTACCGTGCCCGGAGTTGTGGTTCCCGGAGTAGTCGACCCCGGCGTCGTTTCCGGAGTTGCAGATCCCGGATTCGGGGCTGCCGTCTGAGGCGTCGGAGCCGCAGTTCCGGAATTAGTCGGATTTGCCGTTCCCGGTGTCGGAGCAGCAGTCGCGCCGTCTGGCGTGGTGCTGGTTCCCGGAGTAGTAGAAGGAGGCATCGATCCAGGAGTTGTTTCCCCAGGCATGGTTCCAGGAGTAGCTCCCGCTTGACCCGTCGAACTCGTCCCCGCAGAGCCAGTCGTGCCCGTCGAAGCTCCAGTTTGTCCAGAGGCTGAACCCGTGGTCCCTGTCCCAGCCGAACCTGCCCCCGCTGAACCCGCGCCGCCAGCCGAACCTGCGCCTGCACCTGCACCCGCGCCGCCGCCAGCCCCGCCCGCGCCCTGAAGCGCGGCCATGATTACTGTTTCTCCGTAGTTCGCAGCCGCCGGACCGCTGCCGCTCTTAGAGCCAGCGGCGCAGTTGTCGGCCACTTTCGTCGCCCCGGTAACGTGGAATGATTTAGTGGATGCCGCATTCGCTCCGCTGTTCGCGCTTACACCGTTCATCGATCCGTTAGCGGTGGCATCCATTGCCTGTCCGGTCACCTGAACCTGAGTCCCTACCAAGGTTCGAAGATCGTTATTATCGCCCGTCAAACTGTAAACCGTGCCAGCCGGGTCCGTAAGTGTAAAGGTCCCAGTTATGGCCGAGCCGGAAAGACACCCGGTAATAGCGTTTGCCGACGAACCCGCCGAAGCTGGTGTCGATGGAGCCGCCTGCGCCGACGTGTTACCCGCGTCCGGTGCCGGGGTTGGAGAAGCGGTTTGACTGGACGGGCTCGACATTGAATCGCTCGTCGAGCTGCTTGGAGCGGTGGTGCTGTGAGAATCCGTTTCCTGAGCTACGGCGAAACTAGCCGCCAGTAGCAGTGCTGCGAAAGTTGTGAATGTCGCTTTCATATTGGTGACGCCTCCGGGAGATGTACTTTTCGGTCCCTATAAATCTACGGCGCGCAGCGATGGCAGGGAATCCGGTATAGGCTTTAGCTTTCGGCGCGAGCTTCTGGTACGGCGATTTTGCCTGGTCGTCGGCAACAATTACAGCACGCCATTTAAGTCCTGAGAACGGACCGACCGAAGTGTAGGTTATTTTGTCTTAGAAGGGTATTTTGCCAGCGTCTTTTTGACCATCTTGTCCAGTTTGCCCTGAATCTTCGCAGGATCGCTCTTATCTTCACTTGCAATTCCGCGCCACACCAGCGAGTGGGTCGCGGGATCGCGCAGATCAATCACTAGAGTGCCTTCAGTAGGTGGAACCCGAACCTCGCCGCTGCCCGACGCTCGCCAGTCGGCTGGATACGCCTCCGACTCCGTCTTACTTGCCGCCCCCATCCGGTATACAACGTTCAGATCAGAGCGCCCAGAAGTCTCGATTAACCCCTTTGCCGTCAGACACCGTTCGAGATCGGCTTCGATCTTCTTCTTGATGAAGTCATTGTCTAGAGCCGGAATATTCAACTCTCCTACACGAATGGCAAAGGTCTTGTATTTTCCGAAATCCGCAGCTTGGTCATATTCGACGGTGATTTTCTGCGCGGCACAACTCTGAAGGGCGGCGGCGCCAAAGACAATGACTCCCGCTAGTAGTATCCCCGACACTCCCAGGGATTGCCCACTTCGTTTCTTGAGCCGCAGCCGGGCACAAAACATTTTTCCTGTGTCCTCCGCAGAAATGGCTGCGCTCGATATCCAATCGAATAATATGGTGGGCCCGGTAGGATTTGAACCTACAACCAACAGATTATGAGTCTGCTGCTCTAACCGTTGAGCTACAGGCCCCAAAACTGAATTTAGCATAACAAAGGCCCACCCTCAGCTTTTCCGCAATGAGTAGGAACCATCTTTCGGATAGTAGGGAATGCCCGACTGACAACGGATTTGCCGGAATTAAGGCCGTCGGTTTCGGTTGACAGCATGGGGTCCGTCGCCTTAGGCTTCGGTCCGAAGTAAAGCTCAAAATGAGATTCAATCAAAAAAAGGACACACTCCCATGTTTTCCGAAATGAAGTATTTCTCCCAAAAGCTCGGACAGGTTTCTCTCCGGACCGCCACAGCAATTTCTTTAGTCGGTCTGTTCGGAATACCGTTATCCGCAGCAACCGCAACTCAGTGCGTCAACCCGGGCGGTACGTCGGGCTGTTTCAGCAGCATTTCCGCCGCGGTTGCCGCAGCCTCGCCCAATGACACCATCAAAGTCGCACCCGGAACCTACAAAGACTTCGTGAAAATCACAAAACCTCTGTCTTTGATTGGTTCCAGCCGTTACAGCACTATCATCGACGCCACCGGCCAGTCGAATGGCATTTACATTAACGATGGAACCACGATCGTGACCGACGTCGTCATCGCGGGATTAACGGTCGAAAACGCCAATTACGAAGGCATCCTGGTAAACGGCGCTTCGTCGGTTACCATTCGCGCCAACCGTGTCATCGATAATGACAAGCTGCTGCAAATATCTCCAACCAGTCCCGTGTGCCCTGATCTGACGACGGTTTATCCCTTCGAAGGCAATGAGCAGGATGATTGCGGCGAGGGCCTACATCTAACTAACGTCAGTTCCTCGGTTGTCGCCTTCAACACCGTAGATAACAATGCCGGCGGAATTTTGCTCAGCGACGATAGCGGCCCAACTTACAACAACTCCATCCGTTACAACACGGTTAGCAACAACATATACGATTGCGGTATTACCATCCCTTCGCACACGCCCTTTGGCGTCTATCACAACACGGTTAGCAACAACCAGATTTTCAACAATGGAACTGATTTCGGGAATGGAGGAGGCGCCGGCGTTGGCATATTCTCGCCCGGCGGTCCAACGAAAAACTACGGCAACGCAGTTGTTAACAATGAAATCGTCGGCAATGGCATAGCCGGAGTGGCAATGCATACGCACGCTCCCGGAACAGAAGTTCTTCAGGACGAAACTATTGTTGGAAATTATATTGCCCGCAATGGCTACGACGGGGACTTGGGGCTTTCACCTGGACAAGGGGACGGGATCGCTATGCTACTGACTGGCGGTAATATCGGCGGAATCGTTATCTCCGAGAACACATTCGACGACGAATCCGAAGATATCGCTATCAGCACTGATGTAGCCGTTCACATAACCGCGACTCTCAACAACTTCAGCCGAAATAGCATTGCCATCGATAATCTCGGGCCTGCTCCAGGCTTTGCGGGAACGCCCGTCGTCACCGGCAACGCGACCGTCAACGCCAAAGAAGATTGGTGGGGATGCGCTGGAGGTCCAGCGGCGTCTGGATGCGCCACCATCGCGAACGCAGTCAGTACCGGTGCCCTTGGCTCAACCGTCCTGTACTCGCCGTGGCTGACCATTCCCGTGGTCGGCCATCAGTTGACGTCAGAACCGGCTCCGTAATTTGCGCCGCTTTCCGGCCGTTTCTTCCGTTCCATCGCAACGAGCTGCAAGGGAAAACTTTGCGGCTCGTTGCGACAGGATCGGAGCGCTGCGGGCATTCTTTCCAAATGCCAACCGAGCCGTGCCTTTTCCCCGCAAATCTGCTTAAATTCTCGATGAACCCGCCGAGTTCCTAACTTGATTGACATTCATTGCCACATCCTGCCTGACGTAGACGACGGCCCAAAATCCTGGGAAGCGGCTGAAGAAATGTGCCGCATGGCCTTGGCCGACGGCATTCAGCACATCGTTGCCACGCCCCATGCCAACGACCGTTATCACTATGACCGCGAATATTTATCCGGCCTGCTGGACACCTTGCGGCAACGCGTGGGCAGGTTTCCGCGCTTCAGCCTGGGCTGCGATTTCCATCTCTCCTACGAAAATTTCCAGGACTTAATGGTCGCGCCTTCGCGATACTGCATTGAAGGCACCAATTATCTGCTGGTCGAATTCAGCAACTACAGCATCCCCGCACAAATTGACCAGTCCCTGGCGCAGATGCAGTCGAAGGGTATCATCCCGATAATCACTCACCCTGAACGGAACCCCATCCTCCAGCAGGATATGGAAAGAGTTTTGCGTTGGGTAGAAATGCGCTGCGTCGTACAGATTACGGCGTCGTCTATCACCGGATTTTGGGGCGAGCGTGCCTGGCGTGCCGCGGAGTGGCTTCTGAAACACGATGCCGTACATGTAATCGCTACCGATGCGCACGACACAAAGAATCGGGTACCACAGTTGTCCCCGGCAGTCGAGGCCCTCGACGACATTTGCGACCCCGCAGTAGCGCATGCATTAGTGGAAGGCAATCCCTGCGCAATCATCGACGGCAAGCCGCTACCTTTGCTCGCGTAGGGACAGCCTCCCACGCCTGTCCGGTTCCTTGTACAACGTTGGAGACGATTGAGCTCCGCCTAAATGGACAGCCGAGGCGGCCGTCCTAACTGCTCCGTTCAAAGACGTCGCACTTTACTTGTGTTGGCTGGTATTCACGAGAGAATCGGAAGCCCTGGGCGACAACTGTGGTGGGGTGGTCATTGCACTCTCCGGATTTAGCAGATGCTCATTGTCCGGACCGAGCCCCAATTTAATTAATGCCCGCGAATCGGGCACAACCTTTGTCTGCCAACCGTTCGACGCCTGATAACGCTGCATGGCGTGCTGGCTAGCGTCGTCCCACACTCCAGAAGCTTCTCCACTTAGATAATGTTCGCGAATCAAAGCTTCCTGGATCTGCTCTGCGCGCGCGCCATCCATTTTCTGCTGTCCGTGAGATTTCGCGACGTGCTTGCGCGACCGGTGCTTATGGGATGTGTGATGCCCCGGCGCAGTTTGGATCGAGGCCGCAGAGGCGATGCCCACGAGCAATAGCGTCATCGCCGCGGCTTTCATCCCGATCGACATGCTGCGTTCGCTCACTCATTCACCTCAAATCGCACTGCGGCGCCTACGCAATCATCCTATGAAAACCGCCTCAGCACTAGCCCCAACCGCCGTGTTTCCTGATTACGGAAGTGTCCCGGCCAAAAAGATCGTTCCATCCTGACGCCCGGCTCCTCTTTGGCGAACCAGGAAGACGATATCCTGCCCGCTTTTAAAGCTCGATTGAATGCGATTGAAGTCATCCTCGCTATTCACCGGCTGTTTATTGATTTCGAGGATGACATCTCCGCGGCTCAGCCCGGTATCGTCGGCAAACGAACCCGGCTTCACGTCCTGCACAATCACGCCCTTGCCTGCGGGGATGTCCAGGCGGTCAGCCATCTCGGAAGTGATTCCGCGCACCGTAATTCCCAGCCGGCTTTCCTTCGGAGCGGCTTCCGCGCCGCTTTCATCTTCCTCCCCGCCGCGTGCTGCGAAAAGTTTCGAGCGATCTGCGACAATCACCGGCGCATCCTGTTTCTTGCCGTTGCGAATCAATCCGAGAGTCACTTTGGTCCCCGGTTTTCGGCTGGCAATATCGGCAACCAGATCGTCGCCGTTTTTTACCTGTCGGCCATCGACGGTCGTGATCGTGTCTCCAACTTTCAATTCAGCTTTTTCCGCTGGACTCCCAGGCACAACGCTCGAAACCGTCACGCCAGATTGCACGCCATAAACCCGCGCGATCGCCGGATTCTCCTCCGCGTTAAATTCGATTCCGATGGAACCGCGAGAAACCTTATGTTCCGGCCCGATGAGCTGGTTATAAACCGTAGCGATAGTATTCGAGGGCAAAGCAAAACCTACGCCTGCATAAGCATTCGTGTCGGTCAGAATAGCGGTATTGATTCCAATCACCTCGCCCGCCATATTCACCAAAGGACCACCCGAGTTTCCCGGATTGATCGCCGCATCCGTCTGAATAAACGATTGGAACTGCCGGTTGGGAACAATGTTGCGGCCCTTCGCCGAGACAATACCCGCCGTGACCGTCTCCTGCAATCCAAAAGGACTACCAACCGCCAAAACCCAATCCCCCACCTGCATGCTCTCCGAATTACCAAGTTTCGCTATCGGCAAAGCCCGGTCAACATTTATTTTGATCACCGCTAAATCAGTCTCCTGATCTTCACCGATCACTCTCGCATCGTGCAGCACCCCCGGAGGATCATCCTGCAACTTCACCCGGATCCTGTCCGCCTTCTCGACCACGTGCCGGTTCGTCAGAATGTATCCTTTCGGATCGACGATTACTCCCGAACCCAGCGAATGCTCGATCGCTCCGCCATTGCCCGCACTGCTGCCTCCCTGGCCTCCAAAGAAGCGATCAAAAAAGTCGTCAAACGGATTCTGCCCTTGTCCGCCTTGATCGTCCTCATCAGGATTGCCCCGCCGCCGGGGATGAATATTCTGTTTAATCGTCGCCTCGGTGTTTATGTTCACCACGCTCGGCTCCAACTGTTTGGCAATCTGTGAGAACGCATTGGAAAGCACCTGCGGTGAAGGCACGGTCAGGGGCGTCGCGTCCGACGATTTCCGGTTACTCTCTTGACCCTTTACTCCGTAAGATATGACTGTCCCAATGAGAATACCCACCGCAAGGGTGGTCATAATCATGAAAATGGATGCCAGGCGATGGGCCTTCAATCGCACTAAAAAAGCGCTTTCGCGCGAGTCCGTCATTAGACTTCCTCCAGGAACCGCAAACCTCTGAGTATACCTTCTGCCGACCACGGAAGCTATTTGCTTCAATATCTTGTAGTGCTCAATTTGCATTTCTCAAGGTTAAAGTCATCCCGAAAGCCCCGCGTTCTCATCAGCGGGGGGAGGGATTCTCGCGTGCAGCGCCTCGAACTGAGCCACTACCAATATCTTGAACGATGTCGCTCCCACGTTAGACGCAGAACCGACTACAAACGTTGCGGTCATGCCGTCATTGGCAGATGTGTGGCTTTGATCCGAGACGTGGCTTGCCGCGTGTATGAGGCTGAAGCATAGGTGTGTACCAAGAAGTTAGACGCAAGTCACGTCTCTGCTATACGAAAGCCCAAGAGATAGCGGTCCGCCCCCGCCCGTAAGGATTCGCTCTCAGGGACATTTCTCTCACAATTTCCGCTTGAAACTCAGACAGCCTCCAGCCATCATGGTCTGCGCCATGACTATCCACCAACCACCCCCGATCTTTATTCCGGTTCTCCTGGTTTTGATCGGGTTCGTTCTTCCCTATTTCATCTCCAAGCTCAGCGGTTGGGACTTGCTCGCCACGCGATTCCGGGCAACTCAAACTTTCACGGGCTCGAAGTGGGGATGGCAGAGCGCGCGAATGCGGCACGGCCTTGGCTACAATAACTGCCTTACCATTGGCGCCGATCCAACGGGACTATACCTCTCCATGGTTTTCTTTTTTCGTCTCCAGCACCCACCTTTGTTAGTGCCGTGGAACGAAGTTTACTTCCAGCGCCAGTTCAAGCTCTTGTTCGTGCGATTTGTCGAATTCCGGCTGGGTAGCACCGAGCAGGTCCCCTTCGCCATTCGCGAGAGCCTTGCGAAACAGTTGCAATCTTCGGCCGGATTGAACTGGCCATCGCAGCCCAGTACTCAGAGCTTTATTGGGCAGCCTGCCCCCTGAAATGTGCAAATCTCCGAGGTTGCCCTAATTTTTGCCCGTTTCGGCATTAAGGAAAACTTATCTGCCATCATCCCTAAATGCATGTAAATGTGGCGTTTGTTAACAATATTGCAAACCGTCCTTAGTCGGAAGGTAACTAAAATGTCCATGCCAAGATGGGCCGATCCAACCTTCCACAATCTTTTCCACAGGCCCAACTTCGCCGAAATCTCGCCAAAATCACTCCTCGACCGACCCCATTCCATCAGCCATGGATTCGAACCGGGTTGAATTCTTCAGGAACGCGAGCTTGATTCTCCCAGTCGGGCCGTTTCGCTGTTTGGCAATGATAATTTCCGCGACTCCCTCCAGTTCAGGCTCGTCAGGTTTGTAGACTTCCTCGCGGAAGATGAAGGCCACTACGTCGGCGTCCTGTTCGATCGACCCCGATTCGCGAAGGTCGGCGAGTTGGGGACGGTGATCGCCTCCCCGACTCTCGGGGGCGCGGCTTAACTGCGAAAGCGCGACGACCGGAACCTTTAATTCCTTGGCGAGACCTTTAAGTCCCCGGGAAATCGCCGACACTTCCTGAGTGCGGTTTTCGTAGCGGCGCCCTCCGCCAGACATCAGTTGGAGATAGTCGACGATGATCAGGTCGAGCTTGCCTTGAGATTGCTGCAAGCGCCGTGATTTGGCGCGCATTTCGCTGAGCGTAATTCCTGGCGTGTCGTCAATAAAGATCGGAGCCTGCGCAAGCTGCTCCATGGCGCTGACTACTTTGGTCATATCTTCGCGCCACAGAGAGCCTGTGCGCATTTTGTGGGAATCCACTTTTGCCTTCGAACACAGCAGGCGCAGCAGCAAAGCTTCGCGCGACATTTCAAGCGAAAACATTCCCACCACTTTTTGATCTTCGATGGCCGTGTTCTCCGCGATGTTCATCGCAAATGCGGTTTTTCCCATGGATGGCCGCGCCGCAATGATGATCAGATCCGACTTTTGAAATCCGCTGGTCATCTCGTCGAGATCGGTGTAGTGAGTCGCCAGTCCGGTAATTCGCTGGCCGCGCTGAAGCAGTGCGTCAACCGAGCCGAACGACTCTTTGACAATTTCCTGAATACCCATGAAGCCGCGGCCGATACGCTTTTCGGAGAGCTGAAAAATCGCGGCTTCGGCGTCGTTGAGAATTTCTTCCGCAGGTTCGCCCTGGTCGGCCGCCCGGGTGATGGCGGCATTCGCGGCATGAATGAGTCCGCGAAGCAAAGCCTTGTCGCGGACTATCTTTATATAGTGCTCGATGCTGGGGCGGTCGGGTACGCCGTCCATCAAACCGGAGATGTAGCCGACGTCGCCGATGGCTTCGAGTTCTTTACTTCGCCGCAGTTCCTCGATCAGCGTAATGAAGTCCGCCGGACGCGAGGACTCCATCAATTCCATGATTCGGGTGTAAATGCGGCGATGCGAATCGAGCGAGAAATCTTCCGGACGAAGATGCTCGGCCGCTTCGTTATAAGAGAAGTTGTCGAGAAGGATCGCGCCTAAAATTGACCGTTCGGCCTCAATGTTCGCCGGCAGCGTATGCGCGAGAGTGTATTCCGCAGTGCTCATTTTCATTCTCTAATTAAGTTGGCGAGAAAACGTTGCAAGATTTAGCGAGATGAGGTGAGCGGATCATATCCTCATAAACCGTGTGCGTTTCAGGTATCCCTGCGGAAAACGCAGATCAAATCAAATTTTGTTGGCAGCCGGCTTGCCTCTACTCAAAATATATTCGCTCGGCAAACAAAAAGCGAATATGGTTATTGGCGCAAATAAATACGGTTCGGGCCAGCCGCCCGAACCGTATCCTGGAAATGTCCCGCTGAAACCGTCAGTTCAATGCGACGCCGCATGCTTCGAAAACTACGTTCCTAAGAACGCAGTTTCAGATTCATCACGCCTCCCAGGCTCCGTTTCCAGAGCGTGACGGGTTGATTGCGAATCCGATGGCAAAGTCATGACCGTGGAGGAGGACCCTCTGAGGAGACCATAACTCCAAAATTTCCGGCGCGCCGAAGCGTACCTGGAAAATTCGCGGCAGTTCTCCTCAAGAACCGCCTAAGCCATCGCCGCATTCAACATTTTCCTGCAAGCCATTCCAAACTGCACTGTCAGCACTGTGCTTGAGTTCGGTTTTGCGCGCAATACAAATCAGGTCTTCGGTTGTGGAGAAGCTGTGCACGAAGCCAGTTGCTTGTGGACGAAAGAGGAAATTGCGGACGTAGCAAGCGGACCGCGAAAAAACCATTCCCACCGGCCTATGAATATGGCGCCGGAAGTTTTTTTTCTTTTCTGTATTTGCGCATCGCGATGGCTTGGTGCGTGCGAAGTTTGAGAGGCGACAACGCCTTGCCGGTGCACAAAAGCACGAATCCCGCCGCGCGGTCTTCAGGATAATAAGTAGCCGAGTCGGACTGATCTACTTCTCCAGGCCCTTCTAGATGGGCTGCGCAGGTCAGGCACCATCCTTGATGACACAGCGCCGGCAGCCGAACGCCTTGCGCAAAAGCCGCTTCCCAGATGTGCTCGTCCGCCCGCGCCGTGATTGTGCGCTCGCCCTCGGGCAATAAAAGTTGTACGACGAAACTCCCTTCGGGATGCCGCATGACTTGATTAAATCACGCGCCCAGACACCAGAAGGGTACGAATGCGGGTGCCCCATTCTTCGCGTCCTTTGCGAAGAGTGGGAGGCATACCGTGAGCACCGTCGCTGCTCAACGATATTTATTACGAGATCGACCCGAAAAACGAAGAAGGGCGGCTTGCGTCGCCCCTCTCAACTTCACACTCTCGCGAACAGGAGTGCCCGCGCCACATAAACCTACGTCCCCTCGCTCCAGCCGGCCAGATACTCTTCCTGTTCCGGAGTCAGGCGGTCAATCTTGATTCCCATGGATTCCAGCTTCAGCTTCGCCACCCGCTTATCGAGATCCACCGGAACGGTATAGACCTTCTTCTCCAGCGTGGAATAATTCTTCACCATATATTCGACCGAAAGCGCCTGGTCGGCAAAGCTCATATCCATTACTGACGGAGGATGCCCCTCGGCTGCGGCGAGGTTGATCAAGCGGCCTTCGCCAAGCAGGTTGATCTTGCGACCATCACGCAGTGAATATTCTTCGACGGATGTGCGAGTGGTTCGTTTCGAAGACGACATCTTTTCCAGCGCCGGAATATCGATTTCAACATTGAAGTGTCCCGAGTTCGAAATAATCGCGCCATCTTTCATCAATTCGAAGTGATCTTTCGTAAGGACGCTCTTGTTCCCGGTAACGGTGCAAAAAACGTCACCCAATTTCGCCGCTTCATTCATCGACATCACGCGGAATCCATCCATGACCGCTTCCAGCGCCTTCGTCGGATCGATTTCGGTAACAATCACTTCCGCGCCGCATCCACGAGCCCGGCTGGCAAGTCCTCGTCCGCACCACCCGTACCCGGCGACAACAAATTTCGATCCCGCCAAAAGAAAGTTCGTGGCGCGAATAATTCCGTCAATTGTTGACTGCCCAGTTCCGTAACGATTGTCGAATAAGTGCTTCGTATCCGCATCGTTGACCGCAACAATCGGAAAGCGCAGCACGCCCTCTTTCGCCATCGCGCGCAACCGAATGACCCCGGTGGTAGTTTCTTCGGTGCCGCCGATCACATCCGCAAGCGCGTCCTGCCGTTTGGTGTGCAAAATGGTGACGAGATCGGCCCCGTCGTCCATCGTGATGTTCGGCTTGTGATCAATCGCCGCCAGAATATGACTGTAGTAAGTGTCATTGTCTTCGCCCTTGATGGCGAATACTGGAATACCATGGTCGCGCACCAGGCTGGCGGCGACATCATCCTGCGTAGAAAGCGGATTCGACGCGCACAGCACCACGTCAGCCCCGCCGTCTCGTAACGCAATCGCCAGGTTTGCCGTCTCCGCAGTCACGTGCAGGCAGGCCGAAACCCGCATACCCTTCAACGGCTGATTCTTAATAAATTCCTTGCGCAGAATTTGCAGCACTTTCATCGACTGATTAGCCCAGTCAATCCGCTTCTTGCCGAGATCGGCAAACTCAATATTCTTGATATCGCACTGCACTTGCGTAGGCGTAGTTGACATGCGTCTCCTGTGATTTAGAAATCTTTATGATGATGATGGCTTTGCAAATCTGATCGGATCGGGTGCCCCCTCCAAGCTCCGCTTGGGTGGGGATTTTACTTCCGGGATTTATTTCCGGCCCGCGCCCACCGTCTCCCGCACTCCCGCAGCGCTCGCGAGCTTCGACGCCTTATCCGTAGCTTCCCACGTGAAATCCGGATCCGTCCGTCCAAAATGCCCGTACGCCGCCGTCTTACAATAAATCGGACGCCGCAAATTCAACGACTCAATAATCCCCTTAGGAGTCAGCTTAAAATTCGCCCGAATCAAGTCCGGAAGAATTTCCGGATCGACCTTGCATGTCCCAAAAGTCTCGACCAAAACGCTCACCGGATCAGCCACGCCAATCGCATACGCCAACTGCACCTCGCAGCGCTCCGCCAATCCCGCCGCGACAATGTTCTTCGCAATATGCCGCGCCATGTAAGCCGCCGACCGGTCGACCTTCGTCGGATCTTTCCCGCTAAACGCCCCGCCGCCATGCCGCCCCATCCCGCCATAGCTGTCCACAATAATCTTGCGCCCGGTCAGTCCCGTATCGCCCATCGGTCCGCCAATCACAAACCGCCCCGTGGGATTAATGTGATATTTCGTGTCCGCATCCAGCAAATGTGTCGGAACGGTAGCCTGAATCACATGCTTCAAAATATCCGCGCGCAACTCATCGTTCGTAACCGTCTCCGAGTGCTGCGTCGAAATCACCACCGCATCCACCCGCACCGGCTTGTGATTCTTGTCGTACTCAACCGTAACCTGCGACTTCCCATCCGGACGCAAATACGGCAACTTCCCATGCTTCCTCACCTCCGACAACTTCATCGCCAACTTATGCGCCAGCAAAATCGGCGTCGGCATCAGCTCTTCATTTTCATCCGTCGCATATCCAAACATCATTCCCTGATCGCCCGCGCCTCCCGTATCCACGCCCATGGCGATGTCGCCGGATTGTTTGTTGATGCTCGAAATCACCGCGCACGTATTGGAATCGAATCCGTAGAGCGCGTTGTTGTAGCCGATGGACGAAATCATCCCCCGCACCAGCGATTGAAAATCGACGTAAGCTTTCGTCGTAATTTCGCCGGCGATTACTACCAGGCCGGTCGCGGTAAGCGTCTCGCATGCTACGCGCGACATCGGATCGTCGGTCAGGCACGCGTCTAAAATCGCGTCCGAAATCTGGTCGGCGATCTTATCAGGATGTCCTTCAGTTACGGATTCTGAGGTAAAAAGATAGGGATTCTTGGATGACAAATCAACTTCTCCTTAAGCGGGCGTTATCTTCAATCGTACGTCACATCTGGGCGGGAAATATAGGCCTCAGCAGCCAGAAATAGCTCTAGTGGACTATAAAAAGTTATCAGACCCAGCAACGGAAGGCAACGCTTTCAGCGCCGAACGGTAACCCCCGTCAGTAATCGGCCATCCCCCGCAGCGTGCAGGCCGACACTCCTCTGTCCGCTTACGTCCGTGTAGGGCGGACACTCGTCCGCTTACGTTCGTGTGGGGCGGACACTCCTGTCCGCCGCCTTTGTCACCCTTGATTTTCAGACTGATAAAGATACTTCTGGAACCCGACGAAGACTTTATTGATCTCCTCGGGACGTCCCAGATCGGCGATGGCATCCGGTATCGAATTCGAGTACTTTAACCGGAGTAACGGAGTCAATTTCTCTTGGTCCAACTCCTCGACCCCCATGCTGACGTAGTGCGCCAGCACAAATTCGAGAAATGCCTGCTGCTTGTTGTTGAACTTTGAAGGAATCGCCAATTTCGCCCGCGCCGCGCGTTCTTCTCTAGTCAGCGTCGGGAACGCATAAGCGACATATGCCAGCACATCGAACAAATCGCTCTTCTCCGCATTAATAATCTTCTGCATCTCCGCGAGCTGATCGTGCCCAAAGCCTTTTTCCGCCAATCCCTCCAGCAATTTCTTGCGTGTATCCGGCACGCTCCACAACTCCCTTAGCTCAGCTTCATCTTTAAAGAATTTCGGCAATTCGCCAAATAGCGCCTCCATGAACTGCGCTGCCGAAAGCACACCTCCGTTAGGATTGAAGAATGCCGTCGCCACCATATGCTGGATTGCTCTTTCTTTTCCGTCGGCCAGTTTCACCGTGACCCTGCGAGCGCATCGGCACGGAAGCTGCCCGCACACTTCGCAAGCTTCTTGCGGACATTCACACGGACGCTGCCCGCAATCAGCACATGGGCGCGGCGCGGTTTTCTCACATTCGCAAGGATAAGCGTTGCACTTCGTGCACGGTTCTGGCGCTTGCGGAGGCCCATCCCATTCCGGATCGTTGAAACGCTCCGAGGCCCGCACGAAGTCATAAATGGTGAAGTAGTCCTTGCCGTCGTAGATGCGAGTGCCACGGCCAATGATCTGCTTGAACTCAATGATGTTATTGATCGGCCGCATCAGGACGATATTGCGGACATTCTTTGCGTCCACTCCCGTTGAAAGCTTCTGCGACGTGGTCAGAATTGTCGGGATCGTCCGTTCATTGTCCTGGAAATCTCGCAAATGTTTATTGCCCGTTTCGCCATCGTTAGCTGTAACGCGCTGGCAATAGTTGGAATCGGGATTGATCTTGATCTGGTTTACGTAGTCGCGCACCGCCAGCGCATGGCCCTGCGTGGCGCAGAATACAAGAGTCTTTTCATCCTGATTGATCTGCTCCATGAATAGCTTTACCCGATGCGCTTCCCGCGCATCGATTTGAATCACGCGGTTGAAGTCCTCTTCCACGTATCGCCTGCCGGCTTCGATGTCACCATCCACCACAAGATCGTCCGATGTGTAGACGTACTCATCCAGCGTGGTAGCGATTTGCTTTACCCGGAAAGGCGTGAGGTAGCCGTCGTTGATGCCCTCGCGCAGTGAATACACGAACAACGGCTCGCCGAAATAGCGATACGTATCGCTGTTTTCCTGCCGCTTGGGAGTGGCCGTCAAGCCCAGTTGAACGGCAGGCTTGAAATACTCCATGATGTCGCGCCAGTTGCTCTCGTCGTTTGCCCCGCCGCGATGGCACTCGTCAATAACAATGAAGTCGAAGAAGTCGGGGGAGTACTCGCCGAAATAAGAAGACGGCTTGCCGTCTTTTTCCGGCCCGCTCATGAAAGTCTGAAAAATTGTGAAGAACACGTTCGCATTCTTGGGGACTCTCCCTCTCTTGCGGATGTCATCAGGCCTGATCCGTGCCATCGCATCTTCGGCGAAGGCGTTAAACCCTGCAAAATCGTTATAAGCCTGGTCCGCGAGATTATTGCGGTCGGCAAGAAACAAAATGCGCGGACGACGCGTCGGCGCGCCCTCTTTTTTCCAATCGTTTAGGTTCCAGCGGGCATTGAACAGCTTCCATGCAATCTGAAACGCAATGGAAGTCTTTCCTGTGCCGGTCGCAAGCGTTAGCAGCAAGCGATCGCGGCCACTCACAATTGCTTCAAGCACTCGATTGACCGAAATTTCCTGGTAGAAGCGAATGGCTCCAACTGCCGCTTTTGTCGGGATAAGGCACCGCCGCAAAGCGATCACGCCATGCATTCTGCATAGCGAATGTCAGGTTCCAAAGTTCATCGGGCGAGGGATAAACCGGAACTACGCCCTCTTTGCCGGTCTCGATGTCGCAGCCGTAAATTCCCTGTCCGTTGGTGCAGTAGGTGTAGCGGACGGCGATTTTTTCTGCGTAGTTCTTCGCTTGCGCTAACCCTTCAGTAAGTTCTTCGTTCCATGCTTTGGCCTCGACCACGGCGAGCGGGGTGTTGCGGTATTCGAGAACGTAATCGGCGAAGAGAGGATTGGCGCGTCGGACATCTCCAGAAATGCGGCCTTCGATGCGACCAAGAGTGATGGGATGTCGCACGACGCATGCGGCTGCCGTCCACCACGCCCCATCCCGCCGCCTTTAGCGCGGGATCAATGTGCTCGGGTCTGGTCTCAGCTTCATTCACCTAGTTACTCTTGCTTGAACCTTTTTCCCATTTCCCTGGGGCACCCTTCCTTGTCCCCTTAACGATTGACTACTTTAAAGAACTTATGGCGCTCTATTTTTAGCTTGTCGGGATGCCAGTTTTCCCGAGCTTCATACACGATTTGCTCGTCGCTCGGTTCCTTCCCGTCCACAAAAGGTTCTTCCAAGCTGCAAAAACAGTTGCCACTATTTCGCGTGTTGCGTTGGCATAGGAAGCATCCACTCAATCAGTTGCGCAACCTCAGATCGTTTTTCACCCAAGGCAGCGCAAGTCTTATCGATCAATTGTTGAAAGCCGTTAAGCTTCTCGACTCGTATGAGCCCCATTAATGCTTTTGAAATCGAAGCAGTTCGTTTTCCTGGCACGATGTTCTACTTTCTTGAGATGTGGGAAGTCATTTGGACCGGCGGCATCTTTCACGGGCGAGCGGCCTAGTTCAATCCCCAACGACGCTTCGACCATATGGGCGATCTTTTCGGCTTTCACATGTCCAAAGGAGCGCAGTTTTCCGTTCTGCTCGTGGAATTCACAAGCCATCGCGAGAATACCCGCGTGCAAATCGGTCGTGCTGATCTTCGGAATTTGTATTGGAAACGGAACGACAATCGCCCTGCTTGCAGGAAATTCGCCCGCAAAAACTTGGTGCAGCAATGACTTTTCTAATGTTTCCAATGCGGCGAGCTTCTGCTGATAGGCAAATCCGAGGCGTTGAGTTTGCTGGGCAAATGAATCGATTCTAGCCACAATTCGTTGCTGATCTTGCCGGGGAGGAACAGGGACCGGTATGCTTTGTAACCTGTCCGAATCTATCTTGAGTGTTCCATGAGCGGCATTGGTCAAAACGGTTTCGCTGGAGTTGATTTTGTCCCGCAATGCGAAAAGAAGGTACCGAGGAACCAGGTCAGCTTTTGGAACGATGCACTTGATGTCCTGGTTGAACGCACAAGGAGTCGCCAACTCGGCGATTTGGGCACCATGCGCCAGCCCCATTCCCCGAACCAGAATCAGCAGTGACCCTACCGGCGCCATGCGGGTTGAGGAACGATCGGCCGCAAACTGAGAAATATGCAATAGAGAATCCGATAGTCGGGTTGATTTCATATCTCGGCCCGAGACCCAAGGGATCTTGCCCGTCCAATAACTGGCGTTGTTTTTGGGCGGAGTGCCTCCGCTACTGAAAGTACAAACTTCGTCGAGTTGTTTCTCTACGCAGCCCTTCACCACCTGGGTAAAGACCGATTGTAGGTAGTTCTCGAACATTGTGCGGGCACCTTGGAGGTTCTTTTCGGCGTTGGTTTTGGCGGTGGCGATGCCCTCAAACGCTTCGTCGAGAATGCCAACGATCCGCCGCTGCTCTGTGAAGGTGGGTACTGGAATCGAAAGGGCACCGAGTTTGGTCGCGTTGAACCCTCCCTGTGACTCCCGGTTGAACCGTGCTTTATTGCGTCCCAGTAGATTTGGGTTTGAAAAAAATAAGAAACGAATTGCGGAAGTACCTGCTTATTAACAATCGAAGGCGTATCAGATAGGAAGCAAAAACCGCGTCGGGCGACTCATCGACCAAGAAACTCTTGCCAGTTGTCGCGCCAGTTCGGGCAAAGACAATGTCACCCGCAGCCAAGCGGTACTTAGGAATGTCAGCCGACTGGATTTTGCAAAAGGGGACTTGGTCCCAATCAACGTGATCATCCCGAATATCAGTTATCCGCAAAAATTTAGGGCCGACTGCTTCGCTCGACGCGCTCTCCGTATAGCCGTAATTAATGGCAGACATACACCCCAGGCTCTTCATTTCCCATCCATTCCTCATAACAACGCCCTAATTCTCTCCAGCACCTTCGCGCTCTCCGCATCCAGCGCCGCAATCTCATCTATGATTTCCTGCGGGCTGCGGTGCGCGACCTCCTCGCCACCGTTCGGATTCTTTACTGAAAGATCGAACGTGGCCTTATCAATCTTCGCCGCGTCCACGCTCCAGCTTTTAGGCGAGTCTGCGAAGGTCTTTTGCAGTTTCACGAACTCGGCGAGATCATCGTCGTTGAGCGGATTGGTCTTGCCAAGATTACGGCCGGGGTCGAGCTGGTAGTACCAGATTTTGCGCGTTGCCTTGCCCTTCTCGAAAAATAGCACCACCGTTTTCACGCCCGCGCCCTGAAACGTGCCGCCGGGGCAATCCAGAACAGTATGCAGGCTGCAATCGCGCAGCAGCATTTCGCGAAGCTTGACCGACGCATTATCTGTATTCGACAGAAACGTATTTTTGATGACCACGCCGGCGCGTCCGCCAGCCTTCAACATCCGGATGAAGTGCTGGAGAAACAGAAACGCAGTCTCACCGGTGCGTATGGGAAAATTCTGCTGCACTTCCTTCCGCTCCTGCCCACCGAATGGCGGATTCGCCATGATGACCTCGACCCGGTCTTTTTCCTGAATGTCTTTCAGGTTTTCGGTCAGCGTGTTGACGTGCAGCACATTGGGCGCCTCAATGCCGTGCAGAATCATGTTCATGATTCCGATCACATAAGCGAGCGACTTCTTCTCCTTGCCGATGAACGTCCGCTTCTGAAGTGTCTCTACATCTTTGGTAGTGAGGTTCGTCTTCTTGCTGAGATATGCAAACGACTCGCACAAGAATCCGCACGATCCGGCAGCCCCGTCATAAATTCTGTCGCCGATCTTTGGTTTGACCACCTGCACGATGGCGCGAATGAGCGGGCGCGGCGTGTAATATTCGCCGCCATTGCGCCCGGCGTTGCCCATGTTGCGGATTTTGGCTTCGTACAGATGCGACAGCTCGTGCTTCTGCGACTGCGAGCCGAAGCTCAGCTCGTCAATGTGGTCAATGATGTCGCGCAGGTTGTAGCCGCTCTGTATCTTGTTCTTGATCTCGCCAAAAATTTCCCCGATTTTGTATTCGATGGTCTGCGGGCCGCTGGCCTTCTGCTTGAATCCATGCAGGTAGGGAAATAATTTCTGGTTTACAAAGTCTCGCAGGTCATCCCCCGAGAGCGCCTTGTTGTGGTCCAGCTTGCCGTCTCTTGTCTTTGGGCGCAGCCCAATTTTCCCACTGATAAGGCTTGTCGAGCAGAGGCGTGTACTTCTTGCTATGCAGCTTGGCAATATCGGCCCGCTCATTTTCAAGGTTTTCCAGATATTTCAGAAACAGCAGCCAGGAAGTCTGCTCGGTGTAATCAAGCTCCGTGGTGCATCCCGCTTCGCGCCGGAGGGCCTCGTCAATGTTCTTGAATGCCTGCTCAAACATATCGTTTCGACCGGAATTCTATAAGATAGGGGCCGTTTTCCATACGGTCACATGTGACGGTAAGCTTTTTGGGCTAAAGTCCCGATTTCTTGTCAATAGAATAGGAAGTGCATCATCTTGCCAACTCGCTGTAACCACGATAAATAGAGACGCGGCACCCGTGGCGCATTTACCCCCTTCAAACTGCTATCCTTGAAATATAGTGATTTTTCGAAAGCGCGGCCTTTCTGGGCCGCGTTTTTTATTGGGGTACGACATTGCAAAACAAACGCGAAAATTACCGGGCGCAAGCATTCCGCAGAACAAGCAGCGGGGCGAATGGGCGGAACTGCGCTTCATGGCGCGCGCCTCCGAGCACGGATTTTCCGTCAGCAAGCCCTGGGGCGACAGCCTGGCCTACGACTTCATCGTCGAACACAAACGCAGGTTCTTGCGGGTGCAGGTCAAATCCACTATTTATGGACCAGGCGGGGTTCTTATGAATGCCAGCTTCGCGGCGTGCGCCGGAAGACCTACACCAGCCAGGATGTTGACTTTATCGCCGATGTACATCATTCCCAAAAACATTTGGTTCATTTTTCCGGCATAGACGTTCGTGGTTGCGGCAATGTAGCAATTTATCCCTTCGCCGCATAAGGAAAGTTCGAAGTACAGGCCCTACGAAGAAGCCTGGCATTTATGCTGCGCGGAAATGCCGCATCGGATGAACAATGAACAAAGATCGACAGAAAATCCATCGAGCCGGGAAACGGACTGCCGTCGAAAATCAGTCCGCGAAGCGGCGCAAGAACTAAAGCCCATGGCGCAAGCCATGGGCGTGAAAGGAGAATACGACGAAATGAGCTAGCCCCGAAGGGGCGGAAGATCTCCGCGGATTCCCGACGCCGACAGGTGCAAGATTCGAATGCGATAAAATACGACGAAGATTTACTTCTCTTTTTCCTCGGTGGTTTTGTTTTCGCCCTCGGCGTGGTCGGTGGGATGCTCAACACCACCTTTGGCTTCGGCTTCTTCCATGGCGCGCTTCGTTTCTTCGGCGCGTTTGTTACGGAGTTCGGCGCGCTTCTCGCGCTTTTCTTCCTGAAGCTTTTCGCTGCCCAGCAGTTCGAGGATGGCTTTATCGGCGCCATCACCCTTTTGCCATCCCGTGTGGATGAGGCGCGTGTAGCCGCCTTCGCGGTCGCCAAAACGCGGGCCGACAGTATCGAACAGTTTATCGACGGCGGCGCTGGTCATCAGATAAGCGAGGGCCTGGCGGCGGGCGGAAAGGTCTCCGCGCTTGCCGAGCGTGACCATCTTTTCGACGATGGGACGCATGGCCTTCGCTTTGGGGACGGTAGTCTCAATACGTTCCTCGAGAATAATGGAGGTGACGAGGTTACGCAGCAACGATCGCCGATGGCTGGTGTTGCGTCCAAGTTTATAGCCGGCTACTTTGTGGCGCATGATTGACCCCTATTTATAAATGCCAAATTCTTCACAACCGTCGTCCCGAAGTCCCGCGTTCTCACCAGCGGGGCAAAAGAGCCTGCCCTGAGCGAGCGTAAGCGAGTCGAACGGGGATCTCGCGTGCAGCACCGCAGACTATCGTGAAATGGACGGGCACGCGTGCCCGTCCCACACAAGCTACAACCTACAGATCGCTGTCTCCGTAAGCCGATGCTGGAAGAATCTGATTCGACGTGGGGCCGGGTACGGCGTTGCCCTGTTCGTCGATCTTCATCCCCAGGCTGAGGCCCATGGTTCCAAGGATTTCTTTGATTTCGTTCAGCGACTTGCGCCCGAAATTTTTAGTTTTCAACATTTCGGCCTCGGTCTTTTGAACCAGTTCTCCGATGCTCTGGATGTTGGCGTTCTTCAGGCAATTGTAGCTGCGAACGGAAAGCTCAAGCTCTTCGACGGAACGGTTGAGATTTTCGTTCTTGATCTCAGGCTTGCGCTCTTCGCTGGAGCTCGAAGTCTCGATATCTTCTTCGAAGTTGATGAAGATATTCATGTGGTCTTTCAGCAACTTCGCCGCAAGACCAATAGAATCTGCCGGCAGGATCGAACCGTTGGTCCAGACTTCGATCGTCAACTTGTCGTAGTCGGTGATCTGTCCCAAACGAGCGGCTTCGACGGTGTAATTGCACTTGCGCACCGGTGAATGAACGCTGTCGATGGGAATGAATCCAATGCCAAGATCTTCTTCAAAGTTTTTGTCGGCGGAGACATATCCACGCCCGCGCTTGAGGCGCATTTCCATGTCAAGCTTGCCGCCTTCGCTGACAGTCGCAACATAGACGTCCTTGTCGAGAACCTCGACATCAGAATCCGCCTCGATCATGCCGGAAGTTACGACGCCAGGCTGATCGGCGCGCAGATAGATCGCCTTGGGCGCGTCTCCGCTCAACTTGAACGGAACTTGCTTGAGATTAAGGATGATGTCAGTCGCATCCTCGACAACGCCGGGTATGGACTGGAATTCGTGCATCACGCCTTCGATCTTGATTGCAGTGACGGCGGCGCCTTCGATGGAAGAGAGCAGCACGCGGCGAAGAGCGTTGCCGACGGTGGTACCGAATCCGCGCTCGAAGGGCTGCGCCCAGAAGATTCCGTAGCGATCGGTTAAGGTTGAAGTGTCAACTGCGAGACGTTTTGGTTTTTGAAAACCCTTCCACAACATTTGTATTCTCCTTCGGCCATGTGGCTCGTCCTGGCTCCCTGAGTGGTCCGGTTCAGGTCGGGCGCCGGGAAGGCTGTGCTGGCTCGAAATGTAAAGGACCGGTAACCGTCGCTGGTCGTTCGTCCTTGGTCATTGCCAAATGCCCAAGGTTTTGGATTTTGCCAACGACCGACGACCTGCGACTAAGGACGCCTTTTATTTGCTATACAACTCTACGATCAGCTGCTCATTTACTGGCAGGTTGATGTCTTCGCGTTTTGGCAGCGATACTACCCTGCCGCTGTAGTTGTCGCGATTGATGTCCAACCAGTTTACTGAGTTCTGATGGCTGGCGAATTCTTTTGAGATTTCGAGGATGGACAGTTTCCGGCTGCCTTCCCGGATCGCGATCTCTTCGCCGGCGCTGACCTGATAGGACGGAATGTTTACCTTCTGTCCGTCGACCTGAACGTGGCCGTGGCGAACTAGCTGTCGCGCCTGGCGACGGGAAATTCCGAAGCCCATGCGATAGACGACGTTGTCGAGGCGGCGCTCAAGTTGCTGCAACAGAATCTCGCCGGTGACGCCACGAGTGCGGGCGGCCTTCTCGAAATAGTTGCGGAACTGGCCTTCCTGGGCGAAATACATGCGCTTGGTCTTCTGCTTCTCGCGCAGTTGCAAGCCGTATCCCACGATTTTCGCTTTGCGGTCTTTACCGTGCTGGCCGGGAGCGAAGTTTCGCTTCTCGACGGGACACTTGTCGGTAAAGCATTTTGGCCCCTTGAGGAACAGCTTCATGCCCTCGCGGCGGCAAAGACGACAGACTGGTGCGGTGTATCGTGCCAATTTGTTCTCCTTTATTAGATGTCCGGTTTACGGGTATGGCTTCAACCCTTCGTCCCGGACTGAATTGCGGTCGTTGGTCGTTCGTCCTTGGTCGTTGGCAAAACCTCCTGCTTTCCGACCTTTTCCTCAGCGCCTAAAGGCGTCTGATTCTTACTTGTTATTGCATCGCTGAAGCGATGCGCCACCCAAAACTTTTAAACCACCGGCAGCGCTCAATGTCTGCGGGCCGCTGGCAAACCCGACAAATTCGCATCTTTGACTCAAGTCGTTCGCTTTTGCCAACGACAAAGGGCCCAAAACCAACGACGGTTCTTACACTCTTCGGCGCTTTGGCGGACGGCATCCATTGTGCGGAATTGGTGTGGAGTCTTTGATATTTCTAACTTCTATGCCGCTGGCGGCCAGGGCGCGGATGGCGGATTCGCGTCCGGAGCCGGGACCGCTGACTCGAACTTCGACGCTGCGGACGCCGTGATCGCGGGCCATGCTGGCGGCATTTGAAGCAGCCTGCTGGGCCGCGAATGGTGTGCCTTTGCGCGATCCGCGGAAGCCGAGCGAGCCGGAGCTCTTCCACGAAAGGACATTGCCGGATTGATCGGCGATGGTCACAATGGTGTTATTGAAAGAGGCTTGGATGTGCGCGATACCATGCGTCACATGCTTGCGCTCTTTCTTCTTGAACGTCTTCTTCTTGCCCTTTTTTTCCGGAGTTCCCGGGGCGCCTGCTGCTGGTAATGGTTTTGCCATGAGTCTTAGCCTTTGGCTTTTAGCCTTTAGCTCTTAGCTAAAGCCAAGAGCCAAAAGCCAAGAGCTGAATTAGGTTTTTGCTGCTGCTTTCTTTTTCTGCGCTACGGTGCCCTTGCGCGGGCCTTTTCGGGTGCGCGCGTTGGTGTGAGTGCGTTGTCCGCGAACTGGCAGGTTGCGGCGATGACGGTATCCACGATACGAGCCGATTTCGATGAGACGCTTGATGTTCATCGTAATGTCTTTGCGGAGGTCGCCTTCGACCATGCCTTCGGATTCGATGACCTGGCGGATACGGTTCACTTCGTCTTCGCCGAGGTCTTGAACTTTTTTACCCGGCTCGACGTTCGCCTGTTTCAGAATGCTTGCCGAGCGCGGGTTGCCGATGCCGTAGATGTAGGTGAGCGCGATGTCCACGTGCTTGTTGCGGGGGAGATCGACGCCTGCGATACGTGCCATAGTTTCCTCGTTATCCCTGACGCTGCTTGTGTTTGGAATTTTCGCAGATCACCCGGACTACACCCTTGCGGTGGATGACCTTGCATTTGTCGCAAATCTTTTTTACGGATGCTCGTACTTTCATGAAACCTGTCCTTGGCGGTGCGTCGTTGGCTAACTGCCTGTCGAGCTTGCTCGACTTGGACGGGCAAGAGTGCCCCGTCCCCACATAATCAAAATCCAAAATCTCTACTTGTAGCGGTAAACGATTCGGCCGCGATTCAGGTCGTAGGGCGAAAGTTCTACGGCTACTTTGTCGCCGGGCAAAATGCGGATGAAATTCTTCCGCATTTTTCCGGAAACGTGCGCCAGTACCGGATGCTTGTTTTCGAGTTCTACCTTGAACATGGCGTTAGGCAGCGGTTCTATCACCGTCGCCATTACTTCGATTGCGTCTTCTTTACTCATTAGCTCCTTAATTCGGCTCTTGGCTATTAGCTTTCGGCTCTTGGCTTAATCCCGAGGGATTCGGCTAACGGCCAAGAGCTCACAGCTTTATTGCGTCAATATCATCGGGCCGTCGCGGGTCACGGCTACGCAGTGCTCGAAGTGGGCGCTGCAACTTCCGTCGGCGGTTACGGCGGTCCATTTGTCGTCTAAGACACGCGTGCCCGGTTCGCCGAAATTTACCATGGGCTCGATTGCGAGGACCATGCCTTCGCGCAATCTTGGGCCGTGTCCTCTGGCTCCATAATTTGGGACTTGTGGCTCTTCGTGCAACTTTGTGCCGATGCCGTGTCCCACGAATTCGCGGACTACGCTGAATCCGTTGGCTTCGACGTATTCCTGCACTGCTGCCCCAACATCGCCGACCGCATTTCCAACCCGGGCTTGTTCTATCCCTTTATATAGCGAAGCTTCGGTAACTTCGAGCAGCTTTGTCAGTTCGGGTTTCAGCGAACCGTCTACGGGGACCGTTATTGCCGCGTCTCCGTAATAGCCGTCGAGTACTACGCCGCAATCTATCGAAACTATATCTCCGGCTTTCAGTTCCCGTTTTTCGGACGGAATGCCGTGGACGATTTCTTCGTTCACCGAAGTGCAGAGCACGCAGGGATAATCGTAGTATCCCTTGAACGCAGGCTTTGCGCCGAGTTCTTTGATCTTTTGTTCGGCAACGCGTTCGAGATCCATGGTGGTGACACCGGGAGCGACGATGGCGCGCACGGTATTCAACACCTCGCGGACGATGTGTCCACTTTGGCGCATCTTGTCGATCTCGGCTGCGGATTTGCAGACTATTGCCATAAGAAGCTTTTAGCTGTTAGCTCTGGGCTCTTAGCTAAGAGCATTGTCTTACATCTTGCTGAGTTTGAATCTATTTATCCTTAGTGCTCTTGCAGCAGGTCTCTCCACTGCGCTTCGCTGCGGTCGAGATGACACCGTTACTTAATTAAGTTTTCTTCAAAAAGTTCTACATCCTGCGGAGCTTTGCTCCGCTTGGACCCTTTGACTTCGCTCAGGGTAGGCTCGCAAGAGTGCCCGTCCCCACACAATCTCTCTCACTGCACAAACTTCGTCCCCGCAAAAATATTGCTAGTCGCTGCTTGCTGGGGCGCTGGCATGGCTCTCGATTTCTTGAAAGAGCTGCGTGGTTACTTCGTCTACCGGGCGATCGGCATTCACTGAGATCAGCCGGCCCTGTTTCTTGTAATACTCCGCCACCGGCATAGTCTGGCGTTCGTAGGTTGCCAGACGCTCCTGAATGACTTCGTAACGGTCATCATCCCGGATGATTAATTTCGAGCCATCAACGTCGCAAATTTCGTCGACCAGCGGCGGCTGAAGGTGGACGTTATAAATGCGACCGCAGGCAGGACACGTACGGCGTCCAGTAAGGCGGAGCGATAACTTATTATAGTCGACATCAAAGCGCACGACAATCGGCGAGCACAGATGACGCTTCGGATTTTCAAGGACCTGGTGCTTCAAAAACGCGTCGAACCATGCGGCCTGAATTGCGGTGCGCGGGAAACCATCGAGAATGAATCCCCGCTCACAGTCCTGATCGCGCAATCGCCACGCGACCATATCGCAAACCAGATTGTCGGGGACTAACTCTCCCCGGGACATCTGGGCTTCGGCTCTAATTCCTAAATCAGTGCGTCGCTGAACATTCTCCCGCAACAGGTCTCCCGTAGAAATCTGCGGGATGCCATAGCGATCAGAAAGCCGCTTGGACTGAGTGCCTTTGCCCGCGCCCGGCGGTCCCAGCAAAACAATCGGTCCGATGTTGCGCAAGACTTCTTCTGCCATCGAACTCGCCCCGGGCTGTCTCCATTTCTAAATCCACTAAAGATCTTGTCGGCCTGTATCAATCTCGCTCGACATCCTCGTCGAGCTGTGCTCGACTGACAGCCGAGGGCGGCTGTCCCTACGCGGGCGTTACCAGGTACGGCGGCCGCGGATTCTGCCGCTGCGCGGGGTGAAGCCATCGTAATGGCGCATGATCAGCTGCGCTTCGACTTGCGTTACCGTGTCCATGGCGACGCCTACCACGATCAGAAGCGACGTGCCGCCGAAATAAAAGCTCACGCCTAAACCGTTGGTCATCCAGGTCGGAAGGCGTTCGAAGAATGCACCCAACGCCCCCGGGAGATGGTTGAGGTGAATGCCGGTGATCATCCATTCGGGGATGAAGGAAATGATGATCAGATAAAGCGCACCCACTAACGTGATACGCGTGAGGATTTCGTTGATGTTGTCGGCGGTGCGCTTGCCGGGACGAATGCCGGGAATAAATCCGCCGTACTTGCGCATGTTGTCGGCAACTTCGTTGGGATTGAAAACGATGGAAACGTAAAAGTACGCGAAGAAAATGATGCCGACGGCGTAAAGTAAGGTGTAGAGCGGCTCTCCCCATCCCAGAGCGTGGATCATTCCTCCGAAGTAACGATTGTCTTTCAATCCCGCGCCCAGCATTTGCGGCATGGTGAGGATCGAAGACGCGAAGATCACGGGCATCACGCCGCCAGCGTTGACTCGCAGAGGAAGGTGGGTGGACTGTCCGCCCATGACTTTTCGTCCGACCACGCGCTTGGCATATTGCACCGGAATACGGCGTTCGCTGCGCTCTACGTAAACGATGAAGGCGACGATCACGATCATCACTACGACGAGCATGAGGATGGCGAAGGGAGTGAACGGTCCCCAGGCTTGGGTGCTAGCTTTGTCGTAGAGATCGGCGATGCCGCGCGGGAGGCCGACTACGATGCCGGCGAAAATGAGGAGCGACATGCCGTTACCGATGCCGCGTTCGGTGATTTGCTCGCCGAGCCACATGATGAATGCGCTGCCGGTGGTCAGGGTCAGCATGGTCATGGCGATGAAGCCGATGCCGGGGTTGACGACGAAGTCTCCACCTTTTTGCAGGCTGATAGCGATTCCGAGCGATTGGACCGCGCTAAGGATTACAGTGAGGTAGCGCGTCCATTGAGTGATTTTCTTGCGCCCGAGTTCGCCTTCTTTTTGCAGCTTGGCGAGCGGCTCGTAAACCACGGTGAGCAATTGCAGGATGATCGAGGCCGTGATGTACGGCATGATTCCGAGGGCGAAGATGGTTAAACGCCGGAGTTGGCCGCCGGAGAAAAGGTCAACGAAGCCGAGGAACGATCCGCGATTTTGCTCGAAGTATTGCTGGAGCTTATCCGCATTGACGCCGGGCGTCGGGATGTGGCCGCCGAGGCGATAGACCGCGAGCAAGCCAAGCGTGAATAGAATGCGCTTGCGCAAATCGGGTATGCGGAAAATGTTGGAGAATTTCTCGAGCATTACTGCAAGACCTCGAAAGTACCGCCTGCTTTGGTTATTTTATCCTGCGCCGACTTGGAAAACTTGTGCGCGTGGATGGTAAGGGCGGTGGTGAGTTCTCCGTCGCCGAGAATTTTTACCGGATGCTTGGTGCTGATGATGCCGGCTTTGCGAAGAACGTCGGGAGTGATGGTGGTCTCGCCGAGGGCGACGAGCTTTTCGAGATTCACCACGTTGAATTCTTTGCGGAAAATGTTGGTGAAGCCGCGCTTTGGCATGCGGCGGTGAAGCGGCATCTGGCCGCCTTCGAATCCGCGCATCATGCGGGAGCCGCTGCGGGAGCGCTGACCTTTGTGTCCGCGGGTGGAGGTTTTGCCCATGCCGGAACCCATGCCGCGTCCCACGCGCTTCTTTTTTTCGTTGGCCTTTTTCGGGGCTCGTATGTTTGAAAGATTCATAAAATCGCTTCTAGCTTCTGGCTCCTAGCTAAGAGCCTGTGCTGCGAACTTTTATTGCTCGACGATTTCTACCAGGTGCGGGACTTTTGCTACCATTCCGCGGATTGCCGGGTTGTCGGGGCGCTCGATTACCTGGTTCAGGCGGGTGAAGCCCAATCCTTTTACTACTCGCTTCTGTTGGAATGGAGCGCAGATGGCGGAACGCACCCACTTCAGTTGCAACATCCCGCCGGATTTCGATTTTGGTTTTACGGCTAAGGCGCGGGCCATTAGTTCAACTCCTCGACGGTTTTGCCGCGCATAGCGGCCACGTCGGCGCGACTCTTTAGGTGCTTTAGAGCGTCGAATGTGGCTTTGATTACGTTATGCGGGTTAGTGGTGCCGATGGATTTTGTCAGAACGTTTTGGATTCCAGCCGAGGTCATTACGGCGCGGACAGCGCCTCCGGCGATTACGCCTGTGCCTTCGGGCGCGGGTTTGAGCAGGACTTTGCCTGATCCGTAACGGCCGAGCACGAGGTGGGGAATGCTGGTCTGTGTCAGATTGATCTTGATCAGATTCTTCTTGGCCGACTCAATTCCTTTGCGAATCGCTTGCGGAACTTCTTTGGCTTTTCCGGAGCCATATCCTACGACGGCGGCGCTGGGATCTCCCACGACGACGAGCGCGGCGAACGACATGTTCTTTCCGCCCTTGACGACTTTAGTGACGCGGTTGATGGAGACCACCTGGTCTTTGAGTTGGTAGGAGTTCGCGTCGAGTTTCTTAATGATAGTTGGCATCGGTACCTTGCTTCTAGCTTCTAGCTATTAGCTACGGCAAAAGCCAGAAGCTAGAGGCCAGTAGCTGATTTTAAAACTTCAATCCTGCTTCACGGGCGGCGTCGGCCAAGGCCTTTACGCGTCCGTGATAAATGTAGCCGCCGCGATCGAATACTACTTCTTTGATCCCCTTGGCCTGCGCTCGCTCGGCGATGGCTTTGCCTACTTCTTTGGCAGCGGCGAGATTGCCGCCGGTTTTGCTTTCGCCTTTTTTGCCTTCGGCGGAGTGGGCTGCGATCAGCGTTGTGCCCTGCGTGTCGTCGATCAGTTGGACGTAGACGTGATTCAGGGAACGGTAAACGTTCAGGCGCGGGCGCTCGGCGGTGCCGAGAATCTTTTTGCGGATGCGCTCGTGTACGTGGCGCCGGTTCGTGTTTTTCGATGTGATGGTCAGCATAAAATCTTGTCCTTGGTCGTTCTACTGCGTCGTTGGTCGTTCGTCATTTGGTCGTTGACTAACCGGCCCCGACAACCTGCTCTGTTCTGTTCCGCTGCGCGCCAGATCCTTCGCTTTGCCCAGGATGACGTCAAAAACTTCCGCGCCATATTGGGGTTGGCCAACGACCGACGACAGGTTTACTTCGCTCCGGTCTTGCCTACTTTTTTCTTCAGGCGTTCTCCCGAATAACGGACGCCTTTATTTTTGTATGGATCTGGGGGACGCAGGCTGCGCATTTCTGCGGCGACCTGTCCCACTTTCTGGCGGTCAATTCCGGTGACCGACAATTTTGTCTGCTTTGCGTCTACTGTCGCGTCGATTCCGGAAGGCAGCGGATATTCGATGGGATGCGAATATCCCAAAGTAAATACCACCATGCCTTTGCCCTTCATTTCGGCGCGATAGCCGATGCCGACGATTTCGAGATCGCGCGTCCAACCTCGCGTCACGCCTTCGACGGCATTGTTCACCAGCGCGCGGGCAAGGCCGTGGACGGCGGCCTGCGAGTCATTTTCCCGCACAGCGATAAGGCGGCCGTCTTGCTGCTCGATCTTAATTCCCTCGGGCAGGGATGTATCCAGCTTGCCTTTTGGCCCCTGAACGGCAACCGTGTTGCCTTCGATTTTTACCGTCACACCCTTTGGGAGCGGAATCGGTTTTCTGCCTATTCGTGACATAAGATCGGCCTTTAGCTCTTGGCTTTTAGCTGTTAGCTTCTGGCTCCTAGCTTCTAGCTAAAACGCAACACTTGAATCGCTTGGCCCTAGCTAGCAGCTAGAAGCCAGAAGCGCTCTTTTCTACCACACTTCGCACAGCAACTCGCCGCCTAGACCTTGCTTCCGGGCCTGGCGTCCGGTCATGACGCCTTGCGGCGTGGTGAGAATGTTGATGCCCATGCCGCCGAGAACTCGCGGAATTTCGGTGCGGCGCACGTAGACACGGCATCCTGGACGAGAGACGCGCTCGACGTTCGAGATCGCGGCTTCATTATTATTACCGTATTTCAAGTACACGCGAATCACTTTGTGGCCGTCTTCTTCGGTAGCTTTGAAATTGGCGACGTATCCTTCTTCTTTCAGGATGCGGGCAATCTCCAGCTTCAGCTTGGAAGCAGGAATATCTACTTTTTGGTGTCGCGCGCTTATCGCATTGCGAATGCGCGTGAGCATGTCTGCGACCGGATCGGTCAACCTCATTCTGTGCTTCTCCTCAGCCGCCGGTATTCAGCGGCCGCTTATATATAACTTCAAAAACGGCGAACAAGAGTGTCCGCGCCACACGATCTCTTACCAGGACGATTTTGAAACGCCGGGAATTTCACCCTTTAGTGCAAGGCCGCGGAAACATAATCGACACAATCCAAATTTTCGAAGGTACGCCCGTGGTCGTCCGCACACCTTGCAGCGATTATGCCGGCGGGTAGAAAATTTCGGCGTGTCTTTTTTGTTGGTACGCGCGTCCTCGAATTTCTTTTCGATCTTCGCGTCTTTAACTCTTTTAGCTGTAGTCATTGATTCCTTTTCTTAGTATGGTTCATGCCCGGAACGGCATTCCTAAGTGTTTCAGCAACGCTCTGGCTTCGTCGTCACTGCCAGCCGTAGTCACAATAGTGACGTTCATTCCTTTTTGCTTGTCCACTCTCGAATAATCGATCTCCGGAAAAATTAACTGATCGCGGAGGCCAAGCGTGTAGTTGCCGCGTCCATCAAACGATTTCGTCGAGACTCCTTTGAAGTCGCGAACGCGGGGCAGCACCACGCTTACCAAGCGATCAAAAAATTCGTACATACGATCGCCGCGCAGAGTCACCATCGCACCTATGGCTTGTCCTTCACGAACCTTGAAGGCTGCGATGGATTTCTTGGCTCGCGTGAGCACAGGCTTCTGTCCGGTGATTTGCCCGAGTTCGTTCATGGCCGGATCGAGAATCTTTGCGTTCTGGGTGGCTTCTCCAACTCCCATGTTGACGACGATTTTGTGCAGATGCGGCACCGCCATGGGATTCTTGCGCTCAAGTTCCTTCATGAGCGTGGGCGCAACTTCTTTGTCGAAGCGTTCTTTCAGGCGCGGCGTTTCCTTCGCGCTGTGATGCGCGGGAGCGGCAGGAGTTTTTTCCTGCTTGTCGGCGCCCTTGGCTTTATCTGTTTTTTCTTTTGCCATTGTTTTGCTCTTGGCCTTTAGCTCTTGGCTTGAACCATTTTTAAAATGTGCGTCTGTTCTGTCGCGCTTTGCTTTTGGCTAAAAGCTAAGAGCCAAAAGCTAAAGGCTATCTTGTCTTCTTGCCTTCCAGCGTCGTGCCGCATTTTTTGCAGACGCGGACTTTCTGATCTCCGCGAACCTCTCGGCCTACGCGAACTGGCCCGCAACTCGGACAAACCAACTGAACATTCGAAATCGAAATTCGGCTCTCCTGCTCGGCGATTCCACCTTTGATGTTGCGCTGCGGATTCGGACGCACATGCTTCTTCACCAGCATGACGTGTTCCACGAGAATTTTTGCGTCATCGGGGAAAACGCGCAGGACGCGGCCTTCTTTGCCTTTGTCGCGTCCGGTGATGACGCGGACGGTATCGTTGTGCCGGATGTCGACTCGAATGTGTTTTCTGACTACTGTTTTCATTTGGTCCCTATTCCCACTTCCAACCTTGGCGCTGCCCGCCAGATCCTTCGCTGCGCTCAGGATGACGTCAAGAACTTAAATAACTTCTGGCGCCAACGAGACTATTTTTAAAAACTTTTTTTCGCGCAGTTCTCTTGCTACTGGACCGAAGACGCGGGTGCCGACCGGCTCTCCGGTTTCGTTGATCAGCACGCCTGCATTTTGGTCGAAGCGAATGTATGTGCCATCGCGGCGCCGATATTCTTTTCTGGTGCGAACAATCACAGCTTTTACGACCGTGCCTTTTTTAGCTTGCCCGTCGGGAGAGGCTTCTTTCACGCTGGCCGTAACCACATCGCCCAGGCCTGCGCGCAGGCCTGTGGAACCGCCCAGCGGCAGAATTACCTGAAGCTTGCGCGCGCCGGAATTGTCGGCAACCTCGAGCATGGTTCTCATCATTATGGCCATAATTAAATCTCCCTAAATGAGCGCTCTTACGACGCGACTTCAGTGACGGTAGCAGGCACTTCCGGTACCAATGCGGTCTTGCGCACAATCTGCTTCAATCGCCAGCGCTTTAACTTCGATAGCGGACGCGTCTCTTCTAGCCGGACCACGTCGCCAATGTGAGCTTCGTTCTTTTCGTCATGCGCGTAAAACTTTTTAGCTTTCGAAACTACGCGGCCGTAAAATGCATGCGATTTCTTGCGGACGACTTCGACGACGATGGTCTTATGCATTCGGTTCGAAACCACTTCGCCGACAACTTCTTTGCGGCGTCCGGCGGCTGCGACCGGGGTGTTCGGATTGGTTTGTGTTTCTGCCATTTACTTCTTCTCCGTTTTCCGCTTCGCTTTTGCTTTTGTTGCGACGGTTCTTGTCGCCTTCTTCTTTGCTGCCACGGCTTTCGGCGGAACTGCTGTCGTGACGTTGCCTTCGGTGCCAGTGGCGGACAATTCGCGTTCCCGCGCAATTGTCTTTACCCGCGCAATGTCTTTGCGCATACCGCGAATCTTTTTCAGGCTCTCGGTCTGTCCCATGTTGAGCTGGAACTTGAGCTTGAAGAGCTGATCGTTGAGCTCATGCTCCTGATTGCGGAGTTCCTCGTCGGTAAAATTTCGTACTTTATCCGTTTTCATTTAGTTCTCGGTACAGCAGGTTCTCGCTGCGCTCGGAATGACAATTTTATTTTTAATGGACCAGCGTTTGCCGCTTTACGAAACTTGTTCTTAGCGGCAGTTTGTGCGACGCCAGGCGCATAGCTTCTGTCGCATCGGCCAGCGACACGCCTTCCATTTCGAACAAAATCTTGCCGGGCTTCACTACTGCCACCCAATGATCGGGCGCGCCTTTGCCTTTACCCATACGGGTTTCGGCGGGCTTCTTGGTTACCGGCTTATCTGGAAATAAACGGATCCAGATTTTGCCGCCACGCTTTACGAAGCGAGTCATGGCGACGCGGCTGGCTTCGATTTGACGGTCGGTGATCCATCCCGGCTCGAGGACTTTGAGTCCAAAATCGCCGAAGGACAACTCGCTGCCCCGCCAGGCTTTGCCGCACATGCGTCCGCGCTGCTGCTTGCGGTACTTAACTTTTTTTGGCATTAACATAAAATCTGCTTTCAGCTATCAGCTTTTAGCTCTCAGCAAAACCTTTTCAAGCAGGCGCGGCATGCCGCGTCTCTACGCAAATCTAAAATGCACCTACTGGTTGCAATGTGTCACGCTTCTTTGCTGCCGGCAAAATTTCGCCTTTGTAGACCCAAACTTTTACGCCGATTACGCCGTATGTCGTGCGCGCTTCGGTGAAGCCATAGTCAATGTCCGCGCGCAGCGTGTGCAGCGGTAAGCGTCCTTGCAAATACCATTCCGAGCGGGCGATTTCATTTCCGTTCAAGCGTCCGCTGACGCGAACTTTGATGCCTTTGCATCCGAAGCGCAGCGCGGAATCCACCGACTTGCGCATGGCGCGACGGAATCCTACGCGCTTTTCGAGTTGCAGCGCGATGGCTTCCGAGACCAGTTGCGCATCGAGTTCCGGCTTGTGCACTTCCTGGATATCCATGTAGACCTCGCGGCCGGTACGCTTCTGGACATCCACTTTCAGCTTGTCGATCTCGGCGCCTTTGCGTCCGATGATGATTCCGGGACGTGCGGTCTTAATGATCACCCTCAGTTTGTTACCCGGACGCTCGACCTCGATGGAGCTGACTCCCGCTGACTTGAGCTTGTCTTTGAGCTCGTTCTTCAGCTTGATGTCTTCGAGCAACAGCTTGTCGTAATCGCGTTCGACAAACCAGCGCGACTTCCACGGCTTGGTGTAGCCGAGGCGGAATCCATATGGATGTACTTTCTGTCCCATGTTTTATTTTTTCTCCTGCTACTTTGCCGCCGTCTTCTTTTTGTCGGTCTTGTGTTTAGCTTTGCTTTTGCCGGAGGCAGCTTTGCCCTTCGCCCTGGCGCGGGTATTTTTGGTCGCGCTACTTTTCTTTCGCGTTGTGGTTCGTGGCGCAGCTACGGATTCTTCACCAACTACTGTCGCCAGTCCATCGTGGTCGGTGCGTCCTTTTTCGGCGAGTACCAGTTCGATGTGTGAGATGCGCCGAACATATCTGAAAGCGCGGCCCATCGGCGCGGGACGAATCCGCTTCATCCTGGGACCATCATTGGCAATTGCGGATTTAACGTAGAGCTTGTCCACATCCACATCGATGTTTTTTTCCGCGCTGAGATAGTTCGCATTCTCGAGCGCCGAACGCAGCAACTTCTCAATCGTTGCCGCGACGCGCTTCTTGGTGAAGACGAGCGTGTTGAGCGCATCTTCGACGCGCCGTCCTTTGATAAGGTCAAGGACGAGACGCGCCTTCTGCGGCGTGACGCGCATGTAACGGGCTTGGGCTCGAAATTCCATAATTAAATCGCTTCTAGCTTCTGGCTGCTAGCTAGGAGCTAGAAGCCAGTAGCGGTGTTAAGCCTTCGGCGTCGCCGGTCCTGCTGGCGATGCTCCCGGTCCGCCGGGAATTCCGGCTGGCCTGGCTGCGGTTTCCGTCGCCGCTCGCATCGAGTGTCCTTTGAACTGGCGGGTGAAGCTGAATTCTCCCAGTTTGTGGCCGACCAGATTCTCGGTGATGTATACGGGAATAAATTTCTTGCCATTGTGCACCGCGATGGTGTGTCCCACCATCTCGGGGATGATGGTCGAGCGCCGCGACCACGTCCGCAGCACTTTCTTTTCATTGCGCGCATTCATGCCTTCGACCCGCGTTTGCAGATAAGCGTCGATGAACGGTCCTTTTTTTGTTGAACGTGCCATAAAGACAGCTTCTAGCTGTTAGCTCCTAGCTCTTAGCTTAAAACCTTTAAAACTTTGTCATTCCGAACCGCTTTAACGGTCAGGAATCTGCTCTTGCCAACGATCAACGACGGCCTTCTATTTCTTCGCTCTACGACTAACGATGAACGCATCCGTGCGCTTGTTGTTGCGCGTCTTGTATCCGCGCGTCGGCTGTCCCCACGGCGTTACTGGATGCCGTCCGCCGGAAGTTTTTCCTTCGCCGCCGCCGTGCGGGTGGTCAACAGGATTCATCGACACTCCGCGATTGACTGGACGCCATCCCAGCCAGCGATTACGTCCCGCTTTGCCGATGGTGATGTTTTCGTGATCGAGATTGCCGACCTGTCCGATAGTCGCCATGCAATCCTGCGCAACCTTGCGCGTCTCGCCGGAGGGAAGCTTCACCAATGCGTATTCGCCTTCCTTCGCAACCAACTGCGCCGATCCTCCGGCGGAGCGCACCATTTGCGCGCCCTTGCCCGGCTTCAATTCGATGTTGTGAATTGTTGTGCCCGGAGGAATATTTTTCAGCTGAAGTGCGTTGCCGACCAGAATGTCGGCCTCGGGACCGCTTATGATTTTTTGTCCGACTTTCAGGCCTTCGGGCTGAAGGATGTAACGCTTGTCGCCATCCGCATAATTGAGTAGCGCAATGCGGGCCGACCGGTTCGGATCGTATTCAATTGTAGCTACGGTCGCTGGGATACCGATTTTGTCGCGCTTGAAATCGATGATGCGGAGCTGGCGCTTGTGGCCGCCACCGTGATGCCACATGGTGGTGTCGCCACTGTTGCGGCGTCCGCCGGTGCGGCGCTTGGGCTCGAGCAATGCTTTGTGCGGCGTGGTGGACGTAATGTCGTCGTTAACGATCGTTGTCCGGTAACGCAGCGTTTGAGTTCGTGGTCGGTAAGTTTTTATTGCCATAAAAATCTGCTCTTTAGCTTTTGGCTCTTGGCTCTTGGCTTTTAGCTTCTGGCTAAATCGTCCTGGCTTCCGCATTGTTAGCTAGAAGCCAGAAGCTAGAAGCTAGAAGCGGTCTGCTTACAAATTTTGCGCGTACTCCGGCATTTTTTCTCCAGCTCGCAATCGCACGTAGGCCTTCTTCCAGTCGGGACGGTATCCTGCGAATTTTCCTCGGCGGCGCTCTTTGCCGGGGAAGTTCGCGGTGCGCACCGAACGGACTTTCACTTTAAAAATTCCCTGTACTGCCTCTTTGATCTCGGTCTTGGTCGCTTTCGGCGCTACCTGGAAAACCAACGTGTTCTGGTTTTCTTTGACTGCGAGACCTTTTTCCGTGATCACCGGACGGCGAAGAATCTGATATGCGGATTTCATCAGGCGACCTCCGCCGCATTTTCATGCTTCACGCGCTTGCGAGGAGAGCGCGCGGCCTTCTTTGTTTCCTGCTTCTCGCCTTCGCCCTCAGCGGCTTCTTTTTGACGCTTTGACAGAGTATTCTTCAACGACAGCTGCAGCTTTTCAATCGCCGGCTGCGAAAAGATTGCACGGTCGTAGCGAAGCAGATGATACGGATGAACTTCATTTCCTGCGATCAGTTCTACTCCAGCGAGATTGCGCGAGCTTAATTCAAGATTGCGATTCTCGTGCTGTTGAACTTCTACGATCAACGCGGTGCCGTCAACTTTTAACGCGTTGAGTGCGACGCGGAAGGCTTTCGATTTTGGCTCGTCCATCTTGAACGTGTTCACGACGATAAGCTTGCCGTCGGACAACTTCGATGCCAGCGCGGAACGCAACGCGCCCATTAGCTTTTTGCGCGGAAAAGTGTAGGCATGCGAATGCGGTTGCGGTCCGTGGACAGTACCGCCGTGCCGCCACAACGGCGAGCGGATCGAGCCTACGCGGGCGCGTCCTGTGCCCTTTTGCTTCCACAGTTTTTTGCCGGCGCCTGAGACTAGTTTCTTGTTCTTGGTCGCGTGTGTGCCGGCGCGCTGCCCGGCGCGGTAGTGCTTGACCGCTTCCCAGAGCAGGTCTTCGTTGACCGCGCCGAAGATTTCATCGGCGAGGTCGAGCGTGCCAACCTTAGCTCCGGTTAAATCGTGAATGTCGATGGTTGCCATATGCTTTGCTCTTGCTTTTGCTCGTGTGGCGCGGACACTTCGTCCGCGGCCTTTGACCTAAATCTTTTGGCGGAGCTTTGCTCCGCTTGGACCCTTCGACTGCTCAGGGCAGGCTCGCAAGAGTGCCCGTCCCACATAAACCTAGCCCTTCTTCGCCGCGCGCTTCGCTGCCTTCAACGGATCGACCGTGGCCGAACCCGCGAATCCTCTTCGCTCTCTTGGCGGCTTTTTTGCTTTCGTGATGATGAGGTATCCGCCGTTCGGCCCTGGAACTGCTCCTTCTACGACCAACAAATTATCTTCTTTATCTACTCCCAGGAGCCTTAAGTTTTGAACTGTAACGCGGTCGACGCCCATGTGTCCGGACATTCGCATGCCTTTGAATACGCGCGACGGGAATGCCGAAGAGCCGATGGAACCAGTGATCTGGAACATCGAGCCGTGCGATTTCGGGCCGCCTGCAAAATGGTGGCGGCGAACTACTCCGGAGAATCCGCGGCCTTTGCTGACGCCGACCACGTCTACAAATTTCTCTCCGTCGAAGATGTCGACTAATACGCGATCGCCAGCCTTCAGGCCATTCGCTTCGGCGGGATCTTCCTTGGGATCAACTTCAATCGGAACTTCGCGCATGAATTTTACCGGCGGGAGATTGTGCTTTCCCAGATGTCCCTTCATTGGCTTGGTTAGGCGCGATTCCTTTACGAATTCAACCAGGCCAATTTGCGCGGCAACGTATCCATCGCGAGTCTGCGTTTTGTGTTGCGTGACCACGCACGGACCGGCTTGCAGGACGGTTGCGGGATGAACGTCTCCGCGATCGTCGAACAGTTGCGTCATGCCCACTTTTTTTCCGAGGATTCCGGTTACTCTTGCCATAAGTTCTCTCGCTTGCTTCTTGCCGAGCTTTGCTCGACTGGACAGGGCGGCTGTCCCTACGTATTTACTTGTGCGGCTCTTTGCCGAAGGCCTTTATTTCTACGTCTACTCCGGCTGGTAGATCCAGCTTCATTAGCGCGTCTACCGTTTGCGGAGTTGGATCTAGTATGTCCAGCAAACGTTTATGAGTCCTGATTTCGAATTGCTCTCGCGACTTTTTGTCAACGTGCGGTGAGCGTAGGACGCAGTATTTATTCTTCATTGTCGGCAATGGAATCGGGCCGGCGATTTGCGCGCCTGTGCGTTTGGCGGTGTCTACGATTTCGCCCGTGGATTGATCCAGGATGCGATAGTCGTAGGCTTTCAGCCGGATTCGAATTCTTTCGTTGCTTATCATTTCTCTCTCGATCCCCTTCCGGCTATCCGGAGGAAAGAACTTGTGGCATGGTGCGAGCCGCTTTTGCTGCTTTTAGCTATTAGCCTTTGGCTTTTAGCTTTGCGGACACTCTTGTCCGCGGCCTTTGATTCTAAATCTGCTGCGGAGCTTTGCTCCGCTTGGACAGCCGAGGGCGGCTGTTCCTACGCGTTACTGAATAATCTCGCTGATCGTTCCTGCGCCTACCGTGTGTCCGCCTTCACGGATCGCGAAGCGCAAGCCTTTTTCCATCGCCACCGGCGTGATCAGTTCGATCACCAGGCTGACATTGTCTCCCGGCATCACCATCTCGGTGCCGGCTGGTAATTCTGCTACTCCCGTCACGTCTGTTGTCCGCAAATAAAATTGCGGACGGTAACCTTTGAAGAATGGAGTGTGACGTCCTCCCTCTTCTTTGGTCAGAATATAAACTTCGGCCTTGAACTTGGTATGCGGAGTGATCGATCCACCCTTGGCCAGCACCATGCCGCGTTCGACATCTTCTTTCGCGATGCCGCGAAGAAGAAGTCCGGCATTGTCTCCCGCCAGGCCTTCGTCGAGTTGCTTCTTGAACATTTCGACGCCCGTGACAACTGTCTTGCGAGTCTCGCGGAAGCCGACGATTTCTACTTCTTCTCCAACTTTTACTTTGCCGCGTTCGATACGGCCTGTGACCACCGTGCCGCGCCCGGAGATCGAGAAAATATCTTCAATCGGCATCAGGAACGGCTTGTCGAGTTCACGCACCGGTTGCGGAACGTTCTTGTCTACCGCTTCCATCAGATTCGTCGAGCGCCTTCTCCCACTTGGCTTCGCCATTCAGCGCGCCCAGCGCGGAAAGCCGCACGACCGGAAGATCGTCGCCGGGAAATTGATAAGCCTTCAGCAACTCGCGCACTTCGAGTTCGACCAAGTCGAGCAGTTCGGGATCGTCCACCGCATCGCACTTATTGAGTGCGACCACGATGTAAGGAACGCCGACCTGCCGCGCCAGCAGCACGTGCTCGCGGGTTTGCGGCATGGGACCATCGGTCGCCGCCACCACCAGAATGCCGCCATCCATCTGCGCCGCGCCGGTGATCATGTTCTTGATGTAGTCGGCGTGGCCCGGGCAATCGACGTGCGCGTAGTGACGGTTCGCCGTCTCGTACTCGACGTGTGCCGTGGCAATGGTTATGCCGCGCGCCTTTTCTTCCGGAGCGTTATCGATCGAATCAAACGACCGGAACTGAATCTTCGGATTATGTTTCGACAATACCTTGGTGATGGCCGCCGTCAGCGTGGTCTTGCCATGATCGATGTGACCAATGGTGCCAACGTTCACGTGCGGCTTATTACGATCAAATTTCTCTTTTGCCATTTGGCTTCTAGCTCCTAGCTTCTAGCTCAAAACCTTTGTGGGCGAACTCGCCCGCATGTTTCTTTTTTCTTGCCTACCCAGGACTACGTCCTGGCTGTGATATGCCGCCAGTTCGGGGCTCGCTTCCTTTGTGCCGCCCTACCTCGGTGCAGCGCTGCCTTGCACTCTGGCAATAATTTCTTCCGATACCGACCGTGGCGCTTCTTCGTAGCGCGCGAAGTGCATTGAGTATTCGGCGCGGCCCTGGGTGCTGGAACGCATGTGGGTCGCGTATCCAAACATTTCGGCCAGCGGAACGATGGCTTTGATTACTTGCGATCCCGCGCGATGCTCCATACCTTCGATCCGTCCACGTCGCGAGCTTAGGTCGCCCATGATCACGCCCGCGTAGTCTTCGGGAGTTACGACTTCGACCGCCATGACCGGTTCCAGCAACACCGGAGAAGCTTTGCGTGCGGCTTCTTTGAACGCCATCGAACCGGCGATCTTGAACGCCATTTCGTTGGAGTCTACGTCATGATAACTGCCATCGTAGAGGATGGCCTTGACGTCCACCATCTCGTATCCGGCGAGGACGCCGCCTTCCATGGCTTCTTTAATTCCCTGATCGATTGGCTTGATAAATTCCTTGGGTACCGAACCGCCCGTGGTGTCATTGACGAATTCGTATCCCATGCCGGGAGCCTGCGGTTCGAGGCGAATCTTGGCGTGGCCATATTGGCCGCGTCCGCCGGTTTGGCGAATGTATTTGCCTTCGGCCTCGGACTTCTTGCGGATGGTCTCACGATACGCGACCTGCGGCTTACCAACGTTGGCTTCGACTTTATATTCGCGCATCATGCGGTCAACGATGATTTCGAGATGCAGTTCGCCCATGCCGCTGATGATGGTTTGTCCGCTGTCGGGGTCGGTGTGAACTTTGAACGTGGGGTCTTCCTGCGCCAGACGCCCCAAGGCCATGCCCATTTTTTCCTGATCGGCTTTAGTCTTAGGCTCGACTGCAACGGAAATTACGGGAACCGCGAAGACGATATTTTCGAGCGCGATGGGATGCTTCTCATCGCATATCGTGTCGCCGGTGCTCACGTTCTTGAGGCCGACGGCTGCGCAAATGTCTCCGGCGAGGATTTCGTTGATGTCTTCGCGCTTGTTGGCGTGCATTTTCAGCAGACGGCCAATGCGTTCGGTGCGTCCGCGACCAGCATTGAGAACGGCTTCGCCGGATTTTAGTTGTCCGGAATAAACCCGAATGAAAGTCAACTGACCGACAAATGGATCGGCCATGATCTTGAAGGCCAGCGCGGAGAATGGTTCGTTGTCGGCTGGTTTGCGGACGATGGGTTCACCATTGTCGGGATTCGTTCCGGTCACTTCGCCAGCATCGAGCGGCGATGGAAGAAAATCTACGACCGCATCGAGCAGCGGCTGAATGCCCTTGTTTTTGAATGCAGTTCCGACGACGACCGGGAATAATTTCAGTTCAATGGTCGATCGGCGCAGAGACGCGCGCAGTTCTTCGGCGGAAATGCTCTCGCCTTCGAGGAATTTGTGCAGAATCTCGTCGTCGTTTTCGGCAACGGTCTCAACTAATTGAGTATGGAACGCTTCCGCTTTCTTAAGCAGTTCAGCCGGGATTTCGCCGGTGATGTATTCCGCGCCGATAGTGTCGTCAGCCCAAGTAATAGACTTCATCCCAATCAGATCGATTACGCCTTTGAATTTATCTTCCTGCCCGATGGGAATCTGAATTGCGATGGGCTTGGCGTTCAGGCGCTTGCGAATGGTGTCGACGGCGTGCTCGAAATCCGCGCCCATCTTGTCGATTTTATTGATGAAGCAAATTCGGGGAACGCCGTATTTGTCGGCTTGGCGCCATACTTTTTCGGATTGAGGTTGCACGCCATGAACCGCGTCGAACACGGCGACTGCGCCATCTAAAACACGCAAAGACCGCTCGACTTCGGCAGTGAAATCAACGTGTCCGGGGGTGTCAATAATATTGATGCGAATGTCGCGCCAGGAACATGTGGTCGCCGCGGAGGTGATCGTGATGCCGCGCTCCTGCTCTTGTTCCATCCAATCCATGGTCGCAGTGCCTTCGTGAACCTCTCCGATGCGGTGCGTTTTGCCTGTATAGAACAGGATGCGCTCCGTCGTAGTGGTCTTACCGGCATCGATGTGGGCCATGATGCCGATGTTCCTGCAACGCTCTAATGGGACTTGTCTGGGCACTGTTTTCTCTTGAAATCTGTCGTTGGTCGTCGGTCCTTGGTCGTTGGCAAATATTCGCCAATTCTGCTTCTAGCTTCTGGCTCCTAGCTAGAAGCTAGTGGCTAGAAGCGCTCTTCTTACCATCTGTAATGCGCGAAGGCCTTATTGGCTTCCGCCATTCTGTGTACATCTTCTTTTTTCTTAATAGCAGCGCCTTTTCCGTTCGAGGCGTCCAGCAATTCGTTGCTTAATTTGTCGATCATGCCTTTTTCGCCGCGTCCGCGCGAATAGGAGATCAGCCAGCGAATCGCGAGCGACGTGCGGCGGTCGGCATTCACTTCGACCGGAACCTGATAGTTCGCTCCGCCCACGCGGCGGGTTTTGACTTCCAAGAGCGGCTTGGCATTTTCAACGGCCTTCTTGAAGAGCTTCAGCGGTTCGTCTCCACCTTTGGCAGCAACGCGCGTCAACGCTTCGTAGAAGATGCCCTCTGCCGTGCTCTTCTTGCCTTGCCACATCATGGAGTTGATGAACTTCGTCACCAGATCCGAACCATAGACCGGATCGGCTTCGACGGTGCGTTTCGCTATGTATCCTTTTCGGGGCATTAAGCTCTTGGCTCCTGGCTCTTAGCTTCTAGCTTTGCGTTGCCGGGCAAGGAATCCTTTGCTTACCCGTTGATTTCTTTTGCCAACTCAACGTACGACTAACAATTGCTTTTATGCTTTCGGTCTCTTTGCTCCGTATTTGGAGCGGCTTTGCTTGCGATTCGCGACACCTACGGCGTCGAGCGTTCCGCGGACTACGTGATAGCGAACGCCAGGAAGATCTTTTACGCGGCCTCCTCGGATGAGGACGATTGAGTGCTCTTGCAAGTTGTGGCCGACGCCTGGAATGTACGTTGTAACTTCAATTCCGTTGGTCAGGCGTACGCGAGCGACTTTACGAAGGGCCGAGTTCGGCTTTTTTGGCGTTTGCGTGTAAACGCGGGTGCAGACACCCCGCTTCTGCGGACATCCCTGCAACGCCGGGCTCGCGGTCTTGTATCGTGGACGCTTGCGGCCATCGCGCACTAGCTGATTAAAAGTTGGCACTCTTTACTTCTCCTCAAACCGGATTTCTCCTTACCGGCGTTACTCCTTATTACTACCCACAACGCGGTGTGCATCCACACCGTTGTGGATGCATAACTTCTTTTTCCCGATTAAGGGGCTGGATGGCGCCGGCCAACCATACTTTCCCGCCGGATGCTGGCAGGAAGCTTAAGGAATTTCCCGTTGACTGACGCTAACGACGGTGACGCCAAGCCTCATTCCCATTTGGAAACTTGGAAGCGCTCCGTTTCGTTAACACCGTCCCGCATAGCCTTCCAACGTTGGAAGATATTCGCAGAACGTTTTCAGCGAGGGCGTCTGTCCAAAGCTGCGGTGGCAGACGTGAATTCGAGTACATTTTCCCGCATCGTCCTGGCGCACAAATATCGCTCGGAACGACGGAAGGCACAAATGTCTTGTGGAACTTTATTAATATAACAACGGAAGCAGATGTCGTCAACCGGTCTATAACAACGACGGCTTTGTCAAGACGAGCGATGGCATCGGCGCTTTTGACTTTCAAGAAGCGCCATTTCGCTCTCCTGGGATTCGGACTTCGCATGCCGACCAAGGCTCGTGCTCTTTCCGAATCCTGCGGTGAAGCTCCACCACCCATCTATGCGGCCTGCCCGGCTGCGGGCGGCCATGATTCACATTTCGAACTCCCAGTTTTTTCTGGGAGGCAGAGTGCCCCACTCAAAGTCTCGAGCTGCCTACGCGGCGCTCACGGGATGATCGGGCTCTGCTTACGAGTTGACTGCTTTTCTCTGTCGGACGTGGAAGCAGATTCGTCGCCGGCTGATGCCGGTTTGATTGGATAACGACGTTGGCTGGACGCAGCGAGTAGATTGGTAGAGATGAATCAGACCAAGGCTCGCTGAGAGGAGCCAACGTCAATGCTGATTATAGGCTGTGATTTTCATCCTGGTTTTCAGCAGGTCGCGATCTTTGACAACCGAACGGGAGAGATTCAGGAGAAACGGTTAGGGCACCGGGAAGAGGCGGAGCGATTTTATCGCTCGCTGCCGGCCGCGGTGCGAGTGGGGATGGAGGCATGCGGGCACTATCCGTGGTTCGAGCGGCTGCTCGAGGAGTTGGGAATCGAGCTGTGGCTGGGCGATGCAGCGAAGATTCGAGCTGCGGTGGTGCGCAAACAGAAGACGGATCGGCGGGACGCGCTGCAGATCTTGCAGTTGCTGATCGAAGAACGGTTTCCACGGATCTGGGTGCCGAGTCTGGAGGAGCGGGACGTGCGGCAGTTGCTGGTGCATCGGCACAAGCAAGTGCAGTCGCGGACGCGAATCAAGAACCAGTTGCAGGCGCTGGCGTTGAGCCAGGGAGTGCAGAAGCAGCGCAAGCTGTGGACGCAGGCGGGACGCGCGGAACTGGAGAAGCTGCCCCTGATGACGTACGCGGCGGAGCGGCGCAAGCGGTTGCTGGCATCGCTGGACGGCATGGAAGCGGAGATCGTCGAACTGAACCGGCGGGTGGAAGAAGAAGCGAGAAGGCGTCCGGCGGCAGTGCGATTGATGACGCATCCAGGAGTGGGTCCGGTGACGGCGTTAGCGATGGCGCTGACGCTGGGTCCGGCGGAACGCTTCGCATCGGCGAAACAGGTGGGCAGTTATTTTGGCCTGATCCCCAGTGAAGATTCCAGCGGCGGACGACAGCGGCTGGGAAGAATCAGCAAACAGGGCAGCTCGTTTCTGCGCTTTTTGCTGGTGGAAGCGGGACAGTCAGCGGCGCGCTACGATCCGCAACTGAAACGCTTCTATCGCCGCCTGGCGCTGCGCAAAAATCGCGGCGTCGCCAAGGTGGCGGTGGCCAGAAAGTTGGCCACGCGGTTGTACCTGATGTTGCGGGAAGAGTGGACGTATGCGCAACTGTGTCAGGCCGTCATGCAGGTGAGCCCGAGTCATTCCGTGGTCGAGAAACAGAAACCGACCGTTTGAGTGGGCAGCCTGCCTCCCTGAAGCGCAGGGAGTTCGCAGTGATAATCATGGGAGCAAGTACCGAAGAGATGGATGGTGGGACCTGAAGTCCCCTGCAAGATTAAATTGAATGACGACCTTGGTCTGGGAAGTCAAAACCTTCTACAAGAGCGAAATGGCGCTGCCCAAGGCGTCCACGCCGAAGTGTCGCCAATTTCCTCTTGACTGCGCACAGTGTCGTTAGAGACGGAATGACAACGCTTAGAGGGGGACGCGGTAGCGAACGGGATGCGCGGGAGTTCCCGGCGGAGGTTGGCGGCGTAGCGCTCGCGATCCTCAGGATGGTGCAGGGCGGCGTAAATGTAATGAAAGATGTCCCACTTGGTGTGGGACGGCTCCGCGACACTCCTCTCTTATGCTTTTATCTTCAAGCGCTTATGGGCTGACTTTGAGATGTGCCAAACCTGATTCGTAAACTATTGATCTCATCCACTGTTGCGTAGCACATTGCGTCTCGAGATTTGGAGGGATGCAATGCAACAGTCATGGTCCGCGAGTCCGCCACATCAATTCACAGCCGCTAAACGCTTACAGGACAGCCTGGTTGCCGCTCCCGAGCGAGAGATTCTTGGTTGGCTCGCCCGAGCTACACCTTGCTGGATTAATTCCGATCATTTAACAATTTTGGGATTTGTTGGTCAGTGCCTGGCGGGAGTTTGCTACGCAGCGTCCCGATGGAATCGGTGGTCACTACTTGGGGGAATAGCTTTTCTCGGGCTCAATTGGCTCGGGGATAGCCTCGATGGGACGCTGGCGCGGGTTCGCAACCGGCAGCGTCCGCGATATGGCTTTTACGTCGACCACATTTCGGACACCGTTGCGGCGTTCTTCCTGATGGGCGGCTTGGCGTTGTCAGGATATATACACGCCGTGATCGCAATTGGGATGCTTGTTGCCTTCCTGATGATCTCGATCGAATCCTATTTGGCAACGTATACTCTTGGGCGATTTCGGCTTTCCTATTGGATTTTCGGCCCTACTGAAATAAGGATTGTGCTGGCGATTGGGAACGTTGCCTTGTTGAACCATACTCACATCAGCGTTCTTGGAATGAAATTTTTATTGTTTGACATTGGGGGCGTGATCGCCATTTTTGGCATGACGGTCATGCTGATCATTTCTACGACCGCGCACACTGTCGAACTTTATCGGGAAGAAACCATCTCATGAGCAGTGATGGAGCGGATGAATCATCGTCGACGAGAAACCGCATGGCTAAGTTCGCCTTTGTAGGCGCGATTGGAATTGCGATTCAGTTGCTGGTTTTGCATTGGCTGGTTACGGTGGGCTGCGGCTATCTTATTTCAACAGCGATCGCGGTTGAGACTGCAATCCTGCACAATTTTGTCTGGCACGAGAATTTTACCTGGCGTGAACGAAGCCCTTCTGGTTCAGATGAAATTTGGGCTAGGCTCTTGCGCTTTCACCTGAGCAACGGCTTGATCTCTATTATTGGCAACCTTCTTCTGATGCGTGTTTTCGTAGGATGGTTAAGCTTGAATGTGGTTGCAGCAAACCTGTTAAGCGTCACCATTTGTTGTGTGACAAATTTTCTGGCTAGCGATCGCTGGGTTTTTATCCCGTCTGCCTCTTAGATTGTGGTCGAGCGGTTCGCGATTAGTAGCAATGTGCGCTGCGCGAAGGGCGCGTAGAGGAGAATTGCGGTTGCGGCTAATGCCAGGCCGAGTCCGATCTGAGGCGCTAATAAGAAGGGAGCGACGGCCCATAATGTGTCCAAAATTAAAACGGGCACGAAAAGCTTTTCGAATTTCAGCATCAGTCCGGCAGTGTCAAAGGCAATCGAAGAAATCAGGTAGAGGCGTATCGGAATGCCGATGCTGGCTGACGCAACCAGTAATACGACCAGCATTTGCGAATGGGAAAACTGGTCGAGCAGATTTTCGATGCGGCCTAGCCGCGCCAGGGCAGCGATGTAAAAAGCGAGATACATGATCTGGAGTAGCAGGAAGAGCGCGCGGACACTGCGCCGGTTCGCGGTAGGAACTTCGCTTTCGGCTGTCAACAGTGAACTTGGCCGCGAAGCGACTGTCTGAATTTTAACGGCTGGAAAATTCTCGGACGCCTTCGTATTGACTCCAGCAGTGGGAAGGAACTCAACCGGGGCGATGAACCGATATCCGCGCCTTGCCAGTGTTTCGATGAATCTCGGGTTGGCCGCCGAATCGTTTAGCGTTTCGCGTAGCTTGTTGATGATGGTGTTCAGTCCATGCTCGAAGTCGACAAAGGTGCCGTCAGGCCAGAGTTTGAGGCGTAGGTCCTCTCGCGTAACGACCTGCGAAGGGCGCTCCAGCATCGTTACCAGCACGCGGAAGGCTTGATCGGGAAGACGCAGTTTGATTCCTGCCTTGCGAAGCTCGCCCGAGCTTGGATCGACTTCGTATGTGCCGAAGCGATAGATTCCGGTCGTGGGGGTGGACGGCACCGGAGTTATCTTACCCAGTTTTGCTGTTAAAAAACTAAGGCCACGATTTTAGGCGCGGCCTTGGGTTCTGCTGAGCGTCTGCGCGGGCAGGAGTGCCGAGAAAAAGTCAAGAGCCCACACGGTCAAGAGCAAAGTCAAAGGCGGCGGACAGGAGTGTCCACCCCACATAATCAAAATCCTACACAATCAAAATCCTACACAATCAAATCCTACACAATCAAAATCCTACATAATCAAAATCCTACATAATCAAAATGTCACAATCACAGTCTCACAATCAAAATCCTAGAACAGGTTCCAGATGAATTGGTTGTAGACTTCGTGGTGGTATTGGACCTCGGGAGCCTTAACGAATGTGCCCAGAGCCCGGGGACAGCGATCGGCTGCGGTCTGTTTTAGATCGGCGTAACGTCCTTTTACGTCTTCGCCCAGAATCTTCGTTATCCAGTCGGATTCTTTGAAGAGATCGAGTGCAGAATAGATGTTGTCTGGAAGATAGCGCTCGGCCTGGCGGAGATTTTTAATTTTTGCGGTGTCGCCGTCGAGCCCACTTTTGAAAATCGAATAGAGGACCATGTAGGGATTGGCGTCCGGTGCGACGGAGCGGACTTCTACACGCATGCTCTTATCGTTGCCGATGGGAATTCGAATCATCGATCCGCGATCGACGGCGGAAGCTTTCAGTTGATTGGGAGCTTCGAAGTGGGGATCGAGACGGCGATAAGCGTTTACGCTCGGGTTGAGCAGTAGACAAATGTCTAGGCCGTGAGTGAGGATGCGGTCGACGAAAGACCATCCCAGCTTGCTAAGTTTTTCTTCGCCTTTCGGATCCCAGAAAAGATTCTTGCCGCCTTTGCTGACCGAGACATTCGTATGCATGCCGCTGCCGTTGACTCCGACGACGGGCTTGGGCAGGAAGGATGCTGTCATCCCTAGTTTCGTGGCGACCTGGCGACAGATCAGTTTGTAGAGTTGAATCTGGTCGGCGGCGGCGACGACTTCGCCGTATCCATAATTGATCTCGAACTGTGACGGGGCGACTTCGGGGTGGTCTTTTTCGTTCTGGAATCCCATGGCGCGCTGCACTTCGGCGGTGGTGTCGATAAAACTGCGTAGCGGATCGCCGGGTAGCGAATGGTAATAGCCGCCAGTGTTCACGTATTCGAATTTGCCGGTTTCGTGATAGCTCTGCTCGGCATCGGCACCCCTGAATAGAAATCCTTCAATCTCGTTGGCGGCATTCAGGGTGTAGCCTTCGTCTTTGTTTAAGTCAGCCGCGAAATTCTTCAGAACGCCGCGAATATCGGCGCTGTAGGGCGCGCCGCCTTTGTCGATGACTTCGCCGAAGACCAGAACTTTGCCCGAGCCGAAGAAATCGGCGGGAGCCCAGTAAAATGCGGACCAATCGATTCCCAGGCGGAGATCGCTTTCGCGCTGGGCGGTAAAGCCGCGTATCGAGGAGCCGTCGAAGGTAAGGTTGTCCCAACTTTTGACCAGAAATTTCTTGTCGTAATCGAGCATGTGCAGGCGGCCCTCGAGGTCGCTGAACAGGACGGTTACGGCCTTAATCCTTTTCTCATCGGTCAGATATTTAATACGGGCTTCCTGAATTTTGTCGGGAGCGACGCGCTTCCTCCGCTGCTCTTTCGCTTCCAGATTCAGGTCTTCGAGTTCGTCGTAGGACAAGGCTAAAAAATTTCGCAGTTCAGTTGACATTGATCTCCTTTGATTTGGCTGCGGGTTTTGGCCGCGCCTCACAATGAAATGATAGGACTTGAAACCGACGAGATAGGGTACTGAGAGTTGGGCTTGTGCACAAATCGAAAGACATTATGAGTTACATCAAAGTTTTTTATGCCTGGCCCCAAGGACCCCGGGCCCAAAGATGGCGATAGTACAATTCGGGCATGGGCGGATTCATGGAGCCAGCGCCACCGGAGAGCGAATCGATCTCCCGTCCGGTGCTTCTGGGGATCGTTGTCGTGCTGATCGCCGCCGGGGGGATTGCGTTCATAATGAGGGCGAGGCCCAAACCCGCCCGCGCGCCGCAGCCTTATATCGCAAATATAAAACTTTCGGACCTGAAAATGGGAGAGGCGCAGAATTTCATCGGCGCCAATCTGACTTATGTAGATGGAACGGTCCTGAACGCCGGCGAGAGAGCGGTCACGCGCATAACGGTTCATGTGGTTTTCCACGATTCCATGGGGCAGGTGGCGCAGGCGGAAGATGTGCCGCTGTTCTTGCTTGATACGAGCGGACCATATCCTGACACGCGCGATTTGAATAAATATCCGTTGCCGCCGGGAGAGAGTAAACAATTCCGGCTTACCTTTGAGCACGTCAGTGCGGAGTGGAATCGCGCTTATCCGGATGTGAGCGTGACGGATGTTTCGCTGAAGTAGCAGGTGGGGAATCGTCGGGGTGCCCGCGCCACACAATCTTTATTTTATGCCGACAAGCACTCCAATTCGGTTAACTGAGACGGTCAAGGCTGGGGGGTGTGCGTCGAAGTTGAGTCCGGCGGTGCTCGACCGGGTGCTCGCGAAATTACCGAGACAAACCGATCCCAATGTCCTGGTCGGTTTCGACCATGCGGATGATGCGGGGGTGTACCAGATCAGCGCCGATCTTGCTTTGGTGCAGACGGTGGATTTTTTCACGCCGATGGTGGACGATCCCTATACGTTTGGGCAGATCGCCGCGACCAATGCGCTGAGCGACGTATATGCGATGGGTGGGCGTCCCATCACAGCGCTGGCGCATGTGTGTTTTCCGGCGGAAGGTAATCCGGAAATATTGGGGCAGGTGCTGGCCGGCGGATTATCGAAAATGATGGAGGCTGGCTGCACCATTATTGGCGGACACAGCGTTCGCGACGACGAAATGAAGTTTGGATATTCCGTGACCGGATTGATTGATCCGAAAAAAGTATTCTCGAATGCGGGTGCGAAAGTTGGGGATCATCTTGTATTCACCAAGGCTTTGGGCACCGGGGTGATTTGTACCGCGATCAAGAAACATAAAGCCCAGAAGGAATGGGTGGATGCAGCCATTCGTTCAATGACGATGCTGAACAAGAAGGCTACTGAACTAATCGACGACAAAGGCTATGCGGTCCACGCTCTGACGGATGTGACCGGATTCGGATTCGTTGCGCATGCGCGGGAGATGGCTTTGGCAAGCAATGTTTCGTTGGAATTTTTTGCGGGGAAAATTCCACTGCTCCCGGGTGCGCTGGAATGCGTTCGGGCGGGGGATGTTCCGGGCGGATTAAAGGCGAATCGCGATTTCGCGGAATGTGTGGTTAGTTACGAAAAGAATATTCCCGAAGAGGTGAGAGCTTTATTATTTGATCCCCAAACTGCCGGGGGACTGTTGATATCCATTGCTGCTGACGACGCACAGAGGTTCATTTTGGAGTTGGACGAAGTTGGAGTTCCAGCCTGTGATGTCGGAAATGTGGCCGAATCCGCAAAGCCTCTAATCCGCATCTACTAAACGTGCGTTGAAAGGCTTCTGACGGGCGAGGCCCCCGTCTCTCCATTTCATGAAGACAAGAATATTGGGACGCAACCTTGCGATTTCCGCGATGGGCCTGGGGTGTATGGGCATGTCCGAATTTTATGGCAGCCGCGATGACCGGGAATCGCTGGCGACGATTGATCGTGCGCTGGAACTGGGAATTAATTTTCTCGATACGGCGGACATCTATGGTCCATTTATCAATGAAGAATTAGTGGGGAAAGCGATTCGCGGACGCCGCGACAAATTTGTGATCGCCACGAAGTTCGGGATTGTGCGCGATCCGGCGAATCCGGGGGCGCGCGGCGTGAGTGGCAAACCGGAATATATTCGCCAGGCATGTGAGAACAGCCTGCGGCGATTGGGTGTTGACACGATTGATCTTTATTACCAGCATCGGGTTGACCCAGCGACTCCGATCGAGGAAACGGTCGGAGCGATGGCGCAACTAGTCACAGATGGGAAGGTCCGTCACCTGGGGCTTTCGGAGGCGAGCGCGCACACGTTGCGGCGGGCAAATAAAATTCATCCGATTACCGCGCTGCAATCCGAATATTCCCTGTGGACGCGCGATCCAGAGGATGAAGTGCTTGCGACTTGCCGCGAATTGGGGGTTGGTTTTGTGGCTTACAGTCCTCTGGGGCGGGGATTCCTGACGGGGCAGATTAAGAAATTTGAGGATTTGGCGGAGGATGATTATCGGCGTCAGTCGCCGCGATTCCAGGGCGAGAATTTCCAGAAGAATCTCGATTTGGTGAGCCGAGTGGAAGAAAGCGCCGGGCAAAAAGGATGCAAACCGTCGCAACTTGCCCTGGCGTGGGTCTTGGCGCAGGGGGAGGATATAGTTCCGATTCCGGGGACTAAACGGCGAAGTTATTTGGAAGAGAATGTGAAAGCGCTGGATGTGAAACTCGGCACGGATGATTTACGAAAAATTGATGAAGTCGCTCCGCGCGGAAGGGCTGCGGGAGAACGGTATCCTGCGAGCATGATGCATATGGTGAACGCATAAACGCCGCCCTCGCCGTTCGAGCAGAGGCCGCGGGCAAGAGTGCCCGCGCCACATAAACTCGCGCCACATACACATGAAGCCTGTTAGTAACCTGCTGAATCCAGTCAGTCATTGACACCGGCTTCTTCCCACCTAGAATGTTTCAAACATTAACAAACTAATTTGTTCGCTGTGCCGGTTGAATGCAGCAGACCTTCACATCTCGCGATGTCGTGAGACTGACTGGCATTACGCAGCGGCAGTTGCAATGGTGGGACGAGCGAAGAATAGTTGTGCCCGTGCGGGATGGGCACCGGCGGCTGTATTCGATGGACGATCTGATTGAAGTTTCGGTGATCTGCGATTTGCGAAGGCGGGGATTCTCGCTCCAGGGAGTGCGAAAAGTCGTGCGCTTCCTGCAACGCGAGTTCAAAAAGCGGCTGGCCGAAACGGTCAGCGGATCCGATTACCACCTGCTAACAGACGGCTCATCTTTATATCTGGAAACTTCGGCCAGGCAGATCGTCGATATTCTCAAAAATTCGCGGCAGCCCATGCTGACCGTCTGCCTTGCCGACAAAGTACGGCAAGTCAGAGCCATGATCAGGAGCGGGAAAAAAAGTAACCAATGCGTGCCCGGGGAGACGCGAATTCAAAAAAGAAATCAGCAGAAAAGAAAAGCGTCATGACGAAGCGCACTAAGCCGGGCTCGCGCACGGAGGTGAAATGGTTGCAGAACTCGACATCCTGACCGAGTGGATACCGGAACAGATGTCTCCGGGGACGATCTTTGTGCTGGAAAATGCGGGCAAGGTAGGCGAAACCGCCGATCCTTATTGGGCTGTGCTGTCTTGCCCTAATTGCGGAACTCTGGGACTTATCACCCGCAAACAAATCGCGGGTTTGCTGCCGGTGATTTGCGGATCGGATCAATGCGCCGCGCAGTTTTTTATCAACGACAGTGAGATTGTGATTCGCAAGCCCTTCTGAAACAGTCTCCTGAATTCCCCTGCTGAACTGATTTGATCGCTAAGTCACTATCCTGCTCAACTCCAACTGAACCGGAATATGCTCCACAATTTGAATTCCGAACCCCTCGAGCGCAGCGACCCGGCGAGGATGATTGGTGAGCAGGCGAATGCGCCGCAAATTCAAATCCGACAAAATCTGCGCTCCGATGCCGATCTCACGCTGGGTTTTACGTTCCGCCTCGGCGGATGAAGGGCTACGATCTTTGTGAAAACTCAACGCTTTCCGGTCCCCGACATCCTCGACGGAAAATCCTTTGGATGATTGATGCAGATATATAAGTGCGCCGCGTCCTTCGCGAGCGATTGCCTGCATGGAGGCATTCATAGTTGCCTGGCAGTCACAATTTGTGGATCCAAATACATCGCCAACCAGGCAATGGGTATGCATGCGGACCATGACTGGAAGGTCGGGCGATATTTCTGTCGTCGCCACATCTCCATAAACCAGGGCGATGTGCGATTCGCCTCCGTCGATTTCGCTCTCGTAAGCGATTAAACGAAAATCTCCATATTGCGTTGTCACCATGGCTTCGCCAGTGCGATGAACGTAGCGCTCGTTTTGAAGGCGGTAGCGGATGAGCTCCGCAACGGTGAGCATTTTTAGATGGTGGGTCCGGCAAAAAACGACGAGATCGGGAACCCGAGCCATAGTTCCGTCGTCGCGCATGATTTCGCATATTATGCCCGCAGGAATAAGGCCGGCGAGGCGCGCGAGATCGACCGCGGCTTCGGTCTGGCCGGCGCGCACCAGCACACCACCTTTGCGCGCACGCAGCGGAAAAACGTGTCCGGGACGGGCCAAATCAGCGGGACGCGTGGCCGGGTCGATTGCGACTTGTATGGTGCGCGCCCGATCGTAAGCGGAAATTCCGGTGGTCACGCCATCGCGAGCGTCGATTGCTTCGCAGAATGCAGTGCCGTAGTTCGACGTGTTCTCGGAACTCATGGGGCCAAGGCGAAGATGGTCGAGGCGTTCTTCAGTCATGGCCAGACAGATCAAACCACGGCCATATTTCGCCATAAAGTTAATCGCTTCGGGGGTGACTTTTTCCGCGGCAAGGGTCAGGTCGCCTTCGTTTTCGCGCGACTCGTCATCGACGACGATCACCATTTGCCCGGAGCGAATTTCGGATATGGCGGTGGGGACATCCGTAAATGAAGTATCGAGGTTCATAATGCCAATGGCCCAATTCTAGCAAAGCGAATTGAGGGTAGTTCGAGTATCCATTTATTAGTTTGGATACGACCGTCAAATGAAAAAGGCCGCGCGGTTCGCGGCCTCGGTTGCGATTCTGGATACACTTACAGTGTAGATTCGATTTCAAAGCCCCAAGCCTCCAGAAGAGGTTCCGGGATGTACTTCGAATTCTTGTTCCGCCGCGCCCACTCGCGCAAGCGTGTCGACCGCAGATATTGATCGGGCGAAAGTTTATACTCGCGAACCACCTGTTCGAACTCGGTTACGGTGGGAGTAATGGGGCCAATGGGTTCGGGCTTTCCCCAGTTCGGATTTCCACGTCGTTTTGCCATCAGGATTCAGCCTCTCGCAAAAGTTTTTAACGACTTCTTGCTTAGATTATCCCGGTGAAGCAAAGATTCTGGGATATTCCGTGTTTGCTGCCGCCGCAAGCATTCAAAAGCGCATGTTGCCGGAAGATACTGATTCTATGGCACTTTTATCTTTCCTGTCAACGTCACAGACCATTTCTCAAAGCGCACCCTCATTCGCGGGCCTTCCATCCGTAACTATGGGTTACTGCAGTAATCGCCAAATGGAGTGGTTGGATTGACGGCCCACAGACTCGAATCCTACATTGGATTTAGGGTCTGCTATCTCTAGCCGTCCCCTCTGGTAGGCATAATGAATCTTCAGGCTCTCGTTCTGTGTTCGGATGACAAGATCGTTCGCATTTTGCGGCGGGTTTTGAACGAGCTTGAAATCAATGTTGAGCACTGTCCTAATGCGGATGCGGCTATCCAGAAGCTCACGCGAAATAGATTCGAAGCAGTGATCGTGGATTGCACCGGGGAACAGTTGGCATCAAGCGTCTTGAAGAGCGCCCGGTCGGCTCCGTGCAATAAGCGGGCGGTTGCGGTAGCCATCGTCGATGGTCAAAAGGGCTTAGGAAGCGCGTTTGAACTGGGAGCGCACTTCGTGTTGTATACGCCAATTTCAGTGGAGCGCGCGAAGACCAGTTTCCGCGCCGCGCGGGCATTGATGAAACGCGAGCGCCGCCGCAACGCGCGGATACCGATTGAGATAAAGGTGAATCTGGATTTCGAGAATGGGAGAGCGGAACAGACCGCCGTCACTTCAGACATAGGCGAAGGCGGAGTCGCTCTGAGCTTGCTGCGGCGACCGAAAAATGGAGAGCGCATGCAAGTCCGCTTCGTTCTTCCCGGCACGGAATATACGCTCCAGTGCCAGGGCGAAGTGGCCTGGGAAAATGCCACCAAGCAGACGGGAATTCGCTTCGTCGAGTTGTCGTCGGTGGCGCAGGCGCATTTGAATTCGTGGTTGACAAGCCATTCGACGGATCTCGAAAAAGACGATCCACCTGTGCCGTGCAAGCTGACCGATTTGAGTTTGGGAGGGTGCTATCTCGAGCTGGCATCGCCATTTCCGGTGCGCACCAAGCTGATATTGTCCATGCGCGCCGCCGAATCGGAGCTAAGAGTGGAAGGCGTGGTACGTGTCATGCATCCCGAAATTGGCATGGGAGTTGAATTCACTCAGAAGACAGGGCCGCAGAAGGGCCAAGTTGAAAGATTTATTCAAACTCTGGTGGGCAATAACGGAGTCGTTCCCGACCTGATGGTCCAGCCGGAAAGCCTGGATGTAAGCGACGAATCGCGACCGGCGCTTCCGGCAGTCGGCGATCCGGACGATCCGCTGCTGGATTTATTTTTGAGAAAGTCCACGCTCAGTCCGCAAGCTTTTCATGTTGAATTGGGCAAGCAACGCGGGTCTCACGCTCCCGAAGAAGCTGCTGCCGCTACCGTCTAGTTTCCCGCCTGCGTAATTTCTTTTCTTTCAGAGTGAAATAATTCTGCGTTCTCGCGTGGGACAGGGCATTCCGATGAACCGGACTGCGCATATCTGAGAGCGGGCGCGAATCATTTAGAATAAGCGCGCGCCGGGATGACGGAACTGGCAGACGTACCGGACTTAAAATCCGGAGGGCTGAAAGGCCCGTGGGGGTTCGATTCCCCCTCCCGGCACCAACATAAGAAGAAAATGGGTTTTCGTGGAGGGAATGGCGGGGACGACGGGACTCGAACCCGCGGCCTCTGCCGTGACAGGGCAGGCACATTCGTCTTTTCAGCGACTTATATTCCCAGCGGGGGCTGCCAAGTCGCTGTAAGGAATCGGAAGAACTTGGTTGTTGTGGGTAAGGTTGTGGGTAGATAATCTCGGGGAAAATTTGTCCAGGATCGCCATGAATGTTCTTACGTCGTCAAATCAAAAGTCCCCATCTCGCGTGCGGCAGTCGCAATTGTCGCCGGTGATGCGGTGGCTTGGCTGCGACGGGCCGTGCGGTGCTTCCTCGACGGAGAGGCTCCAAAGGTCCCAATAGCCTTTCGGGCCAGGCTGGCGAGTACCCGTAGGAAAGAATGGGAAGCAATTTACACGTGTGTCGGCTCGGCAGCGATATTTTCCGAAGTTGCTCCGGTCATTTCGTAGTAGGTGCGTCCATTCAGGAATCGCCCCGCATGCGACTTCCAAACGCCTCGAAAAAGAACGGAACCTTCTGTTCGCTGCATTTATGCTCGAGCTCTTTTTATATACTGGCTGATCATTCGCTGACGGGATTTGAACCCGTATTACCGCCGTGAGAGGGCGACAACTTACGGTAAGTTGCTGAAACTACGCGACACGGGTGGCTCCGAAAAGCGGGTTCGGTAACGAATGAAACAGTTCGTGGATCATGAATGGATCAAGAATTAATTTGGCGGTACGACAGCGGATTTCACAGTCCTTCGACAAACTGTATCGAGGCCACGCCCGGCTTTCAACTCGATGATGGTCAGCCTAGCCGCGTTACACGGAGGCAGGCTGCGGTTCGTCGCTCTGGAATAGAACGGCGGTTTCAATAAGGGGCAGCCGAATGTAATTCGACTTACAGGGGACGTTGCGACACTAGCGGAGAAGGGGTAGGACCGGTGACAGGGCAGCGTTCTAACCAACTGAACTACGTCCCCACTCGCCAAATCAACGACTTCGCTGAAAACCTTGCTGGACAAGGCATTCGCAGGTTTTGCATAGAGCGCACTGTTCGCACAGAATGCCCTAGCAAGCCCCTGATCCTGGCAAAACCGCCTGTAAACCGCCTGTAAACTTCTGAGCCAGCTCAGCACGCTGCTCAGGACGGTCCACGTTGATTGCCAGGAAGAAAACACAGGGAAACGAACCTCGCAAAAACATCCTAACAGCTTCCCTTCCAGCAGGAAAGGGCGCGTCGCCGTTTTCGACGGACCCGTGCCCCCTAAAATTCCTAGCTTTCGAGCCGAAATCTCTTCTACATCCTTAATTAGCGAATTCATTTCGTTGATAGTAGCTACACGAACCAAGGATTGCTGGCTACGCATTTGCGCGATTTCGAGATCGAGTTTCTGGATCTCTCGTTGTTTCTTTCGAAGTTCCCAGCCGAGAAAAAGTATCACGGCTCCTAGCATCGCGATCCAGGGGCGCGCGTCGGTCCAATTAATCGCCCTGAGTGGTTCGAGACTCTTGACAATCGACATTGTTGGCATCTCCAACACAGTGATAGCTAGGCTCATCCTCTCGTACTTGGTTCTGCTTGCATCTTTCAATAACATTTTTAATCCCCTGTTCCGCCGGGTAGGCTGTTTTTGTCTTTCACTTGAGCGGCAGCCAGACAAAAACAGATACCGGTGAACACGGGGAAAACGCAGCCCAGCGACGGGTGGCAGGGCGCGAGCGTCGGCGCGCTGAGTGCCAAAACGCTCTTGATTTTTGTCTTGGCGCGAAAGCGGCGCTTAGACCTCGTGACCGTCCGAGCCCTGGCGGCACCGCGCCCACCTGAGCGCAGCGGAGTGAAAAAAAGTTAAGAGAAGAACTTGAATTCCATGTTTGGCACGAGGTTCAGCGCTAGCCCGAACGGCCCGTCCGACCCCATGGGCCGAACGCCGTACACACCCGTTTTGATTTATAGCCACGCCGTTTCTTTGGGACACCACTCAAAGACGATTTTCAGCGCAACCGTAAGCTGAATTGTCGCAAACCCGCCCGTGGCCCCATCTGCGTATCGTCGCTGCGACTTGTTCAGCCCCTGCTACTCCGACTATCCTCATCCTTCTCCCGTATGGCCTTCTTGGAGCAGTACGAGCGCCGGCCTTTCACTCTGGCTGACACCGGTAGTTTAAAACCGGCTGGGCTGTATCTGGGGAAAGGCCCAAGTGCCGTTGAGGTAGTCACTTTTGAAAGCAGTACTCGTCCTACCGTTGCTGCCCTTCGGGCGGCTTGGAAGGCCCGTCTTGCCGGTAGGGCCACCCCTCTTCTTGTCGTCACCCTGTACCACTCCAAGGCAGCGTTATGCGGACCTTCAGGCGATCAACCACCGGCTTATCTCGACATTGAGCTCGGAAGGGCCCAACGTATTTGCTCCACGGCACTGGAAGAACCTGATCGGCACGCAGCCCTCCGGTTCCTAACCGCTGCGCTACCAGAGCTTGAGCAGCAGACTTCTGGACTGCGCAACCAGGGATTCTTCGCAAGTCACGAACTCACCGTTGGAGTACCCAATCGGTCCGACTGGAAGGTGGCCACCGCGAAGGCCAAACCTCTGCTTGGGCTTCGCGACCGTGAACTGCTCCACGCCCTTGGGTTCGCAGTCGAGTCGCTTCCCGGACAAGCACTGGTTCTGCGAGCGGCTGAGTCACGTGTCGCGCTGGCGATCCTGCTGGAGAGGAACGAGTCTCCTGATGTCGCGAGCGTTCGATTCTCCAATACGTCCCCAATTTCTTACGCGTTAGCAAAGGCGGAAGCGGAAAACCTTGAATATGTCGTAGTACTAGCGGGACCCGTTATTCGTCTTTATCCAGTGAAAACTGGGGTTGGGACGGGCCAGCGCGGCAGATCAGAAACATTCGTCGAGATTCACCTGGATCTATTACCTGAGGAACTGGCGGCATACCTCTGGCTTCTCTTTTCGGCGACCGGTCTCACCAAGGCCGGCCCAGTCAAGGAGATCCTCGACAATTCCTCGCGTTACGCGCAGTTCTCGGAACTAGACTTCGCGACCGTATCTATTCGGAGGTTATCCCGGCCCTTGCACAGGGCTTGATCGTTGCGCGCAAGCTGCAACCGCCAACTGCTTCCGACTTGGTCGAAACATACAGATGACGCTCATTGTTCTATTCAGGCTTCTGTTCATAGCCTATGCAGAAGACAAAGAGCTTCTGCCCTATAAGAGCAATGATCTTTACCGCGCTCGATCTCTCAAGCAGAAAGCGAATGACCTCACAAAGGTGCTGCGGGAACGTAAGCAATTCGGGGACGCGACTACTGCCCATTGGGAAGAAGTGGAACGCCTCTTTCGCGCAGTAGATCGCGGCAACCCCGAATGGGGCGTCCCTCAGTACAACGGGGGTCTCTTTTCGAGCGACGCCACCGTGTCCAAGATCGGGGCCGCCATTGCGGAGTTGCGGCTTCCTGATCGTCTTTTTGGACCCGTATTGGCTGCTCTGCTCGTAGATCGAACGCCTGAGGGCCCAGGGCCTGTTGATTTTCGGAGCCTCGGTGTTCGCGAGTTCGGAACCATCTATGAAGGTCTCTTAGAAAACGAACTAGCTGTCGCAGAAACTAATCTGACTACAGAGACCAAAGATAAGGAGGAACGTTACCGTCCTGCCAAGGGCAAGGAAGAGGTAATCGTAACAAAGGGCCAACCGTTCCTCCATAACACGTCGGGCGCGCGCAAGAGCACAGGGTCGTACTTTACGAAGCATTTTGCAGTGGAACATCTGCTTGATTACGGCTTGGAGCCAGCGTTGAAGGAACACGTTGAACGGCTGTCAGGCTTGACCGATAGAGAAGCCGCCGAATCCTTCTTTGATTTTAGAGTTGCGGATATTGCGATGGGATCAGGTCACTTCCTGGTGGCAGCAGTGGATCGCATTGAGAGAGTGTTGTCGTCGTACCTGGCGCAGCGTCCGCTGCCTGACGTATCCGAAGAATTTCAGCTGCGCGACACCGCTCTTAAAACAATACAGTTTCCGGGGTGACTCGAATTGAGGACGCCCAACTACTGCGCAGACAGATAGCAAGGCGTTGTATTTTCGGAGTTGACCTCAACCCCATAACGGTCGCACTCGCCGGCTTAGCTATTTGGATTCACACATTTGTTTCAGTTTTGCCGCTTCTTTCTTGGACGACAATCTCGTTTGTGGGCAATTCGTTAGTAGGTATCGCCACAATTGACGAGGCTTATGATTGGTTGCGTGAGATCGCCGGTCCGTTATTTGGATATACAGCTGACGTGCTGGTTGGCAGCGCACGGACGGCTTAACACGCCTCGCAAGCCTATCTGACGCCTCGGCTGCGGAATACAGCAAGCTCGAGAGGCGTTTCACGCAGTAAAAGCTGCTATTCAGCCGCGCAAGCGCTCTTCGATATCTTATCTGCTGCAAGAATCACGCTGAAGTCGCCGGCAATTTAAGATGCTTACATTGGAAGAACGATATCACCGCGCTGGTTGGATTAAGGCTGCATAAAGCGGCGCGCGCCATAATCGCAGCGATTCCTCCGTTTCACTTCCCGATTGCGTTCCCTGCAGTTTTCCTTCTCAAATGGCGGGCTTCAATGTGATCGCGGGAAATCCTCCTTGGGAGGAGGCCCAGTAGAAAAGATCGCTTCTGGGCACGGCATAACCCAGGGTTTCATTCGTTGAAAAGAAGGACCAGGAGTCGATGAAGAAGCGGCTCCGTAAAGACCGGCCCATCTGGTGGCCGAACTCGAATCCGAAACCCGAAGAGGCCGACTTCTGCGAAGGGTCCGCGTGACCGGTCCTTATCCGGGCATGGAACAGGCGATCCCGATACGTATAAGGCAGCTTCGTGGCGTTTCCTGTCTTTAGCACGATTAACCGGAGGTCCAGTAGCCGTGGTACTACCGTGGTCCGCTTTGAACACAAAGGGCAGCGCTGATTTTCGGCGAGAAATCTTCAGCCCAACAAAAATATTTTATATTACTTTGCCCTTAACAAAGGAGGCTGGGTATTGACGATTCGAGCGCCACGCCACTTGGCCCCTGTTGTGTGGGGCCGCCAGTCAATCTTCTAAACAGCACAATCCCACTTTGGGGCCCTTTCAGCAGCCTAGGACGATACATTACAGGATGCCGGATCACACCCTCACAGTTGCGAGTAGAAAATGTCCTCGATTGGACTGACACCGCCGCTTTGCCAATGCTGCCATCAGACGAATCTCTCGACGTCTTCCTGCATTGGCGCAAAGCTCCTCGTCTGACTCTAAACATAGTACCGGCGGCGCGTCCGGCCCCATCGCGAGCTGAATGCGAGAATCGACAAGCCCCTCATGAAGTTTACGGCTGATCAACCAGACGGCTTTTGGCCAGTGTTCAAAGGCGAGTCATTCCATCTGTGGACGCCCGCAAGAGACGTATTATGCCTGGGCAGACCCGGAGGTCGTGCTCGCTGACCTACAGCGTAACCGAAAGATCAGCCAAACTGGAGTGTTCCGCATTTCGGGCGTTCTCTAGCGACGTTCTCAACGACGCGTACATTGCCGCCATACACTGCGAGAGTGGCCTTCCGCGACCTGTCGCGTGCTACCGACTCACGGACAATGAAAGCCGCCCTGGTCCCTCCAATGATATTGCTCGTCAATACTGGGCCATATTTCGTGTGGGCCGGAGGGATGAACGCGATCAGGCTTATCTACTCGGTGTCCTGTCATCCCTGATCTGACTGGTATGCGCGTCGGTTCGTCGAAAAACACTTGAATTTTCATCTCTGCGAAGCTTTCCCAATCCCGCCGGTAGATCGTTCGCGCCCGCTGTGGAAGCGCGCCGTCGAGCTGGCAGGTCGGCTCGCCGCACCTGATAAACGCTTTTCCAGCTGGGCGAAGGCAGTCGGTGTTGTTTCCGGAAAGGTTAGAGACGACGAAAAGCAAGATATGATTGATGAGCTCGACGCAGTGGTGGCTCATCTGTATGGCCTAACTGAAGCGCAACTGTGTCACATCTTTGAGACTTTCCACGAAGGCTGGGATTACAAACAACAATTGGAAGCGACCTTGATTCACTTTAGGAATGGCAGACGAGTCTCTAAAACCGCAGGCTGCTGAAGTCCCGAACAAGCCAGAGTTCGTGGACAACCGCGAAGTCAAACTTGTTCAAGCTCTCTGTGCTCACCTCGACTGGCTAGGAAAAACCTACGCGCACCCGACTGAATTGTGTGTTGCAACTGGCTACTTTAATCAGAAGGCTTCGCCTTGCTGGCTGATCGCCTCGAACGACTAAAAAGCGTCCGCCTCTTGCTAGGCGCGGACCCGGTCCCACCGCCAGTGAAACCCATTCGCATGCCGGGAGACCCATTTGGCCCACGCTTTGAAGAAAAGCTGGTGCGTAAGGAGTTAGACCGCCAGCAGGAAGGCTTGGAACGTGACCGCAACCTCATGGAATTTGCGCCTGGAACCGACAAAGCGGTTCAACGGCTGTTACCTTTCTCGCATCAGGGAAGATTGATGTTCGCCGCTATGAGAAATCCTTCATGCATGGCAAAGCCTTCTTGTTCGCCACCGACAATGAAGGAGTTGTCGCGGCTAATCAAACTTCACCGGCGACGGCTTGACCAGCAATCTTGAATTGAATCTTGGCCGGTACGATACCACGCCGGTGGAAAAGGTCAGACACTGGTTTGAATCTCTCTGGGACAACGCTGTTCCGTTCGATCTGGCGAAAGTCTACGAAGCTCGTTATGAGGCCTACCCACCGTATCTCATCTTTCTCCGGGTTTTGTGGGAGCGCTATAAGGATAACTTGGAAGGGGAAAAGCGAAAGCAAGGCGAGCGCATTCAGCTGACCACCTTCCAGACCGACGGCATTAACCGCGCCTTCCGAATCCTGAAGGCTTACAACGGAATCCTAATCAGCGATGGAGTTGGCCTAGGCAAGACTTTCGTCGGCGGCGAAATCCTCCGGCGCGTCATCGAAAGCAACCGACAAAGAGCGTTGCTGATTGCCCCTGCTGCGCTGCGCGATGAAACTTGGGAAAGATTCCAAGATCGTCACCAACTTTACGTGAAGAGATCTCCTATGAAGAATTGGCGAATGAATCTCAACTGGGAGTGGGTTCCGGTCACTACCTGAAACAATCGCCGAATGACTACGCCTTGATTGTCGTGGATGAAGCGCAGGCCTTCCGCAATCCAGACACGAGCCGCGCCCGCGCGTTGCGAAAGCTCCTTTGGGGAATCCTCCGAAGAAGCTGGTGTTGATGTCGGCCACGCAGTTCAACAATTCGCTGTGGGACTTGTACTACCTGCTCACATATTTCGCACGACAGGACGCCACCTTTGCTGATATGGGTATCCGTTCTCTGAAGGATCGGTTCGCCGATGCGATGCGGATTGATCCCAACGATTTGAAGCCGGATCTGCTGTTCGACGTTCTGGATGCCACCACGGTGCGTCCAACGCGACATTGGTGCAGAGATTCTATCCAAATGACCGAGTAAAGGGGCCGGACGGCACTGAAATTCCGATTCGTTTCCCGATCCGCACGTAAAGGCAGTCAATTATTCGCTGGATGACGTGCTGCCAGGATTGTTCCAAGACTTTCGGAAGCAATTGCTCCAGCTCAGGGCTGCCGAAACCCCCCTACCCGCTACGAGCCCAGCAACTATCCGATCGGTGAGGCGCAGCCCAATTTGCGGGGTCCTTGCCGGCCTCCTCCGTTCCGGTCTTCTCAAGCGGTTCGAATCTGAGGCCGATGCCTTTTCGCGGACCGCGCAAAGAATGGCTGACTCCTGTGACACCTTCTTGAAAGGCCTAGAACGAGGAGTGATTCTCACCGCCGAAGGAATTGAAGAGTGGGAGCAGACAGATAACGATGAGGTCCTAGACAAGTTGTTAGGTGCTGGTATTGCTACGAGCACAGCTGGCCACGATGTGCAGCGGCTACGTGGAGATGTAATCAAAGACCGCGACTTGCTCCACAGTTTCGCGGAGCGGGCAGGAAGAGTAACTAGGGCAAACGACCCCAAGTTGGCTGCACTCGCTGAACAGTTGATCGAGACTCTCAAGAGTGCGGACGTTGACGGACTCGACGAGAAGGATAAGCAGAACAAGCGCAAAGTCATCGTCTTCTCGTTCTTCGCTGACACGGTCGAGTGGATTCGGGAATATCTCGAAGGCGTGTTTGCTTCCGACCTGAAACTTGCTCCGTATCGCGGACGGTTGGCCTGCGTCGTTGGGGATGAAGGCTACGGCGGCGTTTCCCGTGAAGCCGCGATCTTTGGTTTCGCGCCCGAGTCATCCGAAGCGCCAGCGGGCCGCCGCGATGATGTTTATGACGTTCTCGTCACGACAGATGTACTGTCAGAAGGCATGAACCTTCAGCAATGCCGCAACATCATCAACTACGACCTGCCTTGGAATCCAATGCGATTGGTTCAGCGGCACGGCCGCATCGACCGAATCGGCAGCCCGCACAAAGATGTGTTCATGATGTGCTTCTTTCCCGACGTGCGCCTTGAAGCGCTTCTATTGCTGGAAACCAAGATTCGTAATAAGCTCGCGCAGGCCGCCGCGAGCGTTGGCGTGGAGAATGAAGTGATACCCGGCGCTGCGACGAATGAGGTTGTATTCGCAGATGAGCGCGCGGAGATCGAACGCCTCAGACGCGAGGACGCCACCATCCTGATCAACGGCGGCGAGGACCCCTCGGCCCACACGGGCGAAGAATATCGCCAGGAGTTGCGAAAGGGTTTGGAGAAGTACGGTGACCAGATCAAGCAGCTTCCGTGGGGCAGCGGATCTGGATTCAGAAGAGGAGACAAGGCAGGCCAGTTTTTCTGCGCTTACGTCGGAGAACGGCTCTTCCTCCGGTTTGTCCCCGCTGATGGGAGCCTGATTGTGCGCGACACGCTTGGCTGCCTTCGTCTTATAACCTGCACCGAAAACACTCAACGTCTACCTATGAGTGGCGTACCAATGGACGCCTACAGTGCCTGGCAAACGGCGCGCCATGACATCTTTAGCGAATGGGCCCTGGCTACGGACCCGGCAAACTTGCAACCTAAGGTCCGTCCGGCGTTGAAGGCAGCAGCCGATCACCTCCGGAAGTATCCGCCTCCCGATCTTAATCAGGACGAAATCAACGCTCTCATTGAGTCGATTGAAGCCCCGTGGGGTGCGCGTATCGAAAGGCAAATCCGCGAAGCTACTGAGCCAGCTAACGCGACTGAGACGTCAAAGGCGATCGTAGAGGCAGTTAAACAGTTAGGTCTGGAGCCTTTTCGACCACCTGAGCCGCTGCCGCCCATCGAGGAATCGGAAGTGAGATTGGTCTGCTGGATGAGCATCGTGACTTGAGCATGTTTCCGGACCAAACAACTCGAAAGGTATCCTGCCCGCATGCCATATCAGACTGCTATTACCGTGAAAACGACGCTCGACCGTATTTGGAAACACGACTACGTGTTACCAGCGATCCAACGCGAGTTCGTCTGGAATCCCAAGCAGATTTGTAAGCTATTTGATAGCCTCATGCAGGGATTTCCGGTTGGATCGTTCTTGTTCTGGAAGATTGAGCCAGCCACCTCAAAGAACTTCCGCTTTTTTGATTTCAGCCGTGAATATCATCAGCGAGATAACCCCCACTGCCCGCCTTTGGGCAAGGCTCCAGATGGTCCCGTCACCGCAGTCCTAGACGGACAGCAGCGCCTGACCGCCCTGAATATTGGCCTGCGCGGTTCGCTTGCGGTTAAGGAACCGAACAAATGGTGGAATAACCCCAAGGCCTTTCCGGTAAAAAAGCTCTATCTCGATCTCCTCCACGAGCCGATACCCGACGAAGAAGACGCAGTTTACAGGTTCGAGTTTCTGACAGATGAAAGAGCAAACATGCCGGCCAATGGTGAATTTTGGTTCGCTGTAAATCGAATTTTTGGGATGGTCGAGCCTTCCGAACCGATGGTCTATCTTGCTGAGCAAGGCCTCGGAAATACTACCTGCGCGGTGAAGTCGCTCCACCGATTGCAAGCAACGGTCCACAACGCACTCGTCATTAACTACTACGAGGAAGAGAGCCAGGATATCGAAAAGGTCCTCAACATCTTCATACGAACCAACAGCGGCGGCACAGTCCTCTCCTACTCTGACCTTCTCCTGTCAATTGCCACAGCACAATGGGAACGACGCGACGCACGAACCGAAATCAACACCCTTGTCGATGCCCTGAATGTCACTGGCCTTGGGTTCAACTTCTCTAAGGATTTTGTCCTAAAAGCGGGGTTGATGCTCTCCGACATAGCAAGCGTCGGATTCAAAGTTGAAAACTTTGATCGCAACAATATGAAGAAGCTCGAATCTAACTGGCCTCAAGTGGCAGAGACCCTGCGGCTGACTGCAAGATTGATCGCGGGTTTCGGATTGTCCCGAGATACCATAACCGCCGACAGCGCCCTCTTGCCGGTGGCCTATTATCTACATGCCAGGCGATGCGATGACCGTTATCTCACTTCGAAAGTGGAAGCCGAGGATCGCAAGATAATTAAACACTGGCTCATTCGATCATTGATAAAACCGGGTATATGGGGCAGTGGTCTCGACGTATTGCTCACTGCACTCCGGGAGGTCATCCGTCACGGCACAGGAATATTCCCAGACGAATCGTTTGAGCGTGAGATGCGCGTTCGCGGAAAGAGCCTCACCTTCACCCAAGAAGAGGTCGAAGAACTCGTCGACATGAAATACGGCTCCCATGACCTATTTGGCTTGCTGACATTGCTCTTTCCGTTTGTGGATACCAGGAATCAGTTTCACATCGACCACATTTTCCCCAGCGCTGTATTTCACGCGCGCAAGCTCAAACAAGTCGGCCTCTCCGAGGACGAAATCGCACACCTACAGGATAGCAAGGACCGCCTCCCCAACCTTCAGCTTCTCCAAGGCCCCGACAATCAATCGAAAAACGATCAGATGCCGGCGGAGTGGATCACGAAAACATACAAAAAAGACGAGGACCGCAAGGATTACATTTCACGGCACATGTTGGACGGTGTAATGACCGACCTGAGTGGGTTCGAGGCTTTCTTCAAAAGCAGGCGCCAGCGTTTGATCGAGAAGATCGTGGTTGTCCTTAATGGGCCTTCGCCTGAGATACCACAGGTGGCAACCACATGAGTGCGAAAGTGCGACGTGGTGCACTTCCACTGCGTTCTTAACCGCGGACGGGCTGAACGCTGGAAGACCACCGCGGCCACCAGAAACGATTATCACTCGGAGCAAGATAAAGGGCGCCAGCTCTGTTCAATAACTAGCGGGGGGCGCGGAAAAAGGAGCACGTCTGACGGACTGCCCGCTCCCCGGTGGAAAAACGCACTAGCGAGGAAGGGAGGTTTGCGAATCGGGTTTACGGAACTCCCTATAGCCTTCAAAGCGAGATAATCTCCGTTCACCGATGTCTTCTCCTTTTGCTTTTCGCTAATTGTTCGCCTATACTCTCGACGGGATGCAAGGCAATCCGCATCCCCTAGTGCAACAGAAATCGAAACGGCAGCAGCTTTAAGCATGCGATAATCGCCGCTGGAGTAAGGATCCGCTCCAAAGCATTGATTTCATTACCCGGATGGTTCTGGTTAGGATCGGTTGAACTGAGAAACGAGGAGGGACCCACGATTGGCGCCGTGTCTCTAAGCCCGGATTCCCTTAGGGATTCCCTTCGCTCGTGCGGATATCAGTCCGAGCTGCTGCGGAGCGATTTTGTCTTCGGTGAAAACCAGGTTGTGCCCTTGGTGGGATTTGCGCAGCCGCCCACTGACTCCCGTTCGGCCTGTCTAGCTGTACTTTTGCCTACGACTGCGCCCCGAGCAGCAGTCGAAGCTTGCAGGCCTCTTGGAGCACCCCTCGTGTTTGTCTGTTCTCAGGACGCCCTTCAATGGTGGAAGCAGGGGGCGACATCCGCGGAATACCTGGAAAGTATTCCGACAGGCAATGTTGAGCAATTCTTCCAAGAGCATCGGAAGGAATTTTCTCCAGATGCAGTGTATCGAGCAAAAACTTGGGGTCGTTTTCAAACCAAGTATCAGCTCAGCTTCGTAGATCTCGGGCTGATGCCTCTGGTCGAAGAACAAGTCGGCAATTCCATCGGCCGATTGATTGAACGAAATGTGACCGAGCTCAAACGTTCGCTGGGCTGGAAGCAGGTGAGCACCGACGACGGCCACTGGCTGCTAAAGAGCATCTTTTGGCTAGTCTCAGGAAAGATTCTGCAGGACAAACAAGTCCCGAGTTTCCATAGCCTGAATCTGCACGATCCAGAGGACGTTTTCCGTCGCGTCGGAAATCACTATGGTGCGAAGCCAATTGGAATAGGTTCCCGAAAGAAGCTTGAGGCTCTGCGCGAATCGGCTCGGATTGTCAGCCAGTTCAGCAGCTTGGTTTTGACTACAACGGAGGCTCTAGCGTACGTCTACGAAAACACATTGATTACGAAGGAGACACGATCAACTCTCGGTACACATAGCACGCCGTCATATCTGGTTGACTATGTCGTGGGCAATTTGGCGGACTGGATCGCTGAAATTCCTATAGACGAAAGAAGTGTGTACGAGCCAGCATGTGGCCACGCCGCATTCCTTGTGTCGGCGATGCGGCTGCTTAGCGAACTATTGCCGGCAGAAAGAGCGATCCCAAGGAAGCGAGGGCAGTATCTGAGAAGCCGATTACACGGCAATGACGTCGACTCGTTTGCCTTGGAATTGGCAAGGTTGTCGCTGACACTGACCGATATCCCGAATCCCGACGGATGGGATCTGCATGGGCACGACATGTTTGTTGACAACCGACTCGCGGAGCTAGCCAGGAAAAATACCATACTCCTGGCAAATCCTCCGTTCGACAACTTTACGGTTGGAGAACAGAAGTCGTATCGCGAAAATAAATCTCAGGTTCAGTTCATCAACAAGTCTGCCGAAATGCTGTGGCGGACGCTGGGCAACCTACCAGAAGGCGGCGTGTTTGGAGTTGTTCTTCCGCAGACTCGTGCTCCACAGCGACAATGCCGAGGAGCTTCGCAAGTTCTTGGCCCTGGAATACGAGCTGAAAGGAAAGTCTGTTATTTCCTCGGACAAGGCTTCTCATTCTCGGACGCGGAATCGGCAATTCTTGGTTGGCCGTCGCAAGAAGGTCAGCGGCTCGAACCCAGTGCGCTATCGTCGCGTTCGAGAACGTGAACTCCCGTCATTCCGGTCGAACTATGCTGTCTTCCTCGACCACGTGAGACATTTCAGCACTCAGGTTCCGTCATGACAACTCGTACTCATTACGCCTCCCGGACCTAGAAGAAGTTCTGAATGTCCTTGCCGGAAATCCCACACTCGCCGACGTTGCTACGCTGGGGAGAGGCCTCGAATATCACGGCAATAATTACCGCGAAGGAGCACTACATACTCGATGGAACGGTTTGCGGGCGGACAGCCGGGCTTGCTGTTTTCAAGCACTCGGTCTGGAACTCCATCAGTTGCCCCAGCGCTATTGGATGAACCTGAATACTCGGGTAATTCGCCGGCCAGTGAGTGGAACTGCCAAAGGAATCCCGCAAGTCCTCCTCAACTATGCACCCGCCAGTCGGGGTCCCTGCGACTTAAAGCACTCATTGACAAAGCGGGCCACCCAGTCACGAGCAATTTCATTGTGGTGCGCCCAGCATACATATTCCCCGATTCCCTCCAGACCCTTTGGGCGCTACTCACTAACCTCGGTTGCGAACGCATACGCGTTCTCGCATCTGGGCAGACGGCACAATATCGTCGGAGATATTCGAAAGATACCGATTCCCAAGACCAGTCCCTTAGCCATGGTCGATCACGCCGCAAATGCATACCTTCGAGCTGCTTCGTCCGGAACGCAACCAGTAGAGTTACGTGAACTTTTGTTGCGCCTCGATTGTGAAGTTCTGAAGTTGTATTCACTCCCGCTGGATGTCGAACAATCCCTTCTGACCATGTTCACGAGCTGGGAGCGCGTAGGTGTGCCATTCCAGATGTGCGAATACATGCCGACTGAAGTGAGCAGACGAATTCGTTTCTCCGATTTCCTCGAGTTTGAGCAAGATTGGCCAGCAACAAACCGCAAGCGTGGGCGCTGCATCACCAAACCCACTCCGGGCACGCTGACCCCCAACGAACGTGTCCGTCTCGAAGCATTGGAGGCGTACGCCGATTATCACCTAGATCAGGTAGCTCCCCGTCCCACCCAGGTACTCGACGAACTGGAGAAGAGATTGTTCTCGCGGAGTTTCAATGAAAGACGGGGAGGTTTGATGGTCGGATTCGAGTATCGGACCCTGCCTCACACAAGACGCCATGGCCGCAGAGGTTATGATGACTACGGCAGCTATCGAGAGTGGCTTCGGGAGTCTTAATCCACATTTCGTCGCGTGTACTGCCTTCATCGCGAGCAATGGGATCCTCGTGGCACAACGTTTCACATCGAGCACTCCATTCCTGTGAAGGAGCACCCAGATGGCGAGTGCGACGATCCGAATCTGCTTTATGCATGCGGAACGTGTAATGAAGCAAAAAAGGCTATCCTGGCTGTGCCAGACCCCGCAAGGTGCCGTTTCGCGAGTGTCTTCCGCGGTTCCGCCGGACGGAAGGATCGAGACTTTAAATGATGCAGGAAAAAGCTGGTTCTAACACTGCGACTGGGCAGTGCAAGCAACGTACGCAATCGATACCGCTGGATGAGAACACTCCAAGCGCTCAGCGCAACCGATCCCGCACTCTATCTAGAATATATGACCTTTCCGGTTGATCTGCCATATTTCGGAAGAAGCGCGTTCCGAACAATACGAAACCCGAAGGAACCGAGAATTGTTACTTTGCCCTTCGCGAACGCAATCAGCTTCCGGCAACTTACTGAGGCGCGTACCTGCGGGTTAGTGTCAAGGTGTGGCAAGGCGCGAAATGAAGCTACCCAAAACCTCAAGAAAACAGTCCTGCGTTCCCTGGCATAATCCTATCGAGTAAGAGACGTTGCGATGGACGAAGAATCACTCCTGGCGATCATTAGAAAGTGCGGGTGGCAGGCTGCGCGGCAGGACCAACTCAGAGGCTTGCTGTGAAAGGGTAACCTCCTCGAAAATAAAGGCAGAGCCGGAATACTCTTGGCTAATTTGGCAGCGGCCAATGACAAGAACAACTTCGTGGCCTCCGTGCTAGAAGGAACAATTGCTTTCCAATTCGAATCCGCAGGACTTAAACTCGACTACGAAATCAGGCAGGACCCAGACAGCAATAGCTTAATAGACTTTTGTTGGAAGACCGCACATGGAAAAACAGTTTACTTTGAGGTGCGTCTTCTCCAACAAGACAGAGCAACGGTCCGATTCAATCCAACGGCCTCAGATCGGAAACGTCTATGCAGTCTCCAAGGATGGAGAGGACGAGAAGCAGGATATCATCCGAGTGCAACAGGCGATCTTGGAAAAAGTCCAGAAAAAGGATGGTACTCCGACCAAATTCCTCACAACGCACGAGGACGCAATCAACATTGTGGCAGTTGACATTTCGCAGATTATCTTGGGGACGTTCGATCCGGACGATTGTAGGCTGGTTAGCTGGGAGATCCATCAGTTCACCCGGCCAGTCAACGCGGCATCTTTGGTATATTTAGCTCCTCTACCCGCCTACCCCGAATATATCCAGTCGCTTGCAAAGTCCTACGCTGACATCCGACGGACTCTCCATGGCGTCCTGTTCCTCTTTTAGTATCCCAAGAGTGAATCGTTGAACTACTGGTAGCCGGTTGTTAGCATGGAATCCAACTTTCGTGGGGACGAGAAGCCGCGAGAGCGATTTGTAATGAAATCGAAAGCGCCCTGCCTCTGATCAAGCAGAAGAAATGATCCGGAGATCTCGCTGCACTTCCTCAGATTGTTTACGAAAGTGAGTTCGGCGGAAAAGATCAAAACTAAGACTCTTCTGAGCAAACCGGCATGAAACTACGCCGAGCAGCCCATTTCTTTCAGGTCATGACTTCCATTCTCCGGGGCTGGGCTATCACAGTCCATTGGGAAGTGGGTTAGCAAGCATTTGGAGCGCCTCCTCCAATCGCGCACTGGAGCATGACACGATCACTCCATTCCGACCCGAGCAGGATATTCCCGCTGCGATATCTTCCCTTTCGGCACGCGTCGAGGTGTTTGAAGGAGCATGGGCAGACCTAATGAACAACGTTGCCCCTCATTGACTCGATATGTTCAGGTGTCCGCCGGCGTATCCCACGAGAATTCGCTTCTTCCCCGGGAAATGAAGAAATGAATGGCGTACGCCTCTCTTCAGTGCCTTCGAAAGCCGGCTCTCTCCATCTGGGCACTGGAAAATTCTCTCAGCGCTCTATTGTTCAAAGTGGATTTGCTTCTCACGAAGCGTTCGACAGCTGCTTGATATCAAAATTCTCTGTATCCCAGGACTCACAATCGACGTAGATCTGGAGACCTCGCATGACGGCTTTGAATCGGGGCTCGTTACCCCAAGACTCATGATCTGAGGTTCAACTGCGCCACAGAAATCAAGATTCGGAAAAAGGGAATGCCTCTCATTCCACAGTTCTGTTCCGTTCGCAGGCGGTGGCGGCTCCTTTTCAAGCAGCCATTCAACATGGCCATCCAGATGGCCGACGCGGCAGGCATGTCGCACGGCGAGAACTCGACTTTGAACATCTTGGTTATCGACCCACGATTTCTCAAACTGAATCTGAGCAGATTCCATTGATCTTCCGACGATAAACTGATAGCCAACCCGTTCACAGCGAAGGCAAGCGCACGAAAGAAAGGGCAGTGAGTTTTCAAACGTTGTTAAATTGTCTTGACGGCGTCGGAAGTCAGAGTGGCGTGATCGTGGTCGCAACAGCGAACGATCCGCTATGCCTCGACCCCGCGATTCTGAAGCGACCCGGTAGGTTTGATCGTGTGGTGGATTTCAAAAACCCAGATGCCGACCTGCGCCGCCAATATTATCGACGGCTGAGCCCGATTCTCGAATGGAGATCAGTTTGAGTTTGGCTATCGAGAACACGAAAGGATTCTCATTCGCGCAATTGCGGGAAACTTACATATTGGGCGCTCAATCGGCATTCGAACATGGACGGGAGATTACGGTTGATGATGTGGTTGAAGCCATCGAACTTCAAGCAAATGGTGCCTTAGATGTGAAGGCTTCTGTTCCCAGTCCGGGGTTCGTTAACCATCCCGGAGGGATTGCAATTCGGTAAGAAACCAAACTTTCCCAGACCTGCGACCATGGAGGCAAATGACCAAAGCTGAGATCATTTCCAAAACGCTACAGGATATGAGACGGAGCGCGCATGAAGAGGGACCCTGTTTAGAGGTACGCAGGATGAAGAACAATTTATTGTTTCTATCCTCCAGGATGTGCTGCCACAGGGCGATATCGAAATATGCGAGGACTTCAAACAGCTGGGCGTTGAGTGCTGTGCGATTTGCCATGATAATGCGGCTTACGAGATGAGTGTGACCGACCTGCCGGATGAAGGGAAAGCCTGGCTATGCGACGCACTAGAAACGGCGATCTATCCCAAGATACAACCAGAAATCCGGCACGGAGAACAGATGCTTAACTTCATCTTTGGTTTGGAAGAACTTCCGCCGTTGTTTGAGTAAGTCTCCAAAATGCACAAAGCCCTAGAGTAAAAACTGATCGAGCGCTGGTCTCAGATGGTTTAACACCATAGGCGACGTTTCGCCATACCGCTATGCCTCGGGGCTTCGAGCATGACGACAGACGTTGATGCCCCGTCTCGCCACTACGTCATGTTCTTCGCCCGCTGCTTGCCGTCGCGGCCTTCGAATAGGACTCAGTGCATGGTATGTCTCCTACCCTCGCCGCCCGCCAAGCGGACATATCACGTGTTATCTCAACCGGACATATCATGTGCTACCGACACAGAAGAGGAATTCCCTTTGACATCCAACGAACACATAATTAAACTCCCGCAACCTTTGCATGGGAATTCTGCAAAGTGAGCGCCAAGTTTCGCGCTAGCTATTAGACGCCTTCTCCGGCCACTCGGGATTTTCAAACTGATACTAAATTTCAGGAGAAGTTATGCCATCTTCGAGGAATACGCTGCGTCTCGTACAGATGCTTCTGCTTACTTTTGCGATCGCAGTCCTGGTACCTCCAGCCCGAGGCCAGATTGCAACGGTAGATGATACGACCTCCACGCCCATCCCTGGAGCTGGCCACGACTACATTCATCTTCTTTCCGAAACCGTAAACCCAGCGAACGGGTCTGTAAGTTTAAGAATCCAATTTCCCACCGCTGCGGGTCGAGGCATTGCACTCCCATTTTCAATTGGATACGACTCGACAGTGTTAATCACTTACTTCCTGATTTTACCCGAACTATGGAACCGTAAGTTGGTCCCCCAACATTGGTAATCTGGCACAAGGCGGCTGGAGTTATGGCGTTCCGGGTGCAGGCGCAGTAGGATGGGACACTACGGAAGGAAACTATCCAAACTATTTCACGTGTAACCTTTTTTAAACTACATCTTTCGTGATGGCATTGGCGGGTTGCATTCGCTCGGTTTAGGGACTTCTGTGACCGCGGCGGGTAATACCTGTAGCGAAGCACCCGTAGCGGGAGGAGGAGATTCCCAGTTTGTTGCCTCGTTATCGGCATCCCGGTTAATAAATGTGTTTTCTAAAGATGGGACCGTATATTACTTTTCGGGCGTTGCAATTGGTAACGGCAAATCCGAGCCTTTTGCCTTGCCGAACTACATCGAGGATCGGAACGGGAACCAAATTGTATCTACGAGCAGTGGAAGTGGAAGCGGTTATTCCTTCGCCTTCACGGACACCGTGGGGCGCACGGAGGTTTCTTCCACCGGATTTGGCCCGGCTGGGAATACGAATATTATCTACGTAGGAGGCCTTGAATACCAGATCACATGGACAACGACATCCGCTAATTTCTCGACGCCTTCTCTTTGGGTAGGGGAAGCGGGTGGACCTAATAGTCAATACGATCAGTGCAATCCCATTCCACAAGCCACTGAAAGTCAAACAGTGGTGTCCCAGATTACGCTACCCAACAACCAGAAGTATACCTTTCACTACGGCACCGATAATTCCAATCCAAGCTTTCACAACCCTTACGGTTTGCTGAACGAAATCGATTATCCAACCGGAGGCTGGGTTAAGTATCAGTGGAAACTCAGTGACCAGCGAAATGAGCTAGCTGATTATCCCGGCTTAATCAACGCTGGAGCAAATACGTGTTCTACCGATCCGACCGCGTACTGTCCAGCTCCAATCCAAGATGGATGCCTCTATCAATACCAGTCGCCAGTAGTTGCCACCCGAGAGGTAAGTTTTGGTGGCGGCGCTACGCCATCATTAACCAAACATTCCAGTATACGACGACATGGGACAAGACTCCCACGATTTGGGATTCCAAGACAACCCAGATATCCACAACCGATAACGTTTTGAGCAAAACCGCTCTGACAAATTACGCCTACACCCCTATTAGCCTCGCCCCCCAGCCCTATAGCCATACGACCATCGTATCGCAAGTTCCCGTGGAATCATCCGTTGCTTATTACGACTGGGGGAACACAACATCCCCGCTTCGATCAGTCACTAAGGCCTGGGCCGACCAGTTTCGTATTGCCTGCGAGGTAAATACACTGGACAATGGTATATCGTCCGGCATCTGGTACTTGTACGAGAACAACTTTCAGCTTGCCCACGAGAAAGAATATGACTACGGCCTAGTGTCACCCAGTGCCTGCAGCGGGATAAACCCGGCGCCTCCAAGCCCTACGCCCACGCGCGAGACAGTGACTAACTATCAGCCTTTCTCAATTAACCCACTTGGCGGCACCATTTTCGACAAGCCTTCGAGTATTCAAACATATGGCAATGGATCGTTGGTGGCTGAAACCGATTTTACTTATGATAATGGCGTAACTTCAGTAACAGCAAGCAAACATGACGAAACTTACTTTGGTCCGGGTTTCACGAGCCCCAGGGGAAACGTGAGTTCGGTCACAAAGAAGTGCTTGACGGGTTGTGTGTCTCCCGTTACTGCGTACTCCTACGATGAGACAGGGCAAGTTACGTCTGCAAAGGACGCCTGTGGAAATACAACTTGTTCTGATATGACCGGAAGCAATCACACCACAAAGTACTCGTATGCGGATAACTACACTGTACTGTCTGGTGGAACGAACTCTCCGTACACGCCCGCAATGAACACGAATGCTTACTTGAAAAGCATTACCAATGCGCTTGGGCAAAGTTCACTTTTTAGCTACGATTTCAATAGCGGGCAATTGACTTCCTCGCAAGACCCCAATTTGCAAACCACCAGCTACATATACAACGACCCGCTGGCACGTCCAACGCAAGTCAGTTATCCAGACGGCGGCCACGCCCAGTATGTTTATAATGACAATGCGCCATCGCCTACTGTTACTACTTGTCAGCTTATAAACGGTAGCTCAGGGGCGGCTTGTAGTCCATCGAGCCCCCCAGCTGGATGGAAGACCGATGTAGAGGTAATGGATGGTATGGGCCATGTGGTACAAAACCAACTCGCAAGCGACCCTGATGGCATCACCTTTACCGATACGGCTTACGATGGCACCGCCCACGTTTTTACGGTGTCAAACCCATACCGGGCCGGTGAGAATGGGGGCACCAACGGGACGACCACTTACTCTTACGATGCGCTAGGGAGAAGCACACTCCAGATTCAGCCAGATGGAACCACCCCTGCGCAGGGCAGCACGACCTGCCCGTTAAGCGATATCTGCATGACCTATTCCGGGAACATGACCACAGTTACTGACGAGGCGGGAACTCAGCGCACGCGCCGGGCGGACGGCCTAGGCAGGCTTACTGGAGTCTGGGAAGCGCCAAATGTCAGCGGCTACAACTACGAAACCGACTACCAGTACGACGCGCTCAACAATCTTCTTTGCGCAGTACAAAAAAGGCACTGATACAACTACGTTCACTAGTTGCACCTCGGCCTCCTCAACATGGCGTCCGCGTGCGTTCACATACGATTCGCTTTCGAGGTTGCTGAGCGCAAATAATCCGGAGTCTGGCGCAATCACTTACGCCTACGATGCTAACAGCAACTTGCAGAGCAAGGTAGCGCCCCATCCCAATACCGCTACTGGAACGGTCACCACTAACTTTACCTACGATTCCATTAACCGGGTAATCACCAAGGGTTTCGTCGGTATGTCGGTCAGTGCCCAGAAGTACGGATACGATGGGACTGCCCCTGCCGGATGTCAATTCGCCCCGCCCACGATCTCGCCAGCACCGAAGTTTTTGATTGGCAGACTTTCGGCAATGTGCGACGGATGGGGGACGGATAGCAGTTGGGGCTATGATTCTATGGGACGAATACTTACGCTGGCGCGAAGCCTGACGGGACCTTCCGTCAGCAAGAGCATCAGTTACCAATACAATTTTGACGGCTCCCCGCTTTCCATCACCTATCCAAGTGGCAACGTCGTGACTTATAACGTTGGCGGAGCGGGACGCGAACTTTCGGTGACTGATCCAAACAATAATTATGTGGAACCCGATACGACAGGATGTTCGCAATGCACGAATAACGGGATCAGGCCGGACGCGCCTATCAGCGCGTTCGGAGAATACGCCCCCTTTGGGGGGCTTGCCTCCGTCGATCTGGGGTTAACCTCCGCTTCCAAGAATATTTACGTGGGCAATGTATACACTAATCGGCTCCAACTGAACTCGACAGTAGCCGGCGGGTCAGTCTATATACTTGAGTTGTCCTACGACTTTCACTTAGGCAGCGGCGACAATGGCGAACTCTTCACTCGTTATAACGAAATCGATAACAATAGAACACAATACTTCACTTATGACCCCTTGAACCGACTCACCCAAGCTTATACGAATGGCCCGAACTGGGGAGAGACTTTTACAACGGATGTTTGGGGAAACATGTGGAACCGTACGGGCGTCACTGGAAAGGCGCTGTACGAGCAGCTCACTGCTCCCGCAAAAGTTACCAACCAACTGACCGGGTTCTCTTATGACGGGGCTGGTAACCTGATCAAGAACGGATCGACATCGTATACCTACGATCCGGAGAACCACCTTTCCACCGTCAATGGCTGGACGTACACTTACAACAACGACGGTCAACGGGTGCGTAAGTCGAATGGAACGACGGGGACGGTATATTGGGGCGGCAGTGACGGCAATACGCTGGCCGAAACCGATCTGAACGGCAATGGCACCGAAGAATATATTTTCTTCGATGGAAAGCGGGTGGCGCGTCGCGATCTGCCGAGCGGCACGGTGCATTACTACTTTTCAGATGACATCGGATCGAACGACGTAGTCACAAACGCCACCGGAACTACTGTGGAAGAGGACTTGGACTACTATCCCTACGGCGGAATCGTCGCAGGCGGCACAGACAACGTACCGCAGAACTACAAATTCACCGGCAAAGAACGCGATGCCGAATCGGGGCTAGATAACTTTGACTTTAGGTACTTCGGGTCTTCAATGGGCAGATTCATGTCGCCCGACGATGACTCGGGTCAAGACTCCGGCGATCCACAGAGTTGGAACCTCTACAGCTACGTTCGCAACAACCCACTCAATCGCACCGATCCCGATGGTCACGATTGCATCCATATCAACACCGATAGTGGGAAGTTTGAGGGCTTCGAAAGCGGCGACTGCGACAACTCGACAGAGGAAAAAGCAAACTCCGGAATCTATGTCGATGGAACGATCAACTCGTTGCAGTTCAACAGCAGTGCCGGAAGCTTAGACTTCGGCTACACAGACGCGAATGGGAACGTTGGCGCAGGCACCATCCTCGGTGTAGCGCAACCACAAAAAGCGGCTCCAATAAACGACCCAGGAATGATTCCCGGCATGCTCGGGCCGGGTGACTTGATCTTGTTCAGCGGCGTAAAACTACCGAGCGTTGTGACGGATCTCTTTGGAAAGTTGTTTGGGTCGATTCTAGGGAAGGGTGCAGGGGATGCCGCCGAGACCGCCGCAAAGATAGTTCCCGAGGTTGATAACCTCAGCAACAAAATCGTGCGCCAAATGGTGACCAGGGGATGGACGAAGCAGGAAATCCTCGATACCGTCAACGCAGGAAAAGCATTCCCGGTCGTAAATAAAGCGACCGGAGGAGCGGCGACCGAATACGTGAGTGCCAGTGGAAAGTTCGTGGTCGTTGACAATGCAACCAAGCAGGTAATCCAGGTATCCGGTCCTGGGTTTCTTCCAAATCACATGGCCCCATGACAAGCGATCTAGAACAAGTCGAGTCAATCGCTCGCGCCGCTTCTGGGAAAACCATCGGCAACGAGTTGGCGTTCACTTTTCCAGAGGTGTCGGAGGTGATTAGGCGGTGTACAGAAAACGAAATCGCCGTCTTAGGCGTGGAGGTTTTTGAAGTGCGCCCAACGGGATACCTCACAAAGAAGTTATCGGATTACGATCAACACATGGGAAGCGGGCCAAAACAGCAGGAGGGCTGGGCGGATTACGTCAAAGCCAACAACGCCCTTGCAGAAGAGTTCGTAAGACTGAACCCGACTGGCGACGACCACGTTTACGTGCTCACTACCGCGTCATGGAGAGAGTTCCAGGAGATGAAATAGGACCGCGATCCGACCACCTTTATGTCGATGCTGGATCGCACCGAATATCTCTACTTGCGTAACATCTCCGAGCCGCGCGACAACTCGTTGCGCCTTGTTGTCGAAGGCCACCAAGAAGCGATGAGTATCATCAAGACCATCCTCCGCGAAGAAGACATCGAGGGACTCATCCAAATCGGAGCACCCGCCGACGAATATGACTCTGAAGCCCACGAGATGGCAAGTGCGATAGCACGCTTCGGTGCCAGCGCCACAGAGCAGCAGTTAGTGCTGGCGGTCGAAGAAGTTTGGAAAGACTCATTCGGCCCGTTCAGCGGGAGCGAGATCGAGGTGCGGCGGGATGCGTTCCGCCGTGTTGCTCAGCGGATCATGGTCGAAATGTTCGCCACCAGGAAATCGTAGCTCTCCGATCCGACCGCTGCTCTCAATACCAGCCCTTCGCGTTTCTAGGCTGCCAGGATGCGCGATCCGTGAGCAGGCGAGGCCCCAGGAGGTACTCTGGTTTATGCGCGTGCTGTGGGCCAAGATGAGTTCTTTCCTTAGCCGCCGCTCTGCCGATCCCAAGAAGCCGGTGAAGAAGTTTACGAAAGCGCATCGCAGGGCGCTGGAGGAATACGCCGACCTGAAAATCTCCCTGGAGGAGCTGAGGCGACGGCTGGCCGGTGTCGTCGAGTTCGACTTCCAGAACCACGAGCGCCGGTTGGACAGCCACTACGGAACGCCAGTTCCGGGAGTCCGCATCGAGCTGCGCCACATCCGGGCCGCGATGGAGAAGCAGGCCCGTGGGGAAATATCCACAGAGCAGCTTGCGGACTGGGCCACGATGCTGCAACTGAATCAGGCTTACGACTGGGAAGGCCCGGAGGAGGAAGAGATCGCCGGGTGGCTGAATGAGATGAGTATGCTGACCCTGAAACCGAAGGGTGAGTGACCGCCATTGCCGGTGTTCTGGGCCACCGATCCGCGCCGTGACAGGTCGGATTAGCTGCCTGATCCGGTCCCGATTCCTGGGGGTGCGTGGTGACGTTCTTGCCCTCCCGGAAGGTGGTTTTAGGGTTGAGCGTTTTTGCGCTGCCTTCGGCATCGGGTTTACGCATGACACTCCACCCCTCGCAGGGAACTGTAGGGAAACCTGGGAGTACTCTCGGGGAACCATCTGTGCATCCGATAGATAGCGTGTTTCGGGGTTCCGTAAGGAAACCCGTGTATACCTGCGTAAACGCGGGTGTCGGGAGGTCTGGAGCGATGGCGTTGCTCGATGAGAAGAACCTGGCGGCGGAGGCGGCGAAGCGGGCGCGGTACCGAGTGCATCACGTGGTCTAACTCCACAACTGCATTAGGGTTGCGCGGGGCGCGGTTGGAAACTCGCGTCAGATCACGTTGTACCGGCAAAGAACGGGACAGCGAGTCGGGGCTGGACAACTTCGGTGCACGGTACAACGCGTCTACGATGGGTCGGTTCATGACTCCCGATCCAGTGTTCTTCCAGGCGGAGATGCTGACAGATCCCCAGCGCTTCAATGAATACGCCTACGTTCGGAATAACCCGCTAGCCTTAGTGGACCCGAAGGGCGAAGCCATCGAATTGACATGTAGCAGCACTGACGCGAACGCTTGCGCAACGGAACGTCAGAACGAGCTCCAAGCGCTGCAGCAGGCCGTCGGTACGCAAGCCGGTTCTTATCTGTACCAGAACGCGGTGACCACGACCGACGCAAACGGCAACAGCACGACAAACTACTATGTCGGTGTCTATACCAATGGGCCGAGCGGTCAAGGACCATCCTTCGGAAGCATCAACTCCGCCTCGGAAGCAATAGGGAACGTCATCAGCGATAGCAGGGTCGCCGAACTTAATCTCGCACCAGCGGGCACCACTGTGACAAATAACTTGGGTGAAACCGCTCAAATCGGTCCTATTGGAAGTGGAAGCCCCGGCGCCACATACATGGGTCAGGACGGCAAACTCCACGTCACTCTGCTGGACACCAGTACTACATCGCCTGGCCAACTACCGGCTGACTATATGTCAAACGGCCAACCAGGCGCGGTGGACCCTGGAATCTTGTCTGGTCATGAGTTCGGCCATGTTCGCTACGAATGGGGCGGCTTCTGGCGACAAGCTCTCGACAACAGCAACTCAAGTGCCGTTCGGCTTGAGAACGACGTGCGGAAGCTAGTTGATCCTAATGCCCCCACTAGAACTCAACATTGATGCCCAAAGGAGGCATGCGCATGAATACGAACAGATTCCGCAGGGGCACTCTGAATTCGGCTCTTACCCACGTTGTTCTGCTCTTGTGCGCGGGGAGCGTTGTATGTCAGGCTCGGGTCACTGCCGAAGATCAACAGTTCCGTATGCTTTTTGATGGCTTTCAACTCGTATTGGTTGACGACCTGCCAGCTACGACGCCGATTCAAGAGCTGGACTCCTCGGCTCTACGGAATGCCTACCCCTCAGCACAAACGCTAGTCCCTGGACGGGTATATGCGTTTCGGAAGACCACTGACACTTCGAATGAAACGCTCGGGAAGAAAATTCTCCCTGAACGGCTCGCCAAGATGGGTTCGCACGTAACGAAGGCACCCCAGTCCTCGAAAGATTTTATCTATCCGTACATCGGCGGACCCCTCTTCGTTATCCAGTTCGAGAAGGACGGGCATCAAGGGACGATGTTCAATCGAGTGCACACGTCTTCAAAGCCGGGCGAGCATTGGGAAGAACTGATAGTGGCCTACAAATAGACGCCCGCCTGCAACTACGATGGATGCCATCTACAGGTACGACGCATTGGGCTACAAGTTCACCGGCAAAGAACGTGATGCAGAATCTGGCCTGGACAACTTCGGCGCTCGCTACGATGCAAGCAGCATGGGCAGGTTCATGTCCGCCGATCCGGTGTTCATCAGTGCGGATCGTTTGACCGATCCGCAGAGCCTAAATCTGTACGCGTATGTGCGGAACGATCCGTTATCGCTGGTCGATCCAACCGGACTCGATTTCTACCTCGCGTGCCAGACCTCGGATCACTCTGGGTGTGGTCAGGTTCAGAACGGCAGCGAGAAAGTCTGGGTGCAAGGACAGACGTCGGCGACGTACCCATCGGGATGGATTTCATTAACTGTGCCCAATGCAGCCCGATCTGGCAAAACGCGCAGTCCTTCGTCGGTGTTACGTACGCTGGGAGCGTTGTTTTCGGGGCTGGTGGATTTGGAGCCGCGGCTTACGCTGCGCCCTACTTGGGGCCGATGATGTCCACGATTGCCCGTAACCCGCAGACCATTGAATTTATTAGCGACTTTGTTTAGGGTGTCGCACCTGGCGTGCCTCCAGCATCTTGGGGGGCGCTTGGAGGAGGGGTAGTCGGTAACTGGCCTGAAATCAAGAATCAGCTCAAGTCTTGGTGGTAAAGCATGAAATGGCCGCTATTAGAATGTCCCTATTGTGAGAGCACGCTTCCCAATCGGGAATTCGATGCCCGAAAACCATTTGTCTGCCCTGGATGTTCAACCCCTCTTAGACTTGCCCCCTGGTACGTCCATTTAACCGAAATCAGTGCCTTAGCGCTTGATCTCGGTCTGTGTCTTCTTTTTGGGCTCAGGGGAGTGGCCCTTTTTGTCGTTGCCATATTAGGATGGTTCCCAGTTGGGGTGATTTGGAGCTATTTTCTCGGTCGAGTATTTCCGACGAAATTTGAACGCTGGTCTGAATCGCCTTTTACAAAACTCGATCTCAAATGACGACATTATGGAATATTCCCGAGAAAGTGGTGCTGACTTCCTCGGGCCCCAAAGGACACAATCTGGGACACCGCGAACGACTTATCAGCGGTGGTCACCAAGGGTACGAAATTTGACGGGTTTTTTATGCGGCTTTTCGCGCCTTTTTCAGCTTTGATCCTGCTGGCCCACGGGTATACCCAGCGAACCAGCTGATGCCTCACGGCGATGTTCAGCCCCGCTGACACAAATGCTCAATCTTGCTACCGTATGTCCATGCCCTTATCCATTGCTGAACGGGTCCAGGAATTGAGGCGAGAGATAGCCGACATTAGCAAAGAGAGCAGTGATTTCTTGCGAAGCGGAAGGAAGAATCCGTTCGGCCTAGGCGAGCAGGAGCGGCGGGTTCAGCGAATGCGGGAAATCAAAGAGGAACTCATGTCTCTGACGGCATGGAAAAAAGTTTGATCCGCTGTGCAACGGTAATTGTGATCCCACCTCTCTGGTGCCTTCCACATCGCCTACATGTTCAATTTCGGAAAACCGAAAACCGCTGACTGCAAGGAGAACTCCTGCGTGATCGGGGCCAATGTCGTCCTCTGGCTGATAAAAAGCTGCCAGCTCGTGCAAATGCAAAGCGACAAAATAGCCGATTTCAGTAGGAACTGACGTGAAGGACAGATCCTTTGTTCAAAAACGGAATAAATCCGTCACATAACGATATATTGGATCAACAGTGAAGCTTGTAACTATGTTTCACGCATTGCCATTTCCGCCCTGCCATATGATTTGCGTTATTTCTCGACACTCGCGGACGCACCGCTAGAACATAAGTCGCTCCCACAAGCAATTCAGTTAGGAATAACATCAGAACGGTGGGTTCTGGGACAGCGGGTGCCCCTTGTACAGTTACAGAGCCACCTGTCACTCCACTGGTGAGCACTATGCCGGTCGAATCCTGCAGGATTACGTCCGAAATGGTGAGGTCACTTGTGCCTTCGGTCAGAGCCGTGAAGTCGAGCAACAGAAGCGTACCGTTCCCGGAGACGCCGGAAATCGCGGTAAGCAGCGTATCCGCGTTGGACGTGATCGTGCCAGCTGCGTTGTCAATCGTGCCGGGAATAAAAAATGTGGTCCCTCCGCTCGAAAGAAAGGTCCCTTCTAGAACGCTGGTCGCCTGAAGCACCGTCGGATTGAAGCTAAGATCAAACTGAAAATCGTAGAGATCGGTGACGCCAGCGATGTTCACATCAATCGCGAAGGTCGTGCCCACGCCAACGGTAGGTGATACCGGGATAATGCTCAACGTTGGTATCGAATCCGCGAAACTCGAAACTGACAGCGTGGATGTTAGGAAAGCTACTGCTATGATTGCGCCCAATCTAAAATGGGACATGTTCGTCTCCTTTTCCCCTACCTACCTACAGACCGCGCCTCTGGAGAGGTGCCTGGCTACAAACGCAAGATCGAGAATGTTCACGCCGCCATCCCCGTTAACATCAGCCCGAGGATCGAAACCGGGCTGGCCGATTTTCTTCCCAAAAGATGCCAGCACGATTTCAAGGTCGTCACAATTGACAACGCCGTCCCCGTTCAAGTCACCGAATATAGGACCAATTGCAAGACCGTAGACGGAGCCGCCAATCGGAAGATCTGCTACGACGCTGTTGTTGGCAGTCGAAATAATCGCAATGTAGTCAGAGTTGAGATTTCCTTGCCAAACAAATGCACCATTCGGGGTCACAGCAGACCCGAATGGAACAGTTCCGTTCGGCACGGTCGCCGTAACGGTATTGCTCGCCAGATTTAATACGGCGGTCGCCGCTCCGTAGTATTCGCTAACATATCCCGTTTTTCCGTCCGGCGAAATAGAGACGCCATAGGGGAAATTAGGTACCGGGATAGTTCGAGTGACAGTGTTGCTCGCGGTGTCAATCACGGAAACCAAGGCGGAAGTCGGGCATGGCACATACACCGACTTGCCGTCGGGGCTGACTGCAAGACCTTGTGGAGCGGTCCCGACAGGTATGGTCGCGATGACTGAATTTGTAGCTACGCTAATTACGGATACTGTGTTGGAACCGCCGTTAGATACATACACGTACTTTCCGTCAGGGGTCATAACCACGAATCCCGGACTAATGCCTGCCGGTATCGTTAACTTGACGCTATTAGTTGACGTATCGATCACAAATACCGCGTCGCCACCAACATACAAAGTAGAGCCATCTGGAGTGGTTGCGATTCCATTTGGTCTTTGTCCAAGGGGAATCGTCGCCACAACGGCATTACGCGTTGAGTTAATAACCGACACGGATTCGCTATCGAAATTCGAAGCATAAACAAAAGCTCCATTCGGACTCACTTTAGTGAAAATCGGACCTCCTCCGACAGGAATGCTAGAGACGGGAAGGTTGGATGCCGTATCGAACACTGAAACACTACCAGTACCAAATACGGGGACATATGCAAAAGGGCCGATAGCGGGGGAGAGGAAAAAGCCGCTTCCTCTACCGGCATTGTTCAAATCATAAGTTGATCCAGCGATCTCGCCAAGGTCATTGACGGACAGAGAAATGACGGAGTTGAACGGAGCGGGGGGAACGGGAATGGCTGAATATTGGCTGCCAGAATATTTAAACCCTCTGTAAACGGCATTTGTATAGTCGTAGTACCAGCCAGCTAGCGTCCCGGTGTCATTAATGCTGGTAACATAGGTATCCGCAGTTCCTGGATAGTTGAGAGCGGAAAAACTTCCAGAGCTGTATTCAAGGCCGTGAGTTCCTGTTCCATCAACGTAAAACCCAGCGATTATGCCCGAATTATTGATGGCGGTTAGATTGGTCGTGCCGCAGGTGCAATTCAACATCTTTGGCGTTCCGCCACTCAAAAGAAAGCCGCCGGAACCGGCTGCATTTGTATAGGTGCCAACTATCTGACCTGCGTTATTAATTCCCTGTGCGGCTGTGTAGGTGGCCCCAGGAAAGTCAATTGCGCTGTAAGCGCCGCCACTTGAACGAAATCCTCGCCAACGGACTAGAGACGCGTCGTAGAAAACACCAACCACGTCGCCATTGTCATTAATGCTAATGGCCCAATCCCCTGCGTTCGCCGCAAATGGCACATCAATGTTCGCATAGACGCCATTGGTTAGGCGGAAGGCGTGGGAAGAACCATTTGACGTCTGATACAGCCCCACCGCCACTCCCCGATTATTCAAGCCGAGTATCTGGGTATACGTAGCGCCCGGATAATTCGAGTTGACGAAATTTTGGGCCAGGGAACAAGACGCCATAAGAAAAATTACTAAAATGGCCGACCAGCAGTTCCAAAATGATGATCTCCACATGTTAGGCTCCAATTTCCTCGACGGCTCTATTCATGAGTGGCGACAAAGTAGCAGTCGGCCCTGCCGGCGGTCATCCCCCAAATGGGTGAAATTGGCACTATTATTCTTGACGGACAGGCTGCCCTGCGCGACAATCACGGTGTTTTCGGGCCCCTTCCGGTTTCACGTTCCAAGTGAGTGCATTCTTTCGACAGAACCTCTGAACGAGTTTTCTGCGTTCGGGAAGGTCCAGGCGACCGGCTTTTCGCGGACCGGAGTGTCCGCGCTACATTTGGTCAGAGGTGGTTAGAACCGCAGACTATTTCGCTTGCTGATCCTCGAATGAGCCGAGTTCTTCGCGGCTCCTTCCGATGAGATATTCGGGGACACCATGTTGTCCGGCGGCTTTGAAGGCTCACCATGCTATCCAGCAACGAAACGCTCACCAAATTAATAGGCAGCATTTACGACGCGGCAGCCGACGCATCTCTCTGGGAACCGTTTCTCGGAGATCTCGCTTCGACTTTTCAAGCCGACGCGGCTGGTCTGCTCATGCACGATAATCGACAGGAGACACATGCTATCGCGACATCGTTTCGGGTCGCGCCAGAGATGCTGATCTTGTATCGGGACTATTACGGCCCCCTGGACCCCTGGGCCGCACGAGCCAGATCGAAAGTTGCCGGATCTGTTTTTCCGTCTCAAACGTTATGCACTCACAATGAATTAGCGGTAACGGAGGCCTACAACGAATTCATGGTCCCATTTGAGATCGAGTACGGCCTGTTCGGCATCATCGAAAAGGCACACTCTCAATGGGCGAATGTCAGCCTTTACCGGTGTGCGTCCTCGCCAGAGTTCCAGGTTTCTGACGGTGAGGTGCTGGGCTTGCTCGTCCCGCATATCCAGCGAGCTTTCAAACTGCATTTCCAATTCTCCGAACTGAAGGCTCGCAGCGAAGGAATCGAGAAGGCGCTGGATATGTTGGCTGCCGGAGTGATATTTGTCGGGACCAATGGCGAAGTTTTGCTGATGAATCGTAACGCCGAAGAAATATTCTGTCGCAAGGACGGATTGTTGCTGACAAAAGGAAAATTGAGCGCGGCTATTCACACGGAATCGGTGCTATTGCAAGCCATGATCGGAGGAGCGGTGCTGACCGGAAGCGGTAAAGGCCTAGGCGCAGGTGGAACCATCCCGATCACGAGAGAGAAAGGACGCCCACTATCCGTGACCGTCGCTCCGTTCCGCGGATTCAGTTGCATTTCTCCACAGCGGCCTGCGACGGTGCTCTTTATTTCTGATCCAGAACGGGACGCGGAGCTTTCTATTGATCTACTGAGACGCGCCTACGGGTTGACGCCGGCCGAGGCCAAGTTGGCTTCAATCTTGGTCGAGGGCCATTCACTGAAAGAATCGGCGGCTTTATGCCGCGTCACGCACAATACCGCCAAATCACAACTGAAAAGTGTTTTCTCGAAGACTGAAGTGAAGCGCCAGAGCGAACTCATCCGCTTGTTATTAAATAGTGCGGGAATCATTCGTCCAAATGCAGAATCGATGTAAGGCTTTTGTAATACCATGCGACGGAGTCCACTCTCATCTTCATTATCTTGAATCTGCGACTTTCAATGGGACAGCACTGCATTGTTCGCAGTATCAGACGGGTCTCGCCCTTGATCCACAAGGTCACGGAATTCCGCAGCGACTGTATTGTCCTTCAAAGCCTTTGCAGCGGCATTAATAGCGTCCAGCCATTTGCCCCAAAGGGTTCCGAAGTCGTGTTCTTCGCCAAAATACTCGGTCCTGAAGGGAGAGAAGATATCCAATAAGGTCCAATCCAGACCTTGAGCATGTTGGTCCCCATCGAATACTTCCTGTATAAGTTTTGCCCCTCTTATAACTCGCTTCCCACCAAAGCTTCCCTGAAAATCGTGTTGCTCAAGCAGGAAAATAGCCGCCGGGAACTCCTCGGAGATTTCGAACAGGTGACTATCTACAATTCCATAGTTTCTGCTTTTGAACTCAAGGCCAAACCTGCGCGTTTTACTATCAGCAATGTTCATCAAGGCGACATTCTGGATGCACTTGACCTCTAAATTCTTTTGAGCGCCGCGGTGACCTGATCCAGAGGGCTACCATCTTGCTCCGCGATCCATCTGGCAAGTTTCTGAGACGGTTGATCGAGCCTGTCGGCGATCTGATTCATTTCTCTGGGAGTTGGGGCCAGGATCTCGAGCTTGTAATCAATCCAATTGGACATCTTTTTCTCCTTTGTGTGATTTATCCCAATACTGCTGCGCAGAGAGGTTGTCGATTTGATTCGCATTTACGACCTGCTGCGCTATAACTCAATACTCGATTGTTCGGGCCTTTGGAAAAAAATGTAAATTCGTGTTATTGGACACTCAAGTGACCTTGTCCGCTTTTTTATTCAACGTGCTTTCCCGCCGCTTTGCACGTTTCATCGCTGGCTTGCCCTCTGCGTTACCATGACGATGCTGTGAGCGCGGGGGCTCGCCTTCCGCCCGGGCCCCCTTCGTATTGCCAGCATTAGCTCGCTAGGTACTGCTTAGCGAGATAAAAAAACGTGCACGGCACCCCTACAGGCATTCTCCAGCCGCAATACGCCCGGCGGGTCGCGATCCGCTGACTATCATGTGGCGTCTGAAAAAGAAATAATGTAGAACTTGCAAATTGCCCATCGAAGAAATGTCGCTCGAAGATGGGGAACACCAGTCGGTTCCACCATTTCGTTTTCGGGTCTACGGTGAGAATTCACTATAATTATTCCCAGTACCACTTCCAGTTTTCCAAGCTCTTCCCCTCGCCCGCAGACCGCGGCCATTCAGTCATCCGGACTGGGTTTTTGAGATTAAGTGGGATGGATTCCGCTCGCTTTTGTACTGCGATAACGACGGCGCTCGGCTTATTTCACGCAATGGAAACACGTTCAAAAGCTTTCCCTCACTCTTCGAAGGATTGGCTCGTGACCTGAAGGGTCGCCGCTGCGTTCTGGATGGCGAAATCGTTTGCCTCGATGTTCAGGGCAAGCCGCAATTCCGAGACCTGCTGTTCCGTCGCGCCGAGCCGTTTTTTTACGCCTTTGATATTCTGTGGGACGAACATGCAGCCACGAACGATGAAGAAGAGAGCCTCAGATTCCGAAACGGCGAAGACCTCCGGTATCTGCCACTGATTGACCGCAAGCTGCGGCTGCATGCGGTTGTCCCCAAGCGCGGCGAGCGTCTCCTTTATTGCGACCATCTTGATAATAATGGCGAGGGTTTGTTCAGTCTCGATGCGCACATGACCTCGAAGGGATCGTTGCGAAGCGCAAGTCCGATCCGTACCTCAGCGAGCATGCCTCCTGGCTAAAGATTCGGAACAAAGATTATTCCCAGTGGGTCGGACGTGAAGAATTATTCGAGCGGGAGCGGGGCGGCGATCCGGACTTCGGAGTTTGGGAGGGATGCGCGGTGGCGTGCGAGAGCGAGTCAATTCTCCAAGACCAAGGGTACGCGCCTAAATATCCCCTGCCTCCGCGGTGCACATTAGGTCCTGCTTGAATGCCCGCCTTCGCCCAAAAGGAATTCCGAGGAGAATCAGAAAATCGTGCAGGCGCACCGTGAGTCACCTCACGAGATGATCCGAGCCTTCAGGCGGATCGCCAATGGTCGGGGTTCTTTTTGTCATTTAGATGCCGGACCCGAGCAACCAAGGGAGAATGGCCCTTCCCTTTTGCCCAATCGATTGCTTCCTTCTGAGTTTTGAAAGTGCCCAGCCCGTGGTCTGTGTGGTCTTCAACCACATAATCCTCGATGCCCGATCCTTCCGCCCGTCCCTTGGGACGTGCCTCTACATAGACATTTGCCATAGTGTTCCCTCCCTGCATATCCTTCCACAAAATTGAAAACTTAGGCCCAGCATACTTGTGCGTCGTTGCCTCTTGCAACTGTTGGTGCTTGGTCAAAGCGTGCCAAGACTGATCAAGGACTAAGGCAAGTTGCAAGTGAATCTGTCAAGACGCCTTCTCCTCAGCATGTGCAATTTCGTCCTAGTGCGCCACTCTATTCTCTCGCCGGATGCTGCCTCGGCCGCTTTTGCGTGGCCTTTCCGCTCTTACCATGTAGCCATTGGGTGTTGCGGACTTGCATGATATCGAAGTAGAGTTGTTCGCAATTCCCTGACGGCGATTCACAGATGCGTGCCGATTCATCGGCACCAGCATTCCTGTGTGCCCGGCTCCCATGGGGATGGATCACTACGTATCAATATTTTCGGGAATCCCCCCGTCATTGTCTATTTCATCTCGGGCACCTCTAACGACCTACTGCGCGGTCTCATCCGCGTCCGGACGATCTGTCAGCGCGCTTCTTGGGAATTCCTTTGCCCCCGACCTCTGAGCGAGACGGCAATCAGTGCAACATTTCGCCTCACAGGCTCATCCTACCCGAGCATGACAAGGTGGGCGTGCGTTGGCTTAATCCTGCTGGTCATCGGTGCATCTGCCAACGCCCAGTCCAAGCCGTTCGACGTATCTATCGGCTGGAATTACAGCTATACAGATGAGGGGGGTGGTTTCGCCAACCTGAACGGTTGGTACGGCACAGCCACTTGGGACTTCAGCCAACGGGTGGGCGCAAGTGTGGAGCACGAAAGCTTTTGGGGTGGATATCAGGGAAGCGGAGCCAATCAGCACGTCTGGCTGGGGGGCGTAACCGTGAAATTGCGCAAGGGAAATCCCAGGATAAGCCCCTTCGTGCAGCCGATGGCAGGCGCGACACGCAGCAGTTCCTCAAGTAGCGTGCAACAGGAGCCCACGTTCCAGTTTGGCGCTGGGGCCGACATCAGCGTGAAAGGAAACTTGTCATTCGAAATCATACCCGCAGAGTACACCTTGACGCATGGGAACGGATCAGCGCTGAATAGCTACCAAGTCGGGGTTGGGCTTCAGTATTCATTTGGCAAGAAGTAGTTTGCTCACGCTGTCCGTCTCTGATCCTGCAAATCAGATGCACTTCGTTCAATTTCTTTGCGAAATTCGCTTAACCAGCCTACTTCGGCCCTAGCGAGATTGTGTTTACATTTATGACTACGTGTCCAGGTTCATCGCGGACGATTTTTCGATAAGTACGTTTAAGTTTCCTTCGGCTGCAGCGAAGAAATTTTCGTCGTTCGGGTTTTGCACCGCGCAGGAACAATAACGCTCTCCCAGGATGCTCGCTCTTATTATTCCGTAGACGAATCCGTGGCTCCCGATTGCCATTTGGAGCATAGTGCGTTCCCTTAGGACGGGAATTTAGTTAATAAGGCGTTGAGAATCTCTAGCCCAGCCCGTAGGTTTCTCCTCGTCAGTTGTGCCTGTGTCGCTAAGTATTCCCTGCTGCTGATCAAACAAGAAAAAACAACGCCGCTCTTCTGGAGTCATTTCGCGATGGAACACCCTCTCAAATCGCCGCTCAACTTCCTCATTCGTATCGTGTGTCATAAAAAAAGCATACGCCAATATCTGACCACAATATATTAATTGTCACGAATCATGCCATTTTATTTGTCGGCTAAGAGAAAATACCTAGACGTAAGACGGTTGCCAACCAGTTCTCCTTACAGTTGGCGTGGAATCGTAATCCGGCTCAAAAGTGATCGTCACCAAATCGTTGTAATTGTTTCGTCACGCCCACGGGAGTTTGGATTTCACCTACGCTCGCAGAAAAGTTGGCTGAACTGTCGATTACAATAGAGGGATGCCAATTCTTCAGGGACTAGAAAATATTGTTAACGAGTTGAGAGCAGAAAGATTGCACCTCGTGAATAACCTACGTCACGTGGACGCAGCTCTGGCAGTACTGGGTAAACTCGAAGGGGGCAAGTTCGTTACGGAATCACGTCGTGTGTCATCCTCAGCACGGCGCAAAATGGCAGCCGCTCAAAAAGCACGCTGGGCAAAGGTCAGGAGCCAATCGCCAAACGCTTCAAGCAGGCAGACACCCAGCGCTACCGCAAAGCGGACCCCTTCGTTAGTATCTCGTCGAAAAATGGCGGCAGCTCAGAAAGCACGCTGGGCCAAAGTTAGGGCGGAGCTGGCAAAAAGTTCCGGTTAAGATTGAGGCGCTTCCTTCGAGGCTTCCAAATTCTTTCGAGCGTTACGTCATACCGTCAGCGCAGTTGGATTACGCGTGCGCACCGCCGTACCGCTAGTGCTATTTATTCCGAATACCCGTCCTCGTCATCGTCATCATTCTCATCTTCTTCTTTACCATTCCCCTCATCTTCCTCTTCGTCTTCATCAGGCTCTTGGCGAAGCCAAAGGTCGAAGGTCGGATCGGCGACTACCAGTGGGTTATTCATCGGGCTCATTCGGCCGAAGATTGGTTAAATATTCCGTGGCTGTTCCTACCTGATCAATCTGTGCAAACCGGATGCTACAACAGTCAGAAGGAGCGCAAGGGCAATCAAAACGAAGCGAGTCTTGAGGAGTTTTATTTGTGAACTATTCACGGACCCTATGATAACCCCAAAGCGGCATTTCAATCTGTCGTGGTCAGTGTTCGCAGTCTGCCGGAAGTCCCTGCCTGGGTGGGAATTCGGAACTCCCTAACTGTCAGATTGTATTGATGGGTCTGTCTACAGACATGACATCGAAGTGCGCCATCATTTTGGCTTCCGCGTCTTCTTCCGTGGGTTAACAGATTCGCATTGGGCCGTGCAACCTTCACAAATGACAATAGCGATTGGCGTCCGCTTCACGCTCTGAAGTGTTCGCGATGGCATGTACTAAGTCTTCACAGAGGAGGCAGTTGCTTAGATTGAAAGGTCCCGGAGCCCAAGGCACCGGGACCGACCATATTAACTTGCGCGCTCCATCGGCTTGTCCGTCTTCGAAAAGTCGGCACTGGATTCGCCCGTCGAAGAAATATCTTCCGCTCCGGTGCGTTCTAAAATCTCTTTCGCCTTCTTCGTCCATTTTGAATCATCGCAATGCACGGACAACAGGATACTGCCCTCTTTGACCCTGCCTTCATAGCGCTTCGCTTCGTACTCCGGAATCCCCATACCAATTAAAGCTCCTGTGATTCCACCTACCGCGCCCCCTACTCCAACTCCTGCTAGGGCTGCAACGATTGGTCCGGCAGCAATAAGGGGACCTACTCCCGGGATCGCCAACGCTCCGATCCCCGCAAGCCAGCCTAACGTTCCACCAATTACCGCTCCCGACCCTGCGCCCGTTGTTGCGCCTTCAGGTGCCTTCGTATGCTTTTCGTGGGCAAAATCCTTTGTGCCCTGGTTATCTGGCAACATCACAGAAATATCTGTATTGCGAAAGTCCGCCTGCCTCAACGCATCGACGGCATTTTCCGCGCCAGACCGAGTTTTATAGATTCCAAAAGCCGCTGTATTCTTTCCTGCCATATTGTTCTCCTTAGGTTTGGTGTCATTTTTGTGCGATTTTACTTGGGTGCGATTTCAATTTGGTCATTTACTTTGTCATTGCCCGCAACTTCCGCCGCTTTTGCTTCTACCGCCCGTTTCTCATCATCAGACCGTACTGGGCCTTTTAAGGTCACTGCCCCATTCTGGACGATAACTTTGACATTGTGGGCGTAGGTTGAGAGTGATTTATCCTTTACCAGCGCCTGGCGAATCTCTTTTGCGATTTCACGGTCGGATTTGTTTTCCTTTTGCTGATCCGCGGTGGGCTGAGACTGATCTCTATCACGTTGATTGACGGTGGTGTTATCAGCCGGGGCATTTTGCCCAGTGTTTGAATCCTGTTGGGCCCATGCTCCTGTGCCTAATAAGATTGCTACAGCGATGGTTGAAAATGTGAGTACTTTCATGTCATCCTTTCTAGTCACTTAGTTATCCTTCGACTCCGCGGCGCTCTTCTTCTCATAACGAAATGTAGTGGAGACTACTGATCATTTCAATGACCGGCAATCGGGCTCTTACCCTAGAACTCAAGATTTTTACGTGCATACTGGGGAGCAGCTAAGCCGCTATTAGGAGCGGAGTGAGTATATGTGGAGCCCCGTTTTGGCTCCGATCCACTGATTTGTCAAATGCCGCACTGCTAGATTACGTATAAGATTCCCGCATGGTCGATCACGGAATTACCGCCGATTCGATAGAGGCCCAAAGCAGGCGAGCGGCGGATATTTATGAACGGTTAATCGCCGTGGCCTCAACCCTTCCGCATGATAAACAGGATGACCTCATGAAGACAGCCAATGAAGTGCGGTCACTATCTGACATTCTTCAAAGAGCGGCGCAAACTTTGCGCGACGGCAACTGCTTAGTCTGACATTCCAATATTAACTAGCTGTCTCCAGCCATCAAGTTACACAAGCTGCTTTGATTCTTTCCCTGCAGGGTGATTCGGACCCTAGTGGGTTGGTTCCAAACGTAATCTGATTTTCCTGACCGACTGGTGTTAGATTTGGGGTATCGCCTTAATGACAGATTTCCAAGTAATAGAAACCCCCAACCCCATCGCCATAAGACTCGGATCGAAGACCCATTCCCCGAATCATGAAGGCACAGGCGGTATTATCGTTTGTCAAACTTGCACGGAAAAGTACGGCCTTGCACCTCATGATGACCACGGCTGGGACAGGTCTCAGCGGAAATGCATGCTGGAACTTCTTGAAAAATTCGAACGGGATCATGAGCTTAAACAGCCGCATAAGGACTGGTACGTCTTCGAGTAAGTTGCGCTCGTGAAGCCTGCACTCTCTGGCAGGTTTCAGGCGCATCCAGTGCCCTTAAGCCGAGCGATGCTTACCGATTCTGCTCGAAACTTGAATGCCTTTTCAGCGCAGGTCCTCAGTGCTTCATGCGTTCTCTTCGGGCGTCGCTCGCTCGGTACTACGGCTCCAAACCCGTTCGATATACTGGTGAAGGAATGCACGCCGAACGCGTTATTGACGAAATCGAGCAGCTGGAGGAAATGTTCGAGGCACGGGATATCCGGCCACTGAGCCCAAGCGATATTTTTGCTGCCAATCAAAGCCACGACGAAAGGCTTGCGCACAGCCCGTGGTTTCGATTGTGGCAACGCTATTGCGTTTGTTGCCGACCCATATGGCCAGTGCTGCAAGACCGGAACCGGGGACTAACCTAGCGCGAACGGACCTAAGAAATGGTAAAGAAGCGAACTGCTAGCGTGCCGAAGCTTACCGAGAGTGAACAAGACCTGTTATCCCACCTACAGAACGGGTACCAGCTTCAAACTGATTCGCTCGGCGGCGACCCAGTCTTACGGCGATTGAAGGATGATGAAGAAATTCGCCCTCTGTCTGTTAATCGCAACACCATCAAGGCGCTGGAACAGCGCGGGCTCATCAGCCCCGGCAACGCGACGCGCCAATGGGCAAGGTGTTAACCCACTACTTGCGCCAATGGCACAAGCAAACGCCATACGCCAAGCCCAAGGACTTCGTCTTTCCGTCGATGAAAGAGGGCGGCAAGGTGCCGATTTGTTCGTCGGTATTTTGCTCCGACTACTTACGCCCTGCGGCGAAAGCGGCAGGTGTTCCCATCCCGGATGGGCATCGATGGGGTCTACACAATCTCCGTCACAGCCTGTCGAACTGGCTGGTCAACAAAGCCAAAGAGAATCCGAAGACTGTGCAGGGAATCTTGGGGCACTCGCGGATTCAAACTACGCTTGACCTGTACACAGACGAAGACCTCGACGAGATGATCGCCGCTCAAGACAAATTCATTGACGCGGTGGGATTCGAGAAGGAGACAGTCCAATGAGGATGTGCGTGTGGATGCAACTGTGGGTTGGACTTTTGCGTGCCATTCCTTCCAACCTACTGAAAAGAATGGCGGGGACGACGGGACTCGAACCCGCGGCCTCTGCCGTGACAGGGCAGCGTTCTAACCAACTGAACTACGTCCCCACTCGCCAAATCAACCATTTCAATCGCAGGCTCGACGATTGGCATATTTGCCCCCAATAGGCGATTCGACTATTGCGTGATCCGAACCGGACCGTAAATCACGGGAGCACTTTCGCAAATTCATCGTAACAGCTTCCCACAAAACGTGAAAGACCAGGCACTCGTGATGGTGGCTTTCTCCGCGCGGTTCAATTCAGCCTGTACTTCCCTCGCGCGATCATTGTTTGGGCAACTTGTTGACGCCGAACTATAGTGTTGAAGGGCTCATGCTTTGCCAATCGACGCAGAATCGCAAGCTGCGCGCGCAGCCTGTCTCTGACCCAAGCCCTCATCTAGTTAGGCTGGTTGCAAGCTGACTTGCAATCCAGTTATTGACGCGGACCTCCAGCATGTCGAGCGGCAGGCTCCCTCCGCTGAGGATTTCATCATGAAAGGCCCTGATATCGAAGCGGGAGCCGAGCTGCTGCTGCGCGCGATTGCGTAGTTCGAGAATCTTAAGCTGACCGATTTTGTAGCTGAGGGCCTGGGCAGGCCATGCAATATAGCGGTCGACTTCGGCTTGGATCGTAGGCTCATCTGCCGCTCCACTCTCGCGGAAGTAAGCTACCGCCTGTTCGCGGGTCCAACCTTGGGCGTGAATGCCCGTGTCGACAACGAGGCGAACCGCACGCATCAACTCCAAATTGAGTCGTCCATAGTCTGAAGCTGGATCCTGGAAAAAGCCAGTCTCTTTACCGAGCGCCTCCGCATAGACGGCCCAGCCTTCGGCATAGGCGTTGTTGATCACATGAAGGCGAAATTCTGGAAGGCCGGTAAGCTGTTGCTGGATGGAAATCTGCAAGTGATGGCCCGGGATGCCTTCATGGTAGGCTTGCGTCTCATCGCTGATCAACTTCCGGTGTGCGAAGTTGGAGGTCGCAACGACTACACGGGCGGGGCGGCTTCCATCCAAAGTGCCGAAAATATAGTGTGTAGGATTGTTGGGCTGGGAAGCGGGAGCAGCTTCCACGGTCAGCCGCGTTTCAGGAAATGCTCCGAAGAGTTCTGGCAGGCGCGGCTGCATTTGGTTAACGTAGCGTCGAAAATCATCGACGATCTGATCGGCGGATTTTGGGACATACTTCGGATCTATGTTAAGCGCCGCGCGAAAGCTGTTCAGATCTGGATAGCCCGCTTTGACTGCAATCGTGTTGAGCAGACCCTTGATGCGGGCAACCTCTCGAAGCCCCAGCGTGTGAATCTCTGCGGGAGACATATTTGTAGTGGTCTGTTCTCGAATGGCTTGTTGATACCTGAGTTTTCCGTCTGGCAAGCTATTCAGGCCGATTGCGGTGCGGCCACGCGGAGCGTAATCCTCAGCGATGAATTCTGTGAAGCGGCGATACGCCGGCAGCACCTCCGAGTCTGCTGTTTGCACGATCGCGGCCGTCAGGCGTTTCTGGTCCTCCTCAGGAATTGAAGCAGGAAACTTTTTTGCCGGGGCCACGAATGGATTTTCGGAAATTGTGCCATCACATTGAGCCGGTATTTGCTCCAGCAGAATCCGGACCGGCGTCAATCCATCTTTTTCTCCTTGCCTGAGGACGTCGATCGTTTGCTGCAAGGCCTGCGGAATTTGGTGCAGGCGCGCAATGTAATCTTCGTAATGCTGAACCGTGTCAAGCGGCACTGAGTTTGGAAGATCGGCGAGGCTGATCTGAATGCCCTGCATTTGTGAGATGGGCATCTCGTAATCCTTCAGCGCGTAGTCTGTTAAGCGATTATCCAGAACGTGAAGCAAGAGATCGTGCGAGAGACGATCCTGCTCGGGAAAGCCTTTCGTAGAAATTGCCGCCAATTTCCCGCGATACATGCGATCGAGCGCATTTTGCCTAGCGCTGGCTGACAGAGAGTAATCGTCCAGTTTTGCGTTATCGCGGTAGTCTCCTCTCGCAGTCTCACCTTCGGGAGAAGACCTCAGGTCATCCGCGTACTGCTCTTTGAAGAGAGCGTTTTGAGTGGCCAGACGGACGGATCGCGATGCATCTTCAATACCCGAGAACGATCGCCGCTCGCCGTGAAGCTCGGGTGCTCCGAGTATAAGTTGCAGACTCAGGCTAAGGAGGCCGAAGGCCAAAACCGATTTCGCCATCGCACAAACTGCGCCGCTCCGTTTACAGACTTGCGCCAAGAAGGTAGCGCGACGCATATTCAAGACACGTCCCGGTTGCTGCGATTCCATTTCAACTTCAACTGGCGAAAAGCGGTCATTTGGTGTTGCCATAGTCTCAAAGCCCTTTAGAAGTGCTCTGCTTCGGGTTGTGCTGTCGCCGCGGTTCAATTCAGCCGGTACTTGCCGCGCTCGATCATTGTTTGGGCAACTTGTTGACGCAGAACTATGGTGTTGAAGGGCTGGTGTTTTGCCAATCGACGCAGAATCGCCAACTGCGTGCGTAGCATGTCTCCTTCGGCAACTGCGGCGATAATTTTCCTGGCCGCGGCCTCGATTTTTTCCATTGCCTGGGATTGGTAGACACGAGTCATTGCGATCGGTAACGTGGCCGTCGCTTCGTTTCCGTTCGAGACGATCTTCTGCGAGCGAAGGACTGCGGATTCCATGGCATAGGTTTCAATTACCATGTCCGCGATTGCGCCCATAATTTCCTGCTGATCCTGAATGGCCTGCATGTACTTCTGGCTGGCAGCGCCGGCTGCAAATAACGTTAATTTCTTGGCGGATGATACGAGTTTGCGCTCCTCTGAGAGCGGGCCTTCGAGTTCGTCACCGGAAGATGGTCCTGACAAAACTTCATCCATTAACTCTTTGATTGCTGGCATAAGGGGTAATTGACCGGACGTGGCGCGCTTCAGCAAAAATCCAGTGATTATGAGGCGATTGATTTCGTTTGTCCCTTCGAAAATGCGATTGATGCGGGCGTCGCGGTAGGCGCGCTCTGCGGGATATTCCTCGACGAAACCATAGCCGCCATAAATCTGCACAGTTTCGTCGACGACGTAGTCGATCATTTCCGATCCCCAGACTTTTATGATCGAACATTCGACGGCATATTCTTCGATGGCTTTACGGGTTTGTTTTGCGGCATCGGCGTGGGACTTGTCTACTTTCGCGAGAGCCTCATCCATCATGCCGACCGTTCGATATACAAGGGATTCGCCAACAAAGATGAGGCTGGCCATGTTGGCGATCTTCTCCCGGACCAGGCCGAAGTCGGCGATCGTCTTGCCAAAGGCCTTGCGCTGCTTCGCGTATCCAATGGCATTTTCCAGGGAAACGCGCGCGCCACCGATACACATCGCGCCGAGCTTGAAGCGTCCCACGTTGAGGATGTTGAAGGCGATGACGTGGCCTTTGCCGATTTCGCCGAGAACATTTTCCGCCGGGACTTTGCAATCGTTAAGTATCACGGGACAAGTGGAGGATCCGCGGATGCCCATCTTGTGTTCTTCGGCGCCGATGGAAATTCCGGGGAAAGTTTTTTCGACGAGAAAGGCGGTGAACTTTTCGCCGTCGATTTTCGCAAATACAGTGAACAGGTCAGCGAATCCGGCGTTGGTGATCCACATCTTTTCGCCGTTCAGAAGATAGTGCTTGCCGTCGCTCGATAGTTCGGCGCGAGCGCGGCAGTTCAATGCATCCGATCCGGAAGAAGCTTCTGACAATGCATAAGCACCGATAGTTTCTCCGGCGGCCAGGCGGGGCAAATATTTTTGCTTCTGCTCTTCGGTGCCGAAATAAACGATGGGCAGCGTGCCGATTCCGGTGTGGCCGCCCCAAGTGGTGGCGAAGCCCGCGTATTTGGCAATGTGGTCAGCGATGACGCATGCCGTCACCTTATCCATTTCCATGCCGCCGTAGGCTTCGGGAATTTCAGCCGAACTCAGTCCCAGGTCTCCAGCTTTTTTCAGCAGGTCGCGGCTGATGGAGAAGTCTTTATGTTCCATCTTCTCAATGTTCGGGACGATTTCTTTTACCGCGAAGTCTTCGGCGGTTTGAGCGATGAGGTGATGTTGTTCGGTGAAATCTTCGGGAGTAAAAACTTCGGAAGGATTGCCGTCTTCGAGAAGAAAGCTGCCGCCAGTTATGGACAAGTAAACCCCTTCAAAGTTTATAGGCAGTCAGGTGCTTTTTGCTACTTGCGTATTTGAGTCGCTTACATTCGTAACAGTACGCGCCAGATCCTTCGCAAGCTCAGGATAACGTCAAAATCTTTCTGCCTCGCACCTAGCCTCAGGATGATGTCAAAATCTTTCCGCGCTGCGCCTAATCGTACTTTTCATACAGGATGGATTTGCGATCCCAGCCGAAACTTTTTAGCAGCTCGCGATTGGCTTTGACCATTTTGTCTAAACCGCAGATGTAGGCATGCATGTCGGTGCGGCCTGCGGCAATGGATGCGACGTGATCCTGAACGTATCCGCGCATTCCCGGCCATTCTGCTGAGCCGCGGCTGAGCGTCGGTAAATAGTGGAAAGTTTCGTGCTGTGATGCGAGTTGCAAAAACTCGTCGTGATAGTAAATATCGTTTTCGGTGCGATTTCCGAAAATCAGCCAAATCTGTTTGTCCTGATGCCGCGAACCATCGGCCAACAGCCAGTGCAGCATGGATCGGAATGGAGCAATCCCGGTGCCGGTGGCAATGAATATCGTGTCGCGCATTGGCGGCCGCAGGATGAAGTCGCCGAACGGTCCCTGGCATTGAATTTCATCGCCAGTCACCATGTCACAAAGAAAGTTGGACATGAAACCATCCTGCACGCGGTTCAAGCAAAGCGCGAAACAATTATCGTCGCCAGGGGCGGATGCGATGGAATAGGCTCTGGTGATTTCTTCCTGATCCGGTTTCGCAGCCGTAAGCGACAACCATTGACCGGCAACAAATCCGAAGCGGCGGGCAGCGGTCACCTCAAATTCAAGATGCTTGGTATACGCCGATAACGATTCCGCTCGAATCAAGCGCGCCGCCAACTTCTGAAAAGCGCTCATATGCGGGATTAGATTATCGCGGCGGCTAGGCGACTCATCGGCAAATCATGCTAAGCGGCAAAATACAGGGGCAAACCAAGCTATTTCGCCGGCTTTGGCCGCGACTCCGGCGGCACCAGGCCATTGGCGCGGTAGTAGGCGACCAATAGACCATAATGTTCGCCAGAATGTTCCGTGACCTCCGCCCACGGTTCGACGGTTTTAGCGAATGAAGCATCCGGCAAAGCTTTCAACGTAGCGTCGGCATCTGCAATGGACTTTTCCATGACCGCGACGATTTCAGCTTTGTTTTTGTAATTTTTGGGATCGAGATCGGTCCACTCCACATGCTCACCGCGTCCAGCTTTGGCTGCATAGACATTCCCTCCGGCGATGTGCACGATAAGTTCTCCGAACGTTCGCATCTCAGGGCGGAGTTTGAAATCGTATCTGTCTTCCGGGAAATCTTTCGCCATGGCGAGTATTTTGCGATTAATCGATTCGAAGTTGCCGCGAGTGGATTCGGCGGGGGTGGGGCTCTGGGTGAAAGCCTGTAATGACAATAATCCGAGAAACGAAAACAGCAGCGATAGTTTTCTTTGAGCGTTCATGTGCCCTCCGATTGTTAGACGGAACAAGCTACCATAGTTGCCCCACGACGCTGACCGAAGATCTACTCGACGTACTTCCGCGGAACCCTTTTCGAGATGCTGCAAAGAATTTCGTAAGGGGTGGTATTGGCCAACCGAGCGTGCTCCATTGCATCCACGCTTAGGCGGTCGCTGGTCCCGAGCAAGACAACTTCATCCCCAACGGCGGCACCCGGAATCGAGGTTACGTCGGCGAGTGTCAAATCCATCGAAATGCGCCCGACGATTGGGGCATATTGATCGCGCACGATGACACGTCCCCGGGAAGAAAGCTGACGATTGAATCCATCCGCGTATCCGACCGGCAAGATCGCAATGGTTGCGTCCGACTTTGTGACGTAGGTTCCGCCATATCCCAACGGTTGATTTGGCGGCATTTTACGCAGCGAGAGAATGCGGGTCTTCCAGTTTAAAACCGGCTTCACCGCGAGATTGGGTGCCTCACGATTAGCCGGGCTTCCGTTGCGCTCGAATGGCAAGTGATATCCATACAGGGCGATTCCGGGACGAACCATGTTGTACCAGGAATCGGCGCGTGCGATCACTGCGCCGCTGTTGGCGGCGTGCACCAGTGGCGGGCTAAGCCCCACGTCCTTCAGCAAACGCCGCGCTTCTGCGAAACATTGCAACTGACTTTGCACGGAGGAAGCATCCAGTATTTCCGAAGACGCGAGATGAGTGGATATACCTTCAAGCGCGAGATTTGGCGCCGCCTTCAATACATCCAGCACGCTTTTCAGGTCTTCCATTGCCGTCCCCAGGCGTCCCATGCCGGTGTCGACCTTCAGGTGCACAGGAAATCCGCGGGCCTGCTTGGCGGCGAGATTCAAAGATTTGATGTGGTCCGCTTCCCAGACCGTGGGAGTCAAGCGAAGGCGCACGATTTCCGCTTCTTCACCTTCCCAAAAGCCGGTCATCAGCAAAATGCGCGCGAGAACTCCGCCTTCGCGAAGCGGTATGGCTTCGTCGAGCGAAGTTACGCCGAGCCAGTTTGCGCCCTCGTCTTCCAGGGCGAGCGAGCATTCGACCGCGCCGTGACCGTAAGCGTCCGCTTTGACGACGGCACAGATGGTCACTTGGGTTCCGAGGTGTCGTTGAATGGTCCGATAATTCTCGCGCAGCTTCGGCAGCGAAATTTCCGCCCAGGTAGGACGGGTCGATATGCGTTTCTCCGCTGGGGTGGCGATGCTGCTCACGGTGACTGTGATTATATGGCGGAGAGAAATGCGGCGCAGATTACGGCAGTGCAGGACTTGATTCGTCGAGGATTACTGTTCGCGCTGTTTGAGCCACTCCAGAAACATCTGCTCCAGCGGTCGATCGTAGGTAAGCAACATGTGGCGGACGGTGTGTCCACTCACGAAATGGCAGACTTCCTCGGCCAGATTCTTGGCATGATCTCCGCAGCGTTCGAGCGATTGGGTCATGAAAATAACTTGCAGACTGGCTTGCAGATGCAGGTTCTCAGGATTTTCGACGTGGCGCATGAAAATCAGATTTCGCAAGCGGTCCATTTCGCCATCCGCCCGCAGGACCTCGATGGCTTTCTTGACATCGCGATTTAGGAACGACATGCCGACATCCGCCAACATTTTCTCGAGAATTGTAGCCATGTTCGTGAGGTCGTGACGGTCCCTCGAATCGAGCCGGTCTCCGGCAGACTGCGCGCTGCTGGCAAAGCTCAGCAGCAAATCACCGATGCGCTCCAGCCCGATCATGATTTTCATGCAAGCCAGTAGTTCGCGAGCTTCGGGATCGCTAACCTTGGTGATGGCCAGGGTCACACCCGCGTCGACCTCCATATCCATCTTGTCGAGCCTTCGCTCACGCTCGCGAATGGTGCTCAACAAAGGCGATGATCCCGTGGCGATACCCTCGGCAGCAGCGCCAGCCGCTTCCTTAGCCACCTCGCAAGCCTGAACCGTGCTTTTAACCAGGTGCGCGTAGGTCAACGCCGGTTCTAGATTTTTAACGCTGGTTGCAGCCATCCTCTCGCCTTTCCCGAGTTCGGCAAACACGACTCCCGGCTTCTTTTCGAGACTATGCCACAGCAGGAAGCATAGGTGGTTTTTTCCACAGGTTTGTTAAAAGAAGGTTAAATCTAAAGAGAGGGATCGACATGCGGCTGCCAGGAACGTATAGATCGCGGATAGCCCAGCTTTATCATGGCGACAAACGACAGGCACCCGGCGAGTGAATCAAACATTCATAGGACTATGACTGCGCTGGCGGAGCACCAACGATCACCGTAATCTCGCCGCTGTTGGTTCTGCGAATGCGACGTGGATTTGACTGCCTGGTTTGGGTATCCTTTTTTTGTATTCTCGGATGGTTTTGTCGGAGGCTGCTCTTCCTGCTTCATTGGTATTCCTCCACTGAATGCTAGGCCTGCTTAACAAACTTCAGCGACGCGGAGTTCATGCAATACCGCAGTCCTGTAGGCTTGGGCCCGTCATTAAAAACGTGTCCCAGATGGGCGTCACATTCCGTACAGGAAATCGCGTCCCGGGTCATTCCCAGACTTATATCCGCCGATGTGCGGATATTCTCTTTCGCAATCGGAGCCCAGAAACTTGGCCATCCGGTACCTGAATCATATTTAGTGTCGGAGCTATACAGCGCGTTATTGCAGCAGATGCAACGATAGAGGCCCTTGTCATGGATGTCATATTGCCCGCTGAAAGCTCTTTCGGTTCCGGCCTGGCGAGCAACCTCGAACTGCAATGGATTGAGTTGCTGCTTCCATTCGGCATCAGTCCTTTGGACTTTTTTGACATGGGCGGGACCAAGGTTTTGTCCCGAGTCACTAAATTGGATAACTGTGACCTCGTCTTTTTCGTCCGAAGACTTGGGCTTTGCGAACACGGAAGCTGGCCGGCTCAACCACGCCAATAGAGTCGCACCGAACGCGGCACTTGCGGAATGTGTTATGAAACTTCTACGGTTCATAAATCTCCAATCTATAAACGTTACCCTATAAGACCGCAAGCCGGGGATCCAGAAATTCAATTTCAACGTTCAATCTTGTAATCCCTTTTGCGATTACGACAGCGCCCGGCAAACAAGTAAGCAGAATTGCTCGGGTGGCGCGGAGGTTCTTGGCCGCGAAATTCAAGTCAAAAGCCGCGGACAAGAGTGTCCGCGCCACAGCAGCTAATCCTCCTACTTCTTGTAGAGATCGGGAAGTTGTTCGCGGAGGTGATCAAGTTTCGGCGCGTCATTGATGGCGATGTAGGGATTGTCAGGATGTAACGTGGCGAAATCCTGATGATAATTCTCGGCCGGGTAAAACGCCTTCATTGGGGCCACTTGAGTTACGATCGGGGAAGGAAAAATCTTTGCCTGGTCCAATTGGGCAATGTACGCCTCTGCAATCCGCTTCTGTTCGGGGTCGGTGAAAAAGATTGCTGAGCGGTATTGCGTTCCGGTGTCAGGGCCCTGCCGATCGAGTTCTGTAGGATCGTGAGCAACCGAGAAAAATACCTTGAGAAGCTGCCCATAGGAAATCTGCGAAGGGTCAAAAGTAATCCTCACCGACTCGGCGTGGCCGGTTTTTCCCGAACCAACCTCTTCATACTGCGGAGAGGCGACCATGCCGCCAGAGTAGCCGGAAGTCACGTTCTTCACACCTTTGACATGCTGGAAAACCAACTGGACGCCCCAAAAACAGCCGCCTGCCACGACCGCCGTCTCTTTGCTCGATTTCGCAGATAGCGGCGCATTGACGGCGGGATCAGGCAGAACCACCGCATCAGCAGCAGCCTCGGCCCGATTCCAAGCTGCGAATCCTGCGAGAAGTAATACGACCGCTACAACTGCAATCTTCCCCACTCTTTGAGAACGCAAATGCATATATTCCACCTCGCGCTAAATATTAGATACTTGTGTCTTGTAGAAAGTTACGTATCCCAAAAATAAATCTGACGCTGCTGAAAGCGCCTTTTCCGCGATTGGTGCCTGCGTCTTGTATCCTTTTCAGATGGATCCCTCGGAGCAGGCAGTAGCTCAGCGCTTGCTTGACGCGCAATCGAAAGCCCAAGCCCTGTTTGCGGAAATCGAAGACCAGAGGCTAATTCGTGCCGGCAGCCTCGAAAGCGAGATCAATGAGGGCATCTATGCGCTCGCTAATCGGCTCTATGGAATTACGCGCTACTGGCACAAACGGATTGTTCGTGCCGGATGCAACACGCTGGCCCCTTATGATGAGAATCCGCCAGATTTAAGAATTGCCGATGATGACATCGTATTTCTTGACTTGGGACCGGTGTTTGAAGATTGGGAAGCCGATTTCGGACGCACGTTCGTAGTAGGTCAAGACCGGTTGAAGCACAAATTGTGCCGCGATATCAAAGAGGCTTTTGTCCAAGGCACCCAGTACTTCCATCAGCACCCGGAAATCACCGGGGCCGAGTTGTACCGCTACGCCCAGCAATTGGCCGCGGAATCGGGATGGGAGTACGGCGGCCCGATCGCAGGACACCTTATCGGAGTATTTCCGCACGAGAAAATTGCCGGCGACAAGATCACCCTCTATGTGCATCCTCAAAATCACAATCAGATGCGGCTGCCGGACGCTTCGGGGCGAAAGCGGCACTGGATTCTCGAAATTCACTTTGTGGATCGCGCGCGGAAAATTGGCGGATTCTACGAAGAGCTGCTGACGGTTGGATGACGTCTTTTCGTGCGATGACGAATCTGAAAAATGTGCGCGGCGTCAATCTCGATTCGCAGACTCGCTGCGATCATTATCGCGGGCCAGCCGACGTGATCGCCATCAAGATGAAGTGCTGCGGGGTTTATTACGCCTGCGTGGAATGCCACCTGGCACTCGCTGATCACGCAATCGAGGTTTGGCCCGAACATGACTGGAACCAAAAAGCGGTGCTCTGCGGAGCATGCGGCGCGGAACTAACGATCCGCGAATATATGCAATGCGAATCCCGCTGCCCTGCATGCCACTCGCCGTTCAATCCCGGATGCCGGAACCATTACCACTTCTATTTTGAATCAGCCTCCCCTGATTCCCGGAATTATTAACTGCGCCGGTGGGCACGACAACAGCGCTACTTCAACAAAGGAATGTCCTCTGCGGAGGGCGGCTGCGGCAGCGATTTCAGAAATGCATAAATGTCGGAAAGGTCTGCATCCGAAATTACTTTGGTGGTGTACGGAGGCATTTGACCGAGGGGCGCGCGAATGTATGCGAGGAACGCGGGAAGCGGAATGGGCTGGGGCCCGATTTTCGGTCCACTCAGGCGCGAGCCTTGTCCGGCGAATCCGTGGCATTCGTAACAACCGACTTTCACGTATAGAGCCTTGCCGTTTGTGGAGTGCTCAGACTTTGGGGGACGCGAGGATTCCGGCTTGCCCTGTGCGATAGCGCCAGCGATAGAAAATATGACGCTAGCGGCGGCGAAAATTATTCCGAATCGAACGCGCATATCGCATTCCTACCTGGGCTGAGTTAAGACATCCACAAGCGCGGGCTCGCCCTGTTCCACAACCCCAATAGCTCGCGCGAGAGCCGGACCCAAATCTTTAGGATCGCTTATCGGTCCCTCGGCGTGCATCCCCATGCTTTGAGCCAGTTTCGCGAAATCAATATTGGGCTCGGCAATCGTCGTGCCAATACCTGCGCGGTCGACGCCGCGGTTGTGACGATTGCTCATCCGTTGCAGGTGCATCAATTCCTGATGGTACGCGCGATTGTTGTGCATCACGTTCAGGACTGGAATTTTATGATGGGCTGCCGTCCACAATATTCCGGGAGCGTACATAAGATCGCCGTCGCATTGGATGTTGACCGAGAGGCGTCCATACTTCTTGTTGGCCAATGCTGCGCCTACAGCGGCCGGAGCGCCATAGCCGACGCCGTATCCTCCCGCGCCGCCGATGAATTGATAGTGCTTTTCGAAAGCCCATAGACGGAGCGGCCAGTTGCTCATGCCCGGCGCAACGTCGGAAACCAGGGACCAATCTTTATCTTTAATCTGCGCCCAGATTTCAGCGGACAGGCGTGCCGTCGTGATCGGGCTCGCGTCCCAGCCAAATGTTGCCTGGGTGCGTGCAAGATCGAGCAATCCCTGCCGATCAGCGGCCAATTGCTTGCCGCGATTTTCGAGAACCCTATTTCGATCGGCGGTGATCATGCTCTTAACAACTCCCAGGAGATTCGGCAACGTTTCTTCAGCATCCGCCGCGATGGCGAGATCAACTTCGGGGTAGCGCTGGATATCCTGATAATTGCCTTTCATGTAAAGATCGCCGGTTGTGATGCTGATTAGTTTCGCGCCATCAGCGGTGATGGGATGGGATGTCCGGTGCAACTGATCGCGGTAGGAGTTCACCGCTCCCCACAGATCGACGACTTCCAGGCCCAGGATTACATCGGATCGGGAGACTAGTTCACGAGCATTGTCAGTATGGTTGAGCGGGTGGCGCGAAGGAAAATTCATTCGCGCCGCAAGATCGATGACCGGAGCCTGCAAGAGTTCAGCCAGCCCGATCAGGAGCGTCAGGCCATCGGCGGTGCGGGCTGTGCGATCCACAATAATGACGGGGTTTTCAGCCGCTACCAGGAGCCGCGCCGCTTCCATGACCGCCAGCGAATCGCCTTGGGGCGGCGTGGCCAGCGTGAGCTTGGGGATGTGTAACTTTGCATCCGCGGGCACGGGACTTTCCTGAAGCTCAGAGTCGGCCACAATTAACACCGGCATCGTGGGCGGGGTCATCGCAATTTTGTAAGCGCGGATGCCGGACTCGGCGAAGTGTTGCAGCGAGATTGGAAGATCGTCCCACTTGGTATAGCCGCGAACCATCGCAGCGGCATCCTGCACGCTGTGATCCCACTCCACTCCCGGCCTTCGCATGGTCGCGTCTATTGTGTTTCCGAGCACGATGTAAACCGGCACCCGATCGCAATAAGCGTTAAAGATCGCCATGGATGCATGTTGTAGTCCCACGGTGCTGTGAGCGAACACGGCGAGCGGCTTGCCTGCGATTTTGGCGTAGCCATGCGCCATGCCTACCGCGGACTCTTCATGGCAGCAGGTGATAAATTCCGGCGACTTGTTTCCTCCATAATTTACGACCGATTCTTGCAGCCCGCGAAAACTTGAGCCGGGATTCGCGCACACGTACTCGATGCCAAGCGCTCTTGATGACATCAACCATGAAGTCGGAGCCAGGACGGTCAGTGGTAAGCACTTCGACACTTGATGGATTGCCGGTTTCGGCCTGCTTCGACAGTTTGGGGATTTTGGATTTCTGCGGCGGCGTGGGAGATTGTGCAGCGACTGGGTGGCTGTTGGGAATGAGCGTCGCCACGCTTCCCACAGCGGCGGCCTTTAAAAAATTGCGGCGGTCGATTGAAGACTTCTCTTTTTTCGGGCTCATGCCGCTATGGTGTCAACTCACGTCAACTGGCATTCCGGGCGCAGCGAGCAATCCCTATTCTCCCGCGCTTTATTAGCTATCGATTTTGCGAACCCAACCATATGCGAGATTGCTGCGATCCGCCCCGGCGCTTAAATACGCGGATCTGCGCTCTGACATAGGATCGCTTTTCCACGCCGCTTTTACTCCGGTTTCCAAGCCAAAGATGCGCGCACTGTTGAGACCAAATATCGCCCGCTTGGTTGCGCCATCGGGCGCGCCCAGAGGCGCATAACCATATTTTTTCTGCATGTCTTCGGGAATTTCGAGGCGGCGCAGCGCTTCAATCTGCCACTGCGGCGAACCGAACCAGAGCGAGTCCGTACCCCATATGACATGGTCCACCCCGAGGCCCTTGACCAGCATTCCCATCATCGCGGCCGCTAACCGCGGATAGCTGATGCAGCAGTTCGCGAAGCTCGCGCCCACGTCGGAGTAGACGTTGGTCACGCCATACTTTTGTGGAATCTCGACCAGATCGGAGACCCAATCGATGCGTCCCGTGCTCTCGAATTGCGCCGCTCCGACTTCGGGAGCGCCCGCCATTGGCGGGCCGCCCGCATAACGGTACCCGGCGTGGTAGATAAAGAAGTTCAATTGCGGCCAATCTTTTGCGGCTTTTCCGACATCATCGACCTTGGCATATTGCTTGAGGTTCGGAACTTCCGCTTCCATCCCCGGAGGATAAAGGCCCTTGTGCACGGCGACATTCTTGATGCCGGACTTCACAAATTTCTCATACGCGGGATACACCAGTTTCTCGTCATCCATGCGCCAGGGATATTTGCTGATGGTGGGATTGGTATTGTCGCCGATCGTGTAGCCTTTCCAGCCTTCGGGCTTGAGTTCGATGGCGCGATCAATATCTTCGAGCCATCCCTTTTGTCCCGGCGCAAATACGGCGTGGGTAAGCAGGCGCCGCGAACCGGTGAAATTGTTCAACTTGCGGCGCGCGTCGGCCTTCATTTCGTTGGTCAAAAACCAGTCGGTTGGGATGTCGGAGGGAGCGCCGCTGAGCAGCGCGACTTTTGTATCGCTATCCAAAAACATTTCTTTTACATAGTTGCCGAACTTCAGGTGTTCCAGAGTCTGCGGTTCTTTGGCTAAATCGGGATTGAAGCCGGCTTGCCCTGTCCACTCGCGCAGCTTGACGAAAATAGTGAGCCGGGTATCGTCACGCAGAAAATGAGTGTGAAGATCGCACACAAACTCGTCGGCATATTTTCGGGCGCGCTCGGCTGCCATCTCGGGGGTCGCGGCTTCGACCGGACTCACGTCGAAGATCGCACCATACACTTTGTTCATCGCGAGGAACGCCGCGGCCATTCCAGCGGCTGTTTTGAGGAACTGTCGCCGCTCCATACCCAGTTTCTTAGCGATCGAATCGCTGTATTCTTTAATCAGCGATTCTACTTCCTGCTGTTTTTCGCTCTGGTGTCCGGGGAAAAATTCTCCATTTGAAATCGGCTGCGTGGGTATAGGCGACTCAAACGCGTGCGTCTCCGCCGGGTCCAGCCTTTTCAGTTCCTCATCCGAGAGAAACTCGCTCATCTTGATGTTCTCCTTTGAACAAACCCTGCCAGTCCGGCATTTAGAGCAGGTTCGAACCGATTTTTCGATGTTCGCACATTTCTTTAAGCTAGCGCAACGCGGGTTTGACATTGCCACGCACTTTCACATATTGATTGCTATGCACCGGCGAGGAAATTAGCGAATGTCGAAACTTCGATTGACAATGGCGTGTTGGAATTACGATCGCACTCGCGCTCTGCTGGAAGACCGCATACCGATCGAAGGCATCGAGCTTAACTACCTGAATCTACCGGTCGAAGAGACTTTCTTCCGCATGTTGCGGCATCGCGAATTCGATGTCGCGGAAATGTCTCTGTCATCTTATGTGATGTCGCTGTTCGCGGAGAATCCACAGTTTGTCGCTATCCCAGTTTTTCCTTCGAGATTTTTTCGACATTCCTGCATCTACATCAATCGCAATTGCGGAATTAAAAATCCGAAAGACCTTGTTGGAAAGCGCGTGGGCACGCCCGAATATCAAATGACCGCGGGAGTCTGGATTCGCGGCATACTGAGCGATGAATACGGCGTGCCGGTCACAGCGGTCGAGTATTTCAATGGAGGAGAAGAAGAGCCTGGACGCCCCGAAAAGCTGGCGCTTTCTCTGCCTGCCGAAATTCATTTGTCTTCCATCCCCGGCACTAAGACGCTTTCTGCCATGCTGGACGCGGGCGAGATCGACGCGCTCTATACCGCGCGCATGCCTTCCACATTTGTGAAAGGTTCAGGCAGCGTACGCCGCCTATTCGAGGACTACCAGAGCGTGGAACAGGAGTATTACTCCAGAACCAAAATTTTCCCCATCATGCACACGGTCGTAATTCGCCGCGATGTTTACGAAAAAAATCCCTGGGTGGCACGGTCGCTCTATAAGGCGCTGGCGCTCGCGCAGCGCGAGGTTTACCAGGATCTTTATCAGACTGCCGCGTTGAAATATATGCTGCCCTGGCTCATTCGGCACGTGGAAGACACCCGAAAACTGATGGGAGAGGATTTTTGGCCCTACGGATTCGAGCCGAACGTGGACACGTTGAATACGTTTCTGCGTTATCACCACGAGCAAGGGCTCTCGAAGCAGTTGCTGCGGCCGCAGCAACTTTTCGCGGTGGAGTCGCTGGAATCATTCAAGATTTAGGAGGGTTCATGGCGACGGCGGCAAATGGAGCGGCGCGATGGTGGCTGCCGGGACGCGGCGACATCGACGCCACCGTCGCTCAAGTCGGCTTCAATATCGCGCAGATGGTCATTCCGGTTTTTCTGCTGGCGCCCGTCGGCATTCCGATCGCTTTCAGCATCAGCCACCTGTTGCCGGGATATGCGTTAGGTTTCCTGATCGGCTCTTTCGGACTTGTGAGGCTCGCTGTTGGTTTACGCAAACGCGAAGGCCGCCACGATGTCACCGCCCATGTTTATGGGAACAACGTTCCCGCAATCATTGCATTTACGTTATCCATTATGCTGCCGGTGTACCTGCAAACGCATGACGAACTTCTGGCGTGGCGCATCGGCGCCGCAGCCGTCGCCTGGACCGGTATTATCAAGTTGGCGGCTGCGCCTTTCGCGGGCGCATTGCGGCGATTCATCCCGGTTCCCGCATCTATGAGCGTATTCGGGGCGGCGATGTATAGCTATCTGGCTCTGGTGCTGCTGCAACGAATATTTGACCAACCGCTAGTAGGAATCATCGCACTCGCCATTATTGCGACCTGCGTGCTCGCCAACATCCCGATTACCCGTTGGAGAATTCCTCCTTTTATCGTCGCGTGGACGGTCCCGCTCGCCATCGGCGTTGGGATCGGATATATCCATCCGGCTTGGCGTGGACTGTCGCCTACTCTTCCATTCGTAGCATCCTCAGGCCCGTTGCGAGGGATGCTGCTGGCGCTGCCTTATTTGTCGGTGATAGTGCCCATCGCGATCTATCAGGTTCTTCAGGATATCGCGTCGGTAGAGGGTGCGACTGCCGCCGGCGACAACTACGATGCGCGCAAAGTTTTGGCGTGGGATGGTCTCGGCACATTAGTGTGCGGAGTTGCCGGAAGCGTGATCACGCCCGTGGTGTATGCCATGCATCCTCCCTACAAAGCGCTGGGAGCAAGGATCGGGTTCGCGCTGTGGACGCCGGTAATTTTTATTCTCGTAATCATGAGCGGGCTCACCATATTTATCGCGCAACTTTTTCCCTGGCCGATTCTCGCGGCGATGATCGCCTATGTCTCCGTCGGCGTGGGGATGGCCACGCTTCGCCGCGTGGATCGCAAGTATCTCAGCGCCGTTCTTCTCGGATTTGTTCTGCCGGCGGGCGCAGTGGTGGCGGCGGCCATGAATTCGGCTCTGCCTGCGCTTAAACTTTCCGCAGCAAGTCCCGAAGTTCAGGCTGCGCTCAACCATTCGATCTACTGGCCGTCGGTGCAAGGGCTGGGCAGCGGATTTCTTTTTCTGGTTCTCGTTGTTTCTGCGATGATCACAGAATTAATCGATCGCAATTTTGGCCGCGCCGCTATCTGGTGCCTTCTCGCCGCGACTTTCTCATGGCTTGGAATGATGCACTCCGCATTGTTTCATTGGGGCGCGCAGCCGATGTACGCGGCCGGATGGTTGGCTGCGGCGGCGATCGTGTATTCCGCGCGCTGGTGGAGGGGTGATCTGGTAGCGCAGTCGGGCGTGGTTACCCCTGACCGACCGGAGCAGATCCGGTAGCCGGGGCGCTCAATTAAGATTCAAATAGGAGCGATCCAGTGATTCAACTGATGCGCACCCCAGGAGCCTAAGCGTGCGCTCCATGTCGGTGCGCAATATCTCCAGCGCTCGAGCAACACCCGCGGTGCCCGCAACTGCGAGACCGTAAGCGTAAGCCCGTCCGATAAGTACAGCGCGAGCGCCCAGGCAAAGCGCTTTGATGACATCGCTTCCGCGCATAATTCCGCCATCCATGAGCACTTCGACCTGACTGCCCACGGCTTCCACGACTTCGGGTAACGCATGCAACGACGCGGGAGAGCAATCGAGCTGACGGCCACCGTGGTTGGAGACCACTACCGCAGCCGCGCCTTGATCCACAGCACGCCTGGCATCCTCGGCAGTCAACACGCCTTTTACGACAATAGGACCGCGCCACAGCTCGCGAATCCAGCGAAAGTCTTCCCAGGTGATCGCCGATTTTGCCAACGCCGCGCTCACGTCGAGAAGCGACACCGGCCCTCTTCCCGGCACAACGACGTTGGGAAGAGAAGGCATTCCACCATCCAACAAAAAATTCGTCAGCCACCGGGGACGGGCCAGCAATTGCGGCAAAAACGGGATCTTGGCAAGAAGACCGGGACCGGCCAGCGGTATCATCCCGTTGCGGAAATCTCGCTCGCGCATCCCCGCAACACTGGTGTCAATCGTCAGCACCAGCGCATCAAAGCCCGCTTTCGATGCACGCTCGATCACCGCCTCTGAGGCTTCGCGGCCGCCAATCAGATAAAGCTGATACCACACCGACCCGGAGCCTGCCGCTTTAACGTCCTCGAGTCGATGCCCGGCGGCAGAAGACAGAATGTATGCCGTACCTGCGGTGCCGGCCGCTTGGGCGGCGCCGATTTCTCCGTCAGGGTGCAGCGCACGACTTGACCCGACAGGCGCAAGCAGAAAGGGCACAGATATGGGACGCCCCAGTACGGTGGTACTTAAACTACATGCCGCCAACGCGACGGCGCTGCGTGGACGAAAGGTCAGTTCCCGGAACGCTTCCCGGTTCGCCCGCAACGTCACTTCATCTTCGGCCCCGCCATCGAGGTATCCGAAGATTACCCGTGGCAAGCGCTTCTTCGCCGCGGTTCGCAAATCCTGGATATTGATAATGCGTGGAGACGCAACCCGGCGGCGGGATGATTTTCGACCCTTCATTTCAACATTCAATATTTCAATGCCAGCCTCTAGTGTGCACTATCTCGGGTGTCTTGACGACTGCAGCACGGACGGCTGAACGTCCAAATCGCGCAGTAACCACGGGATAATGACTTGCTTGAAGATCGCGGGGTCGGGCCACACTTTGACCTGCCGTCCCAAGTGGCCGCCTTGCGGATTAATCCATGCATCTTTCGGGACATCGCCTTTATCGAGTAGCAAATAAATGTCGGAGATGGGCACCTGCGTATCCAAGACTCCGGCGATCACGAGCATTGGAGTCGTGGGCTTTCCGAGAAGACCTTCGCTAACGAGCGACATTTTTGGCAAAAGTTCGGCCATTTCATCGAGCGATTTGACACCCTGCAAAATATTCATAAGCGCGGGAACCTGATCGAAGAGGTATTCCCGATTCCCCAGCAGCGAGTTCATCAAAAAATCCTTTTGGAAAAATGTGTCGATCGGCGGAGATTGCGCGCTCGCTCCCCGCAACCGGGAGCGCTCGATAATTGCGAGCTTGGTGGCCCAATAAGCTCCCCAACTCACGCCGTGAACTGCGAGCCGGTTCTTGTCGATTTCTGGCCGAGTCTGAAGATAATCGATCACTCGCGACAACATTCGTTCCGCGTTGGGGCTGGCTTTGATTGGAGCCTGCCCGGTGCCGGGACCATCGACCGCAAAAAATCCCACGCCGTAGGGAATGATCGCCGAGAAACTTTCAGCTAGATCTTCTTTGCGGCTGTCCAAACCGTTCACCGCAATTACCAGCGGCACGGGCGCGCCGGTGTTCTTCGGCAGGCGCAAATATCCGATGATTTCTGAGCCTTCAAATGGAATGCGAACAACTTCCAGAGGAGGGTCCCAGAATTTCGCATGCGCCAGGAAGGCTTCGATTGCCTTTTCATAAGAGCGCTGCTTTCCGGGGGACGATGGAATGGGCCAGCGCCCGAAGGAATAGAGCCGCCACGCGCGAATATAGTCGGCGTTCGCTTTCGCGGGGTCCGTTGTCTCAAGCGACCGGGCCTGGTTCATGTAGCGATCCGCAACGCCCATGAACGCTGCCGCCCATTCGTCTTTGTCCTTGGTGTGAATGGATTGAAACGCTTCGCGAACGTCGCCGGGGTCGAGTCCGATGAGCGGATACATCCCATTTTCCGCGCGATGAATCGCTTCCGCTTTGATCTCGTCAATGTTTCGTTCTCGCTTCTCTGGTGGGGGCGTTTGCGCAGCTATTACTACGCCGCCAAGAGTGAGGAGGACAGACACCGCTATGAGCACTGATTTCATGGTAATCGCCTTTCGCTGATGCGTTGAGCGCAGGTTTCGTTGGGACGCGGCTCGACTTAACGTTACTTAATTGAGAAAGGGCCGAATTGGTCGTATCTCGGCCCCACCCCCTCAAAGTGGATTGAAGAATCCTTTACGGCTAGAAAAGAAATTTCAATCCCAACTGAACCGAACGCGGACCCCCGGAGCCCACGGCGGGATTAGCAGCTGCGATATCTGGAGTAGCGCATCCGCAACCGAAGTTCGGTCCACCAGGATCGTTAAGCCCGTATCCGTTTTGTCCCCCATAGGGGTTTGCGAAGTTGGGATGGTTCAGAATGTTAAAGAACTCAGCTCGGAATTGAGCGTGCAACCGCTCGCCGAAATGCCAGTTTTTAGCCAACGAAAAATCGAGATTCTTGAAACCTGAATCGGGGAAAATATTCCGATGCATGGTTCCGAACTGTCCTTGGGGCGGCGGAATCATGACCGATTTACCTTTTGCGTAGCAGCCATACGTATCGAGTGAGGAAGTCGCCCCTATTGCCGCCGCGTCATTGACACATTCCGCGGGGAGAGTGCCGCTGCCGGGATAAAACGGAATGGGCTGCGGTCCCGACTGGAAATCTGATGGATCGCCGTAAAAATCCCAGCGCTGAGGTGTGGCTTGCGGGGGGCTCACCGGCAAATTGCCGAGTCCGGCGATTCCGGTTGTGAGATCAATCGGTCCCCAGAACTGAGGGCTTTCCAGGGTTGCGATTGAATTAATTTCCCATCCCTCGAGCATTTGACCGAAGCCTTTTTTCCCGGGAATGGCGTAAGTCGCCGAGAGGGTGAACCGATGACGAACATCGAAATCGCTGTTGCCGTATTCCGCGCCTGGGTTGTTGGAATTCTGCGGCAGGCCGTAGCCCGCGCCGAAATCCCAGTTCGCGCTGACATCGTCGAGCGCGTGGGAATATGTATAACCCGCCACCATGCTCAGGCCATGATAGTTTCGCGAGGTCAATGTTGCCTGCAACCCGTCGTAGTTCGACCTGTAGATATTGCCCATCATAAAGATGTTGCTCAGGTAGGGAAACTTCGAATTAAACGGGCGCGTGGCTTGCGAGTTCGAGCCCGGCGCCTCCTGGTTGATGTCGCGAATGCCGATCAGATCGTCGCCGTGGTTGCCGACGTATCCAACTTCAAGGGTCAGGTTGGGGGTGAAAGCATGTTCGAGATTCAAACTCCAGTTGGTTACGTAAGGTGTAGTGAGGTTGCGGTCGACGCCCATAATCGCGCAGGGACCGGCTCCGTTGGGATCGCAATTGATCTGGCTGCCGCTGAGATTGCCGTAGATTGGCCCGTTATCCCAAGGGTAAGTGGGGAAGATGGTGAGGTTTCCGGTCGTGATCGTTCCTCCCGCAGTCACAGGATTAGCCGTTCCGGTCCCCGAAATAACGGCGCCGGTTGGAACGCTGGGCAGGCCGAAGCTATTGTTGAAGGCCAGGAACGTTTGCCAGTTCACGAATTCATAAGCCAGGCCGCCGCCTCCCCGGATTACAGTGGTGCCTTTCCCGCTTATATCCCAGGCAAAGCCGACCCGAGGAGCGAAGTTCTTGGGATCGGAATTGTAAGCGCTGCTGATCTGCTTGCCCACCTGCACCATTCCCAGGTTAGGATCAAAGTTGCCGAGCAGATTGTGGTCTTCTTTTAGGACCGTGTCGAATTCGTAACGGATTCCGAGATTTACGGTTAGCGTCCGGCTCACCCGCCAGTCATCCTGCACAAAGCCCGCATACGCCCAATTGTGCGAATGCCGGGTCGGATCGCCAGTGAGCACCGAGACTTTAAATGGCGCTCCCGCGAAAAAGTCTTCCAGCGCGGTTGTATTCAGCAGGGTTCCCGGGGCGCTGGGATCCGGGGTGTTGCCGCCCAGGAAGGTGATGCTGCCGCGGGCGTTTCCAAAGGCGCCGCCGCTCACATAGTCTTTATGGACTTCGCCGCCGAACTTTATCGCATGTTTTCCCGCGGTATAAGAAATGTGATCGATGAACTGAGTAATGCTGTCAGGCCCTTGAAACTTGGGCCACTTGAAGCCTCCCAAGCCGGGGAAAAAGTATCCGCCAAAACTGATTCGCGGTAACCCTCCGGTATTGGGACCGGTCACTCCGGTATCGAGGCCGTAGCTCGACGCGGGAATACCAAGATCGCCGGGCAGGCTGGGTTGATAAAGGCGGCTGTACCCGAATCTGGCTTCATTTACCCAACGGGCGCCAGGGGTATAAACCCAGTTTCCGCCGACGACCTGGGCGCGCGTGTGAATCTGGGATCGCCAGATATTTTGCAATTCTGGAAAATCCTCCACGGTGCCTGAGTTGTTGCCGAAAAAGTACATGCCATTCAAGCTGTGGTGCTCATTGATGTTGTAATCCACCTTGCCGATGGCATTGTCTACGCCGACCTGGTTGGGAAACCCATTCACGATATTTATGGTGGGATTGTTATTCAGCGGGAATCCGCTGCCGTTACAAGTTACCGCTGTTCCAGCAAGGGCGCAGCCTGCAATCTTCAGGCTGGCTGGACTGATCGGCACTCCCGAGGCCTCGAGGTCGGCGATCGCATTGGGTATGCTACCCGCGCAGTCGCCCGAGGTGAGAAGCAGACAGTTCGGAGTTGCCGGGGTTGGAAGTCCAATCATTGAAGGACTGGTCACGCCGCCAAACTGGTTTCCCACGTCATAGCGCTGTCCTTCATAGGCCGCGAAGAAAAATGCTTTGTCTTTGATGATGGGGCCGCCGACCGATCCTCCAAACTGTTCGAGGGTGCGCTGGTTCTTGGGACTGGGCGATTGACTGTAAGCGCAGGGAGTGCTGGCGCAATTAAAGTAGTTGCGCGCATCAAAGATGTCGCCGTCGCGGCCAAAAGCGAACGCACTACCGTGCAGATTGTTGGTGCCGGATTTGAGGCCCACGTTGACAACAGCTCCCGGCTTCCAGCCATATTCCGCTGGAGGGTTTTCCTGGACGTTAAATTCCTGAATCGCGTCAATGGGCAGAATTGTCGCGGAATCGCCGGCAATCCCCGCACCATTGATAATGCCCTGTCCCGAGTAAGGTTCGCTGTTATAAAGCCCGTCAATTACGTAGGCATTGTCCTCAGCCCGCAGACCATTCGTGCTTGTGGTCGAGAATCCGCCGCCGGGATAGCGCACCACTCCGGGCCGGAGTTGAAGAAGATTCTCGTAGTTGCGGCCATTCAAAGGCAGATCATTGATTTCTTTATTGCTGAGGGTTCCACCGAGGGTGGCGTTTGTAGTATCGAGTAGCGGCACCTCTTCAGACACGGTAACGGTCTCGGTTGCCTGGCCGGTTGGCAGAGTTATGTCGACCACGGCGTCTTTGCCAATTTCGAGCGTAATATTCAATCGTTGGACTGCCTTGAAGCCGCTGGCCTCGGCTCGAACCGTGTATTCCCCCGGCGTAAGATCGGGCGCCACGTACTCGCCGGCGTCATCAGTGGTAAGCGTTCGCGTGGTGGCCCGCTGCACATCAGTGATAACCACGGTTGCCGACGGCAAAGCCGCGCCCGTCTGGTCGGTGACGGTCCCAAGGATTCGTCCCGAGTTGCCTTGGGCAAAGACCGGGAAAGAGGACGCAACGAGTAACACCGCGACGCTCAAGATTGAGAAGACGTAGCCGCGAGTTTGGATTCCGGAATCACTGTTTCGCAATCGCATACTCTCTCCGTGGGTTTTTTTGTGGTCCGACAGCAGTACCACCATGCAGGAAGGGGTGTCAAGCAAAATTAGGGACTTGACGCGCGCAGCCCACGATGTGGTATAGGTGTCAGACCACGGAACCTTTGTGAACGTCGTTACTGCTGTAAAGTCCGTCACAAAAATGCCAATTGCAAGTGTCAATCCGGCCACTGGCGAACTTCTGAAACGTTTTGAGCCCCTTTCGGACGTACAGATAGACCAGAAGATCGCACGCGCGGCCGCGGCCTTTTCTAAACATAGGAAAACTTCCTTTGCCGAACGTTCGAAAAAAATGATAATGGCGGCGGACATTTTCGAGGCGGAGAAAGAAGTCCTGGCACGAATAATGACCGCCGAAATGGGAAAGACCTTCCGCTCGGCGGTAGACGAAGCCGCGAAATGCGCCTGGGCGTGCCGGTACTATGCCGAAAACGCGGAAAGTTTCCTCGCCGACGAAATTATTGAAACCAATGCCGCACGCAGTTACGTGCGCTATTTACCGATCGGCCCCATCCTCGCTGTCATGCCGTGGAATTATCCGTTCTGGCAGGTGGTGCGTTTTGTGGCTCCGGCTCTGATGGCGGGAAATGTAGGATTGCTTAAGCATGCCTCCAATGTTCCGCAATGCGCGTTGAAACTGGAGGAGGTTTTCCAGCGGGCTGGGTTCGAAGAAGGAGTTTTCCAGGCGCTTCTGGTCGGAGCCGACAAAGTCGATAAGATTTTGGAAGATCCGCGAGTTGTGGCGGCGACGCTTACCGGAAGCGAAAACGCGGGCATCCAGGTCGGAATTTCGGCTGCAAAGAGGATCAAGAAAGTTGTGTTGGAACTCGGTGGCAGCGATCCGTTTATCGTTATGCCGAGCGCGAATCTCGATCAGGCGGTGGAGACTGCTGTAAAAGCGCGCGTGGGTAATAACGGGCAGTCCTGTATTGCCGCCAAGCGATTCATCGTTGCCGGGAAAATTGGGGACGAATTCGAATCTAAGTTCGTTAAGCGAATGGAATCGCTGAGAGTTGGAGATCCGATGGTGGAGAGCACCGACGTTGGCCCGCTGGCGACGGCGGACGGGGTGAAAGATCTCGACAGCGACGTGCAGAAGACGATTGAGGCTGGTGCGCGCGCGCTTACCGGCGGCAAGCCGGGCAGTGGCGGAGGGAACTATTATCCGGCCACGGTCTTGACTGACATTCCGAAAGGCTCTCCCGCGTATAGCGAGGAATTATTCGGACCGGTTGCGTGTTTGTTCCGGGTCGAAAATATCGATGAAGCGATTTCTCTGGCGAACGACACGCGGTTTGGTCTGGGGGCCAGCGTGTGGACCAATGACGAGAAAGAGCGTCAGAGGTTTATCCGCGACCTCGATGCGGGAATGGTCTTTATTAATCGGATGGTCGCTTCCGATCCTCGACTTCCCTTTGGCGGGGTCAAGCAATCGGGACACGGGCGCGAACTCGGCGGAGCGCACGGCATTCGGGAGTTTACAAACATCAAAACCGTAAGTATCGATTAAACTCGCATATGAATTCTTATCCGTTATTGAACCGCGAAAAGTCTGTTTACAAAGTTGTACAGACGTCGCGCCTCTACGAACAAATCGTGCAGCAGATTGAAGAGTCGATTCTTACTGGCGCGCTGAAGACAGGCGACCAGCTTCCCTCCGAGCGTGACCTCGCGCAACAATTCGGAGTCAGCCGCACCGCGGTTCGCGAGGCAGTGAAAGCGCTTCGCGAAAAAGGCCTGGTGGAAGCTTATTCGGGGCGCGGAACGTTCATCACGAACGGAACCTCGCGCGCCGTTCGGGAGTCGTTCGACCGTCTGATTAAGATCGGACAACCGGACAGTCTGCTTCATCTCGCCGAGGTGCGGGCGATTTTAGAGCCGGAAATCGCCGCCCTGGCGGCCGCGCGCATGGAGGAACAATACCTCGTGACCATGAAAGAGGCATACGCGGTGATGGACCGCAAGCCCGGCAACCCGGACGCTTACATCGAAGCCGATCTCGATTTCCACCTGGCATTAGCGGAAGCGGCCGCTAATCCTCTAATCCTTTCGCTGATTGATTCCATTGTTGCCGTGCTTCGTGAGCAGCGCATCAGGATTTTCAAAGTGGAAGGCGGTCCGGAGCGTGGGCAGTTTCATCACAAACGGATACTGCATGCGATTGAGCAGCGCGATCCGGCAAAGGCTCGGGAGGCTATGCGAGCCCATCTCGAACAGGTTCGGGTCGATTCGAAAGCCTCGCTTGCGGGACCGGAGTTGGCGCCGGCGAAATCTACCTTGTCATCCAGAGGCGATTAACGAATGGCGAAACTTGGTTTTGTGGGTTTAGGCGTGATGGGCAGCGAGATGGTGCTTCGCCTGCTCCATAAGGGGCATTCCGTAACCGGATATAACCGCACGCGACCGAAAGCGCAGCGTTTGATCGATCATGGAATGAAATGGGCGGATTCGCCTCGCGAAGTTGCCGCAGCGGCCGAGATCACGTTCGCCATGGTCACAAATGCGGCCGCCATTGCCGCCGTTACTGATGGGCCAGACGGGATACTGGCAGGATTAGGCGCAGGAAAAACCTTCATCGACATGAGCACCGTGAGCCCCACGGTGAGCCGGGCGACCGCCGCAAGAGTACGCGAAAAGGGCGCAGACATGGTCGATGCGCCGGTCTCGGGCAGCGTGATCACTCTACAGGAAGGCAAGTTGTCGGTGATGGTTGGCGGACGGCGCGAAACGTTCGACCGCATCAAGCCGCTTCTTCTGGATATCGGACCCAAGGTCACATACGTCGGCGACAATGGTCTCGCTTTGTCGATGAAGATTGCGATCAATCTTAGCCTTGCAGTTCAAATGCTCGCGTTTTCGGAAGGCGTGTTGCTGGCGGAGAAAAGTGGTATTGCGCGCGAGACCGCAGTCGATGTGTTGGTTAACAGCGCCATCGCTTCTCCGATGATTAAGTATCGCGGACCCTTTGTTTTGCAACAGCCGGAAGAAGCATGGTTCGACGTGAACATGATGCAGAAAGATATGTTGCTCGCGCTGGAGATGGGCAGACAACTTGACATTCCATTGCCGAGCACAGCTGTGACCAATGAGTTTTTAACCGCGGCCAGAGGCATGGGATGGGTGAAGAAGGATTTCGCCGTGATGTTCGAGGTATTGGCCAGTATGTCCGGGATTCAAAAGTAACTATTCCGAAAAATGGCAATCGCAACCGATCAATCGGGCACAAGCGCCTCCGTGAGCCAAAAGCTTATGCAGATGTACCGGCAGATGGTCCGCATCCGCTTGTTCGAGGAGCAGGTAAACGAACTGTACACTCGCGCGTTAATGCCGGGACTGGCCCATCTGTATGTTGGAGAAGAAGCTATTGCGGTGGGAGTATGCGAAGCGCTGCGCCCCGATGACTACATTACCAGCACTCATCGCGGGCACGGGCACTGCCTGGCGAAAGGCGCAACCCCGGATCGAATGTTCGCGGAGCTTCTTGGCAAAGAAGCGGGTTACTGCAAAGGCAAGGGGGGATCAATGCACATTGCCGATCCCGCGACCGGAAATCTGGGAGCGAACGCGATCGTCGCCGGAAGCACAGGCATAGCCACCGGCGCGGCATTCTCCTCCAAATATTTGAAGAATGGGCGGGTTGCAGTTTGCTTCTTCGGTGAGGGTGCACTGGGACAAGGCGTGCTGTACGAAGAAATGAATCTGGCGCAACTCTGGAAGCTGCCCGTAATTTACGTTTGCGAAAATAATCTATACACCGAATACACGCATTTTTCTGAGACGACAGCGGGCGACGTTTTAGGTCGTGCAACCGCTTTCGGAGTGCAGGCGCGAGAAGTCGACGGGCAGGACGTTCGCGCCGTGTTCGCGACTGCAACCGAAATTGTAGATCGAGCGCGCCGCGGCGACGGTCCAGGTTTCATCTCTTGCAACACTTATCGATACGCCGGCCATCACGTGGGCGACATCAATCGCGAATATTATCGTCCCAAAAAAGAAGAAGAACTGTGGAGGTCGGATCGCGATCCAATACAGGTTCTGGCCGCGCACCTGATCAAAGAAGGGCTGACGGACGCCGACTCCTTAAAGCAGATTCAGTCCGAGGTTGCGTCGGAGATGAAAGCTGCTGTGGATTTCGCTGTGGCGTCTCCGTATCCGAACGTCGGCGAAGTGGAAGAGGACGTCTATGCCTGAGACGGTTGCGGCTGAGGCGGTGCGCGAATTGACATTCGCTCAAGCCGTCCGCGAAGCCCTGGCAGAAGAAATGCGCCGCGATTCCACGATTTGCATTTTTGGCGAAGACGTCGCGGAAGCCGGAACGCCCTTTAAAGTTCTTTCCGGCCTGGTCGAAGAATTTGGCACGACGCGCGTGATCGACACCCCCATTTCAGAAGCTGGTTTTACCGGGTTGGCAGTCGGAGCGGCGATGACCGGCATGCGTCCGGTGGTCGACATCATGTTTGGAGACTTTCTTACTCTGGTGATGGATCAAATGGTGAACCAGGCCGCGAAGGTCCACTACATGTCGGGAGGCAAGTGGAAAGTTCCCATGGTTATGCGAACCACGCTGGGGGCGACGCGAAGGTCGGCGGCGCAACATTCGCAATCTCTTCACGCGTGGTTTAGCCATGTCCCGGGGCTGAAAGTAGTTTTGCCGTCGACCCCATATGACGCCAAGGGATTGCTGAAGACCGCGATTCGCGACGACAATCCAGTGGTGTTTTTTGAAGACAAAATGATGCACCATAAATTGAAAGGTCCGGTGCCGAGCGGGGAATACACCATTCCATTCGGAGTGGCGGACGTGAAGCGTGTGGGAAGCGACATCACTTTAGTAGGCACGAGCAGCATGGTGCAGGTCGCTCTGGGTGCGGCAGATTTGCTGGAAGAAGCGGGCATCAGCGCGGAAGTCATCGATCCGCGTACAACCTGGCCGCTCGACGAAAAAACTCTGATTGAATCGGCGAAGAAGACTTCTCGCGCGATTGTTATCGATGAAGGCTATGGACGCTATGGTGTGACGGCAGAGATCGCTTCGGTGATCGCGACTGGAGCTTTCTACGATCTGGATAAACCGGTGCAGAGAATGGGCGCGATGCATGTTCCGATTCCATTTTCGCCGCCGCTGGAAGATGCGACCGTGCCGACGGAGAAATCGGTGTTCGAAGCGGCTCGCGCGCTTTGCGGGTAACTGGCCGGTGTGGCGCGGGCGCGTTCGTCCGCGAAAACCTTACAAAGGAGTAATCGTGGCGCTGAAAACTTACGGAACCATGGCGGTAGATTGGGAGCAGCGAATCGACTTCGACCGCCTGCGCCGCCAGCGGCTGCAACGCGCCAAAGATTTGCTGGCAAAGTCGGAGATGGGATCTCTTCTCTGCTTCGACATGAACAACGTCCGCTATCTGACATCAACGCACATCGGTTCCTGGGCGCAGGACAAATGCAACCGCTTCACCCTGCTGCCGCAGAATGACGAGCCGATCCTATGGGATTTCGGCTCCGCCGCGCGCCATCATCAGCTCTACTGCCCCTGGTTGGGAGAACGCTCACGTCCCGGCATTTCGATGCTTCGCGGCGCCATGTCGCCGGAGATGGGGCGAGCCGAAGATGTCGCCAAGAAAATTCGCATCGAGTTGGAAATGCGTGGGCTGCACAAAGAGCCGGTAGGGATTGACATTATCGAGCCGCCCGTCTTGTTCGCATTGCAGCGCGAAGGCATAACCGTAGTTGACGGTCAGCAGCTAATGTCGAACGCGCGCGTGATCAAGACGGAAGACGAAATCTCGCTGCTGAACACTTCGGCGATGATGGTTGACGCAGCGTATGACGAGCTGTATCGCGCGATGAAGCCGGGCCTAAGTGAAAACCAGGCGGTCGGCCTGGTAAGCAAAGTGCTTTACGATCTGGGCTCCGAATATGTTGAGGCGGTGAATGCGATTTCGGGAGAGCGCTGTAGCCCGCATCCACATGTATTTTCCGATCGCGTGCTGCGTCCCGGCGATCCGGTTTACTACGACATTCTTCACTCCTACATGGGATACCGCACTTGCTACTACCGCTGCTTCACCGTCGGCTATGCATCCCATGCCATGGTCGACGCATACAAAAGATGCCGCGAATATCTTGACGCGGCAATTGAACTCGTTCGCCCGGGGCGCACGACCGGCGAAATCGCCTCCGTCTGGCCGAAGGCGCAGGATTTCGGATTTCCCAACGAAGAAGCCGCTTTCGCGCTGCAATACGGCCACGGAATCGGTCTCGCGATTTGGGAAAAGCCGGTCATCAGCCGGTTGGTTTCATTCGACCATCCGTACGAGATCAAGCCTGGCATGGTGTTTGCCCTGGAAACATTTTGGCCGTCGACCGATGGATGGAGCGCCGCGCGCATCGAGGAAGAAATCGTCGTGACCGCAACCGGGCACGAAATCATCACGCGTTTTCCCGCCGAGCAGTTGCTGGTTGCGGGCGCGCACTATTTCACGGTGAATGGACCGCTGCCAACGACGCGGGAAAGCGAATCCACCCCGAGCCAGCACGTGCTGGAAATGATTGAGGCCAGCGCAAAAACGGAGAAGGTCGAAGTTTGAGATCGGATTTACAACGAGGCTTTACTTAAAAATGTCTGACCCTTGTCATTCCGAGCCATGGTTTTATCGGTGAGAAATCTGCTTTTCCCACAGCGAGGCGGATTCTCGCACCAATACCATGGCTCGGAATGACAAGTTTATCAGCTTGTTCATAAACAACATCGATCTGCTTATGCCCTTCAGCGTAGTCATGCCCGCCCTCGAAATGGGCCAGGAAACTGGCAAATTGGTTTCGTGGCGAAAAAAAGAAGGCGATATTGTCGTCAAAGGCGAGCCCCTGCTGGAAGTGGAGACCGACAAAGCGGTGCTTGAGGTGGAAGCGCCCGCCGATGGCAGTCTGCAAAGTGTTCAGGCTCACGAAGGCCAGGTAATCCCAGTCGGCCAAACCATTGCATGGATCGTCGGCGCGGGAGAAATTCTCACCGTTGGCGACGAGGCATCTCCTCGCACCGGGGTGTCGGCTTCTCCTGCGCAGTCACCCTCCCCGCAGAAAGCTTCGCCAGAAACACCGAGATCCGGGGCGAGAATTTCTCCAAAAGCCCGGCGTCTCGCAAAAGAACACGGCATCGACATCGGCACTGTAAATGGCACCGGAGCGGACGGCGAAATTTTAGCTTCCGATATTCAGGCGCTCGCGGATTCTAGAACTACGGCGCCAGATACCGCGCATGCCCCACTGAGCGCCACCACACGCCTGATGGCCGAACGAACCACCCAGAGTTGGACCACGGCACCGCACTTTTTTCTGGTGCGTGAGCTGGATGTCACGCCGCTGATCAAAGCGCGGGAGAAGTTTGCGTCAACACGCACGGATGCAAGCGGAGTGAAGCTCACCCACACCGATCTCCTGGTCGCACTCGTAGCCAGAACCCTCGAGAAGCATCCGCGAATGAATGCCCGGTGGGAGGGCAACGAAATTCGACTCAATCCAAAAATAAATATTGGCATCGCAATGGCGGTTCCCGATGGCGTCGTGGTCGCGGTAATTCCTGACGCCAATACGCTCGCCCTGGCGGACATCGCTTCTCAAAGGGCGCAGTTGACGGATCGGGCGCGCAGCAAGAAACTGCGTCCCGCCGACATCGCGAATGGGACTTTCACAATCAGCAATCTCGGCATGTACGAAGTAGATGCCTTCACCGCGATCATTACGCCGCCACAGGCTGCAATCCTTGCCGTAGGCCGCATCAGCGATCGCGTCGTCGCTATCGCCGGGCACGCTGAGGTCCGGCCCATGGTCACGCTGACTCTATCTTCCGACCATCGCGTCGTCGGCGGCGCTCAAGGAGCCCTATTCCTGCAAGATTTGGCGAATGCCATCCGCGAAGCGATGGTTTAGGACCGGACAGGCTGCAATCGCAGACTGGCTTGGCAGCGGCGTCAAGAGCCTTCAATAGTCTTTGATGCGGCCGTTGATTTTGGTAAGTCCCGCAATTTCATTTTAGATTGGAACGATTATTTAATTTATACGGAAGCGAACGGGCTTCCGCTCGAGCGCATCTGAAATCGGCTGAGGAGGAAAAAAATCGGGGCGGAATTGCAGGATATAAGAATTATTCGATAAGGTTTTGCCGGGGTGTTTCATCGTAGCGCGCCGGTTTAGCAAACGAGCGAGACGAAAAATTGGGAGCGGCTCAGTTTGGATGCTGCGCGCAATATCCGCCCCGAGGGTGAGAACGCGGGGCGAGAAATGCAATTGAGGTACGACGAAAAATTTAATCTTCACTTTCCAAATTGATTTGAACTGTTATAATCACGAGTTTTCCAAATCAAGTCGCAGTTTTAAAGTTATTTAATTGTCCAACGCTGCATGAACCGGAGCCTCACTTAGGTCCGCTGCACCTGGAACGTTCTCATCGATGCAGATTTTTCATCGCAGTACGAATGCGCTTTCGAAAGCCACGATCATTGGAGCGGTTTTCCTGGTCGGAGGGCTGCTATGGGGAATGATTCAGTTCCAGCGGTCTCCCTATATGACTTACGAGAAGGTGGCGCGGCCGCAGCCTGTTCCGTTCAGCCATGAGCATCACGTTGCAGGCGCCGGCATTGATTGCCGCTACTGCCATACTTCGGTTGAGACTTCGGATTTTGCCGGCATTCCTCCCACTCGCACCTGCATGAATTGTCATTCGCAGATTTGGGCGGGCGCTCCCATGCTTGAGCCGGTGCGCGAAAGTTTCCGCAGCGGCAAGTCGCTGGTCTGGAACCGCGTCAACGATCTCCCGGACTTCGTTTACTTCGATCACAGCATTCACATTAATAAAGGTGTGGGATGCAACACCTGCCACGGTCCAGTGGATCGCATGCCATTGATGTATAACTACGCTTCGCTGCAAATGGAGTGGTGCCTGAACTGCCACCGTTCGCCCGACAAGTTTCTGCGGCCGCGGCAGGAGGTTTTTAATATGCGCTACGAGCAGCCATCGAGTTTGAAGCCAGTGGTTTTGGATGGAAAGCTCTATACCGACCAACATTCATTGGGAACCGACTTGATTAAGAAATACAACTTGCGCACGGTGGGCGATATCACAAGCTGCTCCACCTGCCATCGGTAGTTTGTTTGCGACGCAGCAATTATTGAAAGGCGCGGCTTGGCCGAGTGCTGATAGCCGTTTCAGAGGAAAAAGTTTTGAAGGGGCGGGGCTTCAGCCCCGCCGTTATCGAAAGCAAAGCGGGTTACGGCGCGCCTGAAGCCGCGCCCCTTCAAGGCGAAGCGCAAGAGTGGTCAGTTTTTAAAGGGCTCGAGGCGACCTTCAAAGTTTAAGAATTTATGGCCGAAGAAAAAAATAACGGCAAGCTACACGTCGAGGCGGTCTGTCCCAGCAAGAAGGACAAACTGGACCTCGAAACCGCGCGCGCCCGCATTGCCGAAACCAAAGGCCCGGAATATTGGCGCAGCCTCGAAGAGTTGGCAGGCAGCTCCGAGTTCCAGGAAATGATGCACCGCGAATTTCCCAAGGGCGCATCCGAGTGGGTGGACGAAGTCTCGCGCCGCGGATTTCTGAAGCTGATGGGCGCATCGTTGGCCATGGCTGGCATGACCGCGTGCACCAAGCAGCCGCTCGAGCCAATTGTTCCTTACGTTAGTCAGCCGGAAGATGTGGTCCCCGGACGTCCTTTGTTCTATGCCAGTGCGTTTTCGTTGGGCGGATACGCAACGCCGGTGCTCGTGGAAAGTCATCTCTATCGTCCTACGAAAATTGAAGGCAACAGCGAACATCCGGCAAGCCAGGGTGGGACCGACGTATTCGCGCAGGCTTCCATCCTTGACATGTACGATCCCGACCGCTCGCAGAACATTACTTATCTCGGCGAGTTAAGCACGTGGGGAAACTTCATGGCGGCGATGCGCGAGCCGATGGTCGCTCAAAACGCCGCAAACGGTGCCGGAGTACGAATTCTGACCGGAGCCGTTTCGTCGCCGACTCTCGCCGATCAGTTCGCGCAAATGAAGTCTCGCCTGCCGCAAGCCAAGTGGCATGTTTATGAGCCAGTCAATCGCGACAACGTAATTGCCGGAGCGCAAGCGGCGTTCGGCCAACCGGTCGAGACTCTCTACAAGTTCGATCAGGCGAATGTCATCGTTTCGCTGGATGCGGATTTTCTCTACGCTGGATTTCCGGGAGTCACGAGATATGCGCGCGACTATGCCAAGCGCCGCAATCCTGATGCGGGGAGCATGAGCCGGATGTACGTGATCGAAAGCACTCCGAGTTCAACGGGAGCGAAAGCCGATCATCATTTGCCGGTCCGGGCCGTGGACATCGAACCATTTGCCCAAGCGTTGGCTGCGGGGCTCGGCGGCGGATCGCAGCCAGAGTCGCTAAAAGGCGATCAGCAAAGGTATCTTTCGGCGATTGTTAAAGACCTTCAGGCGCATCGTGGTTCTTCCGTCGTAATCGCTGGCGACCATCAGCCTGCCGCTGTTCATCAGTTAGTTCACTCGATTAATCAAGCGCTCGGCAATGTTGGCAAGACGGTCGTCTATACCGAGCCGGTGAACGCGAATCCCGTAAATCAAACTGATTCGCTGAAAGAATTAATCGCTGACATGCGCAACGGAAAAGTCCAATTCCTGCTGATTGCGGGCGTGAATCCGGTTTACGACGCTCCCGCCGATCTTGGATTCTTCGACGCGCTCAAAACCAGCAACATTCCGCTGCGCGTGCATCTCGGTTGCTACCAGGACGAAACTTCGCAATATTGTCATTGGCACATCAACGAAGCGCATTACCTCGAAGCGTGGGGAGACGCCCGCGCTTACGACGGCACAGTGAGCGTCATTCAGCCACTGATCGCGCCGCTGTATGGCGGTAAGAGTATTTACGAGGTGCTGGCCCTGTTCGCTGGGCAATCGGAGATGACAGGTCATGACGTTGTCCAAAATTTCTGGCGCTCCAAACATCCGGGCGCGGACTTCGACGTGTTCTGGCGAAAGTCGCTGCATGATGGCTGGATTGAAGGCACAACATTCCAGCCGAAAACCGTCACTGCGAAAGGTGGCGCTACTTCTGTCGCGACAAAGCCCGAAGACAACAGTCTCGAGATAAATTTCCGCCGGGACCCTTCTATTTACGATGGACGCTTCGCCAACAACGGCTGGCTACAGGAACTCCCGAAGCCGATGACGAAGATGACCTGGGACAATCCCGTGCTCATGGGCCCCGCGATGGCGGAGCGAATGGGATTGAAAACACAGGATCTGATTCGGTTGGAATTGAACGGCAAGAATCTTACCGCTCCGATTTGGATTCAAGCGGGACATCCCGATAACTCCGTCACCGTATTTCTCGGCTACGGACGCGCCCGCGCTGGCCGCGCCGGAACCGGTACGGGGTTTGACATGTATCCGCTGCGGTTTAGCGCCACGCCGTGGTTCACGACCGGCGTGAAAATTTCTAAGGCTGGCGGGACATATTTATTGGCATCTACCCAGGGTTACCAAACGATGGAAACTCCGGACGGAAACAGCCGTGCCCTGGTGCGCACTCGAACGCTCGACGAATATCACAACGAGCCAACATTCGCGCAGGAAGGCAATCCCCCGGGGGAGTTGACTCTCTACCCCGGCTACGACTACGCCAAAGAACCTTACGCCTGGGGAATGACGATTGATCTCAATTCTTGTGTGGGCTGCAATAACTGCATTCTTGCCTGCCAATCGGAAAATAATATTCCGGTAGTAGGCAAGGAACAGGTAAACAAAGGCCGGCACATGCACTGGTTGCGCGTCGATGCCTACTACGAGGGAGACCGCGATAATCCCAAAGCATATTTTCAGCCGGTTCCGTGCATGCAATGCGAAAATGCGCCCTGCGAATTGGTTTGCCCGGTGGGCGCGACGGTGCACAGCTCCGAAGGCTTGAACGACATGATTTACAACCGCTGCGTGGGCACGCGGTATTGTTCGAACAACTGTCCTTACAAAGTGCGGCGATTTAATTTCTTTTTGTTCCAGGACTGGACCACTCCGCAATACAAAATGATGCGCAATCCCGATGTGACCGTGCGCAGCCGCGGCGTGATGGAAAAATGCACTTACTGCGTGCAGCGAATCAATCATCACCGCATCGACGCAGAGATTGCGGGCACCAGGATTGCCGACGGCGAACTGCAAACCGCGTGCCAGCAATCCTGCCCGGCCAATGCGATCAGCTTTGGAAATATTAACGACAAGAACAGCCAGGTTTCGAAACTGAAAGCGAATCAGCGGAATTATGGATTGTTGCAGGATTTGAACACGCGTCCCCGCACCACTTATTTAGCTGAGATACGAAATCCGAACCCCGAACTTGAAGCGCAAGCATGACGAAGCGAGCCAGTAAACAATGGTAAGACCAACTGAAGTCGAAGTCGGCGAGGACAAAGCTCCCGTTCTGGAGCCGGGCCACAGCTTCGCGTCGATTACCGACAAGATCAGCAACATCGTTCTCAAGCGCCCGGTGCATCTTGGATGGGTCGCCGGTTTCTTCGTCAGCTTCATGGTGATGCAAGGACTGCTGCTGGGAATGACGGTCCTATTCGTGAAGGGCGTCGGAGAGTGGGGTGTGAACATTCCCATCGGCTGGGGATTCGCCATTGTTAATTTTGTGTGGTGGATCGGAATCGGCCACGCCGGAACGTTAATTTCCGCAATTCTACTTTTGCTGCGCCAGTCGTGGCGCAATTCGATCAACCGCTTCGCGGAAGCGATGACGCTATTTGCCGTTGCGCAAGCCGGCATGTTTCCGCTGCTCCACCTCGGCCGACCGTGGGTTTTCTATTGGCTCTTCCCCTATCCCAACACGATGGGATATTGGCCGAATTTCCGCAGCCCTCTCGTGTGGGACGTTTTCGCGGTCTCAACTTATTTCACGATCTCGCTGGTCTTCTGGTTTATTGGATTGATTCCCGATCTCGCAACCTTGCGTGACCGCACCGATAATTCCTTTATCCGATTTACGTATGGGCTGCTTTCGATGGGCTGGCGGGGATCGGCGCGTCATTGGGCGCGATACGAAACGGCGTACTTACTGTTGGCAGGCTTGGCTACTCCGCTCGTGTTATCCGTTCACACCGTGGTGAGCTTCGATTTCGCGATTGGCATCGTCCCGGGGTGGCATACAACTATTTTCCCGCCATATTTCGTTGCGGGCGCGATTTACTCGGGCTTTGCGATGGTGCTGGTCCTGGCCATTCCAATTCGGCGGTTTTATAACGTGAAAGATTTCATCACCGATCGCCATCTGGAAAACTCAGCGATGGTTATGCTGGCGACCGGGCTGATCGTCGCCTATGGCTACGGTATAGAAGCGTTCATGAACTGGTATAGCGGGAATCCGTATGAAAATTTTCTGCGCTGGAACCGGCTGCACGGGCCATATGCGCCCTGGTATCTCGCGCTGCTGTTCTGCAACATTATCTTGCCGCAGATTTTATGGGTTCGCCGCATCCGCACCAATTCAGTCTGGCTATTTTTGATTTCAATGGACGTGCTGGTCGGGATGTGGCTGGAGCGCTTCATTATCGTTGTGGTCAGCCTGCATCGCGACTTCCTGAATTCATCCTGGGGAATGTACTACCCGACGCGCTGGGATTGGGCAGTGTTCATGGGCACGCTAGGAATGTTTTGCGCGCTGATGTTCCTGTTTGTGCGGCTGCTGCCGATGATTTCGATGTTCGAGTTGAGCACTCTGCTGCCGCAGGCGGAGGTTAAACACGAATGATTACCGAACCGATTTTCGGAATGATGGCCGAATTCGATACGCCGACCGACATCGTTGTGGCGGCGCGACGCACTCACGAGGCGGGTTATAAGAAGATCGACGCCTATAGTCCGTTTCCAATCGAAGAACTGGCTGAGGCGATCGGATTCCATCATAACGGCGTTGCGCTCATCACGCTGATTGGCGGGCTGCTCGGGCTGTTTGGCGGATTCATGCTGCAATGGTGGGTGAACACCATCAGCTATCCGATCAATATTGGAGGCAGGCCGCCGAATTCCTGGCCGGCGTTTATCCCGGTCACGTTTGAGATGACGATTCTTTTCGCGGGATTGTCAGCGGTATTCGGAATGTTGGTCTTGAATGGGCTGCCGATGCCCTACCATCCCGTGTTCAATGTGCCGCGATTTGAGCGCGCGACCCAAGATAAGTTTTTCCTGATTATTTTTTCTTCCGATGTACGGTACGACACGGTTAAAACCCGCGCATTCCTTGAAGCACTCGGCGCGAAATCTATCTCGGAGGTTCCCAGCTAAAGTGGTGAACGTCCGAAAATTCTCGTGGTTGGGATTGCTGGCTTTGCTCGCACTCGGCGGCTGCCGCCAGGATATGCATGATCAGCCGCGCTTCAAGCCGCTGGCCATGAGCGATTTTTATGCTGATCTGCGTTCAGAGCGGCCTCCGGTCGAGGGCACGGTCGCGCGCGGGCAATTGCACGAAGACACCTATTTCTACACCGGAAAAGTTGGCAACAACCCTGGGGATTACATGCCATTTGCGGTGACCAAAGACGTTTTGGAACGAGGCCAGCAGCGGTTCGACATTTATTGCGCGCCGTGCCATTCGCGTCTGGGCGATGGCAATGGAATCGTGGTGCAGCGCGGCTTCCGTGCGCCGCCTTCGTACCACACTGACCGCCTGCGGAAGGCGCCTTTGGGATACTTCTTCGAAGTCATGACCTACGGATTCGGAGCGATGCCGACTTATGCGCCGCAAATTCCCGCGCGTGATCGCTGGTGCATCGTGGCCTATATCCGCGCGCTGCAATTAAGCCAATCTGCCACTAACGCCGACGTTCCTCCGGGACAAAAAGTGCCATCTGAATCTCCGCAGTTTCGCGGCGATCCCGGTTCCGGCGCAACTCTGCCTGAAGTAGCCGCGCCCGATGCTACGAATAGAGAGGAATCGCGATGAGCACGGCGCCGGTAAAAACCGTGGACGTGAAATCCAGCGACCTGATGGCGCCTCCGGTGGCGCAACTGATTCAGCAGCGGTCGCTGATGATTGGAATTCTCTTCGCGATTATTTCGCTTATTTTTGCGTTCATCTCCCCGGATCAGTTCTTCCGCTCGTATTTGCTCGGCTACATGGCGTGGCTCGGCCTGACTCTAGGCTGCATGTCATTCCTGATGATTAACCACATGACCGGCGGCGCATGGGGCATGGTGGCGCGGCGCTATATGGAAGCCGCCATCGGCACGCTGCCGCTGATGGCGATTTTGTTCATCCCCTTAATTATTGGGATGCGCCACGTTTATGTTTGGACCCATGCCGACGCGATGAGCCACGATCAGCACTTGGTCGATTTGACGCATTCGTATCTGACACCCAATGGATTCGTGATCCGCGCGGTAATCTACTTTGCAATCTGGATATTCCTGGCCTACCGGCTGAACAAACTTTCCGCCGAGCAGGATAATCCGCCAACGCGAAATCTCAGCCCGCGCTTTCGCACCATAGCCGCACCGGGAATTTTGCTTTACGCCTTCACCATGTCATTCGCCGTGATTGACTGGGTGATGTCCTTAACGCCGCCGTGGATTTCCACCATCTACGCCATGATTTATCTGGTCGGACAGACGCTCTCGGCAATTTGTTTTATTGTCGTGGTCGAGCGGATATTTGTGCCCTATAAACCAGTATCGCAATATTTGCGCCCGAAAGAGGTTCACGATCATGGCAAGCTCATGCTCACATTCATCATGTTGTGGGCATATTTTTCGTTTTCGCAGTTGCTGATTATCTGGGCGGGAAATCTGCCGGATGAAATCACTTTTTACACGCGCCGATTTCATTATGGATGGGAATATGTCGGATTATTCCTGATCGTGTTTCATTTTGCCGTGCCGTTCGCGATGTTGCTATCGCGGCCTTTGAAGCGCGATCCCAGGCGTCTGGTATGGGTTGCGGTGTGGCTCATATTCATGCGCTACGTTGATCTTTATTGGTTCATCGAGCCCAATTTTCATCAAAGTTTTTATTGGCATTTCCTCGATGCGATTGTTCCCATCGCGATCGGCGGCTTCTGGCTGGCGTTCTTTTTCCGTAACGTAAGGCGGCGGCCGCTTTTGCCATTGCACGATCCGCACGCGATGGAGCTTTTGGAATTAGTCCATGACTGAACACCTGCACAATCCGCATAACGAGGAAGTCCGGTTCGAGCGCCGCGACCTTTCCCCGAAAGTCGTTTTGGGTTCTTTGTTTACGTTGGCCGTTTTCATAGCGATCGTCTATTTCATTGTTTTGGGCACGTACAAATTCGGCAACTGGTATGAAACCACTCACCAGACTGCACAAAATCCGATGGCGACGCCGGCAGAGGCTGATACGCGGGACATGGACCCGGCAATCGTCTCCGCGCGCATCAATAAGAATTTTCCGCAGCCGCGGCTGGAAAGCAATGAGCGCATTGACATCAACGATTTCCGGCTTCAGGAAGAACAAATGTTGAATAGCTATGGCCAGCCCGATCAACAACCTGGAAGCGAAACAGCCAGCGGTGTTCGCATTCCGATTGATCGCGCCATGGATCTGATCGTTCAGCGAGGATTGAATACGACACCGAAAGCCGGAACCACTCCCGAGTCGCCAGTAAATACGATCAGCGCTGCCGCCGAGCGCGCGGATGAGGGCGGTTCGAATCCGTTGCCGCAGGAGAATGGCGCATCCAAATCGAAAGGAAAGAAATAGTGGTTTGCAAGCGTAGACAAATTAATCCGTTCTGGCTCGCATTGATTGTTATTGGCCTTTCAATTGTGGCCATCGGCCAGAACATGAGCACCGGGCTGCTTTCGCCTCCGGCAAACGTGCGCCCACCGGGCCTCAAGAACGTGGGCATCCAGCAAAATTTGAATGGACAAATTCCCCCTGACCTCGCATTCCGCGATGAAACCGGGAAACAGGTTCGCCTGTCGGATTATTTCGGCAAGAAGCCGATGATCCTAAGTTTGGTTTACTATCGCTGTCCGATGTTATGTGGGGAGGTTCTAGCTGGACTTTCCAGCGCGCTCAAAGTTCTTAAATTTAATGTCGGCGATCAGTTCGACGTACTCACCGTAAGCTTCGATCCCAAAGATACCCCCGAAATCGGCGCGGCGAAGAAAGCCGAATACATGGAGCGCTACGGGCGCCCGGGCGCGGCTAGCGGCTGGCATTTCCTGACCGGGCCGCAAAGTTCAATCGACGCCCTCACCAAAGCGGCGGGCTTTCAATATCAGTACGACCCGCAGACCGGACAGTTCGCCCACTCCACGGCGATCATGATTCTGACGCCCGAAGGAAAGATTGCTCAGTATTACTACGGGGTCGAATATGCTCCCAAAGATTTGCGCCTCGGATTAATCCAGGCATCGCAAAATAAAATTGGAACCGTCGTCGATGAGGTCTTGCTCTACTGCTATCACTACGACCCGAACACCGGCAGATACGGCGCGGTGATCTCGCGAATTTTGAAGCTCTCGGCGCTGGCGACCATTTTGATTCTAGGACTGTTCATGACGTTATTAATTCGGCATGGCTCCGACGCCGAGCACCGCAACTCGACACGGATCGCAAATCATGTTTGAAACTTTTCCATTCTGGCCGGTACAGGCGTCGACAATCGCGGGGCAGCTTGATTTGCTCTATGCGTTTTTGCTGATTTTGTCGGCAATCACCTGCGCCGTTATCTTCACCACCATTATTGTTTTCGTGGTGAAGTACCGCCAGCGCCCCGGCCACGTAGCGGTGCAGAATCATGGCTCTTTGATTTTGGAAATCGGATGGTCAGTGATCCCGCTAGGCGTGTTTCTGGTTATTTTTGCCTGGGGAGCAATCATTTACTTTCATGAGCGCACTCCGCCACGGGATTCAACCGAGGTTTATACCGTCGCAAAGCAATGGATGTGGAAGTTTCAGCATCCCGAGGGACAGAAAGAAATCAACGAACTGCATGTACCGGTAGGGCGCGACGTAAAATTGATTATGACGTCGCAGGACGTGATTCATAGCTTCTACGTTCCGGCGTTTAGGATCAAGCAGGACGTGCTGCCCGGACGCTACGTGACGGCATGGTTCAAAGCGACGAGGCCCGGAACGTATCATTTATTCTGCGCCGAATATTGCGGTACCATGCACTCGGGAATGATCGGACAAATCGTGGTCATGGATCCCTCCGATTATCAGACCTGGCTTGCGACCAGCAGAACCTTCGGCTCGCTTGCCGCTGCGGGGCAAAGCCAGTTCGAGCAACTGGGATGTCCCACGTGTCATAAATTCGAGACGCAGGGGCGCGGTCCAACTTTGAACGGTGTCTACGGCAACCCGGTGACGTTGGAAGATGGACGCACGGTAATCGCCGACGAAAATTACGTTCGCGAATCTATACTGAGTCCGGGCGCGAAAATTGTTTCCGGATTTAAAAACATCATGCCGGTATTTCAAGGACTGGTGAACGAAGAACAAATGAATGAATTGGTGGCATACGTTAAATCGTTGAGCATGCCGCCGGCTGGTTCGGCGGGCAATCCAACGCTAAGGCCGCCGGGCACGGAACCCGAGCACACTAAGGAATAGAAATGGCTACCGCAGTAGTTAGCACTACCGAACGCGAAAATTATATCAACGCGGAATATGGCGTCCGCTCGTGGCTGTTTACGACCGACCATAAGCGGATCGCGTTGCTTTATCTGATCTCCATTACCGCGATGTTTTTTGTTGGCGGATTTTTTGCTCTATTGATCCGGCTTGAGTTACTGACACCCGCCGGTGACCTGGTGCAGGCCGATACTTACAACAAGCTTTTCACCATGCACGGCCAGGTGATGGTGTTCTTCTTCCTCATTCCATCCATTCCAGCGGTGTTGGGCAATTTTCTGATTCCACTTATGGTGGGCGCGAAAGACTTAGCCTTCCCTCGCATTAATTTGCTGAGCTGGTATCTCTACATAATCGCCAGTTGCATGATGCTGCACTGCATCCTCACCGGGGGCGTTGACACGGGTTGGACTTTCTACACGCCCTTCAGCACCGCCTTCAGCAACACCAAAGTCGTGGAAGCAGGACTGGCGATATTTGTGGCAGGATTTTCGTCCATCCTTACCGGATTGAATTTTGTAGTTACGATTCACCGCATGAGAGCGCCGGGGATGACCTGGTCCCGCCTGCCGCTGTTTGTCTGGGCTCACTACGCCACCAGCATCATTATGTTGCTGGGCACTCCAGTGCTGGCGATCACGCTGCTCCTCGTCGTGTTCGAACGAGTTTTTCATCTGGGAATCTTCGATCCAACGCGTGGTGGTGATCCGCTTTTATTCCAGCATCTCTTCTGGTTTTACTCTCACCCTGCCGTCTACATCATGATTCTTCCGGCCATGGGTGTGGTCACTGAAATTATTCCGTGTTTTTCGCGCAAACGAGTCTTCGGCTATAGCTTCGTTGCCATGTCGAGTATCGCGATTGCCGTGTTCGGATTTTTAGTCTGGGCACACCACATGTTCGTGGCCGGGATTTCGCTGTATTCAGCATTGTTTTTTTCCATTTTGAGCTACCTGGTTGCCGTACCTTCTGCCGTCAAGGTTTTCAACTGGACAGCGACCATGTACAAAGGGTCAATTTCATTCTCGACTCCGATGCTTTACGCGCTCGGCTTCATCGGGTTGTTCACCATTGGCGGACTCACCGGACTGTTTCTCGCGGCGCTGGGTTTCGATGTTCACGTGACCGATACATATTTCGTGATCGCGCATTTCCACTACATCATGGTGGGCGGCGCCGTCATGGGATATCTCGGAGGAATCCATTTCTGGTGGCCTAAGATTTCCGGACGTATGTATCCCGAAGCTTGGGGTCGGCTTTCCGCAGCCATCGTTTTTATCGGATTCAATCTCACATTCTTCCCGCAATTTATTCTTGGCTATCTAGGGATGCCGCGCCGATACTGGCAGTATCCGCCGGAATTTCAGGTGCTGAATGTATTTTCGACCGCCGGCTCCACAATCCTGGCCGTGGGATATCTCTTGCCCCTGATATATCTGATGTGGTCTTTGCGCTACGGCAAAATTGCCGGTCCCAATCCGTGGGGCGCGGCTGGTTTGGAGTGGATGACTCCTTCTCCTCCTTCGACTTTCAATTTTGACGAAACCCCCACTGTAACCTGGGAAGCCTATAACTACGACGAAATCCCCGCGCCGGAAGAGGAGGTTTCTCTTGAGCGATAGCCCGCTCGCAATCGAACACGCGCCCGAATTGCGGCACCACTTCGCTGACATGGAGCAGCAACGCGATGCCGCGTCTTTCGGCATGTGGCTCTTTCTCGGCACCGAGGTCATGTTCTTTGGCGGCATGTTTTGCGCCTATCTTATTTATCGTTATTGGTACTACAACGAATTCGCCATTGGCAGCCGCAGCATAAGCATCTGGCTGGGGACCATCAATACGGTTGTCCTGATCTGTAGCAGTTTGACGGTCGCGCTGGGAGTGCGCGCCGCGCAGATGGGCAAGCAGAAATTGCTGGTAATTCTGTTGCTCATCACGATGGTATTTGGCGTGGCGTTTCTCGGAATCAAGGGAGTGGAGTGGTATCAAAAGTATGAAGAGCATCACGTTCCAGGAAGCTCATTCAACGTGGATGATCTGGTTCAGAAATATCCGGGAATTCACATTGATCCCGCGCACTCGCAAATTTATTTTTCTCTCTATTTCGCTTTAACCGGATTGCACGCGCTGCACATGATTGTTGGCCTCGGAATCTTTACTGTCCTCACCTACATGGCATGGAAGGGAAGATTTACGCCGGAATACCATACGCCGATTGAAATCGGCGGGCTGTATTGGCACTTTGTGGACATCATCTGGATTTATCTTTTTCCGTTGCTATATCTGATTGACCGAAAACCGATTCACTGAGCATTGCGAATGAAAAGTCAACTTATTGCCGCGCCAGTTCCTCCGAAGCCGGAGCACATTCTTCCCGCCGGAATGTACGTCACAATTTGGATCGCGCTCATGATTCTGACCGTGGTCACCGCCGGAGTATCGTTCATTGACCTTGGACCGTTTAACACGGTCGTGGCGCTCGTTATTGCCAGCGTGAAGGCGCTGCTGGTCGTTCTGTTCTTCATGCACGTGAAATATGCCAGCGACCGTTTAATCAAGACGATTTGCGTCGCGGTGCTTTTCTGGCTCATGTTGCTGCTGGGTTTGAGCCTGATGGATTACGGCACCCGCCATTTCAGTTAGCCTGCAGCCCCTACACTTTCCGGCATGCCGGATAATCTCATTCAACTCGCCGCGTCTTCCAAATCAGCTACCGTAGACAGTATTCAGCTTGCGAGCGCGCTCAAGCGGCGCGTACGCGGCGAAGTGCGATTCGACCCCGGCAGCCGCGCTTTGTACGCCACCGATAGCTCGAACTATCGTCAGGTCCCGCTCGGCGTCGTACTTCCTCGACATATTGATGATGTGATCGCGACGGTCGCAACCGCGAAAGAATATGGGGCACCTATTCTTTGCCGTGGAGGGGGAACATCGCTCGCCGGGCAATGTTGCAACGTCGCCGTCGTTCTCGATTTCTCGAAATACATGTCGCGCATACTCGAGATTGATCCGGATCGCGGGTTGGCTCGCGTAGAACCAGGAGTCATTCTTGACGATCTGCGCGATGCCGCCGAGAAATCTCATCTGACGTTTGCGCCGGATCCCGCCACCCATAGCCGCTGCACATTAGGCGGGATGATCGGGAACAATTCCTGCGGGGTGCATTCCGTAATGGCGGGGAAGACCGACGATAACATTGAAAGCCTTGACGTTCTCACTTATGACGGCATTCGAATGAAAGTCGGCGCGACCACCGACTCGCAGATCGCCGATTATATTCGCGCAGGCGGACGGCAAGCGGAAATCTATTCGTCCCTAAAGAGCCTTCGCGATCAATATGGAGATTTGGTTCGCCGACGCTACCCTGATATTCCGCGCAGAGTCTCTGGCTACAACCTGAATTATCTTCTTCCGGAAAATGATTTTCATGTGGCGCGCGCATTGGTCGGGTCCGAGGGCACTTGCGTGACCTTGCTCGAGGCCACGTGCAAGTTGGTAAAGAGCCCACGGGAACGTGTATTGGTGGTCATTGCGTATCCGGATATTTATCGGTGCGCGGATCATGTTCCAGAAGTCATGTCGTACCACCCAATTGGTCTCGAGGGTATCGACAATGTTTTGGTTGAAAGCACGCGTCGCAAAGGGGTCAATGCCGGCGGCCTCGCGCTTCTTCCTGAAGGCAAAGGCTGGCTGCTGGCTGAGTTCGGCGGCGACACTGCCGCTGATGCCACCGATCAGGCGAACAAATTAATTTCTGCGCTGGGACGGGACGCAAATCCGCCGAACACGCGCTTAGTCGCCGACAAGGCGCAGGCCAAGCAGGTTTGGGAAGTGCGCGAATCGAGTTTGGGAGTGATTGCCTTCGTCCCAGGGCGACCGCCAGCCTGGGAAGGTTGGGAGGATTCAGCAGTCGCGCCCGAGAAACTTGGGAACTACTTGCGTGAGCTGCGCAAGTTGATGGACGAGCACGGCTACCAAGGCGCGTTCTACGGCCACTTCGGCCACGCCTGCGTTCACACCCGAATGGACTTCGAGTTTCAGACTGCTGATGGCCGGGCTAAATTCCGCAAATTTATGGAAGATGCCGCGGACCTGGTGGTAAGTTTTGGCGGGTCCCTCTCCGGCGAGCACGGCGACGGTCAGGCTCGGGCCGAATTGCTGCCAAAAATGTACGGCCCAGAATTAGTACGGGCGTTTAGTGAATTTAAAGCCATCTGGGATCCGGATTGGAAAATGAATCCCGGAAAAATGGTTGAGCCGTACCGCCTGGATGAGAATTTGAGATTGGGCGCCGAATACGGGGCTTGGGAACCGGCCACTCATTTTAAGTTCCCCGAAGATCATGGCAGCCTTGCTCACGCAACGTTGCGATGCGTCGGCGTCGGGAAATGCAGGAGCTATGAAGGCGGTGTAATGTGTCCCAGCTTTCGGGTCACGCGTGAGGAAGAACACTCGACTCGAGGCCGCGCTCACATGCTCTGGGAGATGACTAGAAAAGATCCCATCAAGAATGGCTGGCGCAATGAAGACGTGAAGCGTTCGCTCGATCTCTGCCTCTCCTGCAAAGGCTGTAAGAGTGACTGTCCGGTGGGGGTGGATGTCGCGACGTACAAAGCCGAGTTCCTTTCGCATTATTACGAAAAACGAATTCAGCCGCGAAGTGCCTACGCGTTCGGCAACATCGATATTTGGGCGCGCATAGCCTCGCACGCGCCCTGGCTGGCAAACTTAACCACTCAGATGCCGGTACTACGCGACATCGCGAAAAGCATCGCCGGGATGCCGCAGCAGCGTTCCATCCCCGCATTCGCGAGCCAGACTTTTCGCGCATGGTTTCAGCGGCACGAGCCCAAACATCTTCGCGGAGAGTCAGTCTTGCTGTGGCCTGACACGTTTAACAATTATTTTCATCCGGAAACAGCGAAAGCGGCTGTTGACGTTTTAGAACACGGCGGATTTCGAGTGCAGCTTCCGAAAGCAATCCTATGCTGCGGACGTCCACTTTACGACTTTGGAATGTTGGATCGCGCTAAACGGCTCTTGCTGGAAACTCTCGAAGTCATGGCAGAGGAAATAGACGCGGGAATGCCGGTGGTCGTTCTGGAGCCCAGCTGCGCCGCCGTCTTCCGCGATGAAATGCTGAATCTGTTCCCGGAGAACCAGCAAGCTCGACGCTTGTCGAAACAAACATTTCTGCTCAGCGAATTTCTTCGCCACAGAGCCGATCAGTTTCATCTTCCTCGAATCAATCGCAAAGCCATCATGCATGGACATTGCCATCACAAGTCCATCATGAAGATGACCGACGAAGAAGAAGTGCTGCACAACCTAGCCATTGATTTCGAAGCACCCGCCCCCGGCTGCTGCGGCATGGCAGGCTCCTTCGGCTTCGAGAGAGAAAAATACGATGTCTCGATTGGCATTGGCGAGCTTGAATTGCTGCCGGCGATTCGCAACGCGCCCGCAGATCAACTGATCATCGCCAACGGCTTCAGTTGCCGCGAACAAATTGCACAATGCACCGGCCGCCAGTCGCTGCATCTCGCGGAGGTGATTCACATGGGATTACAAAAAGCTTAAGATGTCGAAGCAAATAGGAGCCGCAAATGAGCTTGGGCAAAATGACCACCAAGATTGTCGTTCTATGCGCCGCAATCCTCACGCTCGACGTGGTTGGTCAACAGCGGCAAGATACTATCCCGAAATATCGCAATACAAATTTAACGATTGACGAGCGAGTCTCCGACCTGTTGGGACGGATGACCATCGAAGAAAAAGTCGAGGAAATTAGCGGAGGGGGTCGCAGGCGCGGCGGACTGTCACTCATCGACTCCACCGGAACCTTCAAGCCAGAGGATGCGCAAACCGCGATGCGCGCTCTATACGACGAAAATTCCAAGATGACGCCGAAGCAAGGCGCGATCTTGCGCAATGCTGTCCAGCGATATCTTGTCGAAAAGACGCCGCTTGGAATTCCTTCATTATTTATGAGTGAGGCTCTGCACGGTTTCATGGGAAATGGCGCGACCAGCTTTCCCCAGGCGCTCGGCTTGGCAAGCACATGGGATCCGGAACTCATTCACCAGGTATTTACAGCGGCGGGCGATGAGGCTGCCTCGGCTGGGATCGATCAGGTATTTACCCCGGTGCTCGACATCGCCCGCGACCCGCGCTGGGGGCGCACGGAGGAGACTTACGGCGAAGATCCGTATCTCGCATCGAGAATGGGCGTCGCCGCAGTTACCGGACTGCAAGGGGACTTGTTCAAAATTGATCGCCATCATGTGATGGCGACCGCGAAACATTTTGCTGTGCATGGTCAGCCTGAGGGCGGCACGAATACCGCGCCAGCTAATATCTCGGAGCGAATCATACGCGAGAATTTTTTCGTTCCTTTCAAAGCCGCAGTGCAAGAGGGGAATGTTGGTAGCGTGATGGCTTCGTACAACGAGATTGATGGCGTTCCATCCCACATCAATCACTGGCTGCTCGATAAGGTTCTGCGGCAAGAGTGGGGATTTCGCGGCTACATCACATCCGATGGCGAAGGATTGCAAATGCTGGTGAAGACCCATCATGTTGCCGCCGACAATGCGCAAGCAGCGCGGCTCGCACTTGCGGCGGGAGTCGACTTCGATCTATCCGACGGATCCGTTTACCACACTTTGATCGATCAAGTGAAAAGTGGAGCGGTGCCCGAAAGTGAGTTGGACGCCGCCGTGCGGCGCGTATTGGCGGCAAAGTTCCGTCTCGGATTATTCGAGAATCCTTACGTTGATCCTGATTACACGGAGCGAAATACAAACAGCGCGAAACATCGGCAACTGGCGCTGAAAGCGGCGCAAAAAGTTATTGTGTTGCTGAAAAATGAAAACAACCTGCTGCCGCTCGATCTCACGAAGCAGAAGACGATCGCTGTAATCGGACCGAACGCAGCCGACGTTCATCTCGGTGGCTACAGCCGTGAGCCTGCGCATTCCGTCAGCATCCTACAGGGAATTCGTGATCGCGCCGGCAATAGCGCCAAAGTTGAGTACTCCGAAGGATGCAAGATCACAACCGCGAAGGAAGGTTGGCGCGGCTGGTACGAAAACGACGTTAAACTCGCCGATCCCGCCGCACAAGTCGAAAGTATTCATGCTGCTGTGGAACTCGCCCGGAGAAGCAGCGTCGCAATTGTTGTAGTGGGAGAAAATGAAAGCACAAATCGCGAAGCCTGGGCGGAGAACCATCTCGGCGACCGCGATTCTCTCGATTTACTCGGCGCGCAAAATGATCTGGTGAAAGCGGTGCTGGAAACCGGAACTCCCACGGTGGTTTTCTTAATCAATGGCCGTCCGCTTTCCATTAACTTTATTGCCGAACACGTTCCGGCGATTCTCGAGGGATGGTATCTCGGACAAGAAGGCGGAACTGCGGCAGCCAACGTGTTGTTCGGAGATGTAAATCCGGGAGGAAAATTGCCCATTACATTCCCACACTCGGTTGGCGATCTTCCGGACTATTACAATCACAAGCCGTCCGCGAATCGAACCTACGCGTTCAGCACGAGAACGCCGCTCTACCCGTTTGGCTACGGGCTCAGCTATACGACATTTGGATATGAAAATATCCGCGTCGAGCCCACGCAAATCGCCACCGGAGGAATCGCGAAAGTTCGTGTGGACATTACTAATACGGGCAGCAGAGAGGGCGACGAAGTTCCGCAGCTATACATTCATCAGGAAGTTGCCTCGGTGACACGGCCTGTGATGGAGTTAAGAGGATTTCAACGCATAACCCTGAAGCCGGGAGAAGAAAAAACGGTGGAGTTCACGGTCACTCCAGAAATGCTGTCGATGTTAAATACAGACATGCATAAAGTGGTTGAGCCTGGAACCTTCGATATCATGGTGGGACGAAATTCGGCCGACACGACTACGATTCCTCTGAAAGTGGTCGATTTAAACAAGTAATCGAAGCGGAGATGAGCATTCGTTAAATCGCGCGGCCCGATGCGACTGCCGACGACCACGCCCATTGAAAATTATGTCCACCCAAATGCCCGGTCACGTCCACGACTTCGCCGATAAAAAATAGCCCGGGCACTTTGCGGCATTCCATTGTCTGCGGCGATAATTCATCGGTATCGACCCCTCCCGCTGTGACCTCGGCTTTTCCATATCCTTCGGTGCCTGCGGGGATGATCGACCAGTTGTGTATGAGTTGCTCGAGATTTTCGAGTCCCCGGTTGATCCACAGCGGCTTGCAATTCAGCCAATTTCGCTCAAGCCAGCGCGCTGCGAACCTTGCCGGAATATATTTCTGCAAAGCGGCCTGCGCACTAGAAGCGTTCCTGACCTTAGCCTGGCGAATACTCTCAGTCACATTCTGACCCGGGGCGAGATCGATCTGAATAGGCAGATTATTCTCCCAATAAGACGACGCCTGCAAAATCGCAGGTCCGCTCAATCCGCGATGAGTTATCAGCATCGCCTCATGGAATGAATGCCCGGCGGAAGTTGCCTTCACCGATGCGGAAACGCCAGCCAGATCGCAGTAGTCCGCACTATCTTTTTCGTTGAAAACTATCGGGACCAGCGCTGGTCTTGTTTCGCGAATGTTCACTCCAAATTGGCGTGCGATGTCGTACCCGAATGATGTGGCCCCCATTTTCGGAATGGAAAGGCCTCCTGTGGCCACAACCAGCACGGGCGTCCGAAATTCGAACGCTTCGGCGCGCAGCACAAATTCGGGCGTACGCGATACTTCTGCGATATGAATATTAAGGAAGATTTTGGCGCCTGCCCCATTGCACTCGCGTTCCAACATGTCCGTAATATAGCTGGCCGCGCGATCGCAGAAAAGCTGCCCCAGGGTTTTCTCGTGATACGAGATGTGGTGCTTTTCTACCAGCGCGATAAAGTCGGCGGGGCTGTAACGAGCAAGAGCGGACTTGGCAAAGTGCGGATTGGCAGAAATAAAATTATCGGACGTGCACTGAAGGTTAGTGAAGTTACAACGTCCGCCGCCCGAGATAAGAATCTTCTTGCCGATGCGATCGGCGCGCTCAAGAAGAGCCACGCGGCGCCCGCGTTTGGAGGCTTCAATAGCGCACATCAAACCGGCGGCGCCCGCGCCGAGTATTAGTACATCACACTTATGGAGGGTATTCATCGCCATGTGTGAATTTGCGCCTGAAAACGTTACTTAAAGGTTGACTCGTTGCGCCTTATTGCCGGATTAGTCTGAGTCGCTAATGACTAATCGGCACATAAGCGAGGCGATATCGCAGGCGCACGCCTGGATGCTGGGTTTTTGCGGCATCGCCGAGCGTTACAGAGAGCTTATGCCGCTTGCCGTCCAAGATTTCTGGTTTGAATCCCAACTCGTATCGGCTATGCAGCTGTTGCAATATCTCTTCCAATCCCGATGCGTATGTGTCGGGGGTTACGCGGAAATACTGGCCTCCGGTCTCAGTTGCAATATATTTCGCAACCGAACCTTGTTCGCCTAACGACCAAATGTCCGGAGACCGGCGGTCTTTCAGACCATAAGCAACGGCGGAAGTTTCTAACAGCCCATCAATGAAGTGATCGGCCTCTGATCTGGGCATTGCGCTATAGTCACCATAGAGGAAGATTAGCACGGGTACGGGTTCTTGCACTAACGAGCGCGTGGCGTCAATGATAAGCTGTAAAGTCTTCTGTAGCGCGAGTTCCCCTGTTCTTCCATGGCCCTTTGGAGAGAACACTGGCGTGAGTACTTGCCCCAGGACCGTAGTTGCCTTGTTTACGTTCGGCGTTGGCAGCAGGTCGAGTTCGGATTGACCATCGTCGCACCAATGCGCGACCGCTACCGCGTCTTGATTGTCGACACTCTTCAGCGCCGGTTTAAAAAGATTGATTTGTCCAGCAAACAAACCCGATCCCTCCCTCTCCCACCGTTGCATGTTGCATTGCACGACAAACCAAAGCACCAAGGGACGGGTTGAAAATTGGGCCGCACTGTCAAACGTTTTGATTGGAATGGGGCGTCCATCGTCAAAGACTTGAAAATCATTGAGCTTCAATGTCTTGTCTGGAAGGCCATTCTTCAGCGCGACCACAGGAACCAGGACCAGGTTCGATGAACTGTGGAATGTGGCTTGTGGAGATTGCGAAGAATGAGCAACGGAAGGAGCTTCCTGGGCCACTGCGGGCAAAAGTGCGAGAAGAAATACTCCAGCGAAGATCTTCGTCATTTAAGGCATGTACGAGACCTGAAGGCAAAGAGTTTCCCTTTTTGTATCGGGAACCGTCACGTGCCTCGTTTACGCGTAGATTCCGCGCTGCCGGATGGTATAAGCCACGCGATCGATAGCCAGCATATAAGCGGCAATCCGGTTGTGAACGTTGTGAGTCTCGGCGTATCTAACGACGTCTTCGAACGCGGTTGTCATGATGACCCCAAGCTGCTCGTTGACGATGGATTCCTGCCAGAAATATCCCTGACGGTCTTGCACCCATTCAAAGTATGAAGTAGTAACGCCGCCCGCATTGCACAGAATGTCGGGAATCACGAATACTTTCTTGTCGGCCAAAATCTCATCCGCCAGCGCCGTGGTTGGCCCGTTCGCGCCCTCGGCAAGAATTCTGCATTTCACGCGATCTGCATTGCGGCTGGTGATTTGATTTTCGGTGGCCGCCGGAATCAGAATTTCGCACTCGGTGAGCAATAATTCCGCGGGATCCGCGACCTCCGCTTCGGGGAAGCCCTGAACCGTTCCATTGCGTTGCCGGTAATGCACGAGCTCTTCGATATCCAAGCCGTTGCGATTGTAAAGGCTGCCGCCAACTTCAATTACTCCGGTAATTTTGTAGCCGGCTTGCGCCATAAGCTGCGCGGCATTGGAGCCGACGTTGCCGAATCCCTGCACAATCACGCGGCTGGTTTCACGCGAAAGACCCAGCTTCTTAATCGCCTCGTCGCAAACAATCATGATGCCGCGACCGGTGGCTTCGCGGCGTCCGCGCGATCCGCCAATATTGATGGGCTTTCCGGTGACGACGGCGGTGACCGTTTGGCGCATATGCATGGAATATGTATCCATGATCCACGCCATGACTTGTTCGTTGGTATTAATGTCAGGCGCCGGAACGTCTTTCTCCGGACCGATAAACTCGATCAGCTCAGCAGTATAACGCCGGGTCATGCGCTCGAGTTCCCCGATCGACATTTTGTGAGGATCGCAAATCACTCCGCCCTTAGCGCCGCCGAAAGGGATGTTCACTACCGCGCATTTCCATGTCATCCAACTTGCAAGTGCCCGTACTTCATCCAGCGTAACGTCGGGAGAATATCGAATGCCGCCCTTGCCAGGGCCGCGCGCAATCGAATGCTGCACCCGGAATCCGGTGTAGACCTCGAGCTTTCCATTGTCGAGAGCAACCGGAATATGCACGATAATTTCGCGCGTTGGATAACGAAGAATCTTCTGCAATCCCTCGTCGAGATTCAATTTTTGGGCGGCAATGTCAAAGCGAGCGGCTTGCGCCTCCCACGGATTGATTTCCTGCTCGAGAGAAACAGTTTTTGGTGTGGCAGTCTCCAACATTAGCAGCCTCGTTGCGTAGCGAACCAAATCATCAGATGCAAAGCAGAACAGCGCCGATTTTCGAGGAAATGAGCAAACTAAAGAAGTATATGGCGGCTAAAGGGGATACGGCAAGGATTCTGGCAGCGCTAGAAGACGACCTTTCGGAGGACGAGGAAACGATTCAACGTTGCCCTACAGCACAATCTCCATGTCCTCCGACGCAGCGCGCACTTTTGGATAATAGTTCTTCGCGTCTTGCACGGTTTTGTCGATACACACATCGCTATGGTCGGGGTCGTGGTGGTAGAGGATTAACTCCTTCGCTCCACTTTCCATAGCGACATTGACAGCCTCGCGCCAGTGGCTGTGTCCCCAGCCTCGCCTCTGCGCTTCGTACTCTTCCGGCAGATACTGCGAGTCATAAATCAACACGTCGGCGTCTTCCGCCAGTTTGCGTACGCTCTTGTCGAACTCCGGCTGTCCCGGCTCGTTGTCGGTGGCGTACACCAACACGCCTTGTTTCGTTTCTATGCGGAAGCCCAGACATCCTTGCGGATGGTTAAGCCACGCGACCTGGACTGAAACGTCACCGAGTTGCACCGGTCCCGGCTCAACTTCGTAGAAACTGTGGGCAGCTTTCATCTCGCTCATTGCCACCGGAAAGTATGGCGACGTCATTTGCTCTTCCATCACGCGCTTGAGGCTGCGGGTGCGGCTGGAAGAATGGAACATGAATTGGTTGCCAGAGTTTTCATAGAGAGGACGAAAAAAGGGGATGCCTTGAATGTGATCCCAGTGAAAGTGGGATACGAAAACATGAGCAAGGATAGGCCGGTCCTTAAACTCATTGCGCAACTGGTGGCCTAACGTACGAAAGCCGGTGCCACAATCGAAGATGAAAATGCTTTCGCCGACACGCACTTCCACGCAAGACGTATTACCGCCATAGCGCTGGTTTTCTCGTTGGGGAGTTGGTATGGAACCTCGAACTCCCCAGAACTTAATGCGCATAATGGTTGGCAGCTTAAGCTGCAATCTTGCAATGCATAGGCGGATTCGTCAATTCTTTCGCTGGTTCAACCGTGCCCGGTTGCGACTCTGGTTCGGTGGCATGGCGTGACCCGTGGGTGCGCGCTCGACCCGTCCTTCCTTCGCAGGCTTTGGCGATGTTCGAGCGACGGTCCCCTATAATGTGCAGACACATGCTGAGACCAGAGTACAAGGAATTCTTGCGATTAGCACGACAGGCGACCCTGGTACCAGTGGTGAAGTCGGTGCCTGCCGACCTGCTCACGCCGGTATCGGCTTTTCTGGCCGTGGCCGCCACCGAGCGGAACGCGTTTCTGCTGGAGTCCGTGGAGCGCGGAGAGCAAATCGGGCGTTACACATTTCTCGGCGCCCGTCCCTACATGGAGGTGCAGTCCCGGGGTGCGAGTATCACGGTGCAGCGTGGATCACGCCGCGAGCAGCGATCTGGCAACGCGATTCAAACAATCAAGGAATTGCTCGGCGCGCACGCTCCAGCGGAAGTTCCAGGACTGCCGCCCTTCACCGCGGGGGCCGTGGGATATTTTGCTTATGACATTGTGCGTCAATTGGAAAATATCGGTGAGCACGCCAAAGATGATCTTAAGCTGCCAGATTGCTGTTTAATGTTTTTCGACCGGCTGCTGGCGTTCGATCATTTGCGCCACCAGATCCACATTATTGCGACTGTCGACGTCAGCAAGGAGAGTCCGCGACAAGCTTACGACCGGGCTGCTCAGGATATCGTCATGCTGGAGAGAAAATTGGGGGCGGGGCTGCGTTCGCTCAAATGGCAAAATCCAGCAAAAGCCCGCAATGGCAAGATGAAAATCCATGCGGGAACCAGCCGGGCACGGTTTATAGAATCCGTCGAACGCGCGAAAGAATACATTGCAGCGGGGGACGCTTTTCAGGTCGTGCTTTCGCAGCGCCTCGATTTCACTCCCAATGTCGCGCCGTTTGATATCTATCGGGCATTGCGGACCGTGAATCCGTCCCCGTATTTGTATTTCATCCGCAACGGCGATACTCACATTCTTGGCTCATCGCCGGAAATGCTGGTACGCGTTACTGGCCGCAAGTTGGAATACCGCCCGATTGCGGGGACTCATCCGCGTGGGCGCGACATCGCAGAAGACGCCCGGCTCGAACAGCAGATGATCAGCGACGAGAAGGAACGCGCCGAGCACGTTATGTTAGTTGACTTGGGGCGCAACGATCTCGGCCGCGTCAGCGAATATGGGTCGGTCAAGGTGCGCGACCTGATGTATGTGGAACGGTACTCGCATGTCATGCACCTGGTTTCGGCATTGGAGGGCAGGCTTCGCGACGATCTGCATTCGCTGGACGCTTTTGCCGCCTGCTTTCCCGCAGGAACACTGAGCGGCGCTCCGAAAGTTCGGGCGATGCAGATTATCGAGGAACTAGAGCCAACCCGGCGTGGTATCTACGGAGGGTCAGTGTTGTACGCGGATTTTGCCGGGAATCTCGACTCCTGTATTGCGATTCGTACCATGCTCATGAGCGGCAAGAAAGCCTATCTTCAGGCTGGCGCTGGAATCGTTGCCGATTCCGATCCTGCGAAGGAATTTGACGAATCCATGAATAAAGCGCTGGCTGTTTTAAAAGCCGTCGCGGCAGCTAGAGGCGCGTAACGCAATTAACTCTTCCGATAAACGGATAAAATTAACAAGGCTGAACCTTAAAGAAAGGCAATTTGATAATGAGGATGCTACGGCCTTTTTTAATAGCAGTAATTCTCAGCGCAACTTTTTTCTACGTCACTACTTATCATTCCGGCGGTTCCAATAATCTTTCCACAACTTCGCTGCTGAGCCGCCCGGACAAAGTCGAAATAACGGAAGCCGCGAGTAATAACAACGTTGAAGACAGTGACGAGCAAAATAACATCAGTGTGTATCGCAAAAATGTCGAATCGGTGGTGAATATTACCTCGCGGGCGATGGCGTTCAACTTTTTCTATGGTCTTCAGCCGCAGGAGGGGCAGGGATCGGGTTTCATTATCGACAAAGACGGGCACATCCTAACCAACTACCACGTGATTCAGGACGCGCGGCAAGTGGAAGTCACCCTGCATAACCGAAAAAAGTATCGTGCCACTGTCGTAGGCAGCGATCCATCTCATGATCTCGCGGTTATACAAATTAAAGCGACTGACTTGAGTCCCATGGTCTTGGGCGATTCGCGCAACTTGCAAGTGGGACAGAAAGTCTACGCCATTGGAAATCCATTTGGTCTATCCGGGACCCTGACCAGCGGTATAGTGAGCTCGATTCGACAGGTGCAGGAGCCCGACGGAATGACGATTGACGAGGCTATTCAAACGGACGCCGCCATCAACCCGGGAAACTCGGGAGGGCCATTGCTGAACTGGCACGGCGAGGTGATCGGCATCAATACCATGATTGCGTCGAATGTAGGACAAAGCGCGGGGATTGGGTTCGCGATTCCGATTAATACGGCGAAGGCCGTTCTCAACGATCTAGTCACTCTTGGCCGCGTGAAACGCCCGGCGCTGGGTGTGCGCACCATCCCCATTTCACCTGAAATCGCCGATCAGATGGGGCTTCCGGCTGATTACGGTCTATTGATCGTACAGGTTGTGCCGGGTGGTGCGGCAGAGCGCGCCGGACTGCGCGGCGGGTCGGAGCACGCTTATCTCGGGAACATTCCGATCACGGTGGGCGGCGATTTAATCATCGCCATCGACGGCCAGCAGGTGCAGGACGAGCAGGATTTATCGCACAGCATGAATAACCACCGCGCAGGCGACACGATCAAGGTGACAGCTTATCGGGGAAAAAAGAAAATCGATTTTACCGTCACTCTAGGAGAAGCGCGACAGCAAGTGTAATGGGCGAATCGACCTTGAAATCATTGTGTTTGGTATTTGACTCAATGTTGAGGCCTGGGCTAGCCTCAAAGGTTCTGCCATGTTCGTTGTGCAGACATAGGAATTAAAAGAATGCTCAAAGCGATTTCAACTTTTGTTTACGTAAAAGAACGGTTGCATCCGGGATTGCTGGACGGGTTGGTTCGCGGCGGGGCGCAATCAATCGAAATTTTTGCCGCGCGCCAGCATATTGATTATGCCAATCGCAAGCAGCACGTGCGTGAAATCGCTGACTGGTTCCGTTCCAGCGGCATTCCGTTGAACTCGGTTCACGCGCCTCTCTATGCGGATTATGAGTGGGGACGCACTGGCTCTCCTCCCGTTAACATCGCGTCGACAGATCGCGCGGGACGAATCGAGGCTATGGACGAAATCAAGCGCGCCCTGGAACTCGCCGAGCAAATCCCATTCCGCTTTTTGATACAACACGTCGGCGTGGCAAACGAGGAATTCGACGAACACAAATTTGAGGCGGCCATGACGTCGGTTGAGCATCTCAGGGCATTCGCCAAGCCCCTGGGAGTGCGGATTCTGCTCGAGAACATTCCCAATGACTTGTCTACACCCGAGCGGTTGATTGAATTTATCCAAACCAGCCACTTCGATGATGTGGGTATCTGCTTCGATCTGGGACACGCTCACATGATGAGCAATGTGCCGCAGGCGTTTGAAACGCTGAAAGCGTACATTCATTCCACACACGTGCATGACAATAATAAGGACAGGGACGCGCATTTCTGGCCGGGCGGAGGATCCATCGACTGGAAGCAGGCCATGGAGTTGTTGCAATCAGCGCCGCAGACGCCGGCACTACTTCTCGAAATAGAAGAGAACGAGAAAATCAATCCCCTCGAGAAAATGGCCGAAACCTTCGAAAAGCTCAGCGCAGAATGAAATGTCTACCGCCGAGATCGCCGAGTGTGCCGAGAAAAAACAAGTGATTTTTAACTTTATAGGATTTATCCGCGCACTCTGCGATCTCGGCGGTTAAGCGACTCAAATGCCTCCTGCTACCACCACAATTTCTGAAATCGGCAAACACGACGGCGAAACCGTCACCATTTGCGGCTGGCTCTATAACCTTCGCGAGAGCGGGAAATTACTCTTCCCAATTTTCCGGGATGGCACGGGCGTGATTCAGGGGGTGGTCCCGAAGAATGCTGTGACCCTCGAAGTTTTCGATTCCATAAAAAATCTTACTCAGGAATCGAGCGTCATCGTCGAGGGCAAGGTCAGAGCCGATAAACGCGCCGCTGGCGGATTTGAGCTCGATGTGGCGACTGTGCAGGTGGTTCAGCGAGTTGACGAAGCCGATCCATATCCCATTTCTTTAAAAGAGCACGGCGTCGATTTCCTGATGGATCATCGCCATCTCTGGGTCCGCACCCCGCGACAGGCAGCCATCCTCAGAGTGCGTGCGGAAATCATTAAAGCCGCACGAGATTTCTTTGACGATCGCGGATTTACGCTGACCGATCCGCCGATCATTACGCCTGCCGCGTGTGAGGGCACCACTACTTTATTCCCGGTCGATTATTTCGAGGAGCAGGCATACCTTACGCAATCCGGACAGCTTTACATCGAAGCCACGGCAATGGCCTTGGGCAAGGTCTATTCATTCGGACCGACCTTCCGCGCCGAAAAAAGTAAAACCCGCCGCCACCTGACAGAGTTCTGGATGGTCGAGCCCGAAGTAGCTTACGCAAAACTCGATGACTTAATGGAACTAGCCGAAAATTTCATTACATTTATAGTAAAGCGCTGCCTGGACAAGCGTCGCGATGATCTGAAGACTATCGGGCGAGACGTTGCGAAGCTGGAAAAAGTAGAGGTGCCCTTCCCGCGCATCACTTATGATGAAGCCGCAAAAATGTTACAAGACGCCCACGAAAATGGCGTCCTGGAAAACAAATTCGAGTGGGGCGGAGACATGGGCTCGCCCGACGAAACCTATATTTCTTCGCGATTTGACAGGCCGGTGATGGTTCACCGCTATCCCGCAAAAGTAAAAGCGTTTTACATGGAGCCCGATCCCGACCGTCCCGATCTCGCGTTATGCGTCGATGTTCTGGCGCCGGAGGGATACGGTGAAATCATTGGCGGATCGCAACGTATGGCCTCGTACGATTTGCTGCTCAAACGAATTCGCGATCACGGGCTTCCCGAAGAAGCTTTCAAGTGGTATCTCGACCTGCGCAAATACGGTAGCGTGCCACATGCAGGTTTTGGAATGGGAATCGAACGCGCTGTCGCCTGGATATGCGGCCTTGAGCACGTTCGCGAGACAATTCCTTTCCCCAGAATGTTGCATAGGCTGTATCCGTAAATGCCATCTACCGCTGAGAACGCAGAGATCGCCGAGAAAATACGGCGTAAAAGACACAAGAATTAAGCCGATTTTTTTACTCTGCGATCTCGACGGTAATCGGGGACTAAAGAGTGGACGAAAAAGACCGACTTGATGAAATCACGCGGCGCGTTATTGGGGCTGCAATCGACGTGCATAAGATTCTGCGGCCAGGACTGTTAGAGTCAGCATATGAAGCCTGTCTGGCTTATGAACTTCGCCAACTGGGATATAAAATCGAGCAGCAAAAACCGCTGCCGGTAACCTACAAAGATGTGAGATTGGATTGTGGATACCGCTTGGATTTTGCTGTGGAAGATTCTGTAATTGTGGAAGTTAAGGGCCATCGAACATCTGGCGCCAATTCACGACGCACAATTAATTTCGTATTTACGTCTTGCCGACAAAAACGTGGGATTGCTGATAAATATCCACGTGCAGCTGCTAAAGAATGGTGTCAGGAGAATCGTGAATAATTTTCCTGACGCGACGGTAAGTTCTTAGAATGACAAAGACAAATTCCATACCGTTTACAAGCATTACGCCGCGCACGATTTGCGTTATCGGTGTCCCCCTCGACTTGGGACAATCCCGCCGTGGCGTCGATATGGGTCCTTCGGCGGTGCGGGTAGCCGGATTGGAAGCGCGGCTCGAAGAACTTGGACACGTAGTTGAAGACGCCGGAAACGTAGATGTCGCGATCGCAGAACAAAAGCAGGCAGGCGATCCGCACGCTAAATATTTGCAGGAAATCACCGCCATTTGCACGAGACATGCCGAGCTTGTACTTAAGACTTTGGAATCCGGGAAAATCCCCATTGTGCTTGGCGGCGATCATTCCGTCGCGGCGGGAACGGTTGCCGGGGTCGCCGAATTTCATCGACGCCAGAATCAGAAAGTGGGCCTCATCTGGATCGACGCTCACACCGACATCAACACGCCCGAAAGTTCTCCGAGCGGAAACGTCCACGGAATGCCGCTAGCGGCATTAACCGGGCTCGGTCCGCCCGAACTCGCAAATATTTTCGGATTTTCACCAAAAGTGCATCCGGAAAATTGCGTGTTGGTCGGCGTGCGTGATATCGATTTCATCGAAAAGGAAAACGTACGCAAAGCTGGAATCGAAGTCTTCACGATGCGCGACATCGACGAACGCGGCATGCGCACCGTGATGGAAGAAGCTTTGCGCGTCGCTGGACGCGGCACCGCCGGCTATCACGTCTCCCTCGACATGGATTGGGTCGATCCCGAAGACGCTCCCGGCGTCGGTACGCCAGTGCGGGGCGGCGCGACCTACCGCGAAGCCCATCTAGCCATGGAAATCATCGCCGATCATGGCCGCATGTTAAGTTTCGAAATCGTCGAAGTGAATCCCGTAATCGACGAGCACAACCGTACAGCGGAGTTGGCGGTGGAATTGGCGTTGTCGGCGTTCGGAAAAAAGATTCTCTAGTCCATCCCTACTCTTTGCCGAAACCAATCCGTCATCCCCGACAATTGACGGGGGGAATGGGCACCGTCGAAACTAGACATCAATGAAAAAACTACGGGTCGGAATTCTTTTTGGCGGACGCAGCGGTGAACACGAAGTCTCGTTACTTTCCGCCGCGTCGGTATTCAAAGCGATCGACAAGTCGAAATATGAGGTAGTGCCCATTGGCATTACCAAAGAGGGCCACTGGGTTACATCTGCCGATGCTGAGCGATTACTGAGGGGGAAATCAGCGGGCGAGGGCCCCGTTCGACTTCGCTCAGGGCAGGTCCGCTCCACACAATCACAGACAAATCTGCGCGCGGGCGATCCCGAGGCTACTTCCAGCTCTGCCATTCTCGCCGTGGGCGAGGCGGCGATATTCCCTCCCGAACCGCAGCGAGGCGGAAGCACCATGGCTCCATTCCACAGCGATGCTGCTCTCACTCGCCGTACCACCGACCGCGCTATTAACGTCGATATCATTTTCCCGGTGCTACACGGAACTTTTGGGGAGGACGGCACCATCCAGGGATTGCTCGAACTGGCGGACATCGCATATGTCGGGGCTGGAGTTCTCGGCTCCGCAGCGGGCATGGATAAAGACATCATGAAGTCCCTGTTCCGCGCCGCAGGGCTGCCAATCGTGAAACACGTCACGATCTTGCGCGGCGATTGGGAGCGAGATCCTAAAAAATGCCGGCAACTCATAGAGAAGAAACTCAAATATGCCGTATTCGTGAAGCCTGCCAATCTAGGTTCGTCGGTGGGAATTTCAAAGGCGCATGATCGCAGCGAACTGGGTCCCGCAATCGAAGAAGCGGCAAAATTCGACCGCAAAATAGTGATCGAGCAAGGCGTTGGGGGAAAGCAAAAAGCCAGAGAGATTGAATGTGCGGTGCTGGGTAATGATGACCCCGAGGCGTCCGTTCCAGGGGAAATCGTCCCAGGCAAAGAATTTTACGACTACACCGCCAAGTATTTAGACGAAGGGTCGGAGCTGATAATCCCCGCGAAACTGACCAAGGCAGAAACCAAGAACGTGCAGCGCCTCGCGATTGCCGCTTTCAAAGCGGTTGACTGCTCGGGCCTCGCGCGCGTCGACTTCCTTATGGAACCGAAAACGCGAAGGCTTTATTTAAATGAGATCAACACTATGCCGGGATTCACCTCCATCAGCATGTATCCTAAAATGTGGGCAGCAACCGGAGTTTCATATTCTGAATTGATCAGCAGACTGATTAAGCTGGGACTAGAACGTCACGAAGATAAAAAGCGCAATCGATACAGCCGCTGATCAGGACTTGCTGGTTGCAACTAGGCTTGATGGCTTGAGAAGTTTTGACTCCTCTACGGCTTTTTGAATTGCGGCAGTGAGTCTGCCAGAGTTCACGTCGTCGATTAACTTAGCTTTTTCAAAATAAGCCGTCGCTCCCGCCGTTTTCAATTTTTCTTCATTCTGCTGTGACAGACTGCTCAAAATAATCACCGGAATTCCCGCCGTCGCCGGATCTTGTTTCAAAGCCATCAACACTTGTTCTCCGCTAAGCTTCGGCAAAAGCATATCGAGCAATACGATGTTGGGCTGAGTCTCGCGGGCAATCCGCAATGCTTCTTCGCCGTCCTGAGCGGTTACCACGGTAAATCCCGACTTGGTCAGCAGCCGTTCCGCCGTGATCTTCAAAAATTTACTGTCTTCCACCAGCAACACAGTTGTTTTCATACAGGTTTACGGAGTTCATCTACTATCTTCTATCGGCAGCCATCGGGCCGGCTTTAGGGTGACGTCAAGCTGCTTGTGAAAATACGGAGAGTGTGCGGGTTTTCCATTCCAGCTTATATCTTTGGAAGAGCAAGTAAATGATGCGATCGACGCTTTATCCATCCGCTGCCGCCCGGAATCGGCCTCCAGTAGTCGCTTCACGCCCCGGCCTGGTCTCCTCTTACACCCCCTCGCTTTTACACAACCGCTTTACGTCATATGGCAACCCAGTGTTCTACGCCAAAACACCTAGATATGCTACAATGAAGCTGCGTTTGATACAGATCGGTTGTTGAGCAGCTTCTTGCAAACCAGCTAGCACTGCCCTTAAGTACCTCCGAACCATCAACGTAATTCAACTAAAAGGAAACACGTAACAATGGCAGAACAAGGAACAGTAAAGTGGTTTAACGACGCCAAAGGCTACGGCTTTATCAGTCGTCAGAGTGGCGAAGATGTATTTGTGCACTTCTCGGCAATTCAGGCAGGCGGCTTCCGCAGCTTGCAAGAAGGCCAGAGTGTGGAGTTCGAGGTCACTAAGGGACCAAAGGGCTGGCAAGCTGAGAACGTTCGCCCGCTGTAAGGCGCAAACCTCTCATTAAGCAAGCGTGCTCGATACCGTTAAAAGTAGCGGGCACGCTATAAAAATTCTCTCCCCCGCACGAAACGCACTTCGACTGGAGCCCCCACAATGCAGGATGAATCGAAGGCCTCGTTCGCGGTCATTCGCCACAACGTTCGCACGTATGAATCCGGCGGCGTGATGTCCGTTATCAAGGGACGCACCAGCGCCGAAGCTGCGCTTATTCAGTTTGAAAAATCACAGGCGCCCGAAGACCGGCACGCTGGCTGGCGATACTTTCTGGAAAAAACCGACCTAAAGGCTGGGATGAATCCCGCCGAAGCTACCACTCTGCGCCAGATGCGGCTGGAAGTGCGGGAGTCGGAAGCGCAACAACTCTCCGATCAGGTTCCATTCACCCCCAGAAACAACTAGCTCGTGTGGGGCGAACACTCCTGTCCGCCGCACACAAGCAACATCACCACACAAGCAACACCACGATCCAATTAGTAATGCGGACGCCGTGTCTCCCGCAGAACCATCGCAAAACGCCGTCCGCCAAAGCTGAATCCTTCTTCGATGCGGCCGGTCACCGCCAATTTCACATCGCGCCCTGGAATTCCATATCTCTCGCTGAATACCCACATGCGGCCGGTTCCGTCGTCCAATTGATACAGGCCCGTCCCCATCGCTCCGAAAGAGTTGTCCACTCGTCCGGCAATGGTTATTTCTCTGCCCTCGAAGCGGCCCGGCGTGTGCTCAACTCGGGCAATCTCTTCGCGTGGAGGACATCCAGCAAGCAGCAAAACTCCTCCGAGAAGCGTGGTAACAGCAAGAATTCGTTTATGAAGGCGCACGTTAGTTCTCCCCAGGCAAGTTTGACATCACGTCTTGCGAAAACACCCAACGGCCAGGAAAGTTGCGGATCGAGTTATCGGAAGTGACACGCCTTTGGTTACTAAACTAATTCAATTTCCAACAGTTTGGGACGCATCTTACGACAATCTGATTGCCGGCTCTTGCCATCAACGGAATCCGATGGCTGAAACTTCTTTCGCCTGCGGGTGTTTCAATAGACAGGGAAACTGGCGCGGTGCTAGCTTACTTGCATCGGTTTCTAGTGCTGATAGTAGACGGAGTGATTTCTGATATTGCACAGGAGAATGAAATGAAAGCCAAAATCCTAGTCCTCATGCTGGCAGTCTTAGTCGCTCTTCCACTTATTGCACAGGCACCCCCGGCCCCGCCGCCCGATCAGCAAAGCGCGCCGCCACCCAACTATCCACCTGACCGGCTTGACCAGTTGGTTTCGCGGGTAGCTTTGTATCCGGATTCGTTGCTGGCTCAAGTTCTTGCCGCCGCGACTTTCCCTGATCAGATTCCAGATGCCGCACGGTGGGCCGATGAACATCATTACTTGACCGGACAAGCCCTGGCGGACGCTATCCGAGAGGATCAGCTTTCGTGGGACCCTTCCGTGCAGGCGCTTCTGCCATTTCCCTCCGTGTTAGGCACGATGGCCTCCGATATGAATTGGACCGCGGATCTCGGCAACGCTTTTCTCGCGCAGCAACAAGATGTAATGGACGCTGTGCAACGGGAACGACGCAAGGCGCGCGACTACGGATATTTGCGGAGTAATAGTGAAATCGTCGTCGGCGGCGGAGGGCCCTACATCACGATCACGCCGGTCAATCCCGGTTTTATTGTGGTGCCAGCCTATGATCCTGGAATTGTTTTCTTCGCGCCGCGACCCGGGTTCTTTGTAGGAGGCGGCATTCGTTTTGGGTTCGGGATATCTATCGGTGGATTTTTCCGGCCATGGGGTTGGGGTTATGGAAGATTCGACTGGGGCGCCCACCGAGTGTTTGTTAACAATGCGCCCTGGGGCCGCACATGGTACAACCGTGGCGCATATGTACATCCCTATCCGGGGGTTCGCCGATACGCACCTGCGGAACGAGCGCAAGAGCATCACGAACTGCAAGAACGCTCAGAGCGCGAGCGCCAGGCACCGCGAGAGGGACGGAGAGAACAAGAGGAACACCACGGCGGTCACGAGCGGTAACACGAACCTAAAAGTCAAAGGCCGCGGACAGGCTGTCGGCGGCACACGGTCTTAGGCGGGATAGACGCGTTGAGCTTGTCGAAGGCTCAATGCGTCTATCCCCGTTTGCAGAACTTTCCTCAATATCCGCCACCGACGAAATGAACAATTTCCAAGCGGTCGCCGTCTGCGAGTCTGGTTCCGCTCCATTGGTCCCGCGGAACGATATTGCGATTCAGTTCCACTGCGACGCGGTCCTCTTTCATCCCGAGGTGTTCAATAAGCGAGGTGACCGACAGCGGGGTATCGAATTCGCGGTCTTGACCATTGAGTTGGATTTTCATGGATCGAATGGCGCGCGTATATTAAGCCGCCAATTCTAGGCTTCAACCTTCCTCAGTTGAAACTTGCGGGTGGCAGTGCGGCCTGAGTAATTCGCCTGCACTAATAAAGAGGCGTCGGGTAGAGAAGTTTCATCGACTTCAATTCTCATCTCGGCGTCGCCGCCTTCAGTGGTGACGACCTGACTGTAAAACGGCACCGCATCGGGCCGCGCGAATCTTACCGTGAGCCGCGCACCTTCCACGCCCGAACCAGCATCTGTCACGCGCAATTTCATGGTCAAGCTTTGATCGGAGTGCACCGAATTCGCGTTGAGCCATTGCACGTCGAGTTCTTTAATCTGGGCGAGAACTTCGGGCGTTGCAGCTCGGTCCAAAACGCTATCAAGACGGCCTTCGCGAATTGCATCGAGCACTACGCGATGCTGATCCTTTAATATTTGCTCTTTTTGTTGATCGTTAAACCCAGCCTCGGAGGCGCGGTAGGCGTAAGACTTGGCGCACTTGCCGATGCAGCGTCCGCGCACGAAGACTTGGGTTTGCAGGAGGAGTTCGCCTTCGCGGGCCTCGCTCTGCACGTGATAGATCGTGTCTTCGTGCTTGATGTCGGTATTAAATCCAAAAATCATCGAATTTCTTTTTTGCCGCTGTTCAAAATTTAACACGTTTGAAAAAACTTCTTCAAAAATCGCCCGCTTTCTCTGTCGCCGCAACGAGAAAATGTCGCATTAACTGCGACGAGATTATGTCACCCCCTTTCACGATTAAGTAAGTGCCGCCAAAGCGCGGCGGGCCTCCGGGGTCATAGGTGGGGGGCATCTTAGGTTTTGGTTTTCTGCGCGGTGCGGCGTGGCGCCGGGTTGCGGTGGCCATATTCTAGCAGCGGCAAGGGCTGGGCCATCAGCAAATGATCTCCGCGATAGGTTCGCAGCGCGCCATCGAGTTGATGCGAGAGTTCGACGGTTTCTCCGGAGTATCCGCGCTGGGTGGGCAGCCGGGAAGCGCGATGGAATGGGTTACCAAGCTGACGACGTGGTCGGCGCCCCGCAAACAGCTTAACGTCACCTGTGCTTCACTTATTATTGACGGGCTCCACCGAATTCTGTACCATGACCATACCAGTTTGCTCTTATGAGCAGACCTTGGATTTCATGCAGAGTGGCTGAGGGACGAGCCCTAAGAAGCCACGACAACCGGATCGTAAGGAAACTTTCGGTCGCCCGGTGTCAACTCTCGCCCTTGGAAAAGGGGGAACATGAGATTCGGGGTGCCGAATTTTCAGCATCTCGCGCCTCTTTCCTCTTTCCTAATCCCGGGGAAGAGGTTTTCGTTTTTGGGTTGGATTAACGCTCGTCCCCCGCTGCTCTCGAGGCAAGAAAGAGAGAGCTGATGAGATACGAACTGCGCTGTCGTGAATGCAACAAAAGTTGGGGAAACCAGCCGCGCTCGATTTGTGATGAGTGCTTCTCACCTCTGGAAGTCTTCTACGATTACGACTCCATTCGCGCTCATTTCACCCGCGAAAAAATCGCGCAGGGACCCCCTACAATGTGGCGTTACTCGGAACTGCTTCCGCTTCCGCCGCACTATCAGCCGACTGTGTCCGCTGGATTCACGCCGCTGATCAAAGCTCCGCGTCTCGCCCGCGATCTGGGCGCGAAAAACTTGTATTTGAAAAATGACGCGGTGTGCATGCCGACGCTCAGTTTCAAAGATCGTGTCGTCGCTGTGGCGCTCGCGCAAGCGCGTGCCTTCGGATTCGACACTGTCGCGTGCTCTTCCACCGGCAATCTGGCGAATTCGGTTGCGGCGCAGGCTGCGCGCAATGGCTTCAAGTCGTGGATATTCATCCCCGCCGATCTCGAGCCAGCAAAGATTCTAGGCACGCAGGTATACGGCGCGAAATTAGTGCGTATCTCCGGCAGCTACGATCAGGTGAACCGCCTCTGCTCGCAGATTGCAGACGAACGCAATTGGGGATTCGTGAATGTAAACCTGCGCCCCTACTACGCTGAGGGATCGAAGACAGTCGGCTTCGAAATCGCCGAGCAACTGGGATGGCGGTTGCCCGACAATGTCGTTGTGCCAATGGCCGGTGGTTCTTTGATTACTAAAATCAAAAAAGCTTTCGAAGAATTGTCGCAACTGGGATTGGTCGAACCGAAGCCAGTTAAATTTTTCGGTGCGCAAGCCACGGGATGTTCTCCTATTTCGACCGCCGTCAAAGCGGGAAACTCAGAAATCGATCCGCAAAAGCCTGCGACCATAGCACGCTCGCTGGCCATCGGAAATCCCGCCGATGGACATTATGCAATACGCGCCATCAACAAGAGCGGAGGCTGGGCGGAAGACGTTTCCGATCCGCAGGTCGTGCGCGGTATTCAGGACCTCGCCGTATCGGAAGGAATATTCACCGAAACCGCAGGCGGCGTAACCGTGGGGTGCGCCCGCAAACTTTACGAACAAGGCCGCATTCTGCCCGAAGAAACCACCGTGCTCTGCATTACCGGCAACGGCCTGAAAACCACCGACGCGCTGGCGGGACAATATGAAGCCGAAGCGCCAATCGCGGCCAAGCTCTCCGACTTTAACCGGTATCTGGAAAGTGTTCTGGACGCTCCGGCAAAAACCGCAGCCGTGCCCGAAACCGTGGAGGCCTGAAAAAGTTGACCATCACAGTTCAAATCCCCACCGCCCTGAGACGTCTCACCGCCGGGACCGACAAGCTCACCTGTTCGCCGGCAAATCTGGGAGAACTGCTCTCCGAACTCGACGCGAAATTCCCCGACCTGAAGCCGCATCTGCGCGATGCATCCGGCCAAATCCGCCACTTCCTGAATATTTATGTTAACGAAGAAGACATCCGCTTCCTCGGCGGCGAGAAGTACGCTTTCCAGGAAGGCGACGAAGTCCTGCTAGTCCCCTCCATAGCCGGCGGTTCACCCAAGAACAAGTAGGGACAGCCGCCCCGGCTGCGCAAGCTGGATTCGATGTGACCTACGAATAAAGGCTTGAGAGCACGAATGCCCACCCGTCCGAAATTGCGACGAGTGGAGCAGCCCTTTTTGTTTTTGATGTCGAGGAGATCAAGATCTCAACCTGGACGGCAGCCTCCGATCACCAGCTTTATTCTGCCCGCAAACCGTTGTAATGTAGCAAAGTACTGCTCGCGGAGGGATGTGTGAGCGGTTGAAACAGGCAGTCTTGAAAACTGCTGTACCTGAAAGGGTACCGGGGGTTCGAATCCCTCTCCCTCCGCCATTACTATTGTCCGAAGGCAGAAGGTTCGCGGAATAAGCAACTCTGGACGGCGGGGCCGATTTCGGTAGGGTTACGCTCAGATGTGCTAAATCCAGAAAGCGAGCGAACAACTGTTGGGATGGAATTCAAACGAATCTTCACATATCCTTTATTCGGCCTCAGCCAGAACCGGGAGGACAAAAAGATTTGCCAGGATATCGATAACTGTACCCGCCAGGGGGCGCACAGCCGATAACAAATTCCGCCCCGATCCGCTGACGCGTCCTTCATTGGCAATCTGTTTGGAAGGGCGCCCGCAGCGCATGCTGCCGAGCCACCCGGTCGAGAGCCGGGGCTACGAATAATCACGAGCAGAGGCGGCTAGGCACATTAAAATCCCTTCCATCCGCAAACCGGATGGAAGGCATTTGCTTCCAGATGTTATCCAGCTACTGTTTGTCGTAAACCTCGATGAGCTTAAAGGACTTGCCCATTGCATTAGTCCCACTGAGGGTAAGAGTTCGAGTCTTGCCGTCTGGGGAGATCACAAGGCGACCGCTCATAATGATCTTGCCGTCTTTCTTTTCGTTTAACTTCAGCGTGTGGCTGTTCACTTTGGTGTATGCCCGCGTATCAGCCGTGGGATCGCCGGTGAGGGGATAATCCTTTCCGTCAAGCATACCGGTCCACTCGTCATGGGTGGCTTTGCCTTCGCCGTTCGTTCCATCTACGGTAACTTTAACGTTGTCGCCCGAAGCCTCGTAGACAACTGTGTCGTTTTTTTGCATTCCGGCGCCAATCTTTGATTTAGACTCGTTGAGCTTCCATGTCCCGATCCACGCGTCGCTGGCGAAGCACACGGCTCCCGCCGCAAAGCAAACCAACAGCGTCAAAATAATCGTTCTGGTTTTCATTGTTACTCCTGTTGAGCAGATTTATTCGGCAAAGATTAAAGCAGACGCATTCTATTTCCGCGCCCGTGATTCGGCAACCAGAAATCTTGCTTCGTTTGGCTATGTAAAAAGGACGGGGAGATCGCGGCATTCATGAATCGGGAAGACGTCGCAAGAAAAGAAGAACCCGGAGGCCCGCCTTTCGTGGGCAGGAACAACACAATTTCTATCAAACCTACTGGGGACTGGGCCACTTTTGCGAGGATGTCGTGAGACTGAACAAGACCGCGACGGATGGGGCAGCGCAGCCTTCAATAGTTAATACCCTGAGGAGATCAAATCTCAAATTTGGGCCGGCTCCCCCGAATTAGGAACTGGGCTCCGCCTTCTTATCTGATAGACCCTTCCATTTGTCAACCCGGCAATATCAAAATGGCGTACCGTAGGAGCATACCGTCGCCGAATGCGGCGTATTTCCCGGCGTTTTGACCGCAACTTTCCTTCCAAAAGAGGGTTTACGCATCCAAGAAAGAAGAGGTTCGAGCGTGGACCGCCAAAGATAGCGGCCATGGTGAGGTGCGCGAAGCATAGACGCGCCGGTAGCGTGGAGGGGATATGAAATTTCTCAGGAACGCGCTCTTAGCAAGTATTTTGATGTTAGTCTGGTCATTTGTTTTTACATCCGCGACGGCTCCCGTCGCATTAGCGCAGCAGGACGAGGCTTCGCAGCCTCAGTTCCCGCCTCCGCCGCCGGATTCGACCCCGGACACGCAGGCGGCCCCGTCGCCGAATCAGGCGCCTGCATACGACAATCAAAATCAGACTTACGATAAGCCTGATGCCGGGCGGCCTGTGTCGTCCCAAGACCAGGTTTACGATTCTGACCGGCCGCTGGAAACTCCGGCTGAGTCCGCGAATGTCGGACCGAATCAGCCGTATGATCATCCCAACGACGCTGGCGTAAATAACGTAAATAACAACGATCAGGACGATCGCAACAATCCCCCGTCGCGCGTCGCTCGTCTGCAATACACGACCGGATCAGTTTCGATCCAGCCACACGGCACCGATGATTGGGTTCAGGGATCGGTGAATCGTCCGCTGACCATCGCCGATAATGTTTGGGCGGACAAAGATTCGCGGGCCGAATTAAATGTGGGCACTGGACTGATTCGCATTGGCTCAGAAACCAGCCTGACACTCACCAATGTCAGCGACAATTCGGTTCAACTGTCATTGCATCAGGGCACAATGAACCTGCACGTGCGCCACCTATTCTCTGGCGAAGTGTACGAAGTTGACACGCCAAATCAGGCATTCACCATTTTGAAAACCGGCGACTACCGATTCGAGGTCGATCCCAACGCCGACACGACTCTAGTTACGGTCTGGCGTGGAGAAGGCGAAGCCACCGGTCAAGGCCCCAGCGTTAAGGTGAAAGAAAATGAGCAGGCGCGATTCAGCAATGGAAATACGCTCACTCATGACATTCACCAGGCGCCGCGCCCCGACGATTTCGACCAGTGGTGCCAGGTGCGCGACCGCCGTTTGGATTCTTCGGTTTCCGCGCGTTACGTTTCTCCGGACGTAATTGGCTCGGAAGATCTCGATGCGTACGGAACTTGGCGCAATACTCCGGATTACGGTTCAGTTTGGGTTCCGACGCAGGTGCAGCCGGGATGGGCTCCTTATACCGATGGCAACTGGATTTATGAGAACCCGTGGGGATGGACGTGGGTTGACGACGCTCCCTGGGGATTTGCTCCGTTCCACTATGGCCGCTGGGTCAGCTTTGGCGGATACTGGGGATGGGCGCCGGGGCCGTACTACGGCGGATGGGGACGCGGCTGGTATGCTCCGGCTCTCGTGTCGTGGTTCGGCGGCGGGGGTTGGGGAGTCGGCTTCGGTTTTGGCTTCGGTGGCGGCTTTGGCTGGTGTCCGCTGGGCTGGGGAGAGCCATTCTTCCCCTGGTACCACACTGGATGGGGCTACTTCCGCGGCATTAACGTGTTCAATGCACGCTTCAATAACTTTGACCGCTTCCGTGGCGGATTCCACAATGGTTTCTACCAGAACCGTGGCGGATTTCACTACGCGAACCTGAACGCTCGCGGCGGATTCACCGCCGTCTCGCGTGGAACTCTGGAGCGTGGCTTATCGGTCCGGGGAAATGCGGTTCGACTTAATGCCAGCGCGATACGAAGCGCGCCAGCGATTGGCCGTCCGGGAATCGGCGCGACTGCGCAAAACCGGTTGGGCCCGAATGCTGGACGTTCGGCGGCAGCCGCTCCGCGAAGTGCAATGTCTCGGCCGACGGTCAGTCGCATGACTCCGCCGGCAGCCTCGCGGGGCGCTTCTTCACTTAACTCTGGGCGAACTGGGTCTGGTGGTTTCAATTCGCGGGCTGCCACTGCTTCACGAACCGAAGGCCAAGCCAACTTTGGATCGCGCAGCTCTGCCAGCGTGCCGCGGCCGCCGGAGAATTCCGGACGATCCAGCATGGGAGCGAGCAGCAATATGGCGTCTAGCCGCAGCTTCAACAACTCGGCATCGGCTTCGCGCAATGTCCCGCGCCCTCCGTCCTCAAGCGCAGTTCGCACGAATAGCGAAGGCTCTTATAACGGAGCAAGATCAGGCTCGTATTCTGGTGGCTCAAGAAGCGTTCCGCGTCCGACGGGCCCGGTGCAGGCAGCCCCGCGCAGCTATTCATCCGGGGGGAATTCGGGCTACTCACCTCGCTCTTATAGCCAGGGTTCGGGACGTTATAACTCGTCTCCTTACAGTGGCGGGCGCAGCTATGGCAGCTCCTCCTACGGATCTTCGTATGGACGGTCTTCCTACGGAGGATCGCCGTATGAAGGGGGCAGCCGCAGCACCGGCTACCATTCTTACGGCGGAAGTTCCTACGGAGGGGGTCACTACAGCGCTCCGTCGCATTCTTACTCATCGGGACGATCGTTCGGAGGTTCCGGCGGCGGATCGCATGGAGGCGGAGGTCATTCCTCCGGCGGACACTCCGGCGGTCATCGCTAACCGTAGCTTTTATCCCCTAAGCCGCCCGACAGCCGGGCGGCTTTTTTTTGCGAAGCGTCGGCTGGAATGGCTTTTCTGATGTTATGAAAATGCGGTCAAGATCTTTGTAAATAGAATGTTTATCGCTCCGCCTTGGCTCCGAACTGCTATCCGTGATAAGTTCGCCGTCTAAAGGAAATGTCTTTCCTCTTTAAACGCGAGAACTCTTCTTCTCCACCGCCGCAGCCGGCGCCGGCGAAAATCCCCGAAATCCCGAACGCTGCGTTCGGAGCGTTTTATTACGGCCAGAGAAGAGGTGGGGATTTTTACGACTTCGTGCCGGTCAGGACCGGACGCGTTTTATTCACGTTGCTTGACGCTGCGGGGCCGTTAACTCAAAATCGCGGCGTCGTTGTTGCGCTGCAAGATAGCTTTCGGAAAGAAGGCGAAACATTATTTGCCGGCGATGATATCAATGAATCCGAGGCCATCATAGAGCTATGCATCCGCCTCAACCGCGCGATACTTGCCGCCGAGGACGGATTGCGCAGCTGCCCCACGTTTGCCGGGTGCTATGACTCGGATACCGGAATCGTCTGGTACGCCAACTCAGGTCATACGGCTGGTCTTGTCCGCCATGATGGAGAAGTGACGGAATTGCCCGCAACCGGCCTTCCTCTGGGACTGTTTTCTCATGCGCCCAGCGATGCCTGCGTGGTCGCTCTCGAACCCGGGGCTGCGCTGCTATTGGTTTCCCGCGGAATCGTCGAAGGCAGGCATAAGGGCGAGGAGTTCGGATTGGGCCGCATCAAAGAGGCTTTTCAACAGACCGCCGCCGATAATCCCAAGGATATTTGCCTTACCATCCTCAACGGATTGCGGCAGTTTATGAATACGCCTCCGACGCACGACGACGTTACTGCGGTTGCCCTGGTTCGAGCGTCGAATCGGCAGTAGCATCCGGCATATAGCTTTTCCGGGATGTTGCGATAGGTTATTCAGCGGTACAATTTAGAGAAACCAGTTACCTTCAATAATGAAGCCGCCTGCGGGAGCATTTTCATGCGAAATATAGTTTACGGTTTGCTTTTCCTTTTTCTGACGACTGCGCTGCCTGCCGATACTGTCGTCGAGGAGATTGTTGCTCGCGTAAATAATCAGATTATTACGCAATCCGAATACCAGCGAAGCGAGGACGATCTAAAGCAAGAGGCCCAGCAGCAGGATCCTTCCAATGCCGACAAATTGGTGGCCGAGCGTCAAAAAGACATTCTTCGTGACCTTATCGATCAGCAATTGCTGCTCGAAAAGGGCAAAGACCTCGGCATCACCGCGGATACCGAGCTTATTAAGAGACTCGACGAGATGCGCAAGGAAATGAAGCTGGATAGCATGGAAGACTTGGAAAAAGCCGCGCAAGCTCAAGGCGTCTCCTTCGAGGACTATAAACAGAACATCAGAAATCAGATCATTACCCAGCAGGTGATTGGCCAGGAAGTTGGACATCGCCTGAGCATCACGAAGGATGAAGAGCAGGAATTTTACGATCAGCATAAAAACGAATTGCAACAGCCGGAAGAAGTGAAGCTCAGCGAAATTCTCGTTTCCGCCGATAAGGGGCCCGGAGACGATGACGCAAAGCTGGCAGCAGCCAAGGCGAAAGCTGAAGACCTGCTCGCTCAAATCCACAAAGGGGCCAGTTTCGAAGATGTTGCGAAGAAGAATTCGAGTGGTCCCACCGCAGCTCAAGGCGGCGACTTAGGCTATTTCAAACGCGGCACGCTCGCCAAGGAACTTGAGAATATAACCTTCGCGCTTAAGTCCGGCGATCTTTCCGATGTTATTCGCACCAAGCAAGGCTTCGTTATTTTGAAAGTCACCGATCACCAGATGGCAGGCATTCCTCCATTCAAAGAAGTTGAACCGAAAGTGCAAGACGCCCTCTATATGCAAAAGTTGCAGCCCGCGCTAAGAGACTATCTGAAGAAATTGCGCGAGGAAGCGTACATCGATATTAAGAGCGGATACGTGGACACCGGGGCGAGTCCCAATCAGACGAAACCGATTGATACGAGCGTGAAAGTTGCGACGGCGAAGGAACTCAAAAAGAAGAAAAAGTTTGGACTGTTCTAGTTTAAGCTGGGCGAACTCGGAATTATCCGCTATGAAACATTCTGAGGGATTTTAATTCCGAAGGATGGCGCGACTAACAATCATGAAAGAGTTCTTTCTCTCCGAATGTTGCGATAACGAAAATAAAGTCATCACTTCCAGTTTCGTCGTCGTCACCAAGCAGGTAAAACCTAAGAAAACCGGCGAGCCGTATCTGGCGCTCACCCTCGGGGACCGCTGCGGGCAAATCGAAGCCAAGATGTGGGATAACGTCGAGGAAGTACTCAACGCCTTTGAGCAGGACGATTTCCTGAAAATCAAAGGACTGGTCAATAAATATAAAAACCGCTTCCAGATCACCATTCACAAGTTGCGGCGTCTGGGCGATTCTGAGATCGATTTTTCGGACTACCTGCCAAAAACCACGAAAGATATCGGCGAGTTGTGGCGGGAATTGACCGATATTGTCGCCACCTTTCAAGATCAGAACCTCAAGGCCCTGGTGCAATCTTTCATGTCAGACCCGGAGATTGCCGAACCCTACCGCAATGCGCCGGCGGCGAAGACTTTGCACCATGCGTATATCGGTGGACTGCTGGACCACGTGGTCTCTCTGTGCCGCTCCTGCGATCTGGTTAGCCGCAACTATCCACTCATTAACCGAGATCTCCTTCTCACGGGCGCATTCCTTCATGATATTGGCAAAATTCATGAGCTGACTTACAGCCGCGGCTTTTCCTACACCACGCGCGGCCAACTGCTGGGGCATATGGTTATTGAGTTGGAAATGGTGCAGGCAAAGCTGGCGGATATTCCTAATTTTCCAGCCGAGATGAAGACGCTTCTGGAGCACCTGATTATCAGCCACCACGGGCAGTATGATTTCGGATCGCCGAAGCTGCCCATGTTTCCAGAAGCGCTGATGCTGCATTACTTAGACGACCTGGATTCGAAAATGGAAAGCATGCGTGCGCATGAGCAACGCGACGGATCGGACGGCGCGTGGACCGGATACAATCCGTCTCTGGGCCGCTCCGTCCTAAAGACCGCAAAATTTCTGGAGAAGAAGCCTATTGCCCCGCCGCCAATCGAAGCTACGTCTTCCCCGGACTTGCCGACAAATCAGGACTCTCCAGATTTGAATTTGCCCACCGAAAAAGCAGAACTTTCCGCCGCGATAGGAGACGCATCGGTAGAAAAAGCATAGGCGCGAGGCACGAACACTAGTGGAAGTCGACTGCTATTTTCGACATTCCCATAACCGAAACCACGTTTCCCGAAACGACACAAACTGTCAATAACGAGACGCGCTGAGACATCCTTAAAACGTCTCGACATAATCCCAGTCACCCATATAGCCCGCAACTTTGCACTGCCCAAAGGGTTTAAGAATCCAGAGAGACTTCCCCTGCGTATCTATAGGAAAGCCTGTAGATCGGCATCAAAATTGCATGCAACGTTGATGGCACGAGCGGAGTCTAATAGTTAAAGGTTGGTTAGGTCGGAGTCGGAGGTGATGACGGCCATGAAAGAACGATTTACAACAACGGAACTTACAGCATTAAGAAATGACCTTTTGCAGGGGGGCTTGATTGATTCGCGAGAGGCCGCTGAACTGGTCCAGGTGTTCCTCATGGGAAGAGGCTACGGAGTCTCGCCGCAAGCCGCCATGGATGCCGTCGGCCGGGTTGAAATGTCCGGTTGCGCCATGCCGGTGCTGCAACTTGAACTCGAGAATCTGGCACTCGTAATGTAATTTTTGAAGATATCTGCGGGGAGCTTTCGCAACCAGTAGTATCCCCGAAGGTGTTACAAGAAGTGAAGCCGGACCAACCAGTCCGGCTTTCTTTTTTGTCTTTTGTTATCGAAAATTGACGGGCTCTCGCCCGTCAATCTCAAAAATAACGCCCATCCTAGTGATGAACGAAGAGCGCAATCAAAATCACGATTGGTAATGGAACGCCCAACAACAAAAGAATAATCGATCGCATAACGTCCTCCTTATTTAGACGATCTCTATCAAATAATCACCACATGGTCGCGCTGTCTGCCGCCGATAGTTGCCGCCAGGCTGGCGCAAAATGCGCCCGCCAGTAACGCGATAAAAACCCACAATGATAAATGCGCCGCTGCTCTGCGGGCCGTGTCCGCCGCTTCTTTAGCCTGCGCCAGCGTATCTGCAACTCGCTTCTCCGCGTCCGCCTGGTTCAGCCCGGTCTTTGCAGCGACCAGTTGCGCCAGATAAGTCTTGTCGGCAGATGGGCCATCTCCCTCGCCCAGCGCCCTGACGAAAATTCTTTCCGCTTCACCGCGAACGTCCGAATCGCTCCGGTTCTGAGCATTCGGGTCCGCCCGAAAAAGCTCATCCACAAAGTATCCATTCGGATCCGCCGGAACTCCCTCGCCCCTCGGCCCAGCTATTTCCGGTCCAGCATTGGCAACTCCGTGGCCAAATTCAGCTCGGCCCATCATCGACGCGGCCGCCGAAGCCAGAAATGCCGCCGTCAACACCAACGCCACCGCCCACGCGAGAAAGCCATGCGCCGTGTCGCGAAAATAAACTTCGTCCGTATGGATGCTCGCCCATTTCGTGCGTAACCGCCCAGCCAGATATCCGCCCATAGCCGACGCGATAATTTCCATCACAATCAGCCAGATTATCGCCCCAACACCAACCTCCGACGCCGACGCTCCCGCATGGGACCACGGCGACACTGACGACAATCCAAGCCCAGTGCCGAGTGCCAGTAGAATCAGCGACAGTGCTGCCGCCACGAAGGCACCCGCAATTACCGCAGGCCACGATACGCCAGACGCGTGTGCTTCATGCCCTGTGGGTTCCATGAATCTGGATTGCGATTGCCCTGAATGTGAAGCCATCGATTGGTCCATAGAACGGTATCTCCTTAGTTGCGGCAAAGCTGCGATTAGGCGCCCTGCCAACTTGCCGATGCGTCAGATGCTTGAACCCCAAGCGGCGGCTACTTGCCTTCAATTAAGGGATCAAGTAGTCGCGGCGCGCTGTCGGCGAATTCTTACCGGGAGCTCACTTTAGGCCGGAGATAGGGTGACCTCCGTAATCTTTTCGGGTCCGGCGCAACGCGGTAAGGTGAGACCATGACGCAAACTACTGGCACAAAATTAATGGGACAACCAATGGGACAGCCGATGGATCGAGGAATCGTTCCTAAAAACAAGAAATCTTTAATGGAGCACCTGGCTTCAGTCACTGAGGTATTCGGAGACGATCGGGGCTTGCTCAAACTCCTGATAACCATGACCGACGAAGAGATTGCGGGCGTGCACAAGTTCGCCCAAGCCTACATGGACGGGATGTTTCCGATCGATGTAGTAGTCGAGCAGGGACCCACGGAGAAGGCCGGCATTTTCCCGTAGACGATACCGTCTTGGCTAGTGCGAACGCTCAGAGTTCGGCGGAACGCCGCGTGGATGTGCAGTCTTCTCAGTGCTGTGTCATCAGCATAGAGTGCACATCCTGACGAGTGGCGAACTTCCGAAAAGTTGAGTGCTGCACCGAGAATTACATCGCTTCCACCCACCCGCTGACCTTCCATCCTAGGTCCTCACCAGTCTTGGCGGTTCTTCCGCAATTTGTTAGTCTTTTTACGTTATGATCGACACGCTTTGACACGCCAGGGCCGGAGTTCGACTCTTCTCGTGCATACCATTTATCTCATTGAATCGACGCGCAAACCAGTGTTAGAACTAAGCGTTCGATTTGGCTTGACGACCACTAAATAGCTGAGAGTCCCGCACTTTATGATTTTGTTGCGCAATCGTCGGCATGGTTCCCCTGCGTTTATTGCATGCGAACGCGCCTTGGGTCGCGATTGAAGTTCTCTCACCTGTTCACTGCGCCAAACCAGCTCACGCTGCTGCGGATGGCATTCCTGCCATTCATAGTGATTAGACTGGTCGAGGGACATTACAAATGGGCTTTGATTCTGTTTGTACTGGCCGGATTCAGCGATGGGCTCGATGGCCTGCTCGCCCGCATGCTCAAACAGCAGACTTTGCTGGGACAGTATCTCGACCCCATTGCCGACAAACTTCTGCTGAGCACGATGTTTCTAGTGCTCTCAATTCTTCATAAAGTGCCGTGGAAGTTCACCGTGATAGTGTTCAGCCGGGATGTTTCAATTTTATTTGCCAGCGCAGTGCTTTTTGCAATTGCGGGATTGCGCGATTTCCGTCCCAGCATTTTTGGCAAGGCGAACACGTTTGCGCAAGTGGCGGCGGTTTTTTTTGTGATGCTGCTGGAGGTTGATCCCGCGCGGTGGATTGCGATCGCGCGGTTGACATTTCTGCGCGCTACTTTCATCTTTACAATTGTTTCGGCCTTGCACTACATCATCCTAGTGGGCCGTCGACTGCACGGAAGCGAGCAAGTACCCACAACGCCAGTAGGAGTCGTTTGACCGTATTTCTGAAATCCCCCTAGAATTGCAGATTCTCCTTTTTGAATATGCCCCTGCATCTTTACAACACGCTGTCTGCCGCGATTGAGGAGTTCGTTCCGATCGAACCAAAAAAAGTGCGGATGTACGCCTGCGGACCTACGGTTTACGACTACGGCCATATCGGCAATTTCCGTACCTTTGTCGCGATAGACATTCTCGTGCGGTTTTTGCGGCAAAACGAATACGACGTTCGGCACGTCATGAATATTACGGACGTGGACGACAAGATTATCCGCAACTCGGCAAAAGAGCGCGTTGGGGTCAAGGAGTATACGGCGAAGTACGAGAAGGCATTTTTGGAAGATTTGTCCGCGCTGAATATCCAGCAACCGGAACTGGTGCATGCCACAGATCACATTCCGGAGATGGCGAAATTCGTTGCCGACCTTCAGCGCAAGGGCTTTGCCTACCGAGCAGACGATGGATCGTATTATTTCCGGATTGCGAAATTTCCCGGCTACGGGAAACTTTCGAAACGCGATTTCGCCGGCATGGAAGATGGAGCAAGAGTAGATCTCGATGAATACGAAAAAGATAGCGCCCGCGATTTTGCATTGTGGAAGGCCCCAAAACCCGGGGAAACATTCTGGGAGAGCGAGATTGGGCCGGGACGTCCGGGATGGCACATCGAATGTTCGGTGATGTCCATGGAAGAACTGGGCGAGACTTTCGATTTGCATGCGGGCGGGGAAGATTTGATTTTTCCACATCACGAAAATGAAATCGCTCAATCGGAGGCGCAAACCGGAAAAACATTCGCGCGTTTCTGGTTCCATGCGCGCTTCCTGCTGGTGGAAGGCGAGAAGATGTCGAAAAGCGAGGGGAACTTTTATACCTTGCGTGATCTTGTGTTGAAAGGGCACAAGCCCTCATCCATCCGCTATTTATTGGCGTCGGTCCCTTATCGAAATCAGATCAATTTCACTTTTGATGGATTGCAACAGGCAGCGGCTTCGGTAGAACGGTTGAGAAATTTCCAGGCTCGACTTTCTACGGGACATTTTCCCGATGGCACGAGCGAAACCATGGCGGAACTAGCCCTGAAGACCCGGGTTCTTATGCGCGAAGGATTAGAGGATGACCTGAATACCGCGCAGGCTCAGGCTGCGATTTTTGATCTGATCCGGTCGGCAAACGCCGCCATGGATGCTGGGCAGGTTAAGAAAGGCGATGCTCAGCCGCTGCTTGCGGCCCTGCAAAAATTTGACGAAATATTCGCCGTTTTGAAAGATGACGACGGTCCGAAAATGCAAGCCATTGCGGAATGGGCAAAAAGCGAGGGCCGGGAAGCGGAGATCAGCAGCGGTCTTTTAGCATCGGTTGGCGCGCAACAACTTTGTGACGCTGATATTGAAAAGAAAGTTCATGCGATGGAAGCGGCGCGGCGGGCGCGAACTTTCGATGTGTCCGATAAAATCCGGGCCGAACTGGCGGCTGAGGGGATTATCGTGGAAAACGCGAAAGATGGAGTACGCTGGCGGCGAAAATAATCGGTCCCGTTCGCAAAAACTTACCTTCCCGAAATCCAGAAATAATCTAACCTCTGCAATGTGAACGATCCCAGATAAGAGACGCGCCGGTCGGGGACGCTGGCTGCCACCACACTTTGAGATCCTATCGGTGCGACCACAACATGAGCGGCCGAAGGAATTTCGTGCAACTCATAGCGCGAAATTTGCCGATTGAGGTAAAAATTTAATCCATACTCAGTTTCCCTTGGCGCCTCGAAGACGGCCACTTGCGCGGACCCGAGTGCGGGTTCGACGCGCAGAATTTCATTAGCGATTGGTCGCGCAGAAAGTGCGGCGTCGATCGTAGAAGATCCTGCCCGCAGCACCAGTCCAACAATCAATAAAACTGGAATCAAAGTCGCGAGACGCAGCACGCGGAGTCCAGAAAGTCGCACGAAAAATGTGATCGCAATCGCGCATACGAGTGCAACAATCAAGGGTGTTCCGGCTTTGGTCCAAGGGATTCTGTGCTCAAGCAGGATGTATTGGATCATGAGGCCGGGAACCACAAGACTGCCGACCATGATTGCGTGAACGCCGATTTGCCAGAGGTGAGGTGATTTCTTTTCTGACAATTGGGTGCGAATATATTCGGCAACCAGCAATACGCCTGCGGGAACCGCGGGGACGATATATCCTGGCAGCTTCGAGCGCGAAATCGAAAAAAACAGAATGGGGACGATCAGCCAGATTAGAAGATAAAGGCTAAGGGTGCAATCGTCCGCACGTCCCGCCGCAGTTCGCCACCACGATGTTGCGGTCTTGAAAATGGCAAGAAATGCAAACACCGTCCACGGCAGTAGTGCGATCAGCGCCACCGGAATGAAATACCAGAACGGTTCCGGATGATGGTACAGATTAGTTCCGAAGCGAGCGAAATTCTGCTTCCAGATAAACTCGCTGAAGAAATCCGGATTTTTAACTTGCACGGCAATGTACCAGGGCAGAATGGTGGCGAAGAGAATGGCGATTCCCGGAAGCCAGAGGGTTGAGTTGAGAATCCTCCACTCACGTTTCATTGCCGCAAATAGCACGATGGTGAATGCCGTTAATAGCAACGCTACTGGACCCTTGGCAAGCACCGCGAGCCCGAGAAAAAAATACGCAATAGCCAAGCAGACTTTTAACCGGTCTTCGTACCATGCGTACCACGCCAGCATGGCAATCGTGAACATCGCAGCGAGAGGCATGTCGGTGGAGGCGGCACGCCCAAATCCTATGACCGCCGCGGAAGATGCGGCGATCAACGCGCCGTCGAGCTGGAATCCAGGCCGAAGGCGGCGTAAGAATACATAAACGGCAACCACCATCAATGTCGCGTCAAATGCGGAAGGCAGGCGTGCAGCCCAATCGCTAACGCCAAAGATGCGATAGGCAATTATCGCTTGCCAGTAATATAGCGGGGGTTTTTCCAGCCAAGGTTTGCCTCCCAGCGTGGGAGTGATCCAATCATGGCGAGCTAACATTTCCCGAGCCACCTGCGCGTAGCGAGGTTCGTCAGCGCCAATCAATCCAAAATAAGAAAGCCCGAAAAAAAAGAGGAACCCGCAGCATCCCCCTAGCACGGCGATGTCGGTTGCAGTACGCGAGAGTGGTGCCGGAACGCGCCTATTCATTCCGGCTTCCAGCTTCGCGCCATAGCATAAAGACTGATCAGCACCCAACTGACTTCCATCACGACGAATCCGACTTGGAATGGACTAAAAGCTATATAGGCCAAAATGCCGGAACCCGCTGCGTTCAAGACATTGTAGGAAAACTTGCGCGCGTCCATCCACTTAAGTTGATGGCCGACGTATCCGATTAAAACAAGAAGCGCGCCGACAAACGATGCCGCTTGCCGGGCAAATGAAATATGCATGGCGCCTATTGTATGGAGTCAGCCGGGCGAAACAGGTTCAAAATTCGGGTCAAGGCATTTTCTAACGGACCATCCAACGAACACCCACTGGCGCATTCATGCCCGCCGCCGCCAAATTGTTCCGCCGCAAGCGCAACGTTCACCTCACCTTTACTTCGCAGGCTGACCCGGAAGCGGCCGTCGGGAAGTTCACGCAACAGAATTGCCACCTGCACGTCATAAATCGACAGCGCATAATTCACCAGTCCTTCACAATCCTCCTCGATGGCATTGAAACACTCCATCTCTTCGCGCGTAACCCAAAACCAGGCCAGTTCGCCTTCGCGCTGCAAATGCGAAAGAGCGGCGCCGAGCAGGCGCATCTTCGCCGTCGAATGACCGAAATATACGTTGCGGGCGCACCGCGCGGGATCGGCTCCGGCCAATACCAACTCGCGGGCCAGGGCGAATGTGCGCTCATTGGTGCCTTCGAAGACGAAGGATCCGGTATCGGTCAACACGCCGGTATAGAGACAGGATGCGATTTCCGGGGAGACATGCACGCCGGCCTCGCGCGCTATGCGATATACCATTTCGGCCGTAGCAACAGCTTTGGGATCGATCCAGTTCAGGTTTGCGAACGGGCGTCCGCTCAAGTGATGGTCGATGTTAATCAGGAATTGATTTTCAAAACCATCGATATGGGTGCGCTGGATGCTATCGCACTCCAGGATGATCGCGGCCTCATATTCCCCCTCGATGCGTTCCGCCTGAAGTACTTTGCCGGCGAAAGGCAGCGACTCGTATATACGCGGAACCGAATCGCTCAAGACGACATCGGCTTCTTTTCCCATGGCGCGCAGAATCGCTGAGCACGCGAGCGCGGAGCCAATCGCATCGCCGTCGGGCCGCGCATGGGAGGTCACGACAAAACGGCTACGCTGCGCAATCTGCTTCAGAACCTCTTTCAACATAACTGCGTTCCGAATTTCTATTCCGCAACTTTCTTCTTACGTGCGCGTTTCAGGAGCTGGTCGACGCGGGCGACATGCTGTCCGGAGCGGTCAACCTGGAAATATAATTCCGGAGGACGCCGCAGGTGAAGCCGTTCCGCGACTTCGCGGCGAATAAAGCCGACAGCCGCAGACAGGCCTTCCATGGTGCGCACGGCCTCACTTTCGTCGCCTTCCACGGTAACGAACACTCGCGCGGATCGGGAATCATCGGCGAGGGCGACACTGCTCACGCTGGCCAATCCAATTCGCGGGTCGCCGAGTTCGCCTTCGAGGATGGCGATAATCTCCTCGCGCAGGGCTTCTCCCAGACGTCCGCGATGATATTTTGCTCCACGCTTTTCCACGATTAACCTCTCAGGTAAAGCTGATGAGGATATCAGAAAAGGGGTGGCTTCGCTGTCGAAGTTTTGCATGTCACAAGAAATCCACAAACGAATCGGTAACATCGGCACCCGCATTGTTGGCGACGCGGGTAGCGTGGCGTTCGACACTCTTCATCAGCCCATCCAGGTAATCGCGGGAGGAGGAAATTGCGGCTATTCCGATAGTGGCGTCATTCCATATGTTCGTGGGATCGAGTTCTGCGACGGACACGTTGAAGTGGGCGCGGAGACGGTCCTTCAGGCTGCGGACGACCTGGCGTTTGTCTTTGAGAGACTGGGCATGTTCGATGCGAAGTTCGAGGGTGAGGAAGGCGATCAAGAATGCTCGTGTGGCGCGGGCACTCTTGCCCGCGAAGGGTCTTTGAGTCAAGACAGGAGTGTCCGCGCCACACAATCTTTTACGCCATGGCTTCCGCCGCGACGCGTTCGGTAACGAAGGCTTCGATCACGTCGCCGGCTTTGACGTCGCCGTAATTGGCGATGGATATGCCGCATTCCATGCCGTTGCGGACTTCGCTTGCGTCATCTTTAAAGCGGCGAAGCGAGCCGACTTTTCCGGTGAAGACGACGGTATTGTCGCGCAGCAGGCGGACTTCCGAATCGCGTTTGATGGTGCCGTCGGTGACCGTGCATCCGGCGATGGTGCCGACTTTCGGAATGCGGAATGTTTCTTTGACTTGCGCGCGGCCCTGATAGACCTCTTTGATCGTGGGCTCGAGCAAGCCGGTCATGGCACGTTTGATTTCATCCTGCAACTCGTAAATGATTGAGTGTAGGCGGACGTCTACTTTTTCCTGCTCGGCCAGTTCTTGGGCCTTGCGTTCAGGACGCACGTTGAAGCCAAGAATGATCGCGTTTGAGGCTGAAGCGAGGAGTACATCGCTTTCTGTGATAGCGCCGACGCCGGTCCGCAAGAGTTTCAGACGGACTTTTTCGTTGGAGAGCTTGTTCAGAAGGTCGCTAAGCACTTCGACCGAGCCGCTGACGTCGCCCTTCAGAATAATGTTCAATTCTTTCATGCCGGCGGTCTTGATTTGTTCCGCCAGGCCTTCGAGGGAAACACGCGAACTCTTGGCCAAAGTGGCTTCGCGGAATTTTTGTTCGCGGTATTCGGAGACTCCACGAGCTTTGTCGCGGTCGGCTACGACCACAAATTGATCACCCGCCTGCGGCAAGTTTTCCATGCCCAGAATTTCGACAGGGGTTGAAGGCGGCGCCTCATCCAGTTGCTTTCCGCGATCGTCGAACATGGCGCGAACTTTTCCATAGACGTTTCCGACCACGAAGTTGTCGCTGTTGCGCAGCGTGCCATTTTGTACGAGAACGGTGGCGACGGGGCCGCGTCCGCGATCCAGTTTCGCTTCCAAAACAACGCCGGATGCGGGACGGTCGGGGCTGGCTTTCAGGTCTTGCAAATCTGCGACCAGGCAAATCATTTCCATCAAAAGGTTAAGATTGGTTTTTTGCTTGGCGGAGACGTCGACGAATACTGTGGTGCCTCCCCAGTCTTCCGGCATCAGGCCGCGATCGGCGAGTTGTTTTTTCACGCGATCTGGCATCGCGTCGGGTTTGTCGATTTTGTTTACGGCGACAATGATGGGAACTTCGGCGGCGTGCGCGTGATCGATGGCTTCCACAGTTTGCGGCATGACGCCGTCGTCAGCGGCAACGACGAGCACAACGATGTCGGTGGCTTTTGCGCCGCGCGAACGCATGCGGGTGAATGCCTCGTGACCGGGTGTGTCGAGAAATACAATCTGTCGGCCATAAGCTGGAGACTGCTTGTCATTAATCGTGACTTTGTAGGCTCCGATGTGTTGCGTGATGCCGCCCGCTTCGCCTCCGGCAACGTCGGTGAGGCGGATTGAATCCAGCAATGTGGTTTTGCCATGATCGACGTGACCCATGATGGTGACGACGGGCGGACGCGGGATCCCTTCTGACGCGGCGCCTTCTTCTCCGGCTGTGGAATCCGCAATGTCTTTGGCGGCCTGATCTTCGAAGCTGATCACGTTGGTGTCTGCGCCGAAGAAGCGGGCCATTTCACTAGCGAGTTCGGTGTCAAGCGTCTGATTGATGGTCGCAAAAACTCCGCGGGCCAGCAGGCGGGCGATGAGGTCTTTCGCGCGAATTTCCAGCTTCTCGGCGAGATCTTTTACGCTGATGCCTTCGGTGATGGTGATGCTCCGAGTGATCGGCTGCGGCTCGTTCGACAACGACAAGCGCGGCGGGGGAACGTAGCCCTTCATCGGGCCTTCCTTCACTCCACGCGGAACGTAGCGCTGACCGGGGCGGCGTGATGGAGCGCCGGGACGTGCACCTGGACGCGCGGGACCGGGCGGAAGGCCGGGGCCAACTCCCATGGGACGCGCTCCGGTCGGCGATTGCCGCGTTGGATGCATCGGCCGGCGCTCACCGGGACGCGCTGTCGTCGGGCGTCCGGCGATCGGAGTGCCGGGACGCGGGCGCTGAAAAATTGGCTGACCGGGTACCGGGCGTCCGGGCATGGGGCGCGGCGCGATAGGCCGCTGCTGCGCTCCAGCGGCGGAAGTTGCCGGCGGTGCGGTCCTGATTGGCGCTTTATAAACCGGACGCGGCCCAGTCTGCGGAACGATCATTCTGGGCGGAAGCTGTGTTGGCGTTGAGGTGACCGGGCTCGCGGATTGGCCCACCGGCGCGCTTGGAGCAATCGCCGATGGAATTCGCGGCGCGGCACTCGTGGGACTCTGCGCAATTGGCGGTGACATAGGACGAACCGGCGCGGTTGGAACTTCGGGCCGCTTCGCGGGAACGGTGAATGTCGGTCTTACGGGAGTTGCGGGCACAACGAATTTGGGTGCTGGAGTTTCGGTAGACGGAGAACTTGGGGCTGAGGCCGGTCTGCCTGGAGCGGGAGCAATCGGGGAAGCTGCGACGCTTGGCTTAGCTTCCGCCGGAGGTACCGAGGCCGGGGCCGCTTTCTGCACGACAGGTTCTGGCTGCTGCTTGCTGATGATCGCTTTCAGTACATCGCCGGGCTTGGAAATGTGCGAGAGGTCAATCTTGGTTTTGATGCCGTCGCCTTCAACACGGATGGGGCGCTGCGCAGAGCCGCCAGATTTTTGAGCGTCGCCGGTGCCGCGGAAATACGCGCGGACTTTGTCAGCTTCGTGGTCTTCCAGAGAACTGGAATGCGTCTTTTTCTCGGTGATGCCAACTACGGCTAGAGAGTCAAGGATTGCCTTGCTCTTTACTTCCAGATCTCTGGCTAAATCGTTAATTCGAATTTTACCCATCCGCCCTTTCGCACCCGGCTGTTCCGTTAAGTCTTCATGTCAACCTCGGCACCGGTCATCTGTAATCAATCCCACTCGGGAAGTCAGCTATTATAGGTCAATTATCGGAAGAATGATCTTTAATCCCTTCTTCCGGTTCCTGCTTTTCCTGATCTTTGTCTTCTGTTTCTTCTGCGCTTTCGGGAGTCGAGCCTTCGACTTCCGCGGGCTCGGGAGCTGGCTCTTCTTCTGTATATGGTTCCTCTGTTGATTCGGATTCTACGGCCGCCTCTGTATCTGCCGCTTCAAGTTCCGCGGGCTCTCCCTCTAGAACGGCTCCGCCTTCGGCACTGGCATCCGCTGCTTGTTCGCCTTCCGCTGGCATGGGTTCGGCGCCATCCAGCGCGGCGAAGTAATTATTCACCGCCAGACTGATTTTTTCTACTGTCTTCGGGCCGATTCCTTCGATGGCCTCGAGTTGCTCCGGCGTCATATCGGCGAGCGCTTCGACCGTAGTCACGCCCGCAGCCGTCAGCTTCTCGACCACGCCTTCGCCGAGGCCCTCGACGCTCTCAAGCGGTGTCGCGGTGTTGCCGACGAGGCGAGACATTTCCTGCTCGACTTCCTGCCGCTTTTCCTCTTCGCTCTTGATGTCGATCTTCCACCCCAAGAGCTTCGCCGCAAGACGGACGTTCTGGCCCTTCTTGCCGATGGCGAGCGAGAGCTGGGTGTCGTCGACAACCACCTCGAGGTGCTTGTCGGAGGTGTCGAGAATCGTGACGCGGCTGACTTTCGCGGGCTGCAAAGCCTTCTCGGCGAAGGTGACGGCATCTTCGTGGTATTCGATGATGTCGATTTTTTCGCCGCGCAGTTCCCGGATAATGGATTGCACGCGCATGCCTTTCATCCCAACGCATGCGCCCACCGCGTCCACGTCTTTGTCTTTCGACATGACGGCGATTTTTGTGCGCTCTCCCGCTTCGCGAGCGATGGCGCGAATGACGACGGTACCATCGTAAATTTCGGGTACTTCAGTCTGGAAGAGATGTTGCACAAGCTCCGGAACCGCGCGTGAAACCACGACTGCGGGCCCCTTCGAAGCTTTCTCGACCCGCGCGATCACGACGCGTAAGCGCTCGCCGATGGCAAACGATTCCAGGCGCGATTGTTCTTTGCGCGGCATGCGGGCCTCGGCTTTGCCGATGTCGAAAATTATGTCCGGCCCTTCAATGCGCTTTACCGTGGCATTTACGATTTCGTTGACGCGCCCAATGTATTCTTTGTAAACCGTGTCGCGCTCTGCCTCGCGGACTTTCTGGAAGATGACTTGCTTCGCGAGTTGGGCGGCGATGCGTCCCAGAATTCCTTCGGTCACTTTGGGGATTTGCAGCTCTCCGCCGATCTCGACGTTGGGATCGAGCTTGCGGGCGTCAAGCAACGTGACTTGAAGCACTGGATCTTCGACCTGTTCCGGATTTTCGACTACGGTCTTCACCGCGAAGGCGTGAATTTTGCCGGTGTCTTTGTCGAGTTGCGCGCGCAGGTTTTCCTGGGTTTTATAGTACTTTCGCGTGGCCACGACGATGGCATCTTCTACGGCGCTGACCACGATTTGCGGGTCAATACCTTTTTCACGGCTTAACGCGTCAATTGTGTTGTAAAGCTCGCTGGCCATAATTATTCCGTTATTAAATCAAAACTTCCGGACGGGCACCGATGCCCGTCGCTCCAACAAACTCACTTAAAATTCCGGCACTAAATTAGCTTTTTCGATATTAGAGAGTTCAAGTTCCAGTTTCTGCGATGCCGCAATTTCTTTCGGCTTTTTACGGCTGCCAGCCATGTCGACCGTCAAACGGCCGTTCTCAAATTTTTCCAGCTTGCCTTCGAAATGGCGATTTCCATTGACCGGATTGCGTGTAGTCAGCTTAACTTTGCTGCCGGTAAATCGCTCGAAATCCGCCGGTCGAAATAGCTTGCGGTCGAGACCTGGCGACGAAACTTCGAGCAAATATGAATTGCCCGGAACTACGTCTTCCATATCCAGAATTATCCCCAGTTCGCGGCTGAACTCGGCGCAATCCTGATGCGTCACGCCGCCGGGCTTATCGATAAAAACCCGAAGCATGCGGGCCTTCCCTCCGCCTCGCAGTTCCGCCTCAACTACCTCGAGTCCCCGGCTAACTGCAACCCGGTCCGCGATCGCCCGCACTTGTTCGACATCAAACGCCATGAAACCAATAAGTTACAAAATTGATTTGGGGACTGAAAGTTCACCACAAACTAAAATGTGGGCTTGCGCCCACTGGTGTGTTTCGCCAAATCTGGTAACTACACAACAGTTTCCAACTACAAATATACGCTGGGGGGAATCAAAAGACAAACTGCGGAAGCCGTTTACAATCGGCGATTGCTCGGCCGCGTAACCACCTTCACAAAGCCATATACGCTCACCACAGCTTCGCTAGTTCCTTCACAGAAGAGCGGGATATTTCGGCTCAGCACATTAACCCTGGAGTTAAACCACGCAGGCGCGTACCCTGTTATCAGGTCTCGCGCATCACTCGCCGCGCCTAACAGGCTGACGGTTCCTTGCGAATCAGACGATCGTTCGATATCGAAGGAGCTGTTCATGATCAGAAAGTCTTCCCTTACAAGAAAGTCTTCATTTGCGTTGAAATCTCCTTTCATTCGAGGACCGGCGACGTCTGACGTTGAAGTCGACGGGAACGTCTTGCTTAACCCTTTGTTGTTGAAATTGCCGGATGGCGAATGTAAATCCATTTTCTCCCAATTGGTCTTTGTCGCATTAAGAACGCACGATATCCTGAATGAAGTTGGCCGCCCCATCAAGCATGCTTACTTCATCAATAGCGGTTTGGCTTCGGTGCTGAATGTTATGGACGATGGAAAGAGCGTCGAGGTGGGATTATCGGGCTCTGAGGGATTTGTCGGCATGCCGTTGCTCGTAGGCTTCCAGTCCAGTCCCACGCGGGTGATCATCCAGATTGCCGGCAGCGCGTTCAGAATTGGGGCGGATGCGCTGGTGAGCCTGCTGAAAAAGTGTCCTACGCTGGAAAGGCGACTGCAACGCTACGTGCAGATCATGGCAATTCAAACGGCGCAGGTCGCGGCGTGCAACCGGCTGCACGAGGTTGACGAGAGATTGTCGCGGTGGCTATTGATGAGTCAAGACAGAATCGGTTCCCACATCGTACCTTTAACTCAGGAATTTCTTGCTCACATGCTGGGTACGAGGCGGTCGAGCGTTACTGTCGCCGCCGGCATCCTCCAAAAGGCGGGTTTGATTACCTACACTCGCGGCTCGGTGAACATCGTGAACCGTACAGAACTGGAAAACGCCACTTGCGAGTGCTACTCCATGATGATGCAACAGACCGCCAAATGGGAGAAGGAGTCGGGCTAGTTGTGTGCGGTGGCGCACAGAGCAGCGTGCGCTGAAAGGCAGACATCCTCAATAGAACAATCGTAATATCGTTTTGTGGAAGCCCAGGAACTTAAAACCGCTGACATTCTAGATTCGCTGGAAAACTTCCTTACCAACCTCAATCGACAGCCGGAAGGCAACTTCGCCTGTTCGCAATGTGGCTCGACAATGGAAATGATCGACACACATTTTTGGCTGGCTGGCGCAACGAAAACATGGAATGTGAAGCTGCCTTTCTGCTTGCCGTGCGACCTAACGCAGGGAGAATTCAGCGGGAAAAAACTATCCGAAAACTGGGAGGATGTATCTCCGCTTGCCAGAAGGAAAGCAGCATGAAAAATTCAGGAACGCCACCGGTTGGAATTGAACGCGCCGCTTCGGGGAAGCCCGCTGATTCGAAGCAAACCACAGAAGAGCGCGAACAGCAAATTAGAGTCCGCGCCCATCGAATCTATGAGGATCGAGGCTTGATCGATGGGAACGAAGTGGACGATTGGCTTCAGGCAGAGGCCGAATTAGATGGACAACCCAATAGCAAGGCAGCGGATTAAGAGACTAAAGCGGGTTCGCCCGGGTTTAGCACTTCTTGAATCGCATTTAATAGTGCGCGGGAATCTGATTTCGACACTACCTGGTTGATGCCTGCGGATAGCACTTCGTGCTTCAGAAATTGATCTTCCGCAAAATTCGTAAACATCACAATTGGAGTTGTGGGCGACATCGCCTTCAGAATTTTAGCCACCGCAATGCCGTCCATTTCCGGCATCGACATATCCAGCACTATGACATCGGGTTTGAGCCGTTGTGCCTTTTCGATCCCCTCTCTACCATTGGCGGCCTCCCCGCAAACCACCCATCCTGCCATGGATTCAAATAGACGCGCCAACGCACGCCTGATTTCTTTGCTGTCATCGACAATAAGTATGGAATTTGGCAATTGCCACATTGACCCACTTACACGATGCGCCCTGTCGCGCGCCAGCGCAATACCCTTATAAGGGTATGGAATCCAATTAGGGAAAGACATTTGGTGTAGATTTTGCCGGATTTTCGTATGATTCTTCGATTAATTGATTCCAAAGGGTGTCTGATTTTCTCCTACTGTTAGTTATCGCACGCTCCTTCGCCACTCCGATTTATCCATCGCCCGACGGGAACGCCTGCTTCCTGATGGTATCGGCGAGCTATTCAGAGTTTTGGCGGAGAGCTGCGTCCACCCTTTTTTGGGGTCTAAGACTGAAATGTATCCTCCCGGGGCTAGTTCCAACTGCTTGCTGACTCGCTTCATGAAGTCGAATCGATCGGCTTCTGTCGGCTCGAACCATGACGGCGTGATGAAGTCTGACAACATCACGCCGTCGATTTCGTATCCCAAAGAATCGGCTTCGACCGCATCGCAAACTTCAAGCGCGAAAAGTTTGCCGTCGGGCGACTCAGCACACCAGTTGATCCACGGATCAGCCAGCATTTCGAGCAACTCGTGGCTCGCGGTGACGGTCCACGACGAACCGCTGTCGATATCTAAAGCGGCAAAAACTTTTCCTAGTGGAGTTCCGGAGCTGGTCATTTCGTGATAGCCGAGCGCCCCCGCTTGGTCAGGATCGTCGGTGATCGCGATCTGCCACCATCCTTTCGTTAGCGGCTGACCCAGCGGCAGGAAGTTCAATGAGCAGTCGAGATCCCAATATGAGTTGAAGTCCCGAGTCACTTGCTTTTGCAAAGATGGAAGTACGGCTTGTACCTGAGCGTCGCTCAGGCAGGTGGAGGCATTGGTGATAGCGACGATGGGAACGCTCATGCGTCACCTCACCACGCAAGTGTCGGTGGCGATTGGGGGCGCGTTAGAAACAGGTCCGCAGACTTGCTGGTTCCATTGCTTCTTCAAATCTTTCGCGTTGGGAATTGCAATCTTCACTCCGGCAATGGACTGTGATGTGGTGGGTGTGGCCTGTGGCATAAGAGCCGCGAAGCTCGTAACCGTTGTCAGAATTAGGTTCACTCCAGCCGAAACTTTTGCCGAGGTCACAGGATCGCTGATATGAGCGGATTGCAACAGTACTGGCAGTCCCTGAGTGATTTTGGTGATGGTCGTCTGAATATTTTGCAAAGTGCTGGCGCTCGGGTTCGCTTTGTAAGCGTTGTAGAAACTTTGCAGCAACGATAAGTCCTGGCTTGCCTGCGCGGAAATATTTTGCACTGCGGTTACATCTGCCGGATTGAGCTGGTTTCCGGAGTGCAAAGTTGCGACTAGAGTTGCGATGTTGAGGGCCATTTGGGTGAGCACGGGAAGATCGGATATGGCGACGTTCAGCCATTGCGCCGTGCATCCGGTGGCTATAAGAGCAATGCATAGCGCGATGACCAATGCCATTCGCATAGTTGGGGATGATTTCGATGGAACACACGAGTGCGACGTGCAGAATAATGACTGCATGATGAGGACTCCTTTTTAGTTTTTATGATTTTGTTGCTGGAATTGCTGAGTTAAGCTGCGCTACCAAGAAATGCTAATGCCTGAACACCAGCCGGATCCGATACGCGCGAGATCCCTCCACCGGCTGAACTGCGCCGGTTGTTCGGGATGACTGCCTAGGCCACTAGTCATCCCGAAGCCACCGCGCACTCACCAGCGGGGGCGAGGGCTCTCGCGGGGCTCTCGCGTTTTGGTTCTTCCTACGACGCTATGCGGCGGCTTGCTCGTACGCGTGCGCCAACCTGAGTATTGTCGCCTCGTCGAAATGCTTGCCGAAAATCTGCATTCCGATGGGCAATTTTTCTTTGGTCTCGCCGCAGGGAATTGAAATCCCCGGTATGCCGGCGAGGTTGGCGGTGACGGTATAAATGTCCGCGAGATACATCGCCAGAGGATCGTCGGTTTTATCTCCCAATTTGAACGCTGCTGTTGGGCTGGTGGGCGTAACGATGACGTCCACTTTTTTGAATGCTTCCTCGAAATCGCGCGTCAACAGCGTCCGAACTTTTTGCGCCTTCAGATAGTAGGCGTCGTAGTATCCCGCGCTCAGAGCGTATGTCCCCAGCATGATGCGACGTTTGACTTCGGCGCCAAATCCGAGGTCACGACTGCGCCTGTACATGTCCGAGAGACTGCGACCATTCTCCGCCCGGAAACCATAGCGAACGCCGTCGAAGCGCGCCAAATTCGAAGACGCTTCCGCCGTGGCGACGATGTAATACGTGGCAATCGCATATTCCGTGTGCGGCAATGAAATGTCTACGACTTCGCAGCCGAGCTTCGTCAAGCTTTGCACCGCGTCTTCCACTGACTTGCGAACCTCGGGATGGAGTCCTTCGCCGAGGTATTCTTTCGCGAGACCTATCTTCAAACCGCGTACCGGCTTTTCAAGTTCCGCGACGTAATCCGGGACTGGAAGCTCGGCGGATGTCGCATCCATAGAATCGCGTCCAGCGATGGTTCGCAGCACAATGGCCGCGTCTTTCACCGTCTTGGTCAGCGGTCCAATGTGATCGAGCGAGGACGCGAATGCAATCAAGCCATAACGTGAAACGCGCCCATAAGTAGGCTTTAGACCGACCACGCCGCAAAATGACGCCGGCTGGCGAATCGAGCCGCCGGTGTCAGTTCCTAGCGTCGCAACTGCCAGATCAGCCGCGACAGCCGCCGCCGATCCGCCTGACGATCCGCCCGGCACGCGACTGAGATCGCGGGGATTATGAACCGGCTTCCACGCCGAATTCTCATTCGACGATCCCATGGCGAACTCATCGCAATTCATTTTTCCCAGAACTACGGCACCCGCAGCTTCTAATCGAACCTACAGCGGTGCAGTCATAAGGTGGAACGTAATTGCCAAGAATCTTCGATCCCGCGGTCGTGCGAACGCCGCGCGTGACCAGCACGTCTTTAATGCCGACCGGAACTCCGGCCAACGAAGGTAATGTTTCGCCTCGCGATACCATTGCGTCAACCGCCGCAGCCTTCGCTAAACCGCGCTCTTTGGCCAGAGTGAGATAAGAACCGATTTTCGGATCGTCATGCTCAATTTTGGCGTAGAAAGACTCGGCCAGCGCTGTGGCGGTTATTTCGCCACTCTGCACCGCACCCCGCGCGGCATCAATTGTGAGTAAGCCGAGGTCCATTCTGAAACCGGTTAGCGCTCGATGACTTTCGGCACTCTGAAAAATGTGCCGTCCGAATCCGGAGCATTTTCTAGTGCTTCCCGTTGCGGCAGCGACTTTCGCAAACCTTCGAGCACGTCTTCGCGACTGGCATAGGCGAAACGTTCGCTGCCCTGCTTCGACTGATCGACTCCATACCGGTCGGATACTTGCGCCATCGGCTGAACATCGGACGTGTCGAGTTTTTCGAGCGCACCAATATGTCCGAGGATCGAATTCAAGTCCTGCACCATGCGTTCGCGTTCCTCCGCGCTGAGCTCAAGATTACTCAGGCCGGCGACGTAAGCTACATCCTTGTCGGTGACTTTCATTTCTGCACTCGCTGGGCGGTTCTATCATTTACGACCACGAAGTCGATGCGCTTCACACTTATTTTTACATAGCGATTAAGAATGGCAAGATATTGAGTGGCCATATGTTGTAATTCCGCGCGCCAACCGGCGTCGGGTACTTCTACCCGCAAAATCCCCTCCGCAAAATCTAAAGCGGTCGTTCGCCTGGAAACTGTACTGCCGCAAGTCAGCGGCCAGGCCAGCATCGGACCTTCTTCGGGCGCGGCTTGGCGCAGACTCTTCATTACAAGACTCTGCATTCCAACAGCGACGGGCTGCATGGCACGAACCATAAGAGGAATCTGGCCGAAGGCCTCGCGACGGGAGAAAAAGCTTATATATCAAGCATAGCAAGTTACGTACGGAGAATGCGCCACGTTTTCAAAAATATATTTGGTTTGCATTCATGGGCTTAGACGAAACTCAGCCCCAAAAGGGGCTTGACAAGAAATTGTAAAAATCCGCCCAAGCAGCTCAGGAAGCCGGAAACTCCGCTTTGACGAAATTCAACGCCGCTTGCTTCTCATGCCAGCGGCCTTCCAGTTGGCCGTCCTCGACGGCGGCCAGAATTTCCTTAAACTTGGGACCGGGAATGTATCCCGCATCAATCAGATCAGCGCCGGTGATCAGCGGCGCGGGACGAATTGCATCCGCCGGAAGCGATGCCATCTTATCCCGTGTGTAGGTATAAAGCTCAAGGCTGCCGTGGCTCGATTCGCAATCCAAGCGATGCAGTTCCAAATGCTCTTCGAATCGCGGCATTCGAATGAATCTTTTGAACGTCGATTCTTTCATCCGCTCGACATCCCCAAATCGCATGTGATTTTCCACTAACGCCAAAATCTGCTCGGTATCGCTATTGGAGAAACGAAGCCGCTGGCAAATTCGTTCTGCCATTTTCACTCCAACCTCCACGTGGCCGTCGAAACGAATGCGATCGGGCGCAACGCGAAAAGTTGGCGGCTTACCCACATCGTGCAGCAACGCGCCCCAAGCCAGAGTTGAGGCGCATGGATAAGGCAGTTTGCTGAGCAGCAGCATGGTGTGAACGAAAACATCGCCCTCAGGGTGGAACTGTGGAGGTTGTTGAATACCTTTCATTGCTGAAATCTCGGGAAGAACCTCGCGAAGCAGGCCGGTCCGGTCGAGCAGCAGAAATGCTTCGCGCGCGTGCCCTTCCGTAAGCATCTTTGTAAGCTCTTCGCGCACCCGCTCGCAGGAAATCTGGTGAATTTGCGGCGCGAGCTTTTGCATTGCTGAAAAAGTCTGCGGCTCGATCAGGTATCCGAAGCGCGCCGCGAACCGCACCGCGCGCAGCATTCGCAACTTGTCTTCCGCAAAACGCAACTCGGGGTTTCCGATGGTGCGGAGGGTGCGCGCCTTCAGATCGTTTTGCCCGCCTACGAAGTCGAGAATCTCGTTTGTGGACGGATTGAGCAGCAGCCCATTAATGGTGAAGTCACGGCGTGCGACATCCTCTTTCGGGTCGGTGCTGAACCGCACTTGATCGGGATGCCGTCCGTCCGTGCTGCCAACGTCGCTGCGGAAGGTCGCGACTTCTACGGCGTCATTTTCATTTTCCGCAGAGGGATTGGGCACCAGCACGACGCCGAACTGTGCGCCGACGGCGTATGTGTCCGGGAAAAGTTTTATGACCTGCGCGGGAGTCGCGCTGGTGGCCACATCGTAATCCGCCGGTTCGCGGCCAAGCAGCAGATCGCGCACGCATCCGCCCACCAGATACGCCTCATAACCAGACGATTGCAAGGTGCCCACAATTGAGATGGCAAAATCTTTCAGCATCGACTTTAAATATATGCCGCGATGAAATGTCGTGCAGGGGATGGTTACGCTTCGGCCGGTAGCTTCACTATTTTTTTCTGGATGGCATAGGTAACGAGCTGCGCTTTATTGTGAATATCGAGTTTACGCATAAGGTTGAATTTGTGAGCTTCAACCGTCTTAACGCTGCGATGCAGGGTGCCGGCAATTTCTTTCACCGAATTGCCTTCAGCAATCATTTTTATGATCTCGCGTTCCCGCGGCGTAAGCATACTGCCCCGGCTGGTCGTGCGGGCGGATCTTGCGCGAACATCATCAACCATTCTGCCCAGGATTTGCGGACTTAAATACTTGCGCCCCTGGAAAACCTCCCGCACCGCGTTTATCACTTTCGGCGCGGGAGAATCCTTCAGCATGAATCCCGCCGCGCCGACGCTCATGCATTGCAGCAAATATTCCTCTTCCTCATACATCGTGAGAAAAATCAGTCGCGTATTAGGATTTTCCTGAAGCAGGCTTTTAGCGGCGTCAAAGCTACACATGCCAGGCATCCCAATATCCATCAGGACGACATCCGGTTGCAACTCGCGGACCTTTTCAAGCGCGCCACCCGCATCGCTCGCTTCCCCAATGACTTCGAGATCGGACTCGCTTTCCAATATCCGGCGCAGGCCATCGCGGAAAAGGGTATGGTCGTCCACGATGACACACCTTATAGGAGACTCCGAGTTACGCGCCGCTTCCGCAACGTCATGCACGATCAACTGGCCCTCCCGGCAAAGTCTGCATCTCGTTTCCGCGTCGTGCCGGAACCGGCGCTCACAGGTATTTCGATAAGAAGATACGTGCCGCCGTTTTTACCCGAGCGGATGCGGAGCGTGCCGCCCAAATCTTCCGCCCGCTCGCCCATTCCGGCGATGCCAAAGTTTTCTCCGCCGGTCACTGCATCCGGAGATAATCCTTTTCCGTCGTCGCCGATGCGCAGAGCAATCATTCCTCCCGCATATTCCAAGGCCACGCTAAAATTCCGTCCGCCTGAGTGTCGGGCTATGTTAAATAGCGCTTCCTGCACAAACCGGTACAGGGCGATTTCAACTTCGTGATCGATGAAATCAAGATTCGGCGATAGCGCAAGGTCAGCCCGCATGCCCGTTTGCTTGCTCAGCAATTCAGCCTCGCGGCGAATCGCTCCAAGCAGGCCCAGCTCCTCCAGAGGACGCGGCGACAATCGGCCTATAATCCGGCGCAGCCCCTCGATAGTGTCATCCAAAATTGCGAGCGCCTCCTCCGCCGTGCGCTTGATGGGACCGTCGGCCGCATCCAACAAGCTGGCCAGCGAAAGCCGCAAAGTCATCAAGCCTTGTCCCATCTCATCGTGCAGTTCACGGCTGATTCTCTTACGTTCGTTTTCCTGCGCACTGAGAAGCGGTCGCAGCCGGGAAGGTTCAACAGGCGACGACGGAAATTCGTGAAAGCGCTTACGTCCGCCCATTCCTAACTTGCCCGACATAGAACTTCCTTCCGAAAAAATTGGCTACGCAAGGCCATGTCGTGAGGTACACCTACGCCTTACTAGGATGACCGGGGAGCTAAGGGGTTTGCCCGTGGCTTCAGATACAATCCAAATGAATGCTGCGCTATTTCACCGCCGGAGAGTCACATGGAGAGGCCCTGGTCGCTTTTCTATCGGGATTGCCCGCTGGTTTAAAGGTAGACCAGGCCTTCGTAGATCGTGAGCTGTGGCGGCGTCAACAGGGCTACGGGCGCGGCGGTAGGATGAAAATTGAGCGGGATAGCGCGCACATAATTTCTGGCGTGCGCCATGGAAAAACTATCGGTTCGCCGATTTCGGTGATGCTGCAAAATAGAGATTGGAAGAATTGGACCGAATCGTTGCCCGTCGAAGCCGGCGACGCCGAAAAACACAAGCGGGTCGCCTCGCCGCGTCCGGGCCATGCAGATCTCGCCGGAGCGTTGAAATACAACTTTTCGGAAGCACGGTATGTTTTGGAGCGGGCTTCGGCGCGAGAATCAGCCGCACGGGTTGCTATTGGCGCGCTGGCAAAATCATTTCTGCAAGAACTCGGCATCAGCGTATTGAGTCATGTTATCGCCGTCGGCAAAGCATCGCTAGAAACTGTTCAGCCTTCGTGGGAGCAGGTCCATGCGCTTTGGCAAAAAGAGGAAGTTTTACTCAACTGCGTTGACCCCGAGGCGGAACAAAGAATGAAGGCTGAGGTGGACAAAATTCTGCGCACCGGCGATTCCGTGGGAGGGATTTTTGAAGTCGTCGGTCATAATGTCCCGCCGGGTCTCGGCACGTATGTGCAATGGGACGAGCGTCTGGATGCCTTGCTGGCCGGCGCTGTCATGTCATTGCAAGCGGTCAAGGCGGTGGAGATCGGGGCCGGAATTGCGGCCGCTGCTTCCCCCGGATCCGAGGTCCATGACGAAATTGGATATGGCGAGTCCGCTGGTTTTACCGGCTTCACACGCAACAGAAACAATGCTGGAGGAATCGAAGGTGGTGTGTCGAATGGCGAGGATATTCGGGTGCGCGGCTATCTGAAACCGATTTCGACTTTGCGGCGGCCATTGGGATCCGTTGACTTTGCCAGCCGCCAGCCAGTGAAAGCGGCGTATGAACGTTCCGATGTTTGCGTGGTACCCGCAGCCGGAGTTGCGGCTGAAGCGATGGTCGCGCTCACCCTCGCCCGCTGCGCGCTGGAAAAGTTCGGTGGCGATTCGATGGTTGAGACGTTAAGAAATTTCGACGGATACCGCCAACAACTGAAAAACTACTGACTACCGAATGATCTATCCCATCGTAAAGTTTGGCAATCAAATCCTGGAAAAATCTGCCGACCCGGTCACGGCATTTGATGACGAGCTGAAAAAGCTGGTGGAAGATATGTTTGAATCCATGTACGCCGCGCGCGGCGTGGGTTTGGCGGCTCCGCAGATCGGCATTTCGAAAAGGCTTGCGGTCATTGACGTCACTTTCCAGGAAGATCCAAAGGCAAAGCTCGTGCTCGCCAACCCGGAAATCATTCACAAGGAAGGCCGCCATCGGCAAAGCGAAGGCTGTTTGAGCATTCCGGATTTTCGGGAGGAAGTATCCCGGCCAAAGAAAGTGACGGTCCGAGCGCAGGACGAAAATGGAAAGTGGTTCGAAAAGACGGGCGAAGAATTATTGGCGCGGGCCTTCCTTCATGAAACCGACCATCTCAATGGCAAACTTTATATCAGCCACATAAGCGCGTTAAAACGCGATCTGATCAAGCGAAAAATCCGCAAGCTGATGAAGGCCGGGGAATGGTAGAGCGCGTCCAGGATTAAAAAAACGTGTTTTTGAAAGAAGGATTTGAAGGGGGTTGATTTAATTCCGTCGTTATCCAACCAACTGATTTTACGGAACGCCTGAACGCGCGTCCTTGAATGCGAATCGCGGGAAATTCGATTTCAACCTATGAGGTCCCTGTTCGTCGCCTGCGTTTAACAGTCGTCGCCGAATTCTATGAAATTGATATTTTGTGGCACTCCCGCTTTCGCCGTCCCTACGTTGGAGAAGCTCGTCGAGGCGGAATTCGAAATCGCACTCGTCGTCACTCAGCCTGATCGCTCTCGCGGCCGGGGTCTGGAGATCGATGCGTCGCCCGTAAAGCAGAAAGCGATCCAATTAGGGTTGCAGGTCGTCCAGCCGCAGACAATCAAGAACAACACCGATTTTCGTGCCCAGATCGAAGGCCTGAATCCCGAGGCAATCGTGGTCGTGGGATACGGACGCATCATTCCCCAGTGGATGATTGATTTGCCCCGGTTCGGGAACATTAACCTGCATGCTTCTCTACTGCCGAAGTATCGAGGCGCGGCCCCAATTCAATGGGCAATTGCGAATGGCGAACGACTGACCGGCGTCACCACTATGCGGATTGACGCGGGCCTCGACACGGGAAGCATTTTGCAACAGAAAGAAATTGCAATTGGGCCGGACGACACCGCCATAACACTCGGTCCCAAGCTCGCTGAAATTGGATCTGAACTCATGGCTGACACTCTCCGCGGATTGCTGGCCGACAAAATCAAGCCGCAGCCCCAGGACCATACGCGTGCGACGCTGGCGCCAATACTGAAGAAAGAGGATGGACGCATCGATTTCCATCGCCCCGCCGAAGTTATTTGCAATCGCATGCGCGGGTTCCGGCCCTGGCCTGGTGCGTTCACCACTTTCCGCCAAAAAATCCTGAATATTTCTAAGGCGAAGTCTATCGGGCGTGAGACTGCTATCGCAGAATTGTTCTTGGAAGACGATCAGCTTCTGGCGGGATGCGGCAATGGAACGTCGCTATCGATCATTGAACTGCAACCGGAAGGCAAGCGGCGAATGTCCGCGCGTGACTTTATTCAGGGTTATAGGCCGCGAAATGCCGAGTTATTGGGAAGCTGACATGGCCGTTTCTCCAGCCCGTGCCGCGGCTTTTGATGTTCTGTTGAGGATTGAGCAGGAATCTTCGTATGCTGCCGATCTCCTCCATTCTGCGCAATTTGACATGCTGTCATCCCAGGATCACGGATTAGCGACCGAACTGGTAATGGGTGTTCTCCGCTGGCGTTCGCTTTTAGACACACAAATTGCGGCCGCATCGAACTTGCCGCTTCAGAAAATTGATATTGAAGTCCTGAATGCTTTACGCATGGCAGCTTATCAACTTCTATTTCTTGATCGCGTGCCCGGCCGGGCGGCCGTAAATGAAAGCGTGGAGTTGGTAAAACGGTCGCACAAGCGTTCCGCAATCCCGTTCGCTAATGCGGTCTTGCGAAAGCTGTCGCTCCGGTTGCCTGAATTCAAAACCAGTTTTCGGTCGATTCGCTCAGAAACCGTGTTGCAGCAAGCCGATCACTGGTCGCATCCGTTGTGGCTGGTGGAACGCTGGAACCACGAATATGGCTCGGCTGTTGCCAAAGATATATGTGAGTACGATCAAAGGATCCCGGAAACATCAATCCGCATAACCGGAGAAAATGCGGAGAAGCAACTCAACGAGCAGGGGATCGAACTTGCCCCGGGGAAATTATTAGCGTCAGTGCGCCGCGTAATATCGGGCGACGTGACCAAGACGGCCCCGTTCCTTGAGGGTGCGATCAGCATACAAGACGAAGCTTCGCAACTGGTCGCGTTGCTTGCCGGCCGCGCTTCGACGATTCTGGATTGCTGCGCCGCGCCCGGCGGCAAAACGCGGATCCTTGCCGAACAAAATGCGCACGCAAGAATTTTGGCGGTCGATTTGCATCCGCACCGTGCACGCGTGTTGAGAAAACTCGTGCCAGCCAAGAATGTGAGCGTTATTGCCAGCGACACCCGTAATCTTGCTACGAACGATTTTTTTGAACTTGTGGTGGTGGATGCTCCATGTTCCGGAACGGGAACATTGGCCAGAAATCCAGAAATAAAATGGAAACTTAGAAACCAAGACATTACCGATCTTGCGGAACGCCAGGCGGCAATCCTGCGATCGGCGATGGGCCGGGTCGCGCCTGGAGGCAGACTTGTCTACGCAACTTGCTCGTTAGAGCGCGAAGAAAATTCGGAGGTCGTCGAGAAGGCATTAGAATCCGACAATGCATTCTGTGCGCTGAATTGCCTCGATATCCTCACGGGACTAAGAGAGAGTGGCGCATTGACGCGGGAAACCGAACTCGATTCACTTACCGCAGGCAACTACCTTCGCATTCTCCCGGGAATGTTTCCCTGTGATGGTTTTTTCGCCGCGGTTTTGGAGAAGAAGAGTTGATTATTGCACCCTTCTTTATTTCCTGAAGTGAACTTTCGAAAGCAGGGTATGCGGCCCGCCGTAAAGAAATTCCAGAGCGATATTCGCACCGACGAAACCCAACAAATTGTAATTTCCCATTCGAAAGGCGTCTTCAGCGTCGTATCGGCTCGGGTACCAGACGTAAACCGCGGTCATGGTGCCTGCATAAGGCGCGATCACAGATGGGAAAGAGAATGCCCGGTGTCCGTCATCGCCCCGGCGCGCTGTCACCGTAGAAATTACCGCATGACCTAGTCGCGGCAATATGCCTTTGCAATCACAACGGTAGTAGACAGTGTCTTCGCGGAAGGCTTCCGCCAGTGCATAGCGAGTCGTGGTGGTAATCGCTGCGATTGCGAAGTCCGATCCGAAACGCTTGCCATAGGCTTCGGCGCCCTGTTTCCATTCTGGAGGCGTGCCGGACGCCTGGTTGATGCCGGCGGCGAATGCCGCTCCAAAAATCGGATACGGTCCAATGGCGTCAAATCCGTAATTGGCTATCTTAGTTTTCTCGCTGGGCCGGACGTAAGCCGGTTCAGGCGCTTGCTGCGCGGGCTCAACGGGCAAAGTAGCATCGACCGGTGGGAGAGCGGCCACTTCTGAAGCGTCCTTCGATTGCGCTGTCGCTGGCGGCAGTGTAAGCGAGGCACCATAGATTGCGAACAACAACGGGAAAATCCGGGTAACCCTCACGGCAACCTCCTCTGGATCTTCGCGTCGCGTTCCGCGATCAAACCCGATGGTCGCCTATGCGGTAAGGCACCACCCGTGACATCGTAGCAGAGCATCCTGGCAATCAATGTATCTATCTTGGAAAAGCGATCTCAACGTACTGTGAAAGTTACCAAAATGCCCTCAGCCACTCTTTGTCCCGCAATGGGATTTTGAGTGACGATCACGCTCGACGGTGATATCGGCGCTGGGGGCACTACCGTGGCGGTTGCTCCGGCGCCCATGTCGGCAATCGACACCTTGCCAAGTTGCAGCCCTGCACTGCGCATTGAAGCTGTAGCCGTTCCGAGCGATTGACCGATGAGACTCGGCATAACAAAAGATGGTGACGGAGGAGCGGCGCTAACGAGAAGACTGATTTTGGGGGCGGATACGTCAGTTGCATTCGCCGGAGGACTCTGCGATAAAACGCGATCTGCAATCGTGCCCGGCACCGCAGCCTCCGCGATGGAAGTAATATCGAGTCCGCGGCGGCGAATATTGATTTCCGCCGCGCGCTGGCTTTCTCCGGTCACATTTGGTATCTGCACCCGCTGCGGGCCGAGGCTTTCGGCAACTCGAACCTGCCAGCCCCGGCGCACTTTGGTGCCGGCGGCAGGAGTTTGCGACACGATCTTTCCCGCCGGAATGGTCGCACTGTAATACTGGCGCTCCACTTCCACTGGCAAGCCGTCTTGCTCGGCAATCCTGGAAGCTTCCGCGGAAGTCTTCCCCAAGAAGTCCGGCACGCTCACTTCGCGTCCGTGAATGGCAATCTGCATAGCCGTGAGCGCCGAAATCATGGCGACCACCAGCAGAATCAGCGCCAGCAGAACCAATCGAAAAAAGATTCTCATTGGGGGAAGCCCGATTATATCGCGACAAAGTTGACTCACTTATACTTTGGCTATGGTTCCGGCCATCGAGTTGGTTACCGCACTTCGCAAATACTGGGGGTTCGATTGTTTCCGTCCCCTTCAGGAGCGGATTGTGCACAGTCTTCTGAATGGACGTGACACATGCGTGGTCATGCCTACCGGTGGGGGAAAATCACTTTGTTATCAGTTGCCCGCATTGTTGTCGGGAAAAACCGCGATAGTTGTTTCTCCTCTGATCGCCTTAATGCAAGATCAAGCCGCGCAGCTCGATCAAATGGGTATCCCAGCGGCCGTCTTAAATAGCTCGGTCAGCGCTGAGAAACAATCATTTCTCATTGATAATGCGCGAAAAAATGAATACCGGCTTCTGTATATCTCGCCCGAGCGGCTGGCGCGAGCCGACACTACGGATTGGCTTCAAAAAGTTCGGATCGCGTTTTTCGCCGTCGACGAAGCCCATTGTATTTCCGAATGGGGACACGAATTTCGCCCCGAATACCGGCAATTGCAGCGCCTGCGAACTTCGTTTCCCGATCGTCCCATCGCAGCATTCACCGCCAGCGCGACCCAAAGGGTCCGCCATGACATTCTTAACCAACTCCAACTGCGTGATCCCGATAAATACATTGCCAGCTTTCATCGGCCGAACTTGCGGTATATGGTGCGCGAATGCTCCGGAGCCGAACAGCAGCAACTGCTTCTGGCCGCACTACGCCAGCATCGGCAAAGTAGCGTAATTGTTTACGCTCCGACTATTGACACCGTCAATTTCACCGTGAACTTCCTGGAGAGCGAAGGGATTCCGGCCATCGCTTACCACGGCAGGATGGAAGCCGACGAGCGGCGTCGCAATCAGGAACGATGGATGGCCGACGAAGTGCGCGTGATGGTCGGAACGATCGCCTTTGGGCTGGGCATCAATAAGGCCAACGTCCGGGCGGTGATTCATCTTTCGCTTCCCAAGTCGATTGAGCAGTATTACCAGGAAGCGGGCCGCGCCGGGCGCGATGGGCTTCCGGCGGATTGTATTCTTCTCTGGCAAAAACGGGATGCCGGACTGCTCGCTTACTTCATTGAACAGGTCAGTGACAAGGCGGAGAAGGAACGCTCTTGGGAGCGATATCACACCCTTCGCAATTTTGTTGAGGCGAAGACTTGCCGGCATCGTTATATCTGCTCACACTTCGGCGAGCGTACAAAGTGGGAAACATGCGAATCATGCGATGTATGCGGATTCCTTCCCGAATGGCTGGGTAGAAACAAACCCCGAGCAGGCCGGGAACAGAAGCCTTCCAGAGGTCTTAGCGTCCCTTCCACCGAAAGGTCCGCGCCTGAGCGGGTTCAGATCGGGACGGCCGAGGCGGATTCAGAATTACGAGAATATATTCGCGAATGGCGGCGCGACGCTGCGAAGCAGCAGAAGGTGTCGGCATTTGTGGTAATGCATGACAGTTCGCTGGATGAGCTTTGCCGAGTGCAGCCGTTCACGGTTCCGCAATTGCTGAAAGTGCATGGCTTCGGACAGCACAAGGCCGCAATTTATGGGGAACAAATTTTCGCCGCGCTGAAGCGCTTTCGAGATGGCGCGCGGGCCATGCCTGCGCCGGATAAGAACAATAGCCGTTAACAGGCTCCAGTCGCGTTTGCGTTAATCTAATTTGCGCTACTTCCTGGATTGATGGCCATGTCGGGCCGAAATTCAAAGCAGTTTTTATATCAAGTCCGCCAAAATTACCTTTTCTTTCAGGGATGCCCGGGTGGTTTAGGCTATAATCAATTGAGAATAAGGCACTTGCATCGGCCAAGTTTGGCACTACACCTGTTATACGAAAGGCTAGGTATCGGCATCTTAGATACCGTGATTTCGCGAGTGCTCGCAACGATCAGGCGTTCGCGCTTCGTAGCCGGATCGAATGATGGGGATTACACCCTATACCTTGGAGGAAGTTAAAAATGAAAAAGCCCTTCGTAACTTTGTTGATGGCTGGCGCTTTGTGCCTGCCCGCAATTGCGCAACAGAACGGGTCTACAACAGATCAGCCAACGGCTCAACCGTCTCAGGCCGGATCTCAGACTTCTGACCAGATGAGTGCGACCGGTAAGCCGCTACAGCCGCCTGCACGAGAGGGTTTCTGGGGACGGGTTAATCCCTTTGCCCGTAAAAAGTATGTGCAGCGCCAAACTGGACCGATTCGCGACCGGTTGAACGAACTGGATGAACTTACCGCCACCAACAGCAAGAACATCAAAGACGTTGATTCTCGCGCCCAGCAGGGCATTCAACTCGCCTCCGCGAAGGCTAACGAAGCCGATCAGCACGCCATTGACGCCGGTAATCGCGCTCAGGCGGCACAACAGACCGCGATGCAGGCGAATACCAGAATTGGCAACGTTGAGCAGGTGGTCAGCAACATCGATCAATATAAGGCTTCAAACCAGACTGAAATCCGTTTTCGTCCTGGACAAAGCGTGCTTAGTCAAAACGCTAAGTCTGCGCTGGATGACCTCGCCACTCCGCTAAAGGATCAACGTGGCTACATTATTGAGGTGCAGGGTTTCTCTTCCGGTAGAGCACAAGCGGCCATTGCAACTTCACAAAAGATGGCGGACTCAGTAGTCCGGTATCTGGTAGAGAACCACGACGTTCCCGTCTACCGAATCTACGTGGTTGGGATGGGTAACGCTCCCGTGGCCTCTGCCGACGCGCAGACCAAAACTGGGCACACCAGCGGCGGTCGAGTGGAGATTAGTTTGTTGAAGAATAATCTCGAACAGCTCGCTTCGTCCGACAACATGGCCACTCCGGCAGGCCAGGAACAGCCGATGCCAGCGAAGTAGCAGAAATAGCCCTCCCCTCAAACAAAAAGGCTCTCGCTTGAGCGAGAGCCTTTTTGTTTTGGTCCGACTGATTTTCTGTTACTGAGGAGCGGTTTTGTCTTCTACTTTTTGCGCCCCTTGATCGGTCTTCTGGGCGGCTTTGTTTGTGGTTTTCTTCGTAGTTCGTTTCACCGCCCCTGCACTCTTCTTGGTTGTTTTCTTAGTTGCGCTCCCAGTATCTTTTGCGGCATCTTTCGTGTCAGATCCGGCATTTTTCATGTCCTGCTTGGCGCCAGTGTCCTGGGATACTGCCATACCCGCCAAGGCGACCATGAAAAGCAATGAGATAAACAATCGTTGGACGAATTTCATATGATCCTTTCCATTTCAGTCAATCCGATTAGCAAATGAAAGCCATCCGAAGTTGGGAGGAGGTAAGCTGCCCTTTTGCCACCGTCGGTATTTGCTGTTAACGTTTCGATGCAGGTTAGAATTGTCACGGCAGTTGATTTGGCACCTTAATCCGTCGATTTAATCGAATTTGGAGGAATCATGGCAGACCGGCCTAAAACGAATCCTGTTTCGACAGCCGATTCCACGCAGGCAAGCGATCGCCCAAGTCCTAATAAGAAATTAGTTCGAGTATTTGATACCGAACAGGAATCGGAAGCCATCGTGGTCAACGGACTTCTGCACTCTGCCGGCATTGAAACGGACCTGACGGCACTGGACGCGCCTCAAGACATTCTCCCCGGAGTTGGTGGCAGTGTAATTCTGGTTCGCGCGGAGGATGCAGAAAAGGCGCGCCAGCTTATCCAGGATTCGAAACGCGCCGCCGCGGAAGACGATACTGCCGAGCTTGACCTCAGTGGAGAACCAAAACCTCGGGCATGACATTCCGGCCATCCAGGTAAAAGCTTATGGCCCCATTCTTGTCGGTGCGATAAGTATCGACTCTTGCGTGCGCGAGCCGTTCCAGCACCTCCTGCCTGGGATGACCATATAGATTGCGCGCTCCCACGGAAATAACCGCATACCGGGGATGCACCGCTGCCAGAAAATCTTCGGCCGTAGAAGTTGCGCTGCCATGATGCGCGACTTTGAGCAGGTCAGCGGCAGGATTCTCCCGCGAGATTTGACTCTCCTCTTTTCGTTCGGCATCGCCTTCCAGAAGCGCGGATGTCCCTTCATAACTTATCTTCATCACGAGAGATGTGTCATTGGGACGGGATAATTGACTATCCGATCCGGCCAAGGGCGCGAGTATGCGCACGGTTGCCCCACCCAACTCGAACCGCTCGCCGGCAAAATGCAGAACCATAGGGATTCCGACGGACTTCGCTTCCTGAAGCACTCGCTGCAATTCCAAAGACGGAGAATCCACCCCCAACCATAGTTGGCGGGGACGGAAATTTGCCAGCACCGCGCTCATTCCACCAATGTGATCGGCGTGAGCATGAGTAATTGCGACGGCATCAAGGCGCGAGATTCCCCGTGACCATAAATATGGAGATACGACATCCTCACCGATATCGAGGTCGGAATGCATCCAGGAAGGCAGTCCGCCGGCGTCGACGAGAATGGTGCGGCCTTGAGGCGTCACCACCAAAATAGAATCCCCCTGGCCCACATCCACGGCAGTTACCTCCAACGTCATTGGACGGAACTGCGCGTGGGGAGGAACGACGCTGATCCAAATTGCGGCCACGGCGACGCCAAGCAACCCGATTCCCGCCCAGACCGCGCGGCGGCGCGCCAGGATCATGGCCACGACGAGAGCGGTACCTGCGAGAACAGCGACCCAAATTTCCGGGTTCGCTACGCGGGTATCGGAGATTCTAAGACGGCCCATCCAATAAACGGTGGCAGCCGCTGCGCGCAAAGCCAACCCCGCGCCAAGTACAGGAATCCTCGCCAGCATTCCAGACATGTAGCCAAGAGAAATGCCGGCGCCGGAGGCGATCATAATGATTTCGGTCAAGGGCACCACAATGATGTTTGCCGGCAGTGAAACGATCGTCGCACGATGGAAGTACCAGGCCATAGGCAGCACAAATCCCGCCTGGAGCAACGTAGATATCAGAATGAAATCGACGGCCAGAATCGCTCCTCGGGCTAACCCGGCAATCGCAAACCCTGAAATTTTCTTTCCGAAAAAGTGTTGCAGGCGAGATGCGATCATTCGCAGATCGAGCCGGAGTTGCACTAATTTCGGCGACAGCGCGAGGTCGTAACTTTGCGAATCGAGATTCCGCAATGCGCGAGAAAGCGGTTTGGTTGTGCGGTCGAGAATTGGCGCCCCTATGCCTCCAATTATCAGCACGCAGAGAAAACTCAATTGGAAACTGGCTCCGAACAATTGCGACGGATCAATGACCAGCAGAATAAGCCCTGCAGCGCCGATAGTATTGAGAATGCAGCGTTCCCGGTAAAGCAGCCGCGTGGCGAGATAAAGAATAAGCATGAGCGTTGCGCGCCACACCGGCGCGCCAACGTCAGTGAGCAGCGCGTAGGCAACCGTAAGCAGAATCGTGATTCCACTGGCCGCGATGTCGTTTACTCGTAGGCGGCGAAGTAGCCAGAACGTGGACAATGCCAGAATTCCGACTTTCAGGCCAGACACAACTAATACGTGGTAAGTACCGGTGCGCTGAAAGTTTGTGCGTGTTTCCCGGCCGAGCAAAGTATCGTCGCCGAGCATGATGGTGTCGATCAACGCGGCTTGTTCGGGAGGCCAAAGGACATTAATCTGGCCGGTCAGGCTGCGATGAAGCCGGCTCCTCCATTTCTCAAAGCTGCTGCCCGAAAAACCGGAAAGAATTTCCACTTCCTCCATCTTGGTCGAGCCAATGGCGCTGATACCTTTTCCCGCGAGGTATCCTTCATAGTCGAATGCGCCCGGATTTCTAAAATTGCGCGGCAAAGAAAGCTTAACCGGAAATCGCAATCGCTGGCCGTAGCGAAGAGTTAATTTTTTCGGGGGAGTAGTTCCTGGCAACGACTCAGTTTCTTGTTTTGTGGCGACAGTAATCCTCATGCCGGAACGAACTTGCGAAGTTATTCCGCTGGTGGATATCTGCTCGCTTTCCACATCGAGTTTTTGCATTTCCTCGCCAAATTGTTTTTCCTGCCATTCTCCCTCTCTCGTGACATGGCCCGTAACCAGGATTTCGGCGCCGTTGGCAAACGGAACAACTTCTGGAGCCGCAGACTCTTGCGTGTCGCGGACTTGAATCAGCAATGCGCCCGCGATGCAAATAAGCCCCAGAGACAGGCCGAATGCCGCCCGCGAACGGCGGCGTAGAAGGTACGCCGTCGATAATGCGAACACTGAAGCTGCGATCAGCCACAAACCAGCCGGACTCTGCGTATGGTTGCCGACCAGCGCACCGGCGGAGAATGCCACGGCGCCCCACAACAAAGACTGACGCGGCGCATCAGCCGAGACTATAAGCGTTCCAATGGAAAGTGGGGAATTCAGAGACTCACATCATTCACATTCGCAATCGTTCTCTTCCCGAACTCTATCGAATGAGATGGAAAACACTCTCGATGTGGAAAGTCTGCGGAAACAAATCCAGCAAGTGCACCTCGTCCAATTTGTATCCGGAACCGAGCAAGCCGCGCAGATCGCGCGCCGCCGTTGCCGGATCGCACGATACATATGTTATTGCCCGCGCTTTCATCCCAATCAGCGCACGAAGCACCGCGTCTGAAAGGCCGGCTCGTGGAGGATCGACCACCACAAAGTCCGCAGGCATTTTTCCCTGCGCATTTTTTAAATATTGCTCCGAGGTAGCCTGAACCGCCTTTACGTTCGCAGCGGAATTGTACAAAAGATCGGTGTACGAAGTCGGTGACGACTCAACGGCTATTACGCGTTGGAAATCCCGATTCAGGACTGAGGAGAACAATCCAACACCGGCGTAGAGATCGAGCGCCGTATCGCCCGAACGGCCTTTGGTTACGATGTCCACCAGTTCGTCAATCAGGTAGCGGTTTACTTGAAAGAACGAGCGTGCACTGACCCGATAGGAATGGCGCATTGTCTGATACGTGATTCCATTCTTGGCGGCCGGTTTAAAGTTGCCTTTCTGCGGAACCTCCGCACCGCCGGTCGCGGACACACCCAATAGGGATGGAAGTATACCCATGCATCGTGCAGCCCACGCTGCGAAATCCGTTCTTGACATCTCACCATCGCAGATCGCTTCGACCAGAACATTTGCATCTTCGGCATCAGCAAACAGTTCAATTTCTCTGACGCCTTTCGGCCATTCGCCTTGTTGCCCAAGGGCCCATAAAGCTTGCAGCGCTTGATTGATCAGCGGTGAACTTATTGGACACTGCCCCACCGGCAGCAATTCATGGGAATTGAATTTGTGATAGCACAGACCAAACTCGGGCTCGAACTGCACCGTAAAACGGCTGCGATTGCGATAATTCCATTCCGGCGAGGGATGAATCCTCAGTTCAATGTCGAGCTCCAGCTTGGCTATTCGTCGCAAATTCTCGCGAAGGATGGCCGCCTTGATTTCCAGTTGATGACTGTAATCGCTGTGCTGGTAATGGCAGCCGCCGCAGCGCATGAAATATGGGCACGGCGGATCAACACGATGCGGTGAGCGCGACAATATTTCGTCGGCGATGCCGCGTGCAAAACCGGGCTTCTGCTCGATTAGCGAGGCTTCGACTGTCTCGTTTTCCAGAACGAGTGGGATGAACACGGCTTTGCCGCGGCCATGCTCGTCGGCCGGAAGGCGCGCTAATCCATCGCCCCCGTAAATCAGCTTTTCGATTGTAAGTTGCAAGATGCGATTCTAAGCCATGATGGAGCGAAGGGCGTCCCCGCCCGTTCAATTCGCAGACCGCGCTACATATAAAACAAGCTAAGCCGCGGAAGCTCATATTTCTCCAGAAGCTTTTTATGCAGGTATTGTTTGTGCAATTGTTGAATCTGCGCCGCGGGCATCTTGCTGCGATATGGAGATAGTTCCCGGTCGGCCTCAGCGCGCACGATGACAATTTCATCGTCAGGCGCGGCGGCCGTCAGGGCCGCGAATAATTTTTCTTCCAGCACGGTGAGCCGCCGTTCCAAATCTTCCAAACGAGGAGGCAGCGCGGCCGCTCCGAGTTCCTCCGACAATTTCTGCAAAGTGTCCGCGATCTCGGAAGCTATCGTTTGACCGGAAACTCCGTGCCCTTCGGGCAGAGCCGCAGCGCGGATTTCGCCCGCGTTCCTTCTTAAGAACGTGGCAATCTCGCTGGTCGAAAATCCTCGCGCTGTTTTGCCGCTTTCATTTTGCGAAACTCCAACTCCGGCCTCTTTCATGTCTTCCGCTGCCGCCAGAACCTCTTGCGCGCAGTACGCGAGGCTATTCACTTTCCGCGATCGCGTGGGACGTTTATTGTAGCGTTCGAACGCCGAGTCTATGCCGCGCAGCACGGCTTCGAGTGGGACACCGGCATCCTTCCAAGTCTCAATCAACGCCCAATCAAGGGTGGAAAGAAAGAGAGCCCCCCCGCGACGACGCTGAAAATGCTCTTCGATCTCGGTAAAGTAATTAAAATAATTGTCCACGGAAAATCAGCGACGCAGTTTGACGGGAATGGATTTAGCGGAAGTGGATTTCGTGGATTCAATGCTTGTAGACGGCTGGTTGATCCCTGCCTTCGCAACGGTGTTGCGCTCCCAAATAATCCTCAGCCCTTCCAGAGTCAGCAGATCGTCTACGTGTTTGATGTATTGCGAACCTTTTCCTATCAGGGAAGCCAGACCTCCGGTAGCAATGACGCTGGTTTTTTCGCCGAGTTCGTCGAGCAATCGTGCCAGGATTCCGTCGACCAGTCCGAGATATCCGTAGTACAAACCAGACTGCAAGCTGCCCACGGTAGTACTGCCAATCACTTTCTCCGGCTTGCGAATATCCACTCGGGGCAGACGCGCGGTGCGCTCGAATAACGCGTCGGCCGAAATGCCGATGCCCGGAGAAATCACTCCGCCAAGGTATTCTCCTTTGGCCGAAACGCAGTCGAAAGTCGTAGCCGTACCAAAATCGACCACTATGCAAGGACCGCCATACTTTTCAAACGCGGCCACCGAATTGACGATTCGATCGGCGCCAACCTCCGCAGGATTTTCGTAATGCACCGGCATCCCGGTCTTCACGCCGGGTTCAATGAATAAAGGAGACACGCCGAAATATTTTTCGCACACCTGCCTCAGAGTAGAATCCAGCGGCGGTACGACAGAAGAGATCACAATGCCGCGAATATTCCTGACTTCAACCTTGTCCATCGCGAACAGGTTGCGGAGCAACACGCCATACTCGTCTACGGTTTGCGTGGCTACGGTCGCGACCCGCCAGTTGGCTGCGAGCTTCGTGTAATGATCTTCGTGCGCGGCGCCGGAATCGAATACTCCCAGCACCGTGTTGGTGTTGCCCACATCGAGAACTAATAGCATCTATTCCTTGCCCTGGCTGACAACTTTGATCGTGCCGCTAAGAATTGTCCGCAGGCCTTGTGGCGTCCGCACTTTCAAAAATCCGCGTTCATCGAGGCCGTCCGTAATTCCCTCGAAATCGCAGCGTTCTTCAATCGCTTCAACTTGCTGGCCTCGAGTCATCGACGAGCGCTCCTGGAATCTTCGAAGAATGGAAGCAGGCGCACCAGAATTTTGCGTGATTTGCGCATATTCGCGATCTAGCGATTTTAGCAAAGCCGCGCATAGGTCAAGCCGCGACCACTCGGTGCCAGTTTCGAGCCGCAAAGAAGTCGCCGAAGTTTGCAACTCCTGGGGAAAGTGCGACTGATTGACGTTAATCCCGATACCCACCACCATATATCGAACCCGGGTAATTTCCGCGTTCATTTCCGCCAGGATTCCGCAGAACTTCTTTCCTCCAAGCAGCAGATCATTCGGCCATTTCAGGTCGGGGACTGCCCAGGCATCAACTTGCTGAACAGCGTCATAAACGGCAAGCGCGACCGCAAGCGAAAGAATCAGAATTTCGGACGGCGGCAACTGCGGACGCAAAATAACGGAGCAATAAATTCCGGTGGCCTGCTCCGAGTGCCATTCGTGCTCACCGCGCCCTCGGCCCGCGGTTTGCCGCTCGGCCAGAAAGACGCTTCCCTCGGGCGCGCCCTCCGCTGCCGATTCCATCGCAATATCATTGGTTGAGCCGATCTTGTAATAGTGGGAGACGCTGCTGAAAATCGTGCCACGCAGCAGCGGTAAAAGCATGTCGGGGAGCAGCAAGTCGGGGATTGCTTTCAACTGGTATCCGGTCGCGGGATGCCCTTCGATGTCTACGCCGATGTCGCGCAATTGCTGAATCAATCTCCAGACTTCGGACCGGCTGATGTGAAGTTCGTCCGCGATCTTCGTTCCACTGACTACGACGGTCGCGTGGGACGTCAGGAGTTTCACCAGTTTGCCGAGACGGGCATCTGTTTGTGGCGTTGGGGATGGCGCGCCGGCCCGTCGATTTGGAAGTGTGTGGTGAATGCTGGAATTATGAGCTAAGAGAATTGAAACGACAACTTGGCGCCTGCCTGCTCTGAGCGCAGTCTGATCGTTCGCCTCGCGAGAAATTCGCGAGGATCGCTATATTCGAGCAAACGTCTGGAAGTATGGATGGAAGAAATTATTCCGGGGCGACGCGCATGCTCATATCGACCGCAACCGCAGAATGTGTCAGCGCGCCGACGGAAATGAAATCGACTCCGGTTTCGGCGTAGGCGCGGACGTTCTCAAGCGTTATGCCTCCTGAACTTTCCAGCGGGATCTTCTTTTCCAAACTGGAGCAGTGCTCGACGGCAAGTTTGACATCGGCGACGGACATGTTGTCGAGCAAGATGGCTTCCGCACCGTGTTCCAAAGCCTGTTTCATCTCGGCTAACGAGCGCACTTCAATTTCTGTTGGCTGCGCGCCGCGTCGGTTGCGATTCGCGCGTTCAAGCGCTGGGATTATTCCGCCCGCGAGGGAGATGTGATTGTTCTTGATTAGAACGCCGTCGGAAAGATCGAGGCGATGATTCTGGCCGCCTCCGCAGCGGACGCCGTATTTATCGAGAACCCTCAGTCCGGGTACAGTTTTCCGGGTGTCGAGAATTCGCGCTTTCGTCCCTGACGCCGCCTCAACAAACTTTCGAGTAAGCGTGGCGATACCGCTGAGCCGTTGCAGAAAATTCAGAATCACACGCTCACAGGAGAGGATGACTCGCGCGTTATGCCGGATGACGGCAATCGTCTGTCCTTTATGCAAGCGCACGCCGTCGAAAATTTCCGGATGGCTGGTGACCTCGTAATGGGAGAGCACCGCTCCGTCCAACACGGCGTAGACATCGAGGATGCGGGAGATGCACCCGATGCCTGCGAGAACTAAATCCTGCTTGGCGAGGATAGTCGCCGAAGCCCGCTGCGTGGCCTCGATGCAGGCATAGCTGGTCGCATCACGCGTGGCGCGGTCTTCTTGCAGCGCGTTCTCAATGATGGCGGTGATGCGGCGGCTATTCCAGTCCATATGTTCGTGTGGGGCGGGCGCCCTCGCCCGCCAAATCTGAAATTCTGTCGCGCCACGTGCGACATGCAGACGAGGACGTCTGCACCTACGTGACTCTGCTACCTCAACTCCGCTAAAGCAGTTTGCGCTTTCGTCTTCAAGATCTCCAACTCAGTGGAACGCTTGCGGATTCCATCAATAACCTGCTTGGGAGCCTTAGCCAGAAATTGTTCATTCTGTAACTGCCGTGCGCCATTGGATATCTCTTTTTCGTAGCGCTCTAACTCTTTTTGCAGCCGCTCGCGTTCTGCGCCGACATCAATCTTCTTTTCATAGATGAGGCGCACGTCAAAATTAGTGGTGCTTCGGCTGCCCGAAAGCTTTGCCGGCGACTCATCTGCGAAAATAATGTTCTCGACGTTGGCGAGCCTTTCCAATGCTCCAAGATTTCGCTCAATCAAATTGCGGACTTCAACCTCCGCCGTATAAATCGCGATCGGCACTTTCAGCTTCTGCTCAACCTTCAATTCTGCTCGCAGATAGCGAACACTTTCAATCACTTCCTGCAAGATCTTCATCTCCCGCTCCGCGTGCGCATCAATCTGCGATTCGCTCGATTGCGGGAATGCAGCCAGCGCAATCGATTTTAGCGGTGGCTTTTCATCGTAAATCGCGTACCAGATTTCCTCGGTGATAAACGGCATGATGGGATGCAAGAGCCGCAACGATGCATCAAACAACGAGACTAAATTCTTACACGCCAGAAACAACGATTCAGAATCGTCCTCCGCAAGAAGCCGCGGCTTGATGAGCTCGATATACCAATCGCATAATTCCTTCCAGAAGAAATCATAGATTGCGCGGGCGGCGTCATCGAAGCGATAAACTTCGAAGGCCTGATCTACTTCAGCGGCGACTCGATTGAAACGCGAAAGAATCCAGCGATCTTCGAGAGTCGCGGCATTGAACCCAACGACACCAGCCAGGATATTGGAATATTCGGGGGGGAGGGCGCCCGCGCCACACGTACTCGCGCGATCAAGGTTCATAAACATGAATCTGGCGGCATTCCAGATTTTGTTAGCGAACGCGCGATACCCCTCCGTGCGGCTGGGGTTGAACGCAATATCCGTGCCCGGCGACGACATCGACGCCAATGTAAAGCGCGTCGCGTCGGTCCCATACTTTTCGATCACTTCAATTGGATCGAGCACGTTGCCCTTGGTCTTCGACATCTTCTGCCGGTCAGCATCCCGAACCAGGGCATGAATATAAACTTCGCGGAAAGGCACGCTCTCTCGTAAAGCAGCTTCAGAATCGAGAGTCTTTTCCCCCTCTGCCAAAGGCCGGTGAGGTGGACTCATAAACCAGCAGCTCAGCATGATCATCCCGCGCGCGACCCACAAAAACAGGATATCGAAACCGGTAATAAGCAACGATGTAGGATAAAAAGCTGCAAGGTCAGCAGTAGCTTCCGGCCAACCTAGGGCTGTAAATGGAAGCTGGCCGGACGAGAACCACGTATCCAGCACATCGGGATCCTGCTCCAAGCGCCCGCTCGAACACTTGGTGCATTGTGACGGAGTATCCCGCGCAACAATCGTCTCGCCACAATCAAGACAACGCCACGCTGGAATACGCTCCCCCCACCACAACTGGCGGGAAATGCACCAATCGTGGATGTTGTACATCCAGTTCAGGTAAATTTGCTTATAGTTTTCAGGCCTGAAGCGAATGTATCCCTTCTCCACCACTTCAATCGCACGCTTTGCCAAAGGCTCAACCTTGAGGAACCACTGCATTGAGAGGCGAGGCTCAACCACAGTTCCACAGCGGTCACACTTGGCGAGCGCCACGGTGTAATCTTTTTCCGCGACTAAAAAACCCTGCTCGCGCAAATCCTGCAACACGCGCTCGCGGGCTTCGTAGCGATCGAGTCCGGAGTACGGGCCAGCGTTGTCGTTCATGCGGGCGCCTTCGTCCATCACATCAATCTGCGGAAGATTGTGGCGCAGTCCGGCCTCGAAATCGTTGGCATCGTGTGATGGCGTGATTTTTACGGCGCCGGTCCCAAACTCAGGTTGCGCTATTTCATCCGTGATGATCGGGATTTCCCGATCCATCAGCGGCAGGCGAACTTTCTTCCCGCGCAAATGCCGGTAGCGTTCGTCTTTTTCATTTACCGCAACCGCGGTGTCGCCCAACATAGTTTCGGGACGCGTTGTCGCCACCGTGATGAACTCATCCGATCCGACCACGGGATATCGAATCTCATACAGCTTGCCCGGAACTTCTTCGTGCTTCACCTCAAGATCGGAAATTGCGGTGCCGCAGCGCGGACACCAGTTCACTATGTACATGCCGCGATAAATCAGTCCATCTTCATATAGGCGGACGAACGCCTCGCGCACGGCACTCGAAATGTTCTCGTCCATCGTGAAATATTCGCGGTCCCAGTCGACAGACGCGCCCAGCCGCTTCATCTGCTCGAGAATGGCGCCGCCGTAATGCCGCTTCCATTCCCACACGCGCTCGATGAAAGCCTCGCGGCCAAGATCCTGCCTCGTCTTTTTTTCGGTGGCGAGCTGCCGCTCCACCATCATCTGCGTGGCGATCGAAGCATGATCGGTGCCAGGCAGCCACAGCGTCAGAAACCCGCGCATGCGATGCCAGCGCACGATAATGTCCATCTGCGTCTGATTCAGCATGTGGCCCATATGCAGACGCCCGGTAACATTCGGAGGAGGAAGCAACAAGGTGAATCGCGGACGCGGATCGCCAGGCTCAGGATTCGGCGCGTCGAAAAGTTTCTCTTTTACCCAAAACTCCGCCCAACGCGCCTCAATGGCGCCCGGTTCGTAAGCTTTGGGCAAATCGTGCGGCATATCAGGACTAGGTGTTCTGATTTTTAGCTGATCTTCGATGTTAAGGCGTGATCAAACAGCGGTCAAATTCACCCAGGATGGCGTCTCGTCAATTGACGAAATCATTTTCCGCATTGCGAGTCGAAACGCGACACCAACTAAGCCGCATGGGACGTCAACGATGATCGATGAATTGCAACTGGAGTTCCCGAGTGAGGTCACACGGACTACACATCCCGTGAGCACGCCGGGATTCGTGTCGCCGGTCGCTGTGGCAGCCGTTTAAAAGCCAGTGGTCTGAGACGAGATAAGTAGTACCGCCTTATCTCGCCTCTCGTTGAAACGGACCGCCCGCTAGTGGCGTTCGCCGCCGCCATGCCCACCACCCCTATATCCGGGGAGGGCGTGTTCCGTCTTCGCGTCATGTCCCGCTTCGCCCACATTGCCTCGTCCATCACGCGCCTCATTTCCTTGAAAATGATTGAAGCGCTCCGCCCCACGCTCGGGCAATGGTCCAGCGTAACCGTGATGAGGATCATAGCGATTGTCGACATGACCATAAAAGCCGCGATGGCCGTGAAACCAGGGGCCTGCTCCAATAAACACCCCTCCAGCAAACCAATCGGGCCCATAATAGCCGTAAGGAGCACAATCATACGGGGCATAGTCGAAGTACCCGTAAGGACACACGGGGGCCGCTCCGATATTTACGCCGACCGAAACCTGGGCTGGCGCCATACGTGTACAGCATAAGAGGGCAGTTGCGAGAGCTGCGAAAGCAAGCGCATTGACCTTGAACATGACTTCTCCTTGATTCGTTCAGAGTTTCAACTTGGACAACTGTGGGCCAGCATAATACTTAAGGATCACTATCGGCAAGGCGACTCTCAGGAAGTGATCTTCACTTCGCACCGATTCTGGCCGGATTACGGGCAATCTGAGGTTAACTGCCAAAACGTAATTTACTCGCTCAGCACTTTGCGGTTCGTATGCACAAACCCGGTCAAATTGTGGCAGGCCTGTAGAATTCGAGACAGGAATTTTAGATCGGAGAGCCGTTATGACGAAACATGAGGCTTGGGATCTGGCCGAACATTGGGTAGCGGCGTGGAACGCTCATGATTTGGATTTGATCTTGTCTCACTACGATGATGGGGTCGAGTTGACCTCGCCGGTTGCCGCCCAGCTATTGGGCACATCTGATGGACGAGTGATCGGAAAGGCGAACTTGGGAGCTTACTTTCAACGAGGGCTCGAAGCTTATCCGGATCTCCGCTTTCGCCTGATGGACGTGCTATGGGGAGTGAACAGTGTGGTGCTCTACTACATGAATCACAAGGGGACTCACACCGCCGAGTTCATGGAATTGTCCTCTAAGGGAAGCGTGTCCAGAGTTGTGGGAAACTACAGTGCATAGAGAGGCCGTCGGCGCGTTCGCCGTTCGCGCGAAATAATCGACGCGCGCTCATTACGAGAGTAGGTCAGGCGTGGTTGGGGTTGCGGGCGGACTTTCCTTAACTGCGGAAACTGCGATTGGAGTCGCTTCACCCGCCAGCGGATATTCCCCCTCGCGTAGCGACGGCAGCTTGCCATAAGTCAGGCCGCGCCAGAGCCATTCCATCGGACCAAAGCGATATCGCCGCAACCACCAATTGCTGAACACGACCTGCGCCGCGTACAGAATCACGGTTGGGATAAGGCCAATCGCTGGCCCCACGCGGCCGTAGAGACCGGTTGTGTAGTGATAAAAGAACAATGTGCACAGCACCGATTGCATCAGGTAGTCGGTCAGTGCCATCCGGCCCACCGCCGCAAAAGGACGCAGTCGGCGCCGCCAATCCGCGTGCATAAAAATCAGCGCCAGTCCCGAAACATAACCTGCGCTTAAGATGTGCGCGCCGGGAAGAAACAGAACGCCAGCCGACCAGTTCCACAGGGAAACCTTCTCCGGTGGAACAATCGCTCTCACGGTGGTCCCGTAAATATTAATAACCAGGCCTATGGGAATGCACCACGCACACACCCGCCTCAGCAATGGCCTGTATTCTCCGAGCCTTTGTACCACCCCGGCCCGCCACACCCACATGCCGAGCAGGAATAAGGCCAACGCGTAGATCGCGAAAAGGGTCCAGGGAAGTTGCTGCTTCCATTCCACCCAGTTCTGCGCCATGATCTGCCGCAATGTTCCGTGCGCATAGATATTGATGATCGCATGCAGCTTTTTCATGTCCGGCGGCTTTGGGACCATCCAGGGTTGCCGAAATCGACTGAAGTATATAGCGGCGAATATTGAGCTCAGCAGGAGGGGCAAACAAAACAAACCGGCGGCCCACCACAGCAATGTCTTCTGCTGGCGCTTGCGAAAGAGCAATAGGATCGCCCCCGACAATGCGTAAGTTAGGAGAATATCTCCCGCCCAGATAAAGATTCCGTGAATCAAGCCGAAGAGTGCGAGCGCGAGGAGCCGGCGCGGATAGAAACCCATGAAGCGCGCGCCTCGCGCTTCAGCCCGGCTCATCTGAATGGCGAAGCCCATGCCAAACAGGAACGAAAAAATCGAAATAAATTTTCCCTGGATGAACGTATCGATGAACGCCTGGGCCAGGAAGTCGGCACGGCCGTGAAAAAGAACTCCGATGTTATCGTAGCAATCGAGCGGCGCGAAGAAAGCGCGCATGTTCGCCGCCAGAATTCCGAACAGCGCCATGCCCCGCAGAACATCGATAAAAATGATGCGCTCCGAGATACTTATAGGGCCGCCACTCTGCAATTCCTGTTGCATTCGCAATCCTGGCCTCAAGAATGACATGAGCAGCCGTCGTTGTGTCAAATGCAATTAGAAACAACTGGATAATTGTTAATTACAGCCGCGATACAGACATCGGCCTACTTCTGAACGAAGAATTCGGCCATGGACGGCGCAGTAGCCGCGGGACCGGGAGGATTTGGCAATTGAAGCACATCCATTACGGTGAGCAACATGCTCTGGTGTTGATACAGGGTAGTGGACGTTTGCCTGTAGCCGACCTTTACGATTGGTCCCCAGAAAACTGGAGAGACGTGGCCTCCGCCGTTTGTAGTATCGCTGTCTAATGCTTCGTCGAAGTCTACGATCAGAACGCCATCCCCACCGGACTGGAATGCTGAGTAGTTCGACAAGGGCGTGACGACGTTCGACTGCAACCATGTATCGGCTTGCAGCGGCGTTCCGTTGTGTGCATCGTCGTTCACATCGGGGACGATGAAAGAATATTCCGGCAACGTGCCGGCGGCGAGGTCCGCAGCGAACTGAGTAAAGGGCCAGATAGTTTCGTTGGCTACCGTCGGGTTGCTCGCGACGTCCGAAAGCATGGCAAATGGATTGTGCCGAATCAGGTACAGCCCGGTATTGCCGCCAACATAGCCTTGCGTAATCCCTTCCGCATAGACCCGGAACGGCACGCCCGCAGCCAGCATTCGCCGCGCGATATTATCCACGTTCCAGACGGTTGTGGAATTGTCGTCCGTCGTGAGCAACTGACCGGTCGTGAGCATGAAATAGTTGCCAATTGAGGGGTGTGAGTTGGCATAGTAGTTGGTGGGAAGCGCTCCATTGGCGATCAGATTGTTAAGATTTGGCCAGTCGGTGGTATTGCCGACCACGGTCGAATAACTCTGATTTTCTTCCATCACGATAACGACGTGCTTGCTCGGCGGCGTTTGTAGCTGCACTGTCAGCGACGCCGTCCCAGACTTGGTTGAATCCTCAACGCTGGTCGCGGTCACAGTTACATTGGCGGCAGAAGAGGGCGCAGTGAACGAACCGCTCGCGTTAATTGATCCGGCGCTCGCCGTCCACGTCACCATCGCGCTGAATGCCCCCGTTCCTTGAACCGTCGCGGTGCATTGCGAGGTGGCGTCGACTCCTATCGTCGATGGATTGCAGGTTACCGCGACAGAAGTAATTGTGGGCGGCGCCATTGCTGCGGTGACGATGACCGACGCGTTTCCTGACTTGGTTGTGCTCTGAGTGCTGGTCGCAGTCACCGTCACCGTGCCAGCCGAACTTGGTGCGGTAAAAAGTCCGCCGGCATTGATCGTTCCGGCGCTTACCGACCAGCTCACTGCGGAACTGAAAGCTCCCGAACCCTGGACCGTCGCGCTGCATTGCGACGTTGCGTTCTCTGCGACCGACGACGGCGAACAGGTCGCAGTGACCGACGAAATGGAAGACGACGGCGAGGAGATTTGGCTGTTGCTGGAACCGCCGCCACAGGCTGTCCCGAGAAACAGGATCCCCCCAATAATCAAAACGGCCAAGAACCGGGCCAGCGCTGCCCTGTCACGCACATTGCGGTGGGAAATGGCCATAAAGCTTTAGTCTATCCGGCTAGGAACCCGACAGGAATAATCACCGAATACCGGACCGGGTAACCGATGTAATCACTGAATTTGATGCTTGGAATGGTGAACGCGCTTGGCTTCTATTTACGTTCTTCGGCGAGTTTTCTGGCGATTTCTTCCATCAGCTTGGGCCTTAACTCAGCGAACACGCTGTCCACGATATTGGCGATGGTGGATGCCTCGGCGGCGGCTCGATTGGCGGCGCCGACTGCGGTTTCCGGATGATCTCGCCCGGCCTGTTTCTCGTCGCGTATCTGCTTGAATCCCGCGGCCGCCGCCTCTGTTATTTGCGAAGTAAGCTGCGGACCCACCAGAGACTCACGGATTTGCCTCCAGTTCTGCCAGGCCGCAGCCAGTTCCGTTTCGCGCTCCTGATTTCCGGCGACCGGACGTTGAATCTCTGATGTTACTGAAACGGCGCCGCCGTCCGCAGGTATAGTTTCGGTGGACATCGGTGCAGCGGTCAGATGTTCAACGCTCTGGCTGCCTTGAACTTCGGAATTTACCGCCAATTCGACGGGAGCCAGACCGACTTCAGTCCGGGAAACGTCAACCGTCGACGCGCCCGCCGATGCTGCCGCAGCGTACGCAATCTCGCGGTAACCAATGCCGTCCGCAGATTCTGTCGCGGTCGTTTCCGGGCTTCCATTTTGCTCCTCTGGAGGAGTCGCTTCCAACTGGGTCGGTTCAGACGACAGGCCTGCTTCGCTTGAGATTTCAGATTCAAATTTGCCGCCTACGACAGAGCGCGCAGCGCTCTCGTGTTCCGAAGCGATAGCCATCGCTTGATTCGCGGCCAGCTCGAACGGAGCATAAGCGCTTTCCATTTCAGACTCGAGAATCAGGTGCGAATCGGCGTTAGATATCGGAACCGCTTCGGCGACCCATCGCGGCCCGCCGAGAACCGCACCCACCGCCGCCAAAGCGGACGATAGAGCACCTACAGGAGCGCTCTCTGAGTCGAGCGTGGTTGCCTCGCTCACAGCAGTCTGGAATTCCACGCTGGTTCCAGGCGAAAGTGACGCTAGCGCGGCCATAACTTCGGCATCGCTCGGACGCTGAACAGTCTGAACATTGCTTTCGGTGACTGCCGATTCGGATGCGACGGCCTCCGATGTGGGTTCTGCGGCGACGGTCTCAGATTTCGGATCCTGGATGTAAGCCGCGACCAATGGAATGGCCGCTTCAATCTCTGCGATACGCTCTACCGTAAGATTTTCAAAACGCGAAGCAGTCGTTGAATCTGAGGTAAGCGGCGTGGCATCTTGAGGAATCGGCTCAGCCCTCAATTTGGCCTCTGCGGCTACCTGTTCGCGCACTCGGGTGAAATCGTGAAATGCACTGGCGGGCGTCTTGGATTTGTCTTCCCGGGCTTCTTTTGAACTGTCAGGCGGGGTACTGCGCGGAATGCTTAGCCGTCTTTTCCATCCGGTTTCAGTAGAAGGATCGGAAGATCGATCGCGGCTTCGGCGAAAAGACTGGGTTTCTGTACTGCCCTTACCCGACCGCGACGGCTTGCCACCAGCCGCCTGTGGCACGATCTTATCCTCTAAGCGAATGATTGCGGCCAGCAGTTCGGTGGAATCGAATGGTTTTATGATGTGCGCGTCAGCCCGCACTCGCTTGGCCTCTTCAACCTTGAAAGGCTCCAGTTTGCCTACCGTGAGCAACACCGGGATGCGCGCTGTCGCTTGCGATTCTTTCAGCCGCTGGCAGACTTCCAGGCCCCCATATCCGGGCATATATACGTCCAGAATGATGAGGTCGGGGGTGAGTTCGGCAATCTTTTTTAGTGCCGCAGAGCCGTTGTTGACGGTGATGACTTCGTATCCCGCATCGCTGAGGATTCTGCGGCCCATGTTTTGAGCCGTCACGCTGTCGTCGGCGAGCAGTATTTTCCGCGGCAATCAGATTCCTTTGATGGAACGGGAGGATAGCGCGAAGTTAATTTGTCTGAGAGGCTAAGTCAATGAAGAGACGAGATTAAGAGGTTACGAGCGTGCTATGGAGGATGGCCTTAAGTTACCTGGTTTTGGGGTTTTCGTAGGGACAGCCGCCCTCGGCTGTCCATTGAGCGCAGCTCAATGGGTTTTGTCTTGCCTGTTTCCTGCTACACATTGTCGAGCTTCGCTCGACTGGACAGCCGGGGCGGCCGTCCCTACGTGAGGCGGGAGGGGTTCGGTTCACAGTACAGATCTTCCATGGCCGCCTGCACCTTTGCCGATAGCTTTTCCATATCGTTCCGGGTGTAGCCGGCGGTCGAAATAGGCTCGCCGACTCGCATCTCCACGGGACGGGATTTGATGTGGTATGTGTCCATCGGGAGGAGTTCGAATGTGCCTGCCAAAGCGATCGGCACCACATCTACATGAGCTCTGATGGCCAGAAAGAACGCGCCTCCGAGGAATGGCTTGATATCGCCGTCGGGAGTTCGTCCTCCTTCGGGGAAGATCACCAGCGGTACGCCGGCCTTAAGCGTCTTCAGCGCCGCGCGGACGCTACCGATGGCCGCGGCTGGGTTCTGCTGGTCAATGCAGATTTGCCCGGAACGCCTTAAATGCCATCCGACAATTGGATAAGAAAGCAATTCTTTCTTGAACGCGATTCGGAACTGGAATGGAAGGTAGGCGTACAGCACCGGGATATCCAGCGCGGACGCGTGATTCACGGAGTAAATATAAGGCTTCGAAAGATCGAGCTTATCAAGGCCAATGACCGTTACCGGCGACCCGATAGTCTTCATGATCAACTTTGACCAGAACCGTGCGAACCCATGTAATATCCGTTCCTTCCGGCTGGAAAGGGACACCGGAATTGAAATGATCCCAAGAACAATGGTGTACATCCAAATCAGCGGATCGAAAACGAGGTAGGATCGCAGGCGGCTGAAAAGGCCATATTTCTTCGATGTGGCGGATGAGTTGCTCGCGGAATGCCTCGTCCGGCGCGCTGGACTTTCGACTTCGGGCGAAGTGTTCACAGCTCGCGCCTTTGCGGACCGTCGCTCATGGATGGGTTAATTCCCAGGGCCTGCATCGCTTCCCCTACAATGTATATCGATCCGGTCACAACCACTAACCCTTCGGGCCCGGCCACAATCTTCGCCTGCTCCAAGGCTGACTGTATGTCGGGGCAGGCTTCCATTTTCGTCGCGACCCGACCCGATGCTTCCCGAATTTCCTCGACCGTCGCCGAACGCGGATTATCTGCCTTCGTCACAATGACGGCCTCTGCGAGGGGGAATAAGATTTCCGCGATTTCGGAAATTGCTTTGTCCCGCATGGCTCCGAAAACAAAAACCATGCGCCGATTTTCATAGCACGCCGATAGCGTGGATCGAAGTGCCCAGGCACCGGCCGGATTATGCGCAACGTCGAATATGAACTCGCGAGCGCCCTCGTGCGCCGGCAAGATTTGAAAACGTCCCGGCCATTTAGTGTGCCGAATCCCGCGCTCAATCGTGTGGGAGTTGATCTGAGGATGGGCGCCCGATTTCTCACGGGCTGTTTGCGCGAGAAGTGGGTTATTCGCGAGTTCTACCGCGCTTGCAATTGCCAATGCGATGTTCCTGAATTGATGGCGTCCAAGCAGGGGAGTTTCAACGATGATTCGTTCCCCCATGACGTCGAGCGGATATCGCGACATTGGCCGGGCAAGCGTGGCGCTGCTCTCGATTGCAGGGCCGAAGTGCGGCGTGCTCCCGGGGCTGACCGGCGGCATATATGGCACGGCGTTCACAGCGCTGGCGCCGAGATCGAGAATCGCGTTGCCGATCACGTCATTTGCTTCAGGATGTTGCGGCAGGGTGACGGCCACGCCTCCCCGTCGGATAATCCCAGCCTTTTCGCGGGCTATTTCAGCGACCGTTTCCCCAAGAAACTTTTGGTGGTCGAGGGAAATATCGGTGATCACGCTCAGCAACGGTTCGATCACATTGGTCGCATCCAGCCGCCCGCCCATGCCAACCTCTAACACCGCAATGTCAATTTTGTTTTTTGCAAAATATTCGAATGCAATCGCGGTCAACATTTCAAAAAAACTGGGATGCCAGGACAACTCTCCGCCGGAAACCAACTTTCCTGCAATGCGATCCACCGACTCGTGATGCTGTGCGAAATCTGCATCGCTGATCTCATTGCCATTGATCTGAATTCGCTCGTTAATGCGAATCAAGTGCGGCGAGGTGTACAGCCCGGTTTTGAGGCCTGAAACTTCAAGAATCGAAGCCAGTGTAGCCGCAGTCGATCCTTTTCCATTCGTTCCAGCAATCAGTACGCCAGGAAACTGTCGCTCCGGATGGTTCAGCGCCGACAGCAACACGCGCATATGCGCCAAATCGAACTTGTAGGATGGCGTCTGGGACAGCTCGTGGCCCAATGCATACATCTTCGAAACGGCACTGTCGTAGGAAATCATCCTTAGGGAATTATCTCAGGCGCGGGGTAAACTACGTGACCGGAGACGGAGGCTGCATCGTCAGTTGGCGCACGTTATTTGTGCGAATCGCCTTGCAAGGGCGCGCCGTACTACGATTTGAATTACGGCGGGGCTGGATGTCCGCCCCTTCAAACCCTTTTCTCCACTTTCGCGAAGTACTTCTTTCTGACAACTGGCCTATGCGACGTCGCTCATTCCTGGAGTCCGCAGCGCCAATTTCAACCGTATTTTTTCCGCCAGTAACGTTTGCAGCCGTTCCGGCTCCTGATTGCGCGACCCTTGCAGTTCATTCTGAATCTGCTCCAGTTTGCGCTTCAATTGAATGCGGCGCAGCGCGTTCACGGCACCCTCGACCCGTTCCGCCGTCAGTTCTTCGTCATCCTTCATCAGGATGGCGGCCAACAAATTCCGGTCTCCCTCCGGGATTTCTAATTCCAAAATATGGGTTGAATCTGAAGTCGTGTTGAGCAATGCTTCGATTAAAGATTCTGTCGCCAATCCCTCGTGCAAGCGATCTGAATGCAGGGCGAACTGCGCCTGGCGCGCGGGATCGAATTCTTCGTCAGTCCCCTCGCGCGAGGAGGTCCGCTCTTCGGAAGGAATTATTTCGGTCGCCGAAGCCAAAGCGCGGATCAATATTCTCTCCGCATCCGTCGCCTGATTTTCGGGGCGCGCCTTCACTGCGGCGCTGGAACGGGAACTCGCTACATGCTTTAATTCCTGACGTAAAATTCCAGAGTCAATCCCAAGTTTTTGCGCGATCTCCTGCGCGAGTTCGTCGCGAACGATTCGACTAGGCACACGCTGGATGTGTGGAAGCAGATAATTCACGGCCTTTACCTTTCCTTCTGCATTGCGGATGGGAAATTGCGTCCGCGCCCGCTCAATCAAATAATCAAAGTATCGCTGCGATCCGCGCAGAGCTTCCGCATAGGCGTCTTTGCCTTTGCGGCGAACGTAAAGATCGGGATCGAATCCAGCCTCCAGACTCAATACTTTGATCTGAAAATCCTCTTCCGTTAGCAAACCCAGAGTTCTTTCGGTAGCTTTCGCGCCCGCGGTATCGGGATCGAAATTCACCACCACATTCTTGCTGAATCGTCCGAGCAATTTCCCTTGCAACTCGGTGAACGCAGTTCCGGAGCTGGCGATCACATTGTGGAATCCGGCGGCAAAAACCGAAATACAATCCATCTGCCCCTCGACGAGGATAGCGTAATCGAGTTTGCGAATCGCTTCCTTCGCGTGGCTGAGATTGAATAAAACTTTCGACTTCGAATAAATTCCGGTCTCCGGCGAATTTAAATATTTGGGTCCGGCTTTGTCGTCAGCCGAAAGCGTGCGCCCGGTGAATGCAATCACACGTCCGGATTCGCTGGCGATCGGAAACATGACGCGATTACGAAACTTCGCGTACATCGCTTGAGGCGCTTCTGGCTTGTGGCTGCGACCCTCCAGTTTGCTTCCGGCATCGCCGCTTCCAGCCCCATTCCCGGTGTCACCCTGAGCGACTGATCCGTCTTTCGGCGAAGGAATCGAAGGACCCCCGCCGTCTTCCGTGTGCTTCCACGAGAATAAGCCGCTCTCGCGCAACAACTCTTCCGTGAACTCCCCGCGCAATCGATCCCGCAGAATAAATCCCGAGTCCGGCGCGTATCCGATTCGAAATTCGCGAATCGTGACTTCATCCAACCCGCGCCCCGCGAGATACTGTCGCGCATTACTTCCCTCGGGGCGCCTCAAATATTCCTGGAAAAAATTACAGGCCCGCTCGTGAACTTCGAGCAGCACCGTCCGCAGCTTCGCTTCTTTAGCCTCGGTTGGACTGTTAAAGCTAGCCTGCGGAATTGCAATGCCGAACTTCTGCGCAACCCCACGCACCGCCTCGGGGAAGGTAACATTCTCAATCTTCTGCACAAAGCTGAAAACATCCCCGGACGCGCTACATCCGAAACAGTGAAAGAACTGCCGCGTTGCGTGGACAGAAAAAGACGGCGTCTTCTCGCCATGAAACGGACAAAGTCCGATGTAGTTCGCCCCCACCTTGCGTAGCTTGACGTAATCGCCGATCATGCGGACGATGTCCGCCTGCTGCTTGACCGTGTAAGCGAAATCGCCAGGATTAGCCATTGAGACTCAGTGGAAGTGTGAGACAGAAAACCCGCTGCTGTGAATATAGCCGAAGAGTGTGCGGTGAATGCTGTGGAATATATGGTCATGCGACATAAAACAATTCCGTTTGCGAATGCGAACTGATCGCGTTTTGCGTGACATTAACCCGTGGAGTTCAGCAGCCGACGGACAGGAAACAATAGACTTAACGCCCCCCACTTTAATCTTCGCTATCCTGCATCTTTCCTGGGTGCTCGCCCGTATGTACGGGTAGCATGAACACCACAGCTTATTGCCTTGTGAATGCGATGGAATCCGAAACCAGCGCGATAGCTCGCGGTCTGCGCCGGCACGATCCCGATCTGCTGGATCGCCTCATCGAGCAATATCAGCATAGGCTGCTGCGTTATTTAATCCACCTGTCAGGAAATCGCGAACTGGCGGAGGATCTTTTTCAGGAAACCTGGATTCGCGTGCTGGAACGCGGCCATCAGTACGATGGCAAACATGAATTCAGCACCTGGCTTTATACGGTGGCGCGGAACCTTACCATCGATTATTTACGCAAGAAAAGACCGGTCAGCCTCGATGGATTAATGGAAGAGGATGACCGGCACGCGCCACTCGAACCTGCCGACACACGTCCGCTGGCGTGGGAACTCATGGCCCGGCGTGAGCAGGCCGAAAACCTCAATGCCGCCTTGGCAGGCGTTGCCGCGCATTACCGCGAAGCCATCGTGCTGCGATTCCAGGATGGCCTGGCTTTGGAACAAATTTCCGCCGTAACCGGGGTGCCGCTCGGCACTGTGAAATCGCGTCTGTATCGCGGATTAAATTTGCTGACGGCCAAGTTGGAGGGACCACAGGCATGACGCTGAATGAGCATGACGACGCGCGAAAACTAATCGCCCAGGGCGGGGATCTATCCGATAAGCAGCACAGTTGGCTGCAAACCCATCTGCAAGACTGCGTCGCGTGCCGCAATTATGGGGACGCGGCTGGCAGGGCGGTGCGCGCAGTGCGTTCGCAACCGCTGGCTGCCGATTCCACGCTGGTGCGAACGACGCAGATGCGGGTTCGCGCGCGCGCGCTGGAACTGCAACAACAACAGCAACGCACATGGCTGGTGGCCGCCGCCTGTTTATTTGTAGGATTTTCAACCGCAATCACGACCCCCGTGTTCTGGCGAATTTTTGCCTGGATGGGAGAGCAGGCGGGCGTTTCGAGCTGGCTCTGGCAGACGGGTTTTACGTTGTTCTGGGTCGTGCCCGCCCTGGTGGTGAGCGCCACGCTGTTGATTCGCGGCAATCATTTGACCCACAACGAAACGCAATGGAAATGAGAAAGAGGACGGTGTTATGCAAGTAAAAGGTGAAAGTCAAACTGGATTACCGGCGGAAATCAAGATTGTTCCGGAATGGGCTTGGGCGCTCGCAGGGATCACTTTTGTCGCCGCTCAGTGGTATTTCAATATTGAAATTGGACACCATGCGGGAGCGCCGCCGGCTTGGTGCAGGCCGTTGCTTGGGCTCCTGGCCGGTGTAGGTGGGGCCTGCTATCTGCTGTTCGTCGGATATATCAACCGCGACGCAAAACGCCGCGGGATGAGTCCCACGCTCTGGACGTTAGTGTCGATTCTGATTCCAAACGGATTGGGTATTCTTCTCTACTTCGTCCTGCGGCAACCGCGGCGCAGCGTCTGCCCGCAATGTGGCAGCGCAGTTCAAACGGGATTCAATTTCTGCCCGTGCTGCAACCACAAACTGAGCCCGAGTTGTCCGCACTGCCAGCGCGTTATAAGCGCTAATGATATCTATTGTCCATATTGCGGAACTTCCCTGCGCGGTCAAGCGCCGTCGCAGTCCGCAACGAGTCTTCCTGGTTAGCGTCGAAGAACCTGCGCGAGGCAAGGGCCCGATTACCTTCGCCAACAGTAGTTCCGTTTTCCAATGGCGAATTTGGCCTTAATAGCAGTGCGAAAAAATGCGGCTGCCGTTATTAGTTCTTCATATTTTCGCAGGGACTCTGGGTCTGCTCGCTGGCAGCGTAGCGTTGGCTTTCCGAAAGGGATCCCGCGGGCATCGCGTGTCTGGCAGCGTGTTTGTTATTTCCATGCTGATTATGGCCACTGCGGCTTTTTTCCTGGCCATCATGAAGTCACAATTGACCAATGTCTTGGGCGCCATTTTAACGTTCTATATGATTTCGACGGCTTGGGCGACCGTCAGACACCAGGACGGAAGAATGGGCGCATTCGATTTCGGAGCGCTTATGATTGGATTGACTCTCGGAGCGACGGAAGTGACCTTGGGCGTGGAAGCGGCGCGCAGCCCGATCGGATTGCAATACGGATATCCCGCAACACTCTATTTTATTTTTGGTGCCGTGCCATTGTTGGCTGTCGCTGGGGATGTCCGAATGTTACTGCGCGGAGGGATTTTCGGTGTGCATCGCATTGCACGACATCTTTGGCGAATGTGCTTTGGATTGTTCATCGCAACAGGGTCTTTTTTTCTGGGACAGCAGCAGGTTTTTCCAGCTTTCTTGCGAAAATCTAACGCCCTTTTTATTCCAGCTTTGCTGCCGATTGGATTGATGATTTTCTGGCTGATTCGCGTTCGTTTACGCAGCAACATATCTCCCTCGGGAGATTCCAAAAGAGCTAGTGCTGGGGGGCATTATGGCCTGGGACCAGTTTTGTGAGCCGACAAGGCGGGACTTCAAAGCCATCATGCTGAAGTCCCGCTTCAATCGTCCCAAGGGGGAATTCGCTTTTTACATGCCTTGGTTAAAGACGAGCGCTTCTTTGTCATGACCAAAATCGATTTCCTGTAGCACTGACGAGTTAGCGCTGGTGGTTTCGGTCAATACCGAGTCCTCTTTTACCTCATTGTCGTTCATCTTCAACGTTCCTGGCACCGTGGCGACGGTCTTCCCGTTTCGCAGGAAACTGACTTGCACTGCCGAGCCGGTTCCTTGCCACTCCACTTTGTAGTTGCCAGGTTTCAGTTGCGCGCTCCCGATTTTCACCATGTCGGTGAATTCGATTGAATGCGCATTGTCTCGAGCCAGAGCGCCAATGGGAAACAGCAGCGCCGAACCCAACAGAATTGCCGCGAACTGCAAGTATTTCTTTGTCAAAATTCCTCCTCTATAAAAGTTGTAAAGCTGATCAGCTTTTAGTAATAGAGATGAGGCGCCCGCGGAGAGAGATGCGCAATCCCTCGTAAAACAATGTAATGTTTCGCCCACGGTGTAAAGATTTCGAAATGCAAAGGTAATTCCCAGGCTCTGGTTCAGGCGAACAGCTTAATGGCGGAATTCGTCGGCGCAGGCCAGCTATAATCCGTGCCGCAGTTATTTAGCGGAATAGGAGGGTCGCGTGTTTTCATCGACAAATTTCTGGATGTGTTTTGCCGGCCTGTTTTATTTGGCCGCAGGACTCTTCGTCGTTCGAAAAGAATTCATCAGCGCTCACGGTTGGGAAAAACTGATCGCGCTGGGATGCGCCTTCTTCGCCGCACCATTGGCGGTGTTTTCGATGGAACACTTTTTCAATGCAAGGTTTATCAAGGAAGGCGTGCCCTCCTGGATGCCGGGCCACCTATTCTGGGCGTACTTCATTGGAGTTGCGCTGCTTGCCGCGGCCACAAGTCTTGCCTTGAAAATATTCGTGCGCTGGTCATCCCCGCTGCTCGGTCTAATGTTCTTGTGCTTCGTTTTAATGCTGCATATACCTAACGTAGTCGCCGATCCCAAGAATCGAATCTTATGGGCGGTCGCACTGCGGGATTTATCTTTTTCCGGAGGGGCATGGGCTCTCGCTGGACTGTATTCCCGGGCATCGTCGCCCCAAACATCTCGATGGATGATCCTGGCAGGGCGCGTGTTCGTCGCCGTCGCCGTAATCTTTTTTGCGGTCGAGCACTTCCTTCATCCGGAATTCGCCCCCGGAGTTCCGCTGGCAAAGGTTACGCCTTCGTGGTTTCCGCTTCCCCGCGTCTGGGGATACCTCACAGGCGCGATTCTATTGATCGCTGGCTCCTTGCTCCTCGCCAATAGAAAATCCCGGATCGCCGCCGCCTCGGTTGGCATGATCATGACAGCGCTCACCCTATTCCTTTACCTGCCTATCCTGATCCACCTATATGCCGGAACTACGCCGCAGATCACCGAAGCTATCAATTACGTCGCGGACACCTTGCTGTTTGCCGGAACCGCACTGGTTCTGGCGTCTGCATTGCCCAGGGCGAGAGATGTTTGGCCGGCATCGAGCACGAAGGCGTATTAAATTTCGTCCCCCGTTAGAAAATTCTCAACTAGGGCGTCCCGCTCGGCTTCCAATGTGGCCCTTTGAAAGTCACGACCGGCACGCTGGTACCAGTACGCGGCGTTTTCATTGGAACCTTCTTTGCGATGCAGGTAGGCGTGGACGGCCATGCCGTCCTTCGTTTCCAATTCGTCAACCAAGGAGTGGGCGCGGGGCCAATCGCCCTTCGCGTCCCACCAGAGGGCGGTGAGAGGTGCCGGTAAATTCGGCGGCGCTTGGCCGGAAAGTGAGGCTTTGAATTCCGCGGGAGTCATATCACCTTGTTCTGGGCAGGCGAGGACGCCCGCCACTCCATTGCGCACACGCGTTTAGCTGGGTAAATCTTTGTGCATTTCGTCCAACAATTTGGCCAGCAGCGGGGCGCGGTCGGGACTGCCGAGTTCGCGTTGCAGTTCTTCGAGCGCGAGCGCGACCACGTGATAGTGATGAGCGCCGGCGTATTTGGGATCGGAGGTAATGTCCAGCCAAACTCTGTGCATCAACTCTAAATCCTGGGGACGCATTCGCGGCGTGTGCGGTCCCAAAGGATACTCGCGTACTTTACCGTTTGGTTCATGGACTTCGATAATCAAGCGGGGCCGCGGCTCTGGCAGGCGCTCCCACGCATCTCCTGTAAGTTTAGCCTGCTCGTCGGTAGTGAGTTTGTTGGAGAGGCCGCAAACGATTCGGCTGGAATCGAGACGTTGCGCGGTCACGACAATGGCGTCAAATACATCGGCTGCGGGGACCACTAATAAAGATACGGGACGGCCTTCTTTTTCTGCGACGGTGACGGCTGCGGTGAACAGTTCCTGCTCGTAGTGATCGAATATCTCATTGGCTTCGTAGACGGTTCGCGCGCTGAACGAATGCTCGCGCTGGTAAAGCCTCGCAGTCATGACTACCAAATCCTGCTTCGTGGTATCGGTGCGCCGCAGAACCTCACGCAGGTAGTAAAGATTTCTGGGATCCCGCACCGCGACCAAAACATTCCCCGGACGAACTCCAAGTTCGTTGCTGCCGAGTTCCTCGTTTCCATAAACGCGGAACTGGGCCAATCCTTCAGGCTTGCCCTTATTCGTTTTGGAAACACGATGCTCGGAATAGGTGAAAATGGCGAAGAAAACGCCGCTGAAAATCACACCGGCTATAGTGGCTTCGGACTTGGTGCACAGATTAACCAGCGCAGTAATAAATAGGACTATAGAAATCAGGAACAATCCTACTGGGACTTCTTTGCCAAATAATTTGAGGTTGCCGGGGACTCTCCACTCGCGATTGCCAGGATTTTTGTAGCGCAGCACCATGACGGCGAGCGACATGAAGGAGAAGCTCCAGATCACCCCGAACGCATATAGTCCGGCGAGAATGAACACGTTGCCGCGGGTAATAATGATGGTGAATACCTGAAGAATGACGATCAGGTTCACAATGCGGTAGCTGGTGCCGTAACGCGGATGCGGCTTCTGAAATCCCGCGGTCAGTACTCCGTCTTCGGCCATGCGGCTGAGCACGCCATTGGCGCCCACAATGGAAGTATTTTGCGCCCCCGCAAGGATCAGCACTCCAACCAGAACTACGAATGCGCGAAAAGACAGCCGCGCCCACGTGGGACCCGACAAAAACATCGCGATGCCGCCGATAAGGTTCCCGAAATATTGCGGGCGAACGCTATGCGGAATAATCATTACCGCGAAGAATGAAACCAGCGAGGTAAATAAAAGGCTGTAAATAAAAATAACCGCGCCAGTTTTTTCCAGGTTCTTGAGTTTCGGATGCTCAATCTCGCGATTGACCTGCGCGAGAGTTTCCTCACCGCTCATCGCGAGGACCGAATGTCCGAATCCAACGAACGCGATGATCCACGTAAGATGGCTGAGCCATGAACCGTAAAGCCATCCCATGGACTCTTTGGTGAGAGGAACAACGCCGGGCCGCAGTGGATTGGGCGGCAACTGAATCGGCGATCTCAAAATTGTGATCGTGCACCAGACGATCAGAATCACAACCATGACGGTGGTGATGATCATGATCTGCAACGCCTTTCCGCTGGATTCATGTATGCCCTGGATGTTCTTCCACCAGAAATAAAGCGCAATGAGCATTGCAAAGCCGGCGGCAAACGTGTTTTCTGGAAAATTGACGAAGGGATGGTGCGAATAACGGGCCATATCCTCTATGAAGCTCGCCAGATACTGGCCCGCGGAAACGGCGCTGATCGGCCCGGTCAAAACGTAATCGAATAGCAGAGCTGAGACGGAAATTTTTGCCAGCGTACCGCCCATGGCCTCTTTGACCACGCGGTATACGCCGCCACGCACGAACATGCTGCTCGACTCGATATAGAGAGCGCGCACCGCATAGCTGAACAGCATGACGGCAAGGATGAACCAGGGCGCGCTGCGTCCAATGACTTTTTCTGCGTCGCCGCCAGCATAGTAGGCGGAGGATGCGAGGTCGGCGAGCACAATCGCGGACGCGCGCCAGAACGAGATGAATGTCAGCATCACCGTGGTGGCGACAAACACCTTGACCGCCGGCCGCATATTTTGAACTGGGGTGGACAATTAGTTTTTCAAGACGATAGATATGAGCTTAAAAATTTAACACAAAGGCGATGACGGCGGCGCCACTGGAGCGATGTAGGTTCGGGTGATGCGGTCGTGCCAGCACAATTGATCTTCGTCGAGAAAACACCACGCGTATCCCAAGCCAAGCGACAGAGCGGAAAGTAGGGACGCAAAAATTCGCCATCGCCGCATTTTTCGTGGGACCGCGGTGCCATCGAAATTGCTCAATTGAAGTTTGGCCAAAAGCAGCCCCGGCGTGGTCCCGCAATGCACCATAAGTAGATACTGATACCCTCCCCAAAGCATGGCAACCACCGCCGCAGCTATTCCAAAGGCGGCGCGGATAGGGGGAATTAAACCCGTCATCTGCCAAAAGATACCGCCGAAAATCGCCAATCCCACGAAAATGATTGCTGCGTCTACGACAGAAGCCGCCAACCGTTTCGTCAATCGGGCAGCTTGCAAAGGCATTTCGAAGCCGGGACGTTTTTCGCTGGCTGGGGCCTCCACCGGTTCGATAAGAATGCCGCCGAGTGCGGGGGTGTCCGCCACCAATTCGGGAGCTTCCATGATTCGCGGCCGCTCAAAGACCGGCTCGGCGAGTTCTTCGGAAAAGAATGGCGCGGCGATGGACGAGCGAGGAAATTCGAGAATGCGGGTCGAGATATCTGGAGAGGACACGCGCCTTTTTTGCGGCAGCTCTTCGCGATGCCAAGGCTCTTCGATATTTTTCGCGAGGGCTGAAGTATTCGTTACGGGATCGCCATTTTCAGGCCGGACGTGGCGCGGATCGGGGGATTCAAACTTCAATTGCAACGACGGATAGCGGGGCTCGCGAAGCCGGCGGCGTGACTGATATTTGCTCAAGCGTGTGCTTACCTCTTGCCGCCAGCCATTCGATTCATCCGTTTCCAGTGAACTCATTTCCATCAATTCCGGCTGAGTTGAATGTGTCTGCGCGAGCGCGGAAGGATCACTAATGCCCGGCGACGAAAGTTCCTCGCATTTACGTTGAAGCGTTCCCGGAACCCGGTCGTTCGAATGTGGCTCTTCGACGATGAAGCGCGATGACTTGGGAGCGGCGCACTCCACGCTAATGGCAAAACGAGCCTCAGTCGCATCAGAGGATTCAGAAGCCGAACATTCGCCTCGGATTCCATCACCATCGTCGAGTTCAAATCTGGGTTTCATTGCCATGGATAAGAAGTCTAGGCAGGCACTTTGCCACCGAGCCGATGGCATGCTAAGGTCACCGATATCCCAGTTCGTGTCCTTTTTTATTCGAAACGCTTCTACGATTGAAATGAAGTGCCGCTTTCGATTCATTATCACGGCGGCATTCGTTTGTCATCTGCTACTGCTTCCCCCGTTAGTTACCAGCCAGTTGCGGCCGAATGAGTCCGCTTCCCCGTTTCCTGACATTCCCCACGCACAGATGGAACAGGATATTAGCTGGAGCGCAATCACTCAGGAATTAGATGGACCGATGATGAAGTTGCACGGCAAGGCGCAAATTCATTACGGCGCGTTCGACTTGCACGCGGACGAAATGACCTATAACCGCGATACCGGGGAGGCGACCATGGACGGCAACGTGGTGCTCGACGGCGGCCCGAATGACGAACACATCAGCGCCAGCCGGGGCGAGTACAACCTGCAATCGGAAGCGGGAAGTTTTGAGAACGTGCACGGTAGTGTCGGCATGCGGTTAAAAGGAGCGCGGCTGATGCTCACCTCATCGACGCCATTTGTGTTTAGCGGCAAGACGGTGCGCAAGACCGGACCCGACCATTTTCTGGTTTATGACGGGACGATTACCACTTGCGAGTTGCCCAAACCCAAATGGCAGTTCTATGCGCACGAGGTTAAAGTGGAAGTGGGCGGCAATGCCAGCATTTATCGCAGCACCTTTCGAATAGAAGGTGTGCCGATTCTCTATTTTCCGTTTGCTACCCATCCGGTAGAAAAATCGCCACGGCACACCGGTTTCCTGGTCCCGAATATTGGACGCTCGTCCACCAAAGGCAACATTCTGGGAGAGTCGGTGTTCTGGGCCATCAACCGCAGCCTGGATGCTACGCTGGGCACGGAATATTTTTCCACCCGCGGATGGGCGCCGCAAGGCGATTTTCGGGCTCGTCCCAGCGATAACTCGTTCCTGGATGTGAACTTTTTTAGCGTGCTGGATCGCGGGCTGAACGGGGTCAAACAAGGCGGCGCCGAAGTTCTGCTCAATGGCGAAGATACCTTTGCACATAACTTTCGGGGAGTAGCCGACATCGATTATCTAAATTCTTTTGTATTCCGCCTCGCATTTAATGACGTTTTTACGCAAGCGGTGAATTCGGAAGTCAAGTCGGACGCGTTCTTGTCGAATACGACCGGAGGCTATTTCTATAACTTCTCGGTGCGGCGCTATCAAAATTTTGAAAGCACTACGCCGGGAGATTTGATCACCATTCTGCATGCGCCCGGACTCGATCTTTCCAGCGTGGACCACGAAATCGGGAAGTCGCCGTTTTACTGGTCTTACGATGGCGCGGCCGAGGGCCTTTCAAGGAGTGAACCGGGATTCCGCACCGCCCCGCTGGTCGGCCGCTTTGATGCCTCGCCCCATGTGTCTCTTCCGCTGAAGCTGGATGGCTGGTCGATTCGTGCGGATGCCGGAGTCCGCGATACGCTCTACACCGAACAGCTTTTAGCCTTCGGTGAAGTGGGCACTCCCAGATCGAGCGTGATAGACCGGAAAGCTTTGGTGGCAACCGTCGAGGTCAGGCCGCCTTCGCTCGAAAAAGTCTTCGACGGTCAAGCGCTGGGACGCAAATGGAAGCATGTCATCGAGCCGCGCATTGTTTACAACTACGTAACCGGGATCAATAACTTCGACAGAATTGTGCGCTTCGACGAACGCGATGTGCTCAGCGACACTAACGAAGTCGAGTATTCAATTGTGAATCGCCTATACGCAAAGTCGGTATCACTGCCCGGCGCAAATTGCGAACAGGCCAACAAGGCAGGAATGCCTACCCTGTTGGTCGGCGGTCCCATGCCAACGAACTCCGTACCCTGGCAGCGGCAAAGGCAACCCGATGCATCCGCATGCCCGCCCGGGCAGCAGACTCGCGAGATCATTACCTGGGAACTGGCTCAGAAATATTTCCTCGATCCCACGTTTGGAGGGGCGTTGGTTCCGGGCCGCCCCAACGTTTTCACTTCGACTCTGGATTTGACCGGAATTGCTTTTTTAACCCAGCCTACGCATCTTTCGCCGCTGATTTCGCGGCTTCGCATTCAGACCAGTGCGCGGTCAGATCTCGAATGGGACGTCGACTATGACTTCAAGCAAAGCCAAATCAATACCAGCACTGCGCTGCTGAACTACCACTTCGGCGAAGTTACGCTGGGCGGTGGCGACGCATTTCTTCAGGCCGCTAGTGGAGTTGTGTCGCAAAGCGATGTTATCCCGGGCCTGACCAGCGCAACATCTGAGCAGTCTTACAATCAGTTCCGCGTGGTGCTGGGATATGGACATCCTAACAAGCGCGGATTCAGTGGCGCCGCTAACATCGGCTTCGATGCCAATTTATACGCGCTGCAATACGGGTCGATCCAGACCGCCTACAACTGGGATTGCTGCGGAGTAGATTTAGAGTACCGGCGCTTTGCCTTGGGTTCGGTTCGCAATGAGAACCAGTTCCGCTTCACATTCGCGCTCGCGAATATTGGCGCGTTCGGGAATTTGCGAAAACAAGAACGCCTGTTCTAGAAGCTGCGAGGTATGGAGAAAATTGCAGAAGCGCACGGCGGCACGGGCGGACTTAAGAATCCGGGCAACCCGCATGCCTGCATAGTGGCGGTCGCCCTAGCATTGATGAACTCATAATCGAAAAACCATTTGGCCATGTCATTCAAGTTCGACCTGCCGATGGATTTTGTAACGGATCGGGTTGCCGCAGGTAGTGGCCGTTTCGTCTGTACAATCGCGCTCCAGCACCTCTAACGGATTATCGAGAGTGCCGGACACGATCCGCCCGCTGGCCAGGTCTATCTTTATTTTTACCTCGAAAGTCTCCTTTCCCACCGCCGCGGCATATTTGTCATTCGCGCCCTTGGAGGCAAAGTTCCTCGATACCTGAACCCAGTTGTTCGGCGTGTCGGCTACCGGCGCACGCATCCATGGCACGGGGAGCTTTACTTCGGGCTGCGGCGGAGGCACATGGCGCACCGTCAGTGTCGCGATTTTAGTCGCGGGGTCCAATGCATCGAGGGTTACATCAAAGTCGATCGAATCCTCGCCGATCAATGCATAATTGCCATCTGCCCATGAGTTGGGTGTGCCGTGCTTGAAATAAAAATGATCTCCCGCATGAGCGAGCGCGCCTTGGCCAATGGCAACCTGCATGTCCGCGTAAAACGTGAGCAGATCGGTAATTGGCCCAATCAGGATCGGATCAACCTGGCTGAGATTCGGGACCGTCAGCGTATATCCGGGATCGAGAGAAAGCGACTGCCTGAAATTTGTGCTCGCCTCCGACAGCACCTTCGGTAGGTCATTCACGATTAACTTTGACCAGCCGAGGTCTTCGACAAATTGTCCGGCGGCGTTCTTTTTTACAACGCCGGTAGCCTCGATTTCATAACGCAGCGTCCCGCGCTGGTCCTGGTTGGAAGCCTTCATGTGATAAGAGATTTTTTCTCCCTCCTGATATTTTCGGGTTAACAGTTTTGGCGGCGCGTGAGTGTCGAGGGCGGGGTTCCCGGGGGCGGCCTGACCTGACGATGAAATGACGCCGGTTGATAGTGCGAAGAGCAAAAGTGTACGGGTTCTATTCAAAGGCACGAATTCACTCCTCAGTTATAGCGGATACCAGAAGACGACCCGAGTTTACCCGTCCACAGAATGGGGACGTTATTTTGCGTTGTCCCCGAGTTGCTTTAGCTTTTGTTCGGCGCTGGCCTTGATGCCGTTGCGAAGCTGTTCGGGATCGGTTGTGTCTGAAGGCAAAATTTCCAGCGCTTTTATTGCGTTTTCGCGTGCCAGGTCTTTCTGTCCATCGGCGAGATAGGCGTCGGAAAGGCTATCGTAAACATTCGCCGAATTCGGATTGGCAGCAGCGTTAAGCTTTAGGATTTCGATCGCGCCTTTGGTGTCCCCTGATTGCAGATGCTCGTATCCGATTATGTTGACCACGCCCTCGGGAAAAAGATTCGCTTTGAGATCCTGTCGGCGAGCCTGTTCTAAAATCTGCATCATTTTCGCTGCGCCGCCGGGCTGATCGATTAAATCCAGGTTTCGAACTTCCTGAGGGATCGCTGGAGCCTCGCTCGATACCGGCGCTCGTCCCGGTGTCTTGATCAAACTAGTTACATACCAATCCACGATCGATCCCACCAATTCAGGATGCACCCCGAACATATCCGCGCCATGTCCGCCGGTCGCATAGTGAATGAATTTCTTCCCTGGGTTCGCCGTGAGGGTGTACAGCCACTCAACTGCCTGCACTGTAGGTTTAAACTCATCATCATCCGCAACCGCGAAAAATACGGGCAGGCTCGGGGAATCCCGAAGGAACTGCCTGCCATCGAGACCGGTATTCCCCGACAATAAAACCAATGACTTCACTTCCGGATGTCGACGAGCGGTTTGAATCGAATTATTGACTCCACAGCTGGCGCCGCCCACCCCAATCATGTCGCGCGTCACCCCAGGCTGCGAGACCAAATAGTGAAATGCGACATCGATATCACCGGGCCAAAGTTGTAACTCGTTCTGCCCTTCCTGTTGCGGCGTGAGCTTGTCATAACGATCCCCACCGCTCTCGCCAAATCCTCGTAAATCGAAGGCGAATACATTGATTCCAGCCGCGGCCAGCCTGCCGGCTAACCCGTCCCATACTCTTCGATCGCGATTGCATTGATGCAGCAACAGCACTCCCGGTCCGGATTGAGGCGCGGGGAAAAAACTTCCTCGTAATTTCGTGCCATCCTTTGCGGTGAGGTCTACGTCGCGTCGCGGCTTGGACGTTTGCGCGGAACCAGCCGCTGTGACCACACAGAGAACCACCACACAAGCAATTGTTTTAGACATGTCGCAGCTCCGCATGCAGGGATTGTAGCTCCTCCGGAGCGGAGCAGCGGCGATTCTCTTTGTGCGAACTTGAGTCATTCCTGGGCCTCGCCAAACCGTAACCAGGCGCTGACATATAATCGAACCGTTGGCAGTTGGACCGGACGGTCGCTCTCTTCACGTCAAGTGTTGAGGGAGGAAAGTCCGAACTCCGCAGAGCAGTGTGCCGGATAACGTCCGGGAGAGTGGATTCAAGTTCACTCGACGGCTAGTGCCACAGAAAATATACCGCCCCAGCGGCAACGCCAGGGTAAGGGTGAAAAGGTGCGGTAAGAGCGCACCGCTGCCGCAGTAATGCGGCGGGCATGGCAAACCCCACACGGAGCAAGACCAAATAGGGAGGGACGTTTCGCCGTCGCTGCGGATTCTTGTCGTATCGAGAGTCTGGAGCGACGGCGAAACCCGTGCTGGCTCGGCGCGTCACAACCTCCGGGTAGGTCGCTTGAGCCTCGCAGTAATGCGCGGCCCAGAGGAATGACCGTCCCGCGGGAGCAATCCCGCGGACAGAATTCGGCTTACAGGTCCAGCTGCCTACGTATTAAGCACCTGCCGGTTCGCTAGCTATCGTGCCTGGCGATGAGTACGTTTGTCGGCGTCCCGCGCCGTTTGCTGTGGTGACCGCCGTCCCACCTTAAGGGCATAAAGAAATCTCAAAAAATGAACCGTTGCGAGAACTGCCTCAATCCGATTAAAGATCCCGACCGTACATGTGGCTCTTGTGGCGAGCAAACGCCGCCGCAGCGCGACCCGGCGAGACTAATGTCTGTTGTAGTCGATGCGGTGCTCAAGGAACTAAACTTGGCAGGTGAAGTCGCCCCAGACGAGGATACTAAGCTCGTTGTGGTTGAAATTCTGGTAGCGCTTAAGCAAAGTCCCGCTTACTCAGAATGGTCTAAGCAATTGGCTAAGTTGGAGCTTGCATCGGCGATTTCAAGCGCGGTTCACCTCGGTTGGTCCTTGAGGGAGGCCGTAGAAAGCAACCGATGGGACAGTCTTCCAAGAGCTTCGGACCGGGGATTTACAAAAGCCCTGCGAGGACTGGTCCGCGAAATTTATCGAGCCAGATAGTTGCTTCATCTAAGATACGGTCGGGATAACAAAAAGCTTTAGTTACAATGCTTACATAGATTACAATTGTAAAGAGCGGAAAAAGAAAAAGGTCTAGTGGTTTCATTGAACTCCATCGTCGTCAGCATGCGCCTTCCAGCCGACGCCGGAAAGCGGCTTAAGCGCCTGGCGCACCGTCACGGATGGACGGCCAGCGACGCCAGTGCCCGCCTCGTTGAGGAAGGCTTGCGCCGCTCGGAGTTTGCATTCATCGACTTTCGCGATTCGACTGCCGGCCGGCAGACGTATATTCAAGGCAGCACTCTCGCGGTCTGGGAAGTAATCATGCTTTTCCGCAGCTATGAGAACGATGTGCCATCGGTGGCGAAGTATCTTGAATGGCCTGAAGCGAAGGTAAAAGCTGCCGTCCACTACGCCGAAGCGTTTTCGGAAGAAATCGATCAAGCAATCGAAGAGAACGAAGCCGTGGGCTTTGAAACCTTGAAGAGAATATTGCCCCAAGCCACAATCTTCAAAGTTCGCAAGAGACTATCCAACAAGGCGGCGAAACGCCGAAATGCTCAGACTCCTTCTCGATGAGCATATCTCGCCTAAAGTCGCGGCGGGTTTGACCCATGGAAATCCCAAACCGGAGATTCGTTATATCGGCGAATGGCAAGGCGGGGCCTTTCTCGGACGAGATGACTCCATTTGTCTGCAAGAGGCCGCCCGGCACGGCTTGACGTTGGTTACTTATGACCGCAAAACAATCCCGCCGCTCCTCAAGATTTGGGCCGAAGAAGAACGGTCCCACGGCGGAGTTATTTTCGTCGATGAGAAAACAATTTCGCCATCAGACATCGGCGCCCTGATCCGAGCGCTCAGCGAACTCATCAAGGCATCCAAAAGCTGGAACTGGCTAGATCGGATTGTCTTTCTCCAGCGTTGATCTGAGCTATCATCCTAGTTCCAGGTGAAGGAGCGGAGTTCGGTGCCATGCCTGAAATTCCCGGATCGCCAGCAATAAAGATTTATCCCACGCTGAGCGGCCTTCCACTTTCGTTTCAGTTCGAATGGCCGTTTCACAAGTCCACCTCTGGGGCGGATTTCTGGGTGCTGCATGGGGATGTTCGCCTGGAAAATTCAGAGGGACTACATGCGCCCGTTGCCGTCAATCTCTCCGTTACCGTGCGCGAGGTGTTGCAGTCTATCGAACCTGACGACATTGAGGGTCCGGTGATTAACGCGGTGCGTAAACAGATTGACCGGCGGCAGATCGAGTTCGTGAAGTCAGGCAAGATGGTCCCAGTTCATTTCTCCAGCCGTTTTTACGATTTCAGAAATAATAAATGGGTATTCGGAAAGACTTCGGACGATGAAATTTCGCGGCTGCTGCTGAGAAAAGTCTACTGGCAAACATTGGTGGCGCAAGGTCCCGTATTAGTCGCCGACCCGTTAGAGGCTCTCTACGTGGAAGCCACACTCGATCACATCCTCGAGATTGCCGGCAAGTTGAAAGAAGAAGGACTCATGACGCTCGAAGGCGAATATGCGTCGGCCAACGCGATGCTGATGGCGCAAAAAGAAAAGTTCGAAGCCGAAATGCAAACCGCGCTATCCGAAATCGAAAAGAAATATGCCTTCGAGCGAGGATAGCCGCGTAGCCGCGCCTATGGGAAATCGACGTCCAGGGTGTACAGGTTTTCCGTGCTGACATCACGAAGAAACATGCGGGAGCTGTCGGGGGCGTTGTCGTTCCAGGCGCCAAAGTCCGGAGTGGAATACTGCCGCAATTCTTTGAACGTGAACAATGTCTCGGGATGAGTTTCGCCGACTTTGATCCGCTTGGTCTCGGTAATGGTTGAGTACTCGACGTAACGGCTGTCCGGAGTCCAGGCAGGATATCCAACGTACACAGGATCGGTCGCCCAGTTCGACCACTTGCCGGTTTGAAAATCGAAAATCAGCATAGTCTTGGATCGCTCCTCGAAGTCGAGAGCAGCCAGATAACGTCCATCAGGAGACCAGCGCGGACTGAACATGCCGTTGGAACCGGGAACGGTTGTGATCTGTTTAGTCGCCACATCCATGGTTCTGATTTCGGAATTCCGTTGTCCCGATGGTTCTCCTGTCGAAAAAATTATGCGAGTGCCGTCGGGGGAGAACGCTGGATCCCCTTCGGTCGTGCCGCCGGGTAGTAACTCCTCGCCCGTCCCGCCCTGTGCCGAAATCTCGTAAGCCTTCCACGGTTTTCCCATCGCCGAACCCATATACACAATCTGCTTTCCATCTGGGGACCAGCGGGGAAGTGCGGCATGATCGGGAGGGTAAGTTAATTGGATTTTCTGGCTGCCATCGGCCTGACTGGTCCACAATGTTTCGTCCTGAAGACTGACGTATGCGATGTTCTTGCCGTCGTGGGAGAAGGCCACGTCATAAGCGCCCAGACCTCCGAGGAAAGGAACGAATTGTTTTGATGAGGGATCGTAGTGCACCAGCTCGGCGCGTTGATCGTAGCCTCCGACGATCAATCGCTTACCGTCGGGAGTGAGCCCGGCAAGGCCGAACTCTAAGGGGCCAAAGGTCAACTGAATCGGCGCGGTCGCCGATTTGCGAAACAGAGCGGGCGAGTCCGGCAAGACGAAGACATCGCCAAAATTATCGTTGTGAACCGTGCTTTGAAAAAGGAAGTACCGGCCGTCGGGCGTCCAGATGCCGCAGCACTCATGCGGCGGCGTATGCCAGCCCGGCAAGAGCGGATGAAGATTAGAGCCGTCGGGCCGGACTTCCCAGAGAGCGTAGGTGTGGGTAGCGTCATCAATTTGGGTGAATCGAATGCGCTTGCCGTCTGGAGAAAGCGCGGGATATCCCGGGTGGCCCTGGACGGTCAAAATGCGAGCCGGGTGACTGCCGTCACCATTTGCGAGCCAGAGCTCGGAGCCTTTGGAAAATACTAGGCTCTGACCATCGCGCGACCATTTCACGCCGTATCGGGTGTCCACTGTAATGCTTCCCAATCGGCGGGGCGAGCCGGTGGGCAAAGGGAAGGTCCAAAGCAGATTGTTAATTCCGCCCTCTGCGCCGGATCCGATGAGAAGCTGCGAGTGGTCGGCGGAGATGCCCTGAATTCGAGACTGCTTGATCGGGGGTGGACTTTCGAGAACGTCGCCGCCGTCCAATGAGACTTGCGCCAACGAAGTGTCCAAGTCCGACGGGAAACGATTGAAGTAAATTCTAGAACCGTCGGTGACGGCGCAGCAGCCGGGATTGCCGTCGTGGGTAATCTGGGTTGAGCCGGTGACTCGGGGCGGCTGCATTGGAACGAAGTACCGGAAAGCAAGTAAACCGAGAATCAGAATCGCAACGCCGGCGCCAGCCCAGAGCGCGACCGGCGTTTTCCTACGCACTGGGGTCGCCGCAACCGCAGCCGCGGCCGTCACCTTGCCGGAACTGGTATCACGCTTCAGCCGCTTCAAATCGGCTCGAATTTCCGCGGCGCTCTGGTAGCGAATGTCGCGCTCTTTCTCCAAAGCTTTATCAATAAGCCGCTCGAGATCGGGAGGAATGTCCGGGTTCGAGCGGGATGCAGCAGTCGGCGCCTTGCTCAGAATTGCATTAAAAATCGCTGCAGAAGTATCTCCACGAAATGGCAGCGTGCCCGTGGCCATTTCGTACAGCACAGTGCCAAACGAAAACAAATCGGTGCGGGAATCAAGGTCCTTGCCCAAAGCCTGCTCCGGCGACATATAAGCCACCGTTCCCAGAGTGCTGCCCGGGCTTGTCAGATGCTCTTCAGTAACCGTGCCGGCTTCCGCAGATACAGGACCCGAAGTCGCATTCATCTTCGCTAAACCAAAATCCAGAATCTTGGCATGGCCGCGCGCAGTCACAAAAATATTCGCCGGTTTGATATCCCTGTGAACGATTCCCTTGGAATGCGCGGCATCGAGCGCGTCCGCAATTTCAATTCCCAGATCCAACAGCCGTTCCGTTTCCAGCGGGCGAGCCAAGATGGTCTGCTTCAAGGTCTGCCCATCCAAATACTCCATTGCAATAAAGGGACGCCCCTGGTGCTCTCCGATTTCGTAAATCGTGCAGATGTTGGGATGGTTCAGCGCAGACGCAGCGCGCGCTTCGCGGCGGAAACGTTCGAAAGCCTGCGGATCATGTGCTACGTCGTCAGGCAGAAACTTCAAAGCAACCAAGCGGCCAAGTTGAGTATCTTCCGCCTGATACACGACCCCCATTCCACCGCCGCCGAGCTTGTGAGTTATGCGGTAATGGGAGACTGATTGTCCTTCCAGGTGCGACTCCGCTTCCATGACCGCAGATCATAGCAGACGGTTTAAAGGGAGGTTGCGCAGGCCCCTAAGTTCGGATCAGTTTCAGGTTTGGGGAATGATGAATCTAGAAAGCTAATCCCGCTCCATGGCGTCGATGGTCTGAAATAACTGGGTGCGATCAGTGACTTCGACGTAAGGCTTGCCGCCGGGCTTATTGCTCACGATATAAATGGTCGGGGTCTGGTGGATTCCGATCTTGGCCTCCATATCACGCTCGGCTTTGACCTCCGCGGCCAGTTTCCCTTGTGGGTCGATCACGAAGGGCAGAGTCATCTTGTGATCGGCGGCAAATTTGTCGGAAAAAGCGCGTAGATTTTGCGGATTGATTTCGAGTTGGTGTTCATAAATATAATCGCGATATTCAACGCCCAGCTCTTTGGAATGCGAGTCGAAGTAATGCGCGGCCACGGCGGCTTCAAACGACCAATTGTGCATCGGCAAGGGAAAGTCGTGGATAACCAGCGGAATTTTGTAAGTCTTGGACGCCTGTTTTAACAGTGGCGCCGTGATTCTGCACATGGGACATTGCAGATCTTCGAATACGACGATTGCGTACTTGGCGCCCTTCGGCGGACGTAGCTCCGAAGCTAAATCCTGCGACCACGCCACGGAGGCGATTAGTACCGCAAAGACTACCGCTAATATTCCGTTCCTGTTCATATCCGACTATGTTAACCGAAGGGCATAACACCCGTAAGCTGATTTTAGAACAACTGCACAGCGGACCGCTCACGGTGCCGGCTCTGAATTTCGATGAATATATTTACCAATGACACCGCGGCGGGGGTGACGCCGGGAATTCTTTGCGCATGAGCGAGCGTGCGGGGCCGCACGCGCAATAGCTTTTCCTGCATTTCTCTAGACAAACCGCTGATGGCGGCATAATCGAACCAATCAGGAATGGCGCGCTGCTCGGCCTTCTTCAGGCGTTGGATGGCCTTGTCCTGTTGCAATAGGTAGCCTTCGTATTTTATTTCGGTTTCTACGGCTTTGAGTTCGTTTCGCAGCGCGGAAGAAATTCTGTCTTCATCGTTCCCTGCTTCTTCCCTGAACAGCGTTGTCTCGATATTGCGAAGCACGGGGACCAGATTTTCTATGGTTATTTCCGGGCGCTTGAGCAGTTGGGCGCAGGTTTGGCCCGTTGCGGACGAGAGATCGACTGCCGAGCTTTGCTCGGCTGGACAGCCGTGGGCGGCTGTCCCTACGCGGATAGGAGCGATGCTCGCGATCTTTTCCAGCATTGGCGGTGTCAGCCGCGTTTTGTTCAACAATTCTTTTAGCGATTCCATTCTTTGCTGCTTCGCCAGATAATCTTCCCACGCGGAATTTGAAATCAGCCCGATTCGGCGACCGTGCGGAGTTAAGCGGCGGTCGGCGTTGTCGATCCGCAAGTGCAGGCGAAATTCGGCGCGCGACGTGAACATGCGGTAAGGCTCGTTGGTGCCCTTTGAAATCAGGTCGTCAATCAGAATTGCGGTGTAGCCTTCGGTGCGGTCGAGAATAAAGGGTGGCTCGTTCTTTACTCTTAGCGCGGCGTTAATGCCTGCCATTAGACCCTGGCACGCAGCCTCTTCGTATCCACTGGTGCCGTTGATTTGTCCGGCCAGAAATAATCGCGAAATTTTCTTAGTCTCCAGAGAGCGATCAAGTTCGGTGGGATCAATCGAGTCATATTCAATCGCATATCCCGGGCGCAGCATCTCCGCCAATTCAAGTCCTGGGATCGACTTCAAAATCTCCATCTGAACTTCAACTGGCAAAGATGTGCTCATTCCGTTCACGTAAATTTCGTGCGTATTAATTCCTTCGGGCTCGAGGAAAAGCTGATGCGTAATTTTGTCGGGAAACTTTACGATCTTGTCTTCGATCGAAGGACAATATCGCGGACCAATCGATTGAATTTGCCCGCTATACATCGGCGAACGATGAACGTTTTCGCGGATGATGCGATGCGTCTCAGGCGTGGTCCAGGCGATGTAGCAGGGAATTTGCGAATCGTGATGCGCCACGCGCCTCGTGCGAAAACTAAAGGGCGTGGGGTCGGCGTCGCCGGGCTGCAACTGGAATTTTGACCAGTCGATGCTGCGGCCATCGAGGCGTGGAGGCGTGCCGGTCTTCAACCTGCATCCCCGTAGTCCCAACTGCTTGAGCGATTCTCCGAGAAGCACCGCGGCGGGTTCCCCGGAGCGGCCTGCCGGATATTGCTGCTCGCCGCAATGGATCAGTCCATTGAGAAAAGTGCCAGTCGTGATAATTACCGCTTCGGCGCCCACGGTGCGTCCATCGCGCAGACGAATGCCGCGGATAGTTCTGGCCCCCTCCGGGCTCTGCCCGGATGGACAGCCGGGGGCGGCTGTCCCCACGTGACTTTCGATGATCAAATCCGCTACTTCGGCTTGCTTGATTTTCAGATTCGGCTGCGATTCGAGAACCTCGCGCATCTTAAGCCGATAGGCTTGCTTATCACATTGCGCTCGTGGCGACCACACCGCCGGTCCGCGTGAGGTATTCAGCAGCCGGAACTGGATGCCGACGGCGTCGGTGATTTCCCCCATGATGCCGCCGAGCGCATCGACCTCGCGAACAAGATGTCCCTTGGCAATGCCGCCGATTGCAGGATTGCACGACATTTGCGCGATCAGGTCGGCGTTCAGCGTATACAGGGCAGTATTCAATCCCATGCGCGCGGCTGCCATCGCGGCTTCGCACCCGGCATGTCCAGCGCCAACTACAACGACATCGAAATGTTCCGTGAACTGCATTGCAATGTGTTTCAGTGCCAAAAGGAGAGGCATTACATTCTAGCAACTATGGCACGGGGGAATCGCTCAAATGGCTAAAACTGGGGAGTTATAACATCCGTGAAAACAGCGTCCTGCCACTGCGGCGACGGAAAATACCACTTGCTGGCGCCGGCTTCGTGATTATTTCCGCCCGGGCCATAAGAGATCGTGGCTGAGCGCCAGTAATCCATGCCAATTTGCAGCAGTGCTCCCGGCGAAATCTTGGCGCGTACCCGCACGGTGCATCCTGCAAGTTTTCCGTCTGGCAATGTTGCCCGCGGCGAAGCGCTCCAAAAATGCCAGATGCGATCACTACGCTGGCCTACGTCGAGTAAGACGATGTTGCCGGAGTACCGCAGCGATATCGGTTCGTGATTGTCAGTAGCGAACCATGGATGACGCTGATAAAGCCCTCCTCGAACGTTGCCGGCATCGTCATTCAAAATTACGGTTTTCCCGTCAACCAGGCAGGAGAGTTGGGTTGACGCTATCTCGACTACGGCGGATTCGTATCCTGGAACCCGCGTATCGGCGACCGCAATTCCCCATAGCATTGCCGACCCAAAATCGGGCGGACGGCTTACCGAATTCACGTATCCCAGCGGGTATTTGACCTCAGAAGGCACTGCGGAAGACGTGGCAACGCTCCTTGCCTGAGAATGTGCGCATAGCGCCCAACCAACGATGCAAACGATAAAAAAGGCAGCGTGGTGAAGAAGGATTCTGGACATCATCACCAGCAATTATGCTCCGCTTCGTTTGATTCGGTGCGACGCCCGCGGATAAATGATTCGTTGCGTCCCACATCGGGATGTCCGCCTTGGCCCGAATCGTCATGGGGATCGTGGCGAGGTAGCAAAGCTTAGGTGTAAACTTTGTCTTCCAATTTTAATTTCTGAGGTAGCGACGTTGAAATTTCTGGCAGGTCTTATCCTGGGTTTGATCGCCATCCCGCTTGGAGTCTATTTCTACTTCGTCTCGGGGTCCGCGCCGGTGGCCACCGCGGCTCAGGCGATGCCTTTTGAGAAAATGCTCGCGCACAAAGCGCTTGACGCGCGCGTGGCGAAAGAAATGCCGCACAACGTTCCCATGGCTGCCGATGAGTCGGCGTACCGGGCCGGCGCCCAGATCTATCGCGACAACTGTGCAGTGTGCCACAGTTTTTCCGATGGGAATCCCGGCGCCATAGCGAAGGGAATGTTTCCCCGTCCGCCGAAACTTTTGCAAGGCATGGGCGTTACAGACGACGAGCCCGGCGAAACTTATTGGAAGGTTGCGAATGGAATTCGTCTGACTGGAATGCCCGCTTTTAATCAGTCTCTGTCGCAGGACCAAATGTGGCAGGTAAGTCTTCTGCTCGCAAACGCGAATAAATTACCGGATTCAGTAAAAGCGCTGCTGACAGCGCCACAAAATCCTCCCGCAGTAGGGAATATCATTCCGGCGCCTAGTCATTGAAGGTTGTCATTAGCAGTCCGCAAATTTTTGGCCCGCTCTGGAATCCACCATAGCGTTTGACGCATCTTATTTTGAGCATTACAAACTTTTCTCATAAGGGATCGCATCAGGCAACAAAGAGCATTCAATGGACAAGAAAAAGTTAGAGCATTTCAAGAAACGGCTGGAAACCCGACAGGAAGAACTGCGCCGCATGGTCAGCCGCATTGAGCAGGATGGCCGCAGCGTCGATGAGGACTCGGCACAAGATATAGCCGACCGCGCTGCCAGTTCCTATACCAAGGAATTTCTATTTCATCAGAGTAATAATGACCGCCAGCTCCTCGCCATGGTTGATGGCGCGCTCTCCCGGATGCGAGACAATTCGTTTGGGGAATGTATTTCCTGCGGCAAAGAGATCAATGCCAAGAGACTCGAGGCAGTGCCGTGGACAAGGCACTGCATAGAGTGCCAGGAAAAGCTCGAACAGGGACAATTGGAAGAAGTTCCCAACTGAGTATCAGCGCTCCTTCGCCAAAACTGAATCGGTCATCAATTTGCTTCCTCCTTATTGTTGAGGCGCTGTGTTCCCGCAAAGCGAAAGCCGTGGGATAATCCCGACAAGCGCGCGCGATGTGGACAAGTCTCCAATATAAAGTTCTGCGGCGAATCAGTCCCACAGCGCCGAATAGTTGCAGCGGAAGCGCATACCAGAACAAATCAAAGCTGGGAATTCTTTTAGGGGATGCATTCCTCAACAAGATTGCGGGCAAAACCGTAATTGACTTTGGCTGCGGCGAAGGCGCAGAAGCGCTCGAAATGGTGCACGTCGGAGCCAACCGAGTCATCGGTATCGATAATCGCGAAGAAGTTTTAGAGATCGCACGAAGCAAGGCGATTGACTCCGGCGTGCAAGATAATTGCGTCTTTGCATCGGCTACCGGGGAGCGTGCGGACATTATTGTTTCGATCGATAGCTTCGAGCATTTCGCCGATCCCGCGGCGATACTGCATGTAATGAGCACGCTCCTGAAACCCCAGGGAGAAGTACTCATCAGTTTCGGTCCCACCTGGTATCACCCCCTGGGCGGACATCTGTTTTCTGTTTTTCCCTGGGCGCATATCCTATTCAGCGAAGAAGCTCTTATTCGATGGCGATCGACATTCAAGGCCGACGGCGCAACCCGATTCAACGAAGTCGCGGGTGGATTAAATCAGATGACGATAAGAAGATTTGAAAAAATAGTGGAGGAGAGCGCCTTCAACACTATTAATCTCGAACTTATACCGATCGCGAAACTGCGACCTTTTCATGGCCGCTTGACTCGCGAATTCACCACCGCGATTGTGCGCTGCCATCTGGCGCTCTCTTAGACGTCAGAAGTGGGGGCTTCTGATAAGCAGGCCATGATATCGATCCATGAACAATCGCGGCGGCGAATCTTTGACGCTCGTGAATTCTCCCTGATAGACTGACTGTTTGCCAGCCCACCGCCTGGTCGGAAGGAAGTAAGTGCGAGCAGAAACCCGCCATCAATTAAAACAAGATAGGTTTAACAGGGTCACGATTGGAGCCGCGGAAGCGACCGTCCATTGGAGCGCCGAGCATAAAGCCAAGCTGGCGATCGCGGTGGCAATTCTAATCGTTCTCATTCTCGCGGCCTCGGGCAGTTGGTATTACATGAACCAGCGGAACGAACAGGCCAGCCTCGAAATGGATCAAGCCGTGCGCACTCTTGCGACTCCGCTGCGCCCAGCCGGTACACCCGTTCAACCGGAGTATCCCACGTTCGGTTCCGACAATGAACGTGCGGACCTCGCACACAAGCAGTTTCAAACGATTGTCGACAAATATCCGCACACGCATACCGCGGACTTCGCCCGCTACTTCGTTGCCGTGACCGATGCGAGCCTTGGAAATAGCGCGGCCGAAAGCGAATTCAAAGATGTCGCCGGGCTGCATGACAAAGACGTTGCCTCGCTTGCCGATTTTGCTCTGGCCTCCCTTTACCGCGAAAATAATCGGACGAAAGATGCCATCGACATATACAAGAAACTTGTAGACAAGCCTACGCGGACGGTTAGCAAGGCGACTGCTCAAATGGCTCTGGCTGATACTTACCAGTCGGCAGGTCAGTCCGCGGAAGCGAAACGCATTCTGCAAGAAGTTCAGAAAGAAAACCCATCCGGCGAAATCGCCCAGATGGCCTCGCAAAAACTTCTGAGCATCGAGTAAGTTCGCCTCTTCGTGAAGATGGCCTACTAACCGCTCCAAGGTATTGCAGCTCCACGCCAGATCCTTCGCAAGCTCAAGATGATTTCAAAGACTGGTAGTTCGCATCCCCCGAGGAACGGCTTCCGACATACCAGAGGCGGACCTAGACATCCTTAGCGGATCGCCGACAGTGACTTTAAGCAATTGAATATTGCGTCCGAAGGAAGTAACTTGCAGGTGTCTAAATTCCGGGAAGGTCGCAAACGGTTTCAGTTGCGGAATCCCGACGTCCCAGCCTTCCTGAATTACCCACACGGTGTCCGCCGGTTTGAAACCGTAAGTGCGAATCATCTCGTCCCAGTATTTCTGAAAGGTCGCAGCATCGAACCGCCAAAGATTTGCGGTAATCAACTGGTACCCTCCGCAATCGATCACCTCAAGGTCTTGATGTGGGGATTCCGCGGAATCCTGCTGCTGGCGGCAAAGGTAATAGCCCAGCAACATGCGAGTCTGCACATCAATCAGAATAGGCGCGGAACGAGGAATCTGCTGGTGTATGAATGCTACCGACCGTTCCATTTGAACTGGGCTCTGATCGGCTCGAGTCATGTAGGGCTGATGCAATTTTCCAAATATGGCGCAGACCCCGACGATAACAATAGCCATGGCAACCGACCCCGCGCGATGGCGCCGGCAAATTCCAATCAGAAAAATGGCAACTCCAGCCGCGCCAAAAATCTCCAGGAAAGCCGAATGCCTGGTTCCTCCGTAGGGGTACGCTCCCACTAACGCAGCAGCGCAATTAAGAGAGAAAGGCAGCGTGAATAAAATAGCTAGTTGGCGTCCTGTGGGCGCCGTTTTCGTTTTGTCGTTTCGCCGTTTAAGAAGAAATAGCATTCCGGCGAAGAAACACAATCCCATTACGTCGCCAACGGCCAGATTTCCGAAAATATATTGAAATACACCAAAGGTGCGGCCCAGGATGAAAAGTAAAAAGTTATCCTGCCCAATATGAAAATAAGAGCGTCGCAGCCATCCCTCCGTCGCCTCTCCCGCAAGGGAACTTCCTTTTAGTTTAGAAATGTGGGTGAGATACAAAAAAATAAAAAGCGCCAATCCTCCGATTTGTCCCACGACCCACCCAGTTATCACGCGCGGCGGGAAGCGTTGATATATGAAACGCGATAGCGCATAAATGCCCATTGCCGCCACAAAGAAAAATGCCGAGTAATGAGACAGCATGGCCAAATATAGAGACAAAGAGAAGAGCAGCATTTGGAGCAACGAATTATTTGCCAGTGAGGCTTCGAAAAAATATCCAGCCAAAGCGAGAAAAAGTAGCAGCAGTGAGTATTGGCGAACCTGAGCGGATAGAAAAACTAAAGGTGGAAGTAAGCTGACAAAGATGAGGCTAATCAGCGCAATTTGTTCCCCGAGAATGCTGGTTAACCATCGGTAAAAGACCCAGCAAAATAAACTCCCGGCCAGCACCGAAACCATTCGGATAGAAAACTCTGAGCTTCCGAAAACGCTTCGCCAGTAATAGAGGGCTATGATCAGGAGCGGAGGATGGGCAAGGGTCAAGCTCGACTTGTAGGCCAGTGCGAACGATGACCGGTTAGCTACCAGGAAGTGCTGAGCTTCGTCAGGGTTCACAAAAGTTCCGGTCGCGGCCCAAACTCGCGCCAGAAATCCCAAAATCAAAATCGCCGCGGCGCAGGCCTTTGTGTGCTGTCGAAACCAGAGGTTCCACTCAGCCATCCTCGCGGCGCCAGTCCGTGGGTTCAAGGAAGTAACATGATTGCTGTCCACGCTCATGTTTTTTGAGATATTCAGAACACAATAACAGGTCACAACCGCCGCATCCGCCGAAACCATTTTGTCGCGGCCGCGTTCCTTGACACGTCTCACACGCACCTTTATTCTTTAATTTGCTGGTGAATGTTGTTTCGGGCTCCTCTGGGTGGCCTTTGCTCTAGTCGCAATGCGAGGGTCTAATGTTGATTGAAATTAAGGAGTTGGAACTCCATCCCATTGATTTTGAAGAAGAGCTGCGCCCCGGGATCATAGATTTCGGCGAGGATATCCGGCAGAAAACCTTTTTGCATGCTTCTGGCCGGGCGCAGTTGGTCGAAGAGCATCACGGGAAGCATCAGAAGATCAAAGATATCCGCATAACCGGGGATGTGGATGGTATTTTTCAGTTGGATTGTGCGCGATGCCTCGAGCCTGCGGTTCAACAGGTGAATCGGAAGTTCGATCTGCTATATAGGCCCCTGGGTTCGGATGCTGGCCGGTCCGAGTTATCGGTGACCGCTGCCGAAGCCGAAATCGGCTACTATGAAGGGGAGGGCTTGCTTCTCGAGGATGCCCTTCGTGAGCAGGTTTTGCTCGAACTGCCTCTGCGGGCGATTTGCCGCGAAAACTGCAAAGGCCTGTGCCCGCATTGTGGCAAGAATATGAACAATGATCAGTGCTCGTGCGCGGAACCGTTTGACGATCCGCGCTGGTCGGTGCTCAAAGATATTCGCAACAAATTATAGTTTCCAATCGATCGGTTGTGAGCAGTATCACGCTTTATAAGGAATCTGATGCCTAATCCCAAACGCAGACATTCGAAGAAACGCACCAGCACACGGCGCGCCCACGACTTCTTAACCAGTCACTCGCTTTCCGAGTGTCCCAATTGTCATGAACGCAAGATGCCTCACCACGCTTGTCCTAAATGCGGTTTCTACAAGGGCCGTGAAGTGTTGAACGTCGAGGAATCGAGTTAGTCTCACATTCCCATGCCAAGCGTCATAGCCTTGGACGCAATGGGTTCTGACCGGGCGCCAAAACCTGAGATTGAAGGGGCTATTCAGGCGTCGCGGAATTACGGCGTTCATGTGCTGCTGGTCGGTCCGCAGCCTTCTCTTCAAAGCGAATTATCGCGTTATTCTGCGGCCGCAAATCTACCAATAGAAATCGTGCACGCCAGCGAAGTCATCACTATGGATGATAAGGCGGTGCAGGCAGTGCGCGCCAAACGCGACTCGTCAATGCGCGTCGGCGTTCGACTGGTGCGTGATGGACGCGCGCAAGGTTTCGTCACCGCAGGCAATACCGGAGCGGCGATGGCCACGGCAAAAATGGTGCTGGGGGCGATTTCCGGCGTGGATCGGCCCGCGTTGGCGGCAGTTTTTCCGACAGCTTTGGGCACGGTTGCGGAACTCCTAGATGTCGGGGCGAACGTCGACTGCACGCCGCAGAATCTCGAACAATTTGCGGTCATGGGCGAGATTTATTTTCGCAGCATGTTCGGAACGCGGCGTCCCCGGGTGGGATTGCTTTCGATCGGCGAGGAAGAGAGCAAAGGAAACGAATTGACGCGCGAGGCGTTCCGGCTCTTAAAGCAACTTCCACTGAATTTTGTCGGAAACGTCGAAGGACGCGATTTATACAACGGAAAAGTAGATGTGATTGTCGCTGATGGCTTCGTGGGAAATGTCGCCTTGAAAGTTTCCGAAGGTGTGGCTAATTTAGTGCGCTACACGCTTAAAGAAACTCTTAAAGCCACCATTACGCGCCAGGTAGGCTATCTGCTTTCGCGCAGCGCATTTGCGGATTTCAAAAAACGTCTCGACCACACCGAATATGGAGGCGCACCCTTGCTGGGCGTCAAGGGGGTATGTTTCATCACTCACGGCTCCTCGAACATGAACGCGATTAAAAATGCAATCCGGGTCGCCGCGGAATTTGCGGAGCGCAATATTAATGACACGATCGAATCGGAATTGGCGGCGCTGAGAGCGGCAACAATGGCGATTACCAACTCATAGTTGTTAATATTTTCGAACTGTCATTCCAAGCAATCATTCGCTGCGCAGCGAATGTAGCGGAAAACTAACCTTTAGAAATCTATGGCGACTACTCCTTCCAGCAACACATCCTCCATCGCGTTCATTTTTCCCGGTCAAGGTTCGCAGATCGTCGGCATGGGAAAAGAATTGGCAGAAACGTATCCCGTTGCGCGACAGACTTTCGACGAGGCCGATGACGCGCTCGGCTATAAAATCTCCCTGCTTTGTTTTGAAGGTCCTGAGGAACAGCTTCGTCTCACCGAAATTACCCAGCCGGCTATCCTGACCGCTTCCGTCGCCGCATATCGCGTGCTGAACGAAAAGGGTATCAAGCCTTCATATGTCGCGGGCCACAGCCTTGGCGAGTATTCCGCGCACGTTGCGGCGGGAACAATTTCGTTTCACGAAGCGGTGCGAACCGTGCGCAATAGGGGAAAATACATGCAAGACGCCGTCCCAGTTGGCATAGGAGCGATGGCGGCAGTTCTGGGGATGGATTCGGAAGTGGTGGCATCGATCTGCAATGATGCCGCTCAAGGCGAAATCTGCGAACCGGCTAACATCAATTCGTCTGACCAAATTGTCATTTCAGGGCACACCAACGCGGTCAGCCGCGCCATAAAATTGGCGGAAGCAAGAGGCGCAAAGCGGGCGATTCCATTACAAGTCAGCGCGCCCTTCCATTGCTCATTAATGAAGCCGGCCCAGGACAAGTTAGAGCTCGATTTGAAAAACGTGATTTTCGACAAGTCGCGGATGCCGGTCATCTGCAACGTGGACGCGGCTTCGCACTACGACGCCGCAACCAGTCGCGATGCGCTGGTCCGCCAGGTAACCGGGTCGGTGAAGTGGTATCAATCAATGCAGCTGCTTATTTCCAGCGGCGTTCAAACTTTCGTGGAAGTTGGACCGGGGAAAGTCTTGAGCGGCCTGATGCGCCAGATCGATCGCTCCAAAACTGCGTTTAACGTGGGAGATGAATCGTCGTTGCAGAAAGCGCTGAAGAGTTTCGAAGTGACGAGCTCCTAGTCATACGGCGAGAAGCTGATCGTCTTATCACCCTTCTCGACCCAGACCTGGGCATGTTTGGCTCGCTCATTCACCACCACTTCCACCACTACTCCGCTGCCGCCACCTTTGGGATCGGCCGAGCCATAAATCCGGTGTGATTTGATCAGTCCCCACTCGCTGCCCGGGCCCCAGTCCCGATAGAAATCATTGAACGGATACTGCGAGTATTTTGCCGGATGCTGCTGCCAATTCGGATCGTGCATCCAGATGCCATAAGCAGCCTCATATTGCGTATCCTGAAGTGCCTGGAAAAACTTGTCGGCGATTCTTTCTTCGGGCCAGTTGTGAAAGTGCCACGCCAGCCCGCCAATGATCGCAAATAAAATAACAATCGAAAGTATCCTGATTCGGCGGCGGCGGTCACGCGCGGGATCGTATTCCCTGGCATCGAGCAAGGTCATAACAGTCTCAGCATAAAGGATTCCGAAGGGAACGTAAAAGGCAGGTCGCGTAGCCCAGCAGAAGCTACATACGCGAGCTGCTAACTCCAACCCAGACGGGGACGCCTGGGTCCACGTGTTCCGGGATGCTGTTTACAGCGTCCGCTTGAATAAAGGCGTCGCAATACTCAGGGCGATGATGGCGAACAGCGACAAATAAATCATGTCGGGCCAGATCGCCGAGAATCCCGCTTCCTTCAAGAGCAGAGATTTAAATCCGTGGACAGCAAAGGTAAACGGATCGACTTTCGCGATTCCTCGCAACCACCAGGGAAAAGCTTGAATGGGATATACCGCTCCGCTGGGGAAAAATAAAAGTGTATTGAGAATGCCAAAGATCGCGCGCGGCACCAGCGGATCCTCGACACGCACCACGATCAGAAACATCATCGTGTTCAATGCGAGGGCCGTCAGCATGATCATGATCAGCAATCCGATCGCAGTAGAGAGATGAAAGAGCGTGCCGACCCCAGCCATTAGCGAGCCAATGAAAGTAATCACCGTTCCTGTCATCACCGCTTTTACCGCACTCGACGCGTTGAGTCCCAGCACCAGCTCAGTCTTAGTAATCGGAGTGACCAGATAGCCCTCATGCACGCCGCGCGCTTTGTCGTCGATGTAAAGCATGCCTCCGCCGATCATCACCGACATAAATATCGCCAGAGTGATCGAACCCGGAAGAAGAAATTTCATGTACTCGATGTAAGGATAAAGCTCCACGGTCTGTAACACGGTCTGTTGCAACACGCGTGGTTCAACCGTAGGATTGTTCAAAGCCGCGGTTATTTGCGTGAGCGAGTCCTCCAGCGCCGAACTGATGAAGTTGTCGCTGTTGTCGACCAGCAGTCCAAGCTGTGGCTGATCCTGCTCATATACCCGGCGCGAGTATTGCGGAGGAATGATGAGCGCGCCCTGGATTTTACCGTTACGAACGTCTTCCATCGCCTTCCTTTCGTCGTGGTAATAAATCGGCTCAAAGGTGCGCATATTGGCGCGCACAGAATCGAAGGCTTCGCGAATTCTTAAAGACTGCGTCCCTCCGTCTTCGTCTACCAGTCCAAGCTTGAGATCGCGAATTTTGCCGCCAAAGGCATTCCCTAGAACAATGAGTTGCACCAAGGGGAAAATCATCGACACCAGCATCAACGCTGGTGAGCGAAAAAACTTGCGCATTTCCCGTTCGATAATGGCCAGCATTCGATTCATGGTTGCAATCCTGGCCTTTGCGGCATTACGAATCCATACGCTTTGACCAGCTCGTCGCGCAATTGGCGGCCGGTGTAGTGAACGAATACGTCGTCTAATGTCGTGTTTTGCACGGAAAGCGATTTCACGATCACGCCAGCTTTTACTGCGGCTTCCACGAGTTCGGTTGTGGTTTGCGATCCGTTTGACGTGAGCACTCTGTACATTCCCGATCCCTGATGCTGAACCGAGGTCACATCACTCAAATCATGCAGCCGCTTTTCCCAATCCGATGGGGCGTTGTTGAATTGCGCTTCGATAACGTTGGAGCCTGGAACACTCGCCTTCAGGGCCGAGGGGGAATCGAGCGCTACCAGTTTGCCGTGATCGACAATGGCGATGCGGTCGCACAAGCGATCGGCTTCGTCCATGTAATGAGTGGTGATCAGAATCGTGAGCTGACGGTGGCTCTTGATATTGGTCAGCATTTCCCAGACCGCGACGCGGGACACGGGATCGAGACCAGTCGTCGGCTCATCCAAGAAAAATATTTTCGGACTATGGACAAGCCCGCGCGCGATTTCCAGGCGCCTGCGCATTCCCCCTGAAAGTGTCTTTGTCTGGGCGCCACGCCACTTGGTTAAGTCGACTAGCTCCAGTAATTCGTCGATGGCACCCTTCCGTTTTTTCGCTGGGACGTCGTAAAGCTTGGCGTAGATATTCATGTTTTCTTCGACTGTGAGGTCGAGGTCGCTGGTCAACGCCTGCGGAATGACTCCAATGGTGCGCCGCGCGGCGTCGGGATCCTTCTGCACGTTGTGTCCCGCGATCAGCGCCTTTCCCGATGTAATTGGAATCAGTGTCGTCATCATCCTTATCAGCGTGGATTTTCCCGCCCCATTCGGCCCGAGCAGACCGAATATTTCGCCATCAGCCACGCTGAATGAAATGTCATCCACGGCGGTGAAATCGCCGTACTTCTTTACGATGTGATTTACTTCAATGGCATTGATGGCGGACGCCGGCGCGCGGTCCGAGGACGCGGTGACGGTAGTTTCGGTTGTCATGGATTTTCCGTCGCCGCACGCTGCGTTTGCTGCGTGCCTCTCAATTGCTCCGGAGAAACCAGAACCTCCGCTGTCATCCCCGGAACGTAAGCGCCTCTGGGATTGTCCAACCGTACCTTCAGTACGATAGTTTTGATATCCCGTTTGCGGCGGCTCACATCGCGTTGCGTGGCGAAATCGGCTTCCGCAGCTTTAAAAAACACTTTGCCGGGAACGATTGTGCCGCCCGGAAGTCGAACGCGCATTGTATCGCCCAGTCCAATGTGGTCGGACTCAGTTTCAGGGATGGCGGCGCGCACCCAAGTGTCTCCCAGATCAACAATTGTCACGATTGGTTGGCCTGCATTTAACACTTCACCCTCGCGTGCGGCCCGTACGGAAACAGTGCCCGTCACCGGGGCATAAATCTTGGTGTATCCCAGGCGGACTTCGCTTTCTTTAAGCATTTCTTCTGCGTTCACCAACTGGCCTTGAGTAGACTGAACCGTGCTCTGCGCGGCCTGAGCTTGGTGCACGTTGGCAAGCGCGGTATTGAGGTCGGCTTGTGCGGCAATGATCTGATCTTTGAGAGCTTGTACCACGGCCTGTTGCGCCGCGAGATTGGTTTCCGCCTGAACCCGGTCTTGATCTGACGCGACACCTTCTTTCGCGAGCTCGACCGTGCGGCGGCTGTCGCTTTCGGTTCGTTGCAGCGTGGCTTCGGCCTGAAGCAGTTGCGCGCGAGTGGATTCCAGTTTCGCTTGCGCATTGGCAACCGTGCTGGATGTCGATCCTTGAGTGGCCGCCTGCGTGTCTCGCGTTTCGGCGACCTTATATTTCAAACTGTCGATTGTCGCGGCCGCCCCTCGCGCTTCGGCTTCAAGTTCAGAAGGATCGAGCACCGCGATCAAATCGCCCTGCTTTACCTGCGTTCCCTCATCCACCAAGAGCCTGGCCAGTCGCCCGCCAATTTGCGGACTCACGATGACTTGATTCGAGTCGACCGTGCCAATCAAGACCAGATCACGCGACCGCGGCGTCGAAACGAAATAATAGATCAGGGAAATTCCGAACACGATTGAAAGGACAATCAAGAATTTATTGCGCGCGTTCACTTCTTCCCTCCTCGTTTTCCCTTCTTCTGGCTGCGTATGAACAGAGCCGCCGAAATGAAGTCGAGCACTGCGGCGCGGCGGCTGGCAAGCCGCTGTCGCGACAGGGGATTTTCGCCAGTCATCATCTGCATCACCGGCGCAGTAGTGAAATAGTTCGTTATGACAGAGATCATAGAGGGAATGAACTGCATGGGATCAACAGGCCGAAAGTCACCCTGTCGAATGCCTTCGGCCATCGTTTCATGGACGTGGCGAAAAAGTGGCCGAAAGTATTGCTGAACAATCCTTTCCAGTTGCGGCGCTCTGCCCCGTCCAGCCCGCATCATTTCACTCTGAACGATTTTTGGATACTGCGGGTTCCTGGCTATGTAATCGAAATGCGCTCCCGCATAAGCCAGAATCCGCTGGCTCGGCGCCAGCCGTAGCGAGAGAGCCTCATGAACACTTTTCGCCAACCCTCCAAACACTTGATCGAGCACCGCGCCGTATAAAGCTTCTTTATCCGTGAAGTAGTAATACAAGAGGGCCTTGTTGACCCGCGCGGATTGCGCAATCGCATCGGTTCGCGCCCCCGCCACTCCTTCATTTGCAAATTCCTCAACTGCCGCCTGCAAAATCGACTTACGGCTCTGATCAGGGCGGTGGCGGGAACCAAGAACGGAGTGTGATGATGCTGGCATAAATAATTAACTAACTAGTTAGTTAAAATATAAAGAGTCCAAACGCCAATGATCAAGCAAATTCTTTTTGCGAAGAATCCGGGTGGTCTGCGAGCAGGATCAGCCTTGCGAGGTTCGTGACGGGAGCGTTGAGCTTTGCTCAACAGGATAGGTGGGACACCTGTCCCCACGTGAGTCACGGCGTAGGCGACTGTTCAGGGATCGCGGAGCCAGATACGATCTGCTCTTGAAAACCCTTTTCTTGCCAAATTGAGTCGCCTCGCTGGCCCGCTAGTGCTCAATCTTGTTCTGCTCCAACTTCCTCAAACTTCGCACTAGGAACATCGGTTGATCGTCACTCGATCCGAGCGCCGCATCATATGCTCTGAGGCTTTGAACTCGGGTTCATGTTTTACCCATACGTGTTCTGAAATTGTGATCGGCATGGAAGTGAGCAGCAGATAATCATGCCCCTGCAACGAGAACCCGATTTGTCCAAGATGAACATTTCCTTCCACCGCGCCTTCAAATGGAGCTATAGATACGAGGTAACGCCCATCACTTGGGACGTAAAGCATTAGAGTGGCGTCCAGCGACCCCGTATCTATAGATGAACCGTCAACTTTCGAAATCACTTGGTTGTCGCGCACGAGCACCGGCGCAACAATTCGAAACTCGCGCGGGTCTGGATCAAGTGTTTCCTGGGGACGGTAGACAAGCGGAGGAAGGTGATCGAGGTAATCGCCTTGGACTTCAACCGTTCCGAGACCGACAACTTGAAGTTCCTGCCTCTGGCCGGGCTCCGGTTGGAATCCATTGGGCCGATTCCATATCTGAACGAACGTCTCTTGCGCAATGTCCTCCGCAGCTTGTGGATCACCGACGATCTGCCGCACGAAACCTTGCAGCCTCGGCGCATTCTCGCGGTAGAACCCATCGAATGACGGCGCGTCTCCTGTGACGATTCTTCCCCAGAGTTCTCGGTCGTCGGGCAATTATCTTCTCCAGTGTGTTATTCGGGTTTGCGGCGCAAAAGGTTCGCCGGAAAAGACAAATCTTATAAGGCGGAGATGAAGGGCGCAGAGCTTCGCTCAGCCGCACAGCCGAGGGCGGCTGTCCCTCCGTGATTCGCGAGGACATGAAGATTGCTTAAGGGCCCAGCCGAGCCGACATCCACTCTTCAATTGTCGCGAAAAATCTGCTCACGACTAAACAAACTAATGCGTGGGACCCGCGAACTGCACGAAGTCAATCTATGGATTATGGCTGGGGAAGATCCGCATCCCATCTGGCATTCGTTCAAGGGCAACTTCCCCGCCATCTGGAGAAATGTCAAAGTCACTAATGCCAAAGTCCGCTGGTCGGCTGGTCAATTGCCCCTCGCAAACATACAACATTGGCCCTAGCTGGATGATCCCCTGTGTGCCGAGATAAACGGTGCCGAGATAAACGGTGCCGAGATAAACGGTGCCGAGATAAACGGTGCCGAGAAGTGGAGAAAACGGTGCGGAGGTAAACGCGCTAGGTTTTTGCCGGCGCTATCTTTGCTGCGTGGCGCTGTTGTAACGCCACGGCCACTACTTTGAGCATGTCATCCCAGGGCGCGGGTTTCCCCGTCCATATTTCAAACTGGCGCGCAGCCTGATGTACGAACATCTCGCTGCCGGGAATCACTTCGACTCCGCGTTCTCGTGCCAGCTTCACCAACTGTGTTTCCGGCGGATCGTAGATCATCTCAAATAGATACTTTGATTTAATTTCGTCCGCGGTCAACGGAGATTCGCGGCTGTTCGTCATGCCCACCGGCGTGGCGTTTACGATCACGTCGAAGCTGAGCTTCTTGAGATCGGCGCGCTTAATAGTCCGCGCCTTAGCCTGGCGCGCGAGTTTCTGCGCCGGAAGTGCGCTTCGATTCAGGATATATACTTCCGCTCCGCGCTCCTTCAGTCCAAATACCGCCGCGCGCGCCGCGCCTCCGGCGCCCAGCACCAGGATTCTCGCCTTGTCCAAAGTAATTCGCTGCTCCAATGGGCGAACTACGCCCACCGTGTCCGTATTGAAGCCATACAATTTTCCGTCCTGCGCCCTCACCACCGTATTGCAAGCCCCAATCTTAGTCGTTTGCGAATCGGTGTTGTCGAGATGCGAAACGATGGCCTGTTTGTATGGCATGGTGATCGACAAGCCGTGGATGGGAATTTCGCGAACGCAAGCCAACAAGTCCTTCAGCGTTTTCGCATGCAAAGCCACGTAAACGCCATTCACATTTTCACGACCCAGCGCCGCATTCATGATGGCCGGAGATAGCGAATGCGCAACCGGATCTCCGGCCACTCCGTAGACCCGCGTGGCCGCATCGACCTGTTCAATGCGATAAATGCTGCGCAGTTCCTGCGCCGTAGCCTGGCCGGGCGCTGTTTTTTCATCTCGACTCGCGGCGGCAAATGTAAATACGCTGCCTGCGCGCACGCCGAGGATGCGGCTGATGATTCCCTGTTCGCCCATGCACAGCCCAACCAGCGAATGCTTATCGCTGTTCTCCTCCAGAAATTTCATGATCGCCACATTGTCGGAAAGGGTCGTCGCAGTGGATACGATCTTGTAAAAGTCCGCCGGAATGGACACCATCTTTTCGAGTGTTTTGTCCAAATTTTTTGTGCCGCGAAAATCGTGATGCGAGAGCACCAGCGCCGCCTTGGAGCGCACCTTCTCCAACTGCGGGGCCGTGCACCGGATCGCACTTTGCAGTTCGACGTCGACCAACTGGCATCCCGCGGCCGATGCTTTGCCTAAAATGTCGAGCTGGGAAGCTATAGATCCGCGAAACTTGCCCTCACTCGCCACCCGCCGGCAAGTCGCAATGATGTTTACGTGGGGATGGTAATCGGTGAATTTCTTGATCTTCGGGAAGGCAGTCGCGGGATGGCTTAAGTAATCTAACCTGAACTCAAGAAAGGTGTTATCCCGGATCAAGGCTTCCGCCTTTTCCATCATGTCAGACGCGTCCAGGCCGGTGACCGCCACGCACACGCGGGGAAGTCGTTGATGAAGAAGCTTGGCCGCGAAATGGGTAGGGGAGGCTGTCATCGTTAAATTCGCACAAAGAACAGGTCGGCGCGATATTACAGGCGCGTAATCCCAGATGCAACAATGGATTAACAATTCGCCGCACAGGAAACCGGTTGACCTACATGGCGTTACACCGCCGTAACCTTGACCGCGTGGGCGGCCATTGTTACTGTCCAGACTGAAAGCCTTTTATTTACTTCACTTAAAGGACGTCTCGGGCCCGAAATTGCGGCTTCCGTCCACGAGGTAACATGAAGAAAACAGGATTGTTGCTGATTTTGGTATTGTCTGGAGCAGCGGTCGCCCAGAATGTAGCCGCAAACGTCTCCGGCCAGGAGTCTCCTCAGGGCACGCTTCCTACAACGGTAAGTTTCCCGACTGAGCGCGTGCAAACGCCGACATACGCCGATCTTTATTGTTCGGGGTTCCTCAGCCCGAAAGCGCTGCCCAATTCGACATTTGTGGCCGGAGGTTTACAAACCCCAACCACCACCAAGTTCGTCAACGGCGACATGATTTATCTCGCGGGCGGCGGATACCAGGCAGGGCAGGAATATACGATTGTGCGCGAGCTTCGAGACGTAAACGAATATGAACTTTTCGCGGGACAACATGCGGCGCTCAGGGCAATAGGCGAACCTTATGGCGAGGAAGCCCGCGTCCGCATCGTGGATACGCGCAACAAAATGGCGATTGCGCAAATTGAATTCAGCTGCGATCCGGTGAATCCCGGCGATGTCGCAATTCCATTCGTGGAGAAACAGGCTATTGGTTTCCATCCGCAGATTCGCTTCGACCGCTTCTTGCCGCGCAATAACCAGATTAGAGGCAGAATCCTGTTGGCCAAGGATTTCGACTCCGAGTTAGGAACAGGCTTCAAGGTCTATATGAATATGGGTTCAAACCAGGGCGTGAAAGTCGGAGACTATTTCCGCGCCGTGCGTTCCTACACCGCCGACCTCGCAGATCCGGTGGATTCGCTTTCATTTAAGGCGTCTACATCTGAAGATACACAAAAGGCGCCACCTGCCATTGAGCCCAATTTTTTCAATAGGAGTAACGGGCCCAAGATTCATGTAGCCGACCTGCCGCGCCGCTCCGTCGGGGAAATAGTAGTCATAGGCACCACCCCGACCACCTCAACCGGCATGATTATTTTTTCGCTCGAAGACGTGCACCTTGGGGATGGAGTCGAACTCGATCCGCAATAGTCACCAGTTAGGTTCAATTCAAGGGGAGAATCGCAAGATTCTCCCCTTCATTTTTTGGCCGCTCAGCTATGACTGCCTTTATCCGCGAATACTTCGGCGGTAAACGTTGCGATGGTAGCGCCGATTCGCCAGGCGTCCGCAGGCAAGCCTGCCTTCCGGCAAGTCTGCTCGAGAAACGTGGTCCGATCCCATCCGTGTTCCACGGACACTTGCGGCAGCAGCAGGCCGCGATGTCCGCCCTGAGTTATGAGCAAGCCGTGAACCCCGATCAGAACTTCCTCCGGATTTACGCTCTTTAGCGGTGAAAGAATGCTCAATGACACTTCCAATTCTCGCGCCTCTTCTATATTGACGGGGGAAAAGCGCGGGTCTTCAAAGGCGGCGCCTCGCGCAGTTTCAATGACAGTTCGATGAAGAGGTAGAAGCGGTAGCGGATATCCCACACAGCCGCGCAACTGCCCGTGAATATAAATAGTGGTGAATGCGCCCCTGTGCTCATTCCAATGCGCTGGGCACGAGTAAGGCTGAATCTCACGGTGCTCCACTATGGACAAGATCGCTTCGTGGGCTAATGACAACAGCTCACGACGTTCCTGCGGGGAGAATTCGCTGCTCGAAATCTCTGCCTGTTGGGGGGAGCAGGGCTTATCAGACGGCGGGGACATCGCGTTTCCTGCGCCGGCTGAGCACAAAGGCCCGACGCCTGCGCTTCACCACGTGGCGGTCGATCTTTGTCCAAAACGCGGCAAAATAGTCGGCAGCGGATACCAGCGACAACAGAACCATGAACCAGATGGCTAGACGCGCGATCCAATCCACGGGGAAAAAGTACGCTCCATAAATTGGCCACTCGAACCAGCGATGATCCAGAATCACCGCCACTACCGAAACAATTTGCACCACCATCTTGAACTTGCCTAACTCGCTCGCTTCAATCGTGAAGCCTTCCGACGCCGCAATGGACCGCAATCCGCTCACCAGAAACTCCCGCCCTATGATCACTACCGCCATCCACGCCGGAACCAGCCGGGGATTGAACTGCACCAGAGTGATGAAAGCAGCGGCAATCAGCAACTTGTCCGCAAGCGGATCGAGCAACATGCCCATGGTCGTGATCTGCCCGCGCCTGCGCGCGAGATATCCGTCGATCCCGTCAGTGATCGATGCGGCGATAAAAAGCGCCGACGCCAGAATTTCCCTTTCTCCATAATTGCTTTGAAAACGATTGGAAGAAAGAATCCAGATCAGCAGCGGAATGCTGAAAATGCGGGTGAGCGTGATGGAATTTGGCAGATTCACGACGAACGTCAGGCCTTGAGCGTGCGGCTTAGTCGAAGGCTAGTTGGATTATCCTCCTCCTTTCACCGCGATTGCAATGGAAGGCTCTTAGTGTCCAGAATCCCGCTTAGCCTGCTTTTGTGCCTCCATTTGCTGCCGGAATTTCTGCTCCATGCGGGCGTAAGTTGCCGGAATTTTCTCGGGATCGTTGTCCAGTTCCAGGAACATGGATCGAATATCAAATGGAACTCCGAAAAAGTGATGATAATCCCCTGTCACGGGCGGACCGCCCGGCATTCCGGGCGATGGAATAGTTTGGGGCAAGTGCACCGCCATCATGCTGCCCCCCGCGATCATGTCGTGTGGATAGGAGAGCAACCACGCACAGTTCCGCGAATCAAAAATGAGATTTGCGGAGACCACCGACCATTGGCCATTGTCATTCGGCGTCGGCTGCTCGCAATCCCACTGGTAAGCTCCTGGAACATTGGCAGTGCTGTCGGTGAGCCCATACCAGTCGAGGGCAATTCGGTGCAGACTATGCTGCTCAGCAAACTTTTTTACCTCTGGAATCGACTGGTTCCAATCGACGTTCGAATCGTTCAGGAGCGTGTAGTTTGGATGGCCGAAACTCAGCGAGTTTATATAAGGAAAGTAGAATGGATAAGTTTTTACAGCGGTAAAGATGCAACTTCCAGCCAGAATAAGTGCCAGCGCCATCCCAATCCGGCCCGCTTGAGGACGCGATTGACTTAATGCCCCCAGCATATGCGGCATAGGGGCCAGCATCAAAATGATGAGAGCGATGGGCACGGTAAAGTGCCGAACGCTAATGTCAAGATGGCTCACCATGCAGATACCCGTGAACACAATGAGAGATACCCACAGGACACGCCAATGAACCCGGACTGCATCGGGAATAATTGCGTGAGCCGATGCACGATTGCGAAATAAAGCTGTGAACAATGCCAGCAGCAGCAATCCGAGAAATCCCAGCGGCGATTTCAGTATGAAAACCGCAGGATAGTAAAACCACACGCCGCGAGGATAAGAATGTCCGAGAATAAACGTTGGCCGGCTCGCAGTAATAAGGACAATGAACAATCCACGCAAAAACAGCCACACCGGCATTAGCAGCCGCCTCAATGGGCCCCAGGCAGAACTGTGCCCGATGAAATACAAGCTGTCTGTGCTTTGGCCGATCGAAAAAATGAAATAGAAAAGGTAAACGATCGCGGAAGCCCACCCAATGCCGCGGATGGTCGCGCGCCAACGCAGCCGTCTCCAGATGCGCGCTTCCATTTTGGAGCGCGGTTGACCTAAAACTGGCCACCATCGCGTGGTCACGGCAAAAATTCCGAAAGCAAAAAATAAAATTCCGGAAGTGAATTTCGAAAGGATCGCGCCCGCCAGGCTCAATCCAAATATCACTGATTTCTTCCGGTCCGGCTCGCGCCAGATTTCGGCGAAAGTCCATAGAGACAAAATGCCAAACAGTGTTACCGGAATGTCAGTGTGCACCAACGGGCCAAAGGCCAAAAAGACGGGCGAACTGATGTAGACCGCGAGACAAAGAAGCCCACCCCACTTTCCACCCAGACGCCGTCCCATTGCGAAAAGCGACCAGCCCAGCGCCAGTGCGACCAGCAACATCGGTAGTCGCGCCCATGCCACCGTCTTCACCGGATCATTCCACCGGTTCACGACCCAGTCGCCGAAGACCCATTGACCGAGATACGCGCCAAAGAGCTTTGTGCCGCTGAACGTCCACGAGGTATCGGAATAGTCGGCATGAGTGCCGCGTATCACCAGTGGGGTCGCGGCCAGGATCTTGGGCAGCGGCGGATGCTCCTCATTCATACGCAAGTCAAATTTCTGCAAATAACTTACGCCGGCTCCTATGTGTGCCACTTCATCCACGGTCACCGATTCCGTTAGCGCGGCGCCACCGGCGAGCACAGCCATCACGCCCAATAACAAAATCGCGACTATCAGAGACCAGCCGGTTGAGTTCGGTGATGACATGTCTTATCTGATTTCCTCGTTTGAAAAGTTAACAATTGTATCGGATCAAAACTTCATTGCACAAAAGTTAGTGAGGCAAATAAGACAAATTTGTGACCTCTCGATGACAATCCTGGCAATGTATCGGCCTAGCATCCGGCACTGGTAGGCAAGACCCGGTGCAAAGGCGTGTACCAGAGCGAGGCTCGTGCAGGCGCATGCCCACAGGTCAATTTAAGGAGGCTCTCCCATGCTACGTCGTTCTTTAGTTCTTGGTTCCATGCTCGCGATGATTTGTGCAAGTACCGCAAGTCTCGCTCAATATAAACTCACCAATCTCGATTCAAATCAGATAGGCCAGGCAAAACATATCGATCCTTTGCTGGTAAATGGGTGGGGTTTGGCCCGCGCCGCAACCTCGCCATTCTGGATGAGCGATGCCGGCTCGGGCTGGTCGACACTTTACAATGGTGACGGGGTCAAGCAGGGTCTCGAAGTTGAGATTCCTTCCGCCAGCGGCTCTGGAACGGGCTCTCCAACTGGAATCGTTTTCAACGGTTCGAGCGAATTCCAGATAAAGGGCCACGCTGCGATCTTTATGTTTGCAACTCTCGATGGAACCATCAGCGGATGGGCTCCCGCAGTCGACGTCAATGACTCGGTCATCGTGGTAAGCACTCCCGGCGCTTCCTACACCGGCCTGGCGATCACCAGCAATGCCTCGGGAAATCACATTTTCGCTGCCGACATCAACAACAATAAAGTCGACATGTATGACGGCACCTTCACTCTCGTGAAGTCGTTCACCGACCCCAACATCCCTATGGGATACGCCCCATTCGGCATCCAGGATATCGACGGCTTGTTATACGTGGCATTCGCGCCCACCAACGAAAGCGCTGGCGGCGTGATCGATATCTACAGTGAAGATGGAACGTGGCTAAAGACTCTCGCGCAGGGTAAGCCGTTAAACCAGCCCTGGGGCATGGCAGCGGCGCCGAAGAACTTTGGTCCTCTCAGCAATACTTTGCTGGTCTCCAACAATACTAATAGTGGCACCATTAATGCTTTCGATGGCATCACCGGCGAGTTTGTCGGCACTATTAAAGACACCAGCGGAAAAGCGATCCGCATTGACCAACTCTGGGGAATTGAATTCGGCGGCGGAACTGCAAGCAATGGACGCACCAATGAGTTGTTCTTTACCGCCGGGCCCGCAAATAATTTCGCAGGCACCTTCGGATCAATTTCGTTTTAGTCGTCGCTGGCATCCTCTTCCTCCATGGCCGCCTTAGTGTGAAGGCGGCTTTTTTTTATGTTTTGAAGTCATCCTGAGGCGCTTCAGTCCCGAAGGACCTCGCGCGTAGCACAAACAGCCTATCGCGACTCCTTCCCCGAACTCGCATCAGGCGTGTGAATATGTTCTGGACGGAATCCAACTCCGATCACCCGCGCCGGTATGCGCCGCAGCACCGGAAACTTTTGCAGCAGTTTCAGAGGCAGTGGCAAGTTACGAAGCGGCGCTTGCTTTGCCAGCGCAGGCCGGATGATCCGCTTGTGCGCGAAGACCTGGAGAGCCTGAATCATGCGCGTAGGGTACGAACGCCGTGCTTGTACTCTTTGCAGGAGTTCGTCCGAAGCCGCGCCCCGCAGGAGTGACTCGGCCAGAATATTCGCCGCCGCAACCGCATCCTGAATAGCGAGATTGATGCCCACGCCGCCTATGGGCGACATCGCGTGAGCCGCATCCCCGATGCACAGCAGTCCCGGACGCCACCACTGGCGCAAGTGATCGACGGCGACGGTCAGTAGCTTAATGTCGTCCCAGCTCTTCAGTTGCTCGGTGCGGCCTTTCAAAAACGGCGCGATGCTTTCAATCCGTTGCCGGAAGGTTGTCAACCCCTCCTGCCGAATCCTCTCGAATTCTCCTTTAGGTATCACGAACGCGCATTGCCAATATTGATCGCGATTAATCATCACCAGAATTTTCCCAGCTTTGAATCGTCCCAACGTTTCATCCGGATCCCCAGGCTGTCTCAGGATTCGCATCCACAAAACATCGATCGACGCCCCGCGATCAATCACTTCCAGTCCCGCCTTTTCGCGCACCACGGAGTGCCTGCCATCAGCGCCGATAGTTAAATCCGCCCGCACTTCCAACTCGCCGGCCGGCGTACGCGCGCGCAGTCCAAACACGCGACCGTTTTCCTGAATCACGTTGGTTACATCCGTCTCCATCCGCACATGAAATTGCGGATAAACCCTCGCCTTTTTAGCCAGGAAATTCAGAAAATCCCACTGCGGCATCAAGGCTATAAATTTGCAATGCGTGGGAAGATGAGACAGGTCTGCAACCGTCACATGAAAATTTTCAACCTGAGCCGTAAAAGAACTAAACTCCTGATGCGGCTGGCGCAAAAATTCATCCAGCAGCCCCAGTTCATACATCATTTCAAGGGTCGACGGATGAACGGTATCGCCGCGAAAATCGCGCAAGAAGTCAGCGTGTTTTTCTAACACTACGACCTCGACTCCCGACCGCGCGAGCAGAAAACCCAGCATCATCCCGGCGGGCCCTCCGCCTGCAATGCAGCAGCGAACATTTATTGTGTCGGAGGGTGACGCCATAACGTGTCCAGCAATGCCATTCGCATTATATTGATGTTTCGCGGCGACCCGGGCGCTCGATATTTATGCCCTCGAAGAGTTACTATTTCCTCTGTCTTTAACATTCAAGGATGAGCGTTAAACCAATAAGGAGGTATGCATGAGAAAGTTTGCAGGATTTCTCGCAGTGACCCTGATCTTATCCGTGCCCGCATTCTGCCAGCGCGGCGACGATCAAAAGGGTGGCGGCGATCAACCGCACAGTCAGCCGCAAGAGGCTCGGCCGCAGCATACTCAGCCGCAACAACATGCCCCACAAGCCAATACTGAACACGGCGTCGGCAACGGACATATCCCGGCTCACGGACCCGCGCCCACGCGTATGACGCGCCCCGCGGCGCCGGCTCAACACGCTGCCGCTCCCGCGCCGCGGGAGCAGCAACGCCACACTACGCCGGATCAGGCCGGTCATCCCACCGCGCCCCACGTGCACGCCGAGAATAATCAGTGGGTAGGACACGACACCGGACCCGACGATCCGCACTACCATCTCGATCATCCCTGGGAGCACGGACATTTCACCGGCAGCATTGGCGCGCAGCACGTTTATCGGTTGCATGGCGGAAGCCGTGACCGCTTCGACATCGGCGGATATTTCTTCCAGGTAGCGCCCTATGACGAGGATGATTGCGGCGATTGGAATTGGAGTGACGATGACATTGTGATTTATGCGGACCCGGACCACATCGGCTGGTACCTCGCATATAACACGCGCCTGGGCACGTATGTCCATGTGCAGTATTTAGGCGCCTAATTTGTGCGATGGGGAGACGGGCGTCCCCGCCCGTCACGTCGGGCGGGGAACGCCCGACGCTCCATTGCAAATTACGGACGTCATTCTGGGACTTCAGTCCCGAACAATCTGGCGCGTAGTACCTCAACTCTCGGTATGCCCGATAGCGACAGCCTTAAAGCAAAAGCTGAATCATTCCGTCAAATGCACCGCGCTTCACGCATTCTGGTGCTTCCCAACACCTGGGATGTAGCCACCTCGCGCATCATCGAGGAGGTGGGCTTCGACGCCATCGCCACCACCAGCGCTGGAATCGCTTTCAGCCTGGGATACCCCGATGGTCAGCGAATTTCACGATCAGAAATGCTGGCGGTTGTGGCCCGCATCGCCCGTGCCGTGAAGGTTCCTGTGACAGCAGATGTCGAGGCAGCATACGGCGACCGCCCCGAAGACGCCGCCGAAACTGCGCGTGAGGTCATCGCCGCCGGCGCGATTGGGATGAACCTGGAAGACAGCCGAAACAATCCAGCCGATCCCCTGATTAATCTGGCGCTTGCGGTTGAAAAGATCAAAGCTGTTCGAGAAGCGGCGGCTGCAACGGGCGTGCCGATCGTTCTAAACGCCCGCACCGACGTTTATCTGGCCGAAGTCGGCGAGCCTGAATCCCGATACGACGAAACTGTCCGCAGGCTCGCCGCCTATCGGGACGCCGGCGCTGATTGCCTGTTCGCGCCCGGCGTGAACGATGAGATCACCATCCGCCGTTTGGTGCAGGACTTGAAATGGCCATTGAATATTCTCGCGGGAGCGGATTCTTTGCCCGTTCCGGCATTGCAGCAATTGGGTGTAGCACGCGTAAGTTTGGGAGCCGCCCCCATGCGTGCGACACTAGGATTATTAAAGCGGTTAGCTCAGGATTTAACGACAATTGGCACTTACAGCTTGCTTGAAGGGGCGCCCACCTATGCAGAGGTAAATCGACTGCTCGAATTTTGATAGCGCTCAACTTCTTGCCGCTCATCCTCTCGGATAAATAGTCTATTTCTAAAACGGTTCCAGGTTACCTTCGAATCCTGCGCATTTCGTTCGCATCCTTTATCCTATAAGTATCTTTTATGGCGACCAATCACAGAAAGACTGCCGTCAACTCTGGCGGCACCGCACTTATAGAGGCTCCTGAAAATGAACGCGAGCGAGTCCTGGATTTATTCCGCCGCTGGGGATACCTCGAAGCGCGGCTTGATCCGCTGCAATTTTTGCAAACCGAGACGCATCCTGATTTGCAAATCCGCAATGAATTTGCGGAAGAAGCTCGCCGCTTTTATTGCGGGAGTGTCGGCGTCGAGTTCGCGCACATCCCGGACCCCGAACGCCGGGACTGGATTCAACAGCGCATGGAGTCTGCTCCTCATGGAACTGATCAAACGCACGCTTTGGATCAACTGATTCGCGCCGACCTATTCGAGCAGGTATTGCAGCAGCGTTATTTGGGAAGCAAGCGATTTTCATTGGAAGGCGTGACCGCACTTATTCCCTTGGTTGACGAAATTCTGGAGGGCGCGGGCGAACGCGGCGCGGTCGAATTGGTGATGGGAATGAGCCATCGTGGCCGATTGAATGTGATCACGCACGTTGCTCGGCGCGACCCCGCCGAAGTCTTTGCCGGATTCGAAGACGTGGATCCGCGGAGCACTCTTGGTGGCGGCGACGTGAAATATCACATGGGCGCCACCGGCGAATATGTAACCCGCAGCGGCGCGAAAATACACATTCATCTGGTGTCGAATCCGAGTCATCTTGAAGCCGTCGATCCGGTAACCGTCGGACGCACTCGCGCCAAGCAGGATCGCGCGGGAAAAGATGGCACGCAAAAATTTCTGCCGCTACTGGTTCACGGTGACGGCGCCTTCGCCGGCCAGGGAATTATTGCGGAGACCCTAAACTATGCCGACCTTATGGGTTTCAGCGTCGGTGGGACCATCCACGTAGTCGTTAACAATTTGATTGGCTTTACCACTACTCCTGGCGAGCTGCATTCCGCGCACTTTGCTGCCCAGCTTGCCCGCCGGCAAAACATTCCAATTTTCCATGTCAATGCCGAAGACGTGGACGCGGTAATCCGGGTTGGACGCATTGCCCTTGAGTACCGCTACATTTTCGGAAGCGACGTCGTCATTGATTTAATCGGCTACCGCCGCCACGGCCACAGCGAAGTGGATGATCCAACAATTACCCAGCCTTTGCTTTATAAAGCGATCAAAGATCATCCTCCTTTGTGGAAGATTTACGCCGGAAACGTCGGCGCGATCGACGTCGAAGATCGCGTGCAGGAAATTAAGGCGGAACTGGAAGCAGCGCAAGGTAAAGCTGGATCCATCAAGAAAAAACCCTTGTTGCGAGAGTTACCGTGTTATTGGGACGCATACGTTGGCGAGCGTTACAAACCAGAATACGAAGTGGAGACAGCTTTATCCGCCGATGAATTGCGCGAGATCACCGAGCCATTGACCACTTATCCCAAAGATTTTCACGTTCATCCCAAAGTGAAAAAATTGCTGGAGCAGCGCGCCGAGATGGGGCTTGGGAAACGTCCGGTGGATTACGGAATGGCCGAGGCGCTCGCTTTCGGAAGTTTGGCCAAGGCCGGAGTACCGGTGCGGCTTAGCGGACAGGACAGCCGTCGCGGTACGTTTAACCAGCGGCACTCCGTGCTGCTCGATATCGAAAATGAGACGGAATATGTGCCGCTGCAAAATATTTCGGACGGGCAAGCCCCTTGTGTTATTTACAATTCCACGCTTTCCGAAGCCGGCATTCTCGGCTTCGAATATGGATACAGCCGCGATTATCCCGAGGCCCTGGTGCTGTGGGAGGCCCAATTCGGAGACTTCGTTAATGTTGCGCAGGCCATAATCGATCAGTTCATCAGCGCCGGAGAAGATAAATGGGGATTGCTTTCCGGCGTGGTTCTACTTCTACCGCACGGCTATGAAGGACAGGGCCCGGAACATTCCAGCGCGCGCATTGAACGGTTCCTACAGAACGCCGCAAGGGATAATTTCCAGATCGCCCAACCCTCCACCGCCGGGCAGTATTTCCATTTGTTGCGACGGCAAGCGCTGCGCAAGTGGCGCAAACCGCTCGTAGTATTTACTCCGAAGAGCATGTTGCGCCATCCCGACGCTTCGTCACCGCTTTCCGATTTCACCGATCAGCGCTTCCGTACGGTTCTTCCCGACACTGAGATCGGGGAGGCCAAAAGAGTACTTCTGTGTAGCGGGAAAATCGGACATGAACTGCGAGGCGAACGGAAAAGAAGAAACGATCGCTCGACCGCCATCGTTTTTGTCGAACAACTTTATCCGTTTCCGGAAACCGAACTAACTGCGGAATTCGACAAGCACGGCAGAAGTGAAATCGTCTGGGTGCAGGAGGAGCCGGCAAATATGGGCGCGCTATCTTACATACTGCCGCGGCTGCGCCGAATCGCCGGCGGACGACCGGTTCTATCCGTAAAGCGCTCGGCCAGCGCCAGTCCCGCTACCGGCTCAGCCAAAGCGCATGAGATGGAGCAGAAGACCCTACTGGCATTGTCGTTCCCCAACGGCCACTAGAAAATCGTTTCGCCCGGGCGCTCAGTAATGGGAGACTTGGCTCGTTCCGGCAGGGCAGACTTCTTACCGCCCGAGGCTTCTAAGGAAAGCAACTGTTCCAGGCTGGAATACGCGTAAATCGTGGGCGCTTGATCTTTCGGCAAACCGCCGGTGTCGGCAGTCGGTCCGTAATTGCTGTGGATTGTCCGTCCCATCATGCGCAGCATCGCCATCTGTTGGCCGCGATGATGCGCGGTATGGTTCAATCGCCGGGTCATGATCCAGGCGCGAGATCGCTCAACGTCAAAGAATTTCGTAGTCGCCTCCCACCACGAATCGAGAGTTTTTTGCAATTTAGTCAACCGTTTTCCACTATCTTCAGCATACTGTTTTATGAAATCCAGCCGAGTCTCCTGCTTGGGGAGCGGAGGCGCGCTCACATCAATTCCCAGCATGGTGCGAAACCACGCATCTTCGCCGATGCATTGATGCACCATGTGCTCATGCGCGTTGCGGCCCGACGAATCGCCTGCGCGCGGGCGGATTACGAGGTCTTCGTCCCTGAACTCGCTCCACACGCTCAAAACCTTGATTCGTTCGGTTTCGTAGGTCTCCACGAGGAAAGAATATTTCATGGAACACTTTATCGAAAATCGAATCCCTAAACTACGAACCGTACTTTCTTGATTTTCTTGCCAACGCGAATCGTGGTCGGCATTGTGGTGTCCAGAGAAATGACAAGTTCGCTCTTAAGTTCGCCATCCACTTTGACGGCATTCTGTTTTATTTTTCGCGCGGCATCGGTCATTGAGTCGGCGAGTCCAGCCGCAACTAAGAATCTATCGAGCTTTATTCGGGACTGCCCAGACGTTTCCTGCGTTCCCGTTCCGTCGGCCTTGGCTGCGACTTGCGATGCCTTGATCTCGACTTCTTCCACATCTTCGGGGACGCCATCCTTCTGGAATTGCTTTGCCCAGTTCTCCGCGGCCTGGGTAGCCGCTTCTGGCGAATGGAAATCGGTCACAATTCTTCGCGCCAGCTCTTTCTTAGCGTCCATGGGATGCGAGTCCCGCTTCATTTTTTCGATTTCCGCGAGCTGAACATCCGTCACTAATTCGTAGTATCGCCACATCATCTCGTCTGAGATCGACATAATTTTTCCGTACATCTCCAAAGGCGACTCCTGGATGCCAATCGCATTCCCTAGTGATTTCGACATCTTCTGCACGCCGTCGAGACCTTCGAGGATAGGCACGGTCAGCACGACCTGCGACTCCTGCCCAAAGCTGCGCTGAAGTTCGCGCCCGACCTGTAGGTTGAATCTCTGGTCCGTTCCTCCCAGTTCTACATCCGCCTTGAGAGCTACCGAGTCGTATCCCTGAGCGAGGGGATAAAAAAATTCGTGCAGTGCGATGGGCTTCTCTTCCAGAAAGCGCTTGTGAAAATATTCTCGCTCCAGCATCTGGGATACTGTGAACTTTGCCGCCAGGCGTATCCAGTCTTCGCCCTTCATTTTGTCTAGCCACTCACTATTGAAACGTGTCTGCGTCGTAGTCCGGTTCAGAATCTTGTAGACCTGCGCCATGTAGGTTTTTGCATTGCGCATGATGTCTTCGGAACTCATTGGTGGACGCGTAACAGAACGCCCCGTGGGATCGCCGATCATCGCCGTGAAATCGCCGATCAGGAAAGTTACGGTGTGTCCGAGGTCTTGAAAATGTTTGAGCTTGCGCAACAAGACGCTGTGTCCCAGATGAAGGTCGGGCGCGGTCGGATCGAATCCGGCCTTCACTCGCAGAGGAGTGTTGGTAGCCCTCGACTTCTCAAGTTTGGCGGCAAGTTCGGACTCGCGAATGATCTCCGCCGAGCCCTTCTTAATGTAGGAAAGCTGTTCGTCAACCGGGGCAAATGGCATCGCAGATTATTATTGCATTGATGAGCTATTTTTCGACTTGAGGGCGACTTTAGTCAGAGCTTTTAAGTTTTAGACACTAAAACTTAAATGCTATTTTAGCTCTCCACATTTCCTAGTATTAACCAGTCTCCGGCCCACCACTTCGTGGTTGCCTTCCAACACAATGTTGATGGCCTCCGAATAGGCAATGTGTTCCTGCTCAAGTATGCGTCCGGCCAGCGTTTGCTCGTCATCCCCATCCATGACCGTGATTGCTTTCTGCAGAATAATCGCACCGTGGTCGAGTTCTTCGTCTACGAAGTGAATAGTGCATCCCGCGACTTTCACTCCATAGGCGAACGCCTGCTCCTGCGCCTCCAATCCCGGAAAGGCAGGGAGCAACGACGGATGTACATTTAAAATGCGGTGCGGAAACTGCTGTACGAACCAGGGCGATAGCAAGCGCATGTAACCGGCCAGGCAGACCAGATCAACTTTGTTCTCCTGCAGGTTCGCCACAACTTCGCGATCGTGTTCTTCGCGTTGCTTCCCCTTGGACGGTATGCCGATTGCGTTTAGGCCAAGTCTGCGTGCCGTATCGAGCCCCTTTGCGTCCGGCTTGTTGGATATGACCACAGCGATACGTGCGTTCCGGATTACACCGGAGGCAACATTTTTGGCGATCGCTTCGAAATTAGATCCCCGGCCGGAAAGAAGTATGCCCAGATTTTTCATAGGCCCAACCCTTACTGTATCAGCGCTATACCTGGAGACACGAGAACTGCCGCCGTCATTTGATATATTGTAAGCGCCCTTATGTACCGCGATTTTCATGCACTGGACCGCTGGTCCAAAAAGAACGCGCACTGCATTTATCAGGCTCTCATCGTGGCCGTCGCCACCAGACACGCCGATGCGGTTGACATTAAATTCCTGGTAGAAGGACGTCCCATATGGGTCGCGCTGCCTCTGCCCGCCTGGGCAAAATACCAAAAGGAAACCGGCAAAATGATTACCGATCCTTTGGCAATTGAGATCGCGGGGCACTATTTAAAAGTTGCGATTGAGTCCGGCGAAGGCGCCGGCAGAGAAATGTACTCTCTGACGGTGGAAGAAATGCTTCGGCATCTGCACGAAGTAGTGAATGAGTCCGACCCCGCTTTGTCTGTAAAGGCCTAGCGCATAATTCAGCGGGACCGGGCCGCGATCGCGTCAAATAAATCCAAAAATCCCAGCTTCTTCTCCGCGGGAAGAAACGACGCTTCGAAAGAGTTACGCGCCAATTCGCGCATGTGCTCGTTGGTGAAGCCAAATACGTCCTGCGCAATCTGATATTCGCGCGTCAACGAAGTATTAAACATCGCCGGATCGTCGGTATTCAAAGTGATCATCAGGCCATGATCGAAATAGTCGCGCACCGGATGTTGCGCAATAGAAGGGCAACAGCCGGTGCGCACGTTGCTGGTAAGACATATTTCCACCGGAATCTGCCGTGCCGAAAGCTCCTCCACTAATTCAGGATCTTGCGCGGCCGTGTACGCGTGTCCAATACGTTCAGCTTGCAGATTCAGCGCGCCCCAAATCGACTCTGGTCCTCCGGTCTCGCCGGCGTGCGCCGTGAGCCGCAAACCATTCGCCGCAGCGTAGCTATAGGCGTCGCGAAAAAGTTCGGGAGGGCCTTTCAGTTCATCACCCCCAATTCCTACGGCGACCACATTGCGCTCACGATAACGCGCGGCCAGTTCGAATACCTCAGAAGCCGCAACCGCGCCGAACTGGCGAACCGCGTCGAAAATCCAAAGCAAAGAAATTCCAAAATCCAGCTCCCCGCGTTCCCGGCCCTTTTCCAGCCCTTCGAATATCGCATCAAAATTCTGCTTCCGCCACAAACATACGCCGACGGAAACATATACTTCGGCATGCAGAACATTGTGCGCCTTCAGTTTCTCCATTAAGCGATAGGTAATGAGTTCGTAATCTTCTGCCCGGCGCAGAAAACTGGTGACCTCCTTAAACGCCATCAGAAAGCCGGTGAACCCGTCAGAGCGATAAAGAAACGCAGCGTCTTCCAGGGTCGCGGTCTCTCCATAACTTTCTTTCAATTCGACGAAGGTGGCTGGTGCAATCGATCCTTCCAGATGCAAATGCAATTCCGCCTTGGGAAGCGAAAGCACAAATGAGCCGGATGAAGATGCTGCGGCAATGGCCATTGACCCTTAATTGTAGATTCTTGAAGGAACAATTGCGCGTTTATCCGCGTGATAGTTGGGACTGGTGCGCCTACCAAGGCAAAGTAACGGCGAACTGCGCTGTGCTAGTCTGAGCCCATCATGACGGAAATTAACATTCGGGCAAAAACCTTTCTGAGCGAGAAGGTTGGCGTCTTTACTGAATCTGTAATTCGCGACATGACGCGACAGGCGGTGCTTCACGGTGCGGTAAATCTGGCACAGGGTTTTCCCGACTTTCCAGCACCCGCGGAAATTAAGATGGCCGCCCAAGAGGCGATTGCGGCTGACATTAATCAATATGCGATCACCTGGGGCGCGAAGAGCCTGCGCCAGGCAATTGCGAGACACATGCTGGAGTTCCAACAGATTTCCGTGGATCCTGAGACGCAGATTACCGTCTGCTGCGGATCGACGGAGGCGATGATTTCCACGCTTCTTGCAACCTGCAATCACGGCGATGAGGTGGTGATCTTCGAGCCGTTTTATGAAAACTATGGGCCTGATTCGGTTTTGTCTGGCGCGCATCCACGATTTGTGAAGCTGCATCCCCCGTCCGGGGATGGCGGCGAATGGACTTTCGACGATCATGAATTGCGGGCGGCGTTTCATCGCGGCACAAAGGCGATCATCCTTAACACGCCGAATAATCCTACCGGCAAAGTTTTCACTCGCGCTGAACTGGAAGTAATTCGCGACCTGTGCATTGAGTTCGACGTCCTGGCAATCACCGACGAGATTTATGAGCACATTCTCTACGACGGCGCTGAGCATCTTTCGATTGCGCGGCTAGACGGCATGCAAGACCGCACGGTCACTATCAATGGCATGTCGAAAACTTTTAGCGTTACGGGGTGGCGAGTGGGCTGGGCCGTGGCTTCGCCCGCGATTACAAATGGAATACGTAAAGTCCACGACTTTCTTACCGTGGGAGCGCCAGCTCCCCTGCAAGAAGCGGGCGCAATCGCTTTGGCGCTGCCGCCTCTCTACTACCAAAATCTGGCCGAAGGATATCGCCAGCGGCGCGACCGGCTCATGGCTGCGTTATCCGAGGCGGGATTTCGTTGTTATCGTCCGCATGGCGCTTATTACGTTATGACGGATATCAGCGCATTCGGATTTTCCGATGATCTCGAATTCATGAATTATCTGGTGAAAGAAATTGGGGTCGCGGCCGTACCCGGATCTAGTTTCTATCGCAATCCCAAAGATGGAGCGCAGCAAGTCCGCTTCGCATTCTGCAAGAAAGACGACACGCTGGATGAAGCGGCAAACCGATTGCGAAACTTGAAACGCGTCATCTAAGTGTCCACGTTTTTCGCTGTCAGTTAAGCTCGCGCTAAGATTGTGAAGCGGTATCTTCCTGACCGAAAATCGCTTCACCCTGACATTGGCGTCAAGATAGACTTGTCCGCACTATGATCACCCGCCGCCACTTTGTTCGGAATGCTTCAATCGTCTCCGCTGCTGCGGCTGTAGCGCCACGCAATCTTTTCTCCGCGCAAATTGCCTCCAGCGTTTACCACAATCCGATTATGGGCGGTGACCATCCCGACGCCAGTCCGATCCGCGTCGGCGACGACTTCTATCTAACTCACTCGAGCTTCGACTATGCGCCCGGCTTGCTGATCTGGCACTCGCGAGACCTCATCAACTGGCGACCGGTGGCCGCCGCTCTGCACCGTTACTACGGCTCGGTTTGGGCTCCTTATCTCTGCGAATATGAGGGCCAGTTTTACATTTATTTTCCGGCCGCCAATGGAATCAAAGTGGTGCGGGCCGATCATCCTACAGGTCCCTGGACCGAGCCGGTCGATCTTGGCATCAATGCAATTGACCCGGCGCACATTTCCGAGAATGGGCGCCGCTTTCTTTACCTCGCCGGAGGTCAGATGGCGGAGCTTACTGCGGACGGGCTCGCCATTAAATCGCCGCCGCGTTCCATCGTCGAACCTTGGCCGATTCCCGCCGCCACGCGAATCGAATGCGTTTGCCTGGAAGGCCCGAAATTGCTTCAGCACGACGGCTACTATTATTTGAACGTAGCGGAAGGCGGCACTGCGGGACTAGTGACGGAAACTGCTCCATGGCACCAAGCATTTTCTTTATCAAAATTGAAAATATGTATAATGCGCCGATGCTGGGAATATCCTGGGGCACAATTTCGCTCGGCTCGTTGTTGCTGATGTCGGCCGCCGCAATCGGAGGACAGGAAGTGACATCTTCGCAAGCTGAAAAGTCGAAGCCGCCCGTTAGATTGGACCAGCACGTGGAGCAGCGCGGTAGGATCGTTGGAATTGGCGGCGTGTTCTTCAAATCCGCTGACCGCGATCAGATGCGCGAGTGGTATGCGAAGCATCTAGGCCTCGCGGACAAAGGCGAAGGCGTGATGCTGCCGTGGCGCGAACACGACGATCCGCAAAAAGAACACGTTACGGTGTGGACGATTTTCCCCGCCTCCAGCAACTATTTCGCTCCCAACCAACCGTTCATGATCAACTACATCGTGGACGACATGGATGCTTTGCTCGACCGCCTGAAACAAGAGGGAGTAAAGATTGACGACAAGCGGATGAATGAGTCCTTCGGCCGCTTCGCCTGGATCTATGACCTGGACGGAAATAAAATTGAGCTCTGGCAGCCGCCATCCGCAAAGCCATAGGGGCGGTGCACAGCAATAATCATCGCGCGGCGGGTTCTGTCCGTCTTATACCTAAATAGCCTTGTCATTCCGTCTCTAACCACACCGTGTGCAGTCAAGAGGAAAATGGCGACACTTCGGCGTGGACGCTTTGAGAAGCGCCATTTCGCCTGACCTATCTGGAAAAAGATTATGGGTGGCGCAGCGGTTTACCGCTGCGGTTAAGCAGTAGAGCGACCGGCTTCAGCCTGCTGAGGAAAGCCGTCCATCACAAGGTCTGGCGGGTGGCCCGGCCTTTCGCGTTTTTTGCGAAGGCCGGGGATGTTCGCTTGTAACAGCGATGTCTAGGCATGACTCTGCTTCAGCTTGGTTTGGGATTGGCGCTGAACAATCTTTGGATCTCTCTGCTTTCGCCCGTCTCCCTGTTAGTAGTGCATTTTCTGGCAGTAGTCCCAGAAGAAAAATATCTAAGCGAAAAGTTTGGAGACAGTTACCGAGCCTACCTGACTAAAGTGAGACGCTATTTGTAAAATGCTTCTCTCGCGGCAGACCCTGTAACATTGTCATCCCGAGCCCAAAAATGGGCCCTCCGCGGACACAATGCAGCGAGGAATCTGCTTCCAAAATCTGCCTCCAACTCAGACGCATTCCGCACCACCTCACCCCAATCCCCAAATAAAATTGTCACCCTGAGCGAAGCGAAGGACCCATGCACTTACGGCGCGGCGCCGACAGCTTAGTCCCGCGCGAGGAGATTAAGTGTGCGCCGCTCTGCGCTTCTCTCTGGGTGCCCATTCAAACTGATCCCGCCCCAATGGTCCATGACGGCTTCGGTTCAAACCAACGATCCCCCGTCGAGCTCAGGATCGCGGCCAGGCGGTAACCATCACTTGTAGAATTATCGAACAGAATGGAGTCGTCCGCCCGTTTTATCGCGACGGGAAGATTTTCAAGGCTGCGCTTGTAGCGTCGTCGAACATCGTTGTCGGGAACATCGTGACCTCCCGCCAAGACCCGGTTTCTGATTCGAGCCAAATTGATCTCGACACTTTCTGTTCCGATATAAACCAACCGGACCTCGAATCCACGCGCCTTGGCGTCCAGCATCATTTGCAGATAGTTCCTTCCAGACAAGGTCGTCTCGATCGCGAAGCTCTCATTCTTCTTTAAGTGCTCCGCAGCCGACTTGAGGACCTGACGGGCGGCGGCAATGGGAGACAGGATGGACGCCGCTGTCCGAAGCATGGTGGCGATGGCGTCGGGATCGAGGAGCGGGATTTCCTTGAAGAGCGCATTCCACCGAGTTAACGTAGTTTTGCCCGAGCCGTTGGCTCCGGCAATGAAAGTCAATCTGGGACGGATCACTTCGAGGAATGGGTGGATTTCTTTTGCCGCTCGACGAGAATTTCCTGCAAGCGTTTTTTCTCGATGGCGACCCCAGCACGGGCAGCCTGGGCCATCTTTTGTGCCAGTTCTATCAGGTTCTCAGCCATGAGTTAAGGATATCTCAAATGCCAGTTGTTTTAAACTTATGGAACCCATGTCTGCGACCGCCTATGAAGAGGCGGGTGGCCCGGCCTTTCGCGTTTTTTGCGAAGGCCGGGGATGTTCTCTTGTAAGCATCACTCTGCTTCAGCTTGGTTTGGGATTGGCGCTGAACAATCTTTGGATCACTCTGCTATCGCCCGTCTCCCTGTTAGTAGTGCATTTTCTGGCAGTAGTCCCAGAAGAAAAATATCTAAGCGAAAAGTTGGAGACAGTTACCCAGCCTACCTGACTAAAGTGAGACGCTATTTGTAAAATACCAGCCTCTCCAGATGACGAAGAATGTGCCTCTAACTCTTGAGGATCCCCAAATAGATTTGTCATCCTGAACGAAGCGAAGGATCCATGCATTTACGGCGCGCCCGGGTGGGCAACGCCGCGCCGGGACTTAAAATTGTAGAATAGCGCGCGGTTGGTCAAAGGGGAGGAATCCTTGAAACACTTGGCGATTTGTCTGATTTTAAATGCGGTGTGTTTCGGGCAAGGCGCTCGGCAGTACTACAACGAGCTCTACAAGGCTGGCCGCCTGCACCGAATGGCGGATGCACACGTTTGCTTTGATGATGACGAGAAATTGGGCACGACTATTCACTTGACACAAATGCTGTCTCAAAACTAACGTAATTCTGACAGGGCAGCTACAAAAATCTACCTTCATAGGATGGACAACTTGAGCGGAAAAGTTATCACGATGGGCGGGGAACAGCCTCTCAGCGGAGAAGTTCTAATCAGGCGCGAACAAATAGCGGCCCAAGTCGTTGCCGTCATGCAAGCGCATTTCAGCAGACCTGGGCCGGAAGAGATGAAAGAGATTTTACGATGCGTAGAGGGTCAGATTACTGCCCTTGCGCTTTCGCCTTCTCATCTTTTTTGAGCAGGAAGTGGACGATTTCTTGAACTGCTTCCAGCCCTTTTTCGTCCGCCCACCCTAGGACTACATTGTTATAAACATTAGTTTGCTTCCCTTGAATAGTCTGGGCAGCAGCCTGCATTTGTTGTGGATTGAAGCTGACGGAACTCTCGTGCCTGATCTTTACATCCAAGAGTTTCACGAGTTCCTGATCGGTAATTCCGTTTAATACTAAGTTTCCATTCTTCATTTAACAGTCTCCGATTGCGGTTGACAGCATATATAATGGCGGAGGGAGGGGAAATTCGAACTCCCTGTTCCCTCGCGGGAACCACTGGTTATAAGACCAGTTCTAGCCACCTGCTAGTGCACCCTCCGCGAGAATAAAAGTGGCCCCGTCGCAAGCCGGAGCCAACTGAGCGATACTCACCTAAGCCAGAAACGCTAATGACGTTTCTGGCTTTTCAATTGCGATTCCCGCACATCTCGGCAAGTACAGATGGTTGGGCTGTTCTTCTTATCATTTTCTAGCTGGCCTCCTGCGGAACTTGGAGCGTGCTGTCGATTGGCTTGGTTGCTTTCTTGGACCGATCTAACACCCGCTGCGGATACCATTCCGCTAGGCCCCAGCGATTACGGGCGACGGAATGGAATAGGTCAGTCTTACTCAAAAGGCTGCTTAGGTTTCGCAGCCTCGCACCCTCCATAGGTGAATCAATCGCCTTGCCCCTGTACATCGCTGCCGCTAAATCTTCCAGCGGTGCAGGACGGCGATTTGTCCGCTGCAAAAACGCCTGCATTGCTTGAACTTGAGTCATGCCAAAAAAATCACCGGGGGCCACCAATTCATTAACGCTCACGCTGCCGGGATTATTTTGCGGAATGCCTTCACCACGCGGTGCGGGGATGTCGTCTGACATGCCTAGTTCACGGCGCAAGGCGGGGATCAGCACATCCAATTCGTCTCGTCGTTTCTCCCAATCCGCAAGCAACGCACGTTTAGCTTCAAGAAGTTGATCACTCATGTCCCAAACCCCCACTCGATGTTTGAATTGTAATTTATGGATGCAACGAATGCAACATTCATTTCAGGCCAAATGTTGCCAATGCTGCAATTGTGGTTCAATTTGATGCAACGAGCCGCTTTTTCTTCGCTTGACTTTGGTTGAATAAGTGCTACCCTATCTTTGGGCGCGTGGTGTAATTGGGAACATAGCTCCCTGTCACGGTGCAGTCGCGGGTTCGATCCCCGTCGCGTCCATTTGGGGTAACGTAAAAAGGGGCCAAAACAGGGATGGGCCTCTATTACTTTGGTACGGCTTGACATTGATTGCGGTGGGGGGTGTAAGATTAAACCTGCACCGTGACAGGTGAGTAACTTCTGATAGCCCCGAGCAATCGGGGCTGTTCTGCTTTAGGGTCGGTGCTACACTCGGGTAATGAAAGCCGACAAGGGCCAATTCGATGAAGTTCTCCGGCGCATGCTCAGCAAAGAGCCGCAGAAAAACTCTGAGATAAAAGCAGAGAAAAAGAAGAAGCCTAAGCCTTCTCAGCGGTAAGAGCCGCGAAGGTCAAAGGCTTGAATCCGGCCAATCGCCGCACCGTTTCCATGAACGCTTCGTCATCTTCCCGCCGATTGAAGCGATAGGAAAACTCATTCAGATACCTTTGCAGATGCTTTATCGAAAGCTGATGGAAGCTCCCTATTACGCCGCGCTTGAATAGCGAAAATGCTGATTCAATCGTGTTCGTATGCACTTCGCCGCGCACGTAAACCTTGCTCTTGTGCTTGATGCGGCGATGCTTCGCACGATGATATTGCGTGAGCGTGAAATTGTAGATCGGGCTCTCGTCCGTCATGATCTTCTCAACGCCCTTGTCTACGTTCCCATAAATGATATTCAAAACTGTTCCAGCTTTATTGTCCTGTGCCTGTACTAAGCGCAGCGGTCCACCACGTTGACGCATGCCGATTACAACGTCTTTATTGCGGAGCTTGCTATGGTGACCGCGTTGCTTGCCACCAATGTACGTTTCGTCAATTTCAACGATGCCGCCCAGTTTATTTATCGGGCCTTCGGCCATTACTTCACGGATGCGGTGATTCAAATACCACGCGGTTTTATACCCGCCGATCCCCAGGTCGCGCTGCAATTGCAGAGCGGAGATTCCCTTCTTCGCATTGAGCACAAGCGTGATCGCTTGGAACCACACTATTAACGGGAGATGAGATTTATGAAAGATCGTGCCGGATGTTGGCGTGAACTGGTTATGGCAAGTCTTTTCTAAGCAGAGATAAAACCAGTTGCGGCGATTCTTAGAGTCTGCCTTGCGATCTACCCGCTTAACTTCCTTAGCTCCGCACTTCGGGCAGCGCACAATACCATCAGGCCACCGCATCTCTTGGATGTACTTTAAGCATTGTTCGTCGGATGCGAACTTCTCATGGGCTTCTCGGATGTTCATGAACCAATCTTAGCGGATGGATTCATTTGTGTCAAGTGAATAGTCGTGAAATTGGGGACGTTTTTCATCTTCGCCGAAAGCAAGTATCTCCGAGAATTTATGATTGCCAACGGCACCTTCGGGAAATTGAGCAAGGAGTTTCAGAACAAACTCAAAAAAGACTTCCTTATTGTGAGGGGATACGACAAAGGCGTGGTAGTCGGAGAGGAGGATTTCTACGACAGGGACGGAAGCTCGTGGGTGGACGACCGGTTTGCACTTTCAAAACAACCGAAGACATTCGGCAGAATGCGCCTGGACCTTACTTGGGAAACCCTTCGTTATAAGCGCTCCCTAGAAATTCTTAATACTGATCTAAGCTTAAAGAACGAAGTAGCCCGATACGGAAAATGCGAAGAGGTCTCTGCCGAGATTCGTCAGCACGGAAATCCCTAAACGTTGTGGCGGATGGCCCACGGAACAGCGGCTGGGAAAAGTGTGGCCCAGCGTAGTCCCGCACGGACGAATGAAGTGTGTGCCGCTCTGCTTCTCTCTGGTTTGCGGATTCAAACTAGTTAGGGGAAACGTTCCGATGTCGCCAAATTTCCGTTCGCTTCGAATTTCCCACTGAAGCCAGAGCCGGGATCGAGTGCGCCCAACTCGGACCGAACGTCCGCGCAAGACTCTTGTTGCACAGTTACCGTTAATACCCGATAATTAGCGGGTAGAAATGGCACGACCCAAAAACACATCACCCGGCGAACGCTTTGAAGTAAGATTAGCTGTCCAGTCGGTCAATCTCTTGCAGCAGCTTGCAAAGCGCGGGATCTATGGGCGTAGCCCAGCAGAAGTGGGTGGTCGATTCATCGAACGAGCCCTAGAGCAGTTCGTTGAGCACCCAAAGCTGAAAGTAGGCACAGCCGCCCGGACTGGAGCCAAGTAGGATGGCAAGAAGACGCGAACATCTGCGGAATGCTCCAATTGTTGAGGCCGTCGTGGATTTCAGAGTGCTCCGCAGAGAAGGAGTTTCCCCCGACCGATTTGCCGGTCTGCAGTCGGCGATTGGTTCACAATATTCGCAAGCGACCCTAATGCAATCGGTCGAGGCTCAATTTGTCCTAAGCCAGGAAGTGGCGCCCAGCTCAAGTGCTGTCGCCGCACCGATCGGCTGGCAATATCGCGCTGACTCGATGGTTGCGCAATTTAGGGTGGATGGCTTCACAATCAGTAAGCTTGAGCGTTATACAACATGGAACGAAGTGTTCTCAGAAGCGCTTCGCCTCTGGGCGGTTTACGTCAGGGTCGCCGCGCCTGCAGAGGTAGTCCGTATTGCTGTAAGATATATCAATCGGCTGCAGATTCCCGTGCCCGCTCAGATTAGCGATTATCTGGCAGCTCCGCCGCTAGTGCCGCCGCCGATTTCGCAACAACTCCGGCAGTTCTTATGTCGGTTCGAGATCGATGATGTCAGGCGGAACGCGTCAGCGGTCATCGTGCAGGCTTCGGAACCCCTGGTCGGCCCCCCGGCGATAACCTTGCTTATTGATATCGACGCTTTTAAGGGGAACTTGGCCGTCGCACCTGAGGATCCAAGACTGCCCGAAATGTTCCTGCAACTCAGGGATCTTAAGAATGAGATTTTTTTTGCCTCAATAACAGAAAGAACGGCGGAGATGTACGAATGACAATGACATCTGCTGTACCCAGAGGTCCCGGCCTCATAAGCCGATCGCGTTCGACCGGACAAAGCCCATCCGCTAAGCTACTTAGCGAATTACGCGAGGAAATCCGCACGCACCTGCTTGCCAGCTTTGCGGTTAGTCGGACGACCGAATCCGCATTGTCCGAACTGAACGAAACCCGCGTGGAGGCCGCCCATGCTGGATGGGACGGTCACGGCGCGAGGCCCGTTAACTTCGATGCGTATCTGCAAGCTCGAAGATTTCTCGAGTCATTGCCGACGACTGCGCCTGCGCCCGAGGTGAGCGCAGATCCAGACGGGGAGATATCATTTGACTGGGTGTTTGGTCCGCGAAAAGCGCTTACGCTAAGCATCGGAGCGAACGGGAGGTGCTCCTACGCGTGGATACGCGGCAAGAGAACATCTCGCGGCACGGAGTGGCTAGATGATGAAGTTCCTGCGAACATTCTCAGCGCGCTTGGGCAGTTGGTTCGGGATGCTCAAGCCAGCTAACACAGCGATCCCCGGCGGGCTTGGGCCGGAGGAGATGGTCTGCCGTTTCATATACACAAAGAAAAACATCACATCCGAGAAAAAACCCAGGCGCAATGCGTTTGAGCCACCGGACGATCGGCAACTGTCGACCGCGCATTCTACGAACCTTTCTAACGACAATATCTGGCTGCTCGCGCGCAAGACCCTCGGGCCTACTCGGCGCAAGGTCTTTGCTAGAGTGGATTTACTTGTCCGAGACCTGATTGAACACAAATTGCGCGCTGTCAGGGACGACGACCCGTTCGAGAGACACACTATCGTCGTCGGGTGGCCTGATTCTGCCGACGACGACGACCGAAAAGCCAAGACCCTGGAAATATGCTTGGCTCTTTGCCACGCGCCGTCGATGAATCTGGAGCTGCCTCCCGAAGTGATTGTATGGTCGCCCCCTGAAGGCATGGCATAGGGCTGGCCCGCCTCCCATCCAACTGAGGCTGCCCCACCCTCTGCGCTCAGAGGGTGGTACTCGATACTCTCAACCTCTTGAGATTTTGACTTTATCCTTAGCGCGTCCGGCGTAACGCAAACGGATGCAAAAGCTGCGCGATGCAGGCCGCATAGGCTCCCGCACCCCCACTTCGCTTGTCCCCGAGAGTGCGAAGGTTGCGAAACTGCGTTCTTCAGCTAACATTGTCTTCGTGCCAGGCGCGCTCGAAACCCTGATCGAAGGTCTTGCGAAGTATTCGTGGCGCACCTTCGTCGGCGTCTTGGTCGCGAGCGCCGCGTTGCTGCTCTTCGCAGATCGCTTAGGTGTGAAGGATTGGCTCACCGCGAACAAGGTGTATGTCGTTATCGCGCTTCTCGTCAGTGGATCGATCCTGCTGACACATCTCGTGACGCTAATTCATGATCGAGTAGCTGATCGCCGCGATCAGCGCACCGACCTACGCATCGTCGCTGGTGAGCCGCTTCACGCGAGCTGGAGTATCGGCCAAAGTCCACTGGATAAGAAGCCAATGATGATTCTGCTTTGCTCGGTGAGCTTCGCGCACGCCGAGAACGGCAGCGTGATCTTAAAGCGGGGCTATTTGGAGGGCACCAGAGAAGTGTTCGCGATCACACCAATCGTGGTGGAGGGGCCTGACGATCCGCGAGAATCGTTCCCGATCAGCGTTGCGCCTGTCAAAGCGAAACCAGGAAAAGCGCTCAAAGGTCGCCTGATTTTTGTCGATCAGTTCAACAACAAACACAAGAGCGAGAAGCTCACTTTCCGGCCGAACACGCTCCCAAATGACTTCATCAAGACGAAAACCCTTACGGCTTCTCCAAACTGCGCCTTCTGTGGTCGGCTGGTGACGTTTGAAGATCAGGCCAAAGAAGCACAGATGACCGCACACACCCGCTGCATTTGGACATGACATCGGGCGGCCCAGCCTGCACATCTCCCGGGTCGTCCCCTCCTCACTCCATTTTCTTGTCAAGGGGTCTCGGACGATGTAATTCTCGTAAGCCGCTGATTGCATTGCCAATATAAACCTTCTGGACGTGGCGCATTTACCCCCTGCGGCCTGCTATCCTTGAAATATAGTCAGTTTCGACAGCGCGGCTCCTTCCGGGGCCGCGTTTTTTATTGGATTGAGGAATCATGCAATTTACCGGAGCAAACATCAAAGACGGCAAGATGCGCGGACAATGGGCCGAATTGCGTTTCATGGCTCGCGCGTCCGAGCAAGGACTCTGCGTCAGCAAGCCTTGGGGAGACTCCAGCCCCTACGATTTCATCATCGAACACCTGGGAAAACTGCTGCGCGTGCAGGTTAAATCCACCACCTACAGCAATTACCGTTCGTACATCATTCACCTTCACGGCGCCAACCACCGCCGCTACACTTCCGACAATATTGACTTTGTAGCTGCTTACATCATTCCGAAGGACCTCTGGTTCATCCTTCCCATAGCCATGATCATGAAAGTTCACAGCAGCATGGTTCTCTCTCCGCACATGAAAGTTTCCAAATATGGACCGTATCAGGAGGCCTGGCACCTATTGCGCGGCGAGATGGGGGTCGATGCTGCGGTGCAAATCCCCTAAAGCGAACAAACGGCGAAACTTATCCGCACTGCACCAAAGCTCTAAACGCAACTTATAGCGGTCCTATCTTTTCTAAACCACAAAATCTAGCGCTTTCCCAAATAGGTTAGATGTTCCACATGTGACCTGCAACTTTCTCGTTGACAATAAACGGTTTAGGCGTAAACTGTGGACAAAAGTGGTAGAAAGTGGTCTGAGTAGTAGGGCTCGTGGACAATTGCTGATATTCGAGAGGCGCCAGTGGATTTAAAGACTGACCCCCAGAAAATTGGTCCCGACGAACCGGAACAGACCGACATTTTGACCGCTTTGACCTCCCTCGTAGTGGCAGTAGCTGCAAAAAGACTTTTGCCCCCGGTAAAGGGCCGAGCACATGTTTCGCGGCAATCACCCAACTCGCGTCGACGAAAAAGGACGCCTCAAGGTCCCGGCGGACTTCAAGCGCGTGATCGACGAGAAGTACGGAACGCAATTTTACATCACCAGCCTCGATGGCAAGGTTGCTCAAGTGTATCCCTTCGAGGAATGGGAGCGGATCGAGCAGAAACTGGCGGCGCTGTCGACGTTCAATCCCACGAAGAAAAAGTTTTTGGAGCGGGTGAATTACTACGGGCAGGTGATCGAGATGGATGGCCAGGGTCGGCTGCTGATTCCAAGTTTGTTGCGCGATGCGGCGCAGATTAAGGGCGAAGTCGCAGTGCTGGGCAACCTGACATTTTTGGAAGTGCGCAATCTGGAAATCTTCCAAAAGCAGATCGAAGAAGAAAAGTTTACGCCTGAGGATGAGAGCACGCTGGATAAGCTGGGCATCTAGTGGCGGAAAGTTTAGACATCCCCGAGCGGGGTGGGCATGGCACACACCATGTTCCGGTTCTTTTAAAAGAAGCGATCGAATTTTTAGCTATCAAGCGCGGTGGGACTTACATCGACGCCACGGTCGGCATGGGCGGGCACAGTTTAGAAATCGCAAAACGCCTCGGCGGACAGGGACATTTGATTGGAGTCGATAAAGATCCCGCAGCGCTAGAAATCGCGCGAGAACGGCTGAAAGCAGGTCCCTCGACTGCGCTGAACGATTCGCAGAGCGAATCATTCAGCTCCGCTCGGGATGACGATGAGCGGGATTGGCCCACGGTCGAATTGATTCACGCGTCGTTTGCGGATTTTGCCAACGACCAACGACCAAAGACCTACGACGGGATTCTGGCCGACCTTGGCATCAGCACTTTGCAGCTCGATGACGCCGCGCGAGGCTTTAGTTTTCAGGCGGACGGGCCCTTGGATATGCGAATGAATACGCAAGCCGGGCAATCCGCTTTTCAAGTGGTAAATCGGCTCGACGAGGTTGCACTCGCTGATCTGATTTACGAATTCGGTGAGGAAAGGAGGTCGCGGAGAATCGCCAGAGCCATTGTCCGGTCGCGGCCGATACGAACTACCACGGAACTTGCGGAAGTCGTATCGGGCGCGGCCCGGCCAATGAACCAGGCAGAACGCAGAATTCATCCCGCGACACGAACTTTTCAGGCTCTCCGAATATTCGTAAACAGTGAGTTGCAAGACCTGGAGTCGTTGCTGAGCGCCGCCCCGCAGTTGCTGAAGCGCGGAGGGCGGCTGGTAATCATAGGTTTTCATTCGCTCGAAGACCGGATCGTCAAAGACAAATTTCGTGAAGGTGCGCAGCAGGGTGTCTATCGGCTGCTGACGAAGAAGCCCGTCACGGCGAGTGAAGAAGAGATTGCCCTCAACCCGAGATCGCGCAGCGCGAAGATGCGGGCGGTAGAAAAAATTTAGAAGTCAACACTTTATCTATTCAACGTGGAGAATAAATATATGTACACCGGAACATTAATTTCAGACCTCATGAACGCAGTTGAAAACACCGAGAAGCGAATTCCTCGCAACATGAACTCGCAGGAAGACAAGCTTTCCTACTGGTACACGGTCGCGCAACGCGAAATGGCACACATGGAACTAACTTTCTCTGAGGTGGCCTAGTGGCAACAGCGGCGGCGGTTCAGACCCTTACATCTTCGAGCAGGCGAGTTCCGTGTTGGACGGGAACTCCGGAAGTTTATTTCAGCAAGAACATCGATAATTCCCGGCTCGTGAAGGTTGAGGATCCGCGACGCCATCGCGAAATGAAGCAGTTCGGCGTTGCGCTCGCTTGTCTCTTTCTGCTGGTGATGACGTATGCGTTCCAGCATTTCAAGGCGATTGAGTACGGATACAAAATCGAAATTTTGAAGTCGCAGCGGAATTCGTTGGCGGAACTGAATCGCGCATTGCGATTGGAGGAGGCGTCGCTTCAAGACCCGCAACGAATTGATGTGCTGGCAAGGAAGATGGGATTGCAGTCTCCGCAAGCTGGGCAGGTGATTCATATGGATGCGCCGCAGCAAGATTCGGGGTCTCCGATTTTGGCTAGCGTGACGCCGATGTCGGCGATTTCGGAAAGATAGGGAGTAGCAGATTAAGTGATGGAGATTGTGTGGCGCGGACACTCTTGTCCGCGAAGCGGGGCAAAGCTCCGCAGGTTTTTTAGAGTCAAACGCCGCGGACAATAGTGTCCCGCCACACGGGCAAAGAAGCTTTAATCCCCACCCAATCATGGCTTGGATGGGGCACCCTCATGATCGCTCCATAAATAAATTCAGGAATGTTTCGTGGACTCAGCCCACTCAGCCCAATCGGTCGCGAATCGCCGACTTTACATTCTGGGGGCGATTCTTGCGGTTTGGTGCTTGGGCATATGTGCGCGCCTTACTTATCTGCAAATTTTTCGGTACGGAAGTTTTGAAGAGCGCGCGCAGCATCAGCAGCAACGAACCGAAGAGCTGTCGGCGAGGCGGGGCATCATTTACGATCGCGCTGGACGTGAGCTCGCGATGTCGATTTCCGTGGACTCGGTTTTTGCGATTCCTTCTGAAATACCCAACCTGGCCGGAACCGTTTCCCTCATTTCGCGTATCACAAAGTCCGATCCGCGCGAGATTTTGGCGAAGTGTAAGGCGTCGAAAAGCTTTTGCTGGCTCGCCCGTAAGGCTGATGCTGATATTGCCGATCGGATCCGGTCGCTAAATCTGAAAGGCATTTATTTTCAGAAGGAGTCGAAGCGCTTTTATCCCAAGCGGGAATTGGCGGCGCAGGTTCTCGGCTACGTCGGCATGGACGATCATGGCCTCAGCGGAATCGAGCGCCAATATGAAGATAAGCTGGAAGGCAAGCCGGGGACCATGCTCATCTCGGTGGACGCTCGCAAGAAGTGGTTCGGAAGCGTGGAGAAGCAGCCGGAGCCGGGGCAAAATGTCGTGCTCACGATCGACGAACAAATTCAGTACATCGCGGAACGCGAACTAGCGGCGCAGATGCAAGCGACTCACGCCGAGGCTGGAACGGTAGTCGTAGAAAATCCCCACACCGGAGAGATTTTGGCGCTGGCGAATTATCCGACGTTCAATCCCAATCTTTCGCGCGAGATCACGCCGCAGCGGTTAAAGAACCACGCGGTCAGCGACGTCTACGAACCCGGGTCAACGTTCAAGGTTGTAACTCTCGCTGCCGCTTTGGAAGAGAAGATAACCAATCCCAAAGAAGTTTTCGATTGCCAGATGGGATCGATAGTCGTCAACGGCATGCGGATTCATGACGACAAGCCTTGGGGAAACCTTACCGTGTCAGAAATCCTCGCGCACTCCAGCGAAGTAGGGGCGATAAAGATTGGGCTACGGCTTGGAGATGAAAGATTTTATAAATACATTCGCGGATTTGGATTCGGGCAACAGACCGGCATCGAACTCCCGGGAGAAACTCGCGGGCTGACCAAACCAGTGAGCCGCTGGTCAAAAGTATCGATTGCAGCAATCTCGACGGGGCAAGAGATTGGAGTTTCACCGCTGCAACTATCCGCCATGGTTTCGACGATTGCGAATGACGGAGTGCGAGTCGCACCGCGAATTGTCGCGGCTCAAGGGTGGTCGCCAGGTGCGCCACAAATTGTTGCTTTTCATCCAGCCGAGGGCGTGCGGATAATTTCCACAATGACGGCTGCGCAGATGAAGCAAATGATGCAGGGAGTAGTGCTGACGGGGACGGGGAAGAAGGCGATTCTCGAAGGATATTCGTCGGCCGGAAAGACGGGCACCGCGCAAAAGGTTGATCCGGCGACTCACGCTTATTCGCGGACGAAATACATCGCATCGTTCGCGGGATTTGCGCCGGTGAACAGTCCCGAAATCACGGTTGCGGTAATCATTGATTCGCCAGTCGGCCCGCATCATGGCGCCGATATTTCCGCGCCCGTATTCCAGCGGATCGCGCAGCAGGTTTTGGAATATCTGCACACGCCACATGACATCGAATTACCTCCGAATCGCCAAGTGCTGATGGCATCGCGACACGTGAGCGATTCGGATATAGAAGAAGGTTCGCCGGATCATTTGGGCGAGCCGCTGGATACAGCCGAAAGTGCGGGCGTTGAAGAGAGCAATGTGCGTTCCGCAAATCCGGCACCGTCATCATCACCGGTGCAAGCGAATGGCGTAACTCCGGCTGCCCTGAGACAACAAATTCCTCTGCCATCCCCGGATCAGGCTTCGGCTATGGAGAATTCTGTGTCCCCAACTGTGGCGTTGCCTTCCGGCGGCACCGTCGTCGTCGATATGGAGCAGGGAGGAATGGTCGTACCATCGTTTCTGGGAAAGAGCGTGCGTGACGCTATCGAAACTGCGGAAGAGGACGGGATAACTTTGGACGTGGTTGGTAGTGGTCTTGGACATCAACAAATTCCGCCGCCGGGATCGCACATCGCGGCCGGAACCAGAGTGACAGTTCAGTTCGGGCGTTGAAGGCACCTGCTATTCTTGTGGGGCGGACACTCCCGTCCGCCGTTTTTGAACGAGAGTTTGACGACTCATTCGCGATAATGAGAAAAACCACGGTAATCAAATACGTGTGACTTTTCGGACGAGGGTATCCACCTCTACTTGTTTCTGAATCTAATGCCATGATCGGCTGTGGTACGAGAAGTACAACGTCAAAGGCCGCGGACGGGAGTGTCCGCGCCACACATTCACGAGAATGATCTTCCTTGAGCTTCTGAGTGGGGTCGAAATCCTTTCGCGCACCGGCGATGCGAAGGTCACAGGAGTGCAGTATGATTCCCGGAAAATAAAACCGGGAGATGTTTTCGTCGCCATGCATGGGGACTTGAGCGACGGCAATAAATTTATTGATCGCGCGATTGCGGCGGGTGCAGTTGCGATTGTGACTGATTCTGCAACAGAAAAGACGAGGGCGAATGTCGCTTGGGTTCAGGTGCCACATGGTCGGCGAGCCCTCGCTAGGTTGAGCGCGAATTTTTTCGGGCATCCTGCAAAGAAATTCGCAATCACTGGAATTACCGGAACAAACGGCAAGAGTACGACGGCATTTTTGCTGGAATCCATATTGGCGGCTGACGGGCGCGGCACCGCGTTGATCGGAACCATCGAATATCACGCCGGCGGGAGAGCGCTTCCCGCGCCGCATACGACGCCGGAAGCGCTTGAGTTAAATTCGATTTTTGCCGATGCTGCCAGCTCGGGCGCGAGGGAAGTGGTCATGGAAGTTTCCTCCCATGCATTGGCGCAGCGGAGAGTTTACGGGATAAGTTTTGATACTGCTGTATTCACCAACTTGACGCGGGATCATCTTGACTATCACGGAACGATGGACGACTACTTTGCGGCGAAGCAAATATTATTTAGCGGCTGTGGAAGTGATCCGCCGCGCGTTTCGGTAATCAATATAGAAGACGAATATGGACGAGCTCTTGTTGACATGGCGAGGAATCGAGGATCGCAGGTTGTCACATACGGCTTATCGGGCGGCGAGTTTCATGCGGCCAATGTCGATGTCAGCGTTAAGGGAACATCCTTCGATTTGGTAACGCCGGAAGACGTCATTTCTCTGTCGTCGCAACTTATCGGAAGAGTCAATGTGTATAACATTGTGGCTGCCGCGGCTGCCGCTTATGCCCGTTCGGTACCCAGCGAGGCGATGGCTCTGGGCGTCACGAACCTGCGGCGCGTGCCCGGAAGATTCGAGCGCGTGGACTGCGGTCAGCCATTTGCCGTGGTGGTGGATTATGCGCATACGGATGATGCGCTCCGCAATTTGACATCGTTGGTTCGAGAATTTGCCGTGCAGGAAAAGGGCAGGGTCATTACTGTTTTCGGATGCGGCGGCGACCGCGATCGCGCGAAGCGTCCCCTGATGGCGGAAGCGGTCGCGCAGAATAGTGATCTGGCGATTCTTACCTCGGATAATCCGCGGAGCGAAGACCCGCTCGCCATCATGAATGACGCGGTAATCGGCCTTCAACGATGTAACGCCAATTATAAGATGGAACCGGACCGTGCTCGCGCGATCTCGGTTGCGATTCACGAAGCGCGACCGCATGACATCGTGCTGATCGCAGGCAAGGGACACGAGAAAACTCAGGTTATGCGACAAGGTTCGGTTCCCTTCGACGATGTTGAAGTGGCTCGGGAGTGCCTGCGAACGTTGGGATATGCTTGCGAGAGACGCGAACGCGGCGCGGAATAACTCATGAAGCTGGCACTCGGGCGCATCGCGGAATATATATCAGCTCGCGGAGATTTCGGCGATGAAATCGCGCGGGGATATTCGATTGACTCGCGCACCATTCAACCCAGTGAAATCTTTTTTGCGGTCCTTGGCGAGCGGTTGAATGGGCACGATTACGTCGAGCAAGCCCTGGCAAAAGGCGCGCTCGCGGCGGTTGTCCGCAAGAATGAAGCGGCGCGTTTTGGAGGGAAAGCAAAACTACTTGCCGTCGACGACACGCTGGTAGCTTTACAAACCCTCGCCACCGTCGTGCGAAAGATTTGGAGAAAGCGACTCGTTGGGGTAACGGGGTCTGCGGGAAAGACTACAACCAAAGAAGCGATCGCGCACGTTCTTTCCACAAAATACCGCGTGCTCAAGTCGGAAGGAAATTTCAATAATCATTTCGGGCTTCCGCTGATGCTGCTCAAGCTGGAGGCCGAACACGATATCGCAGTCATCGAGATGGGAATGTCACATGCTGGAGAAATCGCAGCCCTGGCGAAAATTGCCGGTCCAGATATTGGCGTAGTTACGAACGTCGCTCCTGTGCATTTGGAGTTCTTCAAGTCTATTTCTGGTATCGCGCTGGCAAAGCGCGAACTCATCGAGTCGCTTCCTCTGGATGGAATTGCGATTCTCAATGCCGATGATGAACACGTCTCGCAGTTCGGGAAATCGTTTCAAGGACGAACGGTAACTTACGGCCTCGCCCAAGACGCAGATGTGCGTGCGGAAAATATCCAGACGCAGGGTTTTGAGGGATCGATCTTCGACGTTGTAGTCGCTGGCGCACGTCAAAAAGCGCGTTTCCCACTTGTCGGAGCGCACAACATTCACAACGCCTTGGCCGCCGTCTCCGTGGCCTTGCAGCGCGGCTTCGATTTGACGGCGGCGACAGAAGCGCTCGCTACGCTTTCGCCTCAAGAAAAGCGGGGACAGGTCATTCAACTCGGTAACATCACGGTGATAAACGATTGCTACAATTCGAATCCTAAGGCATTGACCGCCATGGTCGAGGCATTGAGCACCATGCCAGCAAAGCGGCGCATTGTGGTTGCGGGCGAAATGCTGGAACTTGGCAATGAAGGCGAGGAAATGCATCGCGCTGCGGGACGCGATATTGCGGCGAGAAATATCGATATTCTCATTGGAGTTCGGGGATTGGCTCAATCCATGACCGAAGCCGCGAATCAAGCGGGAATGCGGAGCGGATTCATGGCTTCGGCCGAGGAAGCTGGAGAATGGCTGGCGCATGAAACTCGCGATGGCGACCTGGTGCTGTTGAAAGCGTCGCGCGGAGTGAGGCTCGAACGGGCTCTCGAAATTTGGCAAGCGCACATCGCCGACCGTTCAGCGCAAAAACTCGAAACTCAGCACAACTAACGAAACAGCCACGGAGGCTGATTGCTATATTGGCTGCTCTACCTGAAACTGTTTCACTACTTTCCGCCATTTCGTATCTTCCGGTATCTGACGTTTCGTACTGCGTTTGCGAGCCTGACCGCGTTATTCACTGGACTTATCGTTGGACCGCTGGTAATCAATCGGCTGCGCGAGTTCCAAATCAGCCAATATATTCGCGAAGAGGGTCCGAAGGCCCATCAGAAAAAAGCGGGCACGCCGACCATGGGTGGCCTGCTGATTGTCATTTCCATCGTGGTGCCGACTTTGCTGTGGGCGGATCTCAGCAATCGGTTCGTGTGGATTGCAGTCTTCGCGACGTGCGCTTTCGGCGCAATCGGATTCGCCGACGATTATGCAAAAGTGGTGAACCGCAGAAATCTGGGCCTTACGGCAAAAGCTAAACTTGGCTTTCAAGTTCTAGCGAGTATTTTTGTTGCAGTCGCATTGATCGCGATGCAGAACCTAGGAATTTATTCCACCCGCTTGCAGGTTCCATTCTTCAAGCAGTTCCAGCCTGACCTCGTAGTAGACAGATTGTTGCAAAATCCTGGCTTGTGGCCTCTGGCGTTTCTTCCCTTTGTCGCGTTCGTGGTGTTGCTGATTGTCGGATCGAGCAATGCGGTTAACCTGACCGACGGTCTCGACGGCCTGGCGATAGGCTGCACGGTAATTTCCGCTGGGGCTCTCGCGGTACTCACTTATGTCAGCGGCCACGCGACCTTTTCCACTTACCTGGAATTGCAACGAATGCCGCAGGTCGGCGAACTGACCATTTTTTGCGGAGCGATGGTCGGCGGGTCCATCGGATTTCTCTGGTATAACGCGCACCCGGCGGAAGTGTTTATGGGCGATGTCGGTTCGCTAGCGCTAGGAGGGGCGATCGGGACGGTTGCGGTGATGATCAAGCAGGAATTGTTGCTGCCGTTTATAGGGGGGATTTTCGTAATCGAAGCGCTCTCGGTCATCCTTCAAGTCGGTTCCTACAAACTGCGCAAGAAACGCATTTTCAAAATGGCGCCGATTCATCACCACTTCGAGTTGTTGGGATGGTCGGAGTCGAAAATCATCGTCCGCTTCTGGATCGCGTCGCTGGTATTCGCTTTGTTCGCGCTCACGACTTTAAAACTAAGATAATCGCGTCGGGACAGCCGTCCCCGGCTGTCCAGTTTCTGCTAATGAATGTCACCAATAAAAACGTGCTCGTCGTGGGCGTCGGAAAGTCGGGCATCGCCTCGGCGCTCTTCCTGAAATCCCGCGGAGCGCATGTCACAGTTTCAGACACCAAGCCACAAGATCAACTCGGAAGCGATCTGGCAACTTTGCTGGACCACGGAATTGCGGTCGAAACTGGAGGGCACGGCGAACGCACCTTCCGCGAACAAGACTTAATTGTGGTCAGTCCAGGCGTGCCATACGACGCGCCACTCCTGCAACAGGCGCGGTCTCTCGGCGAACCGGTGATTGGTGAAATCGAACTCGCCGCCCAATTTTTTCCCGGGCGCATAATCGCAATTACTGGCTCCAACGGCAAAACTACGACTACTGCCCTGATTGGAAAAATAATCGAAGCGGGCGGATTTCGAACTCTGGTTGGCGGGAACATTGGCGTACCTGCTATATCTCTGGTCGAAGGCGCCGACTCAAACACAATTGCTGTGCTCGAAGTTTCGAGCTTCCAACTTGAAACTATTCACACTTTCAAGCCTCATGTAGCTGTCGTACTTAACATCACGCCGGATCACCTCGATCGCCATCGCACGTTTGAAGCGTATGTTAGTGCCAAGGCGCGAATTTTCGAAAATCAACTATCTTCCGACTTTGCTGTCCTGAATGCGGATGACCCCGCTTGCTCTGATCTCCCAGTAGGTATAACGGCGGCGACCGTATGGTTCAGCCGCAAAAGAGAAGTGGAGTCGGGAGCATTCCTTCGCCATGATCGGATTATTTTTCGAGATGCTGGCCACGAAATAGAAATCATGCCCGCGGTAGAAATTGCTTTGAAGGGCTTGCACAATGTGGAGAACGTGCTGGCAGCGATTTCGGTGGGGATGGTTATGCGTTGTGAACCGGCGGCGATTCGCGGCGCGGTGCGTGAATTCAAGGCGGTTGAACATCGCTTGGAATATGTTGCGACCATCCGCGGCGTGGAATTTTACAACGATTCCAAGGCGACCAACGTGGATGCCACCATCAAAGCCATTGAATCGTTTCCCGGAAACATTCATTTAATTCTCGGCGGCAAAGATAAGGGAAGCGACTATTCGGCGCTAAACGATCTGATTTCGGAGCGAGTAAAAACCGTTTATACGATCGGCGCGGCGGCATCGAAGATCGAATCGCAAATTAAACCGGATATAGCAATCGTCCAAAGCGGAACCCTCGAATCGGCCGTAAAGCAAGCCGCACACGCGGCCAAGCCGGGCGATATCGTGTTACTCGGCCCAGCCTGCGCCAGCTTCGACCAGTTCGAGAACTACGAGCATCGGGGCAGAGTCTTCAAAGAATTGGTTCACAGCCTGCAATCGAACTAATGGAGGGTGGGCGTCCCAGTTGCACCAAGACAATCAACAAGCGGCACCGATCACGCACGCATTTTTTTCGCCTGCATGATGAAATGAAATCTCCCCATGGCAAAGCGTGTCAGCGTAGACGGATGGCTTTTCACCGCCACTCTGTTGCTTGTATTCGTCGGATTAGTAATGGTATTCAGCGCCTCGGCGGTGATGGCGAAACAGCGTTACGGTTCCCCTTATTTCTTCCTTTTCCGGCAGTTGGGATGGGCAGTCGTTGGCTTCGCGGCAATGATTGTGGCAATGAAAATGGACTACCGCCGCTACAAACATCCGGCAGTGGTATTTTCGCTGCTGGGATTCACCGCTTTGCTGTTAATCTCGGTTTTTTTTCTCGACCGCTCCCACCACACTCATCGCTGGATTCACCTGGCCGGATTTTCGTTTCAGCCCTCGGAAATAGCCAAGCCGGCCATCATTTTATTTCTGGCTTTCTTTTTGGAAGGCAGAACTAAATCGATGCGCGATTGGCAGAATACGCTTGTGCCGGCGATCGTCCCAACTCTTTTTTTCCTCGGACTGATTGTTTTCGAGCCCGATCTCGGCACGGCCATAGCCTGCGCGGCCATTACCGCTTCTATCCTATTCGTCGCCGGTCTCGACATGCGCTATCTGGGATATGCATTTGCCGCTTCGATTTTGCCACTTTACTTTCTGATTTTCCATGTTGCGTACCGGCGCAACCGAATACTGGCATTTCTCGATCCTTATTCCGATCCGCAGGGGCGCGGCTTCCACATTATTCAGTCTCTAATCGCGGTGAGCACCGGCGGCATCACCGGTGTCGGTTTGATGGAAGGAAAGCAGAAACTCTTCTACCTGCCGGAACCGCATACAGATTTCATATTTGCCGTCACCGCCGAAGAGGTCGGACTCGTCGGTACACTGATCATCGTCGCTCTATTTTCCATCTTTCTTTGGCGCGGAATTCGCACCGCCATGCGCACCCAGGATATGTTTGGACGTTTTCTCGCTGTCGGCATAACCAGCATGGTGGTGCTGCAAGCGTTCATCAATATCAGTGTTGTGTTGGGAATGATGCCGACGAAAGGAATCCCGCTGCCATTTATCTCTTACGGCGGATCGTCGTTGTTCATCACTCTGGCGTGTGTGGGCGTGCTGCTGAACATCACAAAACAAGCCGAGTAACGGGGTGGTTTATAGTCACTGCATGCGGGTAATCGTCGCAGGCGGAGGAACTGGCGGGCATGTCATCCCGGGCCTCGCCATTGCGCAAGAATTAAAAAATGTTTACGGCGCGGAAGTTTTGTTCATCGGAACTTCACGCGGTATCGAAAATCGTCTTGTACCCGCGGCGGGATTTCCTCTGCGCCTGGTGAAAGTGGGCGCTCTCAAAAATGTAAGCGTTGTCACGCGCGTGAGAACGTTCATGGATCTGCCGCGCGCGGTTTGGGATTCGGGACGCATCCTCGCCGATTTTCATCCCGATGTGGTTATCGGAGTGGGGGGATATGCATCCGGACCCGGCATGGCAGCGGCGATTTTGCGTCGCATTCCTACGCTGGCGTTCGAGCCCAATGTCGTCCCCGGATTTGCCAATCGCGTGGTTGCGCGATACGTGTCGGCGGCCGCCGTGCATTTCACCGAAACGTTGAAATATTTCCGGCGATGTCAGGTGACTGGCGTTCCGGTGCGCGAGGCTTTTTTCGCGGCTGCTGGCGGTAAAAAGTATTCCCATCCAATGCTGCTGGTATTCGGCGGCAGCCAGGGCGCGCACGCCATCAATGCCGCCGTGCTCAATGCGGCCTCGATGTTATGCGAACTTATTCCGAATCTGTGCATTATCCATCAGACCGGAGAGCGCGACTATAATGATGCGCTGGCTGCCTACGGAAAGCTCGACGGAAGATTTGAAGTTTTCCGCTTCATCGACGATATGCCTGCACTTTTTGGGCGGGCTGATTTGCTGCTCTGCCGTTCCGGGGCCAGCACGGTGGCCGAAATTGCGGCTGCGGGAAAGCCGGCGGTCTTCGTGCCATTTCCCAGAGCCGCCGACGATCATCAGAAGCGCAACGCGCAGGCATTCGAAAAGGCTGGAGCAGCGGTTATGCTGGAAGAATCGAAACTTACGCCTGAGACGCTGGTTGAAATTGTGGCTACATTATTAAGAGACCCAACGCGACTCGACAAGATGAGCATCTCCGCGCGAGGCCTTGCACATTCAAATGCCGCGCGGGATATCGCCGATATGGCAGCCCTGTTAGCGAGTGTTAAAAGCTCGCCGGGCGAAGTACCCCTCAGGAAATCTCTTTAAGTGTTTGCCAAAATTCAGAAGATTCATTTCGTGGGCATTGGCGGCATCGGCATGAGCGGCATCGCCGAAGTGCTTCTCAATCTCGGGTATAAAGTCTCCGGATCAGATCTGAAAACTTCTCCGGTTACCGAGCGTCTTTCTGCACTGGGAGCGACGCTCGCCGAAGGACACCGCGCGGAGAATATTTCTGGGGCCGAAGTCGTAGTCGCCAGTTCTGCCATTTCGTCGGAAAATCCCGAACTCATCGCGGCTCGACAATTCCACATCCCTGTAATTCAGCGCGCTGAAATGCTGGCCGAACTTATGCGACTGAAATATGGAATCGCGGTCGCGGGCATGCACGGCAAAACTACGACAACGTCGATGGTCGCCGCTGTTCTTGCCGCGGGCGGCCTTGATCCCACGGTGGTGGTCGGAGGACGCGTTGACGCAATGGGCTCGAATGCGCGCCTGGGGAAATCGCAGTATCTGGTTGCGGAAGCTGACGAGAGCGACCGGTCTTTTTTAAAGTTGTCCCCAATTCTTGCGGTCATCACCAACATCGATCGCGAGCACATGGATTGTTATCGGAACATGCGGGATGTAAAACGCGCCTTCATCGACTTCACCGAACGGGTGCCTTTCTATGGACTTATTGTGGCGTGCCATGACGACCCGTTTCTGCGAAAGATCATTCCAGAGATTCGACGGCGTACTGTGACGTATGGTGTTCGAAAACATTCAGATTTCCGAATTAGATTAGAAACGGTTCCGCGCGTCATGCCGGGCAGAGACGTCGAACGCTCCATCGAGCAAGCCGGAGATTATCCTGTTTCGCGATTCGCCGTTACTTATAAAGAAAAAAAGCTAGGCGACTTTCGACTGCACGTTCCTGGATTACACAATGTGCTTAACGCCACGGCGGCGATCGCCGTTGGCATTGGCCTCGAAGTAGATGTCGATCAGATCCGCAGCGGCCTGGAGAATTTTCGCGGAGTGGATCGCCGTTTTCAATTTCGCGGCAAAATCGACGGAATTAGCGTAGTAGACGACTACGGGCATCATCCCACGGAAATTCGCGCTACTCTCGCCGCAGCGCGGCAGTGCAACTATGCCAAGATCCATGTAATTTTCCAGCCGCACCGTTACACGCGGACTCAATTGCTGATGGCGGATTTTGCGGCTTCGTTTAAAGATTGCGATTCGGTTACGGTGCTGGACATTTATGCGGCCAGCGAAGCCCCGATTGACGGAGTCACCAGCGAAATATTGGCCGCTAGAATTGCGACCGGCGCAGGCTGCCCAGCGTGCTATGCCGGCGGATTCCAGGATGCGGTCACATCTGTTAGCAGGCTTGCTCGATCTGGGGACCTGATTCTCACGCTGGGTGCGGGAAGTGTCGGGCAACTAGCATCAATGATTTTAGACGCGCGCAATTGCGGGGGAGTGGGGCTAGTTTGAGTCGAGGAGGAGCGCTCACGAATGGGAAAGAAGATTGCGCTTCGGCTTCCGTTATCGTCGGCACTTGCAACGATGCGGATATTCTGGAATCGAGTCTGGCGGCTTTCTCCGTGCAAGGCTTTCGCAACTTTGAGCTCGTGATCGCGGATGATGGATCGAGCCAGAATTATGGGCCAATATTAAAGGAATGGGCGCCTCGCATCCAGCATGGAATTCAGCACGTTACACACGAGAAGCGCGGCTTCCGCAAGGCAAGAATTCTCAACCGGGCAATCCACATAAGCCGCTTCGACACGCTCATCTTTATCGACATGGATTGCCTGCCGCACCACGACTTTGTTCGCAATCACATGCTCTATTCCGCTCCACGAACCGCAATTATTGGGCGCCGAGCCCATGTTCGTCGCGATATGATCCCTCCGACTTCGAGGATTTTGGAGCGAGGGTTGGGCCTCAACTTGCCTTCCCTGCTTCGACTCTGGCTGCGAGGAAAAGCGCGAGTCGTGGAGCATGGGTTCGTCTCTCCTATATTCTATGAATCTTCGAACCATAGCTTGCAAGGCAGCAATTTTTCCGTGCATCGCAGCGATGTGATCGCGGTGAACGGATTTAACGAGAACTTCGAAGGTTGGGGGAAAGAAGATATGGAACTGGGAGTGCGGCTGGAATTCAGCGGGGTTAAAATCCGCAACCTGAGAAATAAAGTGATCGAGTATCACCTCGTGCACGAGCGGCTTCCGCAAGGGAATCCAGAAAGCGACCGAATCTTCGAGCAAACCCTGGCGAATCGAACAGTTCGCGCGCCGATCGGCTTGGCAGAAATTCGGGAGAGTGATTTCACTTTGAAGAGCTACCGAAGTTAGCACGCGTTGCCGCGATCAAGTGGATTTGCGCTTTTGACGGTTTCGCGACCGCGTGTTGGCGAATGGGTACTGCACGCCAGATGCTTCGGGACTTGCGTCCCTCGAGCATGACGTCAAAAGAAAAACCCGAAATTCGAACGCTACGCCACTTCAATCTTTTCGGGCTCTAACTTCTTGTTACTCTCATCGGTCCCCGTCAATTCGAATGCATTGGTCAGCACGGCTTTTCCCTTCTCTATGCTGGTGATCATGTAAGAGCACCCGAACCAATGCGCCTCCGCCAGATCCGTTGACGACCATTGCGCCGGATGGTCGGGATGAGAATGATAAAAACCGATTATGTCTTCACCACGCCCTCGTCCCTCGCGCTGGATCCGAACCAGTTCTTTGGGATCGATGTGGTAACGGTTCTCTGGCGAATCAGTGCGAGTGTTGCCGCAACGGGTGACCGAGGTTACGTCACGAACGTCGCCATGCATCTGCCCCAGCAGGACACCGCAGCATTCATAAGGATAAGTTTCCTCCCCATGCAGCCGAACCGTCTCGTAATGCATTCGTGAAATCTTAATCATCCCAAATTGTGACGCCAAACTTTTGTTTTTTACGTCATCCCCCGGCGGACGAAATCCGCGAAGGATCTCGCGCGCACAATCGCCGCACTATCCTTCTTCCCAGAATCGTTCACTCAAATATTTATCGCCAGAATCGGGCAAGATCGCCACGAAAACCGCTGGCTCCCCAGCCTTCAACCGTCGGGCTACGAGCAGGCTTCCAACTACCGCCGAGGCCGCCGAAATCCCCACCAGCAAGCCTTCTTCTCTCGCCAGTCGTATCGCCATGGCATACGAATCTTCCGTCGAGATGCCGATGTCTTCGTCCGCCAACGATGGATCGTAAATTTTTGGCACAATAGCGCTCGCCATATGTTTCGCGCCTTCAATGCCGTGAAACGGAGAATCGGGCTGCAACGAAATGCAGCGAATCTGCGGATTCAACTCCTTCAAGCGCCGCGAAGTACCCACGAATGTCCCACTAGTCCCCAGCATGGAAACAAAGTGTGTAACCCGACCCTCAGTCTGCTTCCATATTTCGCTTGCGGTTCCGTGATAGTGCGCCTGCCAGTTCGCCTCGTTAGAATATTGGTCCGCATAAAAGTATTTTTTCGGATGCTTCGCATGCAACTCCCGCGCCACCCTAATCGCTCCATCCGAGCCTTCCGCCGGATCGGTATAAACAATGGTCGCCCCATAAGCATGCAGAATATGTTTCCGCTCAATGGAAACATTTTCCGGCATGCACAGCGTCACCGGAAATCCTTCGGCGGCGCCGAACATCGCGTACGCTATACCTGTATTTCCGCTCGTGGAATCAAGCAAACTTTTTCCCGCGCCGAATTTGCCGCTGCGCTTTCCTTCAGCAATAATTCTGGCTGCTGCGCGATCTTTCACCGAGCCGCCCGGATTGAACCATTCCGCCTTTCCCAGGAATTCAACGCGTGGCAAGTCTCGCACAATCCTCTCAAAGCGAAGCAGCGGAGTATTCCCCACGCGATCCAGCGTCGTCAATCCCAAAGGCTCAGAATTTCCGTTGGCGCCGCGAGGCGCATGTCCGAGTGGTGAGATGTGAGTCGTCAAATGTTCAGGCCGCTTCGGCAATGTGCTAGCATCCTCTGCCACTTCTGATTTATAAGGTCTTGCGGCATGAATTGGGAACAAGCGCGATAACTATAGTAATGTTCCTTACACTGCAATTACAGCATCTACCAGTTGAAGTTAGATTATAAAAGAGCATGTTCCGATGCACCCGCGGCTAGTCGCTTTTCGAAACGGCCGGCATCTAAGAGAAAGAAGAGACATTCAAACGATGGCGACAAAAGTTATCGAACGCACTTATGACGAGGCGCTAACCTGGCTGCGCGATCACGGATTTGATTTGATTGAAGCTCCAGGAATGCAAGGACGCGTATTTTTGAAAAAATATAATGTATCTGCCGCCATTCAAAAAGAGGGCGCAGACGGCACTAAGATATTTGCTTATCCGGGATACTTAATCGGCGGCGAGATTTCAAAACTCATCAATCGCGGTTACCAACAATTCCTGAAAACTTCAAAGACCGAGATCGCAGCCACCGCCGATCATTTGAAAGCTTTGCAACAATTTACTGAGGAATTAAAAGAAGGACTTCAATTGCCGAACCTTTACAACGAATCGCTCGGGACCGTAAGCGATTCCTATCAGTATGACCGCGTCGAAGATCGCGACAAACCGGCGGCTGCCCGGCCGAAGCGCCCGTGGGAAAAAGCGCCCGTTGGCGTAGTCGCGGCTAAGAAGAAAGCGCGCGCTTAGGCGCCGCGGCTTGAGTGTCGCCCAGCGTCGTACTAAACTCGCCTTGGCGGCGGCTCCTAATGAAATCCATTATTACCTTTCTCCTGCTCTTTCTTATTGCCTCATGCTCCGTCGCCGACGAAGTTCGGCATCACGAAGAGCTGACCAATGAACAACTGGGAGCAGTTCACTTCCCAGTTTCGTGTTCTCCATCGGTGCAGAAATCTTTCGAACGCGGAGTAGCGCTGCTGCACTCCTTCTGGTACGAGCAGGCTGAAACCACCTTCCAACAAATTGCCAAAGGAGATTCGCGTTGTGCAATGGCTCATTGGGGAGTCGCGATGAGCCTGTGGCATCAGCTTTGGAACCATCCTGACGCAGCCACGATTCAGCGCGGCGAACTGGAGGCAAAAATGGCCAACGCCTTCCATCCCAACAATGACCGCGAACGCGACTATATCGCAGCCGTCAATGCCTTCTATTCCGGTTCGGCGACGCGAAAATATCAGAGCCGGGCGAGCGCGTATTCAAAGGCGATGGAGAAGGTTTACCAACGTAATCCCGATGATCACGAGGCCGCCGCATTTTATGCGCTTTCATTGCTCGCGTCTGAGGTTCCCTCCGATACTGATCAAGTCAATCGCAAGCAAGCCGCCGCGGTGCTGGAAAAAGTCTTTGCCGAAGAACCAAACCATCCCGGAATAATTCACTATTTAATTCACACCTACGACACAACCGAGATGGCGAATTTAGGGCTGCCCGCGGCTCGGAAATATGCGCGAATCGCGCCCGCGGCTCCGCACGCGCTGCACATGCCATCTCACATTTTCGCCAGATTAGGCCTCTGGCAGGACGACATAAATTCCAACCTTGCTTCCATCGTCGCCAGCCATAAATATGCGGAGATGGGCGGCGAAGGCCACGAATTTCACGCCATGGATTTTCTTTTTTACGCCTATTTGCAAGATGGCCGCGAAGCTGACGCGCATCACCTGATAGAAGAAGTCAAAGCCATGCCTCCGATTAAGGACATGTACGGCATGGGATATGATCCGCGCCTCTCTTCACTCGTAGCGTTCGAAGCCATGTATGCTCTCGAATTGCACCATTGGGATGAGGCCGCGGTTTTGCCACTCGTTCCCGGATCTTCCGCCGAGGATGATTCGATAACGCACTGGGCCCGCGCCATTGGGTTCGCGCATCTCGGCAAAGGTGACGACGCGCAAAAAGAAGTTGCTGAAATCGATACCATCCGCAAAACATTGTCCAAAGACAAGAAATCAAAATCAACCGTTAATGCTGTCGAGGTCGATCAAAAAGAAGCTGAGGCCTGGACTGAATATTCGCGTGGCAATAGAGATTCCGCGATTAATTTATTGCGGCCGCTCGCGGACCGAGACTCCGGAGTTTACGAGGCATCCGATCAAATTCCCGCGCGCGAGATGCTGGCCGGCATGTTGCTTGAATCAAATCGTCCCACCGAGGCTCTTTCCGAATACGAAGTCGATTTGAAAACAAATCCGAATCGCTTCAATGCGGTCTATGGCGCTGCCCAAGCGGCCCATGCAGCGGGGAAGGACGAGATAGCGAATGGATATTACTCGGAACTGGTAAAAAGTTGCGAAGGATCGGATTCAGTCCGCCCCGAACTCAGTGCCGCCAAAGAATTCGTAGCGAAACAATCGCAGGTCAGCGGCAAAAAGTAGATTAGTGCGCCGCCTGATGAAGCAGCCACAGCAGCTTCACTTGCAGCGCCGCCAACAAAGCCAGCGCGCCAATCGCCGCGTTGTATTCGCGATGCTTCATATACAGAGCCCAGGAAAATCCAGAGCTCCAGCCACTCGCCCTCAATCGCGGAAATATTTGCGGAACTCTGCGCGCGTAATCGTTATATTTCGGAAACCGCTTCCGCAAGAAAGCTTCTTCAGCTTTGATCACAGGCATGTAAATCGCCAGGAAAATCAAGGTTGATATTACGGCGATCCACCAATTGTGCGCCGCCAGAATAAACCCCAAGGCCAGAATCAGCGATCCCAGATAAAGCGGATTTCGCGTGTACGCATAGGGTCCGCTCGTGGCCAGTTCCTGATCCTTCTTTAAGTGTCCGGAGGCAAGTGCCCGGACCACGACACCAATCACCACTAGTGGGCTTCCCCCAAGAATTGATGTCCAAGTCGGACGGGCGAGCCAGATATAAAGCGCGGTAAAGGCAAAGCCAACTGGTACGCGAATGCGCCGGGCGATGCTTTGCCATGCGCTGGGAAAGTTTTCAGCCACGCGGTTCTTTCAGCAACTGCCGTGCAGCCGCTACAACTTCGTCGACGGTGATGGTTAGCAATCCCGAATCGGCGGGCGCGTTTCGCTTGTGCGACGTCAAACTTAATGGGCTGCGCAGAACAATTTTGCTCGTACCGAAAGGCCCGTTGCGCGCAGGATTGGTGGGTCCGAACAGCGCTACCACGGGAATGTCGAGCGCTGACGCCAGATGCATTGGCCCGGTATCGCCGCCAATGAATAGCGACGCGCGGCGGGTGAACGCAATCAAATCCGTCAGCGATACGCCCAGCAGCGTTGCGCATCCCTGGCTCGAAGCGCGCGCCGCTTCCGCCAGCGCCTCTTCACCCGGACCAAAATTAATCAGGCACTTCATGCCATCCTGCGATAACTGGCGCGCTACTTCGCCATATCGTTCCGTAGGCCATTGCTTCGCATTCCATCCCGCACCAGGATTCAGCACGGCAAATTTTTCTAGCTGATGTTGTCTGAGAAATTGATCGCAATCGCGCTCGGCCTTGGCATCTTTAGGAAGGTCAGCTTTGGTTTTTGTTGTGCTCGCTAACGGTTCAACCAGTGCGAAATTCTGTTCAACAACATGACTTCCCGGCGCAGGTATGCGCTCGCTGTAAAACATTTTTGCCGGGCCTTCACGAGGATGCGCGAATCCATAAATCGACTTGGCACCCGATAACCGTGCGATGAACGCGGACCGTACTGAGCCTTGAAAATCAATCGCGGTTTGATAATGAAAAGTTCGCAGCTCCCGGACCGATTCAGAAATCTGCCGCCAAGTGTCCAACGCTGTCAGCGACCGGCGCCATGCCTTGGTATTCACTGTGTGAATTCGTTCCACCAGGGGACGGCCGGATGACCGCGAACCTGCGAGCGCGGTTGAGGGAGCGCACAGCAATTCCACCCAGCGCTCTTCGACTACCCATCCGATGGTAGGTTCAGGTAAAGACCTTCGTAGCGCAGCCACGGCGGGCAGGGCATGAATGATGTCTCCCATTGCGCTAGTACGCACGATCAGCAGCCGGTTCAGGCCGGAGGACGTCACGAACGCCGCTGCCCTAATCGCGATTGGATGATCTCAGTCGCGGAATGATTTTTAGGATCGCCGACGATCTCGACCCGGCCGCCACATTCAATTACAACGTCGCGCTCGGGAACCGTGCCGGCAGAATAATCCGTTCCCTTCGCATGTATATCGGGGCGAATTTCTCGCAGCAGGGCGCGCACATCTTTTTCCGGGAAGATGACCACCGCATCCACATCAGTCAATGCCGCCAGAATCTCCGCGCGCTCATCCTCCGGCATTAGCGGGCGCCCTTCCCCTTTCAAAGCCCGAACCGATTCGTCGGAGTTGATGGCGACGATTAGTCTTCCGCCTAATTCCTTGGCAGCGTGCAAGTAGCGCACGTGTCCGACGTGCAGCAAATCAAAACAGCCATTCGCCAGCGTGATGGATTCTCCGCTTTTGCGCCAGTCCGCGACGCGCTGCCGCAATTGTTGCCGATCTAGAATTTTTGTCGGATTCACTTAGCGCTCAATGCGATCGTGTTATCGGCGGAGACTGCTCAATCGCATGAAGTAACTCATCGCGGGAAACGGTCGCCGTGCCGCGTTTCATGACGACGATTCCGCCGGCATAATTCGCCAGATGCGCGGCGTCCTCGGTGCTTGCGCCCGCCGCCAAAGCGGCAATGAACGTGGCAATCACCGTATCGCCCGCACCCGTTACGTCGGCTACCTGATCGGATCCAAAAATTGGGATGTCGATCGGCCTCTGATTGCCGGTGAATGCCGCCATGCCGTCGCGCCCGCGCGTGATAACTAACGACTGCAATTTCATTCGCGCCATCACCTGTTCGCCCGCCGCACACAACTGCGACCAGTCGTGCCCGATTTGCATGCACAGCGCATCTTCGACTTCAGGTTCGTTTGGAGTCGCCGCCGTGACGCCCGAATACTGCAACATCCGGTGACGTGAATCTAAAACTACCTGCATGTTATCCAGCCGTCCTTTTTCACGGATGGCATTCAGAATCGCTGGAGTGGCCGCGCCATAGCCATAATCAGAAATCAGGATTGCATCCGAAGCGCGCACGTACTGGCGCGCCGCCAGCACGAGTTCGCGCTTCTGATTGCGATCCGGCTCGGATGCCGGTTCGCGGTCAATGCGGACAACTTGCTGACGGGCGGAATGCGTCATGCCTGCGAGAATGCGGGTTTTCGTGGGTGTGGCGTACGCCACGCCTTTCAAAATTCCACTTACCGGAACATGTTTTTTGCGAAATGCCCTTAACAGTTGCCGCCCAGGCTCATCGTTTCCGACGATACCGACTGGAAGCACGTTGACCCCCAGGTCGGCGAGATTATTTACCGCATTCGCGCCTCCGCCGGGCACCACGGTTTTTTCGCGGTACTTCAAAATGAGCACCGGTGCTTCGCGCGATACGCGAGAAATCTCTCCGAAGACGAATTCATCCGCCACAAAATCACCGATCACTGTGATGGTGATTTCAGAAAATGATTCAATGATTTTCTTTAAGCGGTTGGCTTCTGTGGGATGTTTGGTCATGGCAACTGGCACAGCGATTTTCTCACGCCCGCGCTTTGCGTTCGGAAATTACGCGCAACATGGTATCGACAGCGTTAGCCGCGTCCTTTAATTCAAGCGTGACGGGCACGACCGAGAGCGCTTCCAGAGCAGATCGCAATTGTCCGAGATTGATCGCGTCTTTCTCCGTGGTCACAAATCCATTGCCTTTATGCTTCGCCCGCAATCTGTGAAGGTCCTCAATATCGCGCTCGACGTAAGCATGATGATCGCGATAAAACAATTCGGCGACTATATTGATTCCGGCTTCACGCAATTGCGCTATAAAGTTTTGGGGACGCGCTATCCCGCAAAAGGCCACCGGGCGCGTTGGAACGTCAACCGGTGCGATGCCGCGCCGCACTCGCCATACCAGCTTTGCATTTACTGGAGACGCATCATTCGTGAGTACGACCGCATCGGCTCGCCGCAATGATGAAAGCGGCTCACGCAGACGTCCGTGAGGAAGCAAGCGGTCCTGAGCGTCCTCAGCATTCATCAGTACAATGTCGAAATCGCGGGCCAGCCCGCGATGTTGGAATCCATCGTCGAGAACATGGATTTGCGCCCCGAATGTTTCTTCCGCAAACATCCCCGCTTCGAAGCGGTCTTTTCCCACGACAACCGGCACATTTAATTTGCGCGCGATCAACAACGGCTCATCGCCAAATTCATCCCGCGTGCCCTTGGGGTCGACAAGCGCCACACCACGGCCTCGCCGCCCATAGCCTCGCGACAAGACATCAAACTTAATCCCTCTCGCTAGCAGCAACTCACCCAGCATTATCACAAATGGAGTCTTTCCGGTCCCACCCACCGAAAGATTGCCGACGCTGATCACCGGCCCGCGCAATCGCCGCGCCTTAAAAATTCCGTGATCGTAAAGCACATTGCGGATGGCCACGCCCAACTCGAAGATCGCCGGGGGAGACTTCATCCGACGGGCCCCGAGATCAAACCTCGCAACGCTTCCACCGTTTGTTGCGTAGCCCCCATTTGCGACCTTACCGTTTCCGCCGCGTTCCGTCCCAGCGCAGCGCGTTCCGCATCGTTCGACAACAACTCCATCAGCACCAGAGGCAGTTCAGCCGGACCCACTATGCGCAACGCGCTGCGGCTCTCGAACAATCGAACAATATCCCGAAAATTCTCCGTGTGATTTCCTACTATGATCGCCGCTCCGTATTGCGCGGGTTCGACGATGTTATGTCCACCGCGCGGCACCAGACTTCCGCCAACGAATGCGATGTCCGCCAGCGCATAAATCGGCGCTAACTCACCCACCGAATCCAGCAAACAAACTCCGCCGGAAACCGGCTCTCCCTGCCATCGCGAACGCCGCCAGAATCGGATATTAAGTTTACCCACCAACTCCGCGACCTCGTTAAAACGCTCAGGATGCCGCGGCGCCAGAATCATCACCGCATTCGCATAAATCGGCAAAATGTTTTCGAATGCGTGCAGCAGCAGCGATTCCTCCCCCTCCATGGTGCTGCCGCAAACCAGCACGGGCCCGGCCTCCGCACCCTCAAAAGCTAATCGAAGACTATCTACAATCGCCGGCGGAGGTAAGATCTCGACGTCAAACTTCAAATTTCCGCTGACCTGAATTTTTCCGTCATCAGCGCCGATTTCGCGCAGCCGCCGCGCATCTTCACCCGTCTGGGCCAAAAATAAATCGACCTGCTTCAGAATTCCGCGCACAACAAACCGCAAGCGCTGATACCCCGGCAAAGACCGGTCGGAAATGCGGGCATTCACCACCGCGATTTTCGCGCCTTGGCGATGCGCCAGCCGCAAGAAATTAGGCCAGAACTCCGTTTCGGCCAGCACAATCAACTCCGGACGCAGCCGCCGCAAATAAGGACGGATCGCGAATCCGAAATCCAGCGGAAAATAAAACACCGCGTTCTCGCCAAATCGTTGCCGCGCCAGTTTCTGTCCGGTGGCCGTCGTCGTCGAAACTACCACTCGATGTTCGGGAAAGCATCGTTGCAACTCCCGCACTATACCCGTGACCGCGACGACCTCACCGACCGAGACGGCATGAACCCAAATCGTCCAGCCATTTAACGACAATCCGCGCGGGACGAATCCAAGTCGCTCGCGCAATCCCTCGCGATACTTCCCATCGCGCGCATACTTAATCAGCCAATAGGGCAGGCTAAGCAGCAAACCTGCGGCCAGCAGCGCGCTGTAGAGCCAGTACATGCCAGCGCCATTCTAACTGCACTGCGCCCACCGCCGTAAAAGGCAGCAATACTCGGGCCGTTCGCATCCTATAATCGGTGCCGATGCTTCCGAGTCCAAGCCGATTAGTAATTCTTTCGCTGCTGATCACGTCATCGGTAATTTGCCTGGCGGCAAAAGATTTTGTAATGCCTAAACCCCAGCCGGCGGATTCCTATCAGGCGCACGATCAACATTCGGACGAGCAGGTCGGCGTGGGCGCCGATCCCTACGACACGGCGGAGAAGCAGAATATTTTTTCCGTCCACTACCAAGATCTGGGTCTGCTGCCAATTTTCGTCGTCATCACGAACAACGGAGACCAACCTGTCGCCCTCGCCGGAATGCACGTCGAAATGGTGACCTCAGATCGCACCAAGCTCACTCCATCTTCCACTGACGATATTTATCGCCGCATTTCAAAGCCGCATCCTCGCACTCCGAAGTATCCTTTGCCGTTTCCAACCGGCGCAGGCGGGGGTGTAAATAAAAAAACGTTGACCGAGATTCAAAACGCGCAATTCGCCGCGAAGGCCGTCGAGCCGCATGGCACACAGGCCGGGTTTTTATTCTTCGACGTCTCCGACATACCTGGCGCGCTGTCCGGCGCACATCTTTATCTAACCGGAGTCCGCGACGCCAAAGGAAACGAGCTGATGTATTTCGAAGTCCAATTAGGAAAGAATTAAACTGGCGCTGTCCGTGTGGGACCAGCCGCCTTCGGCTGTTTAGCGGAGCGAAGCTGCGTCGGTTGAACGTTATAATATCCAGCATGGCAACCACTACCGCCATCTCCGCCCCCGTCCGCGCTAAGTACGAGCCCGTTATCGGACTCGAGGTCCACGTGCAGCTCCTGACGGCCACCAAAATTTTCTGCTCCTGCTCCACCAAATTTGGAAATCCTCCCAACACCAACGTGTGCCCCGTTTGCCTCGGACTTCCCGGAGCGCTGCCTGTCCTCAACCGCAAAGCCGTCGAGTTCGCCACACTCGCGGCTCTGGCTATCAACTGCCGCATCAACGAAACTTCCATCTTCGCGCGCAAAAATTATTTCTATCCCGACCTGCCCAAGGGATACCAGATTTCGCAGTACGACAAGCCACTCGCCGAGCATGGGTACATCAATATCACGACCTTGGGGGGACCGAAAAAAATCGGCGTCACCCGCCTGCATCTCGAAGAGGACGCGGGCAAGAGCCTGCACGAAGATTTCGCCGGAGCTTCCTCTTCCGACACCACGGCGATTGACCTCAACCGCAGCGGCGTTCCGCTCATCGAAATCGTCAGCGAGCCCGATATCGCCTCGCCCGAAGAGGCTTACGAATATCTCACGCGCCTGAAAGAAATCATTCTTTATACCGGAGTCAGCGACTGCAATATGGAAGAAGGATCGCTCCGCTGCGACGCCAACATCAGCGTGCGCCCGCGTGGCCAGAAGGCCTTTGGTACAAAGACTGAGGTTAAGAACGTCAACTCTTTTCGTTTCATTCGCGAGGCTCTGGAATACGAAATCGCCCGCCACATCGACGTCGTCGAATCCGGCGGCAAGATCACGCAGGAGACTCGCCTCTACAATTCGTCCGAAGGCAAGACTTATGGGATGCGCTCCAAAGAGCAGGCGCACGACTATCGCTATTTCCCCGAGCCCGATCTGTTGCCGCTGGTGGTTGATGAAAAATGGCGCGCCGAAATTTTGCGGACTCTGCCCGAATTGCCCGAGGCGCGCCGCAAGCGCATGATCTCCGGCTACGGCATCAGCGAACAGGATGCAGGCGTGCTCACGCTGACTCGTTCACTTGCCGATCAGTTTGAAGAAGCCGCCAAGGCCGCCAAGAATCCGAAGCGCGTGGCCAATCTGGTACAGAGCGAATTGATGGGACGCCTCAAATCGCACGGATTAGAAATTGAGCAGTCGCCGATTTCGATGAAGGGCGTCGCCGCGTCCGCCGATCTGGTTGAGAGGGGAACCATCTCCGGCAAGATGTTGAAAGACCTCTACGATCTCTGCTTCGAGCGCTCGAAAGATTTCCCGCACGTATACGAGGACGAAGGACGCCCCGAACAGTCCCATGACACCTCGGCTCTGGAAAAAATCATCGACGAAGTTATCGCCGCCAACCCCAAGCAGGCCGAGCAGTATCGTGCGGGAAAAAAGACGGTCGCCGCATTTTTCGTCGGCCAAGTCATGAAAGCCTCAAAGGGACAAGCCAACCCCCAAATGGTGAACGACCTCGTCGCTAAGAAACTGGGGGATTAAAGGCTGTCGAGCTTCGCTCGACTGGACAGCCGAGGGCGGCTGTCCCTACGCATTGGACGGCGGGCTAGCTGTTTTCGCTGCCGGCGCGCTTCCAGGTGATGAGGTCACCGATGGTTGATCCGCCGGTGCTGGCGACGGGTTGCTTGTAGGCTTCCACCTCGACGCGGGAGGCTTCTTCTCCCACCGCCTTGATGCTCAGACCGACTTTCTTTTCTTCCGGCGTCATTTTAATAATTTTGAACTCATGCTCGAGGCCAGGTTCCAGCTTGATCTGCTGGCCGTTGGCGTCTATGGCTTCGGAGTTGTGGCAGAGGCCCTCGACACCTTCGGCGATTTCCACGAATGCCCCGAAGGTGGCGACGCGCAAAACTTTGCCGTGCACAACATCTCCGACACGATGAGTTTGGAAGAAAGTTTCCCAGACGTCAGGTTGGAGCTGCTTCACTCCTAAAGACAGGCGGCGTTTATCGGGCTCGATCGCCAGAACAATCGCTTTGACTTTGTCGCCCTTCTTTAAAATTTCTGAAGGATGCTTTACGCGCTTCGTCCAACTGAGATTACTTACGTGGACCAAGCCGTCGATGCCGTCGTCGATTTCTACGAATGCTCCGAAATCCGTGAGATTGCGGACTTTGCCTTCGACCGTGGCGCCAACCGGATATTTCGAGTGTAGTTCGTCCCAGGGATTCGCAGCCAGTTGCCGCATGCCCAGCGAAATGCGCCGCTCCTGGGGATTAACATTCAGCACCACGCAATCGACGTGATCGCCAACGTTAACCAATTTCGAAGGATGTTTCAGGCGCTTCGACCACGACATTTCACTGACGTGAACCAGTCCCTCGATCCCCTGTTCCAGTTCAACAAACGCCCCGTAATCGGTCACGCTGATGATTCGTCCACCGACATGCGCGCCTACGGGGTAACGATGTTCGGCGTCAAGCCATGGATCAGGCGTGAGCTGTTTGAATCCCAGCGAGACCCGCTGCTTATCTTTATCGAACTTAAGAACCTTGACCTGAATCTGATCGCCGACATTCACCAGATCGCGGGGATGAGTAAGGCGTCCCCACGACATGTCTGTGATGTGCAATAGACCGTCGATTCCGCCCAGGTCGACGAAGGCCCCATACTCCGTGAGGTTTTTAACCACGCCGGTGAGAATGCCGCCTTCTTCCAAATGTTCGAGCGTCTTGGTGCGCTTCTCGCTCTGCTCTTCTTCGAGCAACTGCTTGCGCGATACGACGATGTTGCCGCGCTTTTTATTCAGCTTGACGATGGCAACTTCGAGCTTTTCGCCTTTTACATTGTCGAGATTGCGCACCGGGCGAATGTCCATTTGCGAGCCGGGAAGAAATGCACGAGCGCCCATAATGTCAACCGTCAGGCCGCCTTTAATGCGTTCGATCACGGTTGCCTGAATGGGTCTTTTCTCGTTGTATGCTTTCTCGATTTCATCCCATGCGCGCAGGCGCTGCGCCTTCTGGTGAGAAAGGTTGATATAGCCTTCCTCGGTCTCGCCTTTATCGCGCATGACGTTGATTTCGTCGCCCGGCTGGAATCGTGGGGTGCCATCATGATCGAGAACTTCGGCAAGCGGAAGCATTCCTTCTGACTTGGCGCCAATGTCAACGACTACGTGGGTAGCCGTGAGCTTCAGCACCGTGCCCTTGATTACGTGATCTTCGCTGGCAGCTTCCTCGCTCTCGGTGGTAAAAGACTCGAGTGCCGACGCAAAATCATCGGCCGGCGCGACGGATGGTTTGTCTTCTTGACTTGAATCCTGAAAATGTTCAGGGCTGGGGCTGGAGGATGAACCCTCGCCAGTATTCGCGGCCTGTTCGGGCATAACTTCAGTCATGGTTGACGTTGGCGAATCCTGGTTGTGAGCGTTGTTGTCGTCGAGCAAAATGTGGCCTCTCTGCGGTAGTTCTCGCACAGCGTGCGGGATGGATGCGGGGCCGTTCAGCGGACTGCTGGTGAGAGTCTTAGGTTGTGATGGGCCCGTCCTGGCGAACGGACTTGAACAATCCCAGCAGTCGGACGTTTACAACCAAACCCGCGTCCCAAGGGAACACTTCCGACTATAGCAACCGCTTCCGAACAGTGTCAAACGTCAATCGGTAACATTCGAAATGGCCTGCGTCCCTGGCATGAAACCGCCGAAAATGCCCTGGCGAGGTCTTTCCTCAAACAGTGATCTGCTACTCTGCGTTCACATGGACTATCTTTGGACTCCTTGGCGCTACGCGTATGTAAGCGGCGCCGAAAAAACCTCGGGATGCATTTTCTGCGAACTTGCTAAACAGGACGATGAGAAGGCGTTGATCGTTCAGCGCGGTCAATACTGCTTCATCATCCTAAATAGCTTCCCCTACTCTCCCGGACACGTGATGATCGTTCCGTTTGCCCATCTAGACCAACTCCAAAAGCTTCCTGAAAGCGCAGCGCACGAAATGATGGATTTATCGCAAAAAATGGAAGGCGTGCTGAGGGGACTCTACAACTCGGATGGAATCAATCTGGGGATGAACATTGGCAAAGCCGCGGGCGCCGGAGTCGCTGGACACGTTCACATGCACGTGCTGCCGCGGTGGGTTGCCGACGCCAATTTTATGTCGGTGGTGGGAGAAACCCGCGTCTTGCCGGAGAGTCTGGAAACAACGTTTCAAAAATTAAAAAAAACTCTGTCTATATCAAAATAAAAACGTCACCCCCAAGAAGTCTTTGTGGGATCTGACTGTCTCTTGGAGCGACGCTTCCTGTCGGAGAAACTGCCCCGCAATGCGGAGCAACGTTAGAACTAGCTTAAAATCATACGCGACGCCAGTTGTCACAGATTTGTAAATTGGCGTCGGGGATCGCGGATGAGGTTGAATTAATCAAAATTCTCGAGACATGCTGCGCCAAACAATTTCTGCCAGAAGGAAAGCTACGAGGCCTTCTTTTTTGGGGCAGGCACCTGGATTAACTCGATCTGGCTCTGGTGCCGCTTCTTCGCGTCGGCCTCAGCTTCGTCCTGGGTCGCTCCAGTGCCTACAACTTTGCGATCGTCGATGGAGAGCGCGGCCCAACTTCCTACTTTCAGACCGACCAATAATGGGTCGTTGGAGGTTTCTGGCGAAGTTGCGCCTGCCGTGTTGCCATCAGGGTCAGGAATTGAGGACGGAGGATCACTGCTGGGGAACGAATCGGCGCCAGTTTTATCGAACGCCTTTTCCTGCGCTTGACTCCCGTGGCTGGTGTGGCGCTCTTCGGGATCGCGGCGGCTGCCGACATGCTCCGGATCCTGGAAAGTAATTTGCGGTGTACCTTCTTTTTTCTCGCTCATGATAAACCTCGCTTTGGCATTGTCTCCCAACTCCTTGGGAAACGGCTATCAGGTCTTTCATTCAGACGGTAAAGTCCTAATCGGCGACTTAGAGTTGTACTTCACTTCGGGATAAATCCGATTGAAAGAAATCCATAGCAGAATCAAGAGAATATAGAGCAGGACGCTGCCCTCGGGGCCAACCGAGCCCCCCGTGAGCCAGTGAGGGCCGTGCAGGGATGATTTCAACAGATGACCCGGAGAGACGCCCCCGCTGTCCGGGACAGAATATAAAAAGCTCTCGCCCCAATCCCACGCGGCGTGAAAACCTACGGCAAACCAGAGCGTCCCGGTGCGACGGAGGGTAAGACAGAAAAAAAACCCGATGCCCGCCGCGGCCCCGATACCATTCCACGCCTCGCCCGGATTCAAAAAATGAATCCCGCCAAATACGAGGGAAAGAGGGATGGCGGCAGGCCAGAACCCGATTGCCTGAGTCAGGGTAAACTGGCTGTAACCACGCATCAGGAACTCTTCGGCGAGAGCAACCACCAGAAAAAACAGCCACCAAAAGGCGGCGAATTTCAGAATACGGACTCCGTGAAGCGCGAGTCTTCCAAAACTGAATGCGTTGGCTCCGCGCAACGCAAAGATAAGCAGGCTAAGCGCCAAAATTCCCCATAGGCAGCCGCTCCAGAAAAGTCTGCCAAACGCAGGCGGCTGCGGCAGGCCGTAATCACTCCAATCCCGCCATTCCAGCCGCGACATGACCAGCGCTGGAACAACTACTGCGATCAGCAATATGATTTCCGACGCCAATTCAATCCAAAGATCCAGAACGTCAAAATGTTGCACGCTATAAGAGAGCGCAGCGTCCAGCAATAGATACAACGCTCTCGACATCGCGAAATAGACGAACAGTCGCCATATGGGTCGCAAGCCATGTTTATCGAGAAAAATTTGCGACCCACGGTCATTGAAGGCCGAATTGGAGAAGGCCGAATCGGACAACGGCGCGGACGTTGGTGAATCACCTTCACCGGCCGGCGGATGTACCGAGCCAGAATCATCGCCTGGGAGCGAGTGCGGCCCATTCATATGACTTCCTCAACCACTCCGGTCATGGTAAAACACTCCCCTTGCTTCCATGACTGCATTTTTAAGCCGGGAAAGATTCGGGCGTCCGCAGGTACTGGCGGCGATACTGCTTGCCCTGTTTCTGGCGCAGTGCCTTTGGCTTATTAGTCATGTTGGAGCGGCCGTCGATGTTGAGTCCAGCGAATTGTTCCGCGTGCAAGAAGGGCTAAGGCAATGGCGCGGCGAAGCTATCGCCGGCACGCCATCGATGGCCCGCGTCGAAAGTGGGACTCTTCTCCCGCCAGCAATCGATTTGAATGCGGGCTACGACCCCGATCATTCTCCACTGTGGTACTTGCTCTTATCGGCTCCGTTATTGCGCTCAAACGCCTCGCAAGAGGCAGCCGCCTCACCGTATTGGCCCTGGCTCGAAAGACTCCCATTTGTGCTTTTTGGCCTGCTTCTAGGGGCTTCGCTGTGGTATGTAGCTCGCAGGCTTTATGGCAACGCTGGCGGATACATCGCGCTGATGCTTTATTGCTTTTCCCCCGAGATGATTCGTTCCAGCTCGTTGTGGAACGCCGAGCCGGAAATGGGAGCGGCTTGGGGCGCGTTCGGGGCTATATTCACCGCCATTGCCGTCGCCCACACGCTGTATGCTCCGCGCGAAGTTGTGGTGTGGAACTGGCGCCGCACCCTGCTTCTCGGGCTATCCCTGGCACTCGCCATCGGATCCCAGTTCTCGCTGATCGTAACTGCCCCAATCGCCCTCGGATTCATGCTGTACCTGGCCCCCGAACGCCGGCGCGCCGCGATCATGATCTGGGTGTCAGCCTGTGCCGTGGGATTTTGTTTGTTCTACCTGTCGTACGGTTTGCACACGCCGGTTTTTTGGCAAGGAATGCGTCACGCAAAATTTCTGGACATCAACTGGCCCGCCTTCGCCATGCGCGGCGACTATTTCCAGTTGCTGTCCCGTCTCGGCCAATCCGGACCTGCAATGCCGGTCGCCTTGGCCGCAGCCCTGATTACCTACGTCCTATGGCGGCGGACTCGCTATTTTGGAAACACTGCGCCTTTGCTGACTGCGGCACTGTTCCTTATTTTCAGTCTGGGTTCGCCCCACTACCCGGGGTTCGGGTTTCAATTGATGGCCGTGCCGTTCTTAATGCTCTTCGTCGCCGGAATAGCCGCCGACGCCCTGGAAAGCAAACGTCGCGATCTGGCGCTGGCTTGTGTGTGGAGTTTATTAATTGGCAACGCAATCTGGAATCTCCTGGCAATCAGTTAACGGAGCGGCTGGGGTCCGCGCCGGTGAAGAAAAAATTATGACCCCAAGGCCAACCGTTCAGCGTACTCTCAACCCATGAATAAAAAAGAAATCAAATCTCCAAGAATGACGGCGAATTTTCTGCTTTGGATGATTGTGGCCGCGGTGATTTTTGTAGGCGTAATGTTGCATGTTTGGAAGGTATTTTGACAGTGGCCCGACCTGGAAGGAACTTTGGAGAGTCCACATCGCTGTTGCCGGTGAGATGCGTGGATTATCGCGGTATTCCTGGGCCTGCTCCGGAGCGTTGGTGAAGGAGTCCCTATCTCCGCAATGCGCTTAATGCGTCCATTTTCCCGCACCCTAGCGGCTTTCGTGCTGGGCACAGAGATGCTTCGACTCTCTGAACTTCCGCGAGCGGAAGTTCAGCTTCGCTCAGCATGACCCGGCGCGAAAATTTCGGAGGTTCGAAGGTATTTCCACTCAGCTCGGGACGCCATGTTTTGAACTACCTGAGAGGCCGTCTACAGTATGATTCCTTGAAATCCAATCTCCGGCCACGAATACTCCGTGCTAGAATTGTCACGATAGATGACTAACCAGACCCCAATGAGCACACGCATCCTGATCGTTGACGACAGCCCTCTGGTGCGGCAGAGACTGCGCGACATGCTGCAGCAACATTCGCAGTGGGCGGTTTGCGGGGAAGCGGCGAACGGGCGGGACGCACTCGAAAAAGTTCAGCTGATGCAGCCGGACATAATCGTGCTCGATTTTCTCATGCCCGGAATGGACGGGCTGCAAACTGCACGGGAAATTGGAAAGCTGCTTCCGTCAATCCCGATTCTGATGTTCACCATGCATTTATCGCAGCAACTGGTGGAGGAAGCGCGCAACGTGGGCATTCGCGGCGCGGTCCCGAAATCTGATGCCGGCCGTATTATCGAGGGCGTCGAGGCGCTGCTTCGCAACGAAGCGTATTTCTCCGTCCCAGGCTCGCTCGATTAATCCGATTCATCTAGCCTTTGACAATCTTTCTAGTTGCGCCATCCCATTTCGCAATTGATTTGTTGAAGTAGGCGTAGTTGGCAAGGTGGCAGCCCAAGGCCGCGCGGTTGCCGAATTCCTCGTTTTCCACGGTCTTATTTCTGGTTCGTACGGCATTGAAAAAATTTGCCTGATGATCGGAAATGTCGCTATAGCCGGGGGGATTGGCGTAGCTTTCTCCTTCTTCGTCCAGCTTATAGCTCAACGGCGATGGGAGCGGGTGATCGGCTTGCCACTTCTGTAGATATTCCATCCGCATCTGTTGCGGCCAACCGATGGTGGAGTAGCCTTCCGGCTGCGGACGCGTGTCCTGCGGCCGAAAAGTCAGGGTGGCGTCTTTGATGATCATCGTCCCCTTGGTCCCATAGAATCCAATAAACTCTCCGCCTTCGTTGTTGAGGTTGCAGCGGACGGCGAAGCGGAAGTTCGGATAATCGTAAAAAGTGTCGATCAAGTCAGGGAAGTCCCGGCCATCCTTCCATCGGAAAAGGCCGCCGGACGACTGCGCGCGCTCCGCGACCGTGTTCGTTCCGGTGATGAAATGAACTCCCGAAATCAAGTGGACGAATAGATCGCCCGCCAAGCCTTCGCCGTAGTCCGAGAAACAGCGCCAGCGGAAGAAGCGCACGGGATCGAACGGCCGCTTTGGCGCATCCGTGAGAAACGCGTTCCAGTCAATGGTTTGTTCGCTTGCGTCCGGCGGAATGGGGTAGACCCAGGCGCCGCTCGCGGAGTTGCGGTCCCAATAGGCCTCGATAAAACATACGTCGCCGAGTTTGCCGGAATCGTAAATTTCCTTTGCCTTGGCATAAAGGATCGAACTGACGCGCTGGCTTCCCACCTGCACCATGCGATTCGCTTTCTGTGCGGCTTCCATCATGGCAAAGCCATCGTCGACCGTGTGGGACATTGGCTTTTCACAATAGATATCTTTCCCTGCGGCGCATGCGTCCACAAAAACGCGGCGGTGCTGATGATCGGTGACAGCGATGATTACCGCGTCCACGTCTTTGCGGTCGAGGATCTCTTTATAATTTCGCGTCGCCGGAACGCGCTTTTTCACCGCCTCCTGCGCCGCGAGATGCCGCGAGTCGTAAAGATCGCAGACCGCCACGCATTCCACTCCAGGCACCCGAAGCGTAGCCTGAAGCAATTCGCAGCCTCGTACCCCCGTTCCAATTGACGCAAAGCGAACGGTGTCGCTCGGCGCCATGTTCTGTGGAGAAGCCAGCAGGCGTGAAGGCTCAAGCAATGTGAACTTAGCGCCCGCACCCGATAGCACAGCTCCAGTTCCAATCTGCATGAAGCGGCGGCGAGTTGTATTACTCATAGGGAAAGACCACCTTCCGAACTGATGTCAGTTCGACACGGAATTTTCAACCGAGGGATTATTGCACAGTCCGGCAATTCGGATAAATCTTTTAAAGAGGGAATAGTAATGGACGCGGACGAACACACTATCGCCCGCGCCTGACGGGAAAGGTATTTCGGCACTGGATGTTTTTTATGCTGCGAGCGTTCGCACGTCCGATTCTTCCGAACTCTCAAAGTCCGTCATGGCGAGCACCAAGGTTTCATTCATGGCTTGTCCCCAAAAAAACCATGACTTCTTTTCATCGGCGAAGCCAAACAGTAACGGAGCCACGGCGGCGAACCCTGCCTGCGCAACATCTAACTTTCCATGAGTTTCAAAACTGATGGGCTTCGCGCCGTCGCCATCGTAGTCCGTGTACTGGCTGTAACTTGAAACAAAGGCCCCATTCAGAAGAGCGGCAATTGCGGCTTTACGATTGCCAGGCCAAAGGAATGCAGCCGCAACGCCAAAGGTTGCAGCCGTCAAAATGTCTAAAACTTTGTGCTGCTGTGGACTGATCTTCTTGGGAATACCGGGAATGCCCTCATCTAGTAAACGCATCGTAACTCCTCCAGCGCTTTAGACGTCGGCATTGATACCCAAGTTGTGTTCATTTTTCGAGCCGCTTACTCAGTTAACTGCTGGGGTATAACTTTTTCGATTATGCAGGGCGCAGGGTATGGTTATTGGTTCGCCTCCCCTGTGTAATCGACACTTCAGGATTCGAGATCAATTTTAAGGAGTGTGTATGGTACGTATTCTTCAAGCATTAACGATTCTTGTCGTGGCGAGCGCCTTCGTCGTCGCGCAAGATGCTGGTAATAGCCAGCAATCAGGTGCCGGTTCAAGCAGCGGATCCTCTGCCTCTGAGGGAAGCGGCAGCTCGGCCAGCCAAGGCACCGGCAGCACCGCCGGGCAGGGCAGTATGTCGAATGGCACCGATCAATCTACACAAACCACTAAAAAGCACAAGAAGAAGAAGAACAACAACTCTACCGACACTAGCAGCGGAAGTAGTTCCGGCATGGGCGCACAAGGTACCGATAACGGAACGTCAGGTTCGCCCGCAGCGGGCACATCAGGAAATGGGACTGGAACCTCCGGATCTTCTGGATCCTCTGGAACGTCTGGAGCCTCGGGGAACACACCGCCGCAGAGATAAACATTGAACTAAGTGATCAGCCCCCTCCGGCAACGGAGGGGTTTTATTTGCGCCTACAGTTGGTCAGGCAAGCGAAGACGAAGGAACCTTTCCTGGGCAGGCATCTACTCGCTGGTGAAATAGTCCACCGAAACTGGATTCTCGAAGAGCGAGTAGTCGCGAGTGACGACCGTTATGCCACTTTCGGTGACAAAATATTTTTGACGGTCGGCTTCGGGATCATAGCCAATCGTGGTTCCTTCGGGAATGTGAACGTCGCGATCGATGATAGCGTTGCGGATGCGGCAGTGCCTGCCTACATTCACGTGCGAGAACAGAATGCTGGCATCAATGTCGCTGTAAGAGTTCACCCTGACGTCGGGCGAGAGCACGCTATTGCGCACGCAGCTTCCGGAAACGATGCAGCCGGCGGAGACGATGGAATCGAGCGCCTGGCCCGTGCGTCCGGCCTCGGCAAACACGAACTTCGCCGGCGGATATTGTCTCTGGTGGGTGCGAATGGGCCACTGCGAATCGTATAAATTGAACACCGGAGAAACGGAAACGATATCCATGTTGGCTTCGTAATAGGCCTCAAGCGTGCCGACGTCGCGCCAATATAGAGCTTCCTTTTTATTCTCGTCGACAAAGTCGAAGGAATAGACGCGGTAATCGTCCATCATTTTCGGCAGAATATCTTTGCCGAAATCGTGGCTGGAATTTTCGTCCTCGGCATCCTTGAGCAAAACCGGAATCAGCACATCGGTGTTAAAAATGTAAATTCCCATCGAAGCCGAAACTTTCGCGGTATTGTAAGGCGAGCGCAAGTTTGTCTCTTTGGGTTTCTCCAAAAAACCAACCACCCGGTAGTCGCGATCGACATCGACCACTCCAAATCGCGAAACTTCCTCGGGATCGATCTGGATGGTTGCGAGCGTGACATCGGCTCCCGAATCGTTGTGCTGTTTCAACATGCGGCCGTAATTCATTTTGTAAATGTGATCGCCGGATAGGATCAAAACATGCCGCGGCTGTTCCGACCCAATCGAATAGATATTCTGATATACCGCGTCTGCGGTGCCCTGGTACCACTGATCGCTGACCCGCTTCATAGGCGGAAGCACTTCGATGAATTCGCCCATTTCGCGCCCCACAATGTTCCAGCCCTCGCGAATATGACGATTTAGAGACAGCGCCTTGTACTGCGTGAGGATGTAAACCCGGCGCAAGTCAGAGTTTATGCAGTTGGAAAGCGTGATATCGATAATGCGGTACATGCCGCCGAAGGTGACAGCCGGTTTGGCGCGGTCGCGCGTCAGGGGATAGAGCCGCTCGCCAGCTCCTCCGGCTAACAACACGCCCAACGTGTCTTTCATTGGCATTGGTCAGCTCTGTAATTGGCGTGAGCTTGGATGACGTTTGCTAAGTTCTGGATGCGTTCCTCATCTGCGATGCCCTGCAAAACGGCAATACTAGCATAGGAGCCTGCGCGACCACCGCAGCGCCAAGGTTTAGGGAAAAATGCACAAAGTCCGGGTGACTTCGAGTTTGCGGCACCATTAAAGACCTGCCTGGCATGTGATGGAAATTCATGCAGGCTGTAATTTATTGGGACGGGTGACTCAAACAAGGCATCCAGCGCGGATTTTCACAGTTGACTTTCGGCTCGTGCGGTAGCTAAATGAAGCCGCCGGATTTTGCAGCGTAGTGAGCGCTATCCCGCGCCCAGGCGTGGGTTGGACAAAGTGAAACCGGCCCAACGAATCTACAGAGAAAAGACAACCCAAGGAGAAACCATGAATAAAGCCGATCTCATAGACCGCATCGCATCAGGGTGTGATATCAGCAAGACTCAGGCTGCCGGCGCTATCGATACCACGGTGGAAAGCATTACGTCCGCTCTCAAGAAAGGGGACCGGGTCGCGCTCATCGGTTTTGGCACGTTCTCCGTCTCGCAGCGGAAAGCGCGGAATGGACGCAATCCGCAAACCGGCGCAACCATTAAAATCGCAGCTCGCAAAGTGGCAAAGTTTTCCGCGGGGGCAGAACTAAAGAAGGCAGTCAACCGCAGCAAGTAAGGATTTAGGCCTTGAACAATGAAGACGGTACGGGGTCGGCCCTGCCGTCTTTTATCTTTTTAGGACGTCTCTTTTTTATCTTTCCGATTAGTCATCCCGATTCCAGTTTTTTTGGATTAGTCATCCCGAAAATCCGGCGCACTTCAGCCGGTCGAGGGATTCGCGCGCACCACTAAGATAGCTAGCAACTCGCCATTCGCGGCAGCACGCACGCATTGATTCGGCCGCGCACCTTGGTCATCCTGAGAGGCCTAAATGTCTCTGGCGCGGCCAATATGCCCTTACCGCCGCTGCCTTGCTGAATCCCAAGCCATTCCTATAGAATCTAAACACTTAATCCGAGGTCAATCATCATGAAAGCAGCCATTCATCCCGCTTATAACGAAATCAACGTGAAGTGCGCCTGCGGGCACGCGTTCAAGACGCGCTCGACTCACCGAGGCGATATACACATTGAAATTTGCTCGAGTTGCCATCCTTTCTTCACCGGAAAGCAGAAGATGCTGGACACCGCCGGCCGCGTAGAGCGCTTCCGCCGTAAGTACGCGAAGGCAGAGCCGGCGAAACCGGAAGCGGCAAAGAAATAAGCTTCGTATTTTGGTTACTAGGAAGCCTCCTTTCACGGAGGCTTTTCTTTTGGAAAGCTAGAATAATTCTGTGCGGAAGTATTTTGAAAATCCGGTAGCCGTCGCGGGCCAGGGCACACGCGCCACACAGGCGTTCGTCTCGAATACGCTGACGATCGGAAATGTGCAAGTTTCCCCGGCCACGGTTCTTGCGCCCATGGCTGGCGTCACGGACACCGTCTTCCGCCGCTTCATTCGCAACCTGGGCGGATGCGGCCTGATCATGACAGAGTTCACTTCAGCCGACGGCGTGCTTCGCGCCAAAGACCAGAAGGCTAAGCGGTATCTGCACTTTTATGAGGACGAACATCCTATCTCGGCCCAGCTTTTCGGCAGCAATCCAAAAGTGATGGCCGACGCGGCCCGCATGGTCGAAGACTTGGGCTTCGATTTAGTCGATCTCAATCTCGGATGCCCGGCGAAGAAAGTTGTGAAATGTAACGGCGGCTCTGGCCTCTTGCGTGATTTGCCGGCGATTCGCGAAATATTTGAGGCGACTCGCGCAGCAGTAAAAATACCCTTCACCGTAAAATTTCGCGCTGGATGGAACGACGAAAATATAATCTGCGTGGAATTGGCGAAGATGGCGGAAGACTGCGGATTAAATGCCGTCGCCCTGCACGCCCGGACGCGCGAACAGGGATACACCGGAGCCGCGCGGTGGGAATGGATCGCGCAGATCAAAGACGCGGTCAAAATTCCAGTTATAGGCAATGGCGACATTCGCACTCCGCAAGATGCCTGCGCGATGGTCGAACAGACCGGATGCGATGCGGTAATGATCGGCCGCATGGCGCCGTCGAATCCCTGGATCTTTCGCCAGATCGCGCAATACACGGCGCAGGCAGGGGCCAGTGTCCCCACCAGCCCAGTGGAGCAAAGCTCCGCAGAGCGCGCCGAACTTGCGTTCGCCCGGACGGTCGAGGGCGGCTGTCCGCACGTGAATGTTTACGACGAACCCACCGAGTCAGACCGCTACAAGATGATCCACACTTATTTTCGTATGCTGATTGAAGAACAGTTGCCCGACGCGCAGGGCAAGATGAAACAATTCGCGTCTTGGTTTACACATGGCGTTCCGGGCGGCGCGGCGTTGCGCAAGGCGATTTACGAATCGAAAAGCGCGCCGGAAATTTTACTGCGGGTGGAGGAATTTTTCGTGCCCGTGCTACAGCCGGCTTAATTCGCCGGCATTCGCTTTGCCTGGCGTTCTTTTACGAAACGCAAGCCTGCCGGTCCGGTGCCTGTAGGCGGCTTTCGGATTCCCAGCAGCAACTCTTTAAGCACAACGGCATGATTGCGTTGCTCATCTTTGGAAGCAAACAAAAGTGTCAGCCGCTTTCCGCTCGAGCCCAATTTATACAAATCGGCCAGCGCGGCAGTTGCTTCGGGGTCTTTCAGCTCTTTGAAGTACTGGGCTCGAAATGCGTCCCAAGAGTCTGGATGCTCCCGAGACCAGCGTCTCAGTTCGTTCGACGGAGCAAGATGCTTTAGCCATGCTGCAAGCCTGCTATCTTGCTTGCTCACGCCACGCGGCCACAACCGGTCTACTAGAACTCTTGTTCCGTCTGTGTGGCTGGGCTTTGCGTAAATTCGTTTGGTGCGAATTTGTAACGATGACGGCGGCATTGGATACCTGATTATTCTATGACTAGCGTAACGCGGGAATGGCACATTGGTATCATCCCCATATACGCATGGGATTCCCCGTCAATTTCTGTCGCTTTGCCGTCGCATTTTGTGTGTGGGGATTTCTGTTTTTGAATTTGGCGGGATGCGAAGTGGAGCGGCGCAAAAGCAATGCCGAGCTGGGATTGAATCCGCAACAGGCCGCCGGACGCCGTGTCTACGATGACTATTGTGATCGGTGCCACGCGCCGTATTCATCGCGAAGCAAACAGGGTCCGAGTTTGAAGCACATGTTCCAAAGACAATATCTGGAAGACAGCGGCCTGCCCGCAAATGACGATCGCGTGGCTGAGATTATTCAGATGGGACGGGACAAGATGCCCGGCTTCGCCCAAGCCCTAACCCAGCGCCAAATCGACGACCTGCTAGCTTACTTGCACACGCTGTAACTCGCTCTGCTCGCGTAGTCTCGGGGTATGCGAATTGCAAGTTCGCAGCATTGGCGGAGCTTCGCGCCCGCCGCTACGTGCACATTAATATTTCGGCATCTTGGGATCGATGCGGTCCGCCCATGCTAGAATTCCGCCGGTCAGATTATGTACTTTACGAAATCCCGACTGCCGGAGAAAATCCACCGCTTTCGCGCTTCGCGCTCCGGAGCGGCAATGGGCCACGATCTCGCGGCTGGTATCGAGCTCATTCACCCGCTTCGGTAAATCGCCGAGGGGAATCAGATGTCCCCCGATATTGCATATTTGATATTCATGCGGCTCGCGAACATCGAGCACGTAAACGTCCTCGCCAGCATCGAGTTTCCGCTTTAATTCTTCGACCTGCATGTCAGAACTGGTGGGCTGCACAATTTGCTCCTCGCCGCGAATTCCGCAAAATTCTTCGTAGTCGATCAGTTTGGTAATGGTCGGATTTTTCCCGCACACCGGGCAATCGGGATTTTTACGCAATTTCAGCTCGCGGAATTTCATGCCCAACGCATCAATTAGCAACAACCGCCCGATCAGCGGATCGCCTTTCCCCAGAATCAGCTTGATGACTTCCGTCGCCTGAATTACTCCGACCAATCCGGGCAGGATTCCCAGGACTCCTCCTTCGGCGCAGGATGGAACCAGCCCCGGCGGTGGTGGCTCAGGATATAGGCAGCGATAGCAAGGTCCATCTTTAGTCGCGAAAACGCTGGCTTGCCCCTCGAATCGAAAGATCGATCCATAGACATTCGGCTTGCCGGTGATCACGCTAGCGTCGTTCACTAAATATCGCGTCGGAAAATTGTCAGTCCCATCGGCAATGATGTCGAATTCGCGAAATAAATTGAGGGCGTTCGAACTATCGAGGCGCTCTTCGAATTTGCGGACCTTAATAAAGGGATTGATCGCCTCGAGTTTGTCAGCCGCCGAATCGAGCTTCTTGCGACCCACATCCGCCGTGGTATGGATGATCTGGCGCTGCAAGTTGGTGTAGTCCACCACATCGAAATCCACGATTCCCAGTGTGCCGATACCTGCGGCTCCTAAATACAGGGCTAACGGAGATCCAAGTCCGCCCGCGCCGATACAGAGCACCTTTGCGGCCTTCAACTTCAATTGGCCCTCCATGCCGACTTCCGGCATGATCAGGTGCCGCGAGTAGCGCAATATTTCGTCATTGGATAGTACGGGCGTTTCGGGTTTGATTTCAGTTGTGGTGGCCATAAGAACCTCTTAACTCGTATTTCAATAATTTGTTTGGGATCCAGAAAACTAGCGATTGGAGGGCCAACAACAGCAGAGACTTTGAATTTCAAGTTCGTGGCGATTCTCGGATCCGCCCGCAATCGAAGGCACGATGGAAATATTATCGCTGTCCTTCACGGCAGTCGCGTCTTTCTGTAAATAGCGCACGTCCTCGTCATTCAGGTAAACATTCACGAACGCGCGCAGCTTGCCATCTTCCGTGTATAGATGCCTGCGGAGGTCAGGATGCTTCGAGACCAGTCCGGAAAGCGCCTCGCCGACCGTGGCGCCGCTAACTTCTACCGCAGGCTGCTTGCCGACATACTGGCGCAACGGGGTTGGTATGTGAATCTTGGGCATAGGACTACATGATGCCACAGGATCGAGCTAAGATGCAGATGCCGTCCTCAGGCTAGGGACTGCCGCCTATCCGCAGGCAACCCCAATCCGACCCTTCGCACCTGATTCACGACTCTATTTTGGCGGAGGAAGTATGGGACGTATTGAAATTCCCAAAGAACAGGTTGTTCCTATTGAGGCCGTTGCTCAGGGCATTCAGGGATTGCGCATCGTTTTTGTGAATGTTTTTGGCGTCACGCATCCCGATGGCTCGTGGACGCTCCTCGACTGTGGATTGCCGTTCTCCGCATCGCTAATTCGTAGTTGGGCGGAGAAACATTTTGGAAAGGCGCCCAACGCAATTCTGCTTTCACACGGCCACTTCGATCACGTCAGTGGCGCTGGTGAGTTAGCCGGGCATTGGGATGTGCCGGTCTATGCTCATCCGCTTGAAGAGCCCTATCTAACTGGGAAAAGCGAATATCCGGCTCCTAATTTTGCTGCGGGCGGGGGATTAATGTCGCTGCTCTCCCCCACCTTACCACGTGGTCCGGTCAATCTCGGCAACCGGCTGCGTTTACTGGCGGCCGCGACCGGTGGACAAAATTCGCTTGCGGAAATGCCTGGTTGGATCATTCTGCACACGCCCGGACATACGCCTGGACACCTGTCATTCTTTCGCCCGGCTGATCGGGTGTTGCTCGCGGCCGACGCATTTTGCACCACCAAACCTGAGTCTTTTTTCGAAGCCGCCATTGCACAGAAGCCAGAGTTGCATGGACCGCCATCCTATTTCACTTCAGACTGGGGGGCAGCGCGAAAGTCAGTTGAACTTCTCGCTGGCCTGGACCCATTGGTCGTCGCGCCTGGACACGGTCAACCTTTAGCCGGGGCGCTGGTACCGGAATCGTTGCGGCTACTGGCCGCGCGGTTTGACGACGTTGCAATTCCGAATAACCGGAAGGATTCGGCTGCTTAGAGTTTTTGTCGTGGAGTTGATTTAGCAGAGGATGCTGCCGGCGGCCGCATCCCTGCTTATTTTAATTATTGGCTGGCGCCCGCTTGTTGCATAAAGTTCGTTTGATCCGCCTTCAGTTTCTTTAGCGACTCCATCGGCAGATAAACCATATGCCCGGTTTCGAAGGTGGCAAATGAAATATTTTGCCGGTACTTCTGTCCGAGATCGAGATGATCCACCGTGTAATTGGCCGCTGCGTATGGAGTGGCGAGATCGTAGTAGCCTTCCATAACCATCACCTTTAAATAAGGATTCTCGACGATGGCTTTGCGCAGGGCGGTTGCCGTATCCGGAAATCCCTCGATGCCGGAACCCCAGTTCCACCAGTCATCGGACATAGATTGCGGCGCGAAGGTGTAGTAAGGCATATCGACTTTGTATCCCAACTCTTCGCGCACGTAATTGTTGAACACGGAGGTGAAGGGCGACTGAATGCCTGACTCTGTAGGGTCGTAGAACGGGGTATCGAGCAAACCTTCGGGGTCTGGCCCGGTAAAGCGGCCATCGAGGCGTCCCACGCGCAATTTCTGATCGATCAGCAAGTAGTGAGTGAACTTCACCACATCTATGCGCAGGTTGGCCTCGTCGATCACCTGTTTAGTCAGGCCGGTGAAGCGCGCCATGTCATCGATAACTTTTTGCCGTTCGTCTGGCCCGAGCGCGTCGCCCTTGGACAATGCGGCGGCGTATTCGCCGGTCGCGAACTGTTCGGATTCCTGGCGGGCCTTCGCCATATCCGCGCTCAAATCCGGAGGCAGTTTGTGGTGGTATCCCGCGACCATTGTGAATGTCGGGATTAGAAAAATATAGGGCTGATCGTTGCTCTTGCTGTCTTCGAGCGTTTGGAAACTAAGCGCCGTGGATAGCAGGGTGATGCCGTTGAAAGAAATTCCCTGCTCCGTGAGATATCCGGCGATGCCTGCTGCGCGCGTGGTTCCGTAACTTTCCCCGAATAAAAATAGTGGCGACGACCACCGCTCATAACGGGAGAGATATAAGCGGATGAATTCGCTGAAGGCTTCGATGTCGCCCTTGACGCTCCAGAATTTCTTCGATTGTTCGATACTTTCGGCGCGGCTGAAACCGGTGCCGATCGCGTCCACCATAACGATGTCACTCTTGTCGAGAAGCGTGTAGGGATTGTCTATGACGTGGTATGGGGCGGGCGGCAAAAAACCGTCCGGTTGAAGAACAACGCGCCGGGGGCCGAGCGCACCCATGTGAAGCCAAATCGAGGCCGATCCCGGGCCGCCATTAAATGCAAAAGTCAGCGGACGAGTGCCAGCGCCTTGACCATCCATGGTGTAGGCGACGAAAAACATTTCCGCTTCGATCTTTCCATCGCCGCGCTTGATTGGCAGCCGCCCCGCCGTGGCGCTGTACTTAATTATCTTGCCGTCTTCGGTGATCTGATGATGAGTCACAATTGGGGCGATTTCTTTTAGATCGAAATGCTCTTCTTTTTCCTTTTCTTTGTCGGCAGTATTCTCGGCTTCCTTCGGCGGTTCTAACTTTTGTTCGGTAGGGGGCGTCGAGGTGGCTCCCGGTTCGGTTGACTGGGTAAGGTTCTTTGGTTCTGCCTTCGTCGCTGGCGGTGTCTGGGCCTTGGCTTTTTTCTGCTTGGTCGCAGGCTGAGTTTGTGGAGCAGTAGAATCGGGCGTCGTTGACTGCGGAGTGGATTGTTGAGCGCTGGAATTAAGGCTCATTCCAACCGACAGTAGAAGAATTGTTACCGCTAGTCGCATCATTGCTCCCAAACCGCTGAATTGGATTTCGATAAACTTTCACTGCGCGGGAAATTATACCTCTCAGGGATGGGAATCAGCGGCACGCGGCATTCCGGAGCTCACTAGATTGCTACTATGGATGCGTGTCTTCGAAAGCTTCGAGTAATTCCCTGGTCCCACTGAAGGTCGCGCCGCTCGCCGAGATTCCCTGGCTGGTTCATGGATTCAGCGCCAGGGGCGGCGGATTTTCGCGCGCCTATGGCGGCAGCTCGCTGAACATGGGTTTCACGCAGGCGGACTCGCGTACAACGGTCGAACGCAATCGCGCGGCTTTCATGAAAAAGTTGGGCGCGGTTGATCGAGGTCAGCCTTGGCCGCTGGTGACTTTGAGACAAATCCACTCCGGCCTCATTCATTGCGTATCAGGATTGCCTTCCTCGCAATTGGCGGGCGATGGTCTGATCACGCAAACTCCAAATCTGGTTTTAGGTATTCAAGCGGCGGATTGTGTTCCCGTAATTCTGGTAGATCGCAGGCGAAAAGCGGTAGGCGTATTCCACGCAGGATGGCGCGGAACCCTGGCTCGAATCGTCGAAAAGGGCGTCGGCGAAATGCGGCGCTGGTTTGGCACAAGAGCCAGAGATATTTATGCGGCGATCGGACCGGGCATTGGTGGGTGCTGCTACAAGGTGGGAGGCGAGGTGCGGCTGGAGTTTGAATCGCAGTTCGAATACGCCGGCGATCTTTTCCGCGAGACTCTGGAATCCGATCCAATCCGAGAGAAATATCCCATGCTGTTCCTCAGCGCGCGGGCGCCGGGTCATAGCGACCTACCGAAGAACATTTTCTTGGACTTGCCCGAGGCGAATCGCCGCCAGCTTATTTCTGCCGGGGTTCCATCGAGAAATATTAGTTCGTCTGGACTCTGCACCGCCTGCCGCGTGGATTTGCTCTTTTCTCATCGCGCTGAAAAAGGCATGACGGGAAGGATGCTGGCGGTTGCTGGAATTAGAGCGGAATAAACTCGACTTTCGCGAATTTGACATCTTTATCTACGTCGGCATAGTCTGCCGCGACACGCACCTGAGGAGGAACCATGGTTTTGCTCTATATCATTCTTGTTGGTCTGATTGCCGGATGGGCAACCGGAAAGATCATGAAAGGCTCTGGATACGGGGTTCTGGTGGACATACTGCTCGGCATTGCGGGAGCCATTCTCGGCAGCCGTCTGCTGGCGCTGTTAGGAATTTACACCAGCGGCGGCTTGATTCCGACCATTCTGGTGGCAATCCTCGGCGCCGTGGTTCTGGTTTTGATCGTGCGTGCGATTAAGCGGGTTTGACTCGAGTGTATTGAGGGCCGACTGACTCGCATGGAAGGACGGGCGAGAACGGACGCCTCTCTCTATCCTTTGACTGGAGATGGCCCCGCAGCTTTCACTTCTGGCGGCGCATCGAAGTTTTCAAAATTCTTTCTGAAAAGTTCGCGCAACCTGGCAGCTTGTTGGTCATAGGCCGGTTTATCCGCCCAAGCGTTCCTGGGATTCAGCACCCCTGCCGGAACCCCGGGGCATGATTTTGGAATAGTCAATCCAAAAGTGGGTTCCACCTCGAATTCCGCTTTCGCCAATTGACCCTCCACAATGGAGTCGACCATCGCGCGGGTGTAAGGGAGGGACATGCGTTTGCCGACGCCGTACTGTCCTCCTTGCCAACCCGTGTTTACCAGCCAGCATTGAGCGTTGTGCTGGGTGAGCCGGTCCCGCAACATCCCCGCATAAAGCTTGGGAGCCATGGGCATAAAAGGCGCGCCAAAACATGTAGAAAAAGTCGCGGTTGGTTCCTTGACGCCGGCTTCGGTCCCGGCAACTTTAGCGGTATATCCAGAGAGGAAGTGATACATGGCTTGCTCTGGACTAAGCCGGGAGATGGGTGGCAAAACTCCGAAGGCGTCGGCAGTTAAAAACAAAACATTCTTGGGGTGACCGCCGATTCCAGGGATCACGGCGTTATCGATAAAATCGATCGGGTATGCGGCCCGCGTGTTCTCGGTGATGCTGTCATTGTTGTAATCCGGTTGATGCGTGTCGGGATCGACCGCAACATTTTCCAGGACACATCCGAAACGGATCGCGTTGTAAATTTGCGGCTCGTTCTTTTCCGACAGCTTGATGCACTTGGCATAGCATCCGCCCTCGAAGTTGAATATCCCGTCCATGCTCCAGCCGTGTTCGTCATCGCCTATCAAGCGCCGCATTGGGTCCGCGGACAGCGTCGTTTTGCCGGTGCCCGACAGCCCGAAAAATAAAGCGGTCACTCCATCGGCGCCGACGTTTGCCGAGCAATGCATGGGGAAAACATTCTGCTGCGGCAACAGAAAATTCATGATGCTGAAAATCGACTTCTTCATTTCTCCGGCGTAGGATGTGCCACCGATCAACACGATGCGCCGCTCGAAATTCAAAAGAATAAAAGATTCCGAATGAGTGCCGTCGCGTCCCGGATTCGCGCGGAAATCAGGCGCAGACACCACCGTGAAGGCAGGCTTGTGAGTTCTCAATTCGTCGGCGGACGGCCGTATAAAAAGCTGGCGCACGAATAGGTTATGCCAGGCGAGATCGTTGATAAAACGCACGGGCAAGCGGTACTTCGGCTCAGCGCCACAGAAAAGATCCTGCACAAAGAGCTCGCGGGATTGCAAGTGCTCCATAACCCGGTCGTAAAGGGCATCAAACTTATCGGTTTCAAAAGACTGATTTACCGCACCCCAGGCTATTTTGTTGTCTGTCACCGCATCGCGCACAATGAATTTTTCTTTCGGCAGGCGGCCGGTGAAATTGGTGTACGCGACTAACGCTCCCTGAGAGGCAAACTCGGCTTCATGCCGTTCAATGGCGTATTGCGCGAGCGCTGCTGGATGAAGATTGAAATGAACTCTTTCGCCGTGCAGCAATTCAGCGATGTCACCCACATGCGTTGCGGTAGCCATAGATTCTCCGGAGTCTCATATTATTAGTTATTGTCGCTCTTTCACTCTGAGAATCCAACCCAAGGGGGGGTTACGAACCGACCGGTCGGACATGAACGATCACGCGTATCCTCGGCAGTGGGAAGCCCCTTCCACCCAATAAAAATCCCTGTTGGCGCGCTGAATGTTCCCTGCGGATGCTTGCAAGCAGGGTGCGTGCAAGCAATATGATTAAATATAAAGACATACAGGATCATGTCTTTCGCACGCGCTACTCTTCGACGACTGAAACGCGTCCATCGCAACTTGCGTGGAGCGCGAAATATCGCCCGTGCCATTGTCTCGACCGATCATCCATTCCTGGCGCATATCATCCCGATGCGCCGCTGCAATCTTGCGTGCGAATATTGCAACGAGTATGACGATTTTTCGAAACCGGTTCCGTTGGAATCCATGTTCGCGCGGATCGATAAACTCGCCGATCTTGGAACGTCGGTGGTCACAATCAGTGGCGGAGAACCGTTACTGCATCCAGAGTTAGACGACATCATTCGCCGCATTCGCACCGACGGCATGATTGCGGGCATGATCACCAATGGATATTTGCTGGTAGCTGAACGCATCGAGCGGCTGAATCGAGCGGGACTTGAGTGGCTGCAAATCTCGATTGATAACGTTACACCCGACGAAGTTTCGAAGAAGAGCCTGAAGGTTCTCGATAAAAAGCTCCAGTTGCTTGCCGAGCATGCGGATTTTCATGTCAACATTAATTCAGTGGTCGGAGGCGGCGTCTGCAATCCGCAAGATGCGCTGACGATTGGAAGGCGCGCGCTCGAACTGGGCTTCACATCCACAGTTGGCATTATTCATGACGGCACCGGACAGTTGCAGCCGCTGGGCGAAGAAGAGCGGCGCGTTTATCACGAAATGAAGGCCATGGAAAAGAGCAGCTTTACCAGGATCAACGGCTTCCAGGACAACATCGCTCAAGGCCTGCCGAACGATTGGAAATGCCGCGCCGGAGCGCGCTACCTGTATATTTGCGAAAACGGATTGGTGCACTACTGTTCGCAGCAGCGTGGATACCCCGGAACTCCGCTGGAAAAATATACGGTGCAGGATATTCGCCGCGAATACCTCACGGAAAAGGGTTGCGCCCCGCATTGCACCGTCTCCTGCGTTCATCAAGTGTCGGTAGTCGATGCGTGGCGCGGACGGCAGCATCCCGCACCGATCACCGCCAGCCCGAGCCTCGTTCAAATCGACTAAAAGCTGTCGTCCCTTAAAAAAAGTTGCCGTCTTGAGCGCGGCGAAGGACCTCTGCCATGGGGCACACGGAAATGGATCATCAAAAACAACAGCGACGAGGGCCGAGCTTCGCGAGAGGAATAATCGAAGTCTGCTTCGTAATTTTTCTTTTCTATGCCAACCTGCTGATGGGCGAGTTCACAAAAGCCAACGGCCGGGGAAAGACTTTTATTTTCGCAATTCGAGATATTTTTACGGGAACTAATTTCCTCATTGCGGTGATTTCAGGGCTGGTTGGCTACGTAGTTTTCGAACACCTCCGAAAACGGCTATAGATATATTGAGGGCTATTTCTTGGGTTGCGCAGTGGGCGGCAATAGTCCGTTCAGGCGCAGGTACATTGCTGCGGCCCCATAATGATCCGCCCAGTTGCTGACGGCTGCGATCCAGGCCCAGGCACGGGGTTGCTGTTTTCCTCCAAAGCCTTCGATCGTGTCACCCAGTTTCGAATCGTCGGCCTTGGCGAGCGATGTTTCGCAGAAGTCGAACGACGCCTTCAATGCCGTATCCAGCTTGTCTTTGCTATCCGAGTCTTTTAATTCTTCCGTTTTCGGCGGCGCGACGTCGCCGGCCTTGGAACAGAAAAGATAATTCGCCTCGGTTATGTGAAGAACCAGGTGAGCGAACGATTCCTGTTGCGGAGTCGGTTTAAAGCCGAATTTTTCCGCCGGCATCTCCTCGACCGCAGCTACCAGATTTTTATGCTGGCGAGCGAGAATGTCTTTGATTACTGTGGTGACTGGATTCTTATTCTCTTGGCAGAAGCCGTAATTAACAGACCCCGCCAGAATTAGAAAGACGCACAACTTTTTCATAAGACTCCTCTGCACAAAAAAATCGCCCATTACGAGAACGCGGCGCCCAGTCCTGCGGCCACGACCGCGTACAAAACATACCATCCAAACACGATGCTCATCGCGGTTGAGCGCTTAACTCTGCCGACAAGGGAAAAACCAATCGCGGTGAGAATAAGCGTCCAAATCATAAAAATGTCGGCCGCAGTTCCCAGGCTGTACAGAAAATGTGAAGTGGCGGGGTTCAAGAAATATCCGGGATTGGTCGCCACCGGATTTTGCAGCGTGAAGGAATCGGGCGCGGCCCCGGCCAATATCGAAACTACTATGAGTATCGTCTTCAGCACCCCTGGCAGACTGGCATACATGACTATCGCAAGACTTCGCGAGTAGCTGACGTCGGCGCTGGCTCCAAACTTGAAGGTCGCAAATAGAATCGCCGCGACGACAATATTCCAGATCAGCAGGAAAATGAAGAAGCCGTAGGCGATATTGCGAGTCCATTTCGCTTGGGTCTCGATTGCGGCATTGCGCTGCGCCGCCGGCATGTCGTCGATCCTTTGAGAGGCCTTGGGCGAAGACTGAATCTGATTTTCAGTAACTTTCCGAAAACCGATTTTTTGGTCGACGACATAAATGTAGCCGATGCCGACGATCGCCAAAAGCAAAAATGGCAACCACCAACTGGCGTTTCGCCGCACGTCCGCAAAAGTCTTTGAGGGGGCGATGAAAGTGTCGACGACGCGTTCGGCCTGCGAAAGCTTGGGGATCAGTTCGGGCGCGGGCATCGGTGTTACAGGAAGAGCAGCCATAATATCTCCTTTTTATCGAAACGCATTGTAGACCTGCCGTCGATAGCAAACAAGCACAGAAACCAAGCAAAGAAAATCGTCATTCCTAAGCGCGAGGGATCTCATGCTTATCCTGAAAAAGCAGATTCCTCTCCGATAAATCAGTTCGGACAGAGGGGTCCGGCTTTCCAGCAAAACGCAATCCTGGAGCCCTCAATAACAAGTCATCCCGAACATCCGGCGCACTTCAGCCGGTGGAGCGATCTCGCGCATATCAACGACCTGTCCTCATATCGTCCGAAACGTCGATGTCGCATCACGCGGGATCCCTCGCCCCACTGGAGAAAACGCGGGGACTTCGGGATGACTATCAGTTTTATTAAGCAACTGGCATAGCCTGCACTAAGAGAACGGTCAGAGCAGTTTTGCAATTTTCCACCGCGGGATCCCGCGACCGGCGGACAACAACATATTGAACTGATTCCGCAACGCCCTAGACCACAACTGTCGGCGTTGCCGCCAGCAAGCTCTGTGTATAAGGATGTGCGGGGGCCGTCGTGATTTGTTCCGTGCTTCCAACTTCCACGATTTTGCCGCGATACATGACCGCGATTCGAGACGCCAGGTAGCGAACCACCGGCATGGAATGCGAGATGAACAAATAAGTTAATCCAAATTCCCGCTGTAAACTCGCGAGCAGGTTCACGATTTGCGCCCCCACGCTGACATCGAGCGCAGAAACCGGCTCGTCGGCGACGATGAATTTTGGCTTCAGGGCAAGCGCCCGTGCAATGACGATGCGCTGCCGCTGGCCGCCGCTGAATTCGTGGGGAAAGCGGTACCCCGCCGACTCGTCCAGACCGACAGCGCTCAATAATTCATTCACCCGAATCCGTTTTGCCGCGCGTCCAAGGTTTTCAATATCACTATGAATTATGAATGGTTCGGCGATGATGTCTTCGACTCGCATACGAGGGTCGAGCGAGCCAAAGGGATCCTGGAAAACGATTTGCATGTGCCGGCGCAGACGGCGCAGTTCCGCATGTCCGGCAGACAAAAGATCCCGCCCGTCAAACCACACGCTGCCCGCGGTCGGCTCAATCAACCTCAGAACAAGACGGCCCAGAGTGCTTTTCCCCGATCCCGATTCTCCTACCAATCCGAGCGTCTCGCCCGTCTCAATCGTGAGAGACACATTGTCCACAGCGCGAACTTCACCCGTAGCGCCTCCGCCAAAGATAGACTCCCCGAGCGGGAAGACTTTCGTCAGATTGCGGACTTCGAGCAACGGCATCCCCGGATGTTAGCAGAGCGTTACGCTGGCGATGGTGCGGTGACAGGCGCGCAGGTAGAATAACGTTGATGTCCACGTTGCCTCTTCCGATCGCGGCGTTCGTCGCCGGACTGGTGTCATTTTTGTCACCCTGCGTGCTTCCACTCGTCCCCGGCTACGTTTCTCTGATTTCGGGGGTCGGCGTCGAAGAACTCAAAGGGCGCGAGACTCGCCTACTGCGAAAAGTCATGTTGAATTCCGCTGGATTTATTGTGGGATTCAGTTCCGTGTTCATCACCCTGGGGGCGATTTCCACGGAAGTGGGACAGGTGATGGCCCGCTACAAGTCGGTGCTGGCGCAAGTTGCCGGAGTCGTTATCATTTTGTTTGGCCTTCATCTGACCGGCATCCTTCGGATTAACGCACTTTACTCGGACAAACGGCTGCACAACATGAAAGGCGGCAGCACGGTCTGGGGCGCCTTTCTGATCGGATTCGCATTCGCTTTCGGATGGACTCCCTGCGTCGGCCCGATTCTCTCCGTGATTCTCGGTTTTGCCGCGGCTCAGGATTCCGTTGCCAAAGGCATCCTACTGCTCACCGTTTACTCAATGGGTCTCGCCGTGCCCTTTCTGCTTACATCTCTCGGCATCGAGCGGTTCTTGAAGTTTTACGGCCGGTTTAAAATGCATATGCATGCGCTGGAAGTGGGTAGTGGCGGCCTGCTGATTGTGCTGGGAATTCTGCTTATCTTCGGACGATTCACGCTGCTGGCAAATTATTTTTCATTTTTGAAGCGATTTTCTTTATGACGGGAGTTTCAGTGAAACGGGATCCAGTTGTAATTATCGTGGTGGTTTTGGTTGTCACGCTCATGTTGGTGTTCGGCATTCGAAAAGCGCGCCGTCAGGGAGCGGCTAATAAGGCATCTGTGGGGGATATGAAAGTCGCGCCGGACTTTACCTTGCAGTCGCTGGACGGGAAAACCGTACATCTTTCCGATTTCCGCGGAAAAGCGGTGCTGCTCAACTTTTGGGCGACCTGGTGCGAGCCTTGCAAGGTTGAGATGCCGTGGATTGTAGATTTGCAAAAGCAGTATGCTTCCCAGGGATTGCAGGTGGTGGGGGTTGCGATGGATGACGTCGGCTCCGCCGAAATCGCAAAATTTACCAGGCAGATGGGCGTCAACTACCCGGTGGTAATTGGGAAAGACGAAACCAGCGACGCTTATGGCGGCCTTCCGTTTCTGCCGACAACGTTTTACATAGGACGTGACGGCAAAATCGTGGACAAGGTATTCGGCATCAAGGGGCGCAGTGAAATTGAAGACGATGTCAAGAAGGCCTTAGCTGAAGGTCAGAACTTGCAGGTCCAAAAAGGATTGTGATCCCGCAGCACGAAGATAATAATTATGACTTTTGTGAAGAGCCTCCTCGCCGTTCTCGCAATATTTTCTTCTCTGGCTATTGCCCAGGAATCCTTCGGCAACAAAACGCCGTCGGTAACCATGTCTCCGGTATCCATTGAGAGCGTAACCCGGGGCAAAGCGAGTTCCATTTCTTTGCAGTTCCGTGTCGGTCGCGGATTTCACATCAATTCCAACACGCCCAAGCAGGATTATTTGATTCCAACCGATCTGAAACTCGACGCCCCCACCGACATCATCGTGGGAAAGATTGCCTATCCTCCCGGCGTGGATACCAGCCTTCCCTTCGCGCCCGACGACAAGTTGAGCGTCTATACGGGATCGTTTGAGTTGTCAGTTTCCGTGCGGCCGCTGATTTCCGTTCCACCCGGCAAGTACTCATTCCGGGGACAATTGAAATATCAGGCATGTGACAATGCCGCCTGTTATCCGCCAAAAAAGTTGCCAATTGAGTTCGAAGTGAAAGTAGTGAAAGGAGCGAGCGCTCCGAGGAAAAATCCAGGGCAGAGTCCCAATGTGCATAACTGAGGTATGAACTTGCCCGCGCCGGGCCTCCGTTTGAGGCTATTCCGAGCTGACAAATTCCCTGACGGCTTTTAATCGCTTTACTGTTTTTTCTTTACCCAGCGCCATCATTACTGCAAATAAACCGGGGGCGACGGCTTGACCGGTTAGAGCAACTCTAGCCCCGTTGATTAGAGCGCCGGCTTTCATATTCTTTTCCGCCGCCAAATCCCGCAGCAATTTCTCTGCATCGGGTTCGCTTAAGTCGTCCCATGTCTCATATCGGCGCCCTAGTTCAACGAGATTCTGGCGCACGGAGTGATCTTTCAGGAATTTTGCGACAGCGGGGGGATCGGCCTCGAAGTCGTCCGTAAAAAATGCGCGAAATGAGGTCGCAAAGTCTTTCAGGCTACGTGCCCGGGGCTTTAATAAATCAATTGTCGCGAGCAGAGCCCTAGATTGAACCTCATTCTTAATGCCGGCATTGATCCATTCTTGTTCAATCAGCGGCAATAGTTTCTGCGCGGGATAAGAGCGGATGTATTCAGTGTTGAACCAATCCAGCTTGGCGCGATCGAACACGGCGTCGGCACGGGAGATTCCGTCAAGGTCGAATAACGAGATCAACTGTTCGTCACCTATAATCTCGGGGGTGCCTTCCGGCGGCGTCCATCCTAATACAGCGAGGAAATTCCGGAACGCCTCGGGGACGATCCCCTCTTCGCGATAAGCCAGCACACTGGTCGCGCCGTGCCGTTTGCTGAGGCGCGTCTTGTCCGGACCTAGGATTAAAGGCACATGAGCGAAGGTTGGCAACATCGCGCCTAGAGCCTCGTACAACATTACTTGCTTCGGAGTGTTCGAAATGTGATCGGCTCCGCGAATGACATGCGTGATACGCATATCAATATCGTCGGCGACCACGCTGAGGTGGTAAGTGGGCCCATTATCCGAGCGCAGGAGAACGAAATCCTCCAATTCGGCGTTGGCGAACTCGATTGGTCCGAAAACAGCGTCGTCGAAACTCGTGCTGCCGGATTCCGGACTTTTAAAGCGGAGCACAGCGGGCTCATTTGCTTGCTTGCGGCGAAGCGCCTCATCATCAGAAAGCTTGCGGCATGTGCCGTCGTAGCGCGGAGGACGTCCTTCCGAGGTAGCGCGCACCCGGCGGCTTTCCAAACCTTCTTTCGAACAAAAGCAATAATAGGCATGTCCCGAGGCCAATAATTGCGCCGCAATTTCCCGATGAATTTCGACGCGCTGCGCCTGGTAGAACGGTCCCTCATCCCAATCAAGGCCAAGCCAGCGCATTCCCTGAAGAATTCCGTCGACCATTTCCGTCGTGGAGCGTTCGGCGTCGGTATCCTCTATGCGTAGTGCGAATGCGCCGCCATGGTGTCTGGCGTAAAGCCAATTGAATAAGGCGGTTCTGGCCCCACCCACATGTAAATATCCAGTCGGAGACGGGGCAAAACGCACGCGGGGCGTCGAGGTTCGTCCTTCATTACCTGGGCCGTGATTGAAGCTATGCGACATATAATGAGCAGTTCATTGTTCGGCAAATATATTAGCTAAGCCTTTGGTTACCGATGTGCGCAGGAGATAGTGCAACTGCCGTCCGGGTATTGTTTTGCCTCTCTGGGTATGAAAACATTGAAGTGTATCGCCAGCTTGCGGTTGATGTTTGAGTAGCTTTTTGACTGCGATGAACAGCATAGCCATTGGCGTAGTGATTTTACCGGGAATTGTGGCGCTTTTGCTTTTTCTGGTATTCACATACCTCTACGAGCAGAGCCGGCAGGCATATTTTCGCGCATGGCAACTAGGGTGGGCCGCCTATACCCTGCATTTCGCGCTCGATGCCTGGGGCATTTTCCGCGGGTACACCCTCTTAATCTCGCTGTTTACGTCTTTCCTGCTAGTGGCGATGGCCGTCTGCATCTTTGTTTCTACCCGGTTGATGCGCCGGATGACGGGATCGCAGCGCCGCGAAAAATTCCGCTTGCGCTGGTATGAAATTGCACTTGCCCTGGCCGGAATAGTCCTCGCTTGCTGGAATTTAAGCGCGCACATGGCCGGCGGAACGTTTCGGCCCGAAGCTGTGATGAATCCCCACTTCCGGGTGGAGATTGGACTGGCTGCTGTTCTTCTTTATTGTTCTTTTTATTTTTACCGATTCGGCAATCGCAAGAATTCGGTGGCCTTCACTTTGCTGGCATTTTCCCTGGCTTTCTGGGCGGTCCTTATCGCTTTCGGTCAATTTCACAGTCCCATGGCCGCTCTCTTTGGCGTGAGCGGAGACGTGCTCGGCCCCATCCCACAAATGCTGTTGGGAATCGCGATGGTGATGGTGCTTTTTGAGAATGAGCGCGATGCGGTTCAGGAAAACGCCCTGGCATTCTCCACCCTTGGAGTCGATGCGACGCGGCTGCTCTCCGCAGAAGATCTCACTCCCGCCATGCAAAGTATTTTGGACCGCCTGGTCGCCCCGCTCCCAGCTGACCGCGCGGTTATTTGCATTAGCGAGCGCTGGCGCGCCACTCTGCCTTCGGTGCAGCGAGGTTTTTCGGCGGAATTTCTGCTGGAGCTGGAAAAAAGCGGGGCAGCCGAATACGTTCATGAGCTGGCATACCGGCGAGGCGGTTTTTTCTCCTTTCAAAACGTGGCGGAAATGGATGAGCCTCTTCCCGCGTTGACTGGAGGACGGTTCGAGCATTTCCAGCGGATATTGAAAGAGCGCGGCATTCGGAATCTCACTGCCATCAGCTTGCAAACCCGTGAGCATAATTTTGGCGTAATTCTTTTTCCCCATGCCGAGCGCCGGGTTTTCGGCTCCTCGAATTTAAGGCTGCTGATTGGATTGACGCTGCAAATTGGATTGACGCTGGAAAACTATGTGGTAATGCACGACTCCCAGCGCCGCACCAAAGAATACGAACTGCTCACCCAAATCGGTCAAGTCATCAGTTCACGACTCGACCAGGACGAAGTGCTGCGCGCCATCCACGAAGAATTGGGCCGCATTTTTGACACCAGCAACTTTTATATCGCGTTTCGGGATGGGGACAATCTACGCTTCGAGTTAGAGATCGAGAACGCGGTGGTCCTGCCAAAGCGTTCGCGGAAAATGGATAACGGTCTGACGGAATATGTTATTCGGACGGGCGAGCCGCTATTGATCCGCTCGGATATTAATCAAACCAGAGAACGATTGGGGGCGACGTTTCTTCCGCGGAATCCCTCAAAATCCTTTTGCGGAGTGCCTATCGTTTTCGGCGGCAAATCCGAAGGCGCTATGGTGGCCCGCAGTCCCGACCGAGAGTACGTGTTCGAACAGCGGGACCTTGAAATACTACAAACCGCCGCCGGACAGGTCTCCGTGGCAGTTGAAAACGCGCGACTGTTCGCCGAGGAGCAGCGCCGTTCCAAACAATTCGCTTTTTTGAACGCTATTTCCAAAACCGCGATATCCAGTGAAGACGCCGAGCAAATGCTCGCGGAAATCGTCGGCCACATTCAGAGTAATTTCAATTTCGATCACATCGGCATCGGGATCCTCGACTACGCGACTAAGGATATCGAGATTAAAGCCGAAGCTGGCACCACGGCGAAGGCATTGGGTGAGCGAATACCTCTGGGCACGGGAATTTTAGGGCGCGTCGCCCGCACCGGGGAAACGGCTCTCGTGCAGGCCACCGGTGACACACAACTTCAGGGAATTTTGCCGGACTCGCGCACGGTGTTGTGCATGCCTATTACTTACGGCGACAGCCTGCTCGGCGTGCTGAACGTGGAAAGCTTGTTGGAGGACGCCTTTACTCCACAGGATGTGTTGGTGATGAATACGCTGGCTGATTTGCTCGCCACCGCACTGCACAATTCTTTCGTCTTCCAGAAACTGCAACAGCAATCCATCACCGATGGGCTCACCGGAATCAAAACTCGACGGTTCTTCTGGGAGGCATTGTCGTCGGAGTGGAAGCGCGCTTCCCGCTCTGGACGGCCGTTTTCGGTTGTACTGATTGACCTCGATAAATTTAAGGGCGTCAATGACACGCTCGGGCATTTGGAGGGCGATTTGGTTCTGGCCCGGGTGGGCCGCTTGCTTGAGCAGAAATGCCGGCAATCCAACGTTGTCGCACGTTATGGGGGTGACGAGTTCATTATCCTCATGCCCGAAACTGGCGTGGATCAGGCGCAAATTCTCGCTGAACGTTTACGCTTATGGCTTGCCACCGATGCGATGTTAGGCGAACACCACATTACAGGCAGCTTCGGAGTGGCGAGTTTTCCCATTCACGGTTTCTCTGCGGAGGATATTATCCGCGTCGCCGATGCCGGGATGTACGTTTCGAAACATGCCGGTGGCGACCAGGTTTCGACCGTCGAGAATATCGGCGGCGATGAAAATGGGGCGGTGCAGCGTCAGTTGATTTCAGGCTACATTGAGGGCTTTCTCCAGCGCGAACACACTGGCCCCGAGCATCTGGAAGAGCTGATCGGGACCCTCCAGAAATTTTGCGGTAGTGAACAGGAATGCAATCAGCAATTATTGCGAGAATCCATTGTGGCGTTGAATCATGCCGCTGAATTGCGCGAATCGAGCAGCGCGGGCCACGGTGAGATGGTCAGCCACTATTCCGAACTGATGGCGCGTGCCCTGGCATTTTCATCCGAAGAAATTACCGAGCTCGTGTTCGCAGCTCGGGTGCATGACGTGGGCAAGATAATCGTTTCCGAACGCATTCTGAACAAGCCGGGTCCACTCACGGATGACGAGTTCTACTTGTTGAAAATGCATTCCCGCGTGGGATCTGAAATTGTCGCAACTTTGCCGCGCAGTGCCATGATCATCAAGGCGATCGAATGCCACCATGAGGCATTCGATGGCAGCGGGTATCCGGCGGGCCTGCGCGGCGAGGAGATCCCCCTGTGGGGACGCATCATCGCGGTGGCCGACGCCTATGCGAACATGACTTCGGACCGTATTTTTACCAACGCCAAGAGCACCGAACAGGCCCTGATCGAACTCGGCAAAATGAGCGGAGTGCGTTTCGACGGAATGCTGGTGCGAATATTGGTTCGCGAGCTGAAGGCGGAAAAGGCATCATCCGCGCCATAAGCCGATTTGTCATGCCATTAGTCTCTGAAACCAATCTATCGCTGGCGGGTAAAGTAGCCATCATCACTGGCGGTTCCCGGGGAATTGGTGCCGCTGCGGTGCGTTTATTCGCGAGCGCGGGCGCGAAAGTGCTGTTCAACTATCACCAGGCGAAGATTCAAGCGGATAGCCTCGTGGAAGAATTAGGCCCCGGCAAATGCGCTGCTGTGCAGTGTGATCTTCGGGGGACAGGCAACGCCAAGAACCTCATCAAGGCCGCGGTAGAACGTTTTGGCCGCCTCGATATCATGGTCGCAAATCACGGCGTGTGGCCCGCGGAAGAGATGTCCGTTGACAAGATGCCCGACGAACAGTGGCACAACACCGTCTCTGTCAATTTGGATAGCGTGTTCGCCCTCGTAAAACATGCCGTTACTCAGATGAAAATCCAACCAAAAACCAGCTCTGCGTCCGGACAAATCGTGCTCGTGAGTTCCACCGCCGGACAACGCGGCGAAGCTTTCCACTGCGACTACGCTGCGACCAAGGGTGCGCTGATCAGCATGGTCAAGGGCCTCTCCACCGAACTGGCCAGGGATAAAATTTACGTTAATTGTGTTGCTCCGGGGTGGGTCGATACCGATATGTCGTCGGCGGCGCTGAACGACGAAAAGGCTCGAGCGAAGGTGCTGGGCACAATTCCCCTGGGACGGGTCGCGACGCCACAGGAAATAGCTGCGCCCATTCTCTTTCTCTGTACCCCGCAAGCAGGGTTCATCACGGGGGAAGTATTGAACGTAAACGGTGGCGCAGTCCTGACAGGGTAAATTTGGTTGGTAACAAGTTAGTATTCTGGACGGAAACGGAATCAAATGTTCGCTACCGTCCTTATCTCGCCGCAGGCAGCTAGAAGCAATCTAGCTGCGTCTAACTGATTGAAATATGAAGTACATCTGCCTAACAGTCCTGCTTTCGGCTCTGGGATTTGCGCAAACCGGTACATCGACTGCCGCTCCGGCGCGTTCACCCTCGTCGGTTTCGGTTGATCAACAGAACCAGAATAAAGCGCGCGCACTTCTCAACCAGATGATTCAAGCGATCGGCGGCGACGCCTATCTGAATATTAAGGATGTAACCCAAGAAGGCCGCACCTACAGCTTTCATCTGGGACGCCCCACCAGCGCCGGGTTATTGTTCTGGCGATTCTATGAGTATCCCGATAAAGATCGCATCGAATTTACGAAAAAGCGCGACGTTGTAGAGGTGTTCAACGGGGACAATGGCGGCGAAATCACTTATAAGGGTATGCACCCGATGGACGCCAAAGATCTGGCGGACTACGATCGCCGCCGCCAATATGCGCTCGACATCGTGTTGCGCAAATGGCTAAACGAGCCCGGAATCGCTCTCTTCGATGAAGGTCCCGCAATCGCCGACCAAAAGCCCACCGAACAGATAACCCTGATGAATGCGCGCGATCAGGCTGTGACCATTTATGTGGACACCACTACCCATTTTCCGGTGAAGAAAAGTTTTTCGTGGCGCGACCCTACGGATAAACAGCGGAATGTCGAGGAAGAGAGTTACGACGGGTATCGTGCCGTGGAAGGAATCATGACTCCCTTCGTGGTGACGCGTTATTACAACGGCGATATGTCGAATCAACGATTCTTGACCGCCGTGAGTTACAACAAAGGGTTGAACGATTCGATGTTTAGCTTGGGATCGCTGCCTGCGCCCTCGACCGATAAGAACTCCGCTAATGCACCAAATAAGTGACGGTTGTTATAGCCTTCCTGATATGCCTCCCAACCTGCTGTATTAGTTGTACTTACTTCGTCGTAATAACCAATTGCTCGATGCAAAACCACGCACTGTGGTTAATTTGCCACAGCCAGCTCTTTCCGGTGGGCTATAACCTTGAAGTGATTAATTTCTCCCCTATTGAAGTTTGAACAAACAGTTCGCGTCTCCGCAGAGTGTAACGGCGTGGGACTCCACAGCGGCGCTGCGGTCAGTTTGCGTATCCTCCCAGCGCCCACCGGCACGGGCGTTATTTTCCGGCGCACCGATCTCGACGGTTTCGAAGTGGAAGCGGTAAGCCGGAATGTTGCCCGCGTAAGTTACGCTACCAGTTTGATGAAAAAAGGCGTTCTGATTTCCACCACGGAACATCTTCTCTCGGCCTTGACCGGGACTGGAATCGATAACGCTTTTGTGGAATTAGATAATTTGGAACTGCCTATTCTGGATGGGAGCGCTTTGCCGTTTGTCGAACTCATTCAAAAGGCCGGCATCCGCAAGCAAAGGCGTGAGCGCCGATACCTCAGAATCCGCCATGAGCTTGAACTGCGCGAGGGAGACAAGTTCATCGGAATTTATCCGTCCGACACCCATTCAGTTTCCTACGTCATTAATTTCCCGCATTCGCTGATTGGAAAACAAACTTTCTGTGTGGATTTGTCCGATGGCAATTACGTGCGCGAAATTGCTCCGGCGCGTACTTTCGGCTCGCGAACGGACGAACGGGCGATGAGAAATATGGGATTGATTCGGGGCGCATCGGCGGAAAATTGTATTGTGCTCACGCGCGATGGAATTGAGAATCCGCCGCTGCGCTTCAAGGACGAATTTGTGCGCCACAAGGTTTTGGATTTGATTGGTGATCTCGCCTTGCTGGGCAAACCGATTCTCGGGAGCGTGGTAGCCGACCGCGCGGGTCATGCCATGCATACCGCGCTGGTTTCGCGGCTCTTACGCGATCATAGTTTGTGGGAGGAGACGACGCTCGATGAGAAGGGACGTCCGCCTACGGAGCTATATCAGTTGTCCGCCGAGCACGCCGTTTAGTTTATCCTTCAGTCAGCCGCGCGGGGCGCGGCATCGGTCCACTCCCAGAAAGCTTTCTCTTCCCGGAGGGCGTTCAATTCGGCATGAGCCTTCGCGGTCAATTCCGCGGCATATTTCTTCGTGGACTTCTGCCGTTCGGGCGTTAATTCGGCGACCCGAACCGCTAGTAACGGCGCATCCTGTTCCAGCATTCGAAGCAAACGCTCGGTGCGATCTATTCTTAGGTGAATCGGTAGCATATGTGCAGGCCTTGAGTTGAGATTGAGTTAGTTTGCCGGAAAAATAATTCAGTGCAAGTCACCATCTCGATACGTCACAGATGTCAAAATTGTGTAGGAAGGCCCGGCCACAATCTTTAAGTCGCGCTATTGCTCGACAATTAATCCCGGTAAGATCGGAGTTGCAGGAATTATGTCTCGTCCGCTGCTGATAAATTGTGCTGTTGTAGTGTTTGCGCTTATGTTCTCCCTTCCCGGGTCCGCCCAGAATTCAGCTTCTGCTTCTACTGATTCGTCGAAGAAGTTCGCTGGCCTCAGCGATGAATTTGTAAAAGATTCACTGGCATTATCTCCAAGTAACGCGTCGGCTGCGGGATACCACAAACATCGCGACAGCAAGACCGGGGCGATAGTCGAGCTCGACGCCGTTCTTGACGATCTGAGTTTGGAATCCATGAATAGGCAGCGGGACTTTTATCAGCGGTGGCGAGATCGCTTCCACGTTGAGACTCCGGTTGCCGGGCTGAATCCAGAAGATGCGGCAGATTGGCAGCTCATTGACGATCAAATCGGGCTAAATCTTCTTGAGTTCAACGACATTCAGAACTACCGGCACAATCCAACGATGATGGTCGAACTAATCGGTAATGCTCTCTTCTTGCCGTTGACCCAAAACTATGCCGCCGAGGATGTACGGTTAAGCCACGTGCTGTCCAGAGTTCGACAGATTCCTCGATTGTGCGACCAGGTCAAGCAATATCTGAGTGACGTCGATCCCATATTCACCACTACAGCAATTGAAGAGAACGCGGGAAATGTCGATCTCATTCAGAACACCGTAGCTCAACAGATTCTGCCGTACCCGAAGTTAAAAAGTGAGTACGAGCAGGTCGCGCCCCCGGCGATCATTGCATTGAACCAATTTTCAGAATGGCTAAAAACAAAATTTTCGCAACCTTCGCCGCGCAGTTGGCGATTGGGGAAAGAGCTATACGACCAGAAATTCCGGCTGGTAATGGAAACCCCAGTCACCCCGGAACAAGTTCTTGCGGACGCCGAGCGAGATTTGCGATCGGTGCGATCCGAAATGTTGCAACTGGCGCTCCCACTGCACCGGCAGATGTATCCCGAACACAGCGACCATTCCGACCTTTCGGCGCATGACCGCGAAAATCTGATCATCGGCGAAGTGCTGCAAAAGATATCCGATAGTCATCCCGAACGCGACCAACTTTTGCCTGCGATCGAGGCGGACCTGGAGGGAATCAAGCAATTCATCCGCGACAAGAAAATTGTTTCGCTGAGCACTCGCGATAATTTGAAAGTAATTCCAACTCCATTATTCATGCGCGGCATTTATTCGGTCGCGGGGTTTCACAATGCTCCCCCGCTCGAGCCCCAGGCTGAGGCCGAATATTGGGTGACGCCAATCGATCCCAAAATGGCCGCCGATAAGGCCGAATCGAAACTGCGCGAATATAACAATTACACTTTGAGATGGCTCACAATTCACGAGGCGCTGCCGGGCCACTACGTGCAATTCGAGCACTTGAATAATATTGAACCGGAAAGGCGCCGGCTGCTGCGTTCCTTGTACGCCAATGGTGCTTACGTCGAGGGCTGGGCGGAATACATCGCGCAGGTAATGATGGATGAAGGGTATATGGGAGATGATCCGCGATTCCGATTGACAATGCGCAAGATTCGCCTGCGATTGCTGGCGAATGCCATCCTTGATGTCAAAATGCAAACTATGGGAATGACGGATGAGCAGGCTATGGATTTGATGACCCGGGACGCGTTTCAAACTAAGGCGGAAGCGGAAGGGAAACTTACGCGCGCCAAACTTAGTTCAACGCAGTTGCCAACTTATTATGTTGGAATACGGGAATGGCTGGCGTTCCGCAAGAAATATCAGGACGCCGCCGGAAAGAATTTTAATTTATTGAAATTTCACGACCGCGCGCTCGATGAAGGTCCGCTTCCGGTGCCTATTGTTGAACAATTGATCATGCCGGGCGCGACGGAAAACTAGCGCAAGTTATCCAGAGGCCCGCTGTGTTAAATTTTCAATTCGTGATCTCATGAAACAAATTGCCGATTGGGCACTCAACGTCGCCGAGCAGCACGGCGCTTCCTACTGCGATCTGCGCATCGTCGATGACCGCACTCGCGCCCTTGCGACCAAGAACGGAAAAGTGGGCGGCGCTTCGGATGCGGAATCGCACGGCATTGGAATCCGAGTCCTCGCCGATGGCGCCTGGGGTTTCGCCGCTTCGGATGATTTAAGCCGCGGCTCGGTTGAAACCACTGCCGCGCGCGCGGTCGATATTGCTGAAGCATCGTCGCAGGTAAAGCAAAGCGAAGTCCGGCTTGCTCCAGAGAAAGCCGTTACCGCGGAATGGGTCACGCCCCACGAAATCGATCCCTTCGGAATTTCGGTCGAGCAGAATCTTGATTTGCTTTTCAAAATCGATGCAGAATTGCGCTCGGTATCCGGAGTCACGCTCGCGGAGACGAACATGAATTTTCGCCGCGAGGAGCAATGGTATGTTTCGTCGGCGGGCGCAAATATTCATCAGACGAAATTCACTACTGGAGCAGGGTACACCGCATATGCATTTGCGGGTACCGAAATTCATAAACGTTCGTTCCCCAGTTCTTTTGGGGGACAATGGCAAAACAAAGGTTACGAACTTATCGCCGAATTGAAGCTGCTGGAGAATGCAAAGCGAATCGGCGAAGAAGCTGTTGCCTTGCATCATGCCGACAAGTGTCCCGAAGGGACATTCGACATCATTTTAGAAAGTTCGCAGCTGGGGTTACAGATTCATGAATCGGTAGGGCACCCAATTGAGCTTGATCGCGTGCTTGGCATGGAAGCGAACTTTGCGGGGACATCCTTCCTTACCCTCGATAAACTTCGTAAGCTGCGCTACGGCAGTGATCTGGTGAATGTTGTCGCAGACGCGCGTCCAGAGCACGGTCCTGGTCTGGGCACGTTCGCGTTCGATGACGAAGGCGTTCCCGCGCAGTGCACTCCGATCATCACGAATGGGCTTTTTACGGGATATCTCAGCTCCCGCGAGACCGCTCACACCATCGGCTCGAATCGCTCCGGAGGAACTCTGCGAGCAGAAAGCTGGAATCGCTTGCCGATGATTCGCATGACGAACATTAGTATTTTGCCTGGCGAGAAGCCTTTGACTTTGGAACAACTCATTTCGTCGACGGATTACGGAATTCTGATGCAAACGAATAAATCGTGGTCGATTGACGACAAGCGCTACAACTTTCAATTCGGCTGCGAAATGGGATGGGAAATAAAAGGCGGCAAGCGAACCCGGCTTGTGAAAAATCCTTCGTACTCGGGAATCACAACGGAGTTTTGGAATTCGATGGATGCGATTTGCTCGCGTGACGAATGGACTTTGTGGGGAACGCCCAACTGCGGCAAAGGACAGCCCCAGCAGGTTATGGGGACGGGGCACGGTGCGTCTCCGGCCAGATTTCGAAACATTAAGGTCGGCACCGCTTACAAAGGAACGTGATCGGAGCAAAGCTATTGAGCTTCGCTCAATTGGACAGCCGAGGGCGGCTGTCCCTACGCGTTTGTTGCAGATGCTGACTCAAGCACAAGCCGCCGGTATTTTTTCTCGCATTCGCAAGCACTCGACTGCGGATGAAGTAGAAGCTCTCTTCTACGGCGGCCATTCCGCGCTGACCCGGTTCGCCAATAACACCATCCATCAGAATGTAGCCGAAGAAAATTACGTAGTATCCGTGCGCAGCGCATTCGGCGGACGAACCGCGCGTTCCACCAGCAATAAACTTGACGACGACAGTTTGAGACGAGTGGTGAAGGCTTCCGAGGATTTGGCACGAGTGCAGCACGAGGATGCCGACCTGCTGCCCATGACTTCGGATGCGGGCAATATCCGGGTGCGGGTTCCGGGACGCCGCTTTGATCAGACCGCTGCCATTACTCCGCAGGAGCGCGCCAAGGCCGTAGGTAAGATTGTTGAGGTTGCACACAAATATAAGCTCACTACCGCTGGAATATTTTCAACTGGCGAATCGATCGAAGGAGTTTTCAATTCCAGAGGACTGGCCGATTGGCACTCCCAAACATCTTCTGAGATTTCGATAACAATGCTGGCGGGTGATTCTTCGGGATGGCAAAAAGCCAACTCGCCCAATGTCGATATCCTAAACCCCGCGGCCCTGGCCGAAATCGCCGCGCGCAAAGCTACTGATTCTGCCGCCCCAAAAGAGATTCCGGCGGGCAAATATACCGTCATTCTGGAACCCGCAGCGGTTCTCGATATGGCGGGATTCATGTTTTGGGATTTCGGCGGCCTGGCAATTCTCGACCAGCGATCTTTTCTCAACAACCGCGTGGGGACGAAGGTGTTTGGCGAAAACATCAATGTGTGGGACGACGTCGCGCATCCTCTGCAATCCGGCTCTCCGTTCGATGGAGAAGGTGTGCGCCGGCAGCGTGTACAACTGATCGAGGAAGGCGTGGTCAAACGATTGGTATATTCACGGGCTTCTGCAAAAAAAATGGGACAGTCCGAGCACAAAGACAAAGTAGGCCCGGTAGAACTTACCGGCCATGGATTTCCCATTCCCAACGAGATGGGCGAAGCTCCCATGAATATCGTTTTTGCCGGACCCGGCACAGAGAAGACGGTAGATGAGATGATCGCGGGAACGAAACGCGGAGTGCTGGTCACGCGCTTGTGGTATATCCGCGAGGTCGATCCGTACGAAAAAATATTAACTGGAATGACGCGAGATGGAACCTTCTATGTCGAAGATGGAAAAATCCAATACGGCATTCGTAATTTTCGCTTCAACGAAAGCCTGATTCACATGTTTTCAAACGTCGAGGACATGGGCACACCGGTTCGCGCCAGCGGCGAGGAATCGTTCGACATGGTCGTGCCTGCGATGAAAGTGCGTGATTTCAATTTCACTGAAGTAACAAAATTCTAATTCTCCTCATACCCACAAACATCCCGTTCGATTCCCTTTAATTTACCCGCAAATCACTGAACTGCAAGTGTTTACCCCTAACAGGTCAATGCCTTCGGTAACTTTGTTCTCTTGGTTCTGGGGTGTAATCTGCGTGCGTAATGTCGAACAACAGTCACACCGACGAAAACGAAAAACTCAAGGCTTCGGCACGCGAGGAAGCTTTGAGCACCAAAAAAATGGATCCGCAATACCCGGACATGCAGAGCGCGATGCGTTTTCCGATTAAATTGCCGATTGCGGTGAAATCGCAATCGGGGGAGAGCCGCACCGAATCGCAAAACATTTCCGCGAATGGAGTTCTTTTTCAAATGGATTCCGATATGCCGATTGGTTCGATGGTGGATTTCACAATCTCATTGCCCGCACAGATTGTGGGTGCAGCGGCTGATGTGCAACTGGATTGCCGGGGGCGGGTGGTACGAAGTTCCGATGATAACGGCCGCCGCGGCGTTGGCGTGGTGATCGACGAATATCGTTTTGAACGCCGCTGACGGCGGCAAGGATTTAGAGAAATGGCGACGATTCCAGTTAACGGGTACGGCGAGCATCACGAAGCACGCGAAGTGCAGGAAAGTACGCTGAAGCTTTTGCGCGTGATTGTCGCCGATTCGCAGGCAATTTTTCGCGCTGGACTGCGTAAGATTTTCGCCATCGAAGATGACATAAGAGTAGTCGGTCAGGCCGAAACGCTACCTCAAACTTTGTCGGCAGCAAAGAAATTTTCCGCCGACATTTTGATCATGGAAGCGGCTTTAAGCCCAAACCCCGCGGACACGGTTTCCGAGCTGCTACGCCAGACGCCAACCCTGCGGCTGGTCGTAGTCACCTCGAAGCCGCATGAAGAATTGACTTTGGAACTGTTTCGCCGCGGCGCTTACGGAATTGTCTCCCGCGACGTGGATCCCGAGATTTTCGTGGACTGCCTGCGAAAAGTATGGCAGGGAGAGCCGTGGCTCGATAGCCGCGGTATTCAGTGGGTGCTGGGGGCATACCGAACCCAGGGATCCCGCTCACCGTCTTCGCGTTCCAAAATTCAATTGACGCCCAAAGAATCGCTTATTGTTTCCTGCGTAACCCAAGGCATGAAGAATAAAGAGATCGCGGTTCGTGTGGGCACTACGGAGCAGGTCGTCAAGAATTATCTGCGCAAAGTCTACGACAAGCTCGGCGTGGCGGATCGATTGGAATTAGCGCTTTATTGTCTGCATAACCGGGTTCCGGAAGCGTTAGAAAAAGATTCGGCGGCAACTTCGGTAAACGATGTTGCGGCTACCGCTCCTCTGCCGATTGCGCAAGCCACAGCAAAACCTTCTTGAATCCGATTTTCGGCAGCCTAAAGTTTTCTCCTGAAAAATCCATCCACGGAGAGCATTCCCGCACCCGCCAGCAGTAGACAGAGGTTTGCCGCGAGCAGCGTGAGGGGGTATTCAAAACCGGTCGGCGCAAAAAATCCATTCTTTGCGTGAACGACGAGTATCGCCACCGACATGTCAATCGCGATCAGAGCCGCAGCAAATCTCGTAGCAGCCCCGAAGATCAGCGCCAGGCCTCCGAGAAATTCCACCAGGGTCACGACAACTGCCGATACCGCTGGCAACGGAATTCCGAAATGAGCGAACATTCCTGCGACGCCGTGAAAGCCGAATGTAAAAAGCTTCTGGCTTCCGTGCTTTAAAAAAACGATTCCGACAACTACACGCAAGATAGTCAGCCCCCACGCGCGCATATTTAAATTTTCCATTCAATCCTCCACTGAATTTTGTTGTCGATCCACGCGGGCGCGCTCGCCCACCAAAAGTATTCGCCGCATTGTACTGTGTTGCCCTCTATAACCGACACCGGTCACGACCAACCACTATTGGCGGTTTATGAGAGAGGCGACGTAGCCAGCCCCGAAGCCATTGTCAATGTTAACGACACTTACGTTCGAGGCGCACGAATTCATCATTCCCAGGAGCGCAGCCAGACCCTTAAAAGCCGCACCGTACCCAATACTAGTCGGGACCGCTATTACCGGCACTCCGACCAATCCGCCAACCACGCTGGGAAGCGCACCCTCCATGCCCGCGCATACGATAACCACCCGCGCCTGATTAAGGACACTTCTGTTGGCTAGCAGGCGATGAATGCCAGCAACGCCAACGTCATAGAGTGATTTGACGCGATTGCCCATGATTTGTGCGGTTAATACCGCTTCTTCGGCGACAGGAATGTCGCTGGTGCCCGCGGAAACCACGACGATGATTCCTTTTCCGTAAATAGTTTCATCCCGGCGCAACGAAATAGCTCGAGCTGATTCGTGATATTGAGCGCCGCGTATTCTCTTTTTAACCGCCGCGAATTGTTTTTCGTCAGCTCTTGTGGCGAGAACATTACCCTCGCGCTTCGCCAGACTATGAAAAATTTCAGCGACCTGCATCGGAGTTTTTCCCTGGCCGAAAATCACTTCCGGCATGCCCGTCCGCAACCTGCGATGATGATCTACTTTGGCGAATCCCAAATCTTCGAAGGGTAAATGCCGCAAATGTTCAACCGCCTCATCGGTAGAGAGGGCGCCGCTCCGGACTTGCTTGAGCAATTTGCGAAGTGATTGGGAATTTAACGGCGCTTTGCCCATGAATAGGCAATCTTACAGTAGGGCAGAGCCAGGTAAAGAATTTACAAAACCACTCGAAACCTTCTGCTCAGTTGCAAGCAAAGTTCGGCGGCCTTCCCAGGTTGGCGGACTGGGAAAAGACAAAGCCGTTTCAGGTCTGGCCGGGTTATGTGGCCTTGCAGGTAAGCTTGATACAAAGCCGCACCCAGGATACGACTGGAGTTTGCCACCGATGAGTGCTGACTGTCACGTGTGTTCTCGCATGCGGAGGGCATCACCGGTTCTGTCCTGCACAAAATCTGGGATGCGAAATTGACAAGCGTCTCTTCCACCATCGCGATATGCGGGCGGTCCTGTTCTATGATTTGTGGCTTGTCGTTCTTTGACAATAAATAAAGACCCTGGCACGCGTGGTGCAAGAATCGGACAGCCTCTTCCGTCGCCGTGACAACTCGCCAATCTTCAAGAGCAAGAACGTTGAACTGGGGCAAGTACAGGCATTTCCGCTCGTTTAGTCGCCGGAGAATGCTTTTCGTTTTTTCCCGGGATAAGTGTTGCCGCGACAGGAATGTTTGAAACTCGGACGTCCCAGCGTCGTACACCTCGGGCAGTGAGTCGACCAGAAATCTTGGTTGTGTTCCATTGTGCGAAGAAAAGCGGTCGATGCCCAGCGCAAGGGCAACCCGGTCGATCAAGCTGTAAATGGCCGGGGTGAAATCGATCTTCTTATTCGTGCCCTCGCGCCAGCGGTCGAGGCAAATCCGATAACTCGCGTATTTTTCCAGCGGGGTTGAATTGAATACGCAAACGGTATCTTCATTCACCCGGACGGCTGGCACCTCTGTTTCCTCGCGCACTGTACTGGCATAAATCGCATCTACGTTTTGCAGAATAGTAAGTCTTCGTTCGCCGGATGAGTGTTTTCTGATGTGGCCTGGCAGATGGGAAGGGGCGAGATGGGATTCGCCGACAAATGCAATAATCATCGCATCGGGATAGCGTTCGCGAATCTCAGCCAGTTTATGGGCCGCGTGGCGATCGCGAATGCGGATCCGCCGCAGATCTTCGCGCGGCATGCAATCGAGGCCGAAAACAGCCTCGGCGTGTTCGCGCGCCGTTGATAGTAATTCATAAAATGGCGTCCACTCATAACCCCAGTCCAAATCAAAGCGGATGCGTTCTCGCAATTCCTGCTCAGAAATTTGTCCATCCCACCATTCATCCAGAATGTGCTGGTGACGGGAAAATATAGCTTCTACAGCAAGCACAACCGGAACATGTTTTATCTCGGCGCAAGTCTTCATCAAATTGGCAACGAAATTCTGACACGCCGGCAAAGCATGATAGTCGCCTACCAGAATCAGGCTGGCTGAAGCGATCATGCTTTCTAGTGCAAACGAATCCAGCACCGTTTCGTAAGAACGAAAGGCTTCGTGGTAGTCGCGAAGATATTTTCGACGCCAGGTCTGGTCGCTGGCCTGAATCTCGGGATCGATTTCCGCCAGCGCCTGAGTGCGAACAATATCTTGGAGTAATTGATTTGGAGCAGCCATATTGTGCGTCAGAAGCTGTGCAGTGTTACGAATCGAATCCTTGACTTCTTCTCCGCCGCGTCCCTATGCTCAATAGTCCTTGAATTCCGCTCGCGCCGGAGAACTCGTTGCCCGCCGAACCGCCCGCCAATCTGACCGTCGCGACTACCGGCGCTAGCGGATCGCTTTACCTGAAACATTTCCTCATCGCCGTCGAGCGCGACAAGCGCTCTCAGAACGTGAACTTCATTGCCTCTGACAGCGCGTTGCGCGTCATGGCGGAAGAATTGAATTTGCGCGGCCGTGACAAACTCGTGACACAGCTTCTCGGAAAAGCTTCCCGCAAGATTCATCAGCAATCGAATGCCGATATTGCCGCCAATGTCGCCAGCGGGTCGTACCCTTCCGATGCGATGGTCGTCATACCGTGCAGCGTCGGAACTCTCGCGCGCATCGCCAACGGCATCGCTTCGCGCCTCATCGAGCGTGCCGCTGATGTGTGTCTCAAAGAAAAACGTCCGCTAATACTTTGTGTCCGCGAAACGCCGCTTAATAAAATTCATATCCGCAACATGTACCGTGCGGCGGATGCAGGCGCGACGATATTCCCGCTGATCCCTACCTTTTATAACCATCCCGCAACGGCCGACGACATGGCCCGCGAATTCGCCAATCGTGTCCTGGCGCATATCGGTTTGGCCCAACCCAACGCTTACCGCTGGAAGGCTTAGCCGTAATCAGGGAGTGGTTACCTGCGGGGAGAACTCAAGTCTAGAAGTGCGAAAGTTCGACAGCCAGATTCCAAGCGGACATGTACCGGTGGGAGATTTCTTGATTTGACAGTTCGTGGGGCCTAAAGATCCAGCCTTCGCGAAGAATGCGGTTGCAGTTGGGCGCCGGCTACCCATTCGGCCTCCCGATATTCGCCGTGGCTCACCGCGAATAGCACCAGCTCCACCCGGCTCGAAACACCGAGCTTGTCAAAGATGCGAAACAAATATTTCTTGATGGTGTTCTCGCTCAGGCCGAGTTCGCGGGCAGCCTCGCGATTGCTGAGCCCATCGGCGATCAGAGCGACCACCTGTTCCTCGCGAGGCGTGAGCAGTTTTAACCCCAGCGCATTTACGGTGCGAAGCGACGGTACGTGAGTCATTTCCTCAATCAGTTGCTGCAACTGCCCGGTGTTCGCCCAAATCTCACCGGCGTGAACGCAGCGAATGCATTTGCAGAGCAGGCGGAACGGATAGTCCGAAAAACAAAAAATCCCTCGCGCCCCCGAACGGAACGCGCTGACTACGATTTCGCGGTCGCATCCCTCGAGCAACAATATTTTGGGAATGCTGGAATGCGCGACATGAAGCCGGCGCACTACCGCCATATCGGGGGAACTGTCCCTGGGGTGGTCAACGTTCATGATTATGACCTGCACTCGTGCGGACTCAATTGCGCCGAGAACGGCGTCCAAATTCATGTCGCACGAGGCAATCTCAAACTCCCGCCGACGCCGCAGAGCGTTCGTCAGCAGACGAGACTGCATTTGGTTGGAATCGGCAATCAGCACGCCAATAGCCTCGGACGGATGCGAGAGCGTCTTTCGCACTTTTCTCATAAGTGTAACTTTGTGGTTAATTAACGGGGTTAATCCTACAGTCCCGAAGGTAGGATTTCTGTGACGTGGCAACGGACGAATTGTGCTCCGAATGGTGGAAAACCAGGCAGCCCGAAAGGGGATCGAGGTGCGGTGTCTTCCAAGAAACGCTGTTGTTTCAAAAACCCGGGGGTCCGACAGTGGTTTCCGGTTTCGGCACAGCCTCGAACCGTAGGAGTGACAAGTCCTCAACCGGGCCATATACCAGAGTAGATAAAGCCGCACTTCGTTCGCCCCCAGAACGCACTCGAAATATGGTAATAGAGGGCCTAAATCTGCCCTGTACGTCCCTCCCATTGAGTTCGCGAAATTATTTGTTGAACTAGGATTACCAACCTTTGTGGACAGAACTTCCCATGTCTTGTTCGCCTGCCTCGCGAGGCCTAGGGTGCAGATAGCAGGAAGCCTCCGAAACTTATGAATAGAAGCAACCGAAAGCTTGGACGTACCCCAAACTACGACCTTGACGAGTTCTCCCGCTGGGTTGAGTGGATGAAGGCAAATCTTGCTCCCGGGGGCGTCGATCCCCCGGACGAGGAGACATGCGTCGTCTTCGCGGTTGCGTCGGTTCACCTCGCTGAACGGGTCCTCAAAGTCAGTGGCCACCTGCCCTCGTCCATTCGCGCCCTGCTAATTCAATCCGCGATCCTTCACCAATGTTGGGGCCGGGAAGTCTCGCTCCATAAAAGAAGGGGATCGATCACACTGGCCCCAAGCTTACCGACGGTCGATGCCGTGGCGCTCCTGCCGAGGCTGGGCGCGGGCGGGCACAGGATCTCGGCAGCGGACGGCCACCAATACTCCGTCAGATTCCCGAGCCTGCATTGCGAAAAGGCCCTCGCAACCGAGGCTATATGCTTTGCGCTCGCAAAACAAATAGGGCTGCCCGTGCCCTCTTATTGTCTTGCTCGCATCAGCCAGCGACTCGCGCTCCGCGGGGGAGTCATGCGTGCAGCAGGCCCAGCTACGGCGGTCGACTTCGAATGTCTTGCGGTCAGGTGGATAGACGGAAACGACTCCGACACCGATATTGTAGCGAGGCCCAGCGCGAAGACGGCGGGGTACCTAGCGGGCGCCACGGTCCTCCACGTTCTGACTCTAGGCAGCAGCCCACCGAAACTCGATCAGTACACGCGCAACGGGCGAACCCACGTAGCACTGACGAGCTTGGGCGATTGCCTCATGGGCGCCGATTGGATCCATTATGGCGAAGCAGACTACCGACAGTCGGTTTCTTTTTCGCCGACTGCGGGCGGCGTGAGGTCCTATGAACAGATGGAAGTCTGGGTTAGTCGCATCGCCAAGGTCAACCTGCAGAGCCTATGTGAGTTCGCAGTAAAACTGCCAGCGGCCTGGTACGGTAGGGAGCCCGCATCCGTCGTTGCGATTGTCGAAAAGATCGGTAATCGGATTACATCATTAAGGCACTCCCTCCTCCACCTAATCGGGACCGGATATTTTCCAAGGCTTACCAAACCGCCGGAAAATTTGGGTACCCAATGACCCGACACCTGCTCGAGTCCAGCCCGTGGGCACTAAGCGTCGCCTCCTTCGCCAGTTACAGCCGCGATCAGCTCTCGCTGGGCGAATCAGCGAGGGTCAGAACGCTGGTTATAGCCATCAAAGCAGCGGGGAAAAGGTCGCGCAGCGGCGCAAACTCGGGGCAGCAAGGCTCCAAGAGCTTCCAGCAGGCACTTTGGCTGTTCGGGGGGCTCGGTGCACTGTTCCTCGAAATCAAGAATCTCCGGCCCCCTATAGCGCTCGTCCCCATTCCCAGCAGCGACTGCCTTCTTTGCAACGAGAAAGTGCCGCGCGCGTTTTGGCTGGCTCAGGCCGTGGCAAGGCGCTCAAAGCTTGCGGTCAGGGTTTTCGATGTCCTTCGCTGGAGGTATGCGGTTGCGCCCAGCCACACGGGAGGTACCCGAGACCCCGTTGCGCTGTGGCACGGGCTGTCGGTCACGGGGCCCGCGATAGGCACCGTTGTGCTGGTCGATGACGTAGTGACTACCGGGGGTCACATCATAGCGGCTGCCCGCAGACTTGCCTCCGCGAACATCCAGTGCCATCAAGCAGTCTGTTTCGCAAAGGCAGAAGCATGGAACGGCCGTGCTTTCGGGATAAACGAGATGACCCTACTTCGGTCGAGCAGGGCCGGCACACAGGATGGCCAGGAATATAATTCGGGCCATGCCGAAACCAGAGCTGTCCGCCATCCTGGAGTCAATTTTTAACCTAGTGGAGGATATGTGGATCCAGGAGATCGCAATGCTGGAGGTCCTCGTTTTTAGGTTTGGACTTTCCAAAGAAGAAGTAGCGGAGATTCAAATCGGATCGAAGAAAGACCCCGTCCGAAAAAGGAAAGCTAAAGATGCATTCCATGCATGGCAGGAGACAATCCGCGAAAAGGTTTATGAGGCAACGGCTCCCGACGGAGAAGCGCCGCGAAACCCCAAGCCGAACTGACGAAGTTGCCCCCCAGGTGCCCGCCTCCCGAGCGCGTATAGTTCGCACCCTACGGTCATTCGTCCGAAAACCCAACACCTACCAATATTCAGAACAGCACCAACACCCGAGGGGGACCCCATGTCCATAATATCGCTAAAGCATGTCGTGATTCTCAGGGCAGTCTGTTCCGCAGCCCTGATCGTAGCCCCACTCTACTCCGCGGCCCAGGGTGCCGGGGCCCCTACACAGCAGGACTCCGGTCAAACGTCGGTCGCCTTGCTGAGCGCCGGCGATGACGTCCCCTTAGTGATTCGGTTCGCGGGAAGTCTAGGCTCGGGGGGACAGGCCTCGACTCAGGCCGCAGTCCGCGTTACATTCTCACTGTTCAAGGATCAGGACGGCGGCATTGCTTTGTGGTCCGAGGAACACGTCGTGTCACCAAACACCAGCGGCCGATTTGTAGTATACCTAGGCGCCGCCACCGAACGAGGACTCCCGCAGGCGATTTTTTCAAGCGGGGACGCACGGTGGTTAGAGGTTGCGCCAGAGGGAGGCGCAGCGACGCCTCGCATACCGGTGCTGAGTGTGCCCTACGCACTAAAGTCGGCGGATTCGGATACCTTGGGCGGCAACCCGCCGTCTGCATTTGTCCAATACAGCCAGATCCCGACCCTGGTGAGCTCCATTGCTTCGGCGGTCCGCCAAATGGCGATAGGTCCCCGCTACGCAGCAGGTGAAATGGCCGACCCGCTGCCGCCGGTCGCGGGGCCCATTCGCTTTCCCATCCCTTCGCAGCCAGTCGGATTTCGTAGCCGCCAGTTCTTCTTCGCCGGGCTGACACTTTCGCCGCCGGGCCCGGCATCCAGCAAAAGCGCCACCGGGGTTTCATCCAGTTCGCTGGACCTAGTAGCCTCGGCTTTCGACTCCGCAACGGCGACCGCCCAAAACGAAGACTTCCGTTGGCAAGCCGACCCGGTGGGAAGCGACTCCGCCAATCCTTCGGGACAGCTGAGCTTACTTTTCGGATCAGCAAACGCTCCGCCGCACGCAACGGGGCTCGCGATCAACCCCGACGGGAGCATAGTATTCGGGCCTACCCAAGTTGTCCCACTTACCGCGATACAGGCGGCGCTCGTCGACGCGGGGTTGGCCCTGAGCGGCGCGGGCTCGGGGGCGGGTTCGTCGGTTTCGCCGGTTGTGGATACAGGCGCGTACTCGTGGCAGCAAACGACACCCGGAGGGACCGGCCTACAGGTGGGCGAAAATATCGTCAAACTAACCCCGTGCCCAAAAGGAGTAGATGGCACAGACGCTTGGCACTTCCTATACGTATCCGGAACAGGCACGCCCGAGGCGGTACTTATGACGGGGGGTACCTGCAAACCCGGGGCACCGTCGGGGACAGTGGAGTTTATGGCGTCTAACCCGCACCCAAGCGGCTACAAAATAGGAAGCGCAACTGACGGGGTGCAAGAAGCACTAAATGACGCCATTACCCCAAAGACCAACGGCCAAGGCTCGCGTTCCGTCCTAATAACGCCAGGGGAACACCTGTTCCACGCGCGGCTGTCAATTCGCGCATCAAGTGTTCAGGTCAAGGTCTCCGGCGCAATCATCACCTGCGCCATGACCGACACATGTATCTTTCTAGGGGACCCGTCAAACGCAAACACATTCCAGTCGATAACGCTCGACGGGCTGAGGGTCCGCCCCGGCATACCAAATGGAACATGGTCTGCTGTGGAGGACAACGCCGAGGGCTCCGAAATAAGCAACATGGGCACTGCGGCAAACCCTACGGCGCCGAACTCTTTCGGGCATTTGGCGCAGATAGATAACGACCAGGCCGCACACATTGACAACCTCACGACTTCGCTCGCGCCGTGGGCGAGATGCGACACATCCTTTTGCTCAAGCGCAATTTACGGGCCGGGGCCCACTGGTACCAACGCCGGCGTAATTTGGGTCAGCAACTCGAATCTTTCCCTCCAGTGCGGGGCAAACGGGGTCGATAACTTTGACGGTAACACACTGCATATTTCGGACAGCATCGTGGAGGGGTATGCCCAATTCGGGGTGCGTTCGTACTCTGTATTCTCTAATGTCCCATCGGTGTTACTAACTAATGTCTACGAAGAGGTAGGGAACTGTACCAATCCCCTCGGAACGGGTATTGCAGGATTGATAGTATTGGGAGGATACGCGGACACTACGGGCGGCGCCGGGCCAATAGGCGCATTGCCCCAATTTGCAAGCAGCGGCCCCACCCAATACAACTATTACATCATCGTCCATAGCAGCACGCTAGGGGACTCGCCGGAGTTCTTGGCTGGCACCGCCGCGACGAACGGGGTCGGCTACATTAAGGTGCTCTGGAATCAAATCGGCAGACAAGGGACGATCACCTATGACGTCTTGAGAACTGTTGGCGGCGAGGTCGCCCCTTACGGCACCGGGCATTTTTCGATTGCGACCGGGCTGACGACCTCAAGCTGCGTAAATCAGGTGTGTTCATTCTTGGATAATGCGGCATTAGCGCCCTCGCCCTACATCGTACCCTCCGAGCCTCTCTACTCCCCTACCCTAAGGAACTGGCCGGGGTCGGTGATCCTGACCCAGATAGGCGACATTGCGAACAATGGGGGGCTGGTCCCCACCAGATACTACGCGCAAACAATCCTGAACGGGGGCTTCGTTAGCTCGGCGGGCGCCGCTCAGCCCTCCGTATTCGCACAGGAATGCGACCCGTCCACCAATTGGTCCCCGATTTGGATGCAGTGTGTGGGCGGCAACGCGGTGTCGAATGACAATCCACCCGTAGTGGGCACCCTCTTCCAGCTATCGACATATGGCGGGGCACCGGGAGGCCTAAAGGGAAGGATAAATTTCGAAGTGCCCCCTAACAGCTCACTTGCTGGGACACACGTGATCACATTATCCGACTCGAACCCCACCAAGACGCTTGCCTGGCCACTGAACCGCCCGCCGTGGGACGCCACGGACACATATATCGGCTACGACCAGGCCGCAAACCGGAACAGCTCCCAGACCCAGCTATCTTTTGGGTCGCCGGTGGCAATTTCAAACTACATCGCCAATGCCGGAGATGACGTTAGCTGGCTCGAGCGCCTGACGGCGACGCTGAAGGCATTTCACGTGCCGGTGTCAGCGCCGTCTTATCAGACTGTTTCGAACTGTGCGTCCCCGGTGGGCACGTGTGGCTCCGCGGCGGCTGGCGCTACGACCATCGCGCCAGGGACCAAGTCAATTACAGTGTCGAGCACCGCCGTCACGGCGGTGAGCGAGATAAACATAGAAGAAAACCGGAGCTACGGGGCGGCGCTGGGGGTTGTCTGCGATTCCAAATTCGGCCGACAGTATTGGATCGCAGCGCAGATCCCCGGCGTCAGCTTTACAATAGAATCAAACAGGCGGCCGACCGCACCCGCGTGCCTAACCTATACCATCACAAACTGAAACCCCAACTTGAGTGTCGCGCACCCGTTTACGGATGGCGGGAACACCACTAAGGCGAACCTTAAACCTGCTGGGACTGATCGCGGTCGATTCATTTCGCCGCCGGCGATTGCACGGTCCATTGGCCTTGCTATTCATGTTCGGATTGCCCCTGGCTATTGTGGCCACGCGGACTCGCGCGGTGTGGGCGTCGTTTGCGGCATCAGTTTTGATCCTGCCATTCTTCAGCGCCAGTGCGCGAGTAAAACGCGCGAGCATCTGCATTGTCGCTTTCAGCGCGGTGGGAGCCGGAAGTTATTTGTTGATGGATACCGGCAACGCATCGCTTGGCGAACGCCTTCAGGAGCGCGGGCCGGTGGAATTCCGTATGGGGATGTACGTTGCGGGATGGGAAATGTTTCAGGATAAGCCCATCGCCGGTTGGAGCGCGAATGAGATCCAGCCAGAATTGGCCCGGCGCATCACCGATTTCCATCCTCCATTTTTTTTGTTTCACAATACATATCTTGAGATTGCAGTGAAGCACGGATTGTTGGGGCTTCTCCTCTACGTCTGGGTAGTCATTGACCTGTTTCGGCTGGGCCGCTCGGGGAGCAAATGCCTCGTTGGCCCCAGCGGGACTTTTCTCGACAGGGAATTTCGCCGACTGTGGCCGCTTCTGCTCATTGTTTATCTGTTCAATGCAAGCTTCGTCGTAATGGGTTATCAATTCGTAAACGGCCTGTTGTTTACGATTGCCGGAATGTTGGCCGCCCAAAATCGCACCTCGAAAATCGATTCCAGGGCATGTTTTGCGTAAGCAAATCTCGGAAGGATGAAAACCGGACGATGCGTAACATCGCGTACATTGCGAATTCGTTTCCCTCGCCCGTGGAACCATACGTGATGGACGAAATCGTGGAACTGCGTCGCAGGGGAGTAACTGTGATCCCGTGTAGCGTGCGAAAACCGAGGACGCTCAAAGGCGGAGTGGAAGCATGGTCCGCCGAAACTTGGTACATGCAGCCGCTTCGCTTCAGTCTCTTGCTCCGCGCGATATGGCTATGCATCCGAAAGGCGCCTGCACTAACCGGCATACTCAAGCGCGTTTTATTTCGCGGCGATGAATCATACAGCCGCAGGGCTAGAGCCTTCGTGCACACGCTCCTCGGAGTATATCTGGCCGCACAATTGCGAGAATCTCAAGTCGACCACATTCATGTTCATCATGGATATTTTAGCTGCTGGATTGCGATGGTGGCGAGTCGATTATTAGGGATTAGCTACAGCGTTACACTGCACGGCTCGGATCTCCTGATTCACAAAGCTTTCCTGGATACAAAGTTGGCTGACTGCGAGTTTTGTGCGACAGTCTCGGAATTTAATCGCCGTTACATTCTCGATCATTATCCCGAAATTAATCCTCACAAAGTTTTCGTGCGCAGGATGGGTGTTGACGTTAAGTCCGGCCCAGCCGAGTTCGCCGGCGGAAAATCGCTGATCATTCTCGCCGTTGGGCGCCTGCATCTCGTCAAGGATTATGAATTCCTGATCAATGCCTGCGCGCAATTGAAGCAACGAGGGCATGCGTTCGCGTGCGTAATCGCCGGCGAAGGGCCGGAACGCAACATGCTTCAAGCTCTTATTTATGACCGCTGCCTCGAGCATGAAGTCATTCTGCTTGGTCATCTTTCCGGCCTGCGACTAGAGACTTATTACAAAAACGCAAGTCTCGTAGCTCTTACCAGCCGCAGCGAAGGGATACCGCTTTCAATGATGGAGGCGATGGCGCGTGGAAAGATCGTGCTTGCTCCCGCGATCACGGGAATTCCTGAGCTCATAGAGGACGGGGAAACCGGATTTCTATTCCAGCAGGGTTCGATAGACGATTTCGTTGCAAAGGTAGAAACCATCCGCGATTGTCCGACTGCCGCAATCGTGCGAATTCGAACTTCTGCAATGCGTTTGATTTCCGAAAAATACAATCGCGAAACAAATCTTGCCGCCTTCGCCGATTTGCTTCTGCACCGAATCGCCCGCAGCGAAGAAATTCCTCCTCATGAAAATTTTGTATTGCAACAAATATAACTTCCCATTCAGCGGCACCGAGGCATACCTGTTTGATGCGATGGAATTAATGCGCTCGAAACGTCACGAAGTCGCGCTGTTTTCCATGGCCGACGATCGCGGCGCGTCAACCCCATACGACCAGCATTTTGTCAAACATATCGATTTCAAAAACCGGCACTCCAGCCTTTTAGAACGCTTCTCGAGCGCTGCTCATGCAATTTATTCAACGGAAGCGCGAAGCAAATTGCGGGCAGTGATTCAGCAGTTCCATCCTGATGTAGCGCATGTACGAAATATTTATCATCATCTTTCCCCCTCAATCTTCTGGGAACTTAAGGCTCAACACGTTCCCGTCTTGTATCACGTGAATGATTTCAAAATGATTTGTCCGAGTTACAACATGGTTTCGCGTGGAAAGGCCTGCGAGAAGTGCCAAGGAGGAAAATTTTGGAATGTCGTGACCGAGCGCTGCTACGAAGGACCAGCAGCATCGCGCTTTATGCTAGCGGCGGAAGCCTATGTGCACAAATGGCTGCAAACTTATGAAAGATGCGTCGACCGGTTTCTGGCCCCTAGTCAATTCGTAAAAGACAAGCTTACGGAAAACGGCTGGGACGAAAAAAGAATTGAAGTTCTTCAGCATTTCCAGAAAATTCCCGCCGCCATCGAACTCCAAGCCGGTGCGCAATCCCCAATCTGCTATTTCGGACGATTATCGGCCGAGAAAGGTTTGACTGACCTTCTGCAAGCGATGCGGCTGCTCCCCAAGATTTCTCTCATTATCGCGGGCAGTGGACCACAGCGCGGGGAATTGGAGCGCATGGCCGCAGATCTCAGCCTTGCAAATGTCACCTTTGCCGGACAACTCGATCGCGCCGGACTGGAGCGGCTCATTGCCTCGTGCCGGTTTAGTGTGTTGCCGACGCACGCGTACGAAACCATGGGAAAAAGTATTCTGGAATCTTTCGCCAGCGGCCGCGCCGTCATTGCGTCGGACCTGGGATCGAGGCGCGAGTTAATACAAGACGGGAAGACGGGATTGTTATTCAGAGTTGGAGACGTTGCGCAATTGGCCGCCACTATTTCCCGGTTGTACGGTGCGCCGGACTTGGCACTCGCCATGGGGAATGAGGCCAGAGAATACGTGAATCGCAAACACTCCCCGGAAGCGCACTATGCCAGATTGCTCGACATTTATAGCCGCTTGGTCGATAGATCCGAACAAATCTGGAAAAAGAAGCGGCCGTTGCGTGTCGCATTCATCGGCGGACGAGGGGTGGTTTCCAAATACAGTGGAATTGAGACTTACTACGAACATGTTGGCGAGGAGCTCGCCAGTCGCGGTCATGAGGTCACCATATATTGCCGTTCCTACTTCACGCCCGCATTGCAAAGCTACCATGGATTACGGTTGATCAGGCTCCCAACGATTCGCACAAAACATCTGGAAACTTGGGTGCACACACTTTTGAGCACAATGCATGTGATGTTTAGCGGCTGCGACATCGTTCATTACCACGCCCTCGGCCCCGCTCTATTCTCGTTCTTGCCGCGCTGCGCCCTGACGAAAACGGTAGTGACGGTCCAAGGGCTGGACTGGCGGCGCAGTAAATGGAACTGGATCGCATCGGCGGTGTTGCATTTCGGAGAAAAAGCGGCAAATAATTTTCCTAATGCCACAATTACTGTTTCGCATAGTCTCCACGAACACTTCCGCTCGCAATATTCGGCGGAAACTTTCTATGTGCCAAATGGAACTGTGATTCGGTCCACCAAAGAAGACTGGCGGCTGAAGCAATGGGGGCTGGAGTCGGGCAAATACATTTTGTTTCTGGGAAGGCTTTCTCCGGAGAAAAATTGCCATCTGCTCGTTGAGGCCTATGAGAGTCTCAAGCCCGCGGTGAAGTTGGTGCTTGCGGGGGGATCGAGTTATTCGGATTCTTACGCGGACGAATTGCGCAGACATCGGAGCGATCAAATCTGCGTGCTCGATTCCGTGTCCGGTACAGATCTGGACGAACTGCTCACGAATGCATGTTTATTCGTCTTGCCTTCCGACATCGAAGGTCTGTCATTAGCAATGCTCGACGCTATGGGGGCCGGGGTTTGTGTTCTTGCCAGCGACATTCCCGAAAATCGCGAGGTCGTGGATGGCGCCGGTTACACCTTCAAAACCGGAGACGTGTTCGATCTCGAAAGAATGCTGCGCTTGCTGATTGAAAATCCGCTATTACGGGAAGCCGCTGTGACGAAAGCACGGGAAAGAATTCAACAACATTATCTCTGGCCGCAAGTGGCGGAGCAGATCGAAGAAATCTATCTGAAAGTGCTGGACCCTAAACTGCCCCTAGGTATCCGGAAGCTGCCGATTTCTGTTGCGGAAGGAGTGCAGGTCGACAACCGAGTGGCTTGACATTCTCAGGCGAAGTGCGCGAACGCACCTATGTAGGGATAGCCGGCTGTCCATCTGGGCGATTATCAACAGACCGATAACACACGCTAGACAGACCTCGCTCGGACGGACAGCCGAGGACGGCTGTCGCTACGCAATTCTTCAGCGCTCGCTTATTATGCTTGCGTGGCATCATCTCAACTTCCTGCCGCTTTTAGTTTCGAAGATGCGCGCCATCTTGTGGAACAACATGCGGCAAGCTTGCGTCCGCGAGGCAAGGAACTAACCGCTCTCCTCAGTAGTCTAGGTTCAATTCTTGCGGAACCGGTGTCTGCCGATCGCGACTTCCCGCCATTCCGGCGGGCAGCTAGAGACGGTTACGCCTTGCAAGCGGACGATGTCCGAAATCTTCCTGCAACGCTAAAAGTTATCGGAGAAATTCGCGCCGGATCTTTGCCGGACTCCAACATACGAATCGAGCGCGGCCAAGCGGCCGCAATCATGACGGGGGCGCCGGCGCCTCCCGGCGCAGATGCCGTCGTGATGGTCGAGCACACCTCGCGAGAAGGCGACTTTGTGACGGTCTCTAAAGGAGTTTCTTCCGGAGATAATATTGTGCCCGTGGGCTCGGAGGCGAAACGAAATGATCGCTTGCTCTCGCCGGGAATGCGCCTGGACCAGACTGCGATCGGCCTTGCAGCGGCGGTTGGCAAGAGTCACCTGCTGGTGTATTCGAGACCGCGAGTTGCGATCCTTGCCACTGGCGATGAGCTTGCCGACATCGCCGTGCAACCCGGTCCAAATCAGATACGAAACTCCAACAGTTATTCGGTCGCTGCGCAAATCAGGAGTGCCGGGGGCGATCCAATTCTGCTCCCTATTGCGCCGGACGAACCGACGAGGCTGGGGGAACTAATTGCCGATGGATTTGAAGCCGATTTACTGATCATTACCGGCGGCGTCTCGGTGGGTAAATACGATTTGGTGGAAGCGGCGCTGGCGGGCTTCGGCGCGGAGTTTTTTTTTACGTCAGTAAATATTCAGCCGGGACGGCCCGCGGTTTTCGGACGAACCCCGCAAAAATACTTTTTGGGATTACCCGGCAATCCGGTATCGACAATGCTGACCTTCGAGCTGTTTGCGCGACCGCTCGTGGAAGCGCTTGCCGGAATGTCTGCGCGGAGCCTGATTTTTCCGTATGCCAAACTTAAGACCAAAATCAAAGCCAAGACTGGATTGAAGCGTTTTTTGCCCGCGATTCTGTCGGGAGAATTCGAACAGCCGGAAGTAGAGTTGATACGTTGGCAGGGTTCGGGAGACATTGCGGCGACTGCGCGAGCGAATTGCTATGCCGTCATTCCCCCTGATCGTGAGCGGATCGAAGCGGGCGAATGGATTCCGATCCTGATGCGGTAGCCCAGATCTTGCGCACGACGATGGAACAGGATCCCGTCCCTCCGAAGTCGACTGTTGAATTCGAATTCAAAACCTGACCCGATTGCATGCGCCTCAACCCTCTCTAACAGCGCTTGCTACAATGCCTTGTTTCTTCTCTCGCTTAAGAAGGCACGAACTTTAGCCCTCACAGCAACGTATGTTGATACGGTGTTAACTGTGTTCTGTTGCATGGATTCATCCGAATGCCTTGCCTGAGGCCGCAGAACCACTCAAGGCTTCATTAGGGAGATAGATTGGAAGACGCCCATGTGGCCGCAATGCTGGTTCGCCGCTGCATTGCCGGCGAGGCTGCGGCATGGGAGGAAATCGTTCAGCGCTATCATCGGCGTATCTATAACATCTGCTATCGTTTTGCGGGCTCCACGGATCAAGCCCAGGACCTTACCCAAGAGGTCTTTATCAAGATGTATGGCAGCCTGAAATCTTACGATCCCCAACGTGCAGCGTTCATGACCTGGATGACCACAATCACGCGTAACCTACTGGTTGATTACTTCCGTAAATCGAAGCAGGAGCGGATGACGGATTCTCTCGATTCGACGCCATCGGAACATGAAGATACCATGCCACTTAGCGAGCGCATTCCGGATAAGGCTTTGCCTCCTGATGCCCGGGTGCAGAGTCGCGAAACCAAAGAAGCCGTGCATCGTGCGTTACAAAAGCTTTCTCCAGACCTAAGGGAAGCCGTCGTTCTGAGGGACTTACAAGACATGGACTACAAGGAAATCGCAACGGTTCTCCGGGTTCCGGAGGGCACCGTGAAGTCAAGAATAAACCGTGGGCGAGCGGAACTTGCACGCCTGCTACAACGTACATATAGGCAGGTAATCTAATGTTGGATATGGAAAAGAACGGGATGCAATGCGCAGAGTTCGACCGCGTGTTGAGTGATGCGCTGGACGAAAAGCTGGACCCCCAGACTTTTGAAGGATTGCAGACGCATGCCCGCGCTTGCCAGGTATGCGGACCGTTACTCGCGGAGGCTGATGCCGGAAGGCGCTGGCTTAAGACGCTGGAACAAGTTGAAGCTCCAGCCCGCCTCATCGAAAACATTTTAGTCGCAACCAGCGGTTTCGATACTGCCCGGTTGGTAGCGGGGAGAGCGGTTGCGTCGCAAGTGACCTGGTGGGAGCGCTTCCGGGATCGAGCGGGATCGATATTCGCGCCCGCATTTGCAGTCGCGCGCCAGCCCCGATTCGCCATGTCATTTGGCATGGCATTCTTTTCTTTATCGATCACCTTGAGCCTTGCCGGGGTAAAGTTGACCGACTTGCGTAATGTGAATTTGCGGCCCAGCGCGATCAAGAGAAGTTATTTTGAGACCTCGGGCCGCGTGGTGAAATATTACGAAAACGTGCGATTCGTGTACGAAATTGAATCCAGAGTGCGGGAGTTCAAGCGCGCGACGGCGCCAGTCGAGCCGCCGCCAGAAGAAAAAAACAAAAATCGCAGTCCCAAAGACAACAGCAGTGAACAACCAGAAAAACGACAAGATCGCAACTACAGCCAAGAGGATAATTCCCCAGTGCTGGCGGGTATCCCATTCCATCCCTCTGTAGTGACTGGGACCACTGACAGGAGGCTTTCATGAACTGCGCGAACCATCCCGGAGTCCCAGCCGTCGCTTATTGCCGCACTTGCGGAAAGCCCCTTTGTGCAGCATGTAAACGCGACGTTATGGGAGTAATTTATTGTGAACAATGCCTGGCAGAGCGACTGCGGGATGTACATCCGAATGTGCCTCCGCCCGCGCCGGGCTTTGTTCCAGCGACGCCGATTGTAGGAATCGGGGCGGGGCCGCACCCCGGTGTCGCCGGCATCCTTGCCGGATTTTTTCCTTTCGGTGTGGGCGCCGTCTACACCGGTCAGTACGCAAAAGGTTTGGCGCACCTGCTTATTTTTACCTGTCTAATCTGGGGCGTGTCTTCCGGCCATTCCGGCGCACTCGATACTATGCTCGGTATAGCGCTTGGGTTTTTTTACGTGTACCAGATCATTGACGCGGTGCGGTCTGCGCACGCCGTCCGACTGGGACTGCCGGCTCCAGACCCTTTCGGCTTCAATCGCACTTTCGGCATGGTCGACCGATCAGGCGCTCCGATCGCCGCTGCGGCTTCCGCTTCTTCACCACCCGAAACAGCCGTAGGCAAGGTGCCGACCGCGGCCGTGATCTTAATTGGGCTTGGCGTTTTGTTTCTGCTAAACACAACCGGTCTCTTTGACGTCAATGTGGAACGCATTTGGCCGCTTTTCCTTATTGGCCTCGGGGTGTGGCTTTTTGTGACCCGCAGTGGAATGTTGGCGCACGCGTACGGCGGACGCGGGTACGTCGGCCCGATTTGGAACGGGGGTCCCTACAGAAAGTCGACGTGGACTGGGCCGATCGTGCTGATCACTGTCGGAGTGCTATTCCTTCTGCAAAGCTTTAACGACAATATGGGGTTCGGGCGGACCTGGCCTGTGCTGCTCCTGGTGATTGGCCTGATTAAGCTGCTGGGAAATGCAACTCCGCCAGTGCCGCCTTCAGGAGCAGTACCGCCGGTTGGATTTCACCCCCCGCCCATTGTCCCTCCCGATGCCCCAGCCGCTTCCACCGAGGTGAAAAATGGCTAGCCCACTGCAAACGCCGCCTCCTCGCTATCGACGCTCTTTTGCGGGACCAATCGTTCTGATCATTGTGGGAGTGGTTTTTCTCATGGGAACAATGGGCATTATCGATTGGCCGGCTTTCGGTCACTGGTACGCTCATTACTGGCCCGTCTTGCTGATTCTGTGGGGAGTTTTAAAACTCATCGAATATCAGCAGGCGCAACACGACGGATATCGCTATCCCGGGATAGGGGTGGGCGGGGTGTTTCTGGTGATCATGCTGATCGGATTCGGCATCGCCGCTACGCAGGCTTCCCGGGTCGATTGGGATTCGCTTCATGATCGGATGGGATGGTCGGACGACGATTTTTTCCAACATACGAAGCTGTTCGGCCAGCTCTACACCTATAACGATGAAATCACGCAACCGTTTCCCTCCACCGCAAACCTGCATGTAACCAGCTTCCGCGGGAATGTGATCATTCAGGATTCTAGCGATAATCAAATCAAAGTCGTCATCGCTAAGAAATTGCATGCCCACAGCCAGCAGGATGCGGACAAATACAACGGCTCGACCAAACCCGAAATCAAGATCAGCGGCAACATCGTGAATATTGACGCGAACACGCAAGGCGCGGGCGATCATGGCGTCGCAACCGACATGACTATTTCTCTTCCGCGGAAAGTTTCAGTAGTAATCGCTGCGCGTCATGGCGATGTCAGCGTCCTGGGCCGCGATGGCGACGCCGACATCACCAGCTCTCACGGTGACGTTTCGGTGGACGATATCAAGGGCAAGCTGACTCTGGACCTGGACCAAAGTTCGGCGCGCATTTCGCAAATCGCCTCGGACGTCTCCGTGCGCGGCAATGGGACTGACGTTTCGCTTGACGATATTGGAGGATCGCTGCGCCTGGAAGGCGAATTCAAGGAGAGCATCAAGCTTTCGAAAATTGCGAAATCCGTGATCTTTAGATCTCCGCGAACCGACATCGAGTTTGCCAAACTGGACGGTAATCTCGACCTGGATTCGGGGGACTTGCAAGCCGCCAATATCAGCGGTCCATTGCGCTTGACCACCCGCGAAAAAGATGTTCGTCTCAGCGGTACGACCGGCGATGTGCGCCTGCAAAACGAGAACGGCACGGTCGAAGTTCACGTGAGCAAAGTTGGCAGCATGCAGGTGGACAACCATCAGGGAGACATCCAGATCTACCTGCCAGACAAGGCGGGCTTTCAGGTTGACGCGCGCGCGAACAACGGCGAAGTGCAATCCGACTTCGCTGCCCTGAAGATTTCGAACGGAGACGATCAGGCTACCGCCGACGGCAACATTAATGGAGGCGGTCCGCGCCTGGTGCTTAACGATGAGCACGGAACGATAGAAATTCGGAAGGCATCGTCCTCTACGGACGACGCCGATATCTCCGGCACCTCTATCCAAAAAATACCAAAGGCGCCACGAGCGGCATCGGCGCCGAAAGTTCCGCAACCCACCGAGAACTAGATTTAGTTAGCTGTCTTTGCAGAACTGGAATAGACGCGAAGATCCGAATACCGACGGCAGTAAAGCTCCGCATCCTGGAAAAATAGACGAAGGTCTTAGGTCGCGCAACGCTTCATCTAGGAATCGCCGGGCATTAGGGCACAATGATTCTGCCGCCAAGTTCTGCTGACGGCGCAATCGCGGATTGCTTATCCGGAAACTGCGATTTCAGGGAATCCAGAAACGCACGCGATTTCGCCCGTCCCGAAGTTCGGCTGTACCCCATACGGACGAGAAACACCAGCGAACGCAACACATCCGAATCACGCAGGCGGGAATATCCTGCGTGATTCTGTTCGGCCTCGCGATACTCTTTCATCATGTTTTGGATTTCCGCGGCGACAGCCTGCTCTCGGATGCCCGCGCCAGGCGTTTCGTAGTGAAGCCCGGAGTTCACCAGTGTCTCGTAAGTCTTCGCGACTGCCCCCAATGCACCGATTAGATCCAGATCAGCCAAACTGCGGTCGTCCCTTGCACTTTTCACGAGCGCATAATTAATGCCGAGGAGCAGATGTTCATGCTCATAAATGAACTGTTCGCCGATTTCAACTTCCGGAAACAATAAAGATTGATCCAAATCCTGCAATGAACGGGGACGCTCATACTCCCGCGCCCGTTGCAGATAGACGCATTCACTGGGACAATCCAATGTCACTTCGCGATTCTCGCCGCAGCATTGCGGACAAATGCGGCCGTGGACAGCCGGGCAAAAGCGTTTTTCTTTGCGTTTTTCGCAGAGGGCGCAGCTCAACTTTGCAGTCTCCGCAAGCATTATGACATTAACCGGATTCGACCGGTCAGCACTCGAAAGTCCCCGTGCCATAAGCCTTTTTTGATTCGGGCCTGTGGATAACCGCTGTTTTTGTGGCCTTTTGTGGTTCCAGTATTAAAAAACCGCATGGAATCTAGGTGAAATCACTTCTTTTCCACAACCACGGGGTATAAGATGCAGCATCGCAGGAAAATTCAGTTCATGGAGGATTCATGGCATCAGGCATGACTAAGACGCAACTCGTCCGGCATCTGGCCGAGACGCTCGAAACTAACAATAAAGCTGCGGCGGCATTTCTTGAGAACCTGGCTGACACCGCGATCAAAGAGACAAAGAAGAATGGAGTATTCGTCGTGCCTGGCATCGGACGCCTAGTAAAAGCGCACCGCAAGGCCCGCGTAGGACGCAATCCGCAGACCGGCGAGCCCATTCAGATTAAGGCCAAGACGGTAGTGAAGTTCCGCGTCGCCAAGGCCGCAAAAGACGCAATCGCACCCAAGAAGCCATAAGCTCCTGTCCGCGAAAAAATATGCAAAACACAGGGCCGGCCCAAAAGCCGGCCATTCTTATTTGAGAACGATATCGGTAGCTATGTCGCGGGAGGACGCTCATAAAGTGTTTCGATTAATTCGATTGGACTGACGGGGTTCTCCGAAGCCCACTCGCAGCAATCCATTTTTGCCTGCATCGTCCTTGATATAATCGAAGCGATCTGCAATCGACAGGCGCGTAGCTCAGTTGGTTAGAGCGCTACCTTGACACGGTAGAGGTCAGGAGTTCGAGTCTCCTCGTGCCTACCATTTCTTTCCGGTTACATCCGCTAGGCGGCCTGCTTTTCCGTGGGTGTCGCTTCCTTGGCTTCGAGTTCTTCCCAGCTCTTCCTTTTCTCTCCGCGAAGATTCATAAGGGTGACCAGCAGGCCCAATCCGCCGGCGATAGCAGTTGCGCTGTCCCCGATTCCCTAATCCCTAACAAGAAATGCCGCCGCGAGCGGCGACCAAAATCACCGTCGCCTAAGGTTTTAGGTCAAAGGCCGGACGCACGCTGTCGTCCATATAAAATGGCACGGACGTATGCTCGTGAACGACTTTCCATCCGCTCGCTTCTCGATGCAGGCATAGAGTTTCGCGCATCCAAAAATCGACCCGGCGATCGGCTCCGATTTTCTTTCCTTTCATGCGCATGAACCCATGGCAGAAGGCAAAGTCACCGCTCACGATGACATCGAAGTCGCGGGATTCAATCTCTATCGGCCCATCCCAGCTATCCAGCCACGCCTGTTTTTCCTGGCGATTGATTCCATGATGGGTGAGCGGTGGCGCGAGATTGAATATGGCCGCATCTTGCGTATAGGCTGCCTCGATGGCCGCGGCGTCCTTGTTGTAATGCGCCCGGCTCAAACCCTCGAGAAGGGCGAGGATGTCTGATCTGTCACTTGTTGCCGGTTCTTTTAAGGTTGCTGTCGACATAACGTCTCTCCTTAACTGATGTTTTTGGAATATTGAATTAGATAGTTGGAAACATGATCTCAGTGATGAGTTTGTCTTCGGGCGTGCCCCTGGGATCGGTTACGTAATTCTCAATGTTGTAATCATCGCGCAGAGGCAGCTTGCTGTCGGAGACAATTTGGAACGCTAGTGCAGACGCCTTTGGAAGTTGAGAGTAAGCTCCGGTCAGAGTAAATTTGGCGTACTTGCCGCCGTGGAACTTCTCGTAAGCCAGGGCCTCGGGCAGGCTGGAGGGTTTTGCCGCCAGTGCCACGCCCGCGCGATAGATTTGCGGTGCTACCTTGTATAAGCTGAAATATTTGACGATCGTATTCTGCTGTTCAATCGCGGGAAGGAGTTTATGCAACTCGTTCCATGCCAATGGAGCATTAACCGGGAATGGGCCAATTTTTTCCAGGAAAACATAGTGCATTTCCGGCCACTGCACGGTTTCAGGTGTTCTTGTGAGATTGACGGACTGTTCTTTTACAACTGTCATAATGTTTCTCTCCTTTCGACTGGTTCATTTGGAAAAGCATTTCTCGATAGCTGCGCAAGTGGTCGGAATCATTCGTACCGCAGGCTCTCCACCGGATCGAGCTTCGCCGCCTGGGCAGCTGGTACGGTTCCAAAAAGGATGCCGACGAGGGATGACACGACAATAGCCACGATCGCCGACAGTCCCGAGATTGGTATGCGGAATTCCGTCAGGTAGCGCACCGAGTAGGGAATGGCTAACCCAATCACCACGCCAATCAGCCCGCCGCCCACCGATATGAGAATTGCTTCCGATAAAAATTGGAAGCGGATTTCCCGTTGCGTCGCACCCAGGGCTTTGCGAATTCCAATTTCGCGAATTCGCGCGCTCACCGTGGCCAGCATGATGTTCATAATGCCAATGCCGCTGACGAGGAGCACGATCGCGGCAACTGCCAATAACACCAAGGTCAAGGCATTGGCGGTCTTCTCGGCCACGGCGACCAGTTGCGTCAGATTCGTTACGTTGTAAACGGATTCGGCGCGATGCCTGCTTTTTATCACCCGCCGGATTTGTTCTGTCGCCGGACCCACCATGGAGGGATCAGCGACCGAAAAATAGATTTGCTTCACCGTGGGCGTGTCCGTAAAGTAGCGCGCCACGGTATATGGAATGACCATCGTGTTATCGGTCACTTCCGATTGTCCGAAGGTGTTTACCCGCTCCTTGAACGTGCCCACCACGGTGAATGGCAATCCTGTCATCGAAATGACTCTTCCGACTGCGGCTTGCGGCGAACCATAAATTTCATTTGCCATCTGTTGCGTAATTACGGCAACTTTGTTGTGCGCCTGCTCATCTTCCACGTCAAAGAATCTCCCGGAGAGCACCATCAGATTGCGCACCGTGAGGTAATCGGGATAAACGCCCAAAATCTGAATATCCCGTTCTTTGCCGTTTCCGATTGGGATGCGATCTCCCAATGGAACCACGGGCGACGCTGCGACGATACCGGGAACGTCCTGGACGGCCGCCGTCATATCGTCAATGGTGAGAGGGTCGGGAGCGGAATTTGTTATCGGCTGTCCACCGCCCTGATATTCCGCATAAATTAAATTTGCCCCAATTGATTGAATCTGGTTTAGGACATATTGCTTGCCAGTCATCCCAATAGTGACCACCAGAATAAGAGACGCAGTCCCAATGACCATGCCCAGCCCCGTCAAAACGAACCGCACCTTATTGCTACAGAAGGTGTCGTAGGCAAAACTTAAGATTTCGCTGAAGACGAGAGTTGGCGGATGCTCGGGCTTAGCGGCGGTCATCACTGGCATGACAAATTGGATGCTACGCGGAGGACGCGGGAACTACAATGCTCGAGGCAGTAGCGATGGTGGGGCACTAAAAAGCCGCCCTTGAATTGCGGGCGGCTCTTGCTCCCGGGGATAACTGAAAATTTATGCGAAAAGTTTGCGGCGAGTAAGTCCGAACATTCCGACAACGGCCATTGTCATGAATAGCGCGAAAGAACTGGGCTCGGAAACGACGGCGACGTCTTTCACCGTGGCATTTTCGAGAAGTAAATGCCCGTGGATTGCGCTCAATGAAAGAAATTTATAGGGACCGTCGAATGCTGAAACGTCGACGGTGCTATCTCCAACACCGGCGGCAAGTAATGTTCCTTCCAAGCCGAGCTTGTTGGAACCGAATAAAGCCCACGATGCACCACTCCCAAACGCGTCGATAGAAATCGAGGCGATATCGGCGTCAGTAAACTGCACAAAATGTAATCCGCCAATTTCATGATTAGTGCTCGCATTCAGGCCGAGACCACTCGTGAAATAAAGATCGCCTTTAATGTCATCAAACTGGTAGCCGTAAATCGTGATACTCGAGGAACCGTCCGTGATCGTTTCGTGATTAGCCAACTTGCCGGCACCATCGGCAGCGAAGTTAAAGCTGTCGCCAAAAGCGGAGCCGGTAACAAGCAGTAAAAATGAAAGGGCCAGGATTTCGATACATCTTGATAGGCGCATGATTAAACTCCCTTATCGACCACTTGGATTGATCCTACCAACGGCCGCCCGATAGGCAACAAGGTGTTTCTGGTATGTCTCCGCGGTCGAGAATGTATGAATGCCGTTGCACCTTTGGTTGCAAGCGCTTACACGTTCCGATTTGGTATTTGACGGGAAAATTCTGGCGCGCTGTTAAGATGAAGTATTAAAAATGCCTAAGAAAAGTTCGCGGCTTTCGCATTTTGACCGTGCCGGGCGAGCAGCGATGGTGGATGTGTCGGCGAAAACAGTCACGCGCCGCGAAGCAGAAGCGAGCGCGTTCGTCGTGCTAACGCCGGAAGTCATTACAGCGCTGCCTTCAAATCCCAAGGGAGATCCATTAGAAGTTGCACGGCTCGCGGGAATTATGGCCGCCAAGCGGACGGCGGAATTAATTCCCCTATGTCATCCGCTGCCGTTGTCGCACATTGATGTGCAATTGACGCTGTGCGAGAATGGCGTTCGAGTTTACTCGAAAGTTACGACCGCGGCGGCCACCGGGGTGGAAATGGAAGCGCTGGTCGCGGTGAGCATTGCGGCGCTGACGGTTTACGATATGTGCAAAGCTCTCGATAAGGGAATCGCAATTCGCGAAGTGGTTTTGGAGCGGAAATCCGGGGGCAAATCCGGGAGCTACGTTCGCGGGACACGAAAATTGTCGCATGGCAAATAACGTCAAACTGTTGATCGTGGATGACAATCCCATGGTTCTCGGGATGCTTCGCGATGCGCTGTCACCGCTGGCATTGGTCAGCACCGCGAGCGATGGTGCGGACGCGCTATTGAAAGCGGTCGAGGACGTGCCAGATTTGCTGGTGAGCGACTATCGTATGCCGGGCATGGACGGGCGCCAGTTGGTGGAGAAATTAAAGAGCCGCCCGGCAACCGCGGGAATTGCCGTGGTGCTGGTGGCGACGAAGGTGGATATCAGTGAGCGGCTATCGATGCATGATTATCCGGTAGACGACTTCCTGGAGAAGCCATTTTTTCTCAAAGAAGCCACGCATCGCATCAAGCGCTTGATTGATAAAATTTCGCTGGAGAAAATGGCGAAATCTACCGCGTCGGATGGCGTGGTGCGGGGAAATCTTTCGCAGATGAATGTGATCGACCTCGTCCAGTCGCTGGAGATGGGACGTAAGAGCTGCGCCCTGACTTTGGTGAATGGAAAAGATCGTTGCGAGGTTTACTTTCAGGAAGGCCAGATTCCGCACGCGGCGTATGGCGACCTGGTTGGCGATGCCGCGGTATTTAAAGTTTTGAAATGGACGGGCGGGAATTTCCAGATTAATTTCGACGCCAAGACTTCGCAGGAGACTACAACATTAAATACGCAGGGCTTGCTAATGGAGGGCTTGCGGATGCTTGATGAATCGAATCGCGATAACGGCGAGCAACGGCATGAAGAGGAAGAAGACGTGCTGCTGGACTCGTAGTCCGGCAAAATAGCTGCGCTGCGCTGGGAACGACAAAGGTTCGGCTCCGGAGGAAACCCGTATCCTATCTTCTGTTTAGTTCTTAAGTATCCTTGACAACTATGGAGAATGCTTCAGCAGCGGTGGTCACGGTCAGTGATTCATGCGCACGCGGCGAACGATCGGACGAGTCAGGCCCTGCTGTATCCAATCTGCTAAAAGAGCGTGGATTCAGCATTGTTGCCAGTGAAGTCTGTGCCGATGAGCAAGACGCAATTCAGAAAGCGATTCTCGCCCTGTGCCAAAACGCTGCGCTGGTTGTGACTACTGGCGGGACCGGGATTGCGGCACGGGACGTCACTCCTGAAGCAACTCGCGGAGTGTGCGAGCGGCTGATTGAAGGTATATCCGAACGCATAAGATTCGAAGGCAGCAAAAAAACGCCCTTTGCCGCATTGAGCCGTGGAGTGTGCGGCGTCTGCAAAGGGTCGCTAATTTTGAATCTGCCAGGCAGCCCCAAAGGCGCGGTCGAATCGTTGGAATCTGTCATTGATTTGTTGCCTCATGCCTTGCAATTGCTGGCCGGAAATACTACGCACTAATAACTTAAGGGATTTGGTCGCGAAGCATGTCGCGCGGACCTCGTTCCCAGCGCCGGTCGCGAGAAGTTTCGGTCGCGTGGTAGAACATCTGTATCGCTGGACGAACTGGAACATTTCGGCGAAGTCGGATGATTTCAAAAAGACGGACAGCCAGACCGTCGAATTTCCAGTAACAATCGCGCCCGATGGCGAAAAGACCATTACATATACGGCGCATTATTCGTGGTGAGGGTGACCCAGCGGAACTTAATGCCATTTGAGTTTCGCGTAGACTTCGATCCAGTTCTTAGAAGTTCGCTGTTTTGAAAACAACCAAACACATTCTTTCCCGATACACCGTGCTGCTTTGGGCGCTGCTCAAGCCGCTGGGGGCGTGGGGAATATTTTTGATTGCCGCGATCGATGGATCGCTGGTGGGAATGCCGCTTGATTTTGTAGTCGGCGGATATGTGTATCAGAATCCCGGGCGTTTTTTCTTTTATGTGTTGCTGGCGTCCGCGGGTTCGGCATTTGGCAGCATCGTCATTTATGTAATCGGATACAAGGGCGGCGAGGAATTGCTGCGCAAGCGCATTCCGGCGGAGCGGTTTGAGAAGATTCATGGGATGTTCGAGCGGCATCCTTTTTGGAGTTTGATGTTTCCGGCGATGCTGCCTCCGCCGACTCCGTTTAAGTTATTTGTGCTCGCCGCCGCCGCGTCGGAGATGGGATTCTGGAAATTCTTGTTAGCAATTTTTTCGGGGAGGGTGGTGCGGTTTTCGGTTTTAGCATTATTGATATTGAAATTTGGGCCAGGATTTGTGCATGTCTTAGGGGAATTGTTCCGAACGCATTTGTATTGGGTTTGGATTGTGGTGGCAGCGGGATTGGTGGTTGGGTTAGTGCTCGCGAGAAGAAGGCGTAAGGCTGGCCGAACAAATCTATGAACATTCCGAGGCGCCAGCCTTGGAACTGCGTCCGATCAGACAGACGCGACCCGTCCCTACGTGGATGGTTGGTTTCCTATGCGGCGGTGGGGCCGCTGCTCTGGCGGAAAGTATGCGAGAGGTGAAGCAACACGAACGGCGTCGCGAACATGGCTGATGTGAACAGTAAATCCCCCGCCAAAGTGCGCTGGAAAAATGGCAAGCCTACGACGTAGCTGGTCATCAATCCGGCCACGGTGCGAGGATACATGTCCGTCCACACGGCCCAGACTGCAAAGTTACTTACTATGAAGAAGGAAACAGAACTGGCTAGCGAAGAGACGATGATCCGTACCGGCTTGGCGTTTTCGCGCAGATTGGTGCCCAGCCACAATATTGCGGCGTACCAGGCAAAGGTCACGTAGTGATCCCAGGTAAATGGGAATGAATATACAAATTTGGTTAGGATTACGTCCGATGCTGCCATCAGCGCGAGAGGAATCCAGAGCTGCCGCCGCGATCCACGAGCGCCGAAAAAGAGCAATGAGGCGGCCACCGGGGTGAATCCCATAGGATGGTGCGGAAGAAAACGAAATAGGAATGCAAACAGAATGAACAGGTACGGCAGCATGGTCTCTCCTGGATTTCCTAGCATATGATTGTGGCTCTTGAGCGAGCCCGCGTCAAGTTTTCAACGCTCATTCTGAATCAGTACGAGCTAGCTGCTATCCTCTCCCACTTTTAACACCGCGAGGAACGCCTCCTGCGGAATGTCCACCCGGCCGATGCGCTTCATTCGCTTCTTGCCTTCTTTTTGCTTTTCCAGGAGCTTGCGCTTGCGGGAAATGTCTCCGCCATAGCATTTGGCCAGTACATTCTTGCGCATGGCGTGGACGGTTTCACGGGCGATGATTTTCGCTCCGATTGACGCTTGGATTGGCACCTCGAACATCTGCCGGGGAATTAATTCGCGCATCTTCGACACCAGTAATTTTCCGCGTTCATATGCGAAGTCGCGATGCACGATGATTGACAAGGCGTCCACCGGCTCGCCCGCGACCAGAATGTCGAGCTTGACCATGGGCGAGTCCCAATATCCCGCGAGATGGTAGTCGAGCGAGGCGTATCCCCGGGAGACCGATTTTAACCGGTCGTAGAAGTCGAGCACGATTTCGTTTAAAGGCAATTCGTAGTGGAGCATCACCCGGGAGGAGCTGACATATTCGAAAGTCTTCTGTTTGCCGCGTTTTTCTTCCACCAGTGCGAGAATTCCGCCGACATATTCTTCGTTAGTTAAGATCGTCGCGAGAATTACCGGCTCTTCAACTTTCTCGATTTCAGTAGGGGATAACCAGCGCGAGGGGTTATCGACTTCGACTATTTCGCCGTTGGTCTTGGTAATTTTGTAACGAACGCCGGGAGCGGTGGTGATGAGTTCAAGATTGAATTCGCGCTCCAGCCTTTCCTGAATAATTTCCATATGAAGCAAACCTAGAAAGCCGCAGCGGAAGCCGAATCCCAGCGCAACGGAGCTTTCCGGCTCGAAAAAAAACGATGAATCGTTCAGCCGCAGTTTGTCGAGTGCCTCTCGAAGTTGCGTGTGCTGGTGAGCGTCTACTGTATAGAGACCCGCGAAAACCATGGGCTTGATCTCTTCGAATCCGGGTAAAGGCTCGAACGCTGGATTGTTTTCTTCGGTAATGGTGTCGCCAATTTTGGTATCGGCCACATTCTTGATGTTGGCGACAAGAAAGCCGACCTCTCCGGCGCGAAGTTCCTCGATCTCGACTGGCTTGGGAGTAAGCACGCCGAGAGTTTCGACATCAAGCACCTTCCCGTTCCACATCAAGCGGATTTTCTGTCCCTTGCGCAGCGTGCCTTGGAATACACGGGTCAGCACGATCACGCCGCGATACGGATCGAACCACGAATCGAAAATCAATGCTTGCAATCTGCTATCCGGGTTTCCCTTCGGAGGCGGAATGCGCTTTACAATCGCTTCCAGAACATCCGGCACGCCCTGCCCGGTTTTGGCGCTGATCAGCACAGCATCGGTAGCATCCAATCCGACGGCGCCTTCGATCATCTCCTTAGTACGAGCCACGTCAGCGCTGGGCAAATCGATCTTATTAATGACCGGAATAATTTCCAATCCGTTATTAATCGCCAGATACGAATTCGCCAAAGTCTGCGCCTCTACACCTTGTGACGCGTCGACAATCAACAGCGCTCCTTCACAGGAGGCCAAAGACCGCGACACCTCGTAAGAAAAGTCCACATGCCCGGGGGTGTCGATTAAATTGAGCTGATAAGTATGTCCGTCGAGCGCTGTATACATCATGCGAACCGCGTGGGCCTTGATAGTGATGCCGCGTTCACGCTCCAGATCCATCGAATCCAGCACCTGAGCCTGCATTTCGCGCGCGGTAAGCGAACCGGTGAGCTCAAGCAAACGGTCGGCAAGCGTAGATTTCCCATGATCAATATGGGCGATGATGGCAAAGTTGCGGAGGAAAGCGGCGTCCATGGATGCGGCGGTCAATGCCTGATTCTAACAGGCAGCGCATTCTCGCCCAGACGGGACAAGCTCCAAGTCTCAAGTCTCCACGCATCATTTCGTTTGCAGAATTCCGCCGAGTACGCCGAGGTTGCCATCGATCGGACCGGTTTTCAGGTTCCCGATGTCGAGCCCAAGAATTTTAGCTATGAGCGGATAAACGTTTACGTTCTCGAATGTCGCGATTGAAATCCCCGGTTTAATGTCGGGTCCGGCGGCAATGAAAATCGCTTTCATCTCGGGCATGTGCGTGGCGTCGTATCCGTGCGCGCCCGCCGGAAAATGTTCGTTTGCGTGAGAAGTTGCCCCGAAGATCATCCAATAAGGGCCGGTCGGAATAACCACGGGATCGCCCTCCCGGGCATTGCTGTCAAAGTGAAGGTAACCTGGCACTTGTGCGCGCCGATATGCAGTAAACTTGTCGCTTTTTCCGCGCAGCGCTTCAAACGCTTTTTGAGCGTCGCCGTCAGATTTCGGGTACATGCTTGTGCCCACGACTTGCGCAAACCATGACCGATTCAAACCGTATCGATCCAGCGGGACAGGCGGGCCGTTGAGCGCGACCATCCCGTGATCTGAGAGCACAATTAAATCCACCCGGAGTTTGATTTGCTTAATACCTTCCACCAACCTGCCTATTTCGCTGTCAAGTTCGTGGACAGCGTCAGCGATCTCTCGACTGTCGGGGCCATAACGGTGACCGGCCGAGTCGGTGTCGGAAAAATACAAAGTAATCATGTGCGGGCGTTGATCGGCGGGAAGCCGGAGCCAGGCAAGAACTTGCTCTACGCGCTGCTTATTGGGAACTGCTGGATCGTATTTCACGTAGTACGTGGGACGAATTCCCTGGATATCCGCCTCGGAGCCCACCCAGAAAAATGAGGCGGACCGCATTCCCTGCTGCTCAGCCAGAACCCACAGTGGAGTGCCTCCGTACCAACTGCCGTCGGCTACGGACTGCGCATCATGGTAGCTGTAAATCTCTTTTCGCTGGGGATCGTAAAAGCTGTTCGCCACGATGCCATGGTGTTCGGGATAAAGCCCGGTGACGATCGTGTAATGATTGGGAAACGTGATGGACGGGAAAGCGGGGAACATTCCCTGGGGCGCGCTTGCCCCCGCGGCCGCGAGCGCAAGCAGATTCCCGGCATGATAGCGGCTGGCGTAGTCATAGCGGAATCCATCCATCGAAACCAGGATGACGTATGGTTTCGAAAGCTGCTGGGGAGCATTCGGCCCGTGGGCTACCGTGATGACTTGCCCGCAGGCTGCCGCCTCCAGCCAAGCGATCACTGTTAGAGTGAGAATTAAGGTGGAGGTTCGATTCACCGAGCGGCGCATAGATGGAGTTTATCTCGACTTTTCCGCAATGGAAGGTTCTAGGTGGACATGAGTTGCTCTGCTGTAATTTGTTCCTGGAATGGGAAAAGAAAAGGTGAGGATCGATACCACACCGCGGGCCAGTTGACATCTCAGGTCATTTTGGCCGATAAAGAATTGTAGTCACGAACTATGACTCAGGAAGTACGCCCTGCTGAGAAATTCACAAACGCTTAATCACTCGTTCATGACGACTCCCTATAGTTCCCGTCAAATCACTGTCTCGTACGGAAAGAATTGCCTGTTAAGCACTTCGCTATAGAGCGACGCCAGCGCGAGTGCGGCTGTGGAGGAAACGCATTTGAAATATCTAATTTTGCTTCTTGTTCTTAGCGGCTTTGCTGTAGCCGCAGTGCCAAGCTCAAAGCATATATGGATTATCACTGAAGAGAATCACAGCTTCGAAGAGGTCGTCGGGAATGCCGCCATGCCCTATTTCAACTCGCTGGCGGCCCGCTATGGCCTGGCCACAGAATACTATGCCAACCAGCACAACTCTCTCAGCGCGCTGATGTGGCTGGTCGCTGGACAACCAGTCACCAATGATGACAATGCATCCTCCTGCTTTAACGTGAACAATATTGTGCGCGAGGTGTTATCGCTCGGCCTGACCTGGAAATCGTATCAAGTGGATTTGCCATACCCCGGATTCCAGGGATTGAGTTGGGAGAATTATGTTCGGCGCCACAATCCTTTAATAGATTTCAGCGATAGCTGCTCGGGTGCGCAGGCAATGAATTCAGTCCCGATCGGACAACTGATCAGCGATATAGAAAATAATGACACGCCGAACTACATCTACATTAGCCCCAACCTGCAAGAAGACGCCCATGATGGAACCCTGGCCGAAGCGGATCAATGGCTGGCTTTGGAGGTCCCTACAATTCTCGGTCGGGCTGAATTCGCACCGGGCGGAGATGGTCTGCTTTTTATCGTCTGGGATGAGGGCGACTTGACGAATGACAATCGCTGTAGCGCGAAGCTTCCATCCGGCTGTGGCGGCCGGCTCGCAACGCTTGTGGTCGGCCCGCAGGTCCGACCAAAGTATCAATCGCCAACCAGGTACGACCATGCTAATTTGCTGCGGACGGTCTGTGACGCGTTGGGGGTTTCGTCTTGCCCCGGGGAAGGCGCGGTTGCCCTGCCCATGGCGGATTTTTTCAATACCGTAAATATCGTCTCGCCACTTCCGAATGCGAGCGTGACTTCCCCAGTTCACATTGAGGCCAACTCAGCCAACAGCAGTCCGGTAACCGCTATTCAAGTCTATGTCGACGGATCCCTCAGATACCAAGCCGGAGGACCAAAAGTTGACGCCACGGTCGAAATGACTCCAGGGATTCATCGTCTGACGTTGCAATCATGGGATACGTCTGGAGGGATTCACAAATCAGCAATTGACGTGGATGTGCAGCCCCAAGCCGTCATTGTCAATTCGCCCCTTCCGCAGGCAATTGTGTCGTCGCCGGTTTCGGTTGTGGCAATCGGCGGCGGAAAATCCGCAGTGCATACGATGCAGGTTTACGTCGATGATCGGCTCGTATACCAGGCGAACAGCAGTTCTGTTAACGCCACCGTTCCCATGAGCAATGGGTACCACCATATGGTCGTGCAGGCATGGGACGATTCCGGAGGAGTAACAAAAAAAAGCAGCTATCTCACCGTCAACCCGCCGACGATTACCATCAGCAATCCCTCCAGCACCACGCCGCTCTACTCGCCGGTAGAGATTATTGCCGCCGCACAGGATCCCAATCCGATTTACGCCACTCAGATTTATGTGGATGGAGTCTTACACTACGAATTTAGTGGGACGGGGCTGCAAGTTCCATTGGCGGTCGCCGCCGGAATCCACTCTCTGACCGTGCAAGTCTGGGATGTCGCTGGAGGTATTTACAAGAAAACTCAAGCGGTGAATATAAAGACGGTGCCCGTCAGTATTGCAAGCCCTGGCAATGATAAGAGCCTAACTTCCCCGGTACAAATCGTGGCATCCGTGCCCGACAATAGCCCCGTATATCTTATTCAAGTGTATGTCGACGGCACGCTGCAATATCAAAACAGCGGAACTTCGGTTAATGCGGCCTTAGTGATGAAGGCAGGGCCACATTCGATCGTCGTCGAGGCGTGGGATAACGGAGGCGGCACGTGGAAGAGCAGCGCGCAAGTCACCGTAGGAAAGTAAAACGGCCGCTATTTCGCCATACCTCTGGTGTCCATCCAGCTTTGTAGGATTAAGACTGCTGCCAATCTATCGACAACCTCGCCCCGGCGTTTGATTGACATCTCGGAGTCGCGCAATACTCGATTGGCTTGGGCTGAGGTAAGCCGCTCGTCGCATAAATGAACCGGAATGCGAAAGTGTTTACGCAGGCTCTCGGCGAAAAGCTGCATCTTATCGGATTGAGTCCCTTCGGCCCCGCTCATTCGTAGTGGGTACCCAACTACGATTTCGGTGACCGCATACTTGAGAATCACCTCTTTGAGCCGCCCAAAATCGAAGCGCTTATTTTGCCGGCGGATGGTTTGCAATCCTTGAGCCGTGATTCCGAGCGGGTCGGAGACAGCCATGCCGATAGTTTTCGAGCCAACATCCAAGCCCAGGATTCGGGGATGAACTGCTGATTGGGAATTCATGCTTGAATCGGGCGTCACTGCCTGATTATATGTCCCGGCAAAAGCTGCGGAGTAGACTACGATATCGAACATGGCGACCGAAACTGTGGTGGTACAACCCGAATCTCCTAATGCGCGCCCGCTCTTGTCGTTGCCGCCGGGGCGCAGTTGGGCGCAGAACCTGATTGGCGTTGGAGCAATCCTGGGCGTGTGTTACTACGCCGAAATAGTGCTGGCGGTATTGCTGGTCGCTGTGCTGTTGTCGTTTATTCTGGCGCCGATTGTGGACGGGCTTGCACGGGTTCGGGTACCAAGGCCATTGGGTGCGGCAATTGCTATTTTATTGTTGCTCGGGGCGATTGTCGGAACGGTTTACGCGTCGTACAACCAGGCTGCCTCGTTGGTCGAAGATTTACCAAAATACACGACCAAAGTTCGTGACGAAGCGATGCGCTTTCGCCGAAAGGCCGAAAGTTTGGAAGTATTGAACCCGGAGCACGAAAAAGGAGTAGTCAGCGTTCGTCCCGCCACCGATTGGACAGATGTTCTGACTCGCGGCGTGGGCTCGGTCAGTCAGGTCTTTTTTGCCGCTTCGTTCGTGCCCTTTTTGGTCTATTTCATGCTGACCTGGCAGGAGCATGTGAGGTCGGCGACGGTGATGCTGTTTCCCATGCACAACCGGCATACCGCTTATGTGACTCTGGGATTGATCTCGGCCATGATCCGCAGCTTCATGGTGGGAAACTTCCTGATTGGCTTATTCATGGGAGCCCTCAGCGCCGTTATTTTCTGGTTTCTGCACCTGCCATTCTTTTATGTAGTCGGATTTATCAGCGGCTTCGTGAGCCTGGTTCCTTACATGGGAGTGGTGCTGGCGATGGTCCCTCCTATCTTCGTAGGTATCGGGCACATTACTTCTACGGAACTGGTGTACATCATATTGACGGTTTTCGGATTACACATCCTGGCGCTGAATGTGCTCTACCCGAAGATTTTAGGCAGGCGGCTGCAATTGAATCCGCTCGCGGTAACCATGTCATTGCTGGTATGGGCTTGGCTATGGGGAGCAATTGGATTGCTGCTAGCAATTCCTATTACCGCGGCAATGAAGATCATCTTCGATCACATTGATTCACTGAAACCGTACGGGGTGTGGCTGGGAGAGTAAGTCCTAAGAAGCTTGCAGTTCGGAAACGTCGGGCAGGCGCAGCTTACTCTTAGCTAGAGCCTCGGAGAGAAGCTCTTCAATCTCGGCCTCGGAACAATTTTTGGCCATCGCCATTTCGCTGACCAAAAGATAGCGGGCGCGTTCCAGCATTTTCTTTTCCCGGAACGAAAGCGCCTTGGCCTGATTCAGTACCAGTAATCCCTTCAGGACCGCCGCCACTTCGAGCAGCGAACCAGTGCGCATGCGCTCGGAATTTTCTTTGAAACGATACTTCCAGTCCATGTTGCTGTCGCAAACGCCGTCGGTCAGAAAATCAATAATTTTCTGGATTTCGCCGTTGCGGATGACGCGCCGCAAGCCGACCATCCCCACGTTATGGAAGGGAACCATCACTTTCAGGCTGCTGGATTGAATTTTAAGGAGATAAAACTGTTCCACCGTAGCGCCCATGGTGCGGCTGCTGATTTGTTCGATAATTCCCACGCCGTGATTGGGATACACGACCTTGTCGCCAATGTGGAAATTATCGCTGCTTAACATAAGGTTACACCGGAAACAGCGATTATGCGGAGGGGAGCCACATCTTTTAGTCTATCCCAACCTGGGAATAAAGACAATTTGCGTCGGCGAGCGGCGCGTCGGCGTCCTATTCTAAATTTCGCATTATTTGCGAATCTAGAGTGGGGATTTTCGACTGGGCTTAACCTTACCCCTCCCCACCACGTTAAGCGCCACGGCAGCACGGATAAGATCCTTCAACGCCGCCTCATCGATTTCGTCACCCTCATGCAAATCAATGGCGCGCCTGACGTTACCTTCAAGGCTGGAGTTGAATAGTCCTGAGGGATCTTTCAACGCAGCCCCCTTGGCAAATGTCATTTTGACGGCGTTCTTGTAAGTCTCTCCGGTGCAGAGGATACCCGCGTGCGACCAGACCGGAGTGCCCGGCGATGTCGCCTTGGCCCACTTCCACTCCTCGATCACCTCGGGGTCAGCAGTCTTGATGAGAGCGCGAATATGGGAGAGAGTCTTGCCTCTCCAGTCGTCTAGTTGCTTAATCCTCGCGTCAATCTGCCACGAAGGGGATTCGTTCTCCGCCGTTGCGGGCTTTTTCGTGTTTTTTGTTTTCATGGTCAGTCCAATCCTCCAACGACACGCTCCAGATTGCCGATGAAGTTCTGCCATCCTGCCTTGGCACCATGGTAAGCCTGCTGCTGATCCGGCCCGAAGCCTGAGTGCTCCATGCGCAGATGGGTGCCCGTGCTTGTAGGGGTTAGAGTCCAAATAACGACACTCTCAAGACCATAAGCCGCCCATGAATAAGACAGCATTTTATTCGGTTCAACTGACAGGACTTCTCCGTCGACGGCGCCCCAATCTGCACGAAAATTGAACCGGCGGCCCACGATGGGCTGGAAGTCGTTCTTCATCAACCATTCTTCTATCAGGGGGCTTTGGGTAAGCGCACGCCATATTTTTTCAGGGGGATGCGGCATCTCCCGTTCGATGACGACAGTACGGGTCGGGGCGGTATCAGTCATTTGTCCATCCTTTTCAGTAGTTCTTCGAGTTGATCAAACCGGTCGCGCCAGAATGTTCCATACACGCTCATCCAGTCGACCAGGGGTGCCAGCGCTTGCGGACGGGCGCTGTAATGGGTTTCGCGTCCCTCTCGCCGGTCGCGAACCAGGCTGGCAAGCTTTAGAACGCTGAGATGCTTGGACACGGCCGGTTGCGACACTCCGGCACGGTAAGTCAAGGCGTGCACGGTCTGCTCGCCGTCGCGAGATAGATGCTCGAAAATTGCCCGACGGGTTGGGTCGGAGAGCGCCTTGAAAAGATTGTCCGCTACCGCTTGCATATCGAAACCATAACTGCGTGGTTATGGGATTGTCAAGCGCATCCGGAAAGCAAAACCACACCTCACCCCCTTCACGGTGAGAGGTTTATAATCCACAAAACATGACCGAGGAAATAACCAGGAAGTTAAGGGCGGAAATTGATCAGCTTGAGCATGAGCTGATTCACGATCTGCCCAAAGAGATCAAAAAGGCGGCCGCGCTGGGCGACCTCAGCGAAAATGCCGAATATCACATGGCGAAACAGCGCCAGGAGTTCGTCAAGGCGCGGATCAGGCAACTCGGAAAGCGCTTGGCTGATTTTTCGCTCATTAACATGAACGATATTCCCAAGGACAAAGTTGGTCTGGGATCGACCGTCAAGGTTTACGACAGCAGCAAGGAAGAGAGAAATCGAATATAAGTTGGTGACGAGTGAAGAGTCGGATTTCGCGGCGGGAAAAATCTCGACCACATCGCCTATCGGTCGCGCGCTCCTGAACAAGAAGGTCGGGGACACCGTTCAGGTCGTCACGCCCAACGGCAAGCGCGAAATGGAGATTTTAACCCTCGTGACCATGTTTGACCTCGCCCAAGCGGAATAACGATGGAAGCTGAAATTACTCACACTCGCGACCGCATCACATGGACGCGCGCTTTCGGTCGTGCTTGTGGCGTGCTTCTCGACGCTATTGTCCGCTGGCTGGCCCTTTCTCGAATTAATCCCAACGTACTTACGTTTTTGGGCCTCGTGGTGAACGTGGTCGCGGCAATTCTTTTTGGCTATGCCAACGCCGAAAACCAGGCCCGTTTGTTCCGCTACGCCGGATTAGTGATTATCGGCTCGGGTTTTTTCGATCTCGTGGATGGACGGGTTGCGCGCGCGACCAACCGGGTAACCAAGTTCGGCGGATTCTTCGACTCAGTCGTCGATCGCTACAGCGATGCCACACAATTCCTCGGATTGCTGGTTTTCTACGGGCGCGGCGACCGCTTCTTTTATGTGATTTTGACCGCCATCGTGATGATCAGCGCGATTATGGTTAGCTATACCCGGGCTCGTGCGGAGTCACTGATTGGATCGTGCCGCGTCGGGTTTATGGAGCGCCCCGAGCGATTAGTTTTGGTCATTATCGGCGCGTTGTTTAACCGGATGGCGCCCGTGCTTTGGATCATCGCTGTATTGTCGACGATCACCGTGATTCATCGTATCCGCTACACCTGGACCCGGACTTCGGGAGTGGAGACACCGGTAAACGCCGGCCAAGCCGCTTGATCCCATCCTTTATCGCGCTAACTTCCCATGCCTAATTCTCCCGTTCTTCTCGTTCATGGCGGTGCGTGGGCGATTCCGGATGACATGGTCGAGGCCCATCTGAACGGAGTTCGAAATGCACAGGCCGCGGGATGGGAAGTTCTTGAGCATGGCGGCTCGGCGCTGGATGCGGTCGAAGAAGCGGTCGTAATCATGGAGGATGACGAGACCTTCGACGCCGGCCGCGGCAGCTTCCTCAATCGCGATGCCAAAGTCCAGCTTGACGCGCTGATTATGGATGGGAACACGCTGCGAACCGGCGGCGTGGGATGCGTCGAGCATCTGCGGAATCCGGTGCGAACGGCTCGCAAAATTCTCAGCGAGAGTCCGCACGTTTACTTTGTCGCGGAGGGTGCGGAACGGTTTGCGGCTGAGCATGGCATCGCGCTTTGCGAAAACGAAGACCTCATAATCCCGCGTGAAGTCGAACGGCTTCGTGAATTTCAGGCCCGCAGCGCCCAAAATCCTGCCGAAGACGCGAATGACCTGTTTGCGTTGTCGCACGACACGGTTGGGGCCGCCGCTCTCGATCTCAACGGCAACATCGCCGCGGCAACTTCGACTGGCGGGACATTAAATAAAGCCCCCGGACGTCTGGGAGATTCGTCCCTGATTGGGTGCGGATGTTACGCCGATAACAAATCTGCCGCAGCCTCCACCACAGGCTGGGGCGAGCCGATCATGAAATTAGTTCTCGCCAAGTGGGCTGCGGATCGCGTCGCCGCCGGCAATCTGCCGGAATGGGCCGCCGCCGAGGCCATCAATTATCTCGAGTCACGCCTAAACGGCCACGGCGGCATGATTCTCCTAGATGCCCAAGGCCGTTACGGAATCTCGCACAACACTCCAAGAATGGCCTGGGCGGTACGAACCCCGGCGCAAAAACAGGCAGGAATTTCGCGCTAGGTTTATGTAGGGCGAGCCTATGCCGACGGTATTTTCGATCCGTGCTGGAAGTGATATTGCAGAATTTTCGCGGCGATCGCGGGACTCATTGTCGGCTCGGGGCTCTCTACCGAGCGCACGATTTCTCCCCGGCAAACCACTTCCGCGGCGGATAATCCTGCGATCTCGCGCGGCAGAACTAAATTTATTTCCAGTTGCACGTTTGGCGAAATCGCTTCTTCGGCGCGGAACAACATTCCCGATCGGCTGATATTTTCGGTGGTGCCGCTATGCCAATTTTCCTCGCCCAGCGGACGGTATTTCAGTGGCAGTTGCAGGGAAAAACGTTGCGCGCGGAATGCGGCGAGTTTCTCTTTGCGGGTTTCACGGCGAGTTTGAATAATTGCGCTGGATGACATGACAACCTCCTTGGGAATCAGAGTATCGAGCATCTCCCGAACTTTGGCTTTCAGGTCAGGGAGCGTAAAGGGTTTCTGGAGCAGGGTAATTCCCGCGTCGAGCGTGCCGTTGTGGCCGATCGCATTTTCCGTGTATCCGGACATGTAGAGCACGCGGGTTTCTAGGCGATCCTTCGCCAAGCGATTAGCGAGTTCGCGCCCGTTCATGCCGGGCATAATGACATCCGTTAAAAGAAGATGAATCGCGTCAGGATACGATTCCGAAACGCGAATCGCGGCGTCACCGTCGGGCGCTTCGAGGATGGTGTATCCCTGATTGCGCAAGTAATCGCTGGTCAGCCGGCGCAGGTTGGCTTCGTCTTCTACTAACAGAATAGTTTCGTATCCTCTGTTGTTCTTCGCCGCAAGGACAGGCTGCGCTTCGGCATCCCGTTCGGCGGCCACACGCGGGAGATAAATTTTGAATGTCGTTCCCTTTCCCAGCTCGCTGTAGACCCAGATAAATCCGCCGCTCTGCTTAATGATTCCATACACAGTGGATAATCCCAGCCCGGTGCCTTTCGCGCCCTTGGTGCTGAAAAATGGTTCGAAAATGTGAGATTTTGTTTCCGCATCCATGCCCACGCCGCTGTCGCTGATCGCCAGCATGATGTATTCACCGGGACTCGCAGACGCATGAAAGCGCGCATAACTTTCGTCGAGCGTGACGTTGGAAGTTTCAATGGTGAGCTTGCCGCCATGCGGCATGGCATCGCGGGCATTAACGGCCAGGTTCATAATGACCTGCTCGATTTGGCCGGGATCGGCCTTGACAGCTCCGAGATCGGCGGTGGGAGCCATTACCAGATCAATGTCCTCACCGATGACGCGAGTCAGCATTTTCAGATTCTCGCTGACCAGAGAATTGAGATCGAGAACTCGCGGCATTAACATCTGTTTGCGGCTGAAGGCCAGAAGTTGCCGGGTTAGTCCCGTAGCGCGGTTCGCCGCATTTGCAATTTCCTGGGCCGGCGGGCGAAGCTCTTTATTGTCGGCAATTTTCTCCAGGAGAAATTCCGAATATCCGGAAATGACCATCAGCAGATTGTTAAAGTCGTGAGCGATGCCGCCCGCGAGCCTGCCGACGGCTTCCATTTTTTGCGACTGCCGGAGCTGTTGTTCGAGCGAATGGCGTTCAGTGACATCCTCGGCGTACAGTTCGAAAAAAATTGCATTACGCTCGCCACGAATCGCGCGTCCCGAAAGCCGTAAGCTGGTAGCGACGCCGTCCTTCTTCTTCCACTCGGCGAGTAATCCATTGAAAGATTGCAGTGAGCGGAAAAAATCCGCGACCTTGAACCATTCCTGCGAGTCCTCATAAAGGTTCGCGACATTCGTGCCCACTAACTCGCTCGCCGATTCGCGGCCCAGCATGGCGATCAGGGCGGGATTGGCGTCGAGGATAATCGCATCCGAATTGCACCGGCAAATTCCGTACGGGGCGTTCATCACAAGCGAACGAAAATTCGATTCCGACCGTCGCAATCCTTCCTGCGCAGAACGCAGCGCGGCATTGAAAGAACAAATCAGCAACGCCACAAATACGAACAACGTGAGATGTATGATGGCTTTGCGAAAATCGGCAGACGAATGGGCTCCCACGAACGAAAAATACGAGCTGACGGTGAGGGCGAAAGAAGTGGCGACGAGACCAGGTTTCCATCCGCCATACCAGGCGCTGACCATGATCGCGACCGCGAAAACCACAAGGCGGCTTTCCACCAGATCAGACAGCAGGAATGCCGGTATTATGGCCAAAATGGTGCTGAGGACCGCGACGCCATAGCGCAGTGCCCGGGCGCGGGCGGGAGCCACGTGGCGATTGCGGAGAAGAGGGGACTTCACTCGCATAACACCCATCGTAGTTCCGAAATGGGAAGGGCCGTGAGTTACGAGAGTCCATACTGGACGCGGCTTCTAGACTCGACTGCGGTGGCCAATTTTCTGGAACAACTTTGAAGCCTTTTATGTCATCCCGATTAAGCGAGTGCGGTTTTTCGTCATGAATATTGGATTGTTCGGCGGCACTTTCGACCCCATCCACAAGGGACATCTGGCATTGGCGCGCGCGGCAAGAGATCACTTCGATTTGGGACGGATCGAGTTCGTTCCATCAAACTTTCCGCCGCACAAATCGCAGCAGCCTATGGCGTCATATTTCCATCGATATGCGATGGTGGCCTTGGCGACCATGAGCGAGAAAACTTTTTTGGCGTCGCTGCTGGAAGCACCCAAGATAAATTCCGCTGACGGACCGCGAGGCAAGGCTCCTGAAGCGAATTACAGCATCGACACTGTGCTGCGTTTTAAGCAGACGCTGAAAAAAGCTGATCGCCTATTTTTTCTAATCGGAATAGACGCATTCAAAGACATCGCCAAATGGCGGGAACCGGAGAGACTTTTTCGCGAGTGCGAATTTATCGTCGCCAGCCGTCCCGGATATTCTTTGGCCGACGTCGCCAACGCGCTTCCGGAGAAAATACGCCCCAAAGCCGCAGCCACCAGGCCATTCGCCAACCAACTTGCCACTGGGGACTTAGCTTTGGCAGGTGCGACATTGCACCTGTTGGCTGACGTGAATGAACAAGCGTCTGCGACCGCGATTCGGCAAGCTGTAAAAGCGAAACGATCGCTGGCGAAGTTTCTCGATCCCACGGTGGCTGAATACATACGAAAGAACGGGTTGTATAAAACGGCGTAACTGCTTTTTATATCTTTCCAGCCAGTCAACCCGTTTATAACAACGAAGGCTTGGTCAGGCGAACGATGGCATCGGCCCTTTTGACCTATGATTTCCACCCAGCTTTCAGCAAATTGCGATGCTCTATCTGGAGACGGAAGAGTTGGTGAGAAGAAAGTTAATACATGCATCGGGGGAAGCGGCACAGTTTTACCGCAGCTTGCAAAGCGAAGTGGTGAAGGCGGACGTGAAGCAGAATATAAGTCCTGGGCTAGCATTAGGCGGAAAAAGAGCAAAGAAGAAATCCAGGCGGGACTCCAAAGAGTTCTGTTCGAATGCAACTTCAATTCAGATTCTGAAATATTCCTGCGGCGCCCATACCGCCGCCGACGCACATCGTTACCATTCCGTAGCGTCCGTTGCGGCGTTTGAGTTGGCGGATGATCGTCGCGGTGAGTTTTGCTCCGGTGCATCCTAGGGGATGGCCTAAGGCGATTGCCCCACCATTGGGATTCACTCGATCAGCATCGAGTCCGGCTTCCTGGATCACGGCCAGTGATTGGGCGGCGAAGGCCTCGTTTAATTCGATGACGTCAATGTCGGGCAGCTTTAATCCGGCCAACTTCAAAACTTTCGGGATGGCAAACACCGGACCCAATCCCATTTCTTCGGGCTTGTATCCGGCGGTGGCGAATGCGACATAGCGGGCGAGCGGCTTGATATCGAGCGCCTGCGCACGTTCTGCTGACATTACAACCGCAGCAGCGGCGCCGTCCGACATCTGCGAAGAATTTCCCGCGGTGACAGTTCCTTTGGCATGGAATGCCGGTTTCAAAGATGACAACGCTTCGAGTGAGGTATCGGCGCGTGGTCCTTCGTCCGTTTTGAAGGTAATTTCCTGCCGCTTCGGGCTATCCAGCCCGCGTGGGGACAGCCGTCCCCGAGAGCCTGCCCTGAGCGAAGTCGAAGGGTCCTGCGAAGCCGAGGAGGCTGCGCCTACGTGGCCATTTCCGATTGTCATACTTACAGGCACGGCTATCAATTCATCATCGAATCGACCTTGCTCAATCGCAGACAGCGCTTTCTGATGACTGCGCAGCGAAAATTCATCAGACATCTCGCGGGTGATCCCAAACCGCTGCGCCAGACGCTCCGCCGTCAATCCCATCGAAAGATAAGCATCAGGATAATGATCGACCAGCCAGGGATTCGGAGCGATTTTATGTCCACCCATCGGAATCATCGACATCGATTCCGTGCCGCCGGCAACAACGATTTCCGCGCCGCCGCTCATGATTCGCTCCGCCGCCATCGCAATCGCCTGTAGTCCCGACGAGCAAAATCTGTTGATCGTCATCGCCGATATTTCAACTGGAAGTCCGGCCCGCAGCGACGCGATCCGCGCCACGTTCATTCCCTGCTCAGCTTCGGGCATGGCGCAGCCAATAATCACATCTTCTATTTCTTTGGGATCAATTTGCGGCACCCGATCCAGTGCGCCTCTGATTGCGACGGCAGCAAGCTCATCAGGACGAGTGGAACGCAGCGTCCCTTTGAAAGCGCGCCCAACTGGAGTGCGAACGCTCGAGACTATGACAACTTCACGCATTAAGAATTTCCATCCCGTCTTAAACCTTTGCCCAATCCTGCCACTTCAGGCCCTTGACTCGCGAGAACTCTGACACGTTTGCCGTGACTAGGGTGAGTCCTCGGACCAAAGCCTGCGGGGCCATCAGCACATCATAAGCCCCAATGGGTCCGCCTGACTGTTCTGAAATCGCTCGCACGGAACCTGCCGCTTCTGCATCTTGGTCCTCAAAGAAGATTTGCGTAATCGGACCAGCAAGAAAGGTTTGGAGGCGAGCGGTATTAATTCCGTCCGTGAACTTTTGCTAACGCCGTACCACAGCTCAAAACATGTCACTGACGAAACGAAGGATTCCGAGTTCCGCCTGATTGATTCATGAAAACGGGTTCGAACCGGCTCAGGCTTCCCGTTGATAAGCGCTATGCAAGCATTCGTAAAGGGGGGCGGACAAGAGTGTCCGCCCCACATTTTAACTCACCGCTTGGGACGATAGATATCTGTGGCCGTGCCGAAGAAGACTTCTGCAGCATTCATCACAGTTTCCGATAGGGTTGGGTGAGGATGGATCGTGAGGGCGAGGTCTTTCGCGAGCGCTCCCATTTCGACAGCCAGCACGCCCTCGGCAATCAACTCGCCTGCGCCTGCGCCGACGATCCCGACTCCCAACACACGTTCGGTCTCTGGATCGATTACAAGTTTGGTCATGCCTTCGGTGCGGTCGATGGTCATGGCGCGTCCCGAAGCCGCCCAGGGGAATTTTGCGACTTTGATTTCGCGATTATCTTTTTGCGCTTGCGTTTCAGTGAGGCCGCACCAGGCGATTTCCGGATCGGTGAACACCACGGCAGGAATGGCGTTGGGCTCAAACGCGACTTTGTGGCCGGCGATGACTTCGACGGCGGTGCGGCCTTCGTGCGAAGCTTTGTGCGCGAGCATCGGTTCGCCGACGACATCGCCGATTGCGTAGATAGCCGGATCGTCGGTTTGCAATTGCTTGTTCACATGGATAAATCCGCGCTGAATAAGCTTGACGCCCGTCTTATCAAGTCCGGTGATTTCGGAATTGGGACGTCGTCCCACCGAGACCAGAACTTTGTCGAAAACCTTCTCGCGTTCTTTGACGTCTGCGCCGTCGAAGCTGACTCGAATACCACTCGCTTCTTCTTTCACCGCCGTGACGGTCGTATTCAACATGATCGCTTCGAATGATTTCTCAATCCGTTTATGCAGCGGCAATACCAAGTCGCGGTCGGCTCCGGGAAGGAGACCGGCGGTCATCTCAACGACGGACACTTTCGATCCCAACGCGGCGTAAACGCTGCCAAGCTCCAGCCCAATGTATCCGCCACCGATCACCAGCAAACTTTTTGGTACATCCTGAATATCGAGAGCGCTGGTCGAATCCATCATTCGTGGGCTGTCGAGTTTCAGAGTTGGGATTACCGAAGGCCGCGAGCCAGTGGCGATGATGATGCGGTCAAAGCTCAGCGTCTGTTCGCCGCCATCGATCTTGGTAATGTGCAACGTGGTGGAGTTCTCAAACGCAGCGCCGCCCTGGATGTATTGAACCTTGCGCTGTTTCGAGAGCTGGCCAAGGCCTCCGGTCAGTTTCTTAACCACTCCTTCTTTCCAGGAGCGCAATTTAGCAATATCAATCTTGGGATCAGAAAATTCGATCCCCCAATTCTTGGCGTGGCGTGATTCGTCGATCAACTTAGCCACATGCAGCAAAGATTTCGACGGAATGCATCCACGATAAAGGCAGACGCCGCCAGGATTGAGTTCCTGATCGATCAGCGTGACCTTCATGCCCAAGTCAGCGGCGAGAAATGCCGCAGCGTACCCACCCGGGCCGGCGCCTATGATTGCGAGATTCACATCGGAGATTGTCGACATTATTTTCTTAGCTGATGAAAAATTCCTGACGGGAGCCAGGATTCACTCGCGGATTTCCATACTGCGAATAACTCCGTCACTTAATCGATAAGCGTGCTGAAGGGTTCGATCAAGAAGCAGGGCTCCGGCGAGGTCACGAACGACTTGATGAACATTTACTACGATGCAGCCCTGCTCGTCCCATTCAAACCCGACCGGGTCGACGTGAGGGTCAATCTGTGACCATTGGCGCGTCCAGTATTCGCGGACTCCTTCTCGACCATGCACCCATCCGCCTTCCATTCCGTTCGGCCACTTTACATCGGGATGCATCACCGCCAGAATAGGGTCTATCTCGCGCCGATTGAAAGCGCTGTAGACCTCAATGAGCAGGGTGCGTCCTGCGGCCAACTCTTCCTGACTTCGAAGTGAGCTTTTCATCCCTGTACCGATAGCAGGAAAGGCTGTTCGAAGGCTTCGGCGATCCAGCGGAGAAATCTTGCCGCGTCGGCGCCGTCGATGAGACGGTGATCGTACGAAAGCGATAATGGAATCACCTGGCGCGGCTCGAATTTTCCATTCATCCATACCGGCTCCATGCTGGAACGCGAAAGGCCGAGAATGGCGACTTCCGGAAAATTCACAATCGGCGAAAACCCGGTGCCTCCGATCCCGCCAAGATTTGTGATAGTGAAAGTGCCGCCTTCCATTTCCGCAACCGTGAGTTTTTTCTCTTTCGCTTTCTTGGACGCCTGAGTCAATTCCGCAGCCAGCTCCACAATATTTTTCTTGTCCACATCGTGAATCACCGGAACCAACAGGCCGCGATCTGTGTCCACCGCGACGCCAATATGAATGTATTGCTTGTAGACGATTTCCTCTTTCGTTAGATCGATGCTGGCATTGAACTGCGGGAACACTTTCAAAGCCGAAGCGCACACTTTCAGTGCAATGGCAGTGACCGTCAATTTGCCGCCAGCTTCTTGCGCTTTCGGGCCAAATCGTGTCCGTAGTTGCTCGAGTTCGGTAATGTCGGCTTTATCCTGCTGCGTCACGTGTGGAATGGTGTTCCATGCTTCCCAAAGATGTTCGGCTGTCTTGCGGCGAACCCCGCGCATCGAGACGCGCTCGATTTTTCCCCACTTGGAAAAATCCGGAAGTCCCGGCTGGACGAAGTGAGTTTGAGCCGTTTGGCCGGCCAGCGAAGTCAGCAGAAACTTCGAGTGGGCTTTGACATCGTCTTCGCTGATGCGGCCGCCCGGACCTGCGCCCTTTACGTCGTGGATGTCGAGACCAAGCTCTCGTGCCAGACGTCGGACGTGCGGCGCGGCGGGAACCGGATCGCGATGCTCAGTTCCAGCCACTTTGCCCAATTGCTCCGGCATGCTGAAATCCGCCGGACGGGTTTGCGGCGGATCAGGTGGCAGGATTTCTTCTTCGGTCTTGCCTTCAGCTTCCATCGCCGCCTGAAAGGATAAGCGCGCACCATGTTGTTCAGAGGCATGTTCAACCGGCGCGTGCTTCGCGGGGGCAGATGTGGATGATCCCGTTTCGAGCGTAAAAATTGTCTGGCCGACTTTGACTTTTTCTCCCTGCTTGACCCGAATTTCTTTTACCGTCCCGCCGACTGAGGATGGGACTTCTATCACAGCCTTGTCGGTTTCCAGTTCCATGACCGGCTGGCCTTCTGACACTTTATCGCCAGCGGAAATCATGAGGCGAACCAGATCTCCCTGAGTGATATTCTCGCCTAACTCCGGAAGCTTGAACTCGGAGGGACGATCTGTAGCGCGGGACGAACGCATAGCACTGGCCGAAACTTCCGCTGTGGATTGATCCTTGGCTCTTGCGGGCTTCGCGGCCGAAGAAGATTCAGGTATGGCATTAGGCTTTGACGAATCGGCATCCGGCGAAGTCTGCGCCGGCCTTCCCCCGTTGGTAGTGTCCGCCGATTTCGTCTTCGCCGTAGGTTCGGGTTTTCCCTTCGCCCCATTTTCGACAGTAAAAATGACTTGGCCGACTTTAACTTTCTCACCCTCTTTGACGCGCACTTCTTTCACCGTCCCACTCAACGAGGAAGGCACCTCGACGACGGCCTTGTCGGTTTCGAGTTCCATCACAGCCTGGCCCTCGGTGATATTTGCGCCCGGCGAGATCATCAGACGGACGAGGTCGCCCTGATGAACGTTTTCCCCTAGTTCCGGCAATTTAAATTCGGTCACGAAGCTGGATCTCCAATTAACTGATGGCTGGATTTAATTTTTCGGGATTAATCCCCAGATCTTTGATCGCACTCTGAAGAACATCGGTCTTGATCTGTTTATCTTTCGCCAAAGCGTTCAACGTCGCCAGCACAATGTGTTTCGCGTCAACTTCAAAGAAATCGCGGAGCGCAGCACGATTTTCGCTGCGCCCGAAGCCATCAGTTCCTAGAGCTACGAGAGGACGCGGCATCCATTGCGCAATCGATTCCGGCAACACTTTCATATAGTCAGACGCCGCAACAAGTACTCCCGATACATCCTTCAAGCATTGCGTAACGAACGGGACTCGCGGCTTTTCACCCGGATGCAAGAGATTCCAGCGCTCGCAATCGTTGCCGTCGCGATACAGTTCCTTATAACTGGTAACGCTCCACACGTCGGCGGCGACGCCATACTTCTCTTCCAGTATTTGCTGCGCTTTGAGAACTTCGTACATGATGGTTCCGCTGCCGAACAATTGTGCCCGCAACTTCGCATCTTTCTTTTCTGAAGTCTTGAAGCGGTAAAGGCCTTTCAAGATGCCAGCGCGAACTTCTTTGCCCGCAGGCATCTCGGGCATCGGCAAGGGTTCATTGGTCACAGTCAAATAATAAAAAATCGATTCCTGGTCGACGTACATTCGCTTGATGCCATCTTGAATAATGACGGCAATCTCGTAAGCGAATGCGGGATCGAACGCGAGAAGGTTTGGCACAGACAATGCCAGAACGTGACTATGCCCGTCCTGATGTTGCAATCCTTCACCAGCGAGCGTGGTTCGGCCCGCCGTCCCACCGACGAGAAATCCGCGAGTCCGCATATCGGCCGCGGCCCAGATCAGATCGCCGATGCGCTGGAATCCGAACATGGAGTAATAAATAAAAAACGGGATCGTATTGATCCCGTGATTGGCGTATGCGGTGCCGGCGGCGATAAACGAACACATCGAGCCGGCTTCCGTGATTCCTTCTTCGAGTATCTGCCCATCTTTAGCTTCTTTGTAATAAAGCAGGGTCGACATATCGACCGGCTCGTAGAGTTGTCCGACGCTCGAATAGATACCAACCTGCCGGAATAAAGCTTCCATGCCGAACGTACGCGCTTCGTCGGGAATAATCGGAACAATCAACCTGCCGATTTCGGGATCGCGCAATAGCTTCGACAATAGCCGCACGAAAACCATGGTGGTCGAAGCTTCGCGGCCATCCGTCCCTTTATAAAATTCTTCGAAGTGCGACTCGGCAACCGGCTTCATAGGCTTGGAGCGCACTTTGCGCTCGGGCAGATAGCCGCCGAGTTGCTTGCGGCGCTCCTGCATGTATTGAATTTCCGGGCTGTCATCTGCCGGCCGGTAAAACGGCGCATCGTGCAATTCGCCATCGGGTATCGGAATTCCGAACCGCGAGCGGAAGATGCGCAGCTCGTCGTCGTTCAGCTTCTTCTGCTGGTGAGTAATGTTCTTGCCTTCTCCGGCTTCGCCGAGTCCGTACCCTTTAATAGTTTTCGCAAGGACGATAGTCGGAGCGCCTTTGTGGTCCACGGCAGCCCGGTAAGCCGCATGCATTTTTATCGGATCATGTCCGCCCAAGCGCATCCGCGAAAGCTGCTCATCGGAGAGATGCTCAACCATCTTCAACAGCCGGGGATCGCTGCCGAAAAGATTCTGCCGGAAATATGAACCGCTCTCGACGAAATACTTCTGATACTGACCGTCGCTGACTTCGCCTAATCGCCGGACGAGCAATCCGTCGCGATCATTCGAGATCAGATTGTCCCAGTCCGTTCCCCAGATCGCCTTTATTACGTTCCATCCGGCGCCGCGGAAAATTGCTTCCAGTTCCTGGATGATTTTTCCATTTCCGCGAACCGGGCCATCCAGACGCTGCAAGTTGCAGTTGACGACGAAAATTAAATTATCGAGACGCTCGCGCGACGCCAGCGTGATCGACCCCAGCGACTCGGGCTCATCCATTTCTCCATCACCGAGAAATGCCCAGACTTTGCCTCCGGTAGATTCCTTGAGCCCGCGATTTTCCAGATACTTAATAAAGCGTGCGTGGTAGATCGCCTGAATTGGCCCCAATCCCATAGAAACGGTTGGGAACTCCCAAAAGTCAGGCATCAGCCAGGGGTGGGGATAGGAACTAAGTCCCCCGCCGGGTTTCAATTCGCGCCGAAAGTTTTCCAGCTTCTGCGCCGACAGCCGGCCTTCGAGAAAAGCCCGTGCATACATGCCGGGTGCGGCGTGACCTTGAAAATACACAACGTCACGGTCGCCATCTTCGGTCTTTGCGCGCAAAAAATGATTGAAAGCCACCTCATACAAAGTTGCGGCGGAGGCGAACGTCGAAATGTGTCCGCCAATGCCGTCCTGCACCTTGTTGGCACGCACCACCATGGCGAGCGCGTTCCAGCGCACCAGACTCTTTATGCGACGCTCCATCTCCTGACTGCCGGGAAATGGAGGCTGCTGACGAACCGGAATCGTATTCTGATAAGGAGTGGTCGCGGTGAACGGCAAGTTGACGCCAGCGGCGCGGCGAGCATGAAGCGACAATTGCTGCAAGAGCCGGCCGGCCCGTTCGGGGCCGCCTTTGGCCAAAACGTAATCCAGCGAATCAAGCCACTCGCGGGTTTCAAGAACTTCCGATCCATTGCTGCTGGTATGCGTGTCTGCCAGTTTGTAAGTCTCTGCCAAGTCTATTTCTCCATTTATGGGAACCCTCAATCATAGACAATAATGCGGAATTTTGCTGGACAGATATTGCCAACAAAAAATATTAGGATTTTCAACAATTTTGCCATGCCGCTTGGACGCCCGCGCCATTTAATGGCATCGTAAGCGCATACAATGGGAAAAACAGAGAGGAAGAGAGGAGAGGAAATCATTATGCCGAAGAAAGTTGCCGCCGGAAATCACCATTCGAAATTGAACTCACAGCCTCGCTATCATCAGAAGGCGCGCGAAATCCAGCAGTATGGCACGGTTACCCACGCGTTGCCCCTCGATCTGGAAGAGCCCGTCCGCCTTGAAATGACGGAACATCTTAATCAACTGCTGGCTGACACTATGACCCTGCGCGACCTCTACAAAAAATCGCACTGGCAGGTTGCGGGACCAACTTTTTATCAGCTTCATTTACTCTTCGACAAACACTACGGCGAACAAGCTGAGATCGTAGATACCATCGCAGAGCGCATTCAACTGCTCGGCGGACTGAGCATCGCGATGGCGCATGATGTCGCCGAAACCACAAAAATCGAGCGGCCGCCTCGGGGACGCGAAGAGGTCCCGGTGCAAATCTCCCGCTTGATCGATGCCCATCAGGTAATCATCGGTGAATGCCGCGAACTCGCGGAGCGCGCCGACAAACTGGGCGACGATGGGACCAATGACCTCGCCGTCAGCGATGTTCTTCGCACCAATGAATTACAAGTGTGGTTTATCAGCGAACATCTCGTGAATATGCCGCTTGTGGAAGCCGTGGACGCTGACGAGGAAGAGGACTAAAGAACGCACCAAGTACACTGGCCAGAGCTGCTGCGGAATAGCGTCTGGCCATTACGGCCGGGAAAGAAGAAGACAACGACAGGAGATGGAAGATGCCAATGCTATATGCCGCCGCTGATAATCTGACCCGCAGGCTTCCTAAGCTTTTATCGCCGAAAGCGCATGCCATCGCTGACTACGCCACAATTGGTTCGTTTCTGTTGGCGGGCGCAATACTGTGGAGGAACCACAAGCAGGCTGCCCAGGGGGCTTTTTTATGTGCTGGTGCCGAAATCGCTCTGAATCTGCTCACTGATTATCCGGGCGGCGTCGCCTCGGCAGTCAGTTTCCCGGCTCACGGCAAAATAGACATCGGAATCGCCGCTCTCACCGCGACCATGCCTGAACTGCTGAGTTTTCGCCACGGGCGTAAGTTTTTCCTCGTCCAATCCGCCGCAATCACTGCCGCCGCAAATTTGACACGGTTCAATCCATCCCGCAATGCCCCAAGAATCAGGCGAGCTAGAACCTCCTAGCTTTTTTCAATCCTTCGATCGTTTCACCAGTTATATTGCGGCCCTACCCGCGTTTTCTAGATGTGGATCCACGTCCAGGTTGGCTTCGAAGTCAATTATTCTGGGAAGCGCTTTTGACTAAGCTACTACCAGCAGCGGCGAGATTGCTTTTCTATTTTTTTTCGTTACAAATAACGAACAAGAACGGCGCTTTGCCCGCAGCTTATAAGTTGTTATTATTATGGATACTTGTGACGGCAATAGACATTCCGATGAGTTCCGGAGGACAAAACTTGCGGGCGCTGCGAGACCGTCTTGGTCTCACTATGCGGGATGTCGAAACCGCCAGCTCTCGAATTGCGGAAAAACACCGGAATGATGAGTTTTCCATTCCGCCCAGCCGCCTTTCCGATATTGAGACTAAGGGAATCGTTCCAAGCATCTTTCGTCTCTATTCGTTAGCGATCATTTACCGCCGGGATTTCCGCGAAATCCTAAATTGGTACGGCGTCGATCTCAATGCAGTTTCGGACGACCTCGACTCATCGATGCCTCCGAAATCTCATTTTTCCCATGTTTTAGCCACCGTTTCCGACGTAAAGGTCCCCGTCCGCATCGACCCTGGGTTCGATCCCCGGCGCACCGCAAATTTTGGGCGAATGGTGGAACAGTGGGGATTAGTCCCGCTTTCCTACCTGGAGCAATTCGCCAACCGCCAGTTCACTTACGGATATATCGGCAGCGAAGATTTAACCATGTACCCACTTTTACCGCCAGGCACTTTCGTGCAAGTAGACGAAACGAAAACCAAGGTAGCGGAAAGCGGATGGAGAACCGAATACGAGCGGCCTATTTATTTTGTCGAGACACGTGCAGGGCACAGTTGCTGCTGGTGCACTTTGACCAGGGAGGAGATCATCCTTCAGCCGCATCCCCTCTCGCCGGTGGCGGCGCGCATTCTGAAGTTCCCGCAAGAGGCCGATATCGTTGGGCAGGTTGTCGGAGTTGCTATGAGGCTCGGCGACTGGCGCTCCGTGTACGACTCTTCGCCAGAGCCGAAAGCGCCTGCAACACTGAATTGAGATGACGAGCCGATCCCGGCCCGGGTGCCGGCGGAAGCAGATTAAGATCGGGACTCTGTAACTTCTTCATATAAGTTAGGGGCGCAACGCCCGCTGACGCGCTGGAAGTATCAATCTCCTCCAGTAAAGACCTGATCGGCGTCGCCAATATCTGGGAGATCAACGACCGGTGAGTCTGGGCTAGAGCCTTCATCGCGGGTAAATCGCCATAAACCCGGGTCAAGCCCCAATGCTCGTATTCTCCGTCCTTCTCGCCCTTTTTCTCTTTGCTATCTCTTACCCGTAACTCCCCGAAGTATTCCAGCCGGCTCAGACACCCTTCCAGAGCGCCCACCGTGGTGTCATGCAAATCTTCGATCGCAGATCTGAATTTCAGCATCGCCGTTACGCTTTCAGAAAACTGAAAGAAATGCGCATAAATGTGCACACCTGCGCCTATGGAGAGATTATCACGCAGCAATTCCAATTCAAAGGAGATTAGCGTGAAAAAGACTCTATTATTGGCCGTAGCAGCTGCACTTTTGGCACTGACCGTGACACCGACAATTCTGGTTGCAGACAGCACAGAACCGTCTGTTACCCCCGCCATCTTTGTGGCGGAACAGGGGGACCCGCCCATTCCGCCAGGACATGTGGTCGCGGAGCAGGGGGACCCGTCTGTTACCCCCGCCATCTTTGTGGCGGAACAGGGGGACCCGCCCATTCCGCCAGGACATGTGGTCGCAGAGCAGGGGCACCCATCTATTCCGCCATCCAGCTTTGGCGGATAAGAAAAAGAAGCTTTTCATTAGCGCGGTCGCGGGGATATCTTAATAAGGTTGACCGGTATCCCCATGACGCCCTCAATCCGAATTCTGTTTTACTACCTGTGGATAGCTCCTCACGTTTTACAAGTCGCCGTTCTGCTCTCCTTGGCTAGACGGAGCCTTTACAAAAGATTCCCGGTTTTCACAACTTATACACTATTCAGTGCTTGCAAATTTTTTGTACTTTTCACCCTCAGCAGATCGTCGATGGGCGGCGCCTATTTTCACTGGTATTCCCTCGGATTAGGGGTTGGCGTAGCCCTATGTTTCGGCATTGTCTGCGAGATTTTTTTTGACGTTTTCCGCAACCACTCTGCCGTCGGCCATCTATGCAGGCCGCTTTTCCGGTGGACGACAATCGCTTGCCTCGTAGTTGCTCTCTGTTCAGCTGTGTATTCGCATCGTTCCGATGTTGATCCAAACTGGTTCGCGGTTCACGTGCTGGGAAGAAGCGCGAATATCGTTCTGTGCGGACTGATACTAGCCATATTTTTGTATTCCGCATATCTGGGCCTTTCCTGGAGCCGATGCGTATTTGGAATGGCTTTAGGATTGGGCATTCTTTGCAGCGTCGAGCTTGCCACGACGGCACTGCGATCTCAAATCGGCTCGTCGAATGACGTGGCACTCGACATACTTGGCATGGCGACTTACCATGCATGCGTTGTCATTTGGCTTGTCTATCTGCTTCTCCCTGAGCGACGTCCGATTCAAACCGTAGGAAAACTTCCAGAGCACGATCTGGACGTTTGGAACACTGAACTTCAGCAACTCCTTCACCAATGATTATTACTATCATTCTCGTTCTTGCCGGGTTTCTTTCGTTGGCCGCAATGCTTTTTCTGGCGAAAGGAGGCTCCGCACCTGCATCCAATCTCACTATTTTGCGAGAGCAAATCCGCCCGCTGGATATCGAAGCATTTCGCAATCTTATCGATTACCGCGAGGAAGAATTTCTGCGCGCGAACCTCGAGCCTGCGGACTTCCGTTTAGTCCAGCGCGAACGGTTGCTCGCGGCCGCCGAGTATATTCGTTGGGCGTCGCGCAACGCCGCGATTTTGCACAGTTTTGGCGAAGCCGCGCGCCGCAGCGAAAATCCTTCGGTGGCGGCGGCGGGCAATAAGCTGGCTAACAGCGCGATTCAATTCCGCCTGAACGCGCTTCGAGCCATCGTTATTATCTATGCGGCTACCGTGATACCTGGCGCCGGCATCCGCGGAATACGCATTGCCGAAGGCTATGACAGAATGACGTCGCTGGTTGTTTTGCTTGGGTGTTTGCAGTTCGAGAAACCTGTGGCTTACGCTTCAGGCGGGGCGCAACTCAGCACCTAACCCAGCCCGGTCTGCGGCATTCGATAGCAATCACTTTCCGGCTGCCCATGAGTCCACTTCTGAATACAGACCTCTTTGGGCCGACCGTAGAGGCTTAGTCCAATCTCACCAGAAACGTCTTCTCTTGATCGGCGCGCATGTCTCGAACTATCTCTTGCGCTCGTCCGCGATCGTCGTGAAGAACTCGAACTCTTACCCACCAATCCCCGACCGGACTGCTAAAGCTCAGCACCTTCGCAGTCTTATAACGATGGGAAATTTGATCCACCAGCCTATTTGCCGATTCCTGTTGATCAAAGCCGCCGATCTGCACTGCCCAGCGGCCGCCGGTTTCGATTGCAACTGGAGTCTCCAGCACCTCCATTCGAACCTGCGCCAACCCTGCATGAACCACGTCTACCTTTTTCGCTGCTGCCAGAGATAGGTCAAGAATTCGCCCTTGAATGAAAGGCCCGCGATCGGTGATACGCACGACCGCCCAATGCCCCGTTTTGACATTGGTCACACGCACGATCGATCCGAGAGGAAGAGTGCGATGCGCCGCCGTCATGGCATTCATGTTGTAGATCTTCCCGTCCGATCCGCGGCGATTGTGGTATGGCGGCCCGTACCAACTGGCGACTCCCGTCTCCACGAAAATGGGTTTCCGATCCAGGGGCACGCGCGCCATTTCGCTGTCGTTCTCAGGTTCGCCCGAATCTGTTTGCGCGGATGCCTGCCGTCCCGAAGCAGCCTCGGCGTCGGCACCCAAAGGCGGAGGCGCAACCGGCGCGTTCATCGTCGCCGCATTGTGGTGGCTGCATCCTGTAAAAGCCACGCCAAGCGCCAGCGCGAAAATAATTATTTTGAGTCTGCCAATCATTTGCGGCGTGGTGAGTTCTGCTCCATGTATTCGGCGAGGTGAGCCAGTTTCTCTGCGGCTATGCGCAGTGCTTTGGTTGAATGCTCGCGGACCGCCGGAACCACTTCTTCGTTCAGATACTTGATGATTTCCGCGGATTCCTTTTCCAACCGGTCGGCCGCTTCCGTTACCGATTTATTCACGCGCGCTGTCGTCTCTTCTACCTTGCGATTAAATTCTGTCATCAGCTTTCTCGGATCTGAGCGTGGAAAACACTCGACTTGTTTGGAAACGCAGTGGGTACATTATTCCCCGCCCGCGTCCCATGGTCAATGCGCAAAGTACGTTGATCTTTGGAGGACACAGTTGCAACTTCCAGCTTGCATAAGCAACGCACGACGTACAATGCGAAGGTCGCGCCTGCATACTTTTCGACACGGGCTATTTCTCGATGAACGATCCCAGGCAAAAGGTTCGGTTCCATCGCAAGTTGCTGGCATGGTACGAAGTCAGTCGACGCGAACTTCCGTGGCGTATCAATCGTGACCCATATCGGGTTTGGATTTCAGAAATAATGTTGCAGCAGACGCGGGTGGCCGCAGTGATTCCCCATTACCGCAAATTCCTGAAAAGATTTCCCAGCATAGACCGATTGGCCGCCGCTCGAGAGTCGTCAGTCCTCGCCTCATGGAGTGGCCTGGGATACTATCGACGCGCCCGTATGTTACATGCCGCGTCCAAAAAAGTAATGAAGTATTACGCGGGAAAGATTCCGGACAACAAGGAGCAATTCGGTGAACTGCCTGGTGTCGGACGCTACACATCCAGCGCCGTCGCGAGTATCGCCTTCGATGAGCCTGTTGCCGTCGTAGATGGCAATGTCCGCAGAGTTCTCCAGAGACTGAAAGGAAAAGCTATTGCGGATGAAGAGCTTTGGCAAGTCGCCGGAGAATTGCTGTGCCGCGAAAGGCCCGGCGATTACAACCAGGCTCTCATGGAATTGGGAGCCACGGTGTGCCTCCCCAGAGAACCGAAATGCCAGATATGTCCTATAGCGAGGGATTGCGCAACTCGAGGCCCTCTCGATGGAACAAAAAATCGCAGAGAGAAGTTCAAACGGAGAATTTGCTACACCTTAAATCGCCGGGAAGGTCATGTCTTCATGATTGAGCGGCCGCGCGATGCGCGTCTAATGCCCGGTATGTGGGAGTTGCCGGAGCTTGCTGAACCCAACCAAATCGGCGATCCGTGGATTCGGTTACGCCACTGCATCACCATCACAGATTGGGAAGTCCTGGTCACGCAAGGGGCAGCTCCAGCAACGACCGCTGGAAAATGGATCAAGCAGGGACGTGTGCCGCTACTTCCACTGACGGGACTCGCCCGAAAAATCCTGCGTGCCGCAAACGTCATCTAACCCTCCAGATGCGCTTCGCATCAGGCAATTCGCTATGAGATGGTTGAGCAATATGTTTAGAGGACGGAATATGACTGCACTGATCCCCGGTAAACAAGCCCCTACTTTCACCTTGCCAACCATGGAAGGAACGCAATTTTCACTTCGTGACGCCTTGACGCAGGGACCGGTGGTCGCCGCATTTTTCAAAGTATCCTGCCCGGTTTGTCAATATGCGTTCCCATTTCTTGAGCGCATTTATAAAAATTACGGCGGCCACCAGGTCAGCTTCGTCGGAATTTCGCAAAATGACAAGAAAGATACCGCTAGTTTCCTTCGGCAATTTGGCGTTTCATTTCCAATTTTGCTGGATGACACAAAAAACTTTCCGGTATCCAACGCCTATGGTCTGACCAACGTGCCAACGATTTTCTGGATCGCTCAAGACGGCGAAATTCAAATTTCCAGCGTTGGATGGTCGCGGGCCGAAATCGAAGAAATCGCCACAAAAGCGGCTACAGCCATCGGGAACCAGCGAAGACCATTGTTTCGCGCCGAGGAAAATATCCCCGAGTTCCGTGCGGGTTGAGGCTCGAGAAATTAGCCCGCGGTCGCGGGCACAATCAGCGTCGTCCGTCGATGTATCGCGCGGCATCTTACATCTGTCGCCGCTCGCTCCCGTACAATGGATCGGTTTACCTATACGAATCGCGGAGCGCTTCCCACATGTTAAGAACACGCATTTTTAGTGTGTTGATTTTCTTGATCTCCAGTTTTGAAATCTTATTCGCGCAGGCCGGATCGGTAAAAGTAGCGTCGACCGCCGTCCACCTTCCGGGGCCGGCTTTTGCCGCCATGCACAAAATCGATCCCGAGCGCATCCGGGCGCATGTCCGCTTCCTGTCCCATGACCTTCTGGAAGGCCGCGGAACCGGCCAGCGCGGCGGAGATATCGCCGCCGAGTACATCGCCACGCAATTTTCCTTGTACGGGCTCAAGCCCGCCGGCGACAACGGCACTTACATGCAGAAAGTTCCAATGGTAGGAATCACACCCAGTTCCGACACGACATTTTCGCTGGTTCCGGCAAACGGTTCCGCAATCGACCTTCAGCCTCTGGAGCAATATGTCGGGTATGACCAGACGCAGCAGCAGCATTCCGACGTGGATGCCGGGATCATATATGTCGGCTATGGCATCGATGCTCCGGAATACAAATGGAACGATTACAAAGATGTCGATGTAAAGGGCAAGGTTTTGCTGATGCTGGTGAATGAGCCGACTTCCGACGATCCGAACTTCTTCAAAGGCAAAGCGCTGACTTATTACGGCCGCTGGACTTACAAATATGAAGAAGCCGCCCGCAAAGGCGCGGCCGGTGTCATACTCATTCACAGAACGGATATGGCGAGTTATCCGTGGGAGGTGGTGCGCAATTCGAATTCTGGAGAAAAATCTTATTTGAAGCTCGATGACACGCCGAAACTAAAAGTAGCGGCGTGGGTGCAGCTTGATGTGGCGCAAAAACTTGCCGCGATGGATGGCCTCGATTTGGATCACATGATTGCCGAGGCGCAGTCTCGTGACTTTCGGCCGGTTCCTTTACCCGTAAATCTCAAGGCGCATATGGTCAGCAAGCTTCGCACTTTCGAATCCAACAATGTTCTGGGCATGATTGCCGGCGCCGATCCTAAGCTAAAACAGCAAGCGGTGATGTACACGGCTCACTACGATCATTTGGGAATACGTCCAGATATGCCCGGAGACAACATTTATAACGGCGCCGAAGACAACGCCACCGGCTGCGGAATATTGCTCGAATTGGCCAGAGTTTTCGCCGAGTCGACGGAAAAGCCGCGCCGCTCTCTCCTCTTCGCGTCCGTGACTGCGGAAGAGCAGGGATTGTTGGGATCGGAATATCTCGGAAAGCATCTCCCGATTCCCACAGCCAAAGTATCGCTTGATTTGAATTACGACGACATTCCAGCTTTGGGTTCGCCAGAAGAGGTGGAAGTCTCGGGATCAGAACGTACAACTTTCTATCCCATCGTCGCGGCTACCGCGCAAGAATTTCGCCTGTCGATCCGCCCAGATTCTCGTCCCGAAGCCGGACACTACTATCGTTCCGACCATTTCAGTTTGGCGCGCGTTGGCATTCCGTCGTTCTCGATCAGTGAGGGGATGAAATACAAGGGCCACGATCTGGCCTGGGGTATGCAGCAGGCTGACGACTATACGACCAAGCATTACCACCAGCCCAGCGACGAATACCATCCGGAGATGGACTTCACCGGCGATGCCGTAATGGCGCGTTTCGGCTTCGCCCTAGGATGGGCCGCCGCAAGTCAACCGAATATTATCGGATGGCAAAAGGGAGACGAGTTCGAAGCCGCAAGACTTGGAGCGCACGAATAATGCCCGTCAGAATGTAGTGCGTACTCCCACTAAGGTTTGTAACTTTCGCCGCAGCGTCTGCATACTCCCACTAAGATTTGTCATCCGTTGCACAGCGACGGAACCTTGAGCACATCACAAATAAATTCTTTCCATCACCACTACGCGAAAAATATTTCCGCTCGCCCGTGCTTTAATAAGTCTTTCTGTCACTCACCTACGATTCTTGAGGCGAGGAGCATTTCTATTGCATCTAATGGAAAAGGTGATTTTGCGAGCTGAGAGTTTGAAGAAGAGTTTTCAAACATCAGCTTCGCAATTAGTGCTCTTTGAAAACTTGTCGTTCCAGGTTGCGCGTGGCGAAATGCTGGCGATTGTCGGCGAATCGGGAGCGGGTAAAAGTACGCTGTTGCACATCCTCGGTGCGCTTGATCGGGCTTCTTCCGGAGACGTATATTTCGAAAAATTGCGATTGAGTACGCTCTCCGAAAATGACGCCGCCGATTTTCGTAACCGCGAAATTGGCTTCGTCTGGCAATTCCATTATTTACTTCCGGAATTCACCGCCGTCGAGAATGTAGCGATGCCGCTCCTTCTGCGAGGAGACTCTTGGCAGAAGGCGGAGCCTCTCGCTTCTCGTTGGCTGCAAGAAGTCGGACTCGCGAAACGTTCCCGCCATCGCTCCGGAGAACTTTCCGGAGGTGAGCAACAACGAGTTGCGTTGGCGAGGGCGCTGATCACAGAGCCGAAAGTTTTGTTGGCCGACGAGCCGACCGGAGACCTGGACGCCCGCACCGCTGATTCGGTTTTTGAATTGATTTCCCGGCTGCATCGGGAGCATCAATTAACTTCCTTAATTGCCACCCATAATTTTGCTTTTGCCAGACGTTGCCATCGCGTCTTGCGCCTGCAAAGTGGCCGCGTTGAAGAAGTCGCACCCGAAAGTTTGGTGGGGTAGCACGGAACGGCAATTGACAAGTCGTCGGCAACGTGACGAAATGGTTAATGAGGGGTCGACCGGCGGCCCCTGGCTCACGAAGTTTGCAATTAATTGCTTTTATAATGTTTAGTAGGTTCTTCGGTAACTTGTTACAGGTACCGACAGCCTATTCGGAGGTCGGGAACCGTTGGCACCCCGATTGCATCAATGTTAATAGGCCAACGGGTTTCTAGAATGGCGCGTACGGCGGCGTTTTTAGGAATCCCGGGGAAAGGGCTATATGTTTGAACGGTATACAGAAAAAGCGAGGCGAGTCATTTTCTTCGCCCGCTACGAAGCCAGCCAATTTGGGTCTCCTTATATAGAGACGGAACACCTTTTATTAGGACTTTTGCGCGAAGATAAAGCCCTGACGAATAGATTTTTGCGCTCTCATGCCTCGGTTGAATCGATTCGCAAGCAGATTGAAGGTCATACCACGATTCGGGAGAAAGTTTCCACTTCAGTAGATTTGCCGCTAAGCAACGAGTGCAAGCGAGTTTTAGCTTATGCCGCTGAAGAAGCGGAACGGCTTTCGCATAAGCACATTGGGACCGAGCATCTTTTATTAGGATTGTTGCGGGAGGAGAAGTGCTTCGCCGCTGAGATTCTGCACGAGCGTGGATTGCGTCTTTCCACCATCCGCGAAGAATTGGCGCGGACGAGCCAGGAGAAATCTCAACCAGCGCGTCAGCGTGAGTCTTCTTTATTGAGCGAGTTCTCTCGCGATCTCACACAGTCGGCGATGGACAGCCAGCTTGATCCGTTAGTTGGACGCGACGGCGAACTCGAACGCGTGGTGCAGATTCTCTGCCGCAGAACGAAAAATAATCCAGTTTTGATCGGCGAGCCCGGCGTTGGTAAGACTGCGATTGTCGAGGGACTCGCGCAGCGCATCGCCGACGGCGAAGTTCCCTCGTTCTTAGCCGACAAGCGCATCCTTGCTTTGGATTTGTCTTTGATCGTTGCGGGAACGAAATACCGCGGACAGTTCGAAGAACGTCTCAAGACCATTATGAAGGAACTGATGGAGTCCCAGAATTCCATCATCTTCATTGACGAGCTTCATACTCTGGTTGGCGCGGGATCGGCGGAAGGTTCGCTCGACGCCGCTAACATTCTCAAGCCGGCATTATCACGCGGTGAGATTCAGTGCATTGGCGCAACCACGCCCGGCGAGTATCGCAAATCCATCGAGAAAGATCGTTCGCTCGAGCGCCGCTTTCAGGCGGTGAAAGTCCCGCCTCCGAACGAAGTTGACGCTACGAAAATTTTATTTGGCATCAAAGACCGTTACGAAAAGTTTCATGCCGTCACTTACACCGACGACTCGATCAACTTCGCGGTCTCACATTCCAACCGCTACATCCCGGACCGTTTTCTCCCGGACAAGGCCATCGATCTGATTGATGAAGCCGGGGCGCGAGTGAAGCTGCGCCAGACTTCCTTGCCCGAAGAAATCACCGAGGTGCAGAAGCGGATCAAGTTCATCGTGCACCGAATGGAGAACGCCATCGCGAATCACGAATTCGAGAAGGCACGTTTCTATTCGGACGAGGAACGCAAGGAGCGCGAGAACCTGCGCGCTCTTCGCGAAAAATATCATTTGGACGAGTCGGCTACGGGCGTCGTCGGCCGCGAAGACATCGAAGACGTCGTCTCGCGCTGGACCGGCGTTCCCGTGATGTCGATCAAAGAAGAGGAATCGGCGAAGTTGCTGCGCATCGAAGAAGAACTGCACAAGCGCATCATCTCGCAGGATAAATCTATCGTCGCGCTGGCTCGTGCGATCCGCCGATCGCGCGCTGGACTTAAGAGCCCGAACCGGCCCATTGGTTCGTTTCTGTTCCTTGGACCTACCGGCGTCGGCAAGACCGAAGTCGCTCGCACTCTGGCTCAGTTCATGTTCGGCAGCGAGAAGTCGCTGATCAGATTCGACATGTCCGAATTCATGGAGAAGCATTCAGTGTCCAAGCTGATTGGCTCGCCTCCCGGATACGTTGGCTACGAAGAAGGTGGACAGCTCACGGAGCGCGTCAAACGTGCACCGTATTCTGTCGTGCTGCTGGATGAAATAGAAAAAGCGCATCCGGATGTATTCAACATCTTGTTACAAGTATTTGAAGACGGACAGCTCACCGACGGCCTGGGCAACACGGTTGACTTCAAAAACACGATCATCATCATGACTTCGAATATCGGAGCGCGGCACCTGCAACGCCGCGAAGGCCTGGGTTTTCAGTCGAGCAAGGAAGACATGATCTCCGAAAAAGTCGAAGACCTGGTGAAGCAGGAAGTTAAGCGCACGTTCAATCCCGAGTTCCTGAACCGTCTCGACGAGATCATTCTCTTCGCCGCCTTAAGCGAGGTCGATCTTATCCAGATTCTCGAACTCATGGTCAACCTGCTGAATCAGAACCTGGCGCAAAAGGCGATCACCGTAACGGTCACCGACGAAGCCAAGAAATGGATTCTCAGCCAAACGCTGGGAGACCGCAGCTACGGCGCGCGTCCTCTACGCCGGGCCCTTCAGAAATACATCGAAGACCCGCTGTCAGAGGCGCTCATCCAAGGCACCATCACAACGCGCCCAGCCTTCATCGAAGTCTTCCTCGACGATAACAAGCTGTTCTATCGTCCGGTAGACTCGGAGAAAACAGAAGGCGTGCTGCTGTACGAGAGCAGGTAAATAGCTTTCAGCACTCAGCTATCAGCCGTCAGCCAAAAGCTGGCGGCTTTGCTTTTGATTGCGTAGGGACGGTCGAGTCTGTGTCGCAACCCACCTTGCACTAAGATGGGATGTGGGGCATGAGCGAAGAATGGTATCCGTGAATGAAGGTTTGTGCCCCGGCAGGGATACTTCGACTCTCTGAACTTTCACGAGCGGAAGTTCAGCTACGCTCAGCATGACAAAAAAAACGGCCAAGGACAATAGCCCTGGCCGGCACGCGAAACTTACAAGCTAGTTGAAGTTGAACGCATCGAACAAATCGTCGAGCGCCGGACTGTTAGTCGGGACATAAGGACTATCAGCCGTGGCCGTCGGGTTCGGAAAATTGTCCCGGCTGCGCGCGGTGATGGTCGGAAGCGACCAGTTTCTCTCGATGAATTTAATGATCGAAACGTGATCGGCATAGCTGTGATTCATGTTTCCGCCCTTGCTATAAGGAGATACCACCAACAGCGGAATGCGTGTGCCATCTCCGAAGAAGTCGAGGGGTTGCACATAACCGGAATCATAGTAGCCGCCGCCTTCGTCAAAGGTGACAAACACTGCCGTGCTCGACCATAGAGCCGGGTTCGCCTGTAGCTGAGTCACGATCTTCCTCACGAATCCTTCGAACAAATCCAGTTTCGAAGATGCCGGATGACCATCTGTGAATCCACTCGGCTTCACCACCGAAACCGCCGGCAGATTTCCAGTAACCAGATCTTCGTACAGTGTTGCGGTGTCCTGAATATGCGCCTCGCGTTGTGCTGGGCTGGTCATAATGTCAGTCGCATATTGAAACGGATTGCAAATGTTGCAATAGCGATCATATGGATTAGCTCCGGTCGGGTCAGTCTGATACAAATCCCAGCCTTCGCCAAAGTAAGTGTACGAGAGCCCCGCGGCTGACAGAATGTCGCCGATATGCTTTTGAGCCGTGGGGGGAATCGTAAACGGCGAATATTGCGAGGCCAGCGTGCCGTCACCGTTATAGCCGGGGTTGTAGTTGTTGAGAAGGTAGTAAGCGTTGGGAGCGCAATTGGATTTGATCGGAGGCGTCAGCGATTCCAGATAGTTCACAACCGCTGGAACGCCGGGCTGGCTCAGATCATTGCAATCGCTGTAGCTGCCGCCGCTGTATCCATCCTGATCCCACCAGTTGTTGGTTCCGGCCTGCGGGTTGGGATTTTCAATCTGCTCGGTTGGCGGAGTGGCCAGGTTTCCCTGTCCGTCGCTGTAAGGAAGGGCGTCAGCAAACCCAAACATGATGTGGTTGGCGCCGGTGCCGCCCATCACAGATTGATGGAAGTTGTCGCTGAGCGTGTACTCATCCGCGAGCTGCTTCATGTAAGGAGCATCGCCATGCTGGACGTTGTAGAACGCCATGGAGGTCGACCCTTCGCCTGTGTTTAAAGGAGTGGGCAATGGCTTTCCATTCGTACCCGCCCCTACCGTGACTTCAACCCAGGGAAAAAGATCAGCCAAACATCCACTCGGATTATCCTTCGTTCCATTGACCGGGTTGCAGTCTTCCTGCTGCCACATTTGATAGAAGCGATGCACCGGGCTGGCAGAGTAGTCGTCGTATTTAACTCCCGGAGTAAGTTGGAACGCGCCTTGTCCGAGATTGTTGACATTGATGATGCGGGTGTCGACGGTTCCCGGGGTGAGGCCGGTGGCGCCGGTGGTCAGGAACTTGTTGTAGCCGGCCGGCAGATCCGGTTCGGCCAGTTTAGCCAGCGACAAAGTGACAAAAGGCGCCGGATTAATGTCGCTGGGCACTTTAGCTCCACCAGCTTCGGGCGCAGGGATGTTTCCGTAGATTGCCTTGCCAGTGGGGTCGATTTGGTAAACGGAGGTGTCTACGGCGCTGTATTGCCCCGATTGTAAATAGTTCTCTCCGGGCGTTCCGTCTGCATTGATAATGCCGCGGGATAGAAGGTTTGAAATCATTTGGCGGCGTTTCGGTTTGTAAGTGGCGTAGACGTGATCGAAGCTGCGGTTTTCACCGATAATCACGATCACGTGCTTGATGGGAGTAACGGCGGCTGGGGGTGTGGGTGAAGCGGCAAAAGCTTGAGGCGCTATCAGATTCGACATGGTTGATAGCATCGCCCCAGCCAGCGCAAAGTAACGCCAGGCGGATTGGCGCACAGATTGAAGCTGCATGGATCCTCCGGAAGATGTGCTGAGTGCCCCATTCGGGGTCTTGGCATCTTTGCCTTGGGCACGTTACGGAAGAATCAACCGCAGATGAATGAATGATTAAAAGATCTCCACAAGCGGTGGCGAGAGTTGTCCGGGCGGGATCGCCGGGAGCAGAGAGCGCAAATCTAGTTGCTATTTCACCGGAAGGAAAAAGCTATGCCTCTTACCAAACTTGACGACAATGCTGCCTTGGTTGTGATCGACTTGCAGAAAGGCATCGCGGGATTGCCGACGGTCCATCCCGCAGCCGAGATTATTGGCCGGGCCGCAATGCTTGCCCGCGCGTTCCGTGAGCGGAATCTGCCGGTCGTTCTTGTGAACGTCACGGCTGGAGCGCCGGGGCGAACCGATGCCGGGCCGCGCAACTTTCAACGTTCGGCCGACTGGGCGGAGTTGGTTCCGGAATTAGATAAGCAACCCGGCGACCATTTGGTCAGCAAGCAATGCCCGGGCGCGTTTATCGGCACATCGTTGGATAGCTATCTTCGCGGGCGCGGGGTCACTCAGGTTTTTCTCGCTGGCATCGCAACCAGCCTGGGGGTGGAATCGACGGCGCGCAGCGCTTATGACTTCGGGTACAACGTAGTGTTTGTCGTGGATGCGATGACGGATCGCGACGAGGATTCGCACCGTCATTGCGTGGAGAAGATTTTTTTTCGGCTCGGCGAAACGGATACAACGGACAACGTGCTGCACTGTTTGAAGACCAGATGACTATACCGTGCAAATCCAGCCCCGGCTTGTAGTACAGCGGGATAAAACCAGCACGCCCACGGCGTTCGACGTCACGTGAATAAACAGCGCCTATTCGAGGTCTACCGATGTGCCGCCCCACTCCTCGGGAGCGACGTCGGCGATTGATTGACTAAACGTCCAGCGATGACCGGCGAAGTCCTGCGCATTGTATTGGCGCTCGCCGTAAGGATGGTCGGTTGGAGGAGCGAGGATGCGTGCGCCATGTTGCCGTGCCCGTTCGTGATGGCGGTCGGCGTCAGGCACGCGCACCATGAAAAGGCAGGCAGTGTCTACGGGTGCCTGTCCTTCGGCCACCACTATGCAACCATCGCCGGCTTTGAGCTGAATGCGATGATTACCAATTCGCAGACGAACCGTGAAACCAAACGTTGCGCAAAGCCAGTCCGCGGCCGCCCCGACATCGGGATAAGAAAGCACAGGAATGACAGTACATGGAGGCACGGAACGATTTGAGAGCATAATGACGCCGTGTGAGTTCGCTCTGCATAATACCTCACTTGCGTTGACTTTGGTGGCACATGGCACCTAACATTGGCGACACATGATTGGCGAAACTATTTCGCATTACCACATTGTCGAGAAGCTGGGCGGCGGCGGAATGGGCGTAGTTTACAAAGCCGAGGATTCCCAACTGGGACGCTTCGTTGCGCTGAAATTTCTTCCCGCCGAACTCTCGCAAGATCCGCAAGCCTTGGAACGTTTCCGGCGCGAAGCGCGCGCGGCGTCGGCGCTTAATCATCCCAATATTTGCACGATTTATGAGATTGGCAAGCACGACGAACAATCGTTTATCGCGATGGAGTTTCTTGAAGGTGAGACCCTTAAGCACCGCATAAGCCTTCGCCCGCTCGAACTCACATTGCTTTTCGGCCTGGCGATTGAAATTGCGGATGCGCTCGAAGCCGCGCACTCCAAGAGCATCGTCCACCGCGACATTAAGCCCGCAAATATATTTGTTACCGATCGCAACCATGCCAAGATTCTCGATTTTGGATTGGCAAAAGTTGGCCTCGAACGTGGCAGGTTGCTGGACCCGACCGAGGCCACCGCGGGCGCAAACTTTACCGGCCTCGATCACCTGACCTCGCCCGGCGCGGCCTTGGGCACTGTGTCGTATATGAGTCCCGAGCAGGCATTGGGGGAAGAACTTGACGCCCGCACCGACATTTTTTCTTTCGGAGTGGTGCTCTACGAAATGTGCACATCGCGCCTGCCTTTCGAGGGCAGCACTTCGGCTGCGATCTTTAATTCAATTCTGAACAAGCCGCCTATTTCGCCGATCCAGTTGAATCCGGAACTTCCGCCGGAACTGGAACGCATCATCAACAAGGCATTAGAAAAGGAGCGCGATCTGCGCTACCAGAGTTCAGCCGATATGCGAGCCGATCTGAAGCGGTTGCAGCGGGATTGGCATCCTTCAGCGCAGCGTTTGGCGGCGGCAAAGTTGGGATCTTCGCCCGAGATGGAACCGGCGCAACTTGAAACTGTGAGCTCAAGGTCTTTTCGCCAGAAAAAGAGATCAAGACTGCCGCTTTTTGCCGCAATCGCGCTGGCGGCAATGGCCGCAACCGGTCTCGCGGCTTTTGTAATCGGTCAACGATCGGCCGTGCCTCCGGTGCCCACATTTCGGGAATTAAGTTTTCGACGCGGGGCATTACTAGCGGCGCGCTTTGCGCCCGATCCGCGATCCGCGATCTATAGTGCGGCGTGGGAAGGCGCGCCCGAGGCAGTGTTCATCAGTTCCGCGAACACGACTGAATCCCGTGATCTCGGATTGCCGGAAACGGAAGTGCTGGCCGTTTCCGCCGCCGGCCAAATGGCTGTTCTTCGTCATTTCGCGGTTAGCCCCAACCACTTTACCCACCGGGGAACGCTGGCTCAGGTTTCGATCGGCGCGGACGCTCCCCGCGATTTGCTCGATAACGTCGAAGGTGCCGATTGGGCGCCCGATGGGAATTCGCTGGCCGTGGTCCATGTCGTAAATGGGCAAAGTCAGATCGAATATCCCGTTGGAAAAGTGCTATACCAAACCGCGGGATGGGTCAGCCATTTGCGATTTTCTCCCAAAGGCAATCGCCTCGCATTCATTGATCACAACCTTCTCGGCGATGACGGTGGAACAATCAGCGTTGTCGACCTCAATGGCAAGAAGACTGACTTGACCGAACGTTGGGCAAGCGCGTTCGGCGCCGCCTGGTCGCCTTCAGGGGACGAGATATGGTTCACCGCGACCGCGACCGGATTCAGCCGCTCATTGCGAGGCGTGACTCTATCGGGAAAGCTGCGGGAGTTGCTGAGCGCTCCGGGAACGCTGACTTTGCACGATGTGGGCGCGGGCGGACGAGCATTAATTTCTCGTGATGCCATGCGAGCCGGAGCCATCGGCGTAGCGCCCGGCGAAAGCAAGGAGCGCGATCTGAGCTGGCAGGATTGGACTGTCCCGATTGATATCTCGGACGATGGCAAGCTCATGCTCTTCATTGAGGCGGGCGAGGCGGGCGGGGGCGACTACGCGGTATTTACCCGCGACACGAACGGGAATTCAGCCGTGCGCCTGGGGGAAGGATCCGCGACGGCGTTTTCTCCCGATGGCAAGTGGGCGCTGGTATTGCGGCAAAACATGAATCCGCCCGATCTTGTGCTTCTTCCCACTGGTGTTGGCCAGGAGCGTCCGGTCCCGACCAGCGGCATCATTCCATGCTGTGGCGAGTTCCTTGCCGACTCCAAACATTTAGTTTTTGAAGGTCACGAGCCTGGTCACGCGGCGCGGCTCTACGTGGTCAGCATCGATGGAGGGCAGCCTCGTGCCATTACGCCTGAGGGGTTCAGCCTGGGACAGAGTTCGCGCTCCATCTCTCCCGATGGCAAAGAAGTGGTCGCCGTAACCAATGATGGAATGGACCTGGTGCCGCTGGATGGTGGAACTCCGCAGCCGCTTCGCGGTACACAGCCCGGGGAGGCGCCGATTCGCTGGACCAAAGATGGCAATGGGTTATTTGTGGGACGCCGTGGCGAAACATCGTGCCCGGTGTCGAAAGTAGATATTCAAACGGGTGCGAGGACGCCATGGAAAACCGTCGGCCCAGCCGATGCGGCTGGCATCATTGGAATTCCCTGCCCTCGAATCGCCGCTGATGAACAACACTACGTTTTCGGATACGTCCGCAATCTATCCGATTTATTCCTGGTCGAACACCTGAAATAATTATTAATGAGAGTCACCCGTTCTCCCGCGGGAAGACAGAAGCTCAACTCACCTTCCCACAGGATGTTTCAAAGCCAGCGGATGATGTTCTGCTATCCACTGTATCGCCTTTCGTCGGGCTTTTTCGATTGCCTTGGGACTCATTTCCTGCCTCAGTTGTTGTTCGCGCTCGGATGCCCCCGGGACCCCTGAATTGACTGCCATTAATAGCCACATGTAAGCGGTTTCCTTATTTTGCTTAACGCCCTCGCCTTTATAGTAAATCTCAGCCAGATAGAGCATTGCCCGGTGGTCATGCATCTCCGCAGCCCGTTCGAACCATTTGGCTGCCAGCTCCGGATTCTTCGATACTCCCATCCCCTGTCTGTTCATCAAGCCCAAGCAATATGCGCCCGGACCAAAACCCGCCCTCGCGGCAGCTTCGCACCGGAGGCGGGCCTCCGAATAATCCTGGGGCACACCCAGCCCTATTAGAAGCTGTTGCGCCAGTTCGACACTCGCTGAAGGGTCGCCTCTTTCAGCCGCCCGCCGGTAAAATTCCGCGGCTGCACCATCGTTGCGCGGAATCTCGTCCCCTTTTCTCAGCATGACAGCCAGTTGCACATACGACTCCGTCACTCTGGCGGCAGGGAGGTCAGTCGCCATCCGTGCTACCGCTTCATTCGCTGGTTCGCTGCCGTTCTTCTGTGCCGACAAGAACCATGCATTGGCGAGAACATCATCAATGTTGACCCCATCACCGTTGTAATATGCAGTTCCGAGGTTAAACATTGCGGCGGGGTATCCCTGGCGTGCCGCTCTGCGATACCAACTAACACCCTCTTGTTTATTCTTTTCCACGCCGATCCCGCCCCGGTACATCGTTCCGAAATGATTTTCTGCGGCAGCATCGCCTCGGTCAGCTGCCCTTCGGCACCACTGTGCCGCGAGCTCATAGTTTTGTGAAACACCATTCCCGCTCTCGTAAGCTCTTGCAAGTTCCATTTGCGCCCCGACATCGCCCGCCAGAGCTTTCATTGTGAGCCGGGACACTTCAGAACTGGCAAGCGTTGCAGATGTCGTCAACTCTGTGGGCGCAGACTGAGGACGCACGGCCGCCCCGCTATCGGCCGATTGCATCAAGACGAACGCAATTAGAAAGATGTACATCGTGCGAGAAGAATGGTTCCACGAAACGGGAGTATAGGTCTCAAGCACCAAAAATCCAACTTACTTTGCTGGATCGCGGAGTGGATCGTTATCTGACGAACTACTTTAACCCGGTCACCACGTAGGCTTCGGACAGCACGCGCACGTAGTCATAGCTGTACCCGGCGTTGTCACGGGAAAGATGGGGCGGACCGATTTGTACAATGCCATCGGCCAGTTCCTGCCCGAAAGTTTTCCATAAATCCATCTTGCCTGTTTGAATATTCACCTGGTAGATTTTCGCGGCTTTCACGGCCGGCCCCCCGGAGAACACGTACACGGAGCCACCATCGGGCGACCATCCGATTACTGTCTGGCTGGAGTCGAGGCCGGGGATCGGACGAAGGTTGCCGTCATTCAGGGACCAGATTCCCCATCTTCCATCCGGGTCCGTAACCGCAGTGCTGCGGCCGTCAGGGGACGGCGCAACTCCGTGAATTCCTTCGGGGGTTATCGGTTTGGAATCCCCACTTTGTAAATCAATCAGGTAGTCCCGCGCGCCGTGGCCGCTTTCGATGCCGGAGGCGAGCAGATGCTTTCCGTCCGGCAGGAACCGGACGACCCCATAGCTGACATTGTCGTGTGTGATTGGCCTTGATTCGCCGGCGCCAGTAGGAACCAGAGTCAGAGGCCCTCCTTTGGGAAGCATCGTAATCACCCACTTTGCGTCCGGCGAAATGGCCCTGCCCAAGCCTTCGCCAACTCGCACTGGGGGCGAGCCATCGGTGTCGCGCACAAAGACGGTGTAATTCGCGCCGCCACCGTTTCCTTCTTCTTCGAAGACGATCTTGCGGCCGTCAGCACTGATGTCGCGAATGATCGACCAGCCAAACCATCCCAGCTCGCGCTCTTCTTTCGCGCCGGGAGCGAGGCCGCGGATATTGACGCGCTGCTGATGAGTCACCATCAACGCGGTGCCATTGCGGATGTCGTCGAGCCACATGCCTCCGGGCACGTTGGCGAGGATGCGCTGCTTGCCGGAAAGTGATACCGCGGTGGGATTCACGGCGACGCCGTTGCGGCTCGATGAAAACCAAATCTCGTCGCCCTTGGGGGACCAAACGATTCCTTCGAGCGACTCCCATCCAGGCGAGAGTATTCGCTCCTTGCCGTTGCCGTCGGAGTTGATTACTGCGACCGAACCCTCATCGTCGCCACCAGGATTTTCGTGATCGGCGAATGCGACCGATTTGCCATCGGGAGAAATTTTCGGATGGCTGATCCAGTTGATGCTGTCGAACAATACTTTGCCGATGGGATATTCCAGGCGCCAATGATTATTCTGCGGCGTGTAACGGACGACCGCCATGTTTTCGCCGTCGGCCGAGAAGTCTGCGTCCTGCACGTTGTCGAGGACCTCCCGCGGAGTTCCTCCACTTAAGGGAACCCTCGCCAGGGTGCCGGTGCGGGCGTAACCCGAAAAAATTTGGGTATTAAGGCGAATGGCCAGTTCGCCATTTTTTGAAATGGAAAGCAGTTCAGCATTCTTGATACCAAGCTCGCGCGACCCAGGGTCATCGGTGCGAGACATGTAAAGCTGGTTGTCCCCGCCCTCCCAGGACGCGCTATAAATAATGCTGCCATCGGGAGCGAAGCGGGCATTGCCGATGAAACCGGTCCGAAAAGTAATCTGCTGATACTCAGCTAGAGGCGCATGGCCAGTGCCTTTGCCGAGCCACCATCCTAATCCAAGCATTATCAGGCCAAGCACCAACCCACTCGCGGCTATAACGAACGTTCGGCTGCGTGGCTGAGAGGCTTGCATTGTAGTCAGCTTTGCGCTGGTGCCGGAGATACCAGAAAGATGTTCGAGATCGAAAGCAATATCGCTAGCGGAATGGAAGCGCGATTCGGGATTTTTCTCCAGGCAATGCTGCACGATGCGTTCCAGTGCTGGAGACACATTGCGATTAGTTTCACTGAGGTCTGGCGGGTTCTCTTTGAGAATTGCGCTCATGGTGTCGGCGGGCGTGTCTCCATGAAACGCGCGTTTGCCCGATAACATTTCGTAGAGAATCGCGCCGAAGCTGAAAATGTCGGAGCGGGCGTCGAGGACTTTTCCGCGCACTTGCTCGGGCGACATGTATCCGGCGGTTCCCATCACCGAACCGGCGTCAGTGGCATGGCTCATGGTGAGTGCCGCCGTGCTGCCTGACTGATCGGGTTGTGTCAGCTTGGCAAGACCAAAGTCGAGGATTTTTACGCGTCCATCTTTGGTGACGAATAAGTTCTCCGGCTTTAGGTCGCGATGGATAATGCCTTTTTCGTGGGCGGCAGCCAAGCCATGCGCGATTTGCATCGCGTAATCTAAAGCCTTGCGCGCAGGGATGGGTCCGCTGCGCAACCGCTCCCGCAAAGTTTCTCCCTCGAGAAGTTCGGATACAACATAAGGCGAGCCGTCGGTGGCGCCGATATCGAACACCGCGAGAATATTCGGGTGATTCAGTGCGGCAGTGGCCAGGGCTTCCTGCTCGAAGCGGCGCAAGCGGTCAGGATCCCGAGAAAGCGATTGTGGCAACACTTTGATGGCGACATCGCGTTTGAGGCGAGAATCTCGCGCGCGATACACCTCGCCCATGCCGCCTGCGCCGAGCAGCGAGACAATCTCATAAGGGCCGAGCTTTGTGCCGGAGGCGACAGCCATAGGTGCGCGCAATTATAGACGAATAGGGGAAAAGGGAAAAAGACCGGCGTGCAAAAGGGTGAGCTTTAAATCTGGTCTGAGAAAAAACTCTAGACGATTCTATGAACGACGTGAAGGAAGGCAAATGATCCTAGGCGTGCGGGCTATTTCACACTTTCAGGCAGCTCGGGATCTCAAGCGTTTTTTGTCTTTGTCGTCAAATACCTTGTGGAGCTGTGCAACCAGTTCCATGAGCTTTGTGGAATCCTGTTCTACGCTTGCCGCTTGGGCTAATTCCTGCCATGTTAGGACCATTTCGGGACCTCTTTCTAAGGTTCCATACGATAATAGCTGTAGTCGACTTCTAAGGTCTGAGCAATAATGAGCACTTCTCAATGCGATTTTTAGCCGCGCCAGGCGCGTGAAACGGCCAAAATGGAGCGCTTTGTCGATTCCCGCAAAACTAAGGTCCCGGTCAGTGCGGTTTGGAGGTTTGAATACCTAATATCTCGGTTAAATAGTCATGCGTCTGTGGAATCCGTTCCAAGTGGGGATAGCGAAGCCCCCCGGCATAGTGAATTTCGTACGATCCTACCGAGTCGAAATTCTTCACCACCATAGATATCTTTCCAGTCTGCGGATGGGCGACGGCATCGGTTAGCGCGTCATCGGAGTAAACCCGTCCATCGACCGAGATGATTTTCATATTTGGTCCCAGTCCGGCTTGGTACGCCGGCGTTCCTGGTACCACATCTGAAATCATGCCATCTTTCCTGACGCCAATTCCGATGGAATACGAACCTGAGAACGTAATGGGATTTTCCTGATTACTATGGAACGGCTTGTTATTTGGAGTGTCGTTATATACCAGCCGCCATCCCGCGGCTTCGAGGCCATCGGTCGGGGGTTTAGGGTTTGGTTGGTAAATATGAGTTTCGAAGAACGCGTGCCAGTCGTAGGGCAAGATCGCGTTGAGGGAAGCTTCGACATCCTGGCGCGTGTAAGGAACGACGACCGGGCCGGTGTCGCGCTGGCCCAAAAAGCTGCGCAAAAAATCGTCGAGCGAAAGGCGGTCGTGGGATTGTTCGCGAATTATGGTATCGGCGCGCAGCCAGATTAGGGCGCCTTCGTCGTAGTAATCCTGGGAACGCCGCAGCGATCCCCAACCGCCGGTCATAGAACGCAAGACCCAATTTTCGGTCGCCGTGTCGACCAGAGGAGTGGTTGCGCGAGCCGGTTCTTGCGCAAGATTCGCCGTGGTTCGCCCAATATAATCGCGCATGTAGGGTTGGTCATCGAAGCCTGCGCGCGTAGCCAGAAGCATACCGATATATTCGTTCAGCCCCTCGTACACCCATAACAGAGAAGTTCGCTCCGGTCCTTGATAATCCGGCTTCGAATACAGCTCTGCTGGGCGGCGGTACTTTCCGCACCAGGAATGGGATTGTTCGTGGGCCAGAAGCGGCCATCCCAGTCTTTCCAAATCTTCTTTCTTGGAAAGTGCCGCATCCGGCATGGCGTTGTATGGCGAATCCTCGTGCTCCAAGCCATCGTAGGGGTCAGCATCACTTTGCGAGATCAGAATGTGCATGGTTTGCCAGTGCCGAAAGCCGAACATGGCCCGATCCTGATCGATCAGCTTTCCAAAAAGTTCGAAGGCGTGCGCGTCATCGGCCTTGTCGATAGCGGTCTGGCTGTCGCCGGTGATGTCGAGTTCAGCCGGCCAGTCTGATTTCAAGGGTACCGCGCGAAAAAATTCACCCGCCAGCACCGGAGAATCGATCAGGCGTTCCAGCGACAGAGGAGCGAAATTCACACGATTGCCAGACTGACTTGTAACCTGCAATGAGCTTCCCTGTTTCCAGGTGTCGGGCAAAACAACGGACGGCTCAATCATCAAATCGCGCTTGTCCACGTGCAAGGGATACAGGACAGTAGTGTTCCATGCCAGCAAGAGTTGATGATCTGAGATCGTGTTTTCCATCAGGGTATCGAAGTCGACCGATATATGGCTGGTGCCCGATGGGATATCGACGTGAATTATGTTGATGTCGTCGAGATCGCGAGTCCAGGGAAGAACAGTATTTCCGGAAAGGACTTTGACCACCGCCAATTGCTCGATGGGACCGGTGGGACCGTGTTCGCCGGGAATCCAGCGCGGATACGCGAGAGCGAGCGATCCGGGCTGCACGCGAATTTCTTCATGCACAAAAGCAATTTGCCGGGCCGCCTGAGTTTCATCAACCACAAGTTTCATCAGCGGCGCTGCTTTGTCGTCGGCCCGCGAACCGATGGCTATTATTGCGAGCGCTGCAAATAGGCATCTTGAGGAAAGCGACGTGATGATACACATCCTTCAGTACGCGATTTCAGGAAAGCATTTGGGCTGCGTGTTTGGCGTAATAAGTAAGAATGATGGAAGCGCCGGCGCGGCGGATGGAAACTAGAGACTCCATCATCACGCGGTCGCGGTCGATCCAATTATTGCGGGCGGCGGCTTCGATCATGGCGTATTCTCCCGAAACTTGAAAGGCCGCCAGCGGCAGATCGAAGCGTTCGCGGGCGGCGGCAATTATATCCAAGTAAGGCATAGCCGGCTTGACCATGATCATGTCTGCGCCCTCTTCAATGTCGGCAGCGATCTCGCGCATCGCTTCGCGCAGGTTTGCGCCATCCATTTGGTAAGAGCGGCGGTCACCGAATTCGGGCGCCGAGCCGGCGGCCTCGCGAAACGGGCCGTAGAAGCCGGAAGCGAATTTTGCGGCGTAGGAAAGAATCGGCGTATTGATCAGCCCGGCTTGATCCAACGCTTTGCGGATTGCGGCCACGCGCCCGTCCATCATGTCGGAAGGCGCGATCACATCCGCCCCGGCGCGAGCGAGGGAAACTGAGGTGCGGGCGAGAAGCTCCAAAGTCTCGTCGTTGAGGATTTCGAACTCCGCGTCGGAGCACTCCTCAGCGCGGGGATTGGCTGTCATGACAGCTGAAGTGCGCATGGCCGCCGCGCCCAGCGAATTTGCGACTGGCGCTTTTCGCACCACTCCGCAGTGTCCGTGAGACATGTATTCGCACAGGCAAACGTCGCCGATGACCAACATTTGCGGAAGCTCGCGTTTGATGGCGCGTGTCGCCTGTTGCACGATTCCATCCTCGGCCCACGCGCCGGAGGCCACTTCATCCTTTTTGTCCGGCAGGCCGAAAAGGATAACCGCGCCAATACCGACCGACGACGCTTCCCGAGCCTCCTTCAACGCTTCATCGATAGAAAGATTGAAAACGCCGGGCATGGATCGCACTTCCTTGCGGATGCCTTCGCCGTGGCGGACAAATAGAGGATAGACAAGTGAGTCTAGTGTCAGCCGCGTCTCGCGCACCAAGGACCGCAGGGGCTCATTCTGGCGAAGACGGCGAAGGCGAGTGATGGGAAATGCCACGGGCTGATTTTAGCAGGGCTTCAACTATTGCTTCTCTGGATTTGGCGCGACTATTGGTTTCGCGAAAATCGAGTCGTCAATCGGAACGTTCAGTTGGATTTGATCTATCTGGATCGTGGAACTGCCGCGCGGCTGGGAAATGATCAGGTGGAAAGGTATCTTGACGCCGCCCTGATCGCGATAATCGCTGTAGTCAATCTGTGTGGGATTCAATCCGAGAGGTGAATCGGCATACCGAACCTGGCGAACCAGGAGCGACGACTGTTTGTCAAAATAAAGGCGCGTCGGGGGTTGCCCCTCGCGCGCGCCTACGACGACGTAGGTTGCGCGATCTCCTAATTTCTCTTCGCGCTCGACGCGCATTTCCTTGAATACCTTTTTTGCATCGGCGGGAAACTGGAGATCGGCGTCGAGACTGGCAGCCGCCGCTTCAGAGACTGACATTTGATGCAGCGGTCGACCGGGGGCGCTCGACCATCCCTCGTGCCCATCATAGACCGTCAGATTGTCACCGTTGGGCAGGTGGGTGAGCGCAGCCGTCTTCTCAGGGCTCTTGACAAAGCTTTCCCAGGAAAATTGCCGCGGTCCAAAGCTTACTTTGCCCTGCTCGATGCGGTTGCGCAATTTCTGAATGGCTGCCGTGCCGCCGATGGCCTGCACATATTTGTCGAGAATCTGATCGGCCGTGGGAAGACTTGGCGGAGCGACTTCTTCATCGAGGCCGTGCGGCAAGGGCGGCATGGCTTCCGCGCTGATAATTGGGATCGCCACCGGCATGGGCGCTCCGCGATGACAGGTGAAGCAGGTGACTTCGCGATGACTATCGAAATTTTCCTGATTGATGATAATCATCATCTGCATCATCTTGCGGGCGATTTGCTTCGGCTTCTTGTCGTCCTTATCGAATGCGCCTTCCATGTGGCAGAAATCGCACTGCACGCCAAGTGAGGAAGTAATAAATTGCATCGCGGGGATAAGCTGGTCGGAGGGAATCCCTTTCAGCACCTGAATGTTCTTGAAAACCTGCTCGGTGGTTTTCGTCGGCGAGGCGACAGGGTGGTCGGCTGGGACTTGCGCTTTCAAAGATATGCCGATAATCAGTAGTCCCGCAATTAGCGCCGCGGCGCTTACTGAGATTTTCAAGTTATGCATGACTAAGGACGGCCAATTATCTACGATGGCCTTATTCTATTGCAACCTGCAACCGCCTTTGAGTGGTGAGGGATTAAAGAGGGAAGAGAAACCGATATGAATCCAGCAAAACATTTTCTGATTTTTCTCCCACTGCTTTGCGGCGTCGCCTTTGCGGACCCTGGCCCATCGAATTTAATCGCAAACGTAGATGCCCGGACTACGACCACTTTGGATGGAACCTGGAACACCATCGTAGACCCATATGAGGGCGGAGTCCGCGCCCGCTTTTACCAGAATGCAAAGCCCCGGGATAAAAGTGATCTGGTGGAATACGATTTTGAAGCATCGCCGAAACTGACCGTTCCCGGAGATTGGAACTCGCAGCGTTCGGAATTATTTCTTTACGAAGGAGCCGTCTGGTATCAAAAGAATTTCTCTTATGTGAAACGTCCGCACACCCGCGTTTTTGTGTACTTCGGCGCGGCGAATTATCTCACGCGGGTGTGGCTCAATGGTAAAAAGTTAGGCGAGCATGCCGGTGGTTTTACACCGTTTAATTTCGAGATCACGGATTACATCGCAGACGGAGACAACAACGTAGTAGTGGAAGTCAATAATGCGCGGCAGGCCGATGGCATTCCATCGCAAAATTCGGATTGGTGGAATTATGGCGGGCTGACGCGAGATGTTGAATTGGTCGAAGTCCCTGACGTGTTCATTCAGGATTATCTCGTGCAGTTGGCAAAGGGTTCGCGCGGCGAGGTCGATGGGTGGGTGCAGCTAAATGGAGGAGGCGGAAACCAGGCAACGGTCGAAATTCCTGAAGCGCACCTCGAGCAACAGACTACAACTGACAAAAATGGACGCGGCGAATTCCATTTCCCTGCGACGCTTCAGCTGTGGACTCCAGAAAATCCCAAACTCTATGACGTAATTATTTCCGCTGCGGGGGATACCGTTAGGGAGAAGATTGGATTTCGCACCATCGAAACTCGCGGCACACAGATACTCCTAAACGGCAGCCCCATATTCTTGCGCGGAATCTCGGTGCACGAGGAAGCTGCATTTCGCGGTGGCCGCGCATTTTCCGAAGAAGACGATCGCGTTCTTTTGGGATGGGCGCACGATTTGGGATGCAATTTCGTCCGCCTCACTCATTATCCGCACAATGCGGCTATGACTCGGTTGGCTGATCGCATGGGATTGCTGGTCTGGTCGGAGATTCCGGTTTATTGGAATATTCAGTGGGAGAATCCGAACACGCTTGAAAATGCGAAAGAGCAGTTGCGCGACGAGATTGTGCGGGATCGAAATCGCGCCTCGATAATCCTGTGGTCGTTGTCGAATGAGACTCCGCCATCGGAGCTTGGCAGAACCGAATTTCTGAAATCGCTGGCCGATTATGCCCGGCAGCTCGATTCCACGCGACTGCTCACTTCCGCCTTAAATCATTCGGAAAATGCCGGCAACGTGAGGACTCTGAACGACCCTGCCGGCGAATTTCTTGACGTCCTAGGATTCAACGAATATGTGGGTTGGTACGAGGGCACACCCGAGGATGCCGATCACATAGAGTGGAAGAGTATCTATCAAAAACCGATGATCATGAGCGAGTTCGGCGCCGGTGCGCTCGCGGGGAAACATGGCGATGCGAATACACGCTTCACCGAAGAATATCAGGCCAACGTTTTCGAGCATCAACTCAAAATGCTGCAACGAATTCCTTTTCTTGCTGGAATGTCGCCTTGGGTGTTGATGGATTTCCATTCTCCGCGACGAATGCTGCCGGGTATACAGGATTTTTATAACCGCAAAGGTCTGGTTTCCAACCGTGGCCAGAAAAAGCAGGCATTCTACGTGCTGCAAAAATTCTACGACCAAAAACGGACTGAAAAATAGCGCTCGCGTTCCCGCCGCATCCCCATTTTCGGGTGAAATTCATCAGCTATTCATATTCCTGCAATATTCCTGCAACTGGGCGCAGCCATAATTTCTACGCAGAGCTGTCTGGGAGCGACCAAATCCAAGTGGGAATCAGTCCTGGAACACCCTACGTTGACAACGGAACGCAGCGGCGGCAGGTATTCGTAATAGAAGACGATCCCGACATCGCGGGATTGGTTTGCTTCCATCTGAATAGCTCGGGCTACGCGACCAAGTGGCTTTCCAATTCGACCTCGGTGATCGAAGAAGCGGAGAAGGAGCGGCCGGTACTTTTCTTGCTGGATATTATGATTCCCGGCAGCAATGGCATCGAGCTTTGCCGCCACATCCGGGCGAATCCGCAATTGGCCGGCGCCAGGATCATTTTCCTCACCGCGAAAACAGCGGAATCCGATCGCATTAAAGGGTTTGAACTGGGCGGCGACGACTACATCACCAAGCCATTCTCCCCACGGGAATTGGTGGCCAGGGTAAGAGCGGTTCTGCGGCGCAGCGCGCAGCCTAATTCGCCAGACGTTCTAAAGCTGGGCCCGATTGAGATTGACGCTTCCTCCATGATTCTAAAAGTACGAGGCCAAGCCGTCGCGACGACGGCGCGGGAATTCCGATTGTTACACTACCTGGCATGTCACCGCGCGCGGGTTTTTACCCGGGATCAACTCTTGGATGCGGTCTGGTCGACGGGCTGCTTTGTGACTCCACGCTCGGTGGATGTTTACATGCGGCGACTGCGGGAGAAGATAGAGCCCGATCCGGAAAATCCTACTTATTTGCAGACGGTGCGCGGCATCGGATACCGTTTCGATACTCCCCGATAAAATTCAGGCGCGATGAGGCGGATTTGGATCAGATAAGCTGGCAGTGGGCTGCCGGTTCAACGAACCTTCGGTGGTAATTCGAGTGGCTTTCGAGATTTCCTTGGCAATTTCCAGCGCGGATTCATCGGTGCGTGGTTCATCCGACGCAATGACGGAGCTGGCCGCTAGAGTGAACAGCAAAGCATCTTCCTGCCGGTCGAAATAAAGAACAACTTGACTAGCCGCCATAATGAAATACCTCCCGCTCGGCGAGCGGTTAATCTAACTTTCGTCCATGATAAAGGTTCGTCGCGAAGAATGTGGATACTCTCTTGGTACCCGTAACGCAGAGGTGCCGGTGGCTTTGTGGCGGGCATCTGGAAATGACGGATGGTTTCCGAATCAGCGACGAAATTTCCTGCGCACCACTCCGCCTAACATCATCAGACCGGTGCCGAAGAGCGCGAACGTGGATGGCTCAGGGGTTTCAGAAACGGGTGGCGGCGGCTGAGTTGGTACCCGCAAGGCGAATTGGTGAGGCGCCATGCCAGCGTAGCCCGAGGAGTTGTTGTCCCGATGATTGCTGGCTTGCACGGTTGAGTTTAGAGACGAACTGAACACGCCATGTTCAGATATTTTTAAAGGAGAAGACAAGGTCATTTCTCCGCCAGAAATGGGCGTGGCATTTGCCGGAGCGAGGAAAGCGCCTAACATCAGCCCAAAGATCAGAAAGCTACGGTTAAACATTTGTTGTCCTCGTACACATGAGGTGGAACGACCACCTTGTACTTACGGACTGCAGCTTTAGGGCCAATTGCAATTCATTGAACAGAAGAGAGTTAATTTGCGGAAGTTGGAGCGTGCGGAAATCGTGTTCCCACCTGCGGCAAGAAATGTGCCCAATTGCTGGCTGGATTTCTAGGGTGTCCTCTGCCCGCGTGCGAAATTGGGAGATTTCGAGGGCCCGCAAAAATGTCGATTCCGTGAGCGGTGCTAGACTGAGGGCAACGGAGAGCGTTCAGCCGAATCAGAGATTCTGAGCTGTGGGCGGGATTATATCCACGTTTTCCGTGGAAATTTGGGTTGCCCCCCCGTTCCCAGTTTGAAGGTAGCTGCCGTGAAAGCCTGATTAATGTCCAAAAAAATGATGGCGGTAGTGAAAGAAAAGGCCGCGCCTGGCGTCGAAATCCGGGATGTGAACGTTCCTTCTTTCGGCGACCGCGAAGTCCTGGTTAAAGTGAAAGTCGCGTCGATTTGCGGCACTGATTTGCACATTTATGGTTGGGACCGGTGGGCGCAGAAACGCATCCATCCTCCGCTGATTCCCGGGCATGAATTTTGCGGCGAAGTGGTGGCGTGCGGCAAGGATGTTAGCTGCACGAAAGAAGGCGATTTTGTTTCCGCTGAAATGCATGTGGCATGCGGCAAATGCCTGCAATGCCGGATAGGCGAAGCGCACATCTGCCAGAACGTGAGAATCATCGGAGTGGATTCCGATGGGGCATTTGCCGAGTATGTGGTGATTCCCGAATCGAACATATGGAAGCTCGATCCAGAGATTCCAGTAGAGTACGCGTCGATTCTTGATCCGCTGGGGAATGCTGTGCATAGCGTGCTGGCGGGCGAGATTGCGGCAAAAACAGTCGCCATTACAGGGTGCGGACCGATTGGGCTTTTCTCCATTGCTGTGGCGCGAGCGGTGGGGGCCGCTCAGATATTCGCGATTGAAGTAAACGAGCACCGGCGCCGCATCGCGAAACAGATGCACGCCGACTTTGTCCTTGACCCATCGAGCAAAGACGTGCGGTCGATCATTATGGAAAAGACCGGCGGATTGGGCGTCGATGTTGTGCTGGAAATGGCGGGGCAGGCGGACGCCATCCGAATCGCTTTTGATATTGTGCGGCGGGGCGGCCGAATATCTCTGTTAGGGCTGACTTCGAAGCCAATTTCGCTTAACTTTTCCGAAGACATTATTTTCAAAGGCATTACGGTTCAGGGAATCAATGGGCGGCGCATGTATCAGACCTGGTATCAGATGAGCGCGCTGCTGAAAAATGGAAAACTTGACCTTCATCCGGTAATAACCGATCGCATGGCAATGAGTGATTTTTCTAAAGGAATGGAAAGATTGAAGTCAGGAGAGGCAAGCAAAATATTGCTTTATCCGAATGGAACCCATTAGGGGCGGGATTATCCTCGGCATCGAAAGTTCGTGCGACGAGACGGCGGCTGCCGTGGTGCGGGCGGGCGAAGAAATCCTGTCGAATGTAGTGTTCTCTCAGATTGCGCTTCATCAACCTTACGGCGGAGTAGTCCCAGAGTTAGCCTCGCGGGAACATCTTCGCGCCATTGTGCCCGTGGTCCGCAAAGCTCTTGCTGATGCCGGCCAAACTTATAAGTCGGTCGATGCCGTCGCCGTGACCCAGGGTCCAGGCCTAGCTGGGGCGCTATTAGTCGGAATCAGCTACGCCAAAGCGCTCGCCTTCGCCCTCGATAAACCTCTCATCGCCGTCAATCACCTTGAAGGCCACATCCACGCTGTGTTGCTGGAAGAACGGCAGAGCGGCAACCGGCCAGTGAAATTTCCCGTGGTCGCATTGGTGGTCTCCGGGGGACACACTCATCTTTATCTGGCGGAGGAGAAACAAGGGATATGGTCTTACCGAAATATTGGACGAACGCGCGACGACGCGGCCGGAGAAGCCTTCGATAAAGTTGCGAAACTTCTCGGGCTGGGATATCCGGGCGGCCCAGTCATCGACAAGCTTTCCCGGTTCGGCGACCCCAAGGCGGTGAAGTTTGCTTCTCCGCAGATCAAACATCGCGACCGGAACGATAAGACTTCCGCTTCAAACGAGCAGCGCTTCGATTTTTCCTACAGCGGAATCAAGACCGCGGTCCTGCGCTACGTTGAGACCGAGAATCTACGACCAGAAATAGAAAGACGGAAAGACGAAATAAGCCGCATCAGCAAACCGACCGTCGAAGATTACCAGTCAACTTGCGACCAGCGAACGCTCGACCTTATCGCGTCATTCCAGCGAACCATGGTTGACGACCTGGTGCGAAAAAGCCTGGAGGCATCTCGAGGCTACGAAGCCGCTACGTTATTTGTTACGGGAGGTGTCGCCGCCAATAATGAGCTGCGCCGCAGTTTTGAAGAAAATTGTTCAAAGGAAGGAATTCAGGTTTACTTTCCGTCGCGTTCACTTTCGACTGACAATGCGGCAATGATCGCGGCTGCCGCTTATCCGAAACTGATGGTTAAAGATTTTGCGGCGATGGATTTTTCCGCGGAGCCAGGGCTGGCTCTCAATAGTCGGTCGGTTTAGGCTAGCGGCCGCTTGAGTTCGCGAAAGCTTTATCCCCAAGAACGGTTTGCAACCCTTTTCTAAGTTGATTTTCGATGTCGATGTCTTTGAAGATGGCGAAATTTGCGCGTCTTTCGCCCTCCTGAAAACCACTGCTTCTTCCGGCCAGCACTATTACTGGAACTGCCGCCGTCTCGGGATCGCTTCTCAACGCTGTGATGAGGTCCCCACCAGTCATCTTCGGCATACTCATGTCGGTGATGATCAGGTGAGGGATCCGGCGCTTCACGTGTTCGAGCGCTTCCAGTCCATTGGTTGCAGATTCTACCGAAAATCCGAGATCCTCGAGGAAGCGGCAAACGGTGTGGCGAATCAGCATGGAATCGTCGACTACGAGAGCTGAAAGCGGCGCTTCCTTTTCCATGGACATAGATTGCCCTTCGCCGACATTAACAAGCGCAAAGTCTGGCTACAAGAAGATATGGCCTCGCGTCATTACTTTGGTTCGAGGCAGAGAATTCTTACAGTTCGTTGGCGAGCGTGGTGTCTTCGATGGCCATGTCTTTGAATTCACTGGACTCAAAGATTTCGCGGCAATCGAGACATTCGACGAACTCGGCATCCTCTTCGCGGGCGACAATTTGCACGCGCGGATGCTTGCATGGTGGCATGACGGCTCTTTTCTCGGGGAGTTGTTGCGGATGGCTTGGAATCATAAATCTGGTTTCCGCGCGAATATGAGGAAGGGACGATATTCGCGGGGAAATTTCCGTATTTTTAGCTCCCGTACCTGTGGTTGTCAAGTGCCGACAGTTATGTGACGCGCGCGTGTGCGGGGGTGCAATTTTCTGGGATCCCCCTCCTCTCTGCGGCTGATTTTCCAGCAGGATCTTGAAACAGAGGGCAACCGAGTACGACTCAAAAAGTTCCGAGCTTAAACGCTTCACCCGTCAAGACTTACATCTGGCTGCCACAGGCGACCATTAGCTGCTAACGGTTGCGTCCGCGGCGATTGGCCGTTAGAATACCTATATCCGACCAAAACAGTCGTACTTGGGATAGGCCACCGTTGCTCAAGTTAACCAAAAAAGCGGATTACGGATTGATGGCGATGAAGCATCTCGCCGAACATGCCGACCGGGGAGCTTGCAGCGCCAAGGATGTGGCGGATTCTTATGGGATTCCGGTCGAGGCGCTGGCCAAGATTTTGCAGCGACTAGTGAAGGCGGGATTGCTGCAATCGCAGCACGGCACCAAGGGCGGTTATACGCTGGCGCGGAATGCTGGAAAGATCACCGCCTTCGAAGTGATTCGCGCAATTGATGGGCCGCTGTTTATTACGTCGTGCATTACTATTCGCGGCGAATGCGATCAGAGCGAGCGCTGCACGATTCGCGAACCGTTGCGGCGAGTGAACGACAGCATCGAAGATGTGCTGCGGCGGATCACTATAGCGGATATGCGGGAACAAGCTGAGGCGGCGGAAAAAACCGAACCGGCGAAGAAGGAAAAGGAATTGGTTACTTTGTCATTATCTTAATTGGGTATGGAGAACAAACGATGAGCACGGATGCGAAGACGGCGGTTCAAGAGCAGCGCACGGAACCCAACGGAGTGAAGCTGCCAGTTTATATGGATAATCACGCGACGACGCCGATGGACCCGCGGGTTCTGGAAGCAATGTTGCCTTACTTTATGGAGAAGTTTGGAAATTCGGCGAGTCGGAATCATTCCTTCGGATGGGCTGCGGAAGAAGGCGTCGACATTGCCCGTGAGCAGATTGCGAAGTTGATTGGCGCGACTCCCAAGGAAATAATTTTTACCTCGGGCGCGACGGAGAGCGACAACCTGGCGATCAAGGGCGTTGCCGAGATGTATCGCGAAAAAGGAAATCACATCATCACGGCGGTGACTGAGCACAAAGCCGTGCTCGACACCTGCAAGCGGCTGGAAAAATATGGATATCGTGTGACCTACATGCCCGTGCAGAAAAATGGGCTGATCGATCTCGAAGATCTCAAGCGAGCCATAGACGACAAGACAATTTTGGTCACGATCATGGCGGCGAGCAATGAAATCGGCGTCCTACAGCCGGTAGCAGAGATTGGCAAGATTTGTCACGAGCGCGGCGTGATTTTCCATACCGATGCGACGCAGGCAGTGGGCAAAGTTCCGATTGATGTGAACAAACAGAACATCGATTTGCTTTCGATTTCGGCCCACAAGATGTATGGGCCGAAGGGTGTGGGCGCACTTTACGTGCGGCGCAAGAATCCTCGAGTGCAGATTTCGCCGATCATCGATGGCGGCGGGCATGAGCGTGGTATGCGATCGGGAACGTTGAATGTCGCAGGGATCGTCGGACTTGGCAAGGCGTGCGCGATTGCTTCCGAAGAGATGGCGAAGGAAGCTGCGCATCTCGGTGCTCTGCGTGATCGGTTGAAAGACAAAATTATGGGCCGATTGGATGAGGTGTACATCAATGGAACGATGGAGCACCGTTTGCCCGGCAATCTAAATATCAGCTTTGCATACGTTGAGGGCGAATCGCTGCTGATGGGCATCAACGACATCGCGGTTTCGAGCGGCTCGGCATGTACGTCGGCGACACTTGAGCCATCTTATGTATTAAAGGCTCTCGGCACCGGAGACGATCTGGCACACAGTTCGATTCGCTTTGGCATCGGACGCTTCAATACCGAGGCCGAAGTTGATTACGTAGCTGATCGCGTAATTGAGACCGTGGAGCGGTTGCGCGAACTTTCTCCGCTTTACGAAATGGCGAAAGAGGGCATCGATATCAAATCAGTAAAGTGGGCTGCCGAAGTAGCGCACTAAATCTAGAATTTTTTGAGGAGACGAAATGTCATATAGCGATAAGGTACTGGATCATTATTCGAATCCGCGCAACGTGGGTTCTTTGGACAAGAACAGCTCCGAGGTCGGCACTGGCCTGGTCGGCGCGCCGGAATGCGGCGACGTTATGAAGCTGCAAATCAAAGTCAATCCGCAGACGAATGTCATTGAAGAAGCCAAGTTCAAGACTTTCGGATGCGGCTCTGCAATTGCTTCATCTTCGCTTGCCACCGAGTGGGTAAAGGGCAAGACGGTCGAAGAGGCATTGCAGATCAAGAATACCGAGATCGTGAAGGAACTGGCGCTGCCTCCGGTAAAGATTCACTGCTCGGTGCTGGCGGAAGATGCCATCCGCGCCGCGATTCAGGACTGGAAGAAGAAACAAGCGACGCCGAATCCGGTCGCGGCCGCCGTTGCTGTTCAGTAATTGCCTAGGCTGAGACGATGACGACGTTGACGGATGACGACGTGACGAAAACCTCTGAGGCTGCGCCCCGCCCGAAAGGCGGGGTGGTGGTGACGGAGAAGGCGCTCGCGAAAATCCGCACTGCCATTGTGAAGGAAGGGATTTCGCCGGAGCAGGGCGGGCTTCGTCTAGGCGTGCAGGGCGGAGGGTGTTCGGGATTGAGTTACAACATTCGCTTCGACACTCAGCCGCGGGAGCGGGACCGCATCTTTCAGTTCGGCGACGTGCGCGTGTTCGTGGATCCGAAATCGTTTATCTATCTTCACGGCATGACGCTGGACTACCAGGAAACCCTCATGCAGCAGGGATTCGTTTTCGTGAATCCTAACTCGACGAAATCGTGCGGGTGCGGCACGTCATTCAGCTGAAGATGTATGGGGGAGGACGGGCGTCCCGCTCGTCCTGTCGGTGAGGACGCCCGGCGCTCCATCGGTGCCGAACAATTCATCATGAACGAAATTGCTCAATCGGAAATTGTTGTCCCTGCCGGGACCAAAGATTATTTTTCGTTTTTCGGACTGCCGCGCAAGTTGAATATTAATGTCGATGCGCTGCAAAAAGAATTTTACGCGCTGAGCCGGCGGCTGCACCCGGACATGTCGGCGCGCCTCGACGAGCGCCAGCGGGAATGGAGCCTCCAGCAAAGTTCACAATTGAACGATGCCTATCGCACGCTGAAAGGTCCCATCGCGCGAACGGAATATTTATTGCGGCTGGAGGGAATCGAACTCGAAGAGCAATCGAAGGCCGCGACCGAGAAGGCTCGAGCTTCCGGGCAGGCTAAGAAGCAGGTTGTCCCCGAAGACTTGCTGGAGGAAGTTTTTGAATTGAACATGCAATTGGAAGAACTGCGCATGAGCAAGCAGGGCGGAGAGAGCGATCCGTCGCTGATTCAGGAATTAGACAGGCATCGCGGAGAGCTGGAAAAAAAATACGAGGCGCTGTCGGACGAGTTGAAAGTTTACTGGCGCGAGTGGGATTCGTTGGATGAGAAAGCGCCAGAGACAAATCGCACCCAGGCATTGGCCAAGATGGCGGATTTGCTGAACCGGCGCTCGTACATACGGAATCTGGTGCGCGATGTGAACGAAGCGATGGAACATTGAGTAGTTTGTTAATTGGGTGATTTCGCGATTGGAAATTGAACGCACTATTACCCAATGATTATGGAACGCATTGTCGGAATTGATCTTGGAACCACGAACTCCCTGGTGGGGTTCATGCAGGGGGATAGTCCTGTCGTAATTCCAGGCGAGGACGGGTTGAACCTCGTGCCTTCCGTTGTTGCACTTGATGAGAATGATCGCATCGTGGTCGGGAACGCGGCGCGAAAGTATTTGATCGAGACTCCCGAGCGTGCGGTTTATTCGATTAAACGCCTGATGGGCCGCGGAATTGAAGACGTGCAGCAGGAATTGAAGTTGTTCCCGTTTCAACTGGCAGACGATCTAGCATCCGGTGAAGTTCTTCGCATCAACCTCGGGGACAAGACCTTCACGCCGCCAGAGATTTCAGCATTCATTCTGCGGCAACTGAAGCGCAACGCCGAGCGGTTTTTCGGCGCTCCGGTAACGAAAGCTGTGATAACGGTGCCGGCGTACTTCAATGATGCGCAGCGGCAGGCGACAAAAGATGCGGGACTAATCGCTGGCCTCGAAGTGCTACGCCTGGTGAATGAGCCGACAGCGGCTTCGCTGGCCTATGGACTCGACAAAAAGCAAAACGGCACGGTTGCGGTCTACGATTTCGGCGGCGGAACTTTTGATGTCTCGATTCTGAAGTTGCATGATGGAATTTTTGAAGTCATCGCAACCAATGGCGACACGCATCTTGGCGGTGACGATATCGACAATCTAATAATCGCAATTGCCGTGGCTGACATCAAAGGCGATCTCGGTCTCGACGTTTCGCGCAATGGTGAAGCCGTGGCCACGATCCGGAAAGCCGTGATCGAAGCAAAAATTGCATTGTCATCCCAATCTTCGACTAAGCTCGCGGTCGAATTGCCGGGAGGCAAAAACTATCTGCGCGAGATTACGCGCGAGCAATTCGAAACCCTGATCAGTCCAGTGATTGAGCGAACGATTGGCCCGTGTAAACAAGCTCTGAAAGATGCCGGCCTCAAAACTGAGCAACTGGACGAGGTTGTATTGGTCGGCGGTTCTACGCGAATCCCAAGAGTCAGGGAAATTGTGCAGGACTTATTCGAACGCAAACCGCACACCAATCTGAATCCCGATGAAGTCGTTGCCCTGGGCGCTGCGGTGCAGGCGAATATCCTGGCGGGCGGATCGGAAGCGACACAGGATATGTTGCTGCTCGATGTCACTCCTCTATCTCTCGGAATTGAAGTTGCAGGAGGCGTTACCGATAAAATTATCCTGCGGAATTCGACCATTCCGGCATCCGCGACGCAGCATTACACGACGCAAGTCGATGGGCAGGCGAATGTCGCTATTCATGTATTGCAGGGCGAACGCGAACTGGCGAAAGATTGCCGGTCGTTGGCGCGATTCGACCTGAAGAACATTCCTCCCATGCAGGCGGGGCTTCCGCGCATCGAGGTTAAATTCCTTATTGATGCGAACGGTATTCTGCATGTGACGGCGCGAGAGCAGCGGAGCGGAAAAGAATCCGAAATCGAAGTGCAGCCGAGTTACGGCCTGACCGACGAACAGGTCGAAGGGATGATATTGGAGTCTTTCGATAATGCGGAAGAGGACTTTCGCCAGCGGCAAGTGATCGAAGCGCGCAATGAAGCCGACACCATTTTGGACGCGCTGGAAAAAGGAAGAACCAGCCCAGCCTGGGGACAACTTACCAGCATTGAGAAACAGAAAATCGCCGAGCAGGAAAAAACGCTGAAAGCAACGAAAGATAAAGACGATTATCATGCGATTCGCGATGCCATCGACGCATTGAACCAGGGAACCATGGGGCTAGCGGAATTAATGATGGATACGGCCGTCACCACAGCGCTTAAAGGCAAGTCGATGGATCAGAGCGATATGGCGGAGCGGATAAATACCGCGCATCCCGTGGCAAAAGCGGATTTTGAATGAACGCGGCCGGACTGGTTACGGTCAGCAGCGAATACCCCGCGGCAGAAACGTTGGAGCGCTTGCAAACTGCGATTCAATCGGCCGGCATGAAAGTATTTTCGCTTATAGACCACGCGGCGGCGGCGAAAGAAGTAGGTTTGGAGTTGCGTCCGACCGTGGTAATTACATTTGGCAATCCGGCAGCGGGAACGAAATTGATGTTGGCGAATCAGGTTGCGGGAATTGATCTTCCGCTGAAAATATTAGTTTGGGAGGATCAATCGGGAGGGGCGAAGATTACTTACAACGATCCTAACTGGCTCGCTGTACGACATTCGTTGGGAGCGGAGACGGCAGTGACGATTGCTGCAATGACGAAGCTTTTGGCGTCTCTGGCGAGTGACTAGATTCCATGGAGCGTCGCGCGCCTTATCAGAAAGTTTGAAGGCATAAAAAATGAATGAACCAAAAAGCAGCAGCGCAGGAACCGTAATGGAAGAGGGCATGGGAGAAAATACTGTCGAGGTCACGTTCCTTCCCGAGGGCAAAGTGGTGCAATTCGAGAATGGCAAACTGCCCTACAAAGACCATGGCAAAGAGCAGTCGCTTCTTGATGTGGCGCTCAACAATGGCATAAAGCTCGACCACGCATGCGGCGGCAATTGCGCCTGCACCACCTGCCATATTTGGGTAAAGGAAGGCGCGCAGAATTTATCTGAGATGGATGACGATGAGGCTGACCGGCTTGATATGGCGGCTGATCTCCAGCTAAACTCTCGGCTAGGTTGCCAGGCAGTTATCACCAAGCCGGGCAAAGTGGTCGTGGAAATTCCGGCGTGGAACCGCAACTACGTCTCCGAAGAACACTAGACTTCTGTTTCGCCAAAGGAAAAAACATGCCGAAAGAATTGACATGGAACGACGCCGACGATATCGGGATTTTGCTTTCGGAAAGACATCCCGATGTGAATCCGCTGGAAGTGCGATTCACAGATTTGCATCGCTACATTACCGAACTGCCGGAATTTAAGGATGATGTGAAGAAATCCAGCGAGGGCAAACTCGAAAGCATTCAAATGGCATGGCACTCGGAATTTCTGGATAAAACCCAGGGCTAGTTACTTTCCGAATTTCGCCGGCATCACTTCTTCGACGCTTGCCTCGCGCAGAAACTTCGCCGCTTCCTCGGGCGGCGTGGGATTGATATAGAAGCCGGTGCCCCATTCGAATCCGGCGGTCTTGGTCAGCTTCGGCATGAACTCGATGTGCCAGTGATAATGATCGTTGATCGGATCCTGGACTGGAGAACTGTGAATCACCAGGTTGTACGGCGGATTATCAAGAACGCGGTCGGCGCGGGTCAGCAAAACTTTCAGAGCTTTCGCCAGGTTCTCGAAAGTTTGCGAGGAAGAATTCTCGAACGCTGATTCGTGTTGCTTGGGAAGAATCCAAGTCTCGAACGGGAACCTGGGCGCGTACGGAGCGATGGTCAGAAAGCCTTCATTTTCCGCCACCACGCGGGTGCCTGATTCGCTTTCCTGCCGGATGATGTCGCAGAAAACACAGCGCTCTTTATAGATGTAATATTGTTTCGCCCCCTCAATTTCTTCCACTACGTAAATCGGCAAGATTGGCAATGCAATAAGCTGCGAGTGAGGATGTTCCAGTGACGCGCCCGCAGCCTCGCCATGATTTTTGAAAATCAAAATATATTTGAAGCGCTGGTCTTTTCTTAGATCGAGAATGCGATCGCGGAATGTCCAAAGTATGTCTTCGATTCGTTTTACTGGAAGCGTTCCGAGGCTTGCGCTGTGGTCCTGGGTTTCGATAATAACTTCATGGGCTCCGATGCCGTTCATCTTGTCGAACATGCCCTCAGCCTGGCGATTTAGATTGCCCTCGATTCCGAGGGCAGGAAATTTGTTGGGAACGACGCGAACTGTCCAACCGGGAGAATCGCGCTGCGGCGGGGGCCCTCCATTTTGGCTGGGTCGATATGCCTGAATCTCCGGCGGCGTTTTGGCTTCATTCCCATAACAAAAGGGACAAAATCCGCCCTTGTATTTAATTGCCTCGCGGGCGAAATCCGTGGGCCGTTTCGCGCGATCCGTAGAAATGATGACCCATCGCCCCACGATCGGATCTTTTCTAAGCTCAGGCAACCACTCCCCCCTCACCAACCCACAGTCTTGAATTTATATTACGACGTCGGAAGGGCATTCTGAAACAATTGGAACTTCGGCTGGCCGGAATGCCGATCATAATACACGGTGATCACATCGAAGCGCCACTGCAAATCGTCGGGAAGGTGACGCATATATTCGCGGGCGGTAGCTTTAAGCTGCTTCCACTTTCGGCGATCCACGGCAGTTTCCGCCGGCTTTACGTCGTGCGAGGTGCGCGTTTTGACTTCAATGAAGCAAAGAAAGTCTTTGTCCCATCCGATCAAGTCGATTTCACCGTGACGGCGCGGTGAGCGAAAATTGCGCGCCACAATTACGTAACCGAGCCGGCGCAGATGGAAATAAGCATCCTCTTCGCCCCGACGGCCAGTTCGGGCGTGCTCAGCGAGTTGCGGGCGGGGCATTAAACGTGCAGAGATAAAGTCAAGAAAGTGGAGCGTCGTTTGAGTGAGACGACCCGATAGCATAGAGGCCGAATTAGTCTGCGCTATCGGGCGGCAAGATGAAGTGACGGGCGTCACTGACAAATCGCCGTAATTTTGGTAGCAGTCGCTTCAGATTACTCGTAGGCCAGCGCATCGATCGGATCTTTTTGCGCCGCCTTGTAAGCCGGATATAGAGCGCCCAAAATCGCTCCTACAATCGCGATTCCGGTGGCTCTTAAAATCCAGCTCAAGTTTACGATCACATTGAGCGTCGGCAAGCGATGATGAATTCCCTCGCGAGCCGCCATGCTGAAAACTATTCCAACAATAATTCCGGCCACAGCAAGCAGTATCGTTTCTCGCAAAATCACATTCACGATGTACAGCTTCGACGCGCCAATCGATTTAAGGATGCCAATCTCTCGCGTACGCTCCATCACGGCTGTGTACATAGCCTGAAAAATAACAATGAATCCGACAATCACCGAAATGCCGATAACAACATCGATGAAACTCGATAGGCCGGGATAATTCGCCGGGGTCATCATGGAAAGATATTCGCGCATGGAGCGGACCGCGTATTGCTGCATGCCCGGTATGTCGTGAACCTCTTTGACGACCGCATCGGAATTTGCGGGATCGTCTAACTTGACGTAAAAGACGGATGCTTTTCCTTCGCTGCCCATCAAATCCTGAAGTGTTGTGATGGGCAGAAACTTGCGCGCGCCCTTGCCATGCTCGACGATTCCGCAGATGCGAAATTTGTGGTTCAAAATTGAAATCGAGTCGCCAACCTGAACATGTTGGGAACGGGCAAAATAATCGTCTACCAGAACATCTTCCGGTCCTTGAAATGGACCGCCGGAAAGATAGTGGAACGGACTGCCCAACGCTTCGAACGTTTTCAGGTCGATGCCATAAATTACTTCGACCGTGCCCGCAGTAGAAACCATCGTGATGACGGGCGACACCTGCATCACATGAGGCAAACGCCGAATTATGTCCCCAACTTTTACGGATACGGGTGCGCTGGACAAGCCTTGTATAAAAGACGAATTGGGCGGTTGCACAATGACATCCGCGCCGATGCCCGCCTGGCGGTCACGCTGATCGCTTAACATTCCGACCGACAATCCGACGATCAGAAGGATGAGAGTTACTTCGAGGGCCACGGCCACGATGCTTATCATTGAACGCACCGGCCGATGTACCAGGTTGGCGATGACCATCTTATTCATCGGTGGCGTGCCTCACTGAATAAATCCATTTCTCTACTTCTGTGGGGTGGTGTTCGGCTTATCCAACCGAATCACTTCGGCGTCTGGAGGCTGATCTAAGGTGAACCTGTAATCCGGCAAATCCAAATTCAGCTCTAGCTTTACAAAGCTTAGTGTGATGTCGTATTCCTCCTGCGGCCTTGAAATCTCAATCCGCGAAGGAAACTTTATGCTGTCATAATCCTTATACGTCTCGTACCGGGCGTCAGTGGCGAGCTCTCCATCCTCGGTGTAGATGAGTTGGCGGGAAGGTAACAGATCGGCGCGGCTGAAAACAACCTTGCGACTCAGAAACCACCCTTGATTGCCCTTTCTTATGATGTCGATCACGTAGTCGGAATTAAGGATGTTGCGTCCCTTGGAATCGGTAACGACATTGGAATGATTTTCCCGCACCGCAATATCGTTCTCGGGATCGATCTTTCGGATTAGCAGAGCATTGTAGATCACCTCCGGCCGCAGATTTTCCAACGGCTGCTGGGGATTATTAGTCTGCACATCATTGCGGCCAATCACGAACCGGTTTTTAGGCGGAATCCAAAGTTTGAAATCTTGACCATCACTCACCATATCGAATGCGCGATTGCGTACGATTGGCATTAACCCGATCATCCGCAACATGGAAGGTTTGCGCGCCAGGACGTAACCGCGAATCTGCTGGTAATCGGTGACTTTTCCCTTCTTCGCTCCTCCAACGGCGGTATCGATATCGACGGTCGCCTGCATAGAGTGAATCTTGGCGGCCTGATCATTGATGTAATCGATAAGTTGCTGCTGGGTCGCCGATTGCAACGCTGTGGCATTAATCGGCGGCTTTACCGCATGTGAGCGAAAAAGACATCCAGCTAATGGCATTGCAGCCAGCAAAATAAAAACAACGCGGAGTCTTCTCGGTGTAGAAGGCATTGGGCTCAAATCAGTTACGCGTTAGATGAGTATAAGCGAGTGGAAGTCGCAGGGGATATGGCGATCATGGGTGGATATTAGTTCATTTGCCCTCGACTGCGTGACGATAAGCGGCGACGTTTCGATTATGTTCTTCAAGCGTTTGAGCGAAGCGGTGGTGCCCATTTCCGTCACTTACGAAATATAGAGAATCGGTAATGGCGGGATGCATGGCGGCCTCCAGCGATATCCTCCCGGGATTCGCAATCGGTCCCGGAGGCAAGCCAGCGTGGGCATAGGTATTGTAAGCGGAGCTAAACTGCATGTCGGCATGGTGAAGAGCGCCATTGTAAGCGCCGTTTAAAAGCTCCGCATAGATCACGCTGGGATCGGCTTGCAGAGGCATTTTTTTGTCGAGCCGATTGTAATAAATACTGGCGACGCGGGGCGCCTCGTCGGGCACCGACGTCTCTTTTTCGATAATCGAAGCGATGGTTACGGTTTTCTCCACGTCGGAATTCAAGTCGATTTGCCGCGCCACCTGGCGGAATTGTTTGACCATCGCGGCCAACATTTCTTGCGTACTCTGGGTGCGGGTGAATTCATAAGTATTGGGGAAAAGATATCCCTCCAAAGTTTTTGCGTCTGGTGCCACATCCGCGATCAATGCTGATCCGTTCATTTCGGCTTCAAGGAATTCCTGCTTCGAGCACAGGCCTGCGTCCTGCATCGCTTGCGCTATGTCGAAAATATTAAATCCTTCAGGGATTACGACGGTGTGAACATAGATATCTCCGCGCGCGAGACGGTTGTGAATATTCACTGCATCCGCCGATTTTTCGAAAAGATATTCTCCCGCCTTCAGAGAACGGCGATGATGCAGGTAGTGCCAAAGAATAAAGGCGTCGGCATTGCGAATCACGCCCGCAGAGCGCAGTTCACCGGCAATTCGTCGCGTCGAGAACCCGGGCCGTAGCAAAATAAATTTCTGGCTAGCCGGGGCGATTGGGGTCAACAGCGCCCATGCCAGCCATCCCGCAACAGCCAGAATGCCAGCCAGGAAAAATGTAAATAAAGCGCGCAAGATTGATAGTTTAAACGACTATGCCGCTGAAAGCGCGTGGGACTAAATCGACGTTTCCCGCAGGCTCTTAAATCTTGGATATAGCGGGCGACACCGGGCTTATTCTTCAGCGTCGCGGATAAGTTAGATCGGTAAGGGTCATCCTGTCTTGGCTTTTACCGCCGATTTGCACTCCTCGCACGGACACACGTCCCGCAAGAAACGCCAGGAATAAATTCCCAATTCGTGACCGTCATTCCAATTGAATTTAATCGCATATTTGCCTACCGGTTCCGCAGTCAGCGGCTTCGCGGCCGCTTTGAACATCGGTAAAGCTGCGGTCGATTTCGCAGGCTCGCCAAAGGCGCGTCCGGCTTTCGTTCGTTCCTCATCGCACAGCGCGCAGGGACAAGCATCCCGCAAGAAGGGAAATGAATAGTGCGATTGATGGCCGTCCGCCCACTGGATGTCCACACCCGTGCCCGTAGTCAAATTAACTTTTACCGATTTCGGATCCGACGCGGCCACGCTTACAAGTATTGCATAATAGCTGCGGCCGGGACCTGCGGCTAAGGACGGTCGGCGGGTCTGAACGATCACGCCGAACTGAGAACAGAGGCGCCTGTGAGTGCTGCTTCTAAGCTTTTTTTTGGGTGGCTGCTACTATTCTGGCTGGTTCCTATTGCCGTCGCGTGGCCACGAAGAAAAACCAACGCTCTATGGGCTTGGACAAAGATCGCAGCTTCAATTGGTATTTTTCTGGATTCGAATTAATGGTCTGGTGCCCAGTAACTGTCCATTCTGATTTCGCGATCTACCTGGGCGCGGTTTTATACATAGCGGCATTTTTCATTAAACGTAGTGCCGGCACTGACTATTAACATTGACCGCCTCGATGCATACGCGCCTTTGGATTCATCTGACATTTCTACTCTCCTTTTTATCACTTGCACATCTTCATGCGCAGTCGACCCAACCGAACCACGCGCCTCTGCGCATCGCCATCGTTGGACTGGTACACGGACACGTAGATGGATTCTTCCGCGAATATCTGCACAGCCCTGAAATAGAACTTACCGGAATTGCCGAGCCCGATCATCAACTCTTTCTGAAATATGCCAACCAGTACGGGCTGGCACAATCCCTGTTCTATTCAAGCTTGGAAGGAATGCTGAATAAGACCAGCCCGAGAGCCGTACTCGTCTACACCACCACTTACGATCACCGGCGCGTTGTGGAAATATGCGCTCGCCACGGGGTGCATGTCATGATGGAAAAACCGCTGGCGGTAAGTTCCGACGATGCCCGCGCCATCGAACGATCAGCCCGCCAGGGAAAAATCCACGTGCTGGTGAACTACGAGACGACCTGGTATCCCAGCAACCACGCTGCCTATGACCTCGTTGGGAGCGGCAGCCTCGGCCCCATCCGCAAAATTGTGGTTCATGATGGACATCAGGGGCCAAAGGAAATTGGCGTGCCGCCCGAGTTTCTCGCCTGGCTCACCGATCCCAAGCTCGACGGAGGTGGCGCTCTGTTCGATTTCGGTTGCTATGGTGCAGACCTTGCAACCTGGCTCATGGATGGGCGGCGTCCCGATACAGTTACCGCGATCACTCAGCACCTCAAACCATCCGTGTATCCGCGTGTGGATGACGAGGCGACAATAATCCTGACCTATCCCACAGCTCAGGCGATTATTCAGGCGTCGTGGAACTGGCCCTTCGGCCGCAAAGATATGGAGGTTTACGGACAAACCGGCTACGTCATAACAATTGCCAGTGGCGACATCCGAGTGCGCCGCCACGAAGGGCCCCAAGAAGGAAAAGAAGAGCAGATTTCGGCCGCCGCTTTACCCGCGCCCTACAATAATTCTTTGGCATATTTCCGCGCCGTGATCGACGGCAAGCTTAAAGCTGAGGGACTTTCCTCGCTCGAAACCAACGTTATCGTCACTGAAATTTTGGATGCGGCCCGGCGCTCCGCCCAAACGGGAAGAACCATTCGCGTTGTAGAATAACTATTCATGCCGCGCGTCGCCTCCGTCGTCTTTGCGCTTGCGCTGCTTTCCTGCGTTAACATCCGCCCAGCAGAAGGAGAACCTAATGCCGCACCATGCTCACGGCACATTTAAGGTCGATATCAAGCCTTTAACTCCGCCACCCGCCGAGGGGGTTTCCCGCTTCTCCATCGACAAACAAATCCACGGCGATCTCGAGGCAACCACCAAGGGAGAAATGTTCTCCGCCGGCAATCCAAAAGAAGGCAAGGCAGGTTACGTTGCCATCGAGATTGTAACCGGATCGCTCGCCGGAAAGCAGGGCAGTTTCGCTCTCCAGCACTCCGCTACGATGGATCACAATGGAAATAAGATGTCTATCTCGGTCGTACCAGGCTCGGGCACCGGAGAACTCAAAGGAATCGCCGGCACTTTTACTATCGTGATCGCGAATGGACAGCACTCGTACGATCTTGAGTACACATTACCCGGCATCTAGATAGCAGGTTGAAATTCAAAGGCGTAAAATCTTCGCGTCGACGACTCAAATCCGTGAGCAATTTCACATTCACCAACCGCGAGCGTTCGTGGCTCTGGACAGTCAGCATTTTCGGCTTAGTCGGACCCAATGGAATCGCCCTTTATGGCACCATCCGGCATTGGTCTAATGTTTCCGCCGCATTTCGCAACCCGGTTGCGCTGGGGTTCATCTCTGATGCATTTCTGGCGATGATTCTGCTCGCCTATCTGTTCGTAAGATGGAATGTCGGAAAGCTTTCCTGGGTGTGGTTCGTCGTGCTGTCTCTTGCCGGAGGCCTTCTTTTCAGCATTCCTGCCTTTTTGCTGATGGGAGCAACGAAGACGGTGACGATTGGCACAAACTCATCGACTTCGCTAGAATAGGAGTCTAACTATTTTTACGGGAGCAGTCATGGCACACGTTTGTGATGTTTGCGGCAAGGGACCGCAGTTTGGGAATACGATCAGTCACGCGCACAATGTCAGCCGGCGCCGCTGGAATGTCAACTTGCGTCCAGTTCACGCCAAGGTAAAGGGCGTAGGGAAGCGCATTCGGGTATGCACTTCTTGCCTGCGCAGCGGCAAAGTAGTCAAAGCCTAGAGCGTCCTTTAGCGGACGCCCAGCAATTCCACATCAAAAATCAAGATCGCATTCGGAGGAATTACTCCGCCTGCGCCTCGCGGACCATAGCCGAGATCCGGAGGGATTCTGAGCTGGCGCTTCCCGCCAACTTTCATGCCTTCGACACCCTCGTCCCATCCCTTGATTACCTGACCTTGACCCAGGCTGAAAGTGAATGGCTCGCCGCGGTCTACAGAGCTGTCGAATTTCTTGCCCGTCGTCAGCCATCCGGTGTAATGGACTTTCACGGTTTGCCCTTTTTCCGCCGTCGGTCCGGTTCCAACTTTAAGGTCCCAGTACTGCAAACCGTCAGCCGTCGACATACCTTTGCCGGTAACTTTCGTAGGAGCGCTGTTGCCCTGGGCGAAGAGCGTCAATGCCGCGAAGCTAAATATAGAAAGCAAAATCAGAATCTTCATCAGTTGATTTCTCCCCGTAAATGTTTATCACAGCGAGGGGGAATTACGCTAACGCAATCACATCAATTTCGACCCGAACATCTTTTGGCAAGCGCGCCGCTTCCACCGTAGAGCGAGCTGGCGGTGCTGAATTGAAATAGCGGGCATAGACCTGATTCATGGCCGCAAAGTCCCCCATATCTTTTAAGAAAACGGTAGATCGCACGACTTTTTCGAGACTGCTTCCCGCAGCTTTTAATATGGCCTCGAGATTCTTCAGCACCCGGTCAGTTTGCTGGCCGACATCGCCAACGATCACCTGCTGCGTCGCTGGATCGATGGCAACTTGTCCGGAAACAAATACAAATCCGTTCGCCCGTATAGCCTGCGAATACGGACCGATAGCATGCGGCGCATCTTTGGTAGCAATCACATCGCGCATGGCTTCTCCTTTCTGATTCAAACTATACCAATCCCATCGATAGTGCGGATGCCATGTGGTTCTTCCAAAGTTTACTGAACGGTTGAGTTGGCAAGCTTCACAGAAGGACATTCATAACTTTGTGGCTGGCCAGAAAATGAGTTGACTACGCTGAAAAGCATGGCGCCAATCATGACCCAGCGGAGTCGTTGAACTATTGGGTCGTGGGTGAATTTGGTTAGTGGCATGTTTTATCGGCTAGGCAGATACGACGGATTTTTGCTGAGAATAATTAAGCTCGATATCCACAAAGCGACGGCAGTACCGCCAGCGTTGGTGGCGAGGCGGAGCGGGCCCGCGGGAATCAGAAGCGAACCAATAGAGGATAGCAATATCGCCGAAGCGGTTACGTAATAAAGAGGCAGTTTGAAAAGTTTGCCAAGAGGGAAGAAGTGAAGTCCCACGATTGCGTCAATCCATTGCGGCACTAAGTCGCTCCTCTGAAAATGGCCCAATACCGGTCCACCGAGAACTATCGCAGCCACCTCTATCCCGAGGATGATACCGAACCGGATCGCGTAGAACCTCCTTCGCACCTTGTTGATATCAGCTTTGGGCGCGTGCCAGAAGATGACAAGCTGGGCGATCGACCACACTAAAAACATTGCTGTAATCACTGCGATTCCGTAAAACCAAGCTTTTCGCCCGGTCTGGATGGCGGCCAGCGTCCACCAGTACATCGAATAGGCACCGAACCCAGCCAGGACAACCGCTCCGACAGTTCTACCCCTGAACCGAATCCAGGCCTCTTGATCCTGGGGGCCCAAAATTCCGCTTGCGCCTCCCATCTCACCCTCCGGTCCACATCGCCATTGCACGGCACTTCGTTCATTAGCAGTCGAGCATGCATGTATTTTGAGCTTTAATCCCGTGCCCGGTTCTTGATCCAGATTGGGGTGCCCACAAATCCAAACGCTTTTCGGATTTGATTTTCCAGGAAACGTACGTAGGAAAAATGCAGTTGTACTTTTCGATTGGTGAAGAGCACGAAGGTTGGCGGAGATACCGATGACTGCGTCATGTAATAAATCTTCACCTGCTGCCGGGCGGGGACGGCAGCGCGGTCGAAATCTACCGTCTTTACGAAGCGATTCATCTCTCCGGTGCCGATGCGCTTGCGGCGTTCTTTCGCAACTTCTTCCAGTGTCGGGAAAATTTTGTCCGTGCCGACTCCGGTCGACGCCGACACAAATAATACCGGCGCGTAACTGAGAAATTTTAGCGAGTCCCGCAGCTTGTATTCGTACGCTTCGCGGTCGGCGGGACGCTTGCTATCCTGCATACGCGCGGCTTTGGATTGGCTCACTCCGCGACTCTTGCCGCTGGTAATCAAATCCCATTTATTGACGATGATAATTACCGAGCGCCCGCTCTCGTGCGCGTAGCCCGCGATCGTGGCGTCCAGCGCGCTCACGCCTTCGGTCGCATCGATCACCATGATCGCCACGTCGGCGGCTTCCAGATGCTTGCGAGCCATGACGACGGAAAGTTTTTCTGCCATCAAATGGGTCTTACCCTTGCGGCGGATTCCGGCGGTGTCGATGAATCGAAACTTTTGTCCGTCGCGCTCGATAATTTCGTCTACTGCATCCCGCGTAGTGCCGGGAATTGGAGAAACGATCGAACGGGATGTGCCGGTTAGCCGATTAAGAAGCGTCGACTTGCCGACATTCGGATGTCCAATGATTGCCACTTTGGTTTCTTTGGAAACATCCGGCTCGGCTTCGTCGTCGGATTCGGATTCTTCCGAGAGCGGCTCCGGAGTGCGCGATTCCGCTTTAGCTTCGGGCTCGGCCGTGTCTAACTTCAGAGCTTCGAAAATGGAATCGAGCAGATCGTCGACACCTCGTCCGTGCTCCGCTGAAATTGGGTACAGATGCTTAATTCCCAGGCGGTGAAATTCATCCGCCAACCGCTCCTGTTTTGCGCTGTCGATTTTATTGACCGCCAGAAATAAAGGTTTCCCCCCGCGAATCATCAATCGCGAAAGCTCGAGATCGGGGCCAGTAACCTCCGTGCGCCCATCGATCACCATAATCACGGCATCGGCCTCAGCCAGGGCGACCTTCGCCTGCCGAAATATCTCCGCAGGAATGAAGTCTTTATCTTCGGGAATGATTCCGCCGGTATCCACGATGCGCAGGCGATGTCCGCGCCATTCGGCCTCGCCGTAAAGGCGGTCGCGAGTAATGCCCGGTTCGTCTCCGACGATCGCACGCCGCGATCCGACAATGCGGTTGAAGAGCGTAGATTTGCCAACATTAGGACGGCCAACAATTGCCAACGTCGGCACGCCGATGGCCGGAAGCTCGCTCATGGCACTGGATCTGATTCGGGTCATAGAACTGTCCTTGGTCTTTGGTCGTTCGTCGTTGGATCTTCGTCGTTGGTCCTTCGTCGTAGGTCGTTGGCCAAGACAAGAGTTGCACGAGGGTTTGCCAACGACCGACGACAAACGACCAACGACAGGTTTCAAGCAATACTACGCCCCGCGCCGCGGGCGGCACGGGTACGCGTTGCGCGGTAGGTTTCGACCCGGTTTCGCCCTGCATGTTTGGCCTTGTATAGCGCCTTGTCTGCCAGATGAATGACATGCTCGGCGTCACGACTCTTCGAACTTGGCTCGGCGACTCCTATGCTGACGGTCACCGAGAGTTCGTTTTCGGCTCTTTTCGGAGAGCTGGTAGCTTTTTTCAATGCCCTTTTTTGGGCGGTGGGACTTCGCCGGTCAGGTCCTCTCGGCTCCGCTCGCCTCTCCGGCGCAGACCGCAGAGAAAAAGCCGACCGCTCGATACTCGCGCGCAAACGTTCCAAATATTCGACAACATCTTTCATGGGCTTGCCCGGAAACAGAATCGAAAATTCCTCGCCGCCGACGCGGTAGGAACGCCCGCCCCCGCCGACCGCCTCAAGCCTTCCTGCCACCAGCCGCAACACCTGGTCTCCGGTTTCGTGTCCATAGGTATCGTTGAAGTTTTTGAAGTGATCGATGTCGACGACGGCGATGGAGTAGGGCTCAGTCAATCTCAAGAGAGCGTCATTAAAAGCCCGGCGAGAAGGCACCCCTGTGAGCTCATCCTGATATGCGAGGGCGTAAGTATTCTCAATAATCGAGCTGACCAGAATCAAACCCGCGGTGCCGAAATAAACCATTCCAATTTTATTGACCGCACCAGCCTGCAAACCAAAAAATGCCGCGCCAGCCGACCATAGCAGTCCCGCCTCGAGCGGCTTACGGTAAATTAAATATCTCATTAGCAACACAAGAAATGTTATCGCGAACGCGAATAAACCCAGGTTGGGAACGTTCGTCCATTGCGGTGCGTTCTTGTGGGTCATCACTGGCCCGATAAACTGCCCCGGCCGGCATAGTACGGCGACCAACACAGACTCGAAAAACAGCAAGCCGATGCGGGATGCCAGGCTGGCAAGAGCGAATCCGCGCTCGCGAATAAATGACACAAAAATAAAATTCAGTGGGATGAGGAAAGCGGCCGTTCCCAGGGCAATTCTTCCCGGACCCGACACAACCAGCCTGCCCGAAGAAAAAAATTCCATTGCGCGATAAGCGAGCAACAGAGTAATCAGCGCGAACAGAATGCGGCTGGAATGGAATCGCCATGCCAGCAGAATTCCGGCGAAGAACACCGCATAGTAATAGGTCTCGATCGCGGTAACTGAAAGGCGCGCAAATCCGATTTCAGCCGCGAATAACGCGCAGACTAACAGGATCCCGCCCGGCACAAACAGCGATTTGAAAGTTTTAAGAGTCAATTCGCAGGCACATCAGGACGTTTCACGCCCGTCCAAATTATCGCCTACTCGCAGGGTTGGAGCGAATAGCGGCAAGGATTCCCGTTTCGGAGCAACGCGCCATTTACGGAATGTGAAACTCTAGTGCGCGGTGCAATTCGGTCCCAAAGCTCCAGTCCTGCATAACAATCAAGAAGCCATTAGAGCAACCTTATGCGAATCCTGATTGCAGAAGACGATCCCGCTTTATCCAGTTTTATCAAGAAAGGTTTGGAAGCGGAATATTACGCGGTCGACGTTTCGCCCAACGGCGAGCAGGCCCGCGCCATGGCCGCCGAGCTTGATTACGACCTTCTAATACTGGATCTTGGCCTGCCATTGCTGGATGGCGTCACGGTGCTTCGGTCTCTGCGACAAACCAAGCCCAGGATGCCGATTCTCGTTTTAACGGCGCGCAACCGCGTCGAGGACCGCGTGCAGTGCCTGGACCTCGGCGCCGACGATTTCTTAACCAAGCCATTTTCGTTCGTAGAGCTATCCGCCCGCATCCGCGCCCTGTTGCGCCGCAGCCAGATGCCAGCAACCTCCACCCTCACCGTAGCCGATCTCAAGCTCGACCGCATCGAGCGGCGGGTCGAACGCGGAGGCAAACGCATCGATCTAACCTCCAAAGAATTTGCGTTGCTCGAGTACATGATGCGCAATGCCGGACGCCGCGTGACCCGCGCCATGATTATCGAACACGTCTGGAATCTCTCGTTCGATACGGCGACCAACATCGTCGACGTTTATGTCAACTATCTGCGCCGAAAAATGGATAAGGATTTCGCCAGTCCGTTGATTCACACGGTTCGCGGCGTCGGCTACGAACTGAGCCATCGGGTGGCGGTCCAAGTACAGGCCTAGCGCAATCGCATCGTTTCGATCCCTTTTTGGGCGGCCTGCTCCTTAATGAGTTAATCCTAATCTTTCCCTAATCGCCTTTTAACTTCACCGGAATTAAATCGCTGATATACACAGCACGCCGTGGCAGCCTCTTTTGCTTTTCACCCTTCCTCCAAAGGCATTAAGGCGCATTCGCCAAAGCATTATTCCGTCCAAATTGCAGTGGACCTGCGGGGGAGATGTGTCTACAAAGCAAGACAAATCAGCCGGCAATGCGTGGGATGACCATCAGGAGCGCGAACGTCTGCTTATGCAGCAACTGCCCCAGGTGCGCTACATCGCGCGCCGCATTCACGATCGCCTGCCGCGCCATGTCTTATTAGAAGATCTTGTCCATGCGGGCGTGCTGGGCCTGATCGACGCATTGCAGAAATTCGATGCAGAGAAGCACGTGCAATTCGGCTCGTATGCGAAATTCCGTATTCGTGGCGCCATTCTCGACAGCTTGCGAGAAATGGATTGGAGCCCGCGCGATCTTCGCCGCAAGGGCCGCCGTCTGGAAGAGGCTTACACCAAACTACGCAGCGAACTGGGACATAACCCCAGTGAACCTGAACTCGCCGCCGAGTTAGAAATGGATCTGCGAGAATTGCAAATATTGCTCGGGGAGATTGATGGCCTTGAAGTCGGCAGTTTGCGCGTGCTCTCAGCGCGGGACGGCAAAGAAGAAGACCTTTGCGAATATCTTCCTAATGAGGCGGACGAAACGCCTCTCATCCTGTGCTTGCGTTCCGAGATGAAACAATTGTTGGCTAATGCAATAGAAGAGCTCACCAAGAAAGAACAGCAAGTTCTCATTCTTTATTACTATGAAGAATTAACCATGAAGCAGGTGGGCGCAGTGTTAGGCGTCGGCGAATCGCGAGTGTCGCAGATACATTCGGTTGCAGTGGTGCGCCTGCGCGCCCGGCTGGGAACAAGAATTGGTGAAATAACTCAACCCGGCACCTCACACGTGAAGGCGGCGTGGGCATAGACGAAGATTAACGCGGTGACTGACGATCCTATAGTTCTGCTTGTGAGGTGGAGAAATCGTCGTTTCAGTTCATTCCTCGTTCCGCTTACTCCAGGTTTGCCTCGACCGCAAACCGGTCCATTTCCTGATCATATGAAGTTCGCAGTAGATTCGGTTTGCAGCATACCCGGCAGTCTTCGACGTAGCTTTGATCCTTGCCCGCGGAACCATCAACCACGGTTTCATTCCATTCGCCGCAGCCTGCACATTGAAATCCCGCGTCCATCAATGATTCCGAACTTTGTTACAACTTTTTAACACAGCGTTCACTTGCGCTTAACCTACGCTGCCGCCGTCCGCCCTGAGCTTCCGGTGATTCTCTATCCAGGAGGCTTTTGTGTCCATTCGCCGTATCTCTCCAATTTTGCTGCTGGCATTTGCGTTTTCCAGCTTCTTGCCTTTAACCGTTCACGCCCAATCCAAAATTAAACGCGTGTTGCTGATCAGTATTGACGGGATGCACGCCGTCGACTTTGCTAACTGCCGCGCTGGCGTTGAGGGATGTTCGCCATATTGTCCGAACCTCGCACAGCTCGCCCACACCGGAGTGAATTATCTTCAAGCGTTGACGCCACGTCCATCTGATTCTTTTCCCGGACTCACGGCATTGGTGACCGGCGGACTACCGCGAACCACGGGCGCATTTTATGATGTCAGCTACAATCGCGCACTGTCTCCTCCGACGAAGACCACTCCGTATGGGATCGTAGGCGGAAAAAATCTTTGCCCCAGCGTTATCGGTACGCAAGTTGGCTACGATGAAGAAATCGACAAGAACCTGAACTTGCTAAACGCTGGCGGAGGCATCAATCCCGACTATCTGCCGCGTGATCCCAACAACGGGTGCGCGCCGCTGTATCCGCACAGTTATCTTCGAGTGAACACAATTTTCGAAGTAATTAAGGCGAGCGGCGGATACACGGCGTGGTCCGACAAGCATCAATCTTATGAACTCACCAAGGGGCCAAGTGGCACCGGCGTCGACGACTTCTTCGCTCCGGAAATCAATTCGCCAGCGGTTCCGATCCCGTCGGTGCCAGGTTGCGATCCTTTGCCGGATACGACCTCACTCGCTGACTGGACTTCCAGTTTCCAAAACATCAGGTGCTACGACACATACAAAGTGCAGGCTATCCTGAATGAAATTGATGGCAAGACCCATGACGGAAAATTGTCTGCGCCAGTACAAAACATTTTTGGAATGAATTTTCAGGCGGTCAGCATCGGCCAGAAATTAAATGAAACAAGCATCGGCCTAACCGGCGGTTACAAGGATGCGCTTGGAACTCCGACGGATGCGCTGATGGGAGAAATCGAATATGTAGACGCTTCGATTGGAAAGATGGTCGAAGAACTTCAGGATCAGGGCTTGTACGAATCCACTCTGATTATTATCACAGCTGAGCACGGCCAATCGCCGATCGATCCCAACCGGGTATTGCGCATTCCGGCGGATAATTCGGCTCTTGAGCCACCTTCCCAAGTGTTATCTCCCGCTGGTATCGGGCCCGGCTTCCCCGTGGCTCAAGCGCTGGAGGACGATATCTCTTTAATTTGGCTTACCGATCAGAGCCAAACCGTGACCGACGCGGCTTTACTCAGCGCGAACCTCAGCCTGACCGGTGGAGGAGAAGTTCTTGCCGGCAAGAGCTTGAATCTGATTTTCAATAGCCCGATCACCGATCCCGCCACGCCAGATATCATTGTCACCCCTAACATTGGCGTGGTTTACACCGGCGGCAAAAAGAAGGTGGCCGAGCATGGCGGCTTCGCACAGGACGACAGAAACGTGATGATGCTGGTTTCGAATCCGCATTTCAAGTCTTCGACTTTCTTTGACTCGGTCGAGACTCGGCAAGTGGCTCCGACAATTCTAAAAGCTTTGGGACTGGATCCGAACCAGCTCAAGGCCGTGCAGATCGAGAAGACGCAAAAACTTCCTGGACTGCCTTTCTAACAAGCTGTGCGGTTACAGATAAGCGGGAGGCGAAAGCTTCCCGTATTTTTATTGACACGCGAGCATCAGGCTTCCGGCACCGGGGGACATCCTGGGAATTCGGCGAGATATGTGTTGCCGATGTATTGCAGATACTTTATTCCCACTGCGCTGGTGAAAAATGCGTCGGCAGTTAACGTCCGTAAAAATGCAAAGAATTCAATGCCCGGACTCAGACCCGGATCCGCCAGGGCATTCTTCTTGAACGCAATCTGATCCAGTATCTGTTTCTGCTCATCGGGAGCGCACTGCATATAAAGTTTTCCGTAACGATCTGCACAGGTAGCGTCGAGCCACATGAGTCCGCCGCCGAGGGTCAATTGGTATTCGCGGTTCTCGCTGGTTATGAGGTCGATGAACTCCGGCGCGCCACCTTCAATAGCGCCGCCGGAATCGGCATCGGCCGGGATGATGGTCTGGCAAAGCGCGACTAACGCTTTGTACTGCTCCGCCGGAAAAAACTTCGGAGCGTAGGCGCCAGCCGGGGATGCGGCCTTCTCGGACGCGACCATTTTGTGCGCATACTCGGCTGCCTCGAGAGGAATAACGCGCAGGACAGAGCCGGCGATGACTCCCTTGCCCAGTGATTTGAGGACATCGCGGCGAGTGATGTTGGTTGACATGGTCGCTCAGTTGCGAAAGATGTTATTTGACATATCGGCTGCATTTGCCTTGAAGGGGCCCCGCTTCAGCCGCGCCGTTAAACCAAATTCAAGTTTTACGGCACGACTGAAAGTCGTGGCCTTCCCGTTCGATAACGTTCGGAAACTCGAGATTAGTGAATCTCTCACAAATTCCCTTTTCTCGCCTCGTCCAACAAATATTCCGACGCTCGCCACGACAGCGCCATAATCGTCAGCGTCGGATTCTTATCCGCATTGCTCACAAAACAGGCCCCATCCGTCACAAATAAATTCTTCACATCGTGCGCCTGGCAATAGCTATTCAGAACCGAAGTCTTCGGAGCGCTTCCCATGCGCGCAGTCCCCAGTTCATGAATGATCACGCCGCCATCCGCAATTCCGTACGGATTCGGCCCATCCGCCCTGGCTCGCGAGTGATATGTTCCCCCGCCGGCTTCAACGATGGAACGAAAAGTCTCCTGCATATCTTTCGCCATTTTAATTTCGTTGTCAGACCACGCCCAATGAAAGCGCAGCACTGGAATCCCCCACTGGTCAACCACCGCTGGATCAAGCTCGCAATAACTATTGGGATTGGGGATCATCTCACCGCGTCCTGCGAATCCGATGTAAGTGCCGTAAGAACTTCGGCATTTTTGCTTTAGCGAAGTACCGTAGCCTTCAAACTCCTCGCACACGCCTTCGAACTCCCCGACAGTAGGCATGTAGCGGCCGCCAGAAACTTCGATGTGGTATCCACGCAGAAATTCGTTTTTGCGGTCATACTTCCACCACGGCACGTACATGTGCATCCCGCCCACACCGTCGTGATTATGCGGCGGCATTTTCTCGAGCTGCGGGAAGTATCCGCCGCCAGAACTTCCGACCGAATCAGTGAGATAACGGCCAACCACGCCAGACGAATTCGCCAAGCCATCGGGAAACTGCGACGACCTCGAATTCAGCAGCAGCCTCGCAGATTCGCACGCGCTTGCCGCCAAAATGAATGCCTTCGCATTCACTCGCTTCTCGGTGCGGGTCGTCTTGTCGACATAACTCACCGACTCGCATTTGCCATCCTTGCCGGTCATGATTTCCCGCGCCATCGCGTTCGTGATTAACGTAAACCGCCCGGTCTTCTGCGCCGGCGGAATCATCACTTGACTGGAACTGAAATTCGAGGCGCTGATGCATCCCCGGCCGCACTGCGCGCAGTAATGGCATGCAGGGCGACCATTTAATGGCTTGGTAAGGATTGCCATCCGCGACGGAATAAAAAGAATGTTCAATTTGTCGCAGGTTTTCTTGAGGATGGTTTCGGTGCACCGCATCGGCGGCGGCGGAAGAAAAATTCCATCCGGTGCGCTTGGAATATTTTCTTTCGAACCAAATACTCCTATATACGATTCTACTTTGTCGTAGTAAGGAGAAAGCTCTTCGTAGGCGAGCGGCCAGTCGTCGCCCATGCCGTCTGACGAGCGCGCTTTGAAATCGACGGGACCGAAACGTAGCGCGATTCGTCCCCAGTGGTTCGTTCGTCCTCCGACGATGCGCGAACGAAACCAACTGAATTTCGAACCGGGCGCGACGGTGTAAGGTTCTCCGTCAATTTCCCAAAAGCCGTTCGGCGCTAGAAATTCACCGAATCCCCATCGGTCTTTTGCGCCAATGCCCGCGCCGCGATGGGGTAATTGATAAGGCCAGACATGCTCTTTGAAATCTTTTTCAGGAAAAAGCGGCGGGCCCGCTTCGAGCATTACAACATTCAGCCCGCCCTCGGTAAGAACCTTGGCGGCAGTGCCGCCCGCAGCGCCGGAGCCGATGATGCAAACGTCGTAGACCTTTGGAGAACGAATTACTTCCGCCATTTGGACTTGTTAGTCGTCGCTGGTCGCGTGCTTTCTGCCACGCTGTGCTCATCTGGGCCGGCCAAGCCGTGCGGCTAAGCCGACGCTTTCCAAGCTCACTGGCCGGCGGCCAAGTCCCACTCAAGCCAAAAGATGGCTTGAATGGGGACCCTCACACAAAAACGGCTACTTTTAAAATCGCAACTTCTTCATATACTGATAGCTGATCTTGATGGATTCGATTCCATCTTTCGGCTTGTCATGCTCGACGATGTAGTACTTTATGCCGGCCTCATCCGCGTGTGCGAAGATTCGCTTCCAATCAATCACGCCGCTGCCAACTTCCGTCATATCCGATAGTGAGTCGCCGAAGTCCTGGTTCCCCGAGGGATCTACTTTCGGAAGCTTTTTCATATCCTTTACGTGGACCAGCGGAAAGCGTCCCGGATACTGTTTGAAATACTTAACCGGATCCTGACCCGCGATAGTGATCCAGCAAAGATCCAATTCCATTTTCACGAGATTCGGATCTGTATCCTGCAACAAAACGTCGTAAGGCAGTTTCCCGTCCACTGGAAACCATTCGAACCAATGGTTGTGATACGCAAATTGGAATCCGGAATCTTTACTCGCCTGTCCCGCGCGATTAAAAGTTGCAGCAGCTTGTTTCCATCCGTCTGGTTGCTTGCGCACATCATCGTCGATCCAGGGATTTACGATGTACTGGTGCCCGAGCACATGGCTGGCTTCTAGCACTTTGGGGAAATTTTCCGCATTCAGGCTCGTGTAATTCACGTGGGTGGAAATCGCATTCAGTCCGTGCCGGTCGAGTGCAGCCTTCAAATCCTGGGGCGTGTGGGTGAAGTAGGTTATCTTGCCGTCTCCCATCGAAAATCCGGCGAGCTCTACATCTTTGTATCCAATGGCTGCGACCTTGGCCAAAGTACCGTCCATGTCTTTCTCCATGGCGTCGCGAACAGTATAAAGTTGCACACCGATGTGCTCGGCCCGATGCTGTTTGGCGAAAGCCAATCGGCTGCCGAAGACGCTTGCCGCCGTTACCGTAATTAAGGTCGTGCTCAGAAATTCCCGACGATTCATCGGCATTCAGTCCCCCATTTCTGCTTCAAGCAGTTATTCCTAATAATTCGTTTCTGACATTTTTTAAAACCCATGCGGCGCGCTCAACTCCAACTTCGCCAGTCAAAATCGGGTCTTCGTTTTCAATACTCAAAATTCCTTCGTAACCTGTATCCATATAGGCCTGGAGAATATCTTTCCAGATTGTGGCGCTGTGGCCGTATCCGACGGCGCGAAAAGTTTCTGAAGCTTCGGGTAAGTCTTTTACTTCGGACGCAAAATTCAACACTCCATATCTTGCAACATTGTCATGAAACATGACAGTGTCTTTCATGTGCGCATGATAAATAGCGCCCTGCTTCCCGAGAAAATGTATCACGGCAACCGGGTCGCAGCCTTGCCAAAAAAGATGGCTAAGATCACAATTGGCGCCAATTTCCTCGCCAGCCGATTCGCGTAATCGAATTAACGTTCGAGGGTTATAGACAACCTGATTGGGATGCATCTCCAAACCAATTCTGTGGATGCCGTGTTCGCGCGCGAATTTCGCAGCTTCTCTCCAGTATGGAATAACTTTTTCGGACCATTGCCAATCGACGGCTTGCGCGAACTCTGGCGGCCAACGGTAAGTCACCCAATTTGGTGTCGTGTCGGTCGGACTGCCGCCGGGGCATCCGGAAAATCCGACGATGACCTTTACTCCCAATTTCTCCGCCAGCAAAACTGTGTTGCGAAACGATTGGTTATCGCGCGCCGCGAGCTTCGCATCGGGAGAAACCGGATTCCCATGACAGCTCAAAGTTGCGATCATTATGTTGCGATCGTCGAACTTCTTCCTCCAGGCGCGCAGCTTAGCGGGATCGGCGAGCAGTTCCTGGATCGGACAATGACTCGTGCCGGGATAGCCGCCGGTACCGATTTCGATGGCCTCAATCCCCATGCCGGAAATTTTGTCGAGCATCTCATCAATCCCAAGTTTCCCAAAAACAGGATCGAAAACGCCGATGGGAATTTTGCGACGGGGACCAGGTGACGACGTTTTGGAGGTGGAATCATTGGATTGAGCGCGCAATGCGGTAGCCTCTCTGGGCACAGCGATGGCGGCGGCTAACAATCCGCCGGTTGCGGCGATGAAACTGCGACGACTGGGAAGACCGGGTGAGAGTTTTTCGTTCATCAATGCCTCGTTAGCAATGCCTCGTCCGACACTAAGTGGAAGCCGACGAGCATTATACGCACCTAAACGATGACCGGAGTCACGCAATTCTCACTGAGACTCGATGGAGAGTTGGGCATCCCCGTCATGCCGGCGAGGACGCCCGGCGCTCCATTTATTTTATCCCGCTAGCTTCCACGCAATCGTAACTTCGTCCACTCTTCAAATCCTTATACTCCTCGGTTCGCCCGCTCGGCCACTCTATTACTGCGCGATCGATCCTGTCGCGCTTTCCAACGCCAAACGTCACCGGCAATTCTGACTGCGACAAATAACTCGAACCGCTTTTGACCATCCGCATCTGCATCGTTCCCGCAGTGAAAATGCGCACCACCGCGCCAATTCCGTCGCGATTCGATTTTGTTCCGATCAGCCGAAAGCGGATGCTTTTATTTCCAGAAAAGTTATCGTTCCGATAAAGATATGCGGGTCCATTATTCGTAGTAATCAAAATGTCGCAGTCGCCATCGCGATCAAAGTCTCCGTAAGCAAGTCCCCGGCCAACTTTAGGCGCATTAAATCCTGCACCCGCCTGAGCGCCGACCTCGGTGAAATTGCCCTTACCATTATTCAGAAACAATTGCGGCGGCTGGGCGTATCCAACATTTCGTACATTGCGTACCGTATCGTCGATGTGCCCATTGACGGCCACCAAATCCAAAGATCCATCTAAATCGAGATCGACGAAGACGCATCCGAATCCCAAGGTGCTTTTCGAAGCGAGCCCTACGCCGCTTTGCATCGCGATATCCTGGAAATTCCCATTTCCTGTCGCTTGATAAAGCCCGATCATTTCGTTGTCGAAATTTGTAATCGCGACTCCGGGATTACCGGAATTCTGAAAGTCGGCAACGTCAACGCCCATGCCGGCGCGGGCTTTGCCGTCGGTGCTGAACGCTATCCCGGCTTCCACAGCAACGTCTTTGAATGTTCCGTTGCGCTGATTACGATAAAGTTTGTTCGGCTGAGTATCGTTTGCCACCAGCAAATCGGGCCAGCCATCGTGCTCGTAATCAAGCATGGCCACGCCCAGTGATTTTGAGCTGTTATCGAAAATTCCTGAGGTTGCCGTGACGTCTTCGAACGTTCCGTTGCCGCGATTGTGATACAGCCAGCAAGTCTCGCCGCGATAAGCTTCCGGCGTGCAATACGATTTATGCTTTCCATCAAGGCTGCAAAAAACGTCGTGTTCCGCCGACCACTTAACATAATTGCAGACAAATAAATCCAGCAATCCGTCGCGATCAAAATCGAACCAAATCGCAGACGTACTGAAAGCCTGATTCTTGCCGAGTCCGCTGGCCTGCGTAACGTCGACGAACCTGCCGTACCCCGTATTTCTGAACAGGCGGTTTTGCCCTACGCAGGTAATAAAAATATCGGGAAAGCCGTCGTTGTTGTAGTCGCCGACAGCCACTCCCATGCCGTACATTTCGATATCCAGGCCGGCCTGGCGGGTCACATCTGAGAACGTTCCGTTGCGATTGTTGCGATAAAGTTTCAGAGTACTGGCCTGCCGCTTATGTCCCGGCCAGTCCATGCTGTTGATCAGCAGGATATCTTGCCAACCGTCGCTGTCGTAGTCGAGGAATGCGCAGCCAGATCCCAGCGTCTCCGGCAGCAGCTTGCCTCCGTACGCGCCGCTGTTGTGATGAAAATCGATTCCGGCAGATCTTGTGACGTCGGCAAATTGGAAACCTAACGATGGAGAGTTAGGAACGCCGAGGATGTCGCCAAGACTCAGGCCGAGGGACGCCACGCCAGCCATGCCTTCCAGGAAAGATCGCCGGTTCAAGGCAGATTCACCAGCCCGTTGCGGATGGCGTAGACAACCAACTCCGCGGTCTTATGAATTCCCAGCGCATCCATAATATTCGCGCGATGCACCGAAACGGTATTTGCGCTCAGGGAGAGATCGGATGCGATTTCTTTATTAGACTTGCCCTCGCAGATAAGCCCCAAAACTTCCAGCTCGCGATTTGTGAGTGCGCTGGTGGTTTCGCCCTTAAGATTGGAAGAACGCTCCAACCGCGCGTCCAAAACAGTTTCACCGGCAGCTACTTTTCGAATAGCGGCGGCCAAATCCAAATCCATCGCATTTTTCAAAACGTATCCCTTGGCCCCGGCATCGAGCGCCTGTTGTACCCAGGTTTCCTCGCTGTGCATACTTAGCATGAGCACCAGTGCTCGCGGATTGTTCTGAAGAATTTTTCGTGTTGCGTCTAAACCGTTGCTGCCGGCCAGTGCGCAGTCCATTACGATCACATCGGGATGGAGTGATGCGGCGAGCTCCACTGCATTCGCCGCATCGCTCGCCTCCCCGGCAACCGAGATATCGGATTCGTCCTCGAGCAGACGCCGAAAACCACGCCGCACTAAATTGTGATCGTCGACAAGCAAAACTGAAATTTGTTTAGGCATGAGAATCGATTTTCTGCGCCGCTTGTTCGTCGGAACTGTGTCTCGTTTCCCTGGGAGCCTTAAGACGCACTAGTGTTCCCCCATCCTCCGGCTTTACGAATTCTATGTCGCCGCGCAACAATTCTGCTCTTTCCCGCATGGCAACCAACCCGATTCCCCGGCCTTGATTGCTTCCGAATCCGTTTCCGTGATCTTCAATTTCCACCATCAACTGATCCACGAGAAATCCCAGGCGAACCCAAATCTGTTTGGCGCCGGAGTGCCGGACGGCATTATTTAAAGCCTCCTGCACGATTCTGTAAATGTGAATCGCAGAATCGCCATCCATCGCAAATGGAGATCCAGATTTTTCGTAGGATATTTTAATTCCAGACTGTCTTTCGACGACTGGCAAATACCAATCCAAAGTTCCCTCCAGTCCGCTCTCCTCCAGCATAACCGGATGCAGGGACTGCGAGAGACTGCGCACCTTATCTAATGTGCCTTGAGCAATCTCACGGACCTCAACAAGTTCCGTGCGCAACGGGGACCCAGAAGGCACGTGGTTTCCCGCACGTCCAAGCATCGATCCCATTGCGGTCAGAATTTGTCCGAATTCGTCGTGCAGTTCACGGGAAATATAACGCAGCGTTGCCTCCTGCGTGGAAATCAATTTCTGCGCCAAGTCGCTTCTCTGTTCAGATAAAGCAGCAACCTGCGCGAACAATCGCCGGTTCGAGCGAATTACGTACAAGCTGGTAAGCAGAATCGCCGCTAAAATGGCGGCCATGAAAAGATAAACCTGGCGCTGCACGCGATCATAAATCTGGCTGACGCGCGCACCCGCCTGCTCTTCGCTTTCGTTGTTTTGGACAAGCAGCCTGGCCACCGCGGTATTCAAGGCCTCCTGCCGCGCCAGCAGCGACAACCGGATTTGCGCCCGCGCCTCCGATTCCTTTCCAACTCTGGCAAGCGCGAAAGTACGATCTACCGCATCCCAAAATTGAGCCAGCGAACCAGCCAGATATTGCCGCTGTTCGGGAGTCCGAACCGCAAACGCCAGTTGTTGCTCCTGCCGCAAGGCGTCATCGAGATCAGTCCTCATGCGGGCAAATTGGGCAGACCATGCGGTCAGCGGATACGGTTCGTCATTATCGAGCATGTCTCGCATCGCCAGCGCCAAAGAATTTAATTCATTTTGAATGCGCAGCAGTTGCAGCGAATCTTTGCGATTGCGCTCAGCAATATCATTCTCCAATTGTCTTAATCCGGAAATTTGCAGGGTTATATAAGAAGAGTACGCGATCACAGCGACGATAGTGATGATCAAGCCGACGAGTAGGCCTGCCGTGGCCGATCTTATTGCCGATGCCCGCACGCGCCAAGCATATAACGGCGTCTAGCCAACTAACAACGATGGGAGGATTGCAATGCGTTAGGGACGGGCCTGAACGCGCGCCAGATTTAGCGCAAACCATTGCCGATTGTCGAACCAACTCTGTTCGAGGCAGAATCCCGCACTCGACAACATCGTATTCACCATTTCTAAGGTGTACTTGTAACTATTCTCGGTGTGGATTCGTTCCCCTGCGGCAAAATTTGCGACGGAACCCAAGAGACCCAGACTGACACTTTGCTTGCGGTCGCTTTGCAGATGCATTTCCATGCGGGAGCAAACGGGATTCCACCGCGCAATATGGCGGAACGCGTTTAAATTGAAGTCGGAGCCGAGTTCGCGGTTCAGCCGCGCCAGAATATTCAGGTTGAACTCCGCAGTCACGCCTTGCGCATCGTCGTAAGCCGGGACCAAAACTTCACGGCCTTTTACCAGATCGGTCCCGAGTAGCAGCGAATCCCGGGGCTTAAGCTCTTTGCGCACCGCAGTCAGCATCGAGACTGCAGCGGGAGGATCGAAATTGCCAATGCTCGAGCCTAAATACAAAACCAATTTGCGTCCGGGGATGTCACGGAAAAAACCGAACCCCTCGCTAAAGTCAGCGACAACTGGCCGCACAAAGACCGAGGGGCATTCTGCCTTAATTTGAGCCTGCGCTTCGTCCAGCGCAGAGGGAGAAATATCAACCGGAAAATACGATGTCCGGATTTGCTTGCGAGCCAGCGCGCGCAAAAGTGTCGAAGTCTTAGTAGCCGTGCCCGCCCCCAATTCCACAACTGTCGTGTTCGGACCGACAGCATTCGCGATGTCGTTGTCTCGCGCCCGCAATATTTCAAGTTCGGTGCGAGTCAGGTAATACTCGGGCAGACGCGTAATTTCTTCGAATAATTCCGATCCGCGCTGATCGTAAAAAAGTTTCGACGGCAACGTCTTGGGACTGCGGGACAGTCCTTCTTCAACCTCCAGCGCATATGAGGGGATGGCTACGAGTTCACGGGCGATCATCTGGCGAGCCTTATGCCCGAAAATTGCCAGCGCGCATGCGGCGGAAAGAAATTGCGGTAAGAGGCACGGATGTGGCTGGCAGGCGTGGCGCAAGAGCCGCCGCGCAACACCATTTGATTGCACATGAATTTGCCGTTATATTCGCCAAGCAATCCTTCAGCCGGCTTAAATCCGGGATACGCCGTGTATGGACTCGCGGTCCACTCCCAAACATCGCCAAACGCCTGCTGGAATCCTTCGCCGCTCGCTACTCGGGGATGAAAAACTTCATCGTCAAGCAACGTGCCTTTTGAAGGATAGCGTTCCGCCGTGATTTCCCATTCTTCTTCGGTCGGAAGACGCAGGCCTGCCCACCGTGCGTACGCGTCCGCTTCGTAATAACTCACATGGCAAACTGGTTCCGAACCTTCGACACGCTTGATGCCCGTCCCGGCAAATGACCACCAAGAATCATCACGTTGCTCCCAGTACAGAGGCGAGTCCCAGCCATTGGAACAGATCGCATCCCAACCATCGGAAAGCCATAGCTGCGGCTTGCGATAACCGGCGTCGCTCATGAATTCCAGATATTCGGCATTCGTGACCGCGCGAGACGCAATCTGGAACGGCCGCAATAACACGTCGTGTCGTGGACTTTCGTTGTCGAACGCGAACCCCTCGCCGGCGTCGCCTACACAGTGAATGCCACCCTCTATTGCAGTCCAGCTAAAGGTCGACGCCTCACGCGACGGCTCTGTGCTTGCGATCATTTCCGGCGGCAACGGCCCCGACCACAATCCATGCTTGCTATCGGTGAGAATTAATTCCTGATGCTGCTGTTCATGATTCAAACCTAATTCCACTAATTTCAGTATTTCTTCGGGGATATCATCGCGCTCCAAAAGCTCTGACATCGCGGCATCAACATGTGACCTATATTGATGAATTTCATCCAGCGTAGGACGAGACATCAATCCCCGCGCTCCTCGATTGGGGTGAGCGCCCAACTGCTTGTAATAAGAATTGAAGAGAGCTTTGTATTGCGGATTAAAAGGCTGGTAAGCGGAAGCAAACTGTCCCAGAATAAAAGTCTCGAAAAACCAGGTGGTGTGCGCCAGGTGCCACTTTGCAGGACTCGCATCGGGCATCGATTGCAGCATTTGATCTTCGGCAGAGAGCGAACTCGTAATCTTTAAGGACACTTGGCGGACATTGCGAAAATATCCGTGTAGTTGCTGCGGCGAAGACGGTAAAGCTGGTTCAATGCTCGTAGCCATATATTCCTTCTAAAGCCGCGTACTACAGGTCCGTATATCGATGCAATAAACGCCGCTCACGTTGTTTTAATTTCCTCCCCGGAGACTCGATCTTCAGGTGGGCGCGGATTAACACATTTGTTTCATCCTTCTACATGATTCTTCAATCAAAGTACGCAATGGCGGAGACTTCGGTTTTCATGAGATGTTCGCGTGAAGACCGGCGATTTCTTGGGCTTTTGAGGTCATCCTGAGCTTGCGAAGGATATGGCGTGCAGCATAACGAAACAGTGTTTCGGGTAACCAGGGAGGAATTCTTGAAGATACAGATTTACCAGGTAGACGCATTTACCAGTAAGGTCTTTTCCGGCAATCCCGCAGCAATATGTCCGCTGGAAAAATGGCTCGACGATGAAACCATGCAGGCCATAGCCAACGAAAACAATCTCTCGGAGACCGCATTTTTCGTCGCTGAAAACGATGGCTATAAGCTGCGGTGGTTTACTCCCCAATGCGAAGTGGACCTGTGCGGACATGCGACTCTCGCGTCCGGATTCGTGCTGCTAAATATTCTTGCCCCAAAAGAATCCACGATTCGATTCAAAACCCGCAGCGGAATTTTGTCGGTCATGCGCGACGCTGATTTGATCTCGATGGATTTTCCCTCTCTAGCACCGTGGAGAAGCGAAAATCCGCCCTCTCAATTGGCCGCCGCTCTGGCCTTGGACCAGAATTCGAGCAACAATTTCGAGGTGTTTCAGACCAAGAACAAATACTTCGTCGTTCTCGAGAATGAACGGCAAGTCAAAGAGATTACTCCACACTTCGAGTTGCTCAAAAGTCTTCACCCGTTCAGCGTCTGCATCACTGCACAAGGGGAGCAATCGGATTTCGTATCCCGAAATTTTGTGCCCAGCTATGGAATCGCAGAAGATCCGGTGACTGGCGCCACCCACAGTTCGTTAGTGCCCTATTGGAGCCAGAGGCTCGGGAAGATAAAGCTCCACGCCCGGCAACTTTCAAAGCGCGGCGGCGAAATTTGGGGAGAGCCCAGCGGCGAACGTGTGCTGCTGAAGGGTAACGCGGTATTATATTTGACTGGCTCGATTTCCATTTAACGTCGCCCAGCCGCAGCAATGAATGCCACCAGACAAATGCCTTCTCGTGTGCCCGATTCCACCAAGGAGCTTACCAATTTAATCTGCCAGGCATGTCTGGTTGCAAAGGATTCCGCGACTAATACCACTGAGTTCGTTGAGAACTCGTCGAAGATGGCTTTTCTCGCGGTCAAGGATTGCGAGAAGGAACTCGACCGCATCGAGCGCCAGGTGGATGAGAAGATCACCAGCGCCATTACGGACGTGACGGAAGCCGAAGCGCGCGAACTTCTCGGCTGCCTCAAGTTCATCACTGACCTCGAGCGTATCGGAGATTTGACCTGGTCCGCAGTAAAACGCTTGCAGCTCGTCACCTCCCGTTTTCTGCCGTTCGATAAACGTGATTTACTCGCGATGTCCACCACGTTGCAAAACATGCTGGAACGCATCTCCGAGGGATTCGTGGAACGCGAAATCGAACCTGCAAACTGGGTTTTGCAAAACGACTCTAAAATCGACGAGGTTTGCCACGCCATGTTCCGCCGCCATCTCGAGAGCACCGATCGCCGTCCCCGGGAGTACAGCACCAACCTTTTGTTAGTGGCGCAAGCCTTCGAGCGCGCCGGAGATCACGCCAAAAATTTGGCCGAGGAACTACTCCACCTGGTTGAAGGTCACAGCGTCCGCCACGAACTAAAACGGCGAAGGCCAGAAGGCTAGATTGGACTCTCGCCGCTCTTCTTCCAATCTCACGGATTTGTTTATTCTGTTCTTTCTCAGCGTGGGAGCGTTCCTGATCCACGGCTATCATCCCGGGGCGGAGGACGCAGAAATATATCTGCCAGGGGTAGAGAAAATACTCCAGCCAAACCTCTTTCCCTTCAACGCAGAATTTTTTAATTCTCACGCGCACTTGACCCTTTTCCCGAACTTGATTGCCGCCTCAGTTCGAGTCACACGTTTGCCGCTGGACATGATTTTACTGGCGTTTGAATTTGGCTCGATTTTGTTATTGCTGCTCGCTTGCTGGCAGTTGAGCGGCCTATGCTTCGTTAATCGAAACGCTCGCTGGTGCGGCGTTGGGCTGATAGCGGCATTGCTCACACTTCCCATCGCCGGAACATCCTTGTACATTCTAGATCCGTACACCAACCCCAGAAACCTGGCTGCGTTTGCCGCAATCTTTGCGGTTACGGCCACCCTGAAACGTAAATACATCGCGACCGCGTTGTGGCTGGTTTTTGCCGGAGCAGTGCATCCTCTGATGTCGGTATTCGCATTTTCCTTTTGCTTCTTGCTTGCCTGCATGGAAAACCGGAAATGGGCTTTCGCCGCGTTATTCTTCCCCGTCGAAATATCGTTTAAAAAACCTTCGGCGGCGTATGAGCAAGCCGCGCTGTATCACCCTCTTCACTACATTCTCAACTGGCAATGGTATGAATGGCTGGGAATTCTTGCGCCGGTCGCATTGTTTTTATGGTTCAACAGAATAAGCACTAAGGAACAGTGGGCCGTGAAGCTGATGTGCCGGGCATTGATTATCTACGACCTGGTGTATTTTGCCGGGGCTTTAATCTTCTCAATTCCCGCCCGCTTCGAAAGCCTTGCCCGACTGCAACCTTTGCGCAGCCTGCATTTGCTCTACATACTCATGCTGCTTATTGGTGGCGGCTTTCTTGGCGAATATGTTTTAAGAAATCGTCTATGGCGGTGGGCGGTGCTGTTCGTCCCCCTGTCCGGGGGGATGTTTATCTCCCAGCGAGCGCTGTTTCCGGCAAGCCCTCACATCGAATGGCGATTAAACACCGACGCAAATGACTGGGCACGGGCGTTCGTTTGGGTCAAGGGCAATACTCCCACCGATGCGATCTTCGCTATGGATCCAGAATATATGCGCATCCCAGGCGAAGATATGCATGGGTTTCGCGCCATCGCACAACGAAGCAGGCTCGCGGACGCTCTAAAAGATAGTGGTGCGGTTACCATGTTTCCACCCCTTGCGGAAGAATGGTTAGCTCAAGTCCAGGCTCAAAACGGGTGGACGCATTTCCGGTCGCAGGATTTCTACCGCTTGCAGAAACAATATGGCGTGACTTGGGTGGTGTTACAGGCTCCCGGCATTCCCGGACTGGCCTGTGAATATGAGAACGCCTCAGTAAAAGTTTGCAAATTAGAGTAGTTGGAATTATCGATCCCGTCCCAAGACCAGATGGTATTACGCCGGAAGATTCAAAGGCTAAATCGGTCATCCCCGAGTCCGGTTATGGCCCCGGTGTAATAAGTGGGAATCTCCGTTTCCAGTTTTCTTCCGCTCGAATTGAAAATTCTAAAATCCGCAACGCCAATTCTTTGCAAAGCGAACTGTAGGGTGGTGGCCAACACGCCCAATCCATACTTCACACTGCGGCTGAAATTGATGGAAGAGGCCTCCGCGAAATATTTCGTCGGACAGGATACCTCACCGATTCGAAACTTGAAATGCACACACTGCGCCAGCACTTCGTTATCGAAAACAAAATCGTCGGAGTTCTCCAGCAGCGGCAGGGTCAGAAGTACGGCGCGACCGAAAGCCCGATACCCAGTGTGGTATTCGGATAATTTAATACCGAGAAATAAGTTCTCGAATGCGGTGAGAAAACGGTTCGCTACGTATTTATAAAATGGCATTCCACCTCGCAAAGCTTGTCCGCCAATGATGCGAGAACCCAGCACGACGTCATAGACGCCATAGGCGACCATGCTCGCCATGGCCGTAACCAGCAGCGGCGTGTACTGATAATCGGGATGCAGCATGATGACCACGTCCGCTCCCTGGGCCAGCGCTTCGCGATAGCATGTCTGCTGATTCCGCCCGTAGCCGTAATTCCGATCGTGCACAAAACATTTCAGTCCAAGCGATTTCGCGATCTCAACTGTTTTGTCTGAGCTGTGATCGTCGACCAGAATTTTAATGTCGACTACATCGGGCAATTCGCGAACCGTGGCCTGTAAAGTCTTTTCGGCGTTGTACGCAGGCAAAACCACGGCAATGCGCTTGTCATTAATCATTGAATGCTTAAGCTAAACTCCCCCTTGCAGATTCATAGCTTCAGAATAACAGCGGCAGAGCGGCGATTATCAGCCGTGTTCGTCAAAAAAGATATCAGCCGCGGAGCCCTTCGCTCGGTCAATATATAGATATGTCTTCAAGCGCGAGTATCGCGGCGGGTGAAAAGCCCATCAGCGGCGTCGGTCTACTTTATCTCGATTTCGTAATCACTGGCGTGGTTATGACCCTGCTGGGGCCGATGCTTCCCATACTGTCGGTACGCTGGGTGCTTAATGACTCGCAGGCGGGATACCTTTTCACCGCGCAGTTCGCGGCGTCGATCGTTGGCATGTTGTCGTCGAGCGGGCTGGTAGAGCGATTTGGGTATCGCGTCACATTGCTTTTCAGCCTGGTCATAATGGCCCTAGGAGTGGCCGCGCTGGCACACGCAAACTGGACTTTCGGACTCGTAGCGGTCTGCATATTCGGCCTGGGATTCGGCATTAATACTCCCGCAGCGAATCTGCGGATTGCCAGGACCAATCCGGAAAAATCCGCCTCCGCCCTCAATCTATTGAATTCCTGTTGGGGAATCGGAGCGATGGCTTGCCCCCTGCTGGTGGCGTCTGTGCAACGATCGCGGCACACTTCCGGATTTCTCTACGGCATATCCGCCGCGCTGATCGCGTTAGCGGCTTACATTTCGATGGTTCGCTTTACCGGGGATGGAAAGATCACCCTTCGAAGTTCCGAAATTTCGCAATCGAATGCCTGGAAAAATAGTTTTTTACCAATTGTCGCGGTTTTATTTTTCGTCTACGTAGGAACCGAAAATTCAGTCGGGGGCTGGGTTGCGGCTTATGCCCGGCGAAGTGATCCGCGCGCGTTGTGGGCAATCACTCCGTCATTCTTCTGGGGCGCTTTATTGTTGGGACGCTTTTCGGCACCCCTGGCATTACGCAGATTCCACGAGACTAAACTCGCCGCGACCGGCGTTGCTACGGCTGCGGTGGGCGCGCTCATACTGCTCGCCGCAAAAGATCTTCCCGTGATCATGCTCGGCGCGGCAGTCGCTGGACTGGGATTATCTTCCGTATATCCCATCAGCGTGTCTTTGCTGTCACGCTGGTTCGGCGATGCCGCGCCCCGCATCAGCGGTGCAATCTTCGCCTGCGGCAATCTAGGTGGCGCAGTGCTGCCGTGGGTGGTAGGCGCGCTGTCCACTCATGTGGGAACCCTCCGTGCAGGCTTCGTCGTGCCGTTGGTCGGTGCGCTGTCCATGCTCGCTTTCTATTCCGCGCAGGGGAATTTCGGGGCGGCAAAATCGAGCATGGCGTGAACGTCGGACAATCTTGCTCTGCTGATGAACGGATTTCGATTTCAGGAAGCACCGCTAGCGGCAAATTGTTAAAATATGTGACTAGCAGGAGCGGGATTTTCTTGCCTTCAAAAGGGAGCACGTTGGAAAAGCGTAATTTATTCGAGAAGATTTGGGATGCGCACCTTGTCGGCCAGCCCGATGAGCGGTTGCCGCTGCTATACATTGACCTGCATCTGGTCCATGAAGTGACTTCGCCGCAGGCGTTTGAGGGATTGCGAGTGGCGGGGCGTAAAGTGCGGCAGCCTCATCGTACGGTCGCCACCGTCGATCACAATATTCCTACCGAACCCCGCGGCACTCCAATTTTCGATCCTATCGCGAAGCGACAAATCGAGGCGCTGCAAAAAAATTGCAGAGAGTTTGGCGTTCCATTGTTTGATATGGATTCTGCCGAGCAGGGCATTGTGCACGTCATTGGCCCGGAACTGGGATTGACGCAGCCGGGAATGACGATCGTCTGCGGAGACAGCCACACCAGCACCCACGGGGCATTTGGGGCGCTGGCGTTTGGCATCGGCACATCCGAAGTCGAGCATGTGCTGGCCACGCAATGTTTGCCGCAGCGCAAGCCGAAGACGATGTTGATTCATGTCAGCGGCGGCCTTAGTGAGGGCATCACTTCGAAGGACCTTGCGTTGGGAGTGATCCGGCAGATCGGTACCGATGGCGCAACCGGACACGTGATCGAGTATGCGGGCGATGCCATACGCGCGTTATCCATGGAAGGCCGGATGACGCTTTGCAACATGAGCATCGAGGCCGGGGCCCGCGCCGCGATGGTCGCGCCCGATGAAACTACATTTGCGTACATGACGGGACGCCGATTCGCCCCCACCGGCGCGGCTTGGGATGAGAATATCGTCAGGTGGCTCGGTCTCGCTTCCGACGATGGCGCACGTTATGACACGACAATTGATATCGATGCCTCAAAGCTCGAGCCATTCGTCACTTGGGGGACGAATCCGGGGATGGTGGTTTCTGTCCGAGGCCGGGTTCCGGAATTGAGCGAATCGAAAAACGGAGAACGCGAATCGATAGGACGGATGCTGGAATATATGGGGTTGGAGCCCGGAACTCGCGTCGAAGATATTTCCGTCGATCGCGTTTTTATCGGATCATGCACAAATTCGCGTCTGGAAGACTTGCGAGCGGCCGCCCGGGTGGCGAAGGGCCATCATGTGAATCCGAAAGTTCGCGCCATGGTGGTGCCCGGGTCGCAGACGGTCAAGCGTGAAGCCGAAACAGAAGGCCTGCACAAAATATTTCAAGATGCCGGATTCGAATGGCGGGAATCTGGGTGCTCGATGTGTTTGGGCATGAATCCCGACATTCTGCAACCGGGCGAGCGCTGCGCGTCGACCAGCAACCGAAATTTCGAAGGCCGCCAAGGACGCGGTGGACGAACCCATCTCGTCAGTCCAATGATGGCCGCCGCTGCGGCTATAGCCGGGCATTTTACAGACATTCGAGACTGGCGTTTTCGATAGGCATCCGGGCGCAACCGAAGTGCATAGGTCCTGCGCTATTCTCAGGATGACAAAGGGTTCTGTTTATCGACCGCTCTTGGAAAGCTGCGCTAAAGGCTGGTTGCGGAGAAACGAAATGACACCTTTCACGGTTCACAAAGGCCGCGTCGCACCGCTTAATCGCGCGAACGTCGACACCGATCAAATTATCCCGAAACAATTTTTGAAGAGAATCGAGCGGACGGGATTTGGCGAATTTCTTTTCTTCGATTGGCGGCGAGGAAAAGATGGTCAGCCGGACCCGTCGTTTGTACTCAATCAAGAGCGTTATTCAGGGGCGAGTATTCTGGTCGCGGAGAAGAATTTCGGCTGCGGATCATCTCGTGAGCATGCTGTCTGGGCACTGGAAGATTACGGCTTCCGCGCCGTAATCGCGCCATCATTTGCCGACATCTTCGCGAACAACTGCGTGCAGAATGGCGTGCTGACCGTCGTTCTTCCGGAAGATCAAGTCGCCGAGATTCTGAAACGTGCTCAGGAAATTACAGGCTACCAGCTCGCGCTGGATCTCGAGAAGTTAACAGTAAAAGACAACCACGGATTTTCTGCTAATTTCAAAATTGAAGAATCCACGCGGCACCGCCTGCTGAATGGCTTGGACGACATCGGCCTGACATTGCAGCATGAATCAGAGATTTCGGCGTATGAAGCCAACCATCCCATTCCCTTTGTTATTTGATGTGAGCGCAAAAAAGTGGCCCTGTTTCCAGGGCCATCAATTTAAAGAGGCTGAGAGGTAGGAAAATTAGGAGAGACGATGCGGGCGCCGCTCCATAATTTTGGAACGACTCAATTTGAAATGTTGAAACAATGAAGTGATCATGCTAAGTACGACCTCTTTGTTGCATCAGTAGAAGCATGTGGGCAGCCAAATGGTTGTGATTGGGTCACTGGAAGCCCCGGCTGGCAAGGGATTGCAGGGTATGGCTTTAACCCCGACCTTTCCGCCCAGACAGATCCTAGGGGTTGGATGACACTGCACAAACCTGCACATTCGCTGCAATCGGGAATAGCCGCGTCCCTGGGGCCCTACGCGCCAGATGCTTCAGGACTTGCGTCCTTCAAGCATAACGTCCAGAGATAAAGGGCTCGGGGAGAGTATTTCTTTAGCTGATTCTGACGTCATCCTGAGCAAAGCGAAGGATCTGGCGTAGTAGCGCACGTTAGGAAATAAAGGCTCGGAGACTTCTACCTAAGTTAACGTGCAAAAGGGACGCAGAGATCGGCAAACGGCAATTAGGCGGAGGCCCGGCGCTCCGCCAGGGACGGCTTTTCCATGAATTCGAGCGCGCGGGCGATGTAAGGTTTCAACTGCTTGCGGTGCACCACCGCGTCGAGCATTCCGTGCTCCAACAGAAATTCGCTGCGCTGGAATCCTTGTGGAAGCTTCTGGCGAATGGTCTGTTCGATTACTCGCGGGCCGGCGAAGCCGATCAGCGCACCCGGTTCGGCAATATTTAAATCCCCGAGCATCGCGAAAGAGGCCGTCACCCCTCCGGTGGTGGGATCGGTGAGCACTGAAATGTAGGGGACTTTGGCTTCGTCCAAACGGGCAAGGGCCGCGGATATTTTCGCCAATTGCATGAGGCTGATCAGGCCCTCCATCATGCGCGCGCCGCCGGACGCGGAAACGATAACCAAAGGGGTTTTGGCCGCTGTAGCCTTTTCGATGGCGCGAGTAATCGCCTCGCCCACGACCGCTCCCATGCTTCCGCCGATGAACGCATATTCCATGGCGCTGACGATTACCGGGCGTCCATTTAATTTTCCATGCGCATTGATTACCGCATCGTTTAGGCCTGTGGATTCTTGCGCCTGTTGTAATCGCGACGAATAGGTTTTGAGATCCACAAATTTCAGCGGATCGGTCGATGTCAATCCAGCGTCAGATACTTCGTATTGATTGTCGTCCAACAATTGCGCCAGGCGCTCTTGCGCACCAATCCTGAAATGCTTTTCGCATTTCGGGCAAACGTTCAGATTGTCTTCCAGATCTTTTTTCCAGATGATCTGGCGGCAGCTTTCACACTTCACCCACAACCCTTCGGTGCGAACTTTCTTCTCGCCCGAATTTTCCAGATCGCCGGATTGTCGTTTGAACCAGGTCATGACATTGGGTAAGTCGGTAATTGAGTAATTTTGCAATTGAAAGTCAAAGTCAAATTCGTAATCAGAATACGCGATTGGGCGTTTCAATTGCTCAATTACCAATTGCCCAATTACTCAATGCTAGTACTCGATTCCTCTCTGCGCCAATACGCCTTTTTCATACGCATGTTTCACCTGACGCATCTCGGTGACGGTGTCGGCGAGTTCGACAATTGTCGGATGGGCGTTGCGCCCCGTCAAGATAATATGAACCATGTCGGGTTTTTTCTTGAGGCTCTCGGCAACTTTCGCCGGGTCAAGCATACCGTAGCTGATTGCATAATTTATTTCATCCAGAATAACTAAATCCCATTCGCCGGACTCTATTGCCTTCTCGGCTTCGGTCCAGGCTTCCTCGACCATCCTGACGTCTTCGGGATCGGGCTTCTCGGCGCCGACTTTCACGAATCCGCGGCCCATTTGCTTCATGACAAATTTATCGCCGAATGCCTGCACAGCGTCGAGTTCACCGTAATGCCAGGAGCCTTTCAGAAATTGCAGCATCAGCACGCGCATCCCTTGGCCAACCGCGCGAAGGCCGGTGCCCATGGCGGCTGTGGTTTTGCCTTTACCGGGACCGGTATTCACCATGATCAGGCCGCGCCGAATATCTTTCATCGATAATGATTGTAACTGCGCGAAGGCGGATGAGGCGCGTCGTCGTAGTCTAACGGACAGCGTTTGTAATACGAATATGCCGCTATTGCAGGTCTGAAGGTTTGCGCAAATCTGGCGCCTGAGCCTGGCTGGAGTGAGACTCGTCCCCCAGCAACTGGGCGGCGATGCGCAATGCTTCTACCTCTTTCCGCACGCGAGTGATTTCCTGTTCCTTCATGCGAAGCACTTCCATTGGATTTTTCATATTAGTCCTCGAAGTTCCTCTACCAATGTACCGCCGCAGATGCGGCAAGTGAACATCCCAAAGGTACAAACTAATTCCGAATTCAGATCACTCCCAAGGTACTCAGATGCGGTTCGCATGTCAGTGCCCGGTGTGATAAGGATGCCCTTTGAGAATGGTAAATGCTCTATAGAGTTGCTCAAGCAGCACAATCCGCGCCAATTCGTGCGACAAGGTCATTTTGCCCAGCGACATAATGAATGAAGCCGACTTGCGGAGTTCATCGCTGAATCCATCGGCGCCGCCGATTGCAAATACTAGAGGAACCGAACTTTGTTCCTCGCCCTTGCGAAGAAATTCGGCGAGATCCTCTGAGGAAAATTGTTTGCCGCGGCTGTCCAGCAAGATCAGGCTGGATTTTGCATTGCCTAACTTGCTTTCGTCTTTTATTGAGACACAGTTGAAGTCGGTGTAATGTCGCAGGCGCTCCGAATACTTCTCGGTTAGCTCTTGAATTGCGCGCTCTTTAGATTTTCCAATCCACGCAACGGTTAATTTCACGAGACGTTTTCGGACCCAAAATCACGCGCGCTTCTTTCCCTTAACGACCACCGGGGACCGTTTCTTAACAACTCGCGAAGGGACGAGTTCGCCCGGTTGAAGTTTCTTTGCGGACTTCCACAGCCGCTCCAGATCGTAGTACTGGCGCGCCTTTTCGGTGAAAATATGGACGACGAAATCTACGTAATCCAGCAGCACCCATTCCGCTTGCTTATATCCCTCGACGTGCGTGGGACGCATCCCAGATTTTTTCAGCCTTTCTTCAACCTCATCGGAAATGGCCTGAATCTGCCGGGGATTCGTACCGCTACACACTACGAAGTAATCGGTAAATGCGCCGGAATCTTTTTCCAGCTCAAGGATTGAAATATCTTCTGCTTTCTTTTCCTGGCAGGCGGCGATAGCGGCCGCAACTTGCTGATTCACGTCATTCTTTTTCATGCGGGGGGTCGTCGTTGGTCCTTGGTCGTCGTTGGCCTTAATAACCCATTCTATCCGACAATATGAAGGCGGTGCTTTCGGGGGAAAAGCGGACTCCCTGTCTCCCCTTCCCAAAAAGCCAGTCATCCCGCAGCCCAGCGTACTTCAGCGGAGAGAGTGATCTTGCGCGCATCTTGCAGACGCTACAATTCAGGTCGAAAAATACGGAATGCTGCGCGCGCAACCCTCTCCCCGCTGGTGAGAACGGGGGCTTCGATTTGATAACAACGAGGGCTCCGATGGACCCGATTAAGCTTACGCTTATGCTGGCCAAAGGCAGTCGGGCACGAAAGGCGCCGTGATGAAGATTATAGGCTGTGATTTCCATCCCAGCTTTCAGCAAATTGCGATGCTGGATCTGGAGACGGGAGAGTTGGTGAGAAGAAAGTTAATGCATGCACACCGCCTTGCCCCAGCTCAACATCATGTTCTAATCCCGCTTCGAGGCCGCCCCATGATTATCTCGTCAAACACACGTGGTAGACGGCGCAGAGGGGTGCGCCGCATCGCCTCCCTCGCCGGACAGCAAATGCATGTAGCGAGACTCTTTCGTACCCGGCTGGCGCGATAGCATCACCACCAATGGAGGATCGCGCTGCATCAGCCTTTGCAGCGTGCCTTGCACGTCGCTGAGGTCCTCGAAATGGTGCAAGCGCTCGGTGCGTCCGCGAAGTTCGCCCGGAGTTTGTGCTCCGCGCAGCAATAAAACGCACATTACGGCGGTTTCGCCGCGGGTAAAGTTAAACACTTCCTGAACGCGGTGCTCGTATTTCGTTACGCGGCTGTCCGCGCTGCTTGTCGGTCCCGCGAGGCGCTTCTGCTGAAGCGAAGTCAAAGCGGTTCGCACCGCGTCCTCATCCACGCTCATGACCGGATCGCGATTGTTCTTCTGGTTGCAGGCGTTTACCAGGGCGTTCAATGAAAGAGGATAGTAATCGGGCGTGGTGGCGTCCTTTTCAATCAGCGCTCCGAGCACGCGAGCTTCGACGCTGGTTAAAACAATTCGGTTCTCTTGAGCAGTATCCATGCAATGGCGGTTTGAATCGCGAGCATCTCGGTGGTGCGCGACAGATCCTTCCCAGACTTACGTCCCGCGATGACAGTCACCAACGCTGATTGCTCCCTGCTATGGAAAGGATACCAGCAGGATATTTTCTCCGCCCAAGCTACAATATCGTTGTGAAACCCAGCATCTTTGTAGTGGAGGACGATCCCGACATTTCGTTCCTCGTCCGTCACCATCTGGATGGCGCGGGTTTCGCAGTCAAAATTTTTCCTACCGGAAGTTTGGTGATCGAAGAATCCGAACATCAACGGCCAACCCTGTTCCTTCTCGACGTCATGGTGCCAGGGAAAGATGGTCTGGAGCTTTGCCGCCAGATTCGCAAAACTGCTTCCCTGTCTTCTACTCCGGTGATTTTTCTCACCGCAAAGAGCAGCGAGGCCGATCGTATATTGGGATTCGAACTGGGCGCCGACGATTATATTACCAAGCCCTTCAGTCCGCGCGAACTGGTGGCTCGCGTGAAAGCCGTTATGCGCCGGTTTGAGCGGCCGCTGTTGCAAACTCCCCTTCGCGTCGGGGAAATCGAAATCGACCGCACCGGCATGACCGTTTCCGTGGATGGAGCTGTAATCACGACCACCGCCACGGAATTCCGCCTGCTCGAATATTTCGCTCGCCATATCGGTCGAGTTTTCAGCCGCGACCAACTCCTCGATTCCGTGTGGCGCGATACCTCGTATGTGACACCCAGATCGGTTGACGTTTATGTGAGGCGGATTCGGGAGAAGATCGAGCGCGACCCGGAAAATCCTCGTTACCTCAAAACCGTTCGCGGGGCGGGATACCGCTTCGAATCTCCCAAATGAGGGACCGAATATTTTTCAAGCTCTTGGCTGCGTTTGCTCTGGTAATTCTGGCGACAGCGGCCATCGCCGGTTTTTTCCTGCGGCACGCCACTGAATCCGCTCTGAATCAGGAAATCTCGCGGGATTTGCGGCAGAAGACTTTAATGCTGGCAAATCGCGTTAACACCGATAGGAAAACCAACTTGCAAGACATTGTTTCCCAGGAAGCCCACGCTGCGGGAGCGCGGGCCACCGTTATTGATGCAGTCGGCAAGGTGCTGGCGGACTCTGAAATGTCAGCCCGCGCCATGGATAATCTGTCGACCGATCCAGAGTTTGCGGGCGCGCTTAAAGGGGATATTGCTGTTAAATCCCGGCCCAGCGCCAGCCTTGGCATTCCAATTCTTTATGTTGCCGCACCGATTTCGGGGGGCGCGGTCCGTCTTGCCTATCCCCTCGCTCAAGTGGAGAGGCCAAACTCCCAGCTTTGGCGCGCATTGGTCGTAGGATCCGTCGTCGCGCTCCTATTTGCCACAGGCATCGCGGGAGTTGCGGCGCAATCCACGTCCAGGCGTTTGCGGAAAATCGCTCGAGTTTCGCGCCGCATGGCGGGAGGTGATCTGAATGCCCAAACCGCAATTCACCCGGGCGATGAAATCGAGCAAGCTGCCTCCTCGCTCGACGCTGCCGCCCATCACCTGGAAAACAGTGTCTCCTCACTGCGGGAACGGCAGCATCAGCTTGAAACCCTTTTGAACAGTATGCAGGAAGCCGTGATTGCCATCGGTCCCGATGAGCTGGTGCAGTGGGCTAATCTCAGCATGGAAGAGCTGGTGCTCTCGCGCATCCGGCTGAACGCTCCGATTGTGGAAACCGTGCGCGACCCGGATTTTCTGCGCGCTGTCCGTGAAGCCAGCGAAACACGCCTGGCCGTGACTGCGAGGGCCACATCCATTGTCCCCGGCCACGCGTTCGATGTTACCGCAGCTCCGCTCCCTGGCGGCGGCGCCGTAGTCGTGTTGCGCGATCTGACCGAGACCGAACGAGTAGAAAAGACTCGCCGCGACTTCATCGCCAATGTGTCTCACGAATTGCGCACCCCCCTGACCTCCATCCAGGGATACGCCGAGACTTTGCTCGATTCCACTAACGACGGCAATCACTCCCGCGACTTTATTGAGATTATTCGTAAGAACGCCGCCCGCATGGCTCGCTTGACCGAGGATCTATCAACATTGGCCAGGGTCGAGTCAGGCGAGCAACGGTTCGAGATTCGTCCGGTTTCCACAACGGAATTGCTCGAAGAGGCGATGCAGAACTTTCAGGGAGTGGCGGCAGCGCATGGCGTTGAAGTTCGGGTTGAAGATAACTGCTCGAGTCAAGTAAATGCTGATCCCGAGGCCATTCAACAGGTCTTTTCAAACCTCATCGAAAATGCGCTGAAGTACGCGGCGGCTGGAAAACTGGTCGTGCTCGGGGCGCGCGCCATCGATGCTGGCGTCGAATTCTATGTCGGCGATCTGGGTCCCGGAATTTCTTCCGAACATCTGCCGCGCCTGTTCGAAAGATTTTATAGAGTAGATAGAGCGCGTTCGCGCGAATCCGGCGGCACGGGACTGGGACTGGCGATTGCAAAGCATATAGTGCTGGCCCATGGCGGCGCGATCCGCGCGGAAAGCGAGCTTAACCACGGGTCCACATTTCTTTTCACCCTCCCGCTGGCGAATGTTGGTTCAAAGTTAGAGGCCTGACCCCAAGGGTCATTGGACCACGGGCGGCTGCGCGGGGAGTACCGCCCATGTCTTGCTCACCGCTGATCTTCTTTCTTTGCGAAGAAGATCTCATCCGAAGGATCCCTACATGGGCAGGAAGCCTTGTCTTTTCTCCGCTACATTTTTACCGCGCAGACACCTACAGTTTTATGCTGATTGTCCGATTCGGGAACGAGACGTATGTTGATTTCAGTTGCCCTCAGAAACCCTACCTTTTCAGGCAGAAGTCCAATACTGAATTGGACTTCTGCTCCTGTCTCTTTTAGCTCTATGCGTAACTCAAGGTAACCGCATTCCCAAAGGAGCTTATCCGGCCATTTTATTGAAGTAATTTTTGCCGCGCAAACTCTGCAACGGCGATATCCTGAGTAAGAGCGATTTACACCAACGGTTGACGCTATTTCTGCATCTTGATATTTGCGAGTCCACTCGCCTTGGAGAAACTGAATGAAAACGCGTAAAGATAATATTCTTATGAATGTTCTGCTAGGCACCGGCCTATACCTGCTCGATTCAGTTCGTGACCGTCTTGCCGATGGCGTTGATGACATAAAGGGCCGGGCAAAAGACAACTACGAGGACCTGAGAAGTAAAGCAAAAGACGGTTATGACACGGCAACTGACCGCGTCAGCCGGGCGTCGGACGTTTTGCGCGGCGACGACAGCAACATTTTGGGTACGACCGCTTCCCTCCTGATCGGAATCGGTATTGGTGTCGGCGTTGGAATGTTGTTGGCCCCGGCCAGCGGAGAAGAGACCCGCAGCAGCATCGCCGATAAAGTTCAGGACTTCGGCGGCAAAGTTCGGGACCGTTTTTCGCGCGAACAAGAAGTAGCCAGCGGTACCTACGGCGCCTAAAAAAGAGCGGGCACCGTTTCGCGAGAGGGTTGTGACCGCCTCACGAGGGATGCATTCGATGAGTATTGGGAAAAGTGTGCCCGTCGCAATTTTGTGGGCTGCTATTTCGGTCGCCGCGCTGGGTCAGGGAGCGACCAGTCCCTCCCAGCCCCAGGATCCGACTGCTACGGCGCCGGCTACTACGCCCGGCGGCGCGCCTCCCGCTACCGAGCAGATTCCTCCGAGCCAAAATTCCGAAAAAACCTCAACCGACTCAACGGCACAGAGGCGGCGGACGTTCACCGGCACTGTTGTCCGCCATGAAGATAATTATTCGCTGCGAAACGGAGACCGGGAATATAAGCTCGACAATCCCGAAGCGGCAAAAGAATACGAAGGTCAGAAGGTAAAGGTTAGAGGTGTTCTGGACGAGAAAAACGCCGAGATTCGTGTCCAGAGTATAAAAAAAACCAAATAACACTTCCGGGGTCGCTCTACTTCATGCCAGCTTTGATTAATTTGCGCGCCTCTGCCGGCCCCTTGGCTCCGAGCAACGTATATTTTTCGCCGCTTAGTTCGTGATAATTCACGAAGAATTCTTCGAGTTCGTCCAAAAACTTCTTGCCCAAGTCATCCAATGTTTCGATATCGGCCCAGCTATGATTTTGCTTCTCGATCGCTACGATGCGGTCGTTTCGTATTTTTTTGCCATCACCTTGTTCGCCTTTGATCACGCCAATAATACGGCACTTCAGCAAGCATCCAGCGAATGCCGGTTCGTCCATCAACACTAAAACATCGAGCGGATCGCCGTCCTCACCCTCGGTCGATGGAATGAATCCGAAGTCATACGGAAACGCCATTCCTGCTGGAAGCACCTTCTTCAGCGCAAAGATTTCATGCTCAGGATCAAAGGCGTATTTGTTGCGGCATCCCTTCGGGGTCTCGATGACTACATGCAGGATGTTTTTATCGTCTGGATCGTACGGTTCCAATAAAGACGGATCGGCCAGGGCGCGCAGTCCGTTCTTTCCGTTCTTCTTGCTCATCTTTCCTCCACGATCATATTAACGAACTGGTTAGTGGATGCGAAACAAGGCCAACGGTTGCTCATCGGCCGAAGCGCGGCGGGCGGTGTGTTACATATGAGGATTGAATCTCGAACAAGCCATCCTCCTTTTTGTAGCCGCCGTTTTAGGCGGCGGATTAAACGCCATCGCGGGCGGCGGCAGCTTTCTCGCCTTCCCCGCGCTGCTTTTCACCGGCGTGCCGCCGATCCCAGCCAATGCCACGAACACGATTGCGTTATGGAGCGGCGTCACCGCCAGCGGCGGCGCATATCGGAATCGGCTCACCACGCCCACGCGGGTGATGGCCCCGCTGCTCGTTGCCGGCTGTATCGGCGGAATCGCAGGCGCCGTGCTGCTGCTGAGAACGCCCCCGCAAACTTTTATGCGGGTTCTGCCCTGGTTAATGTTGGGAGCCACATTGTTATTTGCTTTTGGAAATAAGTTAGCGGCAGGGCGCGCATCCAGCGTGGGCTACGAGGCAACCGCAAGGACAGTTTTGTTTGCCGCTATTTTCGAATTGGCGGTCGCAATCTATGGCGGATATTTCGGCGGCGGTGTCGGAATCGTGAACCTCGCCATGCTCTCCGCTCTGGGCATGACGGATATTCATGCCATGAACGCCCTGAAAAGCGTGCTTGGTAGCGTGATTAACGGAGTTGCCGTTGTAGTGTTCGTGGTGTCGCGATCGGTTTATTGGCCGCAAGCGGCTGTAATGATAGTTGGCTCGATACTGGGCGGATTTTTCGCCGCGCACTATTCTCAGCGCGTCCCAAAATCCTGGATTCGCCGGATAGTAATTCTGGTGGGAGCGTCAGTCACTGTTTATTTTTTTCACAAAGCCTACTTCGCCTAAATTGAAAAGAACGTGTTCGGGGTGCGTTCGGAGGCTTCGCGCAGCAAGCGCTTCGAGCGCGCGGATGAGATCCTTTTCGCTCGGACCAATTTTTTCAGAAATACCGCATACACAAACCACAGCAAGGTCAAGGCTGCGGCCATCAGCAGGGCGAAGCTCCAAAGATTCGCAATATTCTTTAATAAATTAATCATTGGATCGGCTTGAGCGGCGAGCCGCTCGGCGTTCCGTCACCGAGAGTATTCCGGATCGCGCCCGCAATCCGGCATGCCATTGCGTTCATCTGTTCTTCGGACTCGGCTTCGATCATTACCCGCGCCAGCGACTCCGTTCCAGAATAGCGCACCACGACTCTGCCGCTGGTTCCCAATTCCCGTTCCGCGGATGCAATCGCTTGTTGAATCTCGGGAACGCCCGCGAACGGTAACTTCTCCCGCACCCGAATGTTCAGGATGGTCTGCGGAAATATCTTCAAATCCGCCACCAATTGCGAGAGCTTTTTCCCGCTCCTGACCATGATTTCCATAACCCGAAGGGCCGTCAGCAATCCGTCGCCCGTCGTCGCCTCTCCGTCGCGAAAAATGATATGGCCGGATTGCTCTCCGCCCAGAATCGCACCGCTGCGCAACATTTCTTCCAGCACGTATTTATCTCCTACATCGGCGCGCAGCATCCGAATTCCCGACCCGCGCAATGCCGCCTCCAAACCCATGTTCGACATGGTAGTCGCCACCACGGTTGAGCCGGGCAAGGCATTGCGCGATTGCAAGTCGCGCGCGGCCAGCAATAAAATACCGTCGCCGTTCACCACCCGGCCGCGTTCATCGCTGAACAGGGCGCGATCCGCATCGCCATCGAATGTGATTCCGATATCAAAAGAGCCGTCGCCCATGGTAACGGCTTGCGCAATCCTTTCGGGATAGAGCGCGCCACATCCGTCATTGATATTGCGGCCATCGGGTTTGTCGCTGAGAAACGTGGATTTCAAATTCAGCGCGGCGAATAACTCCGGCGCTTCCGCGGTGGCAGCGCCATTTGCGCAGTCCACCAATACTTTCAGTCCGGACAACCCGCTCTGCGCGCCCTTCGCCAACCACTGAATATAAGCGCCACGTAAACTCGATTCTCCCGGTAGAGTCCGTAGCGCCGGCTGGGTTTCCCCAGCCGCGGCCCGGAATCCCGGCCCTTGCAACAACGAAAAGATTTCTCTTTCTATGACAAGTTCCTCGGCATCAGGAAGCTTGAAACCATCGCCGGAAAAAATCTTTATCCCATTGTCGGTCCATGGATTGTGCGAAGCTGAAATCACAACCCCGGCATCGTACCTCCTGGAGCGCGCAAGATATGCGATTCCAGGAGTTGTAATCACTCCCGCGCTGTGCACTTCGGCTCCTGCAGCAATCAGGCCTGCGGCAAGTTGGTTCGCAATCCAGCCGCTGGATTCCCGCGTGTCCTGCCCAATCACTACGCGAGCCGAAGAGTTTCGGCGAAGCAGATCGTGACCGAGCGCCCGCCCAATGAGATACGTGCTTTCCTGCGTGAGCGGAAACTCCCCCGCGATACCGCGAATGCCATCGGTCCCGAATAGTTGTCTTGCGTGGGAAGCCATGAATGAACTTATTGTCGATTATCACCGCTGGCCGCAGCGTTTTTCTCAACATATACCGTAACCTGCACCGGATCGAGATCGGTAACCTGAACCAGAGGATCGGCAACGTAAGCGTGCCTGCGCACGGTTATCCGGTCCATTACTCCACTCACGTCAATAGGATCGGTGATGGCCGAGTCTACTACCTGAACATGTTTCAGCGGCCCGCTGATCGTTACACTCGGAGGGTTCGTCACAATGCGGCCAATCCGGTAGCCATCGACAAAATTACCGATTACCCGTGGTCGAACATCTACGTTTCGCGACAAACGCGTATCGAAACTCACGCGAATCTGGCTGGGCACGACCTGAATCACTTCGAGTCCGCTCGGCTGGTGAATTTGGGCTGATGTAATGTCGAAAATGTGGTCGCCAGCTTTTTGTTTTTCCACTTCGAGGGTCGCGTAGACGTCCGACGGCTGAAGCCGCCGAATGGTATGTTCCGGCCCCCGCAACCGAATTTCAACCCGCGGAATGCTCTCCGAACTGATTTGAAGATTTTCGGGAATATTATCGAACTCCACCGGCACGTCGAGTGCGACCACGGCAAACGGATCGCGTGCGACCGCGAGCCATAATCCCACTGCGAGGGCGAGCGAAAGCAATTTCAATCCGAAATTATGGAACAATCGTGTGCGAATCGATTCCGCCATCAGTCGCCGGCCTTGAAGTCCGAATCGCTCTGCCGCGAAACGGAACTATGCGACAAGTTTTCTTCGGATTCGTTCAAATTGTCGCCCTCACTTGTGATCACCGTGGGCAAAGTTGATTGCGGGACGTAGCGCCGCAACAACCCTCCCAACCGTTCGCGCAATTGTTCGACTTTCAAATCGCGCTCGATGTTCCCCCCGACCGCGAGGCTAATGCCCCCAGTTTCTTCCGAAACAATTACCGCGATGGCGTCGGTTTCTTCGGTAACCCCAATGCCGGCCCGGTGCCGCGTACCAAGCTGCGTGGAAAGAACTGGATTCATCGAAAGCGGCAAAAAACAAGCCGCCGCTGCGACGCGATCTTTCTGAACGATTACCGCGCCATCGTGCAACGGCGCGCTGGGTCTAAAAATCGTCGCCAGCAAGTCGTAGGAAATGTGCGCGTCTAAGGGGACGCCGCTCTCGATATACGTCCGCAATCCAATTTCCCGCTCGATCACGATCAGCGCGCCGGTCTGGTTTTGCGAAAATAAATTCGCCGCCAGCACGATGTCGTCGTATGCATCCGCTTCTGAAGTATGCGCCCGGCTTAGTGTCAGCCGGCGTCCCATCCGGGTTAAAGCTTGTCGCAGTTCGGGAGCGAACACTACGATCAAGGCGAACACGCCATAGGGCAGAAGCGTGCTAATCAGCCAGTTCAGAGTCGCAAGCTCACCCAGGCGGGAAAAGTAAAATGCGAATCCTACGGCGGCGACCCCGACCAGCATCAGCGCCGCCCGCGTCCCTTTGATCAGCGCTAAAAACTCATAGATAACCAATGCCACCAATAGGATGTCGATGATCGCGGTCAGCGACAAATGCGGCCACGCGGCTGAGAAATATGGCACCCCGATAGGCCCCTTTCCTAAAGATGGCGGTGTCTACCCGCAATTGTAATGCACCTTAACCAGCGCTTGGATTACCTTCCGGAAAGCATGATCATCGGGCTTCGGCAATAGCGGCGAGTCAATCTATTTTTCGGACGAAGATAATCCTCTGGGCCATTACCTTTAGGGGGTTACGCCGTTTACGCACCGGGACTATAATCGATCAGGTGTTATCCAATGCGCCTTCAAAAGCCCAATTCGCATTTGCCCGCGTGCTGGCTGCACTTTTTAGTATGCCCGCGCCGTCACCTCGCAGTGCTGCCTTCGCAGGTGCGTCCCAGTCTTTTCGGTAGCGACTAATTTTATCTCCTCCCAGGTTCTGAATTTGCGTGGCCGAAGTCCATCTGCTTTCGGACGACCGCCCACGCCGAACACTCACGATCTGTAACTGTTTAGGAGGATCTCATGTCTACCGCTACTCTAGTTGCACCCAAGATTCTGACTGCATTGCCCGGCCCGAACGCCAAACGCATTCTCGCAGGCGACGAGAAATACATTTCGCCTTCCTACACCCGCAGCTATCCCCTGGTAGCCAAGCAGGGACTCGGCATCATTGTTACCGACGTCGACGGCAACGAATTCTTCGATTTCTCCGCCGGCATCGCTGTAACTTCGACCGGCCATTGTCATCCGGAAGTTGTTGCCGCGATTCAGAAGCAAGCTGCCGAATTAATCCACATGTCCGGCACTGATTTTTACTATGAAAGCCTCGTCACTTTGGCGGAGCGGTTGTCGAAAATTGCGCCCATGCCGGGACCGCATAAATTTTATTATGGCAACTCCGGCGCCGAGGCGATCGAATGCGCCCTAAAGCTCGCGCGCTACCACACCAAACGCCAAAACGTGATCGCCTTTTTCGGAGCGTTTCATGGACGCACCATGGGCGCGCTCTCGCTGACCGGCTCGAAGCCGCAGCAGAAGCGCCGTTTCGGCCCCATGCTTCCGGGAGTAACCCACGTCCGCTATCCGGATGTGTATCGCGGATGCGAAGGCGGAGCGCAAGATGCCGAAGCGTTCGCGCTCGGCTGTGCGCGCTTCCTGGAAGACAAGTTATTTAAAACCATTCTTCCACCCGAAGAAGTTGCGGCCATCTTCATTGAACCCGTGCAGGGCGAAGGTGGATATGTCGTCGCCCCCACGATCTTCATGCAAGAACTGCGGCGGATTTGTGACCGTCACGGAATTCTGCTGGTCGCGGATGAAGTACAGAGCGGCGCCGGACGCACCGGAAAATGGTGGGCGATCGAGCACACCGGCGTTCAGCCGGACATCATTTGCATGGCGAAGGGAATTGCCTCGGGCATGCCGCTCGGCATCACCATGAGCAAGGCCGAAATCATGGACTGGGTCCCGGGCTCTCATGCCTCCACTTTTGGCGGAAATCCCGTATGCATCGCGGCGGCAATGGCTACGCTGGATGTCATCGAAAATGAAGGCCTGATGCGAAACGCAACCGAAGTCGGAAACCACATGCTGAAACGCATGGCCAACTGGCCGGCCAAACACGCGAACGTCGGCGACGTTCGCGGACGCGGTCTGATGATCGGTGTCGAAATCGTGAAGGATCAGAAGACCAAAGAACACGCCGCAGCCGAGCGTGACCGGATTGTAGAGTTGGCCTTCGAACGCGGCGTTCTGTTCCTGGGATGTGGCCCCAGCACAGTCCGAATTGCCCCGCCGTTAGTCGTCACAAAAGACGAGGCAGATGTCGCAGTAGCAGTATTGGAAGAATGCATTTCATTAGTAGAAAAAGATTTTTAATCGATAACCGAACACATAGCGGCAGGCGTCCACGCCTGCCGCCCTTATTTCTAGATTTCCAAATCAAAGTAGCCACTTACCCCATTCCATTCCACGGTTACCAAGTCGATTCTTACCTAATAATATCCGGCTTGAAAATGTGGGGCGGACACTCTTGTCCGCCGCTGTTGACTCTATTCCACTACCGAGCCAAATCTTACTTATTGCAGCAGGTTAGAGCCATAAAATCAAGATCATGATTCCACGTTTACAACATTGATTCCTAACTCCGGCGATTACCGCCGTAGGAGCAAAAGCCAGTAAAAACCCGATAACGTTCATTTGCGCGCTGAGATACAATTCCTAGTTTACAAAAAGGAACGACCATGCGCTTGCTCATTCTGCCCATTCTGGCATTGCTCGCAATTTCAACTTCCGCTCAACAAAACGGAACCTCACAAACTGTTACCACCGACTGCACCTTCGACGATGGAAAACAAATCAGCATTCAATACACGCCAAGCAAAGGCGACGAACCCCGCAACGGGAAAATCTGGGAACCCGGCGGCGCACCGATGGTTCTTTTCGCACAAGCTCCGCTTACCCTCAGCAGTTCCTCGATCGCGCCTGGCGCTTATACGGTTTACATCATTCCCGGCAAAAAAGAATGGATGCTGATCGTCAACAGAAACGTCTCCCCGGGAAGCAGCTATGACTCGGGCAAAGATTTGGCGCGCGGGCCCATGGAAATCGGCGAAATTGACATGCCTGTTAAAGAACTTCAGGCATCATTCGCCCACATGGCTCCGAAAACATGCAGCCTCCGTCTCTACTACGGCAAAGTAGGCGCCTTCGCCGAATTCAAAGAGCCGTGAGATTGTGTGGCGCGGGCTCGGACTCTGTTCCGGGGTTGCGGATCACTCACGCTTGAATTGGCTTTCACCATAATTGAATGAGGGTGCCGGTCCTTGCGCTTTTGCAAGGGCGGGAGGCCGCGCTGCCGATTATCATTCGGGTACCTGTTCGCAATGTCGGCATAGAAATATTCTGTCTGGGGATCCAAAAATAAGGTCAGTTCGCGAAATATTCAAGATCGTGTTAGGTCCTCAGTGCACGACCGGTGGGGCCGGTGTTCCATCGGACCATTCGCTAACCAAGACGAAGAAGATGGTCGCGCGTTCTTCAGGGTCATTCGCGGCCATAACCGGCGAGCCCGGCAGATCGGCCCCCCAGCTCTTCGCCGCATCGCCGGAGACAAGAAACATCAGATGGGGATGCCAGTTCATGCCGCGGTCGTTCAAGTACTGCCGCTTCGACAGCATGTAGCACATCCCTCCCGGCTCGAGCGCGGGCAGTTCTTTCGCGTCGAGCTCCGATGCGGTCGCCGCGACGATATCGGTCTTGGATTTTCCCGCCAACGCCAGTTTAGTTTTCATCAGGAAGATGGGTACAAAACTCCTTGCAGCAGGTGGATTGAAGCAGATGGGAGCGCGCACTTTGGGATTCCAAAAATCTGGATCGTCGGTCGCGGCTCCCCATGATCGTTCCACTATGCAGAGAAATCCATTTGTCCCCTTCGCTGCAACGGTGTATCCCTGCGGTCCCAGCGCCATCACTTCGGCGGCATCCGAGATCGATGCGGGTGCAGCACTCCGAGCTAGCGCGATCTCAGAATTCCTGTCAGCGATCAGATACTGATCGAGAGGAGCCATTGCCGGATAGGTAGGCTTCGCAGACTGCTCTCCCGCCTGACAAAGCGCGACGGGAAGAACAACCTGCACGAGGAATGCTATGGCAACCAAACTGAGAATCTTCTTCTGCATTAACCTCTCCGCTCTACTCGCCGCAATACTCATCGAGACGCGCCGGACGATCTTTCCGTCCTATTGAATCATAGAGCCGCCGTCAAGCTAACAATGTACTCCTCAACGGTTCGATTGGTGCTGATCATTCGGTTTCGGAACGACCATAGCGGTCACGCATCAACGACCCCAGGGCGGCGTGTTTCAATCGGCCATCAAAGAAAAAAAATGAGATGCACGCGGCATGGATTCCAGCAACCGCGGTGCATCAATGGGGGTCTCCACCTCCTAACCCCGGTAAAGTTTGACCCTTGTCTCGGAACCTCTTAAACTTACAGGACTACTCTTTTCTGGGAAGTTGGGGGGTTGCCTGAATTATTGGGTTAGGGTTTTTCTTTGCTTGATATTGGCAGCGGAGTTTTCTCCGGCGCAGACCAATGGCGTCACGCTTGACACCAGTGAAACCATGTTCACCGTGCTCACGGCGGCAAATGCCTGTGGATACGATGTTGAGCTCGACAACTCCAACCCCCTGCGGGCGGAGATAAGAAAAGAAGTTTCCGACAAACTCGCCGCATCCGATTTGGCGAACAAGGCCGCTCAGGAAATGTGCGAGTTTTATAATGCGCACCAGGTTGCCGATCCTCTGCACAATGTGGCGCAATACGTTTCGCTCGCTCTTATACTGAACCCTCCTCCGGCACTAACCCCAAAAGTAAAGGATGCCGACCTGCCGCCAGACGCCGCCGCCGTTGTGGGCATTATGCCGCTGGTGCAAAAATTTTATGAAGCCGCCGGACTGCACTCGATCTGGGCCAGTCACGCCGCGGCTTACGCTACCTTCACCCGCAAGTATCACGAACCGCTATCGTCAATGTTGTTCAAGACCGAGATGTATTTGAAGCTGCCATCTTCTACCGGATACCTCGGCCGCAATTTCACCGTCTTAATCGATCCCCTGGTCGCGCCGAGCCAAACCAATGCGCGCAATTATGGCTCCGATTATTTTGTGGTGATTTCACCCACGGCGGCGTCGGCCCTCAAAATGGATCAGATTCGGCATACGTATTTGCATTACTTGCTCGATCCGCTGGCGTTGAAATATCCCAAGTCGATAAAGGAAGTCGATCCGCTGCTCGGATCTTTGAAGCCCGCTCCGATGGACGAAAGCTTCAAGACGGATTCGTCTCTGCTAGTAACAGAGTGCCTGATTCGCGCGGTCGAAGCCCGTACCGGTGAGTTCAAGGCCGACGAAGCGGAACGCCAGCAGGCAGTGCAGCAATCGATGGAACAGGGATTTGTCCTCACCCGCTACTTCTATAATGCGCTGGCGCAATTCGAAAAAGATCAGGCGGGGCTGACGACGGTTTATCCAACCATGCTGGCGAACATCAATGTCGACAAGGAGAAAAAGCAAATATCGGAGATTCAGTTTGCGGCCAAGGCTGATCCTGAAGTGTTGCATTTTGCGGCGCCATCCGAACGCAAATTGCTTATTGAGGCCGAACGAAAGCTATCTACCGGAGACGCGGATGCGGCGCAGAAACTCGCCCAACAAGCGCTCGACGAGAAGAAGGAAGACCCAGGCCGCGCGTTATTTATTTTGGCGCAGGTAGCCACCATGCATCGCGATATTGAAGGTGCGCGAAATTATTTTCAGAAAGCCATTGAGATGGCGCAAGAACCGACCGTCGTGGCGTGGTCGCACATTTATTTAGGCAGAATTTCCGACTTGCAAGAGGATCGCGAGACCGCGCTAGTTCATTACCACGCCGCCATGGATGCGGGTGGGACGATGCCGGCAGTAAAAGCCGCGGCCGAGCATGGCCTGCAAAAGCCATATGAGCCGCCGAGCCGTCCGCAATGAAAGTTTTCGCGCCACCCCAATTTTAAGAATTCAATTTTGGAACGAAGGAGAAAAGCATGAAGCCAGGAGCCACAGCCGTCGCGTTGCTTGGTCTAACAACTTTTGCACTGACAGGTTTCGCGGCAGCCCAGCAGCCGTCAGCCTCTACGTCGAATAAGTCGTCGACCGCCGTGAATTCCGGGTCGATGAGTGCGGGACAGCAAGCTACGCCACAGCAAAGTATGCCCGCAACGCCGCAGGGCAAGCGTCCCCCGCAGGCGAAAACTCAGCCCGAGTTCGATGCGTACCAGGCCGCAGTCAAAAACGCGAACGATCCCGCCGCGATGGAGAAATCCGCCGATGATTTCGCCGCCAAGTTTCCCGCGAGCGAATTGCGCGTCCTGCTTTATCGGACCGCGATGCATACTTATCAGACCGCGAACAATGGCGACAAAATGATTGCTATGGGACGCAAGGTACTGGCCATCGATCCGGACGATCCCGAAGCCCTTCTGGGCGTTTCGGAAGTGATGGTGGAAAAAACCGGTGACTCTGACATCGATAAGGATCAGCGGCTTGCTGAGGCCCTGAAGATGGCGCAACACTGTTTGGAAACGATCGATACTGACATCACGATTCCGGCGGGAACTCCGCAGGAGAAAGTTGATGGATATAAAGGATTCCTGAGGTCATCGGCTGAAGCGGTGATCGGAGCCATTCAATACGACCAGGAAAAGTATGCGGATGCCGAGGCATCGCTGCACAAGTCCATCGATGCGTTTCCTTCCCAGCCCGATCCGGTCGCGATTTTCCGGTTAGCGCTGGCGCTCGATAAACAGGAAAAGTATCCGGAAGCGTTGAAATATGCCAACCAGGCCGTAGATCTTACGCAGGACAGCACGTCAGTGGGCAGCGCGGCGCGGCACGAGCGCGACCGTCTGGTGCAACTCACCGGCGGCACCGTCCCCGCGCCCGCAGTGAATCCGCCATCGGGTGCGGCAGCGAGCACGCCGCCCAAGTAAGCTACAACCTGGCACAAGCGCGGGCGATACCAGAAACTTCGAATTGAAATTCGATGAAGGTCGAGAAGTGTCCAACGAAATCCAACCATCGCCCGTGCAAATAATGAACTTGACGGACTTGTCAGAACTGGAATCGAAGCTTGGCCACAAGTTCAGCCACCGCGAATTGCTGGAGCGCGCCTTGACCCATTCGTCCGTTATTTCCCCGCACGACGCGCAAACCCAAGCCGATCCTGATGCGGCCGATAATGAGCAGCTTGAGTTCCTGGGAGACGCGGTGCTGGGTTTCGTCTCAGCCGAAGAACTGTGCCGCCGCTTTCCGAATTCCCGCGAAGGCGAACTTTCAAAGCTGCGCGCCCATCTGGTCAGTCAAAAATACCTGGTAAAAATCGCGCATCAGTTGGACTTGGGAGATTATTTGCGCCTTGGCAAAGGTGAAGAGAAAACGGGGGGGCGAAAGAAACCTGCTTTGCTCGTAGATGCTCTCGAGGCGATTTTGGCTGCCATCTATCTCGACGGGGGAATGGAACCCGCACGAAATTTTATCGTTCATAAAATTATGATCACGGAGCTTGAACGAATTGCCAGCAGTGACGCCGCCCTTCCTTTGAAAGATTACAAGTCCGCGCTGCAAGAGAAACTTCAAGCCAGCGGTCGACCGCAGCCGCTGTACGTCCTGATTAAAGAGGACGGACCCGATCATCGCAAGACGTTCACCGTTGAAGCCCGGCTAACGGACTCGAATGATAAATCCAAAATCGAATATTTAGGCCGGGCCGAAGGATCGACGAAAAAGAATGCCGAACAGGAGTCCGCGCGACTGGCTTTGGAACGCCTGGCGGCAATTTCTGACGGGAGTCCTGACATTGACGACGGGCCCGCAAAACTCGATTCAGGCAGGGCTTGATGGACGGTGTCAAAGAAAAATACAGCGACTGGCCCGGGTCGGTGCAGTCTCTGTTGAGCACGGTGGTGATCGCTATTTTTGTGATCACTTTCGTGGTGCAGGCGTTTCAAATTCCATCGGAGTCGATGGAGAATACTCTTTTAATCGGGGACTATCTGCTGGTGGATAAGCTTCGCTACGGGGGAGATGATTTTTGGGACCATATCCTGCCCTACCGGCCGGTGCGTCGCGGCGACATCATCGTATTCCACTATCCAATAAATCCCAGCGAGCATTTCGTAAAGCGCGTGGTAGGAGTTCCCGGCGACCGGATTCACCTGGTGAACCGCGAATTATATGTGAATGGCATTGAGCAGCGCGAACCGTATGCGCGTTATACGGCATTTGGTCACGACACTTTTCGAGACGAGTTTCCGCGAGTGAACATCGTGGCGCCCGGATTGGAGGGGGCGTGGTGGGAGCAGATGAAAAAGCTCGTGGAAGATGGACAGTTGATTGTTCCCGAAGGAGATTATTTCGTGCTTGGAGACAATCGCGATGAAAGCCTGGACAGCCGCTACTGGGGCTTTGTTCCCAAAGAAAACATTGTCGGACGTCCGCTGGTAATTTACTGGTCGGTTCGGGATGTGGATCCGAATATTCGAGCCGGGAATACCCCTGGCGAAAAGCTTTCCCATTTCGCCTATGGGGTAACCCATCTTTTTCAAATCACGCGCTGGGACCGGACCTTTCGTATAGTCCATTAGCGGGCTATCGGGGCATAGTTTGAGGGTTTCGCGATTCGATCAGGATACTCTAGACTCAACCATAGATAGACACGCGAGGAGAGATAGAAGTGGCAAAGAAAGAATTGAAGGACGAAAAGCCGCGCGAGACCACAGTGGAGTTTTTAGCGTCGCTCGCCGGGGTCCTGGTCACGGGCCTATTCATCATCACTTTTATTGTGCAGGCTTTTGAAATTCCTTCCAGTTCCATGGAGGACACGTTGTTGATCGGCGATCACGTTTTCGTCAATCGCGTTCAATTCGCTCCGAAGACCTCATGGATTGCGCCGATTCTGCCCTATCGCCCCATCAAACGCGGCGACGTCTTTGTATTTCTGCATCCCGCCGAGCCCGGGCTTTATGTTGTAAAGCGGGTGATTGGAATTCCCGGCGACCGCATCCGTTTGCGCGATGGTGTCGTCTATCGCAACGGGGAGAAGTTGAATGAACCATATGTCATCACCAGCCCCAATCACTTCTACGATCCCTATCGCGATAATTTTCCGGCCGTGCCTCCTTCCGACACATACAATGTGAACGCGGACTGGGCGCTGACCCTGCCGCAACACATTCAGGATGGGGACCTTGTCGTCCCCGAGAACAGTTATTTCGGCATGGGCGACAATCGTGACGTCAGCCTCGACAGCAGATATTGGGGCTTTGTGCCGAAGGAAAATGTGATTGGCCGGCCAATGTTCATTTACTGGTCGTTCGAAACTCCGCCCAATCAGTGGGAGGAGAAAGAAGTCAGCCAACGGCTTGGGTTTCTGGCTCACGTCATTATTCATTTCTTTGATGAGACCCGCTGGAGCCGCACCTTAAGAGTGGTACGGTGAAGTGGTTCCGCTCCAGGCGCGCACTCGCGGCGTTAGTTGGCTTCGGTGTGCTGGCGCTGTTTGTTATTCGGCCCAGCGTTGGCAGCTTGCGCACCCGAATCGCGCGCTCAATTTCCGCCGCGATCGGCCGGCAGGTAGAAATTTCCTCCGCAAGTTTGCGGCTTCTTCCCCAGCCGGGTTTTGAGCTCGAAAATTTCGTCGTTCATGACGATCCCGCTTTCAGCCTGGAACCGGTTTTGCGCTCCGACGATGTTATTGCATCGCTGCGAATTACATCGTTATTGCGTGGGCGCTTCGAAATTGCGCGGTTGAGTCTTTCGGAACCCAGCCTGAATCTTGTCCGCAATGTCAGCGGTCATTGGAATCTGGAATATCTGCTTGACCGTTCTGCCCATACGTCTGCGGCTCCTACGAGCAAGCCCGCCACCGAAAAACGGCCAGCGTTTCCCTACATTGAAGCCGACGGCGGCCGCATCAATTTTAAGCTGGGGATGGAGAAGACTCAGTTTGCCATGACCGAAGCGGATTTCGCGCTGTTTCAGGACTCGGAAAATTCCTGGGGAGCGCGAGTGGCCGCGAAGCCTGTCCGCACCGATTCCAATTTTTCCGACACTGGTTTGCTGAAAATTACCGGCACCTGGCAACGCGCCGAATCGCTTCATGAAACGCCTCTACGTTTCAGCGTGCAATGGCAACACGCCCAATTAGGGCAAGTCACGAAACTGATTTACGGAAGCGATAAAGGATGGCGCGGCACGGCGGCATTATCGGCCGAAATAAGCGGCACTCCCGCCGAGTTGGCGATCGTGACTCAAGCCTCAGTTGACGACTTTCGACGTTATGACATTCTCGCCGGCTCCGCCATGCGATTGCGCGCTCAATGCGGTGCGAATTACAGCTCGACCACGTCCACGGTGTCGAACATCATTTGCGAATCGCCGGTCGGGGATGGTGCTTTGACATTACACGGAAATTTGGTGGTGTCCCTGAGGCCGACTTACAGGTTGTCGTTCTTTGCGCAAGATGTGCCGTTGCAGGCACTGATTTCTCTCGCCCGTCATTCCAAAAAAGATATCCCCGATGACCTGGTTGGCGCTGGAACCGTGGATGGCGCAGTCAGATTGGAACGCGATAAGGACGCGGCCACAGTGTGGGAGGGAAGTGGCGACACGTCGGAATTCCGGCTGGCGTCGCAAGTGATTCCTGCGCAACTTCCCCTGCCGCGAATTCATTTTTTGGTATCTTCGGCCGACGCTGGGCACACAGAGACGCATTTGAAGAAAGGTCGCCTGCGAATTTTGCAAGCGGATGATGCAGGGAATTCGCAGGAAACACGCGTGGAAGTCAGTCCTTTCACCATCGCATTGGGAGGAACCGCCCCTGCCACGGTGCAAGGATCGTTTTCTCGCTACGGTTATGCAATCAGCATTGCCGGCGACGCGCAACTTCGCCGATTGTTGCTGGCCGCGGGCACTATCGGTATACCTGCGCCCCATCCTGACGCCGACGGCGAAGTGAGTTTTAATTTAAAGCTCGCCGACAATTGGTCAGGGTTCAAAGTTCCGCGGGTCACGGGGAGCGCCGAGTTACATTCCGTGCGGACCAAAATTGCAGGGCTGAAAGCGCCACTTGAGATTGACAATGCGAAATTATTTTTGGACGCAGACCAAGTGAGCGTGCAGAGTGTGACGGCTTCGCTCGGAGGTGCCGTGTGGCACGGTTCACTCGTGCTGCCGCGGCCTTGCGGAGTATTAGAGACATGTCCGATTCAGGTGAAGCTGCACGCGGACGAAATTGCCACCGACCGATTGGGCACGTTATTCACCGGTCGAACGCCTTGGTACCAATTTCTGATGGCCTCGCAAAAACCTTCTTACCTTTCGGGGCTTCGCGCGACGGGGAACCTCACAACCGATCGAATTCTGGTGCATAAATTCGCCGCCACACATTTTTCCGCCGACTTCGACTTAGATCGCGGGAAGCTGCATTTGACCAATCTCCGCGCCGCCGCATTAGGCGGAGCGCACTCCGGGGAATGGACGCTCGATTTCACCACGCGGCCTTTCGCATACAGCGGCGCAGGCTCTTTTCAACACGTGGTGCTGGCACAGCTCGCGAGCGCCATGCACGATAACTGGATATCGGGAACCGCCACTGCTACGTATCACGCGTCAGCCTCGGGCGCGAACGCGTCCGAAATATTTTCATCCGCTACCGGAATTCTTCAGGTTGAGGCTCGCGATGGAATGGCGCCTCATATCGCATTGACCAACCTCGAAAGCCCGCTACAGTTGCGCCACTTCGACGGCCGATTGATTCTTCGCCACCAGGAATTGGACTTTGAACACGCGCAAATCGAAACCAATAGCGGCGTCTACCAGGTTACGGGGACGGCGGCATTAAATCGATCTTTAAACTTGAAACTCACGCGGGCCGTGAATCGTGGGTTCACGATTGCCGGAACTCTGGGCACACCCGTTATTTCACGCATTCCAATTTCTGAAACGCAGGCAGCTCTGAAGCCATGACGCGGCTGGCTTGTGGTCTGCTGCTATCGCTGATAATTGGTTGCGTCCAGCCATTAATCGCCGAATCTGCTCAGGATGCCGCCGCGAACCGCGCCGAAGCCAAGCTGCAACATCTCCAGAAGAATGCTGAATTGGGGCATCCCGACCCCCGGCCAACCGAATTTTCAGAAAGCGAAATCAATGCGTATTTCGCCTCCGGTAAAGTCAAATTGCCTGAGGGCGTGCAGGCCGTTAGTTTTCAGGGACACCCCGGAGTTGTGACCGCTTCATGCCTCATCGACTTCGATCAGGTGAAAGCGGGACGACACTCCGGTAATCCGCTTCTATCGCTCTTTTCCGGAACTCACGACGTTGTGGTCGAGGCGAGCGCAAGCGGCGCAGGGGGCGAGGGACTGGTTGAGGCGCAGTCGGTGATGATTGACGGAGTTGATATCCCCCGCTTCGTTCTGGAATTATTCATCCAAAAGTTTTTGCAACCTAAATATCCGAACCTGGGCATGGTCTCGCGATTTCCCCTTCCGCAAAAAATCGACACGGCCGTAGTAGGCGAACATAAATTGATCATCACCCAAAAGTAAATATCCGAACATTAGGACTGTGCTATGTTTTATCGTCTTATAGAAAAGGGTCAATAGTTTATGCCCCGTTACGAATATCGTCCGTTGACGCCAACTTTCGATGCGGAGAAGAATTTTCTAAGTTGGATTGCGGAATTGGATCGACAATTCCAGAATCCAGATCCCGGACATCGCAGCGACGTGGTGCGAGACACGCTTCATGAAATTTATTTAGGAACCACCCGCGAACTTGCTAACTCGCAGGCGTCAAAAGCATTAGTTCACTCATTCGATCCTCGAAACATTACCCTCGAACCGGAATATTACGGCGATGTGGACGCGGGAAAGTATGCCCAGCGCAAACCTTTAATCTGGTTTTGGATGCTGTACGACCGTTCTCCGCTCGGCCTGAATCACTGGCTCGGATTTCGCATGCGCTCCATGCTCGCCCGCCACATATTCAAGCATTGCGGCAACAACGTAAAAATCTTTCATGGCGTTGAAGTCTCTTTTGGTTACAACCTCGTGGTCGAAGACAATTGCACGATTCACAAATTCGTTCTGCTCGACGATCGCGGCGACCTCATTATTCATGCCGGCAGTTCGGTGTCGGATTATGCGAACGTCTACACCCACTCGCACGATCTGGTGGACGGAATGATCGTCGACAACCATCGCACTGAGATCGGCCCCAAGGCTCGCGTCACCTACCACGCCACGGTTTTGAGCGGAGTCAAAATTGGGGAGCATGGAATGGTTGGTTCCATGGGAGTGGCGTCGAAGAATGTCGACCCATTCACGGTCGTCGCCGGAATCCCCGCCAAGCCAATCAAGGTGAAAGAAATCGCGCCCGAAGAAATCCGCAAAGAGTTCGAAAAAAAATAGCGGGATTCGCTTGTGTGGCGCGGGCACTCTTGCCCGCGTTTTTTATCGAAAATATTCGGGTGTGCCAGTCGCGATTGCTAGCATCGAACGCCTTCCGCAGCATGTTAGTATCGAATCCGGCCCGGCATGACCCTGCAACACGTTGACATGGTGTTTGAGCTGATTGCTTTTCTGTTGGCGATCAGCCTGCATGAATCCGCACATGCCTGGATGGCAAATCGCCTCGGCGATCCGACGGCGCAAATGCTGGGGCGGGTTTCGCTGAATCCTATCAAGCATATCGATCCCGTCGGCACCGTTCTTTTGCCCGCAATAGCGCTTTTCGCTCATATTCCAATGCTGGGATGGGCCAAGCCTACGCCGGTCAATCCCCGCAACTTCAAGAACATGGTTATGGACGACATTCTGACCTCTGTCGCCGGACCGGTGAGCAACTTTCTGCTCGCTTTCTGTGCATTGCTTGCGCTGGCAGTCGTAAAGATTGCGTCGCCGTTGGGGGCCGAAATAATTTTCGGAATTCCCCGTGGAATGATCGATGCCAGCATGCACTCTCCGCTGTTACCAATTTCGCTTTTGCTCTACGAACTGATGGTCATCAATGTGGTCCTTGGTGTATTCAATCTGATCCCGGTGCCTCCGCTCGACGGAAGCCACGTTCTGCGCCACTTCCTGCCCGCCAGCGCCCTGCGCATCTATGACACGATGGGAATTTTCGCGCTGATGGCGCTGATTTATCTCGCTCCTGGGATGCTGGGCAAATTAATCTATCCGGTGCTGGGAATCTTCAACTCCGTTCTCTCGCTAATCTGATGCCGCCTCCCGCTGATCGCAAAAAACGGGTAGTCAGTGGTATGCGCTCCACCGGCAAACTCCATCTAGGAAATTTTGTAGGCGCCCTCGGGAACTGGGTTCGTATGCAGGATCAGTACGAATGTTTTTTCTTCGTGGCCGACTGGCACGCCCTCACTACCGATTATGCCGACACCTCGCGCATAAAAGAAAGCTCTCTTGAGGTGTTGCTCGACTGGCTGGCCGCTGGACTCGACCCTGAACGCAGCACGATATTTATCCAGTCGCACGTTCCTCAACACGCCGAGTTGCATCTGCTTTTTTCCATGATCACACCCCTGGGATGGTTGGAGCGCGTGCCAACATATAAGGAGCAGCAGGAAAATATTACTGGACGAGATCTAAGCACATATGGATTTCTGGGCTATCCTCTGTTGCAGGCTGCCGACATCCTTATTTACAAAGGCAACTTCGTCCCCGTCGGAGAAGATCAAGTGCCGCACGTGGAATTGACCCGGGAAGTGACGCGCCGCTTCAATCAGTTTTATGCCAAAGAATCGCCGATTTTTCCCGAGCCGCAACCGCTCCTGACTCCCGCTGCGAAGCTCCCCGGCACAGATGGACGCAAGATGTCCAAATCTTACGGAAATACCATTCTGCTGACGGATCCCGAGCCGCTCGTCCGGCAAAAGTTGAAGACCATGGTCACCGATCCGGCTCGCGTCCGGCGCACCGATCCTGGCAATCCCGATATTTGCCCGGTGGGCGATTTGCATAAGATTTTCAGCGATGCAGATACAATTGCTAAAGTTGACGCAGGCTGCCGCTCCGCCGGAATAGGCTGCATCGAGTGCAAGGGATGGGCCGCCAATTCTCTAATCAAAATTATTGCGCCCATGCAAGAGTGTCGACGCAAGTACGAAGAGAACCCGCGCATGGCTTGGGATATTCTGGAGGCCGGTTCCGAGAAAGCCAGGAAGATCGCCTCCGCGACCATGGAAGAAGTGCGAGAAGCGATGGGAATGTCTCTGAAGTACGAAAGCTCGAATGAGCAGCAGTCAACCTAGCTGAGAACATGATGCACAATCTAAAATTTGCGGAGAACGCGCAGGCGCAACCAGAAGAAATTTCACCTTCCGTAAATGCCCCCAATCTCGCGCCGCATCAGGCAACGAAAAAAGAAGAGAACGATTATCCCTTTGCGGTCGCTGTCAGCGATGTGTATGAAGGCCCGCTCGACCTGCTGCTCGATCTCATCCGCAAGCAGGATATAGATATTTACGACATTCCAATCGCGAAAATCACCGCGCAGTATTTGGCGTATGTTGAGCGCCTGAAGGAGTTGGACGTTAACGTCGCGGCCGATTTTATCTATATGGCCGCCGTGTTGATTCACATTAAATCGAAGATGCTGTTGCCGCGCGATCCCATTGCCGCTTCGGAAGCGGATGACGACCCTCGCGGCGAATTGGTCAACCGCCTTATCGAACACGAAAAATTCAAATCAGCCGCGCAGATGCTGATGCAGAAGCAGCAGATCGAAGAAGCGGTGTGGTCGAATCCCGCAATCAAAGAATTCATGGACGCTGAGGGCACCGAGCCTGAAATGGCCGCCGACGTCATCGATTTGGTTAAGACGTTCCAGCAGATTCTCGATCGCTTGCGCACCCGGCCCATCATCCAGGTTGATGAAGAGACAGTAACAGTCGCACAAATGATCGATTATTTGCGGCGCAGGCTGTCAGTCGAGGATCGCCCAATCCGGCTGAAGCAACTGTTACGAAACATCGAATCGCGCCAGGCGCTAGTCTGCATGTTTTTGGCGCTTTTGGAATTAGTTCGGTTGCAGGCCATTCAGTTGCGGCAGGACCACATGTTCGGGGAAATTTTGCTGCGCAAGCACAGCGGATTCGACGCCGTAGTGTCAGAACAGGCCGCAGTAAGAGACGACTGGAGATAAGACTTAGTGTTCGCAGTCATCGCGGGCGAGACCGTAACTGTGAACCCGGCTCGAGGCGCAGGGACAGTTCCCCCTCAGCTGCCTCGCAGCAAAACTTGGGATAAGTAAGGTCGCATAACATCATTAAATGAGCCTCAAGGCCAAACTCGAAGCCATAATTTACGCGGCGGATACCCCAATCCCGCTGGACCAAATCGTCCAACTGGTAGGACCATCCATCGCAGCCGAGGATGCAGCCGATGCAGACGCCAAATCCCAGGTGCGATTCGCTCTGGAAGAATTGACCGCTGAATATGCAGGCTCGGCCCATGGCATCGAAATCCGCCAAGTCGCCGGCGGATACCGGTTCTCTACAAAACCCGAGCAACACGATTTGGTGCGAGCATTCGCCCGCAGCCTGAAACCGCCGATTCGTTTATCGCTGCCCGCGCTTGAAACGCTCGCCGTAATCGCCTACAAGCAGCCCGTCACGGTGCCTGAAATCAGCGAGATTCGCGGCGTCGATTCCAGCGGCGTCATCGCAACCCTTCTCGACCGGAAATTAATTACGACTGCAGGGCGCAAAGTCGTGATCGGCAGACCAATCCTCTACAAGACGACCAAAGAATTCCTGCTGCGATTCGGATTGAAAGACGTAAGCGAACTTCCGAGCATGGAGGAATTTGAAAAGTTAGTGGCAGAGTCGTTTCAGAGTGACATGTTACCGTTGAGCGCGCCAGAATCCGCGGTCAGGACGCGCGTTAGCGAACTGTCCATCTTCGACGCCGAAGAAGACGAGCCGATGTTTGCCCAACAACAATCGGCGGGCGATAGCGACGACGAACCCTCCATCTAAGATCACGAAAAATCCATGCCACTCGAACGCCTTCAAAAAATCATCGCCGCCGCCGGAATCGCCTCCCGCCGCAAAGCGGAGCAACTCATTTCTGGAGGCTTGGTTTCGGTCAACGGACAGGTCGTCACCGAACTCGGTACCAAATCCGACCCGGATAAAGATCACATTCGGGTCAATGGAAAATTGCTCCAAGGCCCGGAACGGCATATTTACTTATTAATGAACAAGCCTAAAGGATACGTAACCACGCTCCGCGACCCGGAAGGCCGCCCAACGGTGATGGACCTGCTTCACGGCGTGGGCGCTCGCGTCTATCCCGTTGGCCGGCTCGACTACGCGAGCGAAGGATTGCTTCTACTTACCAACGACGGCGACTTCGCCAATTTTCTGATGAAGGCCGCTTCGCACGTCCCCAAGACTTACCTGGTGAAGGTGGCCAAGACGCCCTCGCCGGATGGACTCGCCCGCTTGCGGGCAGGGCTCTCGATTTCTTCCGGCAATGGACGCAGGGTTAGAACCGCACCCGCCAAAGTTCAAATTATTCGCGAGGCCGACAATCCCTGGTATGAGGTGACGTTAATCGAAGGCCGCAATCGTCAAATCCGCCGCATGTTCGAGGAGATCGGACATCACGTAGAAAAAATCAAGCGAGTTCGTTATGGGCCACTCGAACTAGACGTGCATCCCGGCAAATTTCGCCGCCTCACTCCGCAAGAAATCTCAAAACTGGAATTAGCGGCAAAATAATTCGCGCTACGAACCCAGAATCATGGGAAGCCGGGCCGCTCCGTATAAACCGGCGTCGCTACCCAGCAGCGATCGTGTGATGATCGTTTTCGCGGGCCCCGACGAATCCACTTTCCCGGAAGCACCCAGCGCATCGAATTCCAAAGATTTGGGAGCGGTCGCGGCATACACCATCGAGCGGGCGCGCAGTTCCTCGAAAATCGCGGGCGCAAAAGCCTCCCATGCACTGGCTACGCCCCCGCCAATAACGTACAACGGAAGATTAAGAACATTAATCAGACCGGCAAGAACGATTCCGATGCAACGCCCGACTTCACGAAATATTTTCTTCGCATCCTCATCGCCCTGAATGGCGAGATTGTAAATGGCGCGGGCGCTGAACTCCGCATCGTCGCCCGCCGCGGATGTCAAACCTCGTGCACCCCCGGCCACCGCCTCCTTCGCCATGCGCACAATCGCGGTTGCGGAGGCGTATTGTTCCAGGCATCCCCGATTCCCGCAACCGCAGAGCACGCCGTCCGGTGCCACGGTTGTATGCCCAGCCTCGCCCGCCATTCCCGTCATGCCCGACCATATGCGCCCATTCAGCACCAATCCTCCACCAACCCCCGTGCCGAGAGTCAATATCGCGAGATGCTCGACGCTTTTCCCCGCTCCCAGCCACTTCTCGCCCAGGGCCGCCACATTGGCATCATTTTCAATGATCACGCGGTCGCGGAGATGCTCTTCAATTTCATTCTTGACGAACGCCCCTGCCCACCCCGGCAGATTTGGCGATTCGCGCATGATCCCGGTTTGCACATCAATGATTCCCGGAATTCCTATCCCGACGCCCGCTAGTTTCGATTTCGTCTTGTACTGGTCCGCTAGTCGGCTGATGGCGCCGCACATATCCCTGATAACGGACGCCCGGCCCCGCGACACCTCCGTCCCCAGCGTAACTTTCTCCAGCAGCGTTCCGTTTTCATCCACAGCAGCAATGCGCAGGTTCGTCCCTCCGAGATCGACGCCAATAGAAAAGTTAGGCATAAAGATTTCTAGGTTATCACTCTCTGGTTAAGGTTTGTCGTCACGTCAGCGTCCGGTTACTTTTGACATTTCGGACAATAGTGGCTGCTGCGCCCGGCAATGACGATGCGCTTGATGGGAGTCTTGCAGACCAGACATAATTCGCCTTCGCGTCCATAGACTCGATGCTGTAGCTGGAAAAATCCCGCTTCCCCGGCTGGGTTCACATAATTCGAAATCGACGACCCGCCCGCTGTGATGGCCTCCTTCAGCACTTCCTGCACAGAAAGAAAGAGTCGCCGTAGCTCCTCTCTCGTCAGAGAACACGCGCGGCGCCGGGGACGAACGGCGGCGCGAAACAGAGATTCGTCGGCATAGATGTTGCCCACGCCACTGAGCAATTTCTGATTGAGCAACGCGCTCTTAATCGGAGTTTTACGAACGTGAAAAACTTCAACGAACTTTTCCAAATCGACTAGCAGCGGCTCCTCGCCCGCCGCCGCAAAATCTGTGGCAACGCTTAACCGGCCAAAACGTCTCGGATCCACAAACCGCAATTCGCGTCCCGAACGAAGACTCAGAATTGCGTGAGTATGTTTAGCAACTTCTGAGCCGGACTCGCATAGCAGAAGCTGGCCGCTCATTCCCAGGTGCACAACCCATTGTGAATTTATTTCCCCGCCGCGATTGCTTCCCCGCCTCTTCTCATTTGATTTATGCAGTTTCGCGGACGAGGGCGTCCGAGCCACGCGATCCAAATCAAACACGATATGTTTGCCAACCCGGCGGACGCCAACCATCCGGCTCGATTCGAGCGTCGCGACAATTTGCGACGCCGGCGACTTCAGCGGCTCGCGCTTCGAGCCCAACCACACCGATTCAATAATGTCTCCCACAACGCGTACCGCAAGCCCGCGCGCGATGGTTTCGACTTCCGGCAGCTCAGGCACAAACATATTTTATAGCCGATTGATCGGCACGGCTTTACGAGTTATCATTTCCGGTACACCTCTGGCTTCCTTTAATCCCAGTAATTTGGTCGCTTGGTAGGCCGCGAGCGACGAGTGTGTGCGACCCCGAAATGCGGCTGGATGGCCGCAACATTCTTTTCCACGGAGCTGGCGTTGAGGCGAGGCAAGACCGCAGTCATCATCGGTGCGCAGTGGGGAGACGAGGGTAAGGGCAAGATAGTCGACGTACTCTCGGAGAAATTTTCGGTCGTCGCGCGCTACGCTGGCGGACACAACGCCGGCCACACCGTAATCATCAATGGCAAGAAATTTATTTTGCAGTTAGTGCCTTGCGGAATATTGCGGGCCGGATGCCGCAGCGTCATCGGCAACGGCGTGGTCCTCGATCCAATCGCGTTCTTAAAAGAAGTGTCGGCACTGCGCGAAACCGGCGTACAAATCGACGGAAGTCTTTTCGTCAGCGATCGGGCTCACGTTATTCTGCCCTATCATCGCATGATCGAGTTGGCATCAGAAAATGCGCCGGGCCGGGTAAAGATTGGCACTACTTCCCGCGGAATCGGCCCGGCATACGAAGACAAGATGGGACGCCGGGGCCTGCGCGTCGCCGATCTGCTGGATTTGAAGTTACTCAAGACTCACATCGAAAATGCCTGCCGCGAAAAAAATATGATCGCGCACGCCCTCTTCAATTCCGAACCGATCGATCCCGACAAGATGTATGCGGAATATGCAGCCGCCTCCGCAAAGATCGCTCCGTTCGTCTGCGATACTGCCTTCCTGCTAAATCGCGCGATTGCCGATGGGGAATCGGTGATGTTCGAAGGCGCGCAGGGCACGATGCTCGATATCGATCTGGGAACTTATCCCTTCGTTACTTCATCAAGCGCGACTTCGGGCGGAGCTTCGACCGGGACCGGCGTTCCCCCAACAGCGATCAACGCGGTGATTGGACTGACAAAAGCATATTGCACGCGCGTGGGTGGCGGCCCGTTTCCATCTGAAATTTTAGACAAAAATGGCGACTTGTTGCGCGCCCGGGGAAATGAATATGGCGCAGTCACAGGGCGTCCGCGACGCTGTGGTTGGCTGGATTTGCCGCTGCTGCGCTACGCTGGCATGATTAACGGAATGTCATGGCTAGTGGTCACCAAACTCGATGTGCTGGATGAGTTCGCAGAGATTCCAGTCTGCGTCGGCTACAAGATTAATGGGCGGCAGACCGACGAAATTCCGGCACACGCCAGTGGATACGACAATATTGAATGTGTTTACAAAATTCTGCCGGGATGGCAAAGTTCAACCGAGGGGATCACCAACATCGGAAAGCTTCCCGCCAAGGCGCGCGAATATTTAGATTTTCTCGCGAAAGAAAGTGATGTTCCGATTGGGATGGTTTCAACCGGTCCGGACCGCGAGCAAACGATGTTCGTAGACGAGTTCGCGGCCGAGTTAAAATCCCTAACCGACTAGAAATGAAGTTCAGCAAGCAGGTGCGCAATGGTCGTACTGGCAGTGACGTGGATGGCGAAAACTGGGCGCGAAGCCGAAGTCGCAGCCTTGCTGGCCAAGCTAACCGAGGAATCTCGCAAAGAATCCGGATGCGTTACCTATCAAGTTCATCGCCACAAAACCGATCCGCGCCGGTTTTTTATCTACGAACAATACAAAGACGATGCCGCGCTGGAAGCGCACCGCGGCTCTCCGCATTTCCTGCAATACGCCAAAAAAGACTTACCGAAAGTCGCCGACCGCGTTGAAGGCCATCTCTACGAACCGTTAGGCTGATTCGTCCACTTTATTTGACGTCATCCTGAGTGGCCGCAGGCCGCGAAGGATCTCCCGCGTGGCCATTCTCGACTTCAGGCACGCGTCCGACGCGATTGCGAATTAAAGCCGCCAAGCTATATCCCAATCCGGCGTAAAAGGGGGCAGTGAACGTTAACTGTGCCATGCCTCGCATCATGTCCGGATTCGACCGCACAATCGTCCAGAAGTCGGGCCAATCCCGAAATTCGCGTATGAGAAAGCCCCCGGCAAAGTATTCATGGAACGAAGCAGAAAAGTGGCCCTCCAATATCGACGGTGACGGGTAGGTAGCGAACTTATATAGCAAAACACTCGCCGGCACGATCCAAGCGAACTGTGCGGCATTTCCTTTGAACTTTGTGGCGAGTGCTCCCGTGAGAAACGCCGGGACAAAGCTAAATGCGAAGAGGTGGGAGAAAAGAAATTGAAAGACGCCTGATGATGCCGGATGATGCAAGACTGGCAACAGCCTTCCACTCGTCCAACCCGCGAGGGGCACCGTGCAAAAGTTCACTATCGCATAGACCACTGCCACGTGAGGCAGAAACCAGAGAAATTCCCAGCCGCTGCCATTGCTACGACCTGTTACAAGTTGCGATTGAAGTTGAGGTTCGGAGTCGTCCACGGTGCTCAGTTATACGACAGGCGCACTTGCGGTCCCTACAGAATCCAGTGGATGTCGATTCAATCCGCGCCAGATCCCTCGCAAGCTCAGGATGACGTTAATGGCGGAGTCGGAATCTGCGCACGTGAATTACTGCGCCAGTTCGTATCCCGCAAAAAAGTAACTCAACTCAAACCGCGCCGTATCGTCTCCGTCCGAACCATGTATGGCGTTGTGCTCGATGCTGGTCGCCCATTTCTTTCGAATGGTTCCTTCTTCAGCATTCGCAGGATTCGTCGCGCCCATGAGTTGACGCAGATCGGCGATAGCGTTTTCTTTTTCCAGCGCCAATAGCCACAATCGGCCCACTCGACATGAACTCGGTCAGCGAACTAAAAAATGGACGCGCCGCGTGCACCGCATAAAACTGTTCCGCCTGATGCTTCGAAATTTCGAGCATCTTCATGGCGAGAATTCGGAAACCATTCTTCTCAAACTGCTCGATAATGTCGCCCACCGCATTGCGGCGAACCGCATCCGGTTTCACAATAGTAAATGTGCGTTGCAAAGTCTTCATAGTTCGATTTAGTCCTCAATGAGTTGCTAAATTCTTAAACGGCGACGCCCATAGCTGCGGCCACCGTCTCCCCAATTTGCGCAGGAGACTTCGCCATCCTGATGCCAGCGTCTTCCATGGCTTTAATCTTTTCTTCCGCGGTGCCCTTGCCGCCGGAGATGATGGCGCCCGCATGACCCATACGCCGCCCCGGCGGTGCCGTTTGCCCGGCGATAAATCCGACGACTGGCTTGCGCATGTGCGCCTTAACATATTCCGCCGCCGCTTCTTCAGCCGCGCCACCAATCTCGCCAATCATGACTACCGCTTCAGTTTGCGGATCGCGATTAAACAATTCCAGCGCGTCCCGAAAACTCGTGCCGATGATCGGATCCCCTCCAATCCCAATGGCCGTCGATTGCCCAATCCCGCGCGTCGTTAATTGATAAACGGCTTCGTAAGTTAGCGTCCCAGAGCGCGACACGATGCCCACCGGCCCCTCGAGATGAATGCGTCCCGGCATAATTCCGATCTTGCATTTTCCCGGAGAAATAATTCCCGGACAATTCGGTCCGATCAAGCGCGACCGCCGATCCTGCAAATATTCCCACGCCCGCACCATGTCGAGCGTTGGGATTCCTTCCGTGATGCAGACGATCAATTCAATCTCGGCGTCAGCCGCTTCCATAATCGCGTCCGCGGCAAATGGCGGAGGCACGAAAATAACCGACGCATCGGCCGCGGTTTTATCGACCGCCTCCTGTACAGTATTGAATACCGGCCAGCCTTCGTGCGTCGTGCCACCCTTGCCCGGCGTTACGCCACCAACAATATTCGTGCCGTATTCCGCGCAGCCTTTCGCGTGAAAAGTACCTTCGCGGCCGGTCAGACCCTGGACAATTACTCTTGTCGAACGATTTACCAGAATGCTCATATTTTTATCTCGCCGCCGCCACAACTTTTTCGGCTGCGTCTTTCATGGTTTCAGCCACGATGAAATCAAATCCTGATTGCCGCAGAATTTCCCGGCCCTCCTCCACGTTGGTACCTTCGAGTCGCAACACGATAGGAAGCTGAATCTTGGTCTTGTTCGCCGCTTCGACTACGCCTTTGGCCAGGGTATCCACGCGCAGAATGCCGCCAAAAATATTTATTAACACCGCCTTCACACTCTTATCGCTAAGTAGAATCTCGAAGGCGTGAGTAACCTGCTCCGCGTTCGCCCCACCGCCCACGTCCAGAAAATTCGCCGGCATCCCGCCCGCGTACTTGATGATGTCCATTGTCGCCATCGCCAGGCCCGCGCCGTTTACCATGCATCCCACGTTGCCATCGAGTTTGATGTAATTCAGTCCGTACTTGGAAGCTTCCACTTCGAGCGGATCTTCCTCCGCAACGTCGCGCAATTCTTTGAGATCGGAATGGCGAAACATCGCGTTGTCATCAAAGTTCATCTTCGCGTCCAGCGCGAATAGCCGCCCATCGGTGCAAGTAATAAAGGGATTGATCTCCAGTAACGACGAATCGGTTTCGTGAAATGCCTTGTACAGCCCCATCATGAACTTCACCGCTTCGTTGATCTGCTTCGGCGCCAATCCCAACTGAAACGCCAGCTTGCGCGCTTGAAACGGCTCAAGCCCTAATCCCGGATCGATATATTCTTTAAGAATCGCAGCCGGATTTTCCTCCGCGACTTGTTCGATTTCCATCCCGCCCGAGCGCGAGGCCATGAACACAGGCTTGGCCTCGGCGCGATCGATCACCGCGCCTAGATAAAGTTCTTTTTCAATTGGAAGAGTTTCCTCGATTAGTAGACGGCGCACTACGCGGCCTTCTGGCCCGGTCTGATGAGTGACCAAATCCATGCCCAGCATCCTCGCCGCGAATTCGGCCGCTTCGTCCACGGACTTCGCAATCTTCACGCCGCCGCCCTTGCCGCGGCCGCCGGCATGAATCTGCGCCTTCACCACTACTCCGGTCGCGCCGAATGCAAAGAGATTTTCCGCCGCTAACCGCGCCTCGTCGATAGTGCTGGCCATTTCTCCACGCGGCACCGCTACGCCATACTTCTTCAAAAGGTTTTTAGCTTGATACTCGTGAATCTTCATAGATAAACTGCCGGCTCAATTTCGGAAGGAACGGCGTGCGGCTTCAATGTGGGCAGCAAACAATTGATTTTATAGAACGCCAGCCAATCGGTAAAGCGGCAGAGCAAGCGCTGGCGACTTTGCGATAAGCTGAGAGCTGATGGTCTTCATCCTCGACAACTACGATTCATTTACCTACAACCTGGTTCAATACCTGGGCGAACTTGGCGCCAAAGTGGTAGTTAGGCGCAATGACCAAATCACTGTAGGCGAGATCGAAGCTTTGGACGCTGAGCGGATCGTAATTTCGCCGGGTCCATGCACCCCGCAAGACGCGGGAATCAGCATTGAAGTCATTCGTCACTTCGCGGGCAAGCTCCCAATCCTGGGAGTTTGTCTGGGGCATCAGGCTCTGGGCGCGGCGTTCGGAGCAAACGTAGTGCGCGCTCCCAACCTGATGCATGGCAAGACCAGCCAAATTAAACACGACTTGAGGACGATCTTCCAAGATCTTCCCTCGCCCATGACGGCAACCCGTTATCATTCTTTGATCGTCGAAGAGAAAGATCTGCCGCCGGAGTTGGAAATTAGCGCATCCACGATTGAACGCGATGGATCGCGCACTATCATGGGATTGAGACATCGACGCTTTCCGGTGGAGGGCGTGCAGTTTCATCCCGAAAGCGTGCTGACCAACGAAGGCAAAAAGCTTATGGCCAACTTTCTTCGTCTCTAGACAGCCACGCCTTCGTGTGCAAGTTCGAAAATTCGATGCGGCACGATTTGATTTCAAAACTGCTTCAGCCGTTTTTGCTGACCTCAGTAGCCAGCGTGAGCGAACATCAATTGTCTACTATATCTATCTACTTAGATATGTTGCTGCGCTGGAATGCCCGCATGAATCTCACTTCCATACGCGATCCCGAAGAAATAATCTCACGTCATTTCGGAGAGTCCCTCTTTGCCGCCGAACACCTTCTTTCCCGCACCGACGACCTAAGCATAATTGATGTGGGATCGGGGGCCGGATTCCCAGGATTGCCGATGAAGATCTGGGCTCCGGACATTCACCTGACTCTCATCGAGTCTAATCATAAAAAAGCCACTTTTCTTCGTGAGCTAATTCGGACCCTCGGATTGACCAAAACACAGGTTTTTGCCGAACGGGCAGAGGTTTTTACCGGAGAGGCCGACGTCGTGACCTTGCGCGCCGTCGATCATTTCGAGGACGCAGTTTTCGCAGCAATCAAATTCGTAAAGCCAGGCGGAAAAATTGCTCTATTGATCTCGAAAGATCAGATCACGCGGATCAAACCTATTTTAGAGCAACCAATAAATTGGCTCGAGCCGAAATTAATGCCGCTTTCCGAATCGCGTATCCTGAGCATCGGATTAGTAAACAGCGGCCCTAATGAATCTGGTTAAGAAACCAGTGGGCCGCACGAGCGAAGAAATATCCGCGTTTTACGTATGAATGCATAATTTTGTTCGAAAGTGGGACGAATTACGATGTTCCATGTGGAACGATCATTTTAGATCGGCAATGTTCCACGTGGAACATTCTTGCAAAACCAATTGCACCGAAAACCGGCATTGCAAAGGTTGCGCATCTTGGAATATGGTGCTCTTAACTCTGGGTTCTCCAAAATAAATCATGGGACGCGTTATCGCTGTCGCGAACCAGAAGGGCGGAGTCGGCAAAACTACGACCGCCATCAATCTCGCCTCTTCGCTCGCCGCCGCCGACGTGAAAACGCTGCTGATCGATTGCGATCCCCAGGCAAACGCCACCAGCGGCTTGGGGTTTGCCAAAGATCCAGCGAGACTCAGCACTTACCACCTTCTTATGGGCGAGGCGGCCGCTGAAGACACGCTGCAACAGACGGAACTAAAGCAGCTCTGGCTCGTTCCTGGCCATAAGAACCTGATTGGTGCAAATCTCGAATTGGTCGACGTAGAGGGCCGCGAATTTCGCTTGCGCGTTGCGATCGAGCCATTGCGCTCGAAGTTCGAGTTCATTGTGCTGGATTGTCCGCCTGCGCTAGATCTGTTGACTCTGAACTCGCTTGCGGCGGCCGATTCCGTCCTCATTCCCGTCCAGGCGGAATACTTCGCTCTCGAAGGCATTTCGGAGCTTTTGGACACGATAGAGCGCATCCGCGCCAGTCTTAATCCCAATCTGGCGATCGAAGGCGTGGTTCTAACCATGTTCGATGATCGAACCAATCTTGCCCAGCAAGTCACTGAGGAGCTAAAGCGCTACTTTGGCGATAAACTTTGCAAAACAACCATTCCCAGAAATGTGCGCCTGGCAGAAGCGCCCAGCCACGGAAAGCCAGTCTTACTTTACGACGTGAAATCACGAGGAGCCGAAAGCTATATCGAGCTTGCCACCGAAATTCTCGGGCATTATATTCCGGCTCAAACGGCTGAAGAAGAGAAGCAAGTGGTCAATGCTCCGCGCTGGAAGCGCTGGAGAGAGAGAAATAAATTAATCACGATCAACATAGCTGATCGCTAGAACCTGCCGCCAAATTTTGACTTCTGGAGCTGAAATGACGACTGCCGAAAAGATAACCTTAGCCGGAGAAAAATCCACCGAGCCGAATGCCGAGAAAAACGCCGATAAGAGAAGGGCATTGGGGCGCGGGTTGGATTCGTTGCTCCCCGGACGTCCGCGAATCGTTTCTCCGGTCACTCCAGCCGGAATCTCAGGCGAGGATGGAAGGCACGAAACGGGTCAAGCCACCGCGCCTCCAGCGCCCCATGCCTCCGGTGACGAGGTGCGGCAGATTGAGTTGGATGAGATCGACGCCAACCCGTATCAAACTCGGACAAGCTTCGATGAATCTGCGCTTCACGAACTGGCGGGATCAATTGAGACGAGCGGACTGATTCAGCCCATTGTGGTTCGCCCCGGGAAGGATGGGCGATTTGTTCTGGTCCTCGGCGAACGCCGCATGCGGGCTTCGAAAATGGCCGGCAAAACCACAATTCCCGCCATTGTCAGGACCATGTCTAATCAACATGCGGCCGAAATGACCGTGGTTGAAAACCTGATGCGCCAGGACCTCAACTGCCTGGAGCAGGCGAATGCTTTTTATCGGTTGAGCCGCGAGTTTGGACTTACCCAGGAACAAATAGGACAGCGCACTGGAGTGTCTCGGGAATCGGTGGCTAATTATTTGCGGATTCTTCGGCTGCCGGAGAGCGTTCAGCAACTTCTGGCGGAAGGCAAGTTGGGATTCAGCGAGGCACGGGTTCTGCTTCAGCTTTCTGACGCGGCGCAAATCGAGCAAATGGCGCGCAACGCTGTAAGTGCCGGCTATTCCGTCGCATTCCTCCAAAAGGTGGTCGACGACATTATTCTCAGCAATGAGGGCAAAGGTGCGCCAGGACCACCGGCGCGACCAATTGATGCCAACGTCCGTGCCGCCCAATCTGAATTGGAAAGAATTTTGGGAGTGCGAGTAAAGATTAGCGACCGAAAGGGACGCGGCAGAATCGTTATCGAATATTCGAACCTCGACGATTTTGATCGCGTGGTGGAAAAGTTGAAGGGGGATTGAGATTTAGAGATGATACGGCGGGAATCAAGATAGTAACCGTGGCACGAATCGTGACAAAAGTTTACGGATGAATATCATCCACGCCCTGTTTCAAAGCGAAAGTGGGAAGTTTATGCCGCTTGAGCAGCAAATTCTTCGAAATGTGGCGGCTCAATTAATGAACGGCGAAGCTGTTGTTTTGGAAAACCAGAAACTGAAGATTAAGAGGGTTGGTAGCGGTCGCTGGCGGACGGTTCAGTTCGAGTTGAACGGGCGAAGGTTCGAAGCTATCGAACAAAACCGGAACAAGCCAAGCCGATGGGGACAACTCGCTCGGGAGAAGCATCAGGTTGTCCAGTTTCGGGACGTGGAGACGCACAAATACGTGGCCGTTTCGGTGGATGGCGAGATCACCGAATACGGCCGTTGAAAGCGCATTTGGCTAGCTCGTAGAGCGGAAGTCGGCAAGGTAAGAATCTAGATTGTTACCGTGGGATAAGTGCAGACCTTTGTGGAGCAGAAGGCTACGCTAAAATACTTCATCGGTGATTAATCCTGCCTGAAGTGGGGTTTACTACAAAAGGAAAGGGATAATCCCCGACTGGTCCGCTGGGACTGCTGCTGGGGTTCACGTCTAGCTATAGGCATTCTCGCCTCTGGCATTGGTGAAGACCTTTACCCACAATTCAGAGTGATACTATGTCGCGAAGCCGACTTTATATTTTTCCCTGACAGAATATTTCTATGCCTGGCATCGTGAATCGAGGTACGTCCACTAATCTCGATTTTCTCCGCAGCGTCGCTGTCTTGATGGTGCTTTTCGACCACCTCACCCGGCACTACCACTATGACCGCTTCGGAGCTATTGGACTGTTCGGCGTCCTGCTGTTCTTTGTACACACGTCACTGGTGTTGATGTATTCGATGGACAAGAGCCGCCTGAGCGGCTTTGCGCTGGTGAAAGATTTTTACGTCCGGCGGTTCTTCCGGATTTATCCGCTGAGCATTTTAGCGGTGTTGGCTGCGGTGGCGCTCCATGTGCATGCGGACGGACGAGGTCTCGCGTTGGGACCTCGACCGGGCGGCCTGGAATTTGTTTCAAACTTACTGCTGGTTCAGAATCTTACTTACTCAAACTCAATTATTGGTCCACTATGGTCGCTGCCGCTTGAAGTGCAGATGTATTTGGCTTTGCCTTTTCTATTCCTATGGAAAAAGCGCTCCTTCTGGCTGCTGCTCGGACTCTGGGTGGTTTGCGGATTGTTGGGACATTTCCCTCAAGCGGTTCCGGCATTGAGTTGGCTCTCAGTCCTGGTGTTCGTGCCCAACTTTCTTCCCGGCATCATGGCTTACACTCTGAAAAAAGAGAGATACATCCCATCATACTTTTGGCCGCCGTTCGTTCTATTGCTGGGACTGGTTTTTCTTTTGGAGCCTACGCGCCGTGCGGGCGCCGAGTTGTGCTTGCTGCTGGGAATAGCGATTCCGCAGTTCAAGGAAATCACTTTTCGACCGCTGACTCTCATCAGCCATCGTATTGCGATGTACTCCTACGGCATATATCTTGGGCACTCGTTCTTTATCTGGTTTGCCCTCACCCGGCACCATAGCTGGATACTTTTCTGGCTGATGTGGCTCACTATTCCGGCGATTCTGTACCACGCTTTGGAGCACCCGTTGATTAAATTCGGACGCAAACTGGCGGATGCGATCTCAAGGGAAAAGGCGCCGACTCTGAGAGCGCTGCCTGTGATTTTGGTCAGCACTGAAACTTAAAATCGATTGTTGCGGTTTTTCCCAAAATTGGGATTCCACGGTATGGATTTACTCTATCGACGTTAGAAAAGCCGCTAAAAGGCGGCCACGCATCTTAACCGTTGCAAATGCACGGACGCCGGATACCGCCAGTCTTGCGTGGCTATAATTGTGAGTGGAGACTTATGTTTGTTGCGTTAAGCAAGTTTGTGATTGCGAATGAGATGACGGACGCGATAAAAGAGGCCTTTCAGAGCCGTCCTCACAAAGTGGAGTCCGCTGCGGGATTTGTCAGACTTGATGTCCTCAGCCCGGAAGAGAATCCCAAGGAAATCTGGCTCATTACTTACTGGTGCGATCGCGAGAGTTTTGAAACCTGGCATAAGAGTCACCTGTACCGGGATTCGCATAGTTATATTCCGAAAGGACTCAAACTGGTCCCAGGCAGCTCAAAAATCAGTTTTCTTGAACACGTGGCTTCTTAGAGTGTGATCGTGCAAACTCCTGAAGCGACGCCTTCCGAATGGCTCAGCGAGAACATTCCCCGCCTGGCTGAGAAAATTACAACCACGCATTTTTCCCGGCATCCCGTTTTGCTGGAACGCTACGGACCACGCGGCAAACAGAAATGTCTCGAAGACGCTGCATACCACCTGCACTATCTGGCAGAAGCTGTCGCGGTAAATTCCACGAGCAGTTTTATCGACTACATCGGCTGGGGGAAAATCATGCTCGCCAGCCGGGGAATCGAGGTGAAGGACCTGGAGAATAGTCTAATTACCATGGCGGACGTCTTGCGGCGCGAGGCGGGCGCGCTTAATACCGACGTCTTTGATACCTACATCAATCTGGCGCTGGCGGCTTTGCCAGGTCTGCCAGATACGCTTCCTACATTCGTCAACCCCCGGGCACCATTCTCCGATATTGCGAATTCGTATCTCAATTCCCTGCTCGTTTTGAACCGCGATGAGGCGATCACCGGAGCGGTGAAAAAAGTGAACGAAGGCTTGAGCATAACGGACTTGTTTCACCACGTGCTTTTTCCCGTGCAGCAAGAGGTCGGCCGGCTCTGGCAGCAGAATCAGATCACCGTAGTCCAAGAACATTACTGCACCGCCGCGACGAACTTACTGGTCGTGAAACTGCGTCGCGGCTTTATAGGAACGCCACGGCAGGTCTCCGCATTAACAGTCTGTGCCGAAGGCGAAGAGCATTGCCTGGGATTAAAAATGTTATCGGAACTGCTAGAGTCGGACGGCTGGAGGGTTGCATATCTGGAGGGAAAGCCCGCATCCGACGTTCTGGATTATCTCCAATCTCATTTCATCGATGTTGTCGCCATCTCCGCGGGGACGGCGATGAACCTCAGCAAGATTCGGCGGCTGATCGCGGAGATCAAGGCTTTGGCAAAAGGCCCACGTGTGCTTATCGGAGGCAGGGCAGTCGCGGCCGATCCAAACATTTGGCAAAATCTGGGCGCCGATGCATTCGCGGCGTCGCTGATCGATGGCTTGGAGGCCGCGAATCGCCTGGCGGGATAGGGGCTGGAGGCGATGTCGAATCAGGAATGTAAAAGTGACGAAGCGGCCTCTTGATCGTCTACAGCCATTGCCCGGCTTAAAATCTTAGATTTAATTTTTTCCTCTTCCGCCGAGCATTAAGCCCGCCCCGACAAAGATAAGCACGACGCTTACGACAGGCGGCACGCGATCTTCTGAATGTGTGGTAATGCCCATGTGCACATCTCCCGCACTGACACCGTGATGCTCAGAATGCGGAAACGGAACGAAAAACGAGATAATTCCTAAGATCAATACGATTATTCCGACCGTGAACAGGGGTTTCATAAGTCTCCTTCAAGAGCCGGGCGTATGTGGATGTAACAGCGGCGATCAGATGCCGAACGGCCCGAATGGTTGCTTCGTATCGAAGCCAGCCCGATTCTGGGCAATTTACGTCATCAGGTAAATAGTAGTTTCACCGACGGAGAAGCTACAACCATTGACAGTAGGGAAATATTCTACGTGATTGTGGGGCGCTTTTGGCTTACTTCGTCGCGCTCTACTACTCCGTCTTTGATGTAGACGACGCGGCGCGCGTATTCAGCGATATCATGCTCGTGGGTGACCAGGATGATGGTGTTGCCTTCGGCTTGGAGGCGGTCGAACAGTGCCATGATTTCATTACCGGTTTGCGAATCGAGATTTCCGGTCGGCTCGTCCGCCAGAATGATTGAAGGACGGTTCACGAGCGCGCGAGCAATCGCAACCCTTTGCCGCTGACCTCCAGAGAGTTCGTTGGGCTTGTGCATCATGCGCGATTCCATGCCGACTGAAGTGAGAGCTGCTTTGGCGCGTTCCGCTCGCTCATCTGAGGGAACACCCGCATAAATGAGCGGCAACTCAACGTTGTGCAGGGCGGTAGCGCGGGCAAGCAGATTGAAGGTCTGGAAGACGAAGCCGATTTCCTTGTTGCGGATGCGTGCGAGTTCGTCGTCGTCAAGTTCGCTGACGCGCTGGTTGTTAAGCCAGTATTCGCCTTTGCTGGGCGTGTCGAGGCAACCGATGAGATTCATCAGCGTTGACTTGCCGGAGCCGGAAGGACCCATAATGGCCACATATTCGTTGCGGCGAATCTGTAGATTGACTCCACGCAAAGCGTGAACCTGTTGTTCGGAACCCATGTCGTAGGTCTTCCACAGATCGATGGTGGCGATCATGCAGGATTCGGGCGAGTTTGACACCATGGGCTGTGGCATGTTGAAGACTTCGGCAGTTGCCATTTTGTTCTCCTGACTCTCTCGGAACAATCATTCACCTGCGTATTAGACTTTGACGAGCGGCGTCAATTTAGGTTAGAAGCCTGCGTCCCCTTCCGCGCCGCCTTCCACACTCTATGAACTTTCATCCTCTTCTTCTTTCTTCGGCGCCGTGTTGTCTATCTTGACGTTTACGCCTGGACGCATGGTGCGCAGAACCTTATAACTTCCGGTAACTATCTCGTCGCCTTCTTTGAGGCCATCCAGAACTTCGATATCGGTGGTTCCGGCAATCCCTGTGCTCACCGGGACGAACTCAGCTTTATGATTGCGAATCACGAAAACTCCCTGAATCTCCTGACCCTGCTTAGCGGTTTCGGCGCTTGATTGAGGAGCGGAGGCATGCACGGATCCGCTCTCGGGGCTCTTATCGAGCAGGTCTTCGGGATGCCGTACGGTCAATGCCTGAATCGGAATAGTCAGCGCATTGCTTCGGGTCGCCGTTGTGATCTTCGCCGTCGTTGACAATCCGGGGCGAATATCTGTTGGCGGATCCGTGAGAGTGACCACGACCTTGAAATCTTTCGCCTCCTGATTGGCGGTGTTTTCCTGCGAAGTCGCAACTCCGGTCGAGCGCACGATGGCGTTGTCGCCGATCTCGGTGACTATGCCCTTGAAAGTCTTTTTAGGGATAGCGTCGATGCTGACTTCGGCGGGTTGGCCCAGTTTTACGCTGACAATGTCGGTCTCATCCATTTCAACTTCCGCGGTAATGATCGACATGTTCGAGAGGGTCATGAGCGTGCTGCCGGGGGAGTTTTGGATTCCGATGACGACCGTCTCACCTTCGCGCACCGGTAGATTGGTGATAATTCCGTCGAACGGCGCCGCATAGGTGGTCTTTTGCAGCACGTCGGCGGCATGGGTCAAGTTCGCGCCCGCCATGGAGATGTGCTTCTCTGCGGAATCCTCTTGCGCTTTGGCCTGCGCGACTTTCGCCTCCGCCTGCGCTAATCCAGCCTCGGCTGATTGCCAGGTGGCGCGCTGCGTGTCGTAGTCCTGCTTCGCAATTAACGCGTCTTTATAGAGGGCCTGGCTGCGGTTCCAGTCGAGCCGGGCCCGCTCGACGGTAGCCTTGGCCTGATTCAAATCTGCGACCGATGTATTCAAAGCTGCGTCGGCGGCGATGGCGTCGGTCTTCGCCGCTTCGACGGTTGCCTGGTTTGCGTTGACATCCGCGGAAGACTGCACATTTTCCAACTGAGCCAGTAGTTCGCCCTTTTTAACGTGATCACCTTCTTTTACGTACAGATGTGTGATCTTGCCGAAGGCATTGGCGCCAATGTTGACGTAGGTTTTAGGCTTGATTTCTCCCGACGCGCTGACCACCGAAGCGAGGTCAAGACGCGCCGCCTTGCCGGTTTGCACCGTAACCAGATTTTTGTGGCTTTGGTGCACAGTGAAACCCACGATGGATGCCAGAACGACAATTATTCCGGCTACGATTGCAATCTTCTTCCAAGTTTTCATTGCTCGTTTTTCTTTGCCCGCTAACCCTGGGAGTAGACGCTCGCGTTGCGGCTAGAGCTATCTACTGAAGCAGATACGACTGCGAGGACCATAAAGTTCCACCGTCGCCAACTCGCCATTGCCAAGTCTAAATTGAGGTGAAGCAAGCCGCCAAATTATAACCTGCAAAACCCCCAGTTGGTATTCTTTGACTAAGAACAACCGGGGTCTCGACGCCGCAGGAAAGATGCGATTGCGGCAATTATAGGCACCCATCGCTTGCGTCACGGCATCCGATAGTCATAGAATCTAGGGTAAGCGGAGTAGTTTCTTAAGGAGTATCCGGTATATGTCTCCCTCGTCCTGGCGAAACCGCCTTGTTTTGCCGTTGTTTTGCGCGTCGATCCTGTCGGCAGGAACTGTGTTCGTCACCCGGCAAGCCGTTGCTCAACAACCGTCCGCTCAGCCGCCGGCTTCGGAAGCGGTCCCGGCGCCAGATTCAGCCTCAAATCCTGATAAAGATTCGCCGGCAGTTGATCCGCTCAAGCGCCCTATCGACGAAAAGAAGAAGAAGGAGAACGCGAACTCCCTCAAACAGGAGTTAAGCAAGACATACAAAAAATGGCTTGATGAGGATGTCGTTTACATCATCTCCCCCGCGGAGCGAAAGGCATTTAAACAGCTTTCGAACGATGAGGAGCGGGATCAGTTTATCGAGTCTTTCTGGCAGCGCCGCAATCCTAATCCGGAAAGCGAAGATAACGAATTCAAGAATGAACACTACCGGCGGATTGAATATGCAAATGATCATTTCGCTGCAGGCATTCCCGGATGGAGAACTGATCGCGGCCGTATGTACATCAAGTTTGGCCCTCCCGATGAGATCGATTCCCATCCCTCCGGTGGCTCTTACAGCCGTCCCATAGAAGAAGGTGGGGGCGAGACGTCTACGTTCCCCTTCGAAGACTGGCGATATCGCCATCTTGACGAAATTGGCGAACAGGTCGAGATCGAGTTTGTGGACACCTGCATGTGCGGCGATTACCACATGACCATGGACAAGAACGAGAAGGACGCCTTGCTTCACGTCCCCAATGCCGGACTAACATATTACGAGCAGATGGGCCTGACTTCAAAAGCCAATCGTGTAGAAAATAATGGCATTTACACCACGGGTGAAAATCCCATGGATCCGGGCCAGACTAATAGTAAAGAGTTCGACATTCTGGATCAGTATGCAAAACTGAACGCACCGCCGCCGGTTAAGTTTAAGGATCTGGAAGAGATCGTCAAGACCAGGATTAGATACAACTTGATGCCCTTCGATGTGCGTGTCGATTTCGTTAAGGTCACGAGCGATACAGTTTTGGTACCGATAACGGTCCAGGTAAAGAACCGTGACGTGACGTTCGTGAATAAAGACGGAGTTCAGCGCGGAACGGTCAATATTTTTGGAAGGGTCACGACCCTGGCAGGGAGACCTCTCCAGCCATTTGAAGATACGGTACAGGTGGACGTGCCCGCCGAACTGCTACCCAAGGCGACGGAAAATTCGTCGGTATATTGGAAAGCTCTGCCGCTCCGACCTGGACGCTATCGTCTTGATATTGCCGTGAACGATGTAAACGGAGACCGCAAGGGGACGTGGAGCAAGAGCATCATCGTGCCGGATTTCGCCGACGACCGGCTCGACGCTTCATCGCTGATCGTGGCCGATCAGATGGAACCGGTGGCTTCGAAAAACATTGGCACCGGATTCTTCGTGATCGGGTCGATGAAAGTTCGTCCGCGAGTCGCTTCGTCTGATGGCAAACCGGTCAGTTTCAAGCGCAATCAGAAGCTTAACTTCTGGATGCAGGTATATAATTTAAGTCTCGACGATAAGACTCATAAGCCGTCCGCCACAATTGAATATAACGTCGTAAACGCGGCGACTAATAAAAACGTAATTCATACTGTGGAATCGACCGATCACATGGGAAACATTGGTGATCAGATGACCCTACAGAAGACCCTGGCAGCGTCCAATCTGGACCCGGGGATTTATCGTATTCAGATAAAAGTGAATGACAATCTTTCCAAACAAACGGTGGATCCATCAGCGACCTTTGCGGTTGAGTAGAAATCCGCAGAAAGGCGGCGTCGGCGTGTTGCGTGCGCTAGGCCATATCGGGATTGCCTTATGTCTGCTGCTTCCGGCGGCCGCGGCTGATCGATCCGGCTCTATATCCGGCTATGTTCGCAGCGCCGCTGGCGCGCCGCAAATGGGTGCCGTTGTAGAAGTTATCGGCTCGGCCATGCAGGGCTTGAAGGTTTTCACCGATGAAAAGGGGTTTTACCTCGCCGCAGGTTTACAGCCTGGTTCCTATGACATCAGGGTTTCTGCACCGTCATTCCTCACCGCTGATCACGAGGGCGTAGGGCTGCATGCTGGCGCGGTAATGATTCTCAACGTTACGCTGAGCACATTGTTCGATTCCATTCGACTGGCCCCAAGGCGAAGCGCGGCCGACGATGACGGTTGGAAATGGGTTTTGCGGTCAGACGCAAACCGATCTATCTTGCGCGATTTGAATTCGGGTGCTCCAGCCGCGACTGTGGAATCGGCCCGGAACAACCACGATTTCAAGGGTAGCTTATCATTTTTGGCGGGCTCTCCTTCGGAAGGTTTCGGCAGCTCCCCGGACATGAGCACCGACTTTTCTGTGCAGCGGTCGCTCTTTACTCAGGGCACCGTAGCGTTAACCGGGGACGTCGGTTATGGAGAAGAATCGCCGGCTACCGTTCTGCGCGCTTCCTATAGCCGCAAGATGGAGAATGGCTCGGAACCGCAGCTCGCCTTGACATTTCGTAACCTGGCATCCCCCGATGTAAATCTGTACGGTGCTGCTCTACAAGCCGTGGCGTTGCGAAGTTCCGACAACGTGAATTTAGGCAACTTGGAATTAAGTGCGGGCTCGGAAGTACAGACGGTGCAGTTCATGGGGCGCGTCACCGTAGTTCGTCCTTTTGGCACGGCGGATTTTCACGTTTCCCCGTCAACCGTAGTGGAATATCGGTATGCTACTTCTGCGCCCGACCCCAAGATGCAGGAAGGCTTCAGCGCCCCTGATGACGACCCTGGGCCGCGGATGAGCATCAATGGGTTCTCGCCCGCGCTCGAGAATGCGCGCCACCAGGAAGTTTCAGCTTCCCATCGAGCCGGCAAGAATAACATGCAGTTTGCGGTTTACTCGGATCGCATTTCGAATCCCGCGCTGATCGGCGTCGGGAATCCAGCCGGCGACAATGGACAGGTACTCTCCGATGCATTCTCCGGAACGTTTACCTATCGGGGCAAGAATCTGGATACGCACGGTACGCGAGTCGTGTTTCAGCGAAAACTCACGTCCGACATAGCCGCAACCATGGATTACAGCTATGGCGGAGTTCTTGATCTGGCATCCAATGGCGCCAGTCTGGCGGACGTACGGCAATCCAGCCTGACGCGCAGCCGTCACAGCGTGACAGCGAAAGTGAACGGAACCGTTCCGCTAACCAAATCTCGCTGGATCGCTTCTTATGGGTGGGTAAGCGGCCGCGCCTTGAGCCAGGTGGATTCGTTCAATACATCCGCGGGACGGGGCGATCCTTATCTCGATGTGTTCTTCCGCCAGCCAATTCCGGGAACTGGTTTTCTACCGGGGCACATGGAAGCCTTGATCGAAGTTCGCAACCTGCTGGCCCAAGGCTATGTTCCGGTCATGGGCAGCGATGGCAAAACCGTGTATCTGGTGCAATCGGCACGCGCGGTTCGCGGCGGCCTTGCGTTCAGCTTCTAAGTGAACTTCGTGAGCCGAACCCCGATTTGTTCGAGCTTAGTTTCGCTCCGACCGCTGTGGACTAGATCAAAAATCCGCCTGTAGCATCCAATCGAACTAGCCTATGTTAGTAAAAATGATGAAGTCAAAAATTCATCGTGCGACGGTAACCCGCGCCGACCTGAATTATGAGGGCAGCATTGCAATGGATGGAGATTTACTCGACGCCGCAGGCATTCTACCCGGCGAGGCGGTGCATGTCTGGAACGTAAATAATGGGGAACGATTCGAAACTTATGCACTGCTTTGGCCGCGAGGGTCAGGCGAAATTTGCGTCAATGGCGCAGCCGCCCGGCTGGCTGAGGCCGGGGACTTGGTGATTGTCACGGCTTTCTGCTGGATGGATGAAAAAGAGGCACGCAGTTACGCCAGCAAAGTACTTCTCGTTGACGAGAAGAATAGAGCGAAATAATAGTTGGGTGCATTTCCAAATACGTAGGAGGAAAGTTTAGTTCCGTTCTTTTTTGAGCGCCCGAGACCGCGGCGCACTCGCGAGAACAGGTGACATATATGGCGATACGTTTTGACAAATTAACGTTGAAGGCGCAGGAGGCGCTCCAAACCGCCGGTAATCTTGCCTCGGAAAATGGCAATCCCGAGGTGATGCCGGTGCATCTTTTAGCCGCATTGGTGGCGGATGGCGAGGGGATAGTTCCGCCCATCCTGGAAAAAATCGGCATGTCTCCGGCGAGTTTAGCTCGTGAGTTACAGATGGAGATTGATCGGTTGCCCAAACTTTCTGGCGGTTCGGCCCAGGCTACGCTTTCGACGCCGTTGAATCAATTGTTCGAGCTGGCATTCAAGGAATCGTCCAATTTCAAAGACGAGTATGTTTCGACGGAACACCTGCTGCTGGCGGCGACGCAGGTTAAGAAAGATGCAGCCGCATCAGTGTTGCAGCGTCACGGCGCGACGCACGACGCGATACTGAAAGCACTGACGGCCGTGCGGGGATCGCAAAAGGTTACGGATCAGAATCCCGAAGCGAAGTATCAGGCGCTAGAGCGTTACGCGCGCGATCTGAATGAGCAGGCGCGGCGGGGCAAGCTCGATCCGGTAATTGGCCGCGACGAAGAAATTCGCCGGGTGGTGCAAGTATTATCGCGGCGGACGAAGAATAACCCGGTATTGATTGGCGAGCCCGGGGTCGGCAAGACGGCAATTGTCGAAGGATTGGCGCAGCGGATTATTTCGGGAGACGTGCCCGAAGCGCTTAAAAACAAGCGAGTGGTTGCGCTCGATCTGGGCGCGATGCTTGCGGGGGCGAAGTATCGCGGCGAATTTGAAGACCGGTTGAAAGCGGTCTTGAAAGAAATAGAGGATTCGGCGGGGCGGATCGTTTTATTTATCGACGAGTTGCACACGCTGGTCGGCGCGGGCGCTGCGGAAGGCGCAATCGATGCCTCAAATATGTTGAAACCCGCTTTAGCGCGGGGCGAATTGCGCGCGATTGGCGCGACCACGCTGAACGAATACCGAAAATACATCGAAAAAGATGCTGCACTGGAACGGAGATTTCAAATCGTTTTCGTTGGCGAGCCGAACGTCGAAGATACGATCGCGATTTTGCGTGGATTGAAAGAGCGATACGAAGTTCATCACGGCGTACGCATCAAAGATTCCGCAATAGTGGCGGCGGCTACGCTGTCTCACCGGTATATTTCGGACCGGTTTCTGCCCGACAAGGCTATCGACCTGATTGATGAAGCGGCCGCATCGCTGCGCATTGAGATCGATTCCATGCCCACGGAAATCGATCAGCTTGAGCGTCGCGCCACGCAACTTGAGATTGAGCGGCAGGCTTTGAAGAAAGAGAGTGACCGCAACTCCAAGGAGCGGCTTGCGGTCATTGACCGGGAACTGGCGGAAATCCGCGAGAATGCCAACGCTTTGAAAGCCAAATGGAAGAGCGAAAAAGAATTGATCTCCCGGGCGCGGGAACTCAAAGAAAAAATCGAGAAGCTAAAGCTGGAGGAGCAAACGGAAGAGCGGCGGGGAAACCTGCAACGGGTTGCGGAAATTCGCTATGGGCTTTTGCGGCAAGCGGAAGACGAACTGGAAAAGTTAAGCGCGCAAATGGATCAAGGCCAATCGCGGATGTTGAAAGAAGAAGTGGACGAAGAAGATGTGGCGCGCATTGTGTCGAAGTGGACCGGGATTCCGGTTTCCAAAATGCTGGAAGGCGAAGTCAAGAAGCTGATCACGATGGAAGACCGTCTGCGGCAGCGGGTAGTTGGCCAGGATGCGGCGCTGGAGCGAATTGCCAATGCGATTCGCCGGTCGCGTGCGGGATTGAGCGATCCAAAACGGCCGATTGGCTCGTTCATTTTTCTGGGTCCAACGGGAGTCGGCAAGACTGAACTGGCGCGCGCCCTCGCAGAATTTCTTTTTGACGACGAGCATTCCATGATTCGCATCGACATGTCTGAATACATGGAGAAGCACGCTGTCTCGCGGCTTATCGGCGCGCCTCCCGGATACGTCGGGTATGAAGAGGGCGGACAACTCACCGAGCAGGTGCGGCGGCGTCCGTATGCAGTGGTCCTGTTTGATGAAATTGAGAAGGCGCACCCCGATGTGTTCAACGTTCTATTGCAGATCATGGACGACGGGCGACTCACCGATGGCAAAGGGCGCACCGTTGATTTCCGCAACACCGTGATCATTATGACCTCGAATCTAGGCTCGTCTTATTTACAGGCCGAGAACTTGCGCTCTGAGGAAGATTTCGAGGCGGCCAGCAAACAGGTGATGAACATCGTTCACGGGCACTTCAAGCCCGAGTTCCTGAATCGCGTGGATGACATGATCATCTTCCGTCCACTAGGTAAAGAGCAACTGGTGAAAATTATTGAGTTGAGATTGGAAGACGTCCGCCGCCTATTGGCCGACCGCAAGATTTCGCTGGAATTGACGGACTCTGCAAAAGAGTTGTTGCTGACGGAAGGCTTCGATCCGAACTTCGGCGCACGGCCGCTGAAGCGGGCAATCCAGAAAGTGATTCAGGATCCATTGGCCATGAAGATCCTCGATGGCGAAGTCCTTCACGGCGATCACGTAGTCGTAAGCGCAAGCGGAGGGAAGGCGAAGTTCGAGATCAGCCCCAGGGTTAGAGAAACCGAACCGGCCGTGGCGCGCTAAAGATCAACGATCGGGCCATCGTGCCCGGTAAACCTGCACAACGCTGGTGTCGTACATCATCGCAAACCGGCCATCCGATGTGATGCTCGGAAATCCTAAACGGCTGGGACATGGCGCCCCGCGCTGGTTGCGAAGGGCATAGTTGCGTCCTAATGGGCGCTTTTTATCGACCTTCTTATCCAGAATGTTTTTGAAAGGATTCGGTTACCGGGGACTGGTAGAGATACCAGACGACGATGACGCGGATCATGAGGTTGGAGCCGGTCCATAGCAGGGCGGGACGGAAATCTACTGCGGCTGCGGATACGCTGGGAATCAGCATGAACGCGCCTAACAGCGCCGCGAAGATTGCGAGACGCCGCGCCCAGTTGTTGAGTTTCAAGAGGGCGTATCCGATGGCCGCGCCTGCTGCGCCGACCAGGAAGAACATATAGGGTCCGGCGACTTCAAGGCCGTTGAGCAGCGGCGCTCCCATGGTCATGGAAATGGTGCCCGGCGAAAATAGCATTATTACGGCGAGCAGGCCGAGGTATCCGGCGGCGGAAAAAAGGAGGGTAGCGATGGCGGTGACGCCGGCGGGACGCCAGGAAACACGAGGATGAGAATTGAGGAGCATGTTTCAGTGCGTGGATCGTCTGCTCCGGAGAGCGATACGGTTCAGATGCACGCGGGATTTCTCCACCGGCTGAGGTGCGCCAGATGTTCGGGATGACTTCTTATTATTTTATTGGGTAGCCAAGGATTGCATCGTGTGGGAAACTGTTGTCATGGGAAATAAAGACGCGCCGAAACGCGAGAAAAAAAAGCCCGCCAAGAAAAAGTAATCGTCGCGGGAAATTTAAATCAGAGCTTCGCTTCATTCAGCCCGCTTACTGAAGGCGCGCCGTACTGTCTTTCCGAGCGACGGCGGCATCTTTTTCAAGGTGTCGCGGCCGAGATCCTGGACGGTCTCGCGCAGATCGTGTTTCCGCATCCATGTGCAATCCCTGCGGTAGCGGACGATGGGAACCACCGTGCCTCCAAATCTTCGCAGGAATTGATGTGCGCCTCCCAGCGAATGGCGGCGCAGCCCTTGCTGGCAGGCCCATTCGATGCCTCTCCATTGCATAAGGTCGTTGGGTTTGAGGTGCAGGAATTCGTCGAGAGAATAGTTCGCGGCCGATTCGAATAATCCAGCAGGACAGAACCGAAATATATTCACGCCAATAACTTTTCCCGACAGGCGCGCGAGCAGCATAATGCGATTTGTGAGATGGCATGAACGCTCGAAGACGTCGAAGGTGCTGGTATCGCCTTGCACAGTCTTTCTCTCCGTATGCCGCCATGCGACGTAGACTTCGTAGGCTGCGGCAATATCCTCGGGCGTAGTGGCGGGCGCTACTTCGATTCCGTTTTTTTCGGCGAAGCGAATATTCCGCCGCCGGTCTTTGGAGAATTGCTTAAATAGCGCATCGGCACCGAGAGTGAGATTCAACACTACGCTTCCCAGCAGTTCGCGGCGGCGGAAGCGATTGGCCTTGAATACCGGAAGCTCGAGCGAGGCCCAGGTATAGACCGAGAGCAGTTGCGTGGAACCAGCGAGCGATAACAGTCCGCGGACGAGCGTGTCTTGAACGGCGGCAACATCACTTTGAGGATCGATGCTGATCTGAGGACGGGAAGCCACGCCACAGCTAATTTCTCCATCGACGCACAAGCCGGTAAGAATTCCAAAGATTCTTTGGCCATCGCGAGCCAGAACCGCGAACGGCTGCTTACCTTCCCACAGAGGCACCAAGAAATATTCGGGAGAATCGTAATGAGACGGAAATTGGATGCGCGATAGGCAGTCGCGCCACGCAAGCTCAATATCGGAATCTGGAAATTTCCGAAGAATTATGAATTCCATGCGTCCCTTATTGAAGCCCCGTTCTTTTGCCAAACAGCGGCACGATATTTGTCATGCTAGCGCACGAAAAGCCCAGCGCAAGCGGAGCTTGGACGGGGCACTGTGAATAGGCGAAGTCGATATCAATCGGTGGGGGGAATCAAAGCGATTCCATCTGCGCCTTTCACCACATAGCTCTTGGTCACGGTATCGCTTGGAATGTTGTATTCGACGGCCGTCCATATCGCGCCAATATAAAGGTTGCCTTTTCCATCAGACTTGATTCCATCCGGATAAGCGATCTTCCCGGTCTGATACAAAGTGAAATCGGAAAGATCGGTTGGGACCTCGATGAGGCCGTTGCCCAATGTGCCATCGTGTGAGACCCATAGATGGCCGGTGAAACTGTCATAAGTCATGCCGTCGCCGCCGTTGGTGGCGTGATGCGGCTCGAGTTCGAGGGTCTTGAAAACCGCGCCGGTTACGGGATCGATCTGCACGATGGTGTTATGGTTTGCCACGGCAAATAAATCGCCGGCCGGATCGTAGGCCAGTCCATCAACCGTCACCAGTTTCTTTGCGAGAATTGTGGTCGCTCCGGTGGTGAAGTTGAAGCGTACGATCTCCCCGGAAGCATACATGGCGATTAGCATCGTGCCGCCATTGGGTTCAATTAACAGATCGCGGGCATATTTAAGTCCGGTTACCAAAACTGTATTGGAATCAGTCGCCGGGTCATAACGATAGATGGTACCGGTAGACGGAACCGAATAAATAAGATTGCCCCTGGAATCCATGATCAGATCGTCCGGCTCGCCGTCGATGCCGAAGACGGTGGTCAGCTTTCCCGAAGTCAAATCCAGCTTCTCGAGTTTCTTCTGAGGTTCATTCGTAATGTAAAGCTGCTGGCCGAAAGAATGGCTTGCCATCGCCAGCATAAGAACGGAATACACGAATGCTGTCCTGGGAGTGATCATGGGTATCGCCTCAGTTAATTCGCGGCTTGGAAAAAGGCTGCCTCGGGGGATTACTGGCAGCAACGCATTATAGCATTCGGTTCCCCGCGATTTAATTGGCCCTGCCAAAAAGCCGTGGTTTAGGTTAACCCAAAGTGTTACGTCGAGTAGGTCCGACGCCGCTGTTTCCGTACTGATATCATCCACTTAGAAACGGGTTACGCGTTGTGCGGGGCGTGGTTTTGATCAGATTATTCAAATTTTTCTTTGTCCTCTTCGGTCTGCTGGCGTTTGGAAGTGGCACGTCCACCGGCCAAAGCGAATTTGATGGTCCTGCCGAGCTGCCTCGCATTTATGTGCAAAGTTCGCTGGCTGAAACTCGTGCCGATGGCAAGATGGTTTTGGTGCACGGCGGCGACAACCTGCAAGGCGCAATTGATGCTGCGAAGTGCGGCGATATTTTGGAGCTGGAATCCGGTGCCACGTTTCGCGGCGTTTTCCGTTTGCCCGCAAAACCGTGCGACGATTCCCACTGGATTGTGATTCGAACAAGCGCTGCCGATGATGATCTGCCGCCGGAGGGGACCAGAATTTCTCCTTGCTATGCGGGCGTTGCATCGCTGCCGGGTCGTCCTGACTTTCATTGCGCTTCCGCGAAAAATGTAATGGCGCGAATCGAATTCGATGGCGGTGGCGATTCAGGACCAATTCTGTTTCTTTCACATGCGAACCACTATCGCTTTATTGGACTGGAGATCACACGCGCGAAGCCGGATTCGCATCTGCGCAATCTGATCCAGCCGGACAAACCGGAAGATACCGCGGATCACTTAATCTTTGACCGCTTATGGCTGCATGGAACTGCGCGGGATGAAACGAAAGGCGGTATTCATCTCAGCGGAACCACGTTCGTCGCTGTGCTCGATTCATTTTTCAGCGATTTTCACTGCATTGCGCGGACGGGAACTTGCACTGACGCTCAGGCCATCAATGGGGGCGGGGGAAACGAGCCCGGCGGACCGTATAAGATTGCGAACAATTTTTTGGAAGCGTCGGGCCAGTCCATTATGTTCGGAGGCGCTCCGGGCACGACGACTCCGGCGGATATTGAGATAAGGCGCAATCATTTATTCAAGCCTTTGATGTGGAAGCCGGGCCAGCGGGATTTCAGCGGCGCGGCGAGCGGCAATCCTTTTATTGTTAAAAATAATTTCGAGCTGAAAAATGCGCAGCGGGTGCTGTTCGAAGGAAATGTGCTGGAAAACTCCTGGGGCGGATTTTCGCAGAGAGGCTTTGCCATCGTGCTGACCCCGGCGAACCAGGGCGGAACGTGTCCGCAGTGCCGCGTCACCGATGTAACGATTCGTTACAACCTGATTCGGCATGTGGGCGCTGCGCTAAACATATCCAATGTTCTCGGCAGCCAGCATGCGGCCTCGTCGGGCGGCGAGCGCTATAGCATTCACGATTTGCTGGTGGATGACATAGATGCCGAACGCTATGACGGCATGGGCTCGTTTGCGTTCATCATTTCGGTAAATCCGCCGATTCGCAGCGTTCATATCGATCACGTGACGGCGTTTCCGGAGCGCGCGATTTTATCCATACTGAATCAAGGCCCAAAGATTGAGGATTTCGTTATTTCCAATAGTATTTTCACGGCTGGAAATAGGCAGATCATGAGCGCGGGCGGGGGACCTACAAACTGTGCTTCACCGCGAGACGATCCGAACACGATATTGAAAAGCTGTTTTCTAAACGCCACGTTCACCAACAATTTAATCATCGATTCGGGTGGTGGATGGCCGCATGGCAACATTCTGGCGAAGGACGCGGGCTTTCGTGACTTCAAGGATGGAAAGAACGGCGACTATCGCTTATGTCGAGGAAAAGAAGACAACGGCTGCGGCAAGCCTTCCCCGGCGCTAGCGAAGAGTGCAAACGATAAAAATGTTGGGGCCGACGTCGCATCCATTGAAAAAGCGATTGCGGGAGTAATTTAGTCGTGGAGACATCATTCCAAGTCGAGCCTCGGGGAAAGATGCCTGCGCAGAATCCAGGGACGCTCGAAAGAAGCAAGCGGCCGGTCTTTGTTATCGGTTGCCATCGGTCGGGAACAAATCTGCTTTACGACACGCTATTATCCGCAGGCGGATTCGCTATCTATCGGGGATATCTGCCAGTTCATAAAATGTTGATTCCCCGCTTCGGCCGGATTTCCAACATCGAAAACCGAAGGAATCTGATTCAGGCATGGATGCGCAGCAAAGGGATGCGCAGGGCGGATCTTAATGCAGATGAATTGACCGCCAAGCTAATGGCGGGCGCTCACAATGGCGGAGACTTCGTTCGGATCGTGATGGAAGAAATTTCTCGGGCCCAAAATACTCCGCGATGGGCCGTATACGATGCCGACAATGTGCAGTATGTCAGCCGCATCAAATCTGAAATCCCAGATGCGTTATTTGTGCACATCGTACGCGATGGCCGTGATGTCGCATTTTCGCTAAAAAAAATGGGGGAGTTCCGGCCTTTCCCGTGGCGGCGTAAACCTGCCAGTCTGGGAGCCACCGCGCTCTATTGGAAGTGGATGGTTGAAAATGGCAGAGCGCAGGGCAAATCAATTCCGGAAGACTACATGGAAATTCACTTCGAGGACCTAGTAGGCGAACCTGAGCGAACCCTCAAAGCTCTTAGCGTATTTCTCGATCACGATTTGGATTATGGACGAATTCGCGCCGCCAGCCTGGGGCGATTGCGCGAATCAAATTCTTCGTTCGGCTCAGAGGGAAAGCAGGATGCGGTGAATCGGTGGAAAGAGAAATTGTCGTCCGCAGAAATCGCGAGTCTTGAGGAATTGGTGGGCGATTGTTTGGAAAAATCCGGCTATGCTTTAACCACACACCGTAGCCGAGGCGCCGACGCGATTTTGCGGAGATATTTTTTTCCTGCATTTCTCAGCTTAAAGCGCTGGATGAAAGTAGAAACTCCGGCGGGAAGATTCAGCAGTTTGGCGGCGCTGGAATTGTCGGATGTCTACGAACCCTCTGCGAAACAAGAGTGATGTGCGGCACCTCTTGGAAAGTAGGCCCTTCTTCTCGCAAGCAAAAGCGACGTTCGGAAGGACAAATACGATCTCATTTGTCGATGAGGATATCGGAGTAATTTACCATCCATCGCGATAGCGGAGTGTTGATCTTCGCCCATTGTTTAAAGTCATAAAAGCGGTTATACAGAGCGCGCTTCCTGCGTATCGCCATGCTGTGATTACGCACGACCGTTCCCCCAAGGGCGTAGCCGAGTTCTTTGAGATAGTCCCCTACTAACCTTTCGAACCACGATAACTGTTCAGCCGTAAATTTGGTTTTCCAACGGCCTACGGGCGAAAAGTTGCCGTCGCGCAGATTTTCGTCGAAGGATGTAAGCGGATTTTTTACGGATCCGATACTCTTTTTAGCGATGCGGTCATAAGTAAGATCATGGTCAATGAAATTACCTAATCGCGCCAGTTCCGAAGCCGGCTTCTGTACCAGATCTTCGTATCGAACTTCAACGTACCGCGAACCGAGGGCGACCCCGTTCCTGCAACCCTGGCGGACGATCCACTCCCAATAAATTCCGGCAGCCAGCAATGAGTTGTTCTTATCCCACGGAAGGGGACGACTCCATCCGCGCTTGTCGAGTGATAATGCAACGTCCCGCCCATCACGAATAATGTGAATGAACAATGCATCAGGAAAATCTCTGTGGATTCGCAACATATGCGGAATGTTAGTAGGAGTCGAATCGATCCAGCGATTAACACCCTGCGCGTGCGCGATTTCATCCATAACGATTCGCAGAAAGTCGGCGACGCTGTGACACTCCGAAAACACTTTTCTTGATATGAATTCGCGCTCCAGCCCAGAGACATGAAACGCTTTGCTGCCAAGCCAGACCTTCATCATCTCCTTCCTGCTGCGGAGTCGGCGAAGATCGCCGAAGATCGGCTCCAGCACATCGAAGGCGTTCATTTGCGTGTGAAATTCCGCGAAGCCGCCCGCCGACAGTAGTAGGTGGTAGAGATAACTCGTACCCGACCGCGGACACCCCACGATAAAAATTGGCGGCTTCATTCTCGGTGCGGTCCGCCCAGTGATGAGTAAAGTTCCAGCCATTGTCCCCGCACCACTTCCCATGAGTAATTACGCAACTCGTCCCAGGCATTGAGCGCCAAATCCTCTGCCAGTTTTGGATCTTGCAGAACGCGTATAACATTCTGAGCCAAAGCTGTTGCGTCATCTGGCGCTGATAACAATCCGGTGCGCTCATGTTCCACCAGATGATGCATTCCTTCAGGCGCGGTACTGACGACCGGAGTTCCAGCCGCGAATGCTTCGAGTATGGAGACGGGCATGTTATCGAGACGCGAAGCGTTTATAAAGATGTCGGCGCGCTCGTAATATTCCGCAATTTGTTGACGCGATGCAACGCCCGCAAAAGTTATTCCGGCGATTCCTAAACGCTGAACCAGGTCCCTGATCTCTGACTCCAAGGGCCCACCGCCTACTAAATCCAGGTGCGCTTCGGGAAACGCGTGCTGCACTTCCACGAAGGCTCGCACCACCACATCAATCCCGTAGTAGCGATGAAATCCCCGGGTACAGACGAGGCGGGGAAGCACTGGCTTTCTGAGACGAAAGGAAAATTGCGACAGGTCTACTAGGTTGGGAATTGCTTTGGCAACCAAACCGAACTCGTTGAATACATCGACAAGATATTGGGACGGAACGACGATTGCGTCTACTTTTCTCAGGATGGGAACGGCAGTGCGGAACCGGCGAAGGTGGTCTCGCGCTTCTCCACTGTGATAGTGAATGATTGTTTTTTTTCCGCGAAGTCGCGCCATCGACCACGCCGGCACTGGCGCGATGAGAAACGACCAGTATGACGCGGAAAAAATATGGGCGATGTCAGAGTTGTTCAATCCTCGCCAGAGCGCTGCGAGATACAAGGGCTCCCGCACTATAGTGCGAAGCAAAGGAAAGCGGCGAACCCAGCCCAGGGCCCGGGGATAAGCTGGATCAATTGGAATTAGCTCGGCTTCGACCGCAGGATCATTTTGCCAGTTTCGCATCAGCAGATCGGCTTGCACTGACTGCCCTCCAACATAGTTGAGCGACGCGGCAACAATGCTTATGCGCAGCTTTCCTTTTCGTGGCACGCTCCAGGGTTTTGGCCGCCATTGTTTTTTCTTTAGCAGTTCTGTGTAGAGCTCCTCGTGGCGCTTCTGCATTTGCTCAATGGTGAAATTGGCTTTCGCAAACACTCGGCCGTTAGCGCCCAGCCGGGCCCGTAGGCCGGGATTCTGCAACAGGCGTTCCATTGCATTGGCGAGCGCCTCATCGTCGCCCACCTTGACTAACATTCCCCGTTCATCAGAAATGAGTTCTGGATTTCCGCCCACCCGGCTCGCCACCACGGGGACGCCCGCGGCCATGGATTCGATAATCACGTTCGACAAACTTTCCGATGACGACGGCACCACGGAAACATCGAGCGAAGCCAACACAGCGGGAATGTCCTGATGATCTCCGAGAAAATGTATGCAGCCGCTGAGTCCCAGCGTATCGGCTTCACCTTCGAACTCGACGCGAAACGGTCCGTCGCCGGCCAGGACAAATTGCACTGTTGGGAATCGCCGGTGAATTCTGGCCGCAGCGCGCAGAAACATGTGATGGTTCTTGGACGCGCTGTTCATTCTCGCGATCATTCCCACTCGCAGCACCTCAGGGCCTCTAGGCAATGCCGGAGCGGTTGTGGCAAAAGAGGATGCAGATAATCCATTGCCGATGACCACCAGCTTCCCAGCGGGAAAGCCGCGCCTTTCGAGTAGCCTTGCGGCAGCATGAGAATTGCAAACTACTGCATCGCACCAGCGGAACATTGCCATTTGCGCGCGAGACTGCGCGGGACGCAGCAGGTCGCCAAGCTGCCGCTGGCTGCCGATTACGACCGGAATACCGGCCATGCGAGCGGCGGGAATTAAAGTGAGGTTGGTATAAAAATCGAACGCATGCGCAATGGCAACTTCGGAATCGCGCAAATGCCTGCGGAGTTTGAGTCGAGTTCCAAGCGAATGCAAGCCATAAAGGCTGCCTCCCAACTTAAATTCACGCACTGCGTTTAGCCCGTGGAGGAGAGTCCCCTTTTTTTGAATGCATCCGACCTCCACACGAAATCGAGACGGATCGACCGACTGGGCCAAGGCGGCAAATTGGCGTTCGCTGCCTCCAGTCTGAAAACTGTCAGTCATGAGAAAGAGGGCCGGAAGGCTCATGTCTGGCGCATCCGAAGCTTCGCGGGAAAGGGTTCGGTCTTTCATGTTCGTCTAGCTCACAAGGTACAACAGAAGAACGAAAGCAACGGATGGCGCGGTAGTTTCCGCCAGCGATCGGAAAACGTCAGGGAATCTTTGTGTCGTGTGGCGTCTGCGCATCCGAAACTCGAAGAGCGAGGCTTTCTATTTCAGATCCGCTCCCCAGACGTTCAAGCACGCGCCAGCCATTTCGCTGCTTCTGTAGAAATGACGCGTGATTGCTGAAATCCTTTTCTAGCGTGCGGCCCACAATCCAGATGCCTCCGACTTTAAGGCTATGAAAAGAGGAAATAATTCCCTCGCTCAACTGCTCCTGCGAAAAATATGCCGGGTTGAAAATATTCATAGTGCGCAACACGTGGCAGCAATCAGGAGTGCGGTCGAATACGGAGCGCACTCGCAGCTGAAATCTGCGATTCTCTCTGCTAATCTGGAGCGCTCGCGGATGGACGAAGGGAATTCTCCCGACCTGGTAACCGGGTCCCGCAGGTGTTTCCATCCACCCCCCGGGTAAAGATAGACGATGAAATCGGCGCTTGGCCCATGCCGCAATCGCGCGATTTACCGGAAAACGCCATGATTCCCGCCGTTGCAGCGATAACACAAACGGCGGCCTTATGTATTGAAGAAGTTCGCCGTCCGGTTCAAGCACATAAGTTCCTCCGCGATTTATGGAGAGGCGAAGCAGCCAAAACATCGTGTCGGAGGCCTCAAAGGTTGCCGCTGGATATTGCTCAAACACTTTTTCGGCCCACTCATAGGATGTGAGTGCATGAGACGCCGCGCGATCTTGTACGTGAAGCGCAGTGTCGGTGCCATAAGACTTCGCGATCCACCGCATGGCGATCTGGTCGAGATCGCGGAAGCGGTCGGCGAAAGTGGTGCGGAAGATTCCGTTTGAGGTTCTGAGCCGCCGGCTCAAATCTTCGAAAATTCCTATCTGCTCTTCCGTCGGATTTTCGCCCACATCCAAAAGATCGTAGGAGACGCGAGAAGCGGCGAGTCGGCGGGCCTCATTGGACCGGGGGTATTGCGCCGCTTTGAAGATTCCGAATCGCAGCATTGGATTCCCATGGGAGGGACTTTTATAACGGCGCGGGCAATCCGCTAGCCTCGACCGGCGCGGACGACCGCCGCTTCTCGTTGGCAGAAATCAAGCGCTCCGAGTTGCGCATCAAGCGGTAGTCGCGATAATCGCCGGGATTCCCTTCGCGCCCATCACATGCCGCGAGAATAATATTCACCATCTCGCGCGCGCTCGCGAAGTGAAGCGCCTCGCGTCTTTCACGCGCGCCTTCGACCAGACCCCGAAGAAATTGCTGCATGGAAGGCCCAATTACGGCGTCTTGCTGTGTCGGGTCCATGCTGTGGCAATGCAGTTTGATAAACAGCCAGTCGGGACGGCCTGCCACGCGAAGCGCAGCCTTTTTCCATAGGCGCAACCGATGGAGGGTCGGTGGATTAGGTTTCGTCAATGCCCCATTCTCGATGCTCACCCATCGGCGGCTGTTCGGCGAATTGAAATCCGGCAACAGCGGGCCTTGCACCATGAGCGGAAAAATCTGTGGCCGGGTTCCACTTTTCAAATCTCGTCCTCGACGGTGCGCCGCACGCTGATCGAGAGGCAATCCGCACTCGTACAAGGAATTTATTTTACCGACCTGCCCAGGATGAAATGGAGCGGTGGGCAGCGTGAGGTCGGCGTAACAACCGGTTTCCGCGAGAATCTGCATCTCGGAATCGACCCCGCAGTTCGCGCCTGCGGCGGAGTTTGCCAGAGCGAAATTCCCGTGCACAAAGGCATAGCGCGGAGACTCAGAACCGGCCATGTAGCTCAATGCTCCATGACGTTGCGCTAAAAGGTCACGGAACTCGAGCAATTCGCGTCGAGTATTTTGCGCGGTGTCAGGCGCGCGTCCTCCGTGGTGCAGGTGAATTTCGATTTCACCCCATCCCGCTGCGCAATGAGCTGCGAGCCGGTCAAGGTGTCCTCTGTCGTATTGTTCTGCGGGATAAAAATAAGTGTGGCGAAAAGAATGGCCGTCATTGTCACGCCAAGGACCTATGACTTGCGGATAATTCTTGCACCACGCTTCCAGCCGCCGTTCTTGAACGTCATAAGGCGCATAAGCCCCGCCGCCGTGCGGCAGGATTGCGGGTTCGAAGTGGTCGGCGAGAGCGATAATGAGATGGACTTCGCCGGACGGTTCACGCCGCCACAATCTCTGTCCCAAATACGCGGGCAGCAACTTTGCGGCATAACTAAATTTGGCAGGATGCCTCATTGTTTATATTTAAATCGGCGTGCATCGTGTCCAAGCACCTTAAAAACGCGCGCCGCGTGAACTCCCCCCAGAGCGTATCGCATATCTTCCCACCCGGGACTGAGCCCGTCCGGATGAGTCTGGAAGGGTCACAAGGTCTTGCTTATCGATGATGGCCGACAGAACTGAAACGTAGGCAACTGCAAAGTAAGGGAAGAACTGATACGCTTCGGGGGCAAAGAGCGCGCCTACTACAAATCCGATAAGCGAACTATGCAGCGCTCCCACGAACAGCACAGTTTCGACGTCAAGGTCTTGCCTGCGCCTCAACTTGCGAAGGTTCGAAAACCCCCGGCTAAAAAATAAAACATACAACGTAAAAGCGAAGACGCCGCCTTCACACGCGATCTGAAGATAGGTCATGTGAACTTCATGCCAATCGCCGGAAACGCTGACGAAGTTGTTTACGCCGATTCCGAGGATCGGATGCTGCTCGAGTTCCTCGACCGCGCGGCGCATGAGCATTTGGCGGGCTTCGAAGGAGCCGTAAGCTTTGCCCTCAATTTCGGTATTTAGATCTTCTCCCGACATGGCGGTAAAGCGATTTTTTAGCTGTTTACCGGCGACAGCCAGCAGCAGCGTCGAAAAAACCAGCGCGATCACAATCAAGTACATTCGCCGGCCTTTGATACCGAAGTGCCAAAGACATACGCCCCCAGCAATCACCAGATCGATAAATCCGGCGCGGGAAGCCGTCAGAAACAGCGATGCAGCCATCACCAGCATGGCGAGCGTCCACGCCACCTTTACCAGCGCACTTTTCGAACTAACGAGAAAAGCCAGACAGAATGGGAGCGACAGAACAATGGCAAATGCCAGGTCGTTGGGATTTCCGTAAATGCCTCCCAGCACGCCTTCGAGCCGAGGATGATCGTAACCCTTCGCGATCGAGACTATAGAAATCGCGACGACCGACGCAGCTTGGACGAAAATAATCCGGCGCAATTTTCGAAAGTCCGTGACCACGATAAAAGTGAGCACCCACGCTACATAAATCTTGGCAAAGTCGAGGGTATGAAAAAAAGCTCCGCCCTTCCATATGGGCGATAGGAATGCCGAGACAAAGAGCAGCAGAATCAAGGCGAGAAGGTAGTGACCTTCTTTGGGCAACTCGCTGAGTTTTCGCTTCGATTTTCCGCCGACCATGGCTAGCCCGATCAAGGCGAAAAAAACTGAAATCTTGGCCAGGGGAATGTACTTCAGCCCCGGAATCCAATCTTCCGGGCGCGCGCAATAGACCAGGTAGAACGTGCACAACCAGGTAAAGGCCGCGCCCATGGGTTCCGGCGTTTCCGGACGCGATATCCCGTGGAATTGACGGTCCACTCTCGCGGATTTGCTTTCACGCGTTACCAGGTCAGACTCGATCATCGAATCGTCAAATCCTTCACAGCGCTCATTTCCATGCCTGCACGATCAAATTGCCTTCGGTAAATCCTAAAGCCGCCATGATCGATCTTTCCACATGCCGCAACTTTGGAAGTTTGCCCAGAACTCCCTGCGCGCGGGTTATCAATATCTCAAGCTTGCGGAAATCGGAAGCCGCGCAAATTTCGGCGATCGATTCGGTAGTGTTGGCCCGGTAATGTGCTGGGTAGATATCCACCGGGTCCCGGTCCTGAATGACTCCCGAAGCCAGGCGCACTTTTAGGCCTTGGGGAAGCAGGCGCGCGATCTTCACAAAATAGCTGCGCGCGCTGGGAGTACGAAAAAGAAAACATCCTCCGGCTCTCAACACCCGGAAGATTTCAGCAAACGCGAGCGAAGGATATTCCAGATGTTCCACCACCACATTCGCGGTTACAAGATTGAAACACCGGTCAGCGAAGGGAAGGCGTTCCACGAAGCCTACAGTTCTGCGGCTGATTGTCCGATGACGCGCCACCGCCTGCCAATCGGGATCGATACCCACCACATTGGCGCGACTCACCAATCTTTTTTCCCGTGCCGCTTCCCAGGGAAAATCCATGTGCCATCCGCAGCCGACATCAAGCCAATCGGAGCATTCAGATCGTTTCAACTGGTCGGCGATTCTCGAAATGTATACATCGTGCGGGTGCTTCGACAGGTCATCGCTTCTTTCAATCAGCAAATCGAGGGCCCGACTCATCTGTGACCGGCGCAGCGATGAATTTGGAGCGTCCATGAGCGTGGGCATAACGGATGTTCAGCGCCTTTAAGGGGAGTCTCAGCCCGAACGGCCTGCGCACTTCTGCCTGTGATCTGGCAGATATCCGGAGACGATTCGATTGTTCAATCTTACATTGATGACGTAGAAGCAATCGATTTTTACAACCGTTGGTAACTGTGTAGTGGTGGCGCCGGAGATTACTTCGGTAATGTTACGTGCAAGTTCGTGAGCACTAATTTTTTTCCCTTAGTGGAACGGCATTTCCCCGGCATTTGACCCAGCGTCTTCCATTCTGGGAGGAACGGCCTCCATACTCCTCAATCCAAAGAGTCTTCGGATTGGTATTTACCGTGCTTCATTGTCGGCAGTGAGAAGTGTCACCGTTCCATGAAATCGAAAAAGATTTCGGAAGTTGGACGTAGACGTGTTTTCTCCACGATCTTTAGCCGTTTGTGAATAGGCGTAATTTTTGAGCCGGATGCGAGGCAGAGTTCTATGACAAAGTTCCTGAGATGTGTACCATTGTTCGCCGCAGTGGCGATAACGATGGGCGTGATGACGGCGTGTGGCGGCGGTGCTTCCACGGCCGCCCCCAATTCGAACACCAGTACTCCGCCGACTGCCAACGTTGTCCTGAAGTCGATTCAAGTGAGCGCGGCCAACGCATCAGTTGCTGCCGGGTCAACCCAGCAATTCACAGCCACCGGAACTTACAGCGATGGCAGCACCAAAGACTTGACTACTACGGCCACGTGGACTTCCTCGAATTCCAGCGTCCTAACGATCGCCGGCGGCGGCACCGCCAAGGCAATGTCGGCGGGTAATGTAGTGATCAGCGCGACTCAGGCAAACCTTTCCGGCACGCTTTCCCTCGTCGTCGCGTCGGCTGCATTGAATTCGATCACGATAAGCTCTACGGCCTCGTCTCTCACCGCAGGATTGACGATCCAACTCACGGCCACCGGAAATTACAGCGATGGCAGCACTAAAGACTTAACCGCAACCGCCGCGTGGAGTTCCTCGAATTCCAACGTGGCGACGATTGCCAGCGGCAGCGCCAGGGGAATCTCGGCGGGTACGGCTGTGATTATTGCGACCGCGGCAAACGTTTCGGGCACGACTTCCCTCGTGGTCGCGCCCCCGGCATTGAATTCGATTACCGTGAGCTCCAGCGTCTCATCCGTCACCGCAGGATATGCGATTCAATTCACCGCGACCGGAAACTATAGCGACGGCAGTAACCGGAATTTAAGCGCTACAGTTACGTGGGGAATTTCGAATCTCAGCGTGGCGACGATCTCAACTGGCGGTTTGGTCACCGGCAAGTCAAATGGTTCTGAAGTAGTCACGGCGAGCCTGGGAAGCGTCAGCGGAACGGCAAACCTGACAGTTGGGCCGCCAGTGCTTGCTTCACTCTCCGTCAGTTCGGCGAACGCGTCCGTTGGAGTGGGCTTTACCGACCAGTTCACGGCTACGGGAACTTATAGTGACGGCAGCACGCAGAACCTTACCAATTCCGCAACCTGGAGCGTTTCGAATCCAGCGCTCGCCACAATTTCGAGCAGCGGCCTGCTCACCGCAAAATCAAATGGCGCCGCGGTCATCAGTGCGGCTTCGGGATCAATAAACGGATCAGCACCACTAGCGATTACGATATCCTTGACTTCGCTTGCCATTTCCCCATTAGCTCCAACAATCGCTCCCAGTACGGATCAGCAATTTAAAGCGACTGGAACATTTAGCGACGGCAGCACTCAGGATTTAACCGGCGCGGTGACTTGGAACTCGTCGAACCCAACGACTGCCGCAATCAGCAATTCGGCTGGCACAACCGGATTAGCGCAAGGACTGCAAACCGGAACTACAACTATAACCGCATCTTCCGGCGGTATTGTCGCTTCGCCGGCTACTCTTTCCGTGAGCAGTGTGAAGCTGAATTCCATTGTGGTGACGCCAACCGCCAGCACGGTAGCTCTGGGCATAGTCCAGCAGTTTACCGCCATGGGAACATTCTCCGACGGCACCACGCAAAACATTACGAGCACGGTTGCGTGGACCTCATCACAACCAAATTTTGCCTCGATAACGGTGAGCGGGGCCGCCACCGCCCGCAATCTGGGTACGACAACCATCACAGCAACTTCCGGGTCCGTTACCGCAAACACTTCGCTCACGGTGAACGCAGCGAATCTGGCTTCTCTTTCAATGCAGCCCACTTCCATCACAATTGCCGAAAACACTACCTCAAAACTAAGCGCCATTGGATTGTTCAGCGACGGCAGCACAAGGGATGTAAGCGCCCAAGCGACATGGACTTCGTCAAACCCCGCATTTGCCACCATTCAAACCAATGGCAAACTGCAAGGCATTAGTCCCGGACTTGCATCGGTTACGGCAACCCTGGGATCGCAGAGTATTTCGGCCAACGTTAACGTCACGAATGCGAGCGTGGTATCAATCTCGGTCACGCCCTCCATCTCTTCCATAGCGCCGGGAACGCCGCTAACTTTCGCGGCGACCGGGCAGTTCAGCGACGGCAGCACTCAGGTAATTTCGAGCAACGTCAACTGGTCATCGAGCGACAACACCATAGCAACTGTCAGCAATGTCTCGGGCACAAAAGGCATAGCCGGCGGAATTGGCTCCGGCACGGCCACAGTAAGCGCTATTTTTGAAGCGATCACAGGCACGGCGCAGCTAAATGTTTCCGGGGCCCACCTAACCGGTATCGTGATCAACCCGCCATCCGCGACGCTCGCCCCCGCATCCACCGAACAATGCACAGCCACGGCGACATACGATGACGGCACCAGCCAGAATGTGAGCACGGTTGTGACCTGGAGTTCTTCGGACTCGTCCGTCGCCACCGTCACCGGATATGGGCAAGCAACCGGTCAATCTTCTGGACTGGCAACAATAACAGCTTCTTTGGGAGCGTTTTCCGGCACCGCGAATGTCCTCGTCGAGTCATCAGCTTTGAAATCCATCACGGTTACGCCGCAGTTTGCGAGCGATCCGCAACAAATAGTCGATAGCTTTACGGCAATCGGTTACTTCGTCGACGGCAGTTCGCAGGATTTGACGGCGGCCGTTATTTGGACCTCTTCGAACTCATCCGTTGCGACCATCAGTGACGCCGCCGGAACCAGAGGACAGGCCATGGGAGTCGCGCCGGGGACAACCTCAATTTCGGCGGTATTCGCTGGAATAGTTGGTCCAGCGCCGCTTACCGTAACGAATCTTACTTTGACTGGATTAACCATCTCTCCGAATCCTGCCAGCATTAATCTTGGTACCGCACAGCCCTTCATTGCCACGGGGGCGTTCAGCGATGGAACCACAACATTAAATCTGAGCACGCAGGTAACGTGGACTTCCTCCAATCCGAATGTTGCGGTAATCAGCCCGCAGGGTTTGGCGACGAGCGCCAGCACTGGAACTACCACCATAACTGCAACGTTGAATGGAGTAAGCACAACAGCGGTATTGACAGTCAACTAAGAGGAGTGGGGGCGTTTCACCGGACTAAGACTGGGGGACCACTCAGTATTCGGATAGTTGTTTCATCGCGTCGAACAGATCGGACACTTGGGGCAGAATCGCATTTTCCAGGATAGGCTGATAAGCCACATACGTGTCTTTCGCCGCGATGCGCCTGACCGGAGCGTCCAAGTGTTCGAACATTTGATCGGCGATTCTAGCGGCTATTTCAGCGCCGTATCCCCAGCTCAATGTGTCTTCATACGCGACCAAAGCGCGGTTGGTTTTTTGCACGGACGCCGAAATCGCCTCCCAATCGAACGGATTCAAACAGCGCAAGTCGATGATTTCGACTTTGATTCCATGTTCGCGCTCCAGCTTTTGCGCGGCCTGAAGCGCTCGCGGCACGACCGCGCCATAAGTAATGACGGAAAGGTCGGTGCCCTGCTGAACCATTCTGGCTTTGCCAAATGGAATCATGTAGTCCGGCCCAGGATAGGCGGCGCGTCCATAGGTCTCGCGATAAAGTCGCTTGTGCTCCAGAAATAAAACGGGATCGTCGCAGCGAATCGCGGTGCGTAATAAGCCTGCCGCATCCAGCGCATTCGAAGGAAACACCACGCGCAATCCCGGAATATGAGTGAATGCGCTTTCGCCACATTGCGAATGGTAAATCGCTCCGCCCGTAAGGTAACCGCCGATGGCCACACGAATTACGAGGGGTGCGGAAAATCCATTATTTGAGCGCCACCGTATAACCGGCAATTCGTTGCGCAATTGCATCATCGCCGGCCAGATGTAATCGAAAAATTGGATCTCTACGACTGGCTTGAGTCCTCGGGTCGCCATTCCGGTGGCGCGTCCCACGATATTCGCTTCGGCCAATGGGGAATTAAAAACGCGGTCCGATCCGAAGTCGCACTGTAAACCGGAGGTCAGCTTGAACACGCCTCCCTTGCCCTTCACCATTTTTTGCTGAAGATATTGTTCGCGGCTGCAATCGGCGACATCTTCGCCGAAGATTATGACTCGCTCATCGCGGCGCATCTCATCGCGCAACGTGGCGTTGATGAGATCGGCCATGGTTTTCGGTGCAAGTTTCTTGGCCTCGGCCCCGGCGTCCTGTATCGGAGCTCGCTCAAACGTGGCAGATGTGGGATCGAAGTCGGGCGAATAGATATAGTGCTGCACCGTGTCGGGTTCCGGAAAAGCCGCCGCCAGAGCGCGGTCTACGGCGATTTGCAGCTCATCGTCCACTTTCTTTTCCAGATCGGTGATGCCCTTTTCATCGAGGATACCTTCGCGAATGAGAAACATCTGCATTTGCGGCACCGGATCACGCGCCGCATCGCGCTGCCGCTCAAAATCCGCCCGGTAAAGCCGTTCGTCATCCGAAAGTGAATGCGAGTAAGGCCGAATCACGTGCGCGTGTACAAATGCGGGACCATCCCCGGCCCGGCAATGCTTGACCGATCGCACAAACGCCGCATAGGCCGCAACCGGATCGGTGCCATCCACTTCTTCAAAATGGAAATGCGGGAAGTTGGCAACCAGCTTGGAAATATTGCCGCCCGAAGTCTGCACTTCCACCGGAACGGAAATCGCGTAACCGTTATCTTCAATCAGAAAGATGATAGGCAAGCTATTGTTCGAAGCCGTGTTCAGCGCTTCCCAGAATTCGCCTTCGCTGGTGGTGCCATCCCCGAGCGAAACGAGGGTTATTTCATCCGGATGGAATGTTACGTCTTTGAATTGCCGATAATCGCCTTCTACTTTGTGGGTGGCCCCGGGGTGGGTGGCGAGATAGCGTCCCACTTCCGCGCATCCCACCGCTTGCAGAACTTGCGTGCCGGTGGGACTTGATCCGGTAACGATATTGAGCTTGGGATAGCTCCAGTGGGAAGGCATCTGCCGTCCGCCGGAACTAGGATCATCGGCGGCGCCCACGCCTTGCAGCAACATTTCGTAAGGGGTGGCTCCGAGTGCGAGGCAAAGGGCGCGATCACGGTAGTAGGGATAAAACCAGTCGTATCCCGGTTTCAGTGCAAATGCTGCCGCTACGCCGACCGCCTCATGCCCGGCGCCCGAAATCTGGAAGAATATCTTTTGCTGCCGCTTCAGCATGATCTCGCGGTCGTCGATGCGCCGGGAGGTATACATGATCCGGTACGCATCGATCAGTTGTTCGCGAGTCAGGCCTTCGAAGTTGCGGGTGATGCGGCGCACGTTGTTGCCCACGCCGGCTTCGGCGGATTTCGGATTTGCCTTGGTGGTCGCCATCCCGGCTCCCTCATGAAGCGTGCGTTCCTTGAGCATTGTAAATCCAATGCGGCGGTTCCGAATATACTGGATTAGCCCTACGGTCAAGAAACTCCCCGCAGAATGATCAAGTTTAACCGAAAGTTCGATCCCCACCAGATCAGGTTCCTTATCTTTGATTTAGATGGCACTTTGATCGATTCCCGCCTGGACTTGATTCATTCCGTGAATGCGATGTTGCGCCATTTCAATCTAGCCGAATTGCCGGGGGACGTGGTCGCTTCTTATGTGGGAGATGGCGCGCCCATGCTCGTCCGCCGCGCGCTGGGCGATCCCCTCGATGAGGCATTTTTCAGGCGCGGGCTGGACTATTTTCTCGCTTATTACCGTGAGCACAAACTGGACCACACCACCGTCTATGATGGAATCGCCGCCGCATTGGGGCGAATTCAAGCATCGAACGGCGACGGTCGCCGGATGGCTGTGCTTTCCAATAAACCCGTACTACCGGCGCGGGCCATCGTCGAGGCGCTGGGACTGGGCCCGTTCTTCTTCAAGGTCTATGGAGGCAATAGTTTTTCGACGAAGAAGCCCGATCCTCTTGGGGTCCACACTCTGCTGAAAGAAACCGGACACAGCGTCAATGATTCTATGATCGTCGGGGATTCTTCCATCGACATTGTCACCGCTCGCAATGCCGGCATTTTAAGCTGCGGAGTGACCTATGGTTTCTCGCCGGAGAGTTTGAGCGTTGCCCCGCCTGATGTTTTGATTGATCATCCGCAAGAACTCGCAAAGTTGTTTGGATGAGAATCCACGCACGAATCCGTTACACTGCTCTCGTAAATGAAAGATTCGTCTAGCCGCTTCACTGCCGCCGAATCTCGCAAGCTGCGACGACTAAAAGATCCGTACGGTATCCAGCGATTTCTCGACGCGATGCCGTATCACCTCGCGAATACGGCGTGGTCTCCGCGAGCGGTGCTGCGTGAAAATATGGCTCACTGTTTCGAGGGCGCAACATTTGCCGCCGCTGCGTTGCGGGCGAATGGATATCCTGCTTTGATTCTTGATCTGGAAGCGGAGAACGATACCGACCACGTAATCGCGATCTATCGTATTGCCGGGCACTGGGGAGCGATTGCGAAATCCAATTACACCGGGTGCCGCTACCGCGAACCAGTCTATCGGTCGCTGCGGGAGTTGGCCTTAAGTTATTTCGATGTGTACTTCAATCTGCGGCGCGAACGGACACTGCGCACGTTTTCCCGTCCAGTGAATCTCGCGCGCTTCGATGCGCTCGAATGGATGACGACGGATAAGCCATTGTGGTTTATCGCCAGATACTTATTCGACGTTCATCATTACCGGCTTTTGCCACGAGGGATAGAAAAGAAGCTGCACCGGCTGGACGACCGTTCCTTCCGCGCCGGCTGTCTGGGACGAGCCGAAAGTAAGACTGTGTAGGGACAGCCGCCCTCGGTTGTCAGGTGGAGCAAACTATGGAGTAAAACCGGCGTATGGAGTGCTGAGAACGTTACGCAAATATGATATTCCACGCGGCCCTTACGAGGAGACTCCCTTACATGCGCGAATGAGAGCGAGGCCGCATACCGCTGCAAAAGAAACAGGGAGGCTGTTGCCTGCCTCCCCATCCCTGCCTCAATGAACTGATTAGGCTGCCTGACTCGTGCTCTTCGGCTGCTTGCCTTCGAGAGTCTTTTCACTGCCAACATTCACTTTTATCTGCTTCGGCTTGGCTTCGGCTTTCTTCGCCAGGCTGATCTTCAAAACACCTTTTTCATAATTGGCTTTCACTTGCTCGGCGTCCACGGTCGTCGGCAGAGTAAAGGAACGGGTAAAGATTCCGTATTGCCGTTCAACGCGGCGAAAATTCTCTTCTTTCTCTTCCTTCTCGAAATTTCGTTCGCCATGCACGGTCAAAGTGTTGTTTTCGATGCGAACATCAATGTCTTTCTCGTCGATTCCGGGTACCTCAAGCTTCAGAATCACGTTGTGCTCGTCCTCATAAACGTCCACCGGAGGAGCGAAGCTCGTATTCGTTAACGATTCCTGCTGGCCTTCGTTGCCGTAAGAATTCCGGAAAAGCCGATTCATCCGATCCTGAAGTGTTGAGAACTCCTGAAACGGGTCCCAGCGTGTAATGAGTGTCATATATCTATTCTCCTAAGAATTTGAGGCTGCCTAGACCAACTCAATAAGTTAGCCTGAAACCATAATATAATCTTAGTTAGTTACTGTCAATATATGAAATTTGTTTATAATCAATCACTTACTGTGCAGATAACACACTTTAAATACTCTGTTTCTGGCACAGACATCAATATCGGATGATCTCTAGCCTGCTTCCGGCTCTCCACCAACCGAACCTTTTTGCGGGCGTCCCGAGCCGCCTGCGCCACGACCTCCGCGAAATCCGCCGGACTAACATGATGCGAACAGGAACACGAAACCAGAATTCCGCCTGGCCGCAACATTTTCAGAGCCCGCAGATTCAGCTCCTTATATCCCCGCATCGCCGTATCTAGCGTTCGCTTGCTCTTCGCAAACGCCGGCGGATCGAGAACGATAGTGTCGTATTTTCGGTAGCCGGTCGAATAATCCCTGAGCAGATCGAAAGCGTTTGCCTCGATCCATTCAATCTCCCGCCCATTCAGTTCGGCGTTTCGCTCGGCCTCTTCCAATGCCGGCCGCGAGCTGTCTACGCCGGTGACAAGCGAACATTTTGCCAGATGCAATGCAAATCCTCCCTGATAACAGAAAACATCCAGGGCTTCGCCGCGGGCGTAATATGCGGCGGCGGCATAGTTCTCGCGCTGATCGAGAAACGCGCCCGTCTTCTGTCCAGCCAAGGCATCATAATGAAATCGCAGGCCATTCATTGAAACAACAGTTGAAGTTTGTTCTCCGCAAATCAATGCCGAAGCTCGCGGCGGGAGCTGCTCCAATTCCCGAATTCGCGGATCAACCCGCTCCACAATGGCCGCCGGATTCAGCGTCTTGAGTTCTGAAATGATAACTTCCCGCGCTCTATCCGCATCCATCGCCTGCGTGAGTATTTGGAGAGAAATAATGTCGCCATAGCGATCTACAATCAGGCCCGGCAAAAAATCGGCCTCGCTGAATACGATTCTGTAAGCGTCCGTGTCCCGCACTACCAGCTCGCGGTACGTCAGAGCCGCTTGGATCCGTGCGCGCAGCAAGCTTCCCAGATCTGGGACAGCTTCTTTAGAAATCATCCGTATGGCGATTTGCGAAGCGGTGCTGTAAAGCGCCATTCCCAGAGACTTGCCGCGCTCATCCACCACTCTGACAAAAGCTCCCGGCTGAACCCCATCGGATGAAACAATGTCAGACCGGTAAACCCACACGTGCCCATTTTTCAAACGCGCTGCACCGCGGCCCGAAATCTTGACGAATGAAGTCTGTATGGCAGGATGAACTGGATTAGCGGCCATCCCTGAATCTTAAACCGAGAACAGGATTGGGGGTGTGGCAAGGTCATGTGGCGCGGACACTCGGTCCGCGGCTTTTGATTTCAGATTTTGTTTGTTGATGTCCGCCTTTGACCGTGTAGCGCACGTCCGAGGCATTTGACCGTCCTGAAGTTGTCATCCTGAACGCAGCACAACACGTTCCCGCGCGAACTTGTTTAAGAAAAGGAGCCAAATGCCGGGCCGGTGGGCTTTACGTTGACCAACTCGTCGCCAACCGCATCTTAGGACCACTACACCAAGGAGCCCGGGGATGCCGCCGAAAAACAAAACCACAAAATCGCCAAAAAACAATTCGGCCAAAAATACGCAGCGGTGGGTAACAAATGTGACTACCGACTCCACGTATCCGCCCGAAGGACTTTTTACCAAGAGCGCGGCCACCATCGCGCGCACGCTGGCGTCAAAGAAAGTTTCTCCCAAAGGACCCGGTTCCGGCATGAGAATGTTGACGTACTTCATCAATCGCGGCGGGCGCGGCCTTACGGGCGAGCGCAAAGCCGAACTCGAAAAAGCGAAGTCGCTACTTTCAAAACGCATCGAGCGCGAAAAGAAAACTTAGCTCCCTGCGGTGCCTCGCGTTTCTCGATCGATTGGCTTCTTATAAGAGCGAGAGTCAGCGCAGCTTTGCGTATTCTGCTTTGGCTTGGTCCAGGACGGGGATTCCCGGGTCGGCGTCCTTCCAGAAAGCGAAGAAATCCTGATACGCGGTGCGGGCTTTTGCGGAATCTCCCTGCTCGGCGTAGGCACGGGCAGCTTCGAGGCGCGCCAGGACGTAGAGCGGGCTGGTTGGACTCAAGCCGCGATGGTCGGCGATCTTTTGATATTCGGCTCCAGCCTTGCCGGGATCGTGCAAATCAAGATAAGCCTGCCCGCGCAAATACAGAGGCGCGAAATCTACCGTGGCGGTGGGACCGCCGCCCATTTCGTAAGTTCTTGCCGGCTCAAGCGCATCCACGGCACGCGCTGGCTGCTTGCGCGCCAATTCGAGGGCCGCGCGGGCAACCGCAAGCACGGCGTTATTAAGTACCTCGTCTTTCGGGTTTTCTCTCGCCAGGTCGACGACCATTTTTTCCGCCTGGCCGACGTCTCCGATACGCGCCAATGTTAGCGCCGCGTAACCTCGGAGGCTCTTATCCTGGCTCATGGCGAGGGCGGTTTCGACCTGCCGGCGGGCTTCGTCGCGATTTCCCAGTTCAGCCTCCGTCGCAGCCTGTCCTGCGCGAATGCTGGCTACGAAATCCTTGGATAGTTGTTCCCCTTTTTGCGCCGCAATGTTGCAAACTTCGCGGCCCTCGCGAACACGGCCCTGAAAATAACTAGTGTTGCATTCAAGCAATAAGATGAACGGTTCCGAAGCATGTCCGGCTACGGCGCTGATGTCGCGCTGCATTTCGGCTTGATCGCCTCGTATAAACGCCAGTTGATACCCGATCTGTTGCGTGGAAGATGAGTCCGCCTTCTGCGCCACCGACTGATCAAGAACGGACCGGGCCTCATCATATCTCCCTAAATCCATGTAGGCGAAAGCCACATTCTGGTACCCGAAACTATCTTTCGCGTCAATTTGCAAGGCCTGCAAAGCATTTGCCAGGGACTCATCGTGTTGTCCCATCGCGGCATAAGCCAGCGCCAGGTTGTCATACGGCACATTGTCGCGGGGATACGCCTGCTTCCATTGCTCATATGTGTCGATTGCCTTGTGGATCTCTCCGGTGGATTCGTAATAGTGCGCGGAGATATAAAGTTTCTCGCGCTCGCTCGCCCGGTCCCTCAGATCGAACGCTTTGCTTAAAGCTTCCCGGTTCTGAGTCGAAGCGCCTGTGTTGCCGTAACAGACTCCGAGCGTCGCATAGGCGGTAGCGAAATTAGGATCGAGTTCGATTGCGCGCTTGAGATGTGGGATGGCGAGGTCGTCGTTCAAGGTCATGTGCTGGCTTTGGCCGAGACTGAAAGCCTGCAAAGCTTCGAGCGACGAGGTCGTAGCCTGCTCGAGCGGCTTGGCAAATTGCTGCACCGATCCGAGCGACTCGCCGAGTTTGGCACGCAAAGATGATGCCGCGCCATCGATCGCTTTGAGCACCTGCTCTTTGCTGGGCACTTCGACCTGCTCGCGGGCGAGCGAATCGCCGCTCTGCGCATTAACGGCGGATAGCGTGATGACGTACGAATTTCCCAGGCCCGCGATGGATCCTCCGATGACCCCTTTCGCTCCCTCGCGGAGAGCGATTTCACGCGCGGCGTCGCCGGTGACGCGCTCGTCCGCCGGACGCCCCATGAATCCGAGCGCCTTGCGCACTCGCGAGTCCGGCAGAATCTTCAAGTAGGGAGATTGCTCAAGTTGTACAGCGAGCGCCTGCTTCAACGTTCCGTCAAATACCGGATCTCCGGTGGTGTTGATGAAGTCCGCGAGAACGACGGTGTCTTTTTCCGAGAGCGATGCAGCGTGACGCGAGCGAAGGTATAAGCCTCCGCCAATCAGGGCGACGATCAGAACCGCGACTGCAACCACTGGCAGCATCCAGGATTTTTTTGCTGGAACCGTAGGGCTTGGCGAACTCATGACCGCCGGCCTGACAGCCCCTGAGGATGTGGACGCAGCGGTGATTGAGCCGGACGATATTGGCTGGGACGGCAGTGCCACGCTTTGAGATGAAGACCTCGGCGTTGAATCCGGCGCCGCGGGCACCGAACCAGAAATGGAAGCCACCGCGCGCCCTGTCTCGGTGTCTCGTTTTAACCGTTGCAAATCGGCGCGCACATCAGCCGCATGCTGGTAGCGCAAATTGCGGTCTTTCTCGAGTGACTTATTAATAATGTCTTCGAGCTTCGGAGAAATATCGGGATTCAGCCGGACCGGCGATATCGGCGCGCGGTCGAGGATTGCCTGAAAAATCAGAGCCGAGGTTTCTCCGCGAAATGGGAGCATTCCGGTCGCCATTTCATACAGCACGGCGCCGAACGAAAACAGGTCGGTGCGCGAATCCAGATCTTTGCCCTTGGCCTGTTCCGGCGACATGTAGGCAACCGTTCCAATCGCGGAGCCAGGGCTGGTCAGGTGTTCTTCGACAATATTCGCTTCCATGGTATCGCCCGAGGCGTCAACCGCGGAGGGGGACAACTGCGTTACTTTTGCCAATCCGAAGTCCAGAATTTTCGCGTGGCCGCGCCTGGTGACAAAAATATTCGCCGGCTTGATGTCGCGATGGACAATTCCCTGCGCATGGGCGGCGTCGAGGGCGTCGGCAATTTCGATTCCCAGAGCGAGGAGCGGTTCGAGTTCCATAGGACGGTTGCCGATCATATGTTTCAGCGTCGCACCGTCGAGGAATTCCATGACGATGAACGCCTTCCCGTCCTGCTCGCCAATATCGTAGATCGTGCAGATATTCGGATGGTTGAGCGCGGACGCCGCCCGGGCTTCGCGGCGAAATCGCTCCAGCGATTGCCGGTCTTCGGAAACATTGTCGGGAAGAAATTTCAGCGCGACGAAACGGTCGAGACGCGTGTCTTCAGCCTTGTAAACGACTCCCATGCCTCCGCCGCCGAGCTTCTCGACAATGCGGTAGTGCGAGATAGTTTGGCCAATCATTAAATAGGCAGGACGTGGGTAGAGACAACGAAGTTAGGTCGCGTACATCTTATTAACGGATGCTCAACTAGTCAACGGAAGCGAGCGCCTAAGAAGGTATGGAGGCTGTTGGGTGCAAGCGAGCTTCGATCTTCCCCAGCAGGCCCGCCGCGGCTTCGCCTGCCTCGAGCATGCAAAATTCTTCCCCCAACTCAATTACCGGTATCTGGGCGCAGGCCAATTCGAATGCCTCTTTTGTTTCCGGGAGAGCGGTGAGGTCGGGTCCCAAAAGCAGCAGCCGGGGAGGAGACACTCGCATTACCATCAGTGAATCGTGCAGATTAGCGCTGGTATAAGCCTGGTAGCCGGCGCGCCGCAACAATTCCCGCAAGTAGGCGAGAACGTCGGCATTATGGTCGACGCACAGGACGCAGGGCCCGGTGGTCTTAAGTTTCTCCCAGGAGCCAATGAGTCGTTGGAACTCAGCCACAGCGCTCTCTTCCGAAGCGTGAGTGTCGAACAAATTATTCAGATGGGTCATCTTCAGAACTTTCCCGATGGCATCTGGAACGTTGCACAGCTTCAAGTCTCCGTGCAACTTGCGCACGCTGGTGAGGGACCGCACCATGGTTCCCAGGCCACTGCTATCGAGAAAGTCTACCGCCCCCAAGTGAAGGACGATTGCTTTCCGCTCGCGCAACACGTTCTCCAGGTGCGCGCCTAATGATTCTGTTTCTGGTCCGGCGACGATGCGGCCCGTGCAGCGGACGATCATGACCCGACCGACCTCGCGCGTATTCAGCGTCAATCGCATTGAGGACCTCTGTTATGGAATAGGGACCTTGAGTAGAAATTGCAAAAACATCACGGTATAAACATCTCCGACTCAGGGAAACTGGTTTGGCTCATTTTTAAGGTACAGCGTCAACGGCTGCCGCGGAGTCTTGCTCCGTTTGGAGGGACTATGGCGTCCGTCCCTACGTGATGTGAGTCGGGATCTCACTCAATTCTGTGTCCTACATGTACACTTTGCGAAGCCGAAATCGTTGCGGCAACTCAGATGCGCATGGGCATCACGATATAGCGGTATTTGTAGTCTTCGTTTGCGGCGGGGCGGAGTTGACCGGCCGATTGAGCGTCTTTCAATTCGAGCTTTACGTCGCCGCTGCCGGTGGCTTTGAGGAAGTCCAATATATATTGCGCATTGAAGCCGATGGTGAGCGGTTCGCCATTGTAGTCGGCTTCGATGGTGTCTTCAGACTCTCCGGTCTCGGTGGAAGAAGCGGAAAGTTTCAGTTCGCCCATTTTCCAGTTTGATACGCACGGCGCGGGAGCGTTCATCGGCGAATTGGGCGACCCGGGCGATGGCCGCACTTAGTTCCCCCCCGCGCAGGTTGATGCTCTTGCTGTTGTCCTTGGGCAGGACGGCTTCGTAGTTGGGAAATTGCCCGGTAAGCTGCCGCGACGTCAGAAGCCGCGAACCGATGCGGAAAAATAAAGTCGACTCGTCTTTGGCAAATTCAATTTCCTCGGCGTCGGTGGAATCGAGCAAAGATTTTAGCTCGTCCATGGCCTTCTTGGGAACCAGCGTTTTCAGTTCGCCGGAAACGCCTTCGAATTTTTCTCCTCCCCGCTCGATGTGCGCCAGACGATGGCCGTCGGTGGCGACCATAACGATTGATTCCGGTTTCAAAACCATGAGCGCGCCATTCAGTGTGTAGCGCGATTCTTCGCTGGCGATCGCGAAACCGGTTTTGGCAATCAAGGAACGCAATACTTGCGCGGGAATCTTCACAATCCCCGCGGTCGGAAACGCCGGCAGGCTGGGAAAGTTTGACCTCGCCATGCCGACCATCTTGGTATTTGAGCGACCGCAGCGAATGCTGACCCAATGATTTTCCAGCAACTTAATGGTGATATCGGCATCGGGTAGAAGTTTTACGTAATCGTGAAGTTTGCGCGCGGGGATGGTGCAGGCGCCTTCTTTTTTCACTTTCGCCGCACAGGATGTTCGCAGGCTCAAATCCAGATCGGTGGCAGTCAGCGAAAGTTTGTCGCCGCCAGCCTCAAAAAGGTAATTTGAAAGAATCGGGATGGTGGTCTTGCGCTCGACCACTCCCTGGGTCGCGGTCAGTTCGCGCAAGAGTTCAAACTTGCTGACCGTGATTTCCATGGTGGCGGTTCCGGCGGCGGATGCGATTGCTTCTACCGGCATACTCGAATCTCCAGTTGGGGCGATGCTACTTTGAATACTTCTCTTATATCAAAATAAAAAGCTATAGACCTAGCAGTAACAGTAGGCGGCTCGGAAAAGTGGAAATCAGGTCCACCAGCCTAGTTTGCATTCATTTACGAAGCCACGCTTCATGTCGATATTCAGGTCCCCGCCGGGCGAATGGAAGCGCATATAAAGTCCCGTCTGAGTCCTTAAGTCCTCGCTTACACAAGTTCCACATGAAGTTCACAGCCGGTGCCAAGGAAGAACTGGACGGCTGGTGGAAATCAGCATGATCGCCACGCCTAGCCACCTAATTGCTCGGTCATTTTATTAAGCAGCCTGTTTAAATCTTTGTCCGTCTTGCGGACGGTGTCAATCTTCTCAACCGAATGCAAAACCGTGGTGTGATGTTTTCCGCCGAACTGACGTCCGATTTCCGGCAGCGATGCTTCCGTCATATGCTTTGCCAGATACATCGCAATTTGCCGGGGATAGACAATCGAACGCGAATTATTTTTCGCCTTGATCTCAACCAGACGCAGTCCAAATTGCTCCGCCACAGCTTTTTGGATGGATTCGATGGTGACCTTCCTGGCCTGCGAGTCGATAAAATTCTTAAGCACCTGCTGGGTGTAAGCCAGGGTAATCTCGGCCCCGATCAGCGAAGAATGCGCAACCAGGCGAATCAGCGCGCCTTCGAGTTCGCGAACATTAGAACGTATATTGGAAGCGATGTAGAGCGCGACATCGGTGGGTAACGAAACTTTTTCCTGCTCGGATTTTTTCTGAAGAATCGCAACTTTAGTTTCGAGATCTGGTGGCTGGATGTCCGCAATCAATCCCCACTCGAAGCGGCTCCGCAAGCGATCTTCGAATTCCGCCAATTCCTTGGGCGGCCGGTCGCTCGCGATCACGATCTGCTTCATCGACTCGTGTAGCGCGTTAAAAGTGTGGAAGAACTCCTCCTGGGTCCGTTCCTTTTGGGCGAGGAATTGAATGTCGTCGACCAGCAATACATCAACATTGCGGAACTTGTCGCGGAAGCTGGTCATCTTGTCATAACGCAGCGAGTTGATCATTTCATTGGTAAATTTTTCGCTGGAAATGTAGCAGATTGCCGCTTGCGGCTGGCGGCGTCGCACCTCGTGTCCGATGGCCTGCATCAGGTGGGTCTTCCCCATTCCGACGCCGCCATATAAGAACAGCGGGTTGTAAGCCTTCGATGGCCGCTCGGCGACGGCCTGGCAGGCGGCGTGGGCAAATTGATTTCCACTTCCGATCACAAACGCGTCGAAGGTGTATCGCGGATTCAGTTGCGCCGCGCCGTCCCAATCGAAGCGTGACTGCGCGGGAACGGCCACCGGGGTCACACGCGGCGACAGGCCGCCATCGTGGCGGATTGGAGTGGCTGCCGGGTCATCCTCAGGGGTCACAAATTGAACCTCCTGATATTCGAGCCCCAAATTATCGAGAGCCTCTTGAATCAGGTCTGCGTACTTGTCGCCCACATGACGAAACTCCGGCGTCGGAACCCGAACGAACAAAGTTCCGGCACTCGAGTGGCTGTACCGTGTCGGCTTAAGCCAAGTGTCGTAAGAGTGGCGATTGATTTTCTTTTCGAGGGCATCCAGGATTCGCAACCACGGATTGGGAACTAAACTGGGACTGGGAACGGACATAATTGAGGTCTTCTTACTTTGTTAGGGCTTACCGTTTAGTTTAGTGCCCGCGTCAGACTGCGGAAAATAATTCCGGCTTCCAACAAAGAGCGCCAATCTTGAGTTGAGAGCTAATGCGATCGCTGGAAAAAATAAAACCAGGACAGTCCGGCATACTAGCACAATTGTTTTCGCAATGCGGACCCTTATCCATGAGTTTTCTTCTGGTCTTCCGATTCAACACGCTGACGAAAAATTCTGTCAAGTAGCAGAGATATAACTGTCACGCGAATGGTGCAAAGCCTCGCCTCACGGCCTGAGTCACGGTGCATGACTGTTGGCGTATTTCGATTTCCTTTCTGCGGAATATGCAAATCGTTCTCGGTGCTGTTCTTTAATTTCTGACTCTTGGGCCGGACTAGTTCAGTTTGCCGCCGCGCCTGCGCTCGTTTATACTTATCGTTCGCTGGATCAGCTTTTTACATCTGTCTGTAAGATCAGGAGCAGCTACTTTTCATGCCTAAGCGCACATTCCAACCCAATCGGCGCCACCGCGCGAAGACGCACGGATTCAGGACTCGTATGAAGACCAAGAGCGGACAGGCGGTGATCTCGCGCCGGCGCGCCAAAGGTCGAAAACGCGTGGCGGTTAAGCCTGGATTCCGGGAATAATTGATCCCCTTTTGTGATGACCGGCAACTATTAACTTTTTGGGTCGTGAGCAGTGGGTTCGAATAAAACTCCGAATCCGTCTGGTACGGTCAGGGGAAAACGCTTTCCACGCAGCGCGAGGTTATTGCGGCACGCAGATTTTGATCGCGTATATAAGCAGGGCAAACGCCATTTTGCCACTCACATTACAGTTTTTTATTTGTGGCGCGCAGCGGCAGGTGGGACGCGCGTCGGATTTACGGTTGGGCGCGCACTGGGCGGAGCGGTGGAACGGAATCGTATGAAGCGACGCCTTCGGGAAGCGGTGCGGGCGCATTATCCCGAAAATGTTCTGCCGGTTGATGTCGTCATCAACCCTAAGAAGTCTTTGTTGCGAGCGGAATTTTGCGAACTGTCACGCGAAATAGAACGGGCTTTCGCGACGATTCAAAAGTCGCAAAGCCGCTTGACCAATATTTGATGATTATCGGACAACTATTCCATGAACGGCACGCGGTTCTGAGATGAAACAAGTACCAAAAAAAATCATTTTGTCGGTGCTGCGAGCGTACAAGTTTCTTCTGTCGCCGTGGTTTGGAGCGGCGTGTCGTTATACCCCAACTTGCTCGGAGTACGCGGCTGAAGCTATAGAAGCTCATGGGGTGCGGCGAGGATGTTTCATGGCGATAGGGCGAATACTCCGCTGCCATCCGTTTGGGGCTAGCGGTTACGATCCGGTTCAAATGGCTTACGGGTCGGCGCGATTGCGTGATCGAGCAGTTCTACTGACGAAGAAATGATTGAGTAATAATTTTGGCAGACTTTCACAATCCCCAACAAGATCCTGGCATGGAACGGCGACTGATTCTGGTTTTCGCCCTGACGTTCCTGGTCATCATTGCTTTTCAGCCGTTCCTAAAAAAATATTTCCCCCAAGCTGTCCCTCCTCCTCCCAAGACGCAAAGTGAGACCCCAGCACCGGTCGCCCCGCAGCCTGCCTATTCAACGGCAACGGAGCCAGCCCGAACCTCGAGGGTTATAGCCGCCGGCAATGATGCAAATAACGCAGCCACGAAACAGGCGGCTGCGGAGTCAGATACCGTCATTGAAAATGATGTTTATCGCATCACCTTCACGAACCGGGGAGCGCAGGTTAAATCCTGGATTCTTAAAAAGTACGATGACGATAAAAGCCAGCCACTCGAGTTGGTGAACGATGCGGCATCTCAAAAATATGGTTACCCGTTTTCGCTATGGAGCTATGATCCGGGATTACGTGCCAAGCTGAGTTCGGTTCTTTATGTCGTGACGGTGAGCAATTCCGTGGGCCAGGATCAAAGCAATATTCGCACGGTAAATTTTCAGTACGCCGACAAGGATATTGCGGTCAGCAAGACGTTCAATTTTCAACTGGCTGCGGGAGACCCTAAATTAGAGGCAAATGGGACGTCTTACGTGGTCGGGGTGCAATCGTCTGTTCTGTTCGACGGCCATTCAGTCGCAGCTTTTCCGGAGTGGCCGGCCGGCTTCGGCGACCAAATAAACGCTGCCGGCTATCACTCCAGTCAGATCGAGTATCAGAACGATAATGACATTACCCGCCTCGACATCAAGAAGATAAGCAGCGGCAATACGTTATCCGGTCCCTTCAACTGGGCTGGCGTGAGCGATCAGTATTTTGCCGCCGCTTTCATGCCTGAGAATCCGCCAACCAGCGTGATGGTTACGCTGCGCAACGGAGTCGACGTAACTACGGATCCGAAGAAGCCGCAGGAGACGACGAAAGCCGACGTTCTGGGAGCAGCCGTGGGCGTTCCCACTGGCGTGACCGCGGAGCGTTTGTACGTGGGGCCGAAGTCGCTCCAAACACTCGAGTCGGTGCCGGTGCACACCATTGCAGGTGCAGAGCCCGATTTACGCAAGCTGGTCAATTTCGGGTATCTGGGAATTATTGCGCGGCCACTGTTTTTGTGGCTGCGCTGGACCTACGAAAAGATCGTTCCCAACTGGGGATGGGCGATTGTTGTACAGACGTTAATCATTTCCCTCGCATTGCTGCCGCTGCGTATCTCTAGCATGAAATCGATGCTGAAAATGCAGCGCATCCAGCCGCAAATCAAGGCCATTCAGGAAAAATATAAGAAGTACAGCATCAAAGACCCGCGCAAGCAGGAGATGAATAAGGAGATTTGGGATATTCAAAAGCGGGAAGGCGTCAGCCCGGCGGGCGGATGCCTTCCGATGCTGATCCAGATGCCGTTCATCTTCGCCTATTACCGCATGTTAGGAGTGGCCCTTGATCTCCGCCATGCGCACTGGCTCTGGATTAGTGATCTGTCGGCGCGCGATCCATACTTTGTTCTGCCGACCTTGTTGGTAATTAGCATGATCGTGACGCAACGGATGACGCCGCAAGCCGGCATGGACCCGTCGCAACAGAAAATGATGAACCTAATGATGCCTTTGTTCATGGGCTTCATCTTTTATAATCTGGCTGCGGGCTTGAACTTGTATTATGCAGAGGCGAATTTAATTTCGATTGTGCAACAGGCGGTAATGAATCGAACCAAGTTCGGCCGCGAGATGCGAGAGATGGCATTGAAGCGCGCCAGGAAGAAAGATAAATAAATCGCTTCTGGCTGCTAGCTAGCTAAGAGCAAGTGTCAGCCGACGTTACTGAATCGCAAAGCAGGTAGTTGTTTTAGCTAGGAGCTAGGAGCCAGAAGCGTTTTTCCCAATGCCCATCGCAGACAAAATCGCAGCGGCTAAGAAAATTGACGAATTCCTGCGCAACGTCGTCGGCAATGGCGGACTGCATTTGCGTTACCGGATCACCGTCGATCCGCCGCTGGCGGACGAGCGCGATTGGGAGCGGCCGGAAATCATGGTCGAGCTTTCTGGACCCGATTCTTCTTTAGTCCTCGAGCGTGGCGGAGAACTGTTGCGTTCGCTTGAACTGCTGGCGCTGGAAATGCTTCGCCTGCCGGGCAATGAGCACGAGAAAATTCGATTCGATTGCATGAACCAGCGGGCGATGCGATTGGAAGAACTGCGCGTGGCGGCTGACGTGGCCGCGGAAAGGGTACGCAAGACCGGATCCCCCTACGAGTTTGCGCCGATGTCGTCTAGAGAGCGCCGCATGGTCCACCTGGCATTGCGCGATCATGCCGATCTGCGAACTGAAAGCCAGGGCGAGGGCGGCAGACGATGCCTGGTGGTTTATCCGAAGGATTACAAGTCTGCGCCGAAGCCCCCAGCCAGAAAAGTTCTGTAGTCTGAGGAAGTCAGTTCCCAAGTTGGGATTGTTGATCCCCTCTAATTCAAGATTCGCCTTTTCTTCGCTGAGTCTAGGATGTATAATCCGCGTTTATTAACCCGTACTCATAAAAGGAGCAGTGCCAATGGCGGATGAACGTTCTAAAGCTATCGATTTAGCTTTTGCGCAAATCGAAAAACAGTTTGGTAAAGGATCCATCATGCGCCTCGGCTCCAAAGAGGCAATTGTTCCGATAGCGGTGATTCCGACCGGGGCAATTTCGTTTGATGCGGCGCTTGGCGTGGGAGGGTTTCCACGTGGACGAGTAGTCGAGATATTCGGACCGGAATCGTCGGGCAAGACAACGATCGCGTTGCAGGTAATCGCGGAAGCGCAGAAAACAGGCGGGATGGCGGCGTTTGTGGATGCCGAACACGCGCTTGATCCGGGATATGCCAAAAAGTTAGGCGTTGATGTCGATAATCTGCTGGTCTCGCAGCCCGACTACGGCGAACAGGCGCTCGAAATAACCGAGGCACTGGTGCGCTCGGGGGCGATCGATGTGCTCGTGGTAGATTCGGTCGCGGCCCTCGTTCCCAAGGCCGAGCTTGATGGCGAGATGGGCGACAGCCACATGGGTTTGCAGGCGCGGTTGATGTCGCAAGCGCTGCGAAAATTAACCGGCACGGTTTCGAAATCCCGCACCTGCCTGATCTTCATCAATCAGATTCGCGAAAAGATTGGAGTGATGTTCGGCAATCCTGAAACTACGACCGGCGGGCGCGCGCTGAAATTCTATTCCTCGGTGCGCATCGACATTCGGCGTATTGCCGCGATTAAAGAAGGTGACATAGTTACCGGCTCGCGCACCAAGATTAAAGTTGTAAAGAACAAAGTTGCGGCGCCGTTTCGCGAAGCCGAGTTCGACATTATGTATGGCGAAGGAATTTCGCGGGAGGGCGATCTTTTGGATATCGCCGCGACATCGGCGCTTCTCGAGAAGTCGGGTGCCTGGTACAGCTACAAAGGTGAGCGGATCGGGCAAGGCCGCGAGAATGCGCGCCAGTTCCTGAAAGACAATAAAGATACGATGGCAAAACTGGAATCGGAAGTGCGAAAGCATTTGGGATTGACGCCAGCGGTTGCAGCAGCGGCCGCAGCAGGAGCGCCCTCGCCCGCTCCGGCAGCAACGAGCCGGGTGACGACTATGCCAAGCGTTGCGCAGGAACAGCCAAAGACGGCCGGAGCGAGGCGGTAGCAAAATTTTAGGGCTCCGTCATTCTGAGCGACTGTAATTTTTCATTGGCAAATGACCGAGTCGAAGAATCCCTAGTTCCGTACATGCTGCGTTAATTCTTGCGAATCGGATTCGTTGCGTAGGAATGTTTCGACTCTTGGACTTCCTTTAGCGGAAGCTCTTCCTGCTCAAACATAACAGAGGATTGCGGGAAGCTTTATAGCCTAGGCGACGAGGGGCTGCGCGCAGTGTGCACAGCGCCTTGCGCTGACGGGAATCTCGCTCTGACATTCCGGACACTTCCTGGTCGTCGGATCCGCCGGCGCGGGAGCTTTCCTCATTCGCGCGACCAGGGCGTTGATCGGAGTGATCACGAAGAAATAGACTGCCGCGGCCACCAGTAAGAACGAGATCAGCGCATTTAGGAAGTCCCCCAGAGCAAAGACGCTTCCATGGATCGCAAAGCTAATGGACGAGAAATCCGGCTTGCCTACGAGCGCTGCGATCAATGGAGTCAATAAATCTTTGGTGAAGGCCCCCACCACAGAAGCGAACGCGGCCCCAATGACCACGCCGACAGCCATGTCGACGACATTTCCGCGAAGAATGAATTGCTTGAACCCACTGAGCATAGAGTCGCCCCCCAAATCGTGAGCCTGCACTGTAGCCCGTGAGCAAGCGCGGCGTCAATCGAGTTTGGTCTGAACCGATCTTAATCTTCCGAGAGAGAGACGGGCGTCCCGGCCCCCCTCTCCATTGAAGAGCTCGAGCCAGTAATTGTAGCCGTGTCGACGCTTCACGGAAAAAAAAGTGTTACACGATTCTCGTGTTACACTTACTTCGTGTCGAGATTTATCGGAAATCGTTTGCGTAACGTCACCGTGACCCTTGAAGAAGATGTTGCCAATTGGGCCAGGATAGAAGCCGCGCGACGCAACACCAGCGTATCCCGGCTATTGGGAGAATGGCTGAAAGAGCGTATGCCCGGCCGGAGCGGCTCCGCAGTTGGCGCCGCCGAACGCTTGAGCAGCTTCGGGAAGCGGCACAAACTATCCTTGCGGTCGCCCAAGACCGAAAGTCTGAAGATAAGGGACCTCATAAACTCGGGGCGGCAATGAGCCGCTTCGTTCTCGACGCCTCTGTGGTGCTGACTTGGTGTTTCCCCGATGAAAATGACGCGGTCGCTGCCCGCGTCGCGGAGATGTTCACGCGAGGCGATAGGGCGATCGTTCCGTCGTTCTGGCCGCACCAAGTTCTGAATGCTTTGCTGGTTGCAGAAAAACGGAATCGCATTTCGCCAGCCCTGGTGCGGAGTTTCCTCAATGATCTTATAAAACTTCCGATCGTTTCGCAGCCGGTTCAATCGCCGGCGGTATTCAGTGATATCCAGCGTCTCAGCCGAGAGCATGGCTTAACCTCGTACGACGCCGCTTATCTATCACTGGCTATCGACACCAATTTGCCATTGGCTACGTTGGATGCGGCTCTGATTCGGGCTGTTAAACGGTCAGGCGTTGAGCTGATTGCGGCGCGCTAAGTTTTTGTTGCGTAGAGGATATGCGCCAGCGCTGGCCAAGTATCCGCAGCGGGCCCCGACAGTTTGGAAGATGATGCTTTCCCAAATCCTGGGTGAGAAACCTACTTCGCGGTCACTAACGAGTGCGTGATCGCGTGGACGGACAAAGCGATGCGGTTTTGCACTCCCACTTTTCGCATGAGCTTGGCTACGTGCGCTTTTACGGTGCGTTCTTCGATGCCCAGCGCGGAGCCGATTTCTTTGTTAGAGCGTCCGGCAACCAGCATCTCCAGAACTTCTTTTTCGCGGTCGGTGAAAGTAACCCGGCCGGCCGGGAAGATGCGTCCTGGCGAAGAGCTAACGCGCTCGATGAACATTGAAAGCACGCGGCGCGGCGCCCACACTGACCCCTGATTAACGATTCGGATCGCTTGCACAAACTCGGCGGGGGATCCAGCCTCGTCTACATAACCCTTCGCACCCGCGGCGATCGCTTTCAGGATAGTTTCCTCGTCGACTCCAGAGCCCGTTACAATGATGCGGAGGTCGGGACGGGCGGCCTTTAGGCTGGCCATCAGATCGAACAGGTTTTGCCCATTGCGGTTGCCCAACAGAATGAGGTCGATTCCCTGCAATCCGCTGATTTCTGACATAGATGCGGAGATCAATTCGAAGTCCGGTTCGCAGTCGAACAGCGCCCGGAATCCCACGAAACGTAGCGGATCGCTTTCAACTACCGCGAGTCGGATCAAAGGCTTCTTCACGAGCGCGGTCTTTACAGCGGTTGCAGCTTTCATTGGCCGTCCTATTTGGGAGGTCGAATGAAGTTAGCTTAGCGGCCTGAACGGCATATGCAAAGGACTGTAAGCGTATGTCAATTACGGGGGTAACGTGTATGAATCTAATTGGAAAAGAGGCAAATAGATGAAAACGCCGTTGGTTCGGCATATTGCGGGCTTGATTGTGGCCGCGTCCGTGATGACAGCCGCCCAAAGCACATATCAACCAAAATTCCATGGCGACCCGGCGCGCTCGGATTCCGAAGCCGTTGCATTGGGTTACATGCGAACGTTGATTCGCGCGGAAAACCAGTATCAGAAGAAGAATGATAAATATGCCGCCTCTCTCATCGAGCTGGTGCATACGGGAACATTCACCCGCCGGATGACCCAGACTGAGCAGGGCGATTACAGCGTCACTTTCAGGCCGCACAAAGATGGATACCAGTTGACGCTTACCCCGAAGCAGGTGGACGCGCAACACCGCTCGTTTTATGCAGAAGAGGATGGGGTTATCCACGCCGATGAGGAAAAAGCGGCGACCGAAGATTCGCCTGTGGTTAAGTAAAAATTTGCTCTCCGCCCCGCTTTTCGTTGATTCGCCCTGTCAACCTTCCCATACGAACGCGTCGAACACGCGCTGGGTTTCGAAGCCAAGGTGAAGATACAATTCTGCGGCTCTGGTATTCGCCGCAGTAACCGTAAGCGAGAGCAGTGAAAAGTTGCGCTGGCGAAGATTGGCGGCGCTGGCCGCCAGCAAAGCCTCGCCAATTCCATGAGATCGAAACTCCGGCAAAACACATACTTGCGTGACGTGGCCAACGTCGCGCCGAACGCGCGAGCATAGGATGATTCCGACCAGGGATTTCGCGCGGCGGTGAATGGCAACAAATGACGATTCCGGATCGAAGGTGCCGCATCCTGGGAAACGCACGATATTGTTCAAGAATCTCAACGACCCGCTTAGACTTCGATACTGATCGTTGATTTCGGCGTCAACATGGTCGCGATAGGCGGCAGTGATCACTGCCGCGGCGGGCTGATAATCCTGTTCTGACCAGCGGCGGATCTCAATCTCGCTATTTAAGCCGACAACTTGCTTTGGCGCGTCGCCCAGGCGCAGAAGCATAAAAAGGCGCCTATACTGGCGGAATCCTTGATCAATAAACGGTTTGGCCGCCATCCCCGATTCATGCACCAGCAGTTGAGCTTCCACGCGATGAATGCCCGGCGATTGTTGCAAGGTCTCGATCACATGCACCAGCAATCTTGACTCAACCTCCGCAGCTTCCGGCAAGCGATCGCGGCTGGCGACAAATAAATCCCCGATTACGCCCTTGCCGCCTTCATAAACAAAAAAGGCATATCCCACGACCCGACCCCGCTCAACCGCCGCGTAGCCGGGAAGAATTTTGGCGTCGACGTAGCGCAGGATCATCTCGGCGGAACCTGTGTAGTCCCACGAGAGCAGTTTTGCCCAGAGCTCGATTTCCTCGTCCAGCAGCGGGCGCAGGTCAACGGAAGAAAAGTGCCTGAGATCGAGAATCTCCAATGAGCTCCCTGGGATCGTGCGTGCAGACTGGGATGACTCGAGAGTGGCGCATTGCGCCCATCTCAAGTTTCGACTGTACGTCCACAGTGAGTTTAGTTGCTCCTGCGAATCGGAGGCAAACCGAGGACGGATTAACTGTCGGTTTTCAGGCGGGGATTAGGTTTAGCCATCTGCCGGCGCAGGTGTTCATAGACACTCTTCACCTGACCTTCAGTTTCCGTCAGGGTGTTCGAATTGTCGATCAGATAATCGGCTACTTTGATTTTTAGCTCGTCGGGTAGCTGCGCAGCCATGCGACGCGTAATTTCCAATTGAGCGGATTCGCGAGAAACTTTCAGACGATTCGCCCAGCGCTCGACCCGCTGTTCGGGATGGCAAGTTACTACCACGATCTTGTCGAAGTGTTTCACCAGATCCGCCTCTACTATCAACGCAGCCTCCACAATCGCAATCGAGGATGAGTCGCCCAGACCGGTCTGATCCATCCATTCTTCCTGAGCTTGAATCACGGCGGGATGCACGATTCGATTCAGTTCCTCTATTTGAAACCGGGAGTCCGTTGCGGCCGAACCGAACGCAGCATCGGCCAATTTGGCGCGGTTGACGGTGCCGTCGGCATTTAGAATCTCATCGCCGAACTGCTCGACGATTTTCAGATACACCGGCTGTCCCGGCTTCATGAGATTGTGGGCAATGCCATCGGCTGCGATGAAATGTGCCCCGAGGGTGGCAAACATTTTTCCAACCGCAGTCTTGCCGGATGCAATGCCGCCTGTGAGTCCAATCTTCAGCACGATAGTCTCGGAATACTATTTCAGGCGCGGACAACTGCGGCAACGTTCGTCCCCCGGCGCATTTTGGCCGCGCGCACCGTGTTGGACATTAACATCGCTATGGTCAGCGGCCCCACGCCTCCGGGCACGGGAGTGATGGCTCCTGCTACTTCGGCGGCTTGCGGGTGAACATCGCCAACCAAGGTGGAACCTTTGGCATGGAACGATTCCTCGCGCCTGGCATTGCCGGCGAAAAAGCTCTCGAATTCGCGCCGGTCGGTCACTTTGTTCATTCCAACGTCAATTACGGTCGCTCCCGGCTTTACATAGTCGTGGGTGATCATGCCGGCTCGTCCTATGGCAGCTATCGAGGATGTCGGCCCGAAGGCATACAGACGGCAAGTCACGAGTCTTGGAATGACATATCGTTACTGTGGCATTGTGATTGATCAGCAGGATCGCCACCGGCTTGCCAACGATGTCGCTGCGTCCCACAACCACAGCTTCCCGACCAGCGATTGGAATATTGCTTCGCTTTAGAATTTCGATTATTCCGGCGGGCGTGCAGGGAATCAATCCCGGACGCTGGGTTGAAAGTAACCCGACATTCACGGGATGAAATCCGTCGACATCTTTCGCGGGATCGACTGCCATAAGGATTTTCTTGGAATCGACTTGCGACGGCAACGGGAGTTGCACCAGAATTCCGTCGATATCATGGCGTTCATTGAGTCCGATTACCAGCTCCAGTAATTCTTCCGTCGAAACGCTTTCCGCAGGCGCATGTTTCTCGCTGTAGATGCCAACCTCTTCGCAACTCTTTACTTTTCCTCGCACGTAAATTTCGGAAGCCGGATTGTGTCCTACCAGGACAACCGCGAGTCCGGGCCGGACTCCGCTATCGGCCATCGCTTTTACTTCAGCAGCGACCTCGGCGCGAATTTGAGCGGCGATTTTATTTCCATCAAGTATGGTTGCGGCCATGAATCTCCGGGCAGTCAGTTCTTTGAAGCAACCCTAGTAGATTGTCGCATGGAGTCAGACTGAATTACTGCCTCTCACATTCTTCTCGGCAAATTCGCGCACCCGATCCAGAGAGCTTTGCAATTGTGCGTGAAATGCTGCCATTTGCCGCTCGTCGCCATCATGGGGCACGAATAATTGGCGGCTTACGCGCATCAGGCCGCGAGAAAAAGGTTTTGGAATCATGCATCCATCCCACGTTTTCAGCGTCCAGGACCTGTCGAGCGCGATATGGAATGCAACCATGGGCGCTCCCGTGGCTTTCGACAAGAGCACCGGGCCTGGCTTAGCGACATATTTCGGTCCTTTCGGGCCGTCGATAGTGAAGGCCACAGTGTGACCCTGATCGAGGTCACGCCGCATACCGAGCAAAGCCCGAACTGCGCCACGGCTGCTCGATCCGCGAATTTTAACAAAGCCGAATCTGCGGATGATCCGGCCGGTATACTCGCCGTCGAAGCTATCGCTCGACATGACACGGATTCCCAAGTTTCGCCAGACGTAGATGGCGGGGAAAACACAATTGTGCCAGAACGAAAGCACCATCGGCCGGCTGTTCAAGGCTTCGGGTGCACCATCTTCGAATGAAAGCGCGATTTTTAGTGTGGGGGCGATCAGGCGGATAGCTGCAACCCCGGCCCAAGTGATGAGCCACAATAAAAATCTTTGCTTTGCGGTAAACGACCGGCGTCGCCGGGCCTGCGCGGGGGGAAGGGCCGAGGTTGACGCTGCGCTCACACCGCCATTGTAACTTCGACGTGAAAATCGGACACTTCTAGGGGTGCGCAAAAGTGCATATCTCTCGCTAGGCTCGAACATCGGCGACCGGGCGGCGAATCTTCAGAACGCAATCGAGCGGCTTAGCGGCTTCGGGAAGGTCGGGGCGATTTCATCCGTCTATGAAACCGAGCCGGTCGAATTCGCAGCACAGCCCTGGTTTTTGAATTGTGTCGTAAAACTCGACACCGAAAAAATGCCCAGGCAATTGTTGACGGCGATCTTGAACATCGAGAGAAGTATGAGACGCAAACGGATTCAGCAGAAGGGGCCGCGCATTATCGACATTGACATCCTCCTATTTGGGAGCTCTGTAATTGAGGCGGAAGGTCTAACGATTCCGCATCCTTCTATGCATGAGAGGCGGTTTGTCCTGGCTCCGCTGGCGGAGATCGCCCCCGAGGTGCGTCATCCCATATTCAAGGGAACGATTCGCGAAATGTTGGAGGCGTTACCAGCGGGGCAAAAGGTGCGGCCTATTTCCTTATAAACCTATTGTCCGCTAAGCGAGCGTTGGCTTCCCCCGGCGGGTCCTAGCTGAAAATTGTCTTGAAGAATCCTTTTACTTTTCCCATGAAGCCGTGATGCTGCTTTTCGGATGTGGTAATCGTAATTTGGGACGGCGGCAACACAACTTGCTGATTGGGCGGAACCGGCTTGGTGGGTTTCGACTTGGCGGCTGGCGCGGCTTTCGCGGGCGGCAGGTCAGATGCGCGAAAGATCAATGGCGCCTCGACTTGTGCCTGTATATCATTGGGTTTGGTAGCTGGCGGCGCCGATGTTTCCGATCCTTCGGGTTCGCGAACCTGCGCGGGAACGCTGGCCTGAGATCCTACTGTCCCCGCGGGATTGGGAGGCGCGCCACCTTGCGCTAATGTGACGGAGTTGGGCAGTTTCGAATCTGGAAGCACCGGGCCCGTCGGTTCGGATGCGCGCATCACCGGCACAGGCGCTGGACATCCACAACTTCCGGTCATGTTGGTATCGGCGGCGTCCAACCGTCCCGAATGGAACATGACTTGTTCCTGGGGCTTTACTTCGTAGGTTCCACTTCCCATAAGCTCAGAAACAACAGCGGGGCGCGTGTTCCCGGGCAGCGCGCCGACGCAGGTATTTCCATGATCGTCAACGCTGATCGCGTATGCAAAGATTCCCGGTCCGGCCAGAAGAATGCGGAAGTCCGGAGTAAGCACTGAATTAATCGAGGCGTCGAGATTGTAATGAGTTTCGAGCGAGCCAGTGTTCATTCCCAGCATTAGGTCGCGTCCATTAGAAGAAGAGGTAACCGAGACCACGCTTCGGGGGCACAGGTGAACTTCGCCATTCCTCCCCAGACTAAGAACGGCCGTATCAGTTCCCGCAGTTATGGTCGAGCCGGCATCAACCCGATTCCCGGCAAACATCACGGCTCCCGATCCTCCTGGCGTGACTGGGATCAGTCCTGATTGCATTCCGCTGGTCAGGCCCGGAACTGTTGGCGGCTGGTTCGCGGTGACAGGCTCACCCGGTGGATGATTCTCAGCGACCGCTGGCGGTTCCGACGATTGCAGCCGGATCGTCAGGCGATTTCCCGCCGCTTCCCACGAATATGCCAGCGGCTTTCGCAGATCAAGCACCATATGGACAGCTTGGTTGGGAGCTTTTTCTTCGTCGAGATGAAGTTGCCCGAGCTGTTCCGTATTAATTGGAATTTCCTTATGTTCGAGCGACATGCTCGAGTTTGGCAAATCGATGGTTAGCCGCGACGGATTATCGATTTTGCGAATATTCGGCACTACGGGGCGGTCGGTAACAATCTCGAGCGCCGGATATTCTTTGGCAAGGATGATTCTCACCCGCAGCACCACGGCTGGATGTTCAGGCTGAACTGCCGCTGATGGCGCCGCGTCAGTAGGTGGCGCGGGGGCGGGCGTCTGCGCGATTCCGCAAACCATACCCATCGCCGAGAGCGAGAGCACGCAAAATGATAAACGGATGCGCTGCCAGAACTTCATTGCAGAAATAGGACCTATAAAAGAAACAATAACATCAGCACGCCGGGGATAAAAGTGACGGAAGGAACACGAAAGATCGGCAGCTTTTGGGAATGAGAATCGCAGAATTGCGTCTACTGTGCTTCGGAGAGAAATTCGTATTCATCGATCACGGCGGCAACGGCTACCTTGCGATCAGGAGCGCCATTATCCACGCGAACCACTTTTCCCTTGCAGCGCACACGAATGCTCTCGGTCAAAGTAATTTCTGGCGGTAGGGTGAAGGTGAACTCAATGGCAGCCCCGACTGCGATATCCGAGTCCACATAGAAGCATATGCCGCGTGCGCTGACGTCGCGGGATTGCGCTTCTTTATCGGTGTCCGCGACTTCTACGGGAAGCCGCAGCGGGAAACGCCGGGTTGCTCGTTTTTCAGCTTGTGCGTCGGAAGCTGGCTTATCGGTCAAAGCAGTGTAAGCATGGCGTCTTACCGTGGCGATGTCAAGAGATTGTGCAGGCACCTGTAGGGGTCGGCTTGGGTAACTATTTCGCTGTCTGCTGTTGCTTCGCGTAGAAGCCCGAAAAGCGGACATTCATTCCGCCGCATTGGTTGTTGTCCGCAACTCTTAAATATTTTCCAACCATTTTTATCGCTACTTCGCAGCCTGCGGGGTTGCCTTGCCGGTTCAATGCTATGACGTGGAGCTGATTTCCATCGGGTTTGGCCTGCCCATCTACAGCGCCGAAGTGAGTAACCCGGTTTCCATCCACCACCGCGCCGTACCAGTATGCGTTGCCATGAAGTCGCAGCGCTCCCGTTTTAGTTTCAGAAATAATCAGGCGGTCAGTACCATGCTGTTGTTTTCCTCCGAGCTGCCACCATGTTCCGCGCCATTCAGCACGCGACGGGTAGGAATCGATCTTCAGCGTCTTGACCTGATCGTTCCGCACCCAACTCGGACCCGAACCGACGGAATCCTGGGTCCAAATACACGTCCAATTACCGTTCCTTGAAACTACTTCGACGGGCCAACCTGGTTTCAAGATGCTTCCCTTGTCACACGTGCCGGCATCAGGCGAACACCCCTTCTTATAAGGATAGAAAGTTTGCGCGGGAAAGCGTCCCACAATCTCGGCTGCAACAGATTGGGCAGCATTGGATGGCGGACAAGTTGCCGCTTCGCTTGGCGATGACGGCGCTTGTGCAGAGGCGAAGGCGGCCATCCAGGAAAGGGACACAATCCATAACCCCCTGGCAATCTTCATAAGCTTAATCCGTATCCGCCGCGGGGTGGACTTTGCGACTTCGCCGGGACTGCTTAATCGATTCCAGTCGCTCGCGAATCCGTTTTTCGATCCCCTCGCTGGTCGGATTGTAGTAGTTGCGGTCGCGTAAATTATCCGGCAGACATTGCATGTCGGCGACCTTGGCGTCGAGATCGTGGGCGTACTGATATCCCTCGCCGTAGCCCAGTCCTTTCATCAATCCTGTGGGAGCGTTGCGTAGATGCAGCGGAACGGACTCCGCGGCAGTGCGTTCGACGTCGGATTGCACCGCTGAATATGCAGTATAAAGTGCATTGGATTTTGGAGCGACGGAGAGATAAACGACGGCTTGCGCCAGAGCCAGATTGCCTTCCGGCATGCCGATGAAATCGACGGCATCGCGCGCGGCCATGCAGAGGGCGAGCGCATTCGGATCGGCAAGTCCGATGTCTTCGACCGACATACGCACGACGCGGCGTGCAATGTAAAGCGGATCTTCGCCAGCCTCCAACATGCGTCCGAGCCAATAAAGGGCAGCGTCGGGATCGCTGTTGCGAACCGACTTATGCAAAGCTGAAATCAGGTTGTAATGTTCTTCGCCGCCTTTGTCGTAGAGCAGCAGACGCTTCTGGACAGCGTCCTGCACAATGTCATTGGTGATTTCGGCGCCCACTTCTTTGTGATCGTGCTCGCGGGCGAGAGTAGACGCTACTTCGAGGACGTTGTAAGCGCTGCGTGCGTCGCCGTTCGAATACGACGCGATTTTTGCGAGAGCTTCGTCGCTAGCCTTTAATTTAAGTGCGCCGAGGCCTCGCGGCTCATCCTCCATTGCGCGACCAAGCAGCGAGACGATGCGATCTTCGGCGAGCGGTTTCAGAACATACACGCGGCTTCGGGACAAAAGCGCGGAGATGATTTCGAACGATGGATTCTCCGTGGTCGCCCCAATCAGGCGGATGTTTCCTTTCTCTACGTGTGGGAGAAAGGCGTCCTGCTGGGCCTTATTGAAACGATGAATCTCGTCGATGAAAATGATGGTGCGGGTGCCGTATTGGCGCCCGCGCTCGGCGTCGGCCATGACCTGCTTGATTTCCTTGATTCCGGTAAGCACGGCGGAGAACTCGACGAAGGTCGCCTTGGTCATGCGCGCGATGATTTGCGCGAGGGTGGTCTTGCCAGTTCCGGGAGGTCCCCAGAAAATCAAAGAGCCGGTGTCGTCGCGCTCGATTTGGGTACGCAACGGCTTGCCCGGGCCCACGAGATGTTCCTGTCCCACAAATTCATCGAGCGTGCGCGGCCGCATGCGATCGGCAAGTGGCCGGGAGCGGTCGACGAAGGTCTCGCTATCGGGGATGGTTTGGAATAATCCCATACTAACCATTAGATGTCGGAAGCATACCCTCTGATGCGACTACCGAGGGCGGCTGTCCTACGCAGGTCAGCGCTAAATGGCATTTTCCGCTGCATTGGTGATATGCGGTATTTTATTGGATAAGGACGAAAGTCCTGCCATGAACGATGCGGCATTGATAGCTCCGGTCATTATGTTTTCCGCTGTGTTGGTGATAACTCTCGCTCTCCGTCATAACGCTAAGAAGAGGAACGATGGTAAAGATTCCCACCAGGCTGGCAAAACTCCGCCGACAATATAATTAACGCCGCTGCCTCGCGACTTCATAAAACACGATGCTCGCGGCAACGCCAGCGTTTAGCGATTCCACGTTTGGCGAATGCGGAATCGCGATCATTTCATCCATTTCTGAGATGAAGTCGCGGGGCAATCCTGCGCCTTCGCTGCCGATAAAGATCGCGAGTGGAGTGGCGAATTTTATCTCGTGAACCGGGGTGCCTTTGTGCGAAGAGGTCGCGAATAGACGCAAGTTGTTTTCACGAAGAGCAGGCAGAATTTTCATCAAATTGGTGCGAACGATAGGAATGCGAAAAACCGAACCTGCGGAGGCGCGTACGACTTTCGAATTGAACGGATTTGCGGTGCCGTCGCCCAGCACCACGCCGCATGCCCCGAAGGCCTCGGCGGAGCGCAGCATCGTGCCGAGATTTCCGGGATCCTGCACGCCGGCGATAGCGAGCAGCGGTCCGGTTTGAATTCGCGTGAGAATTTCATCCAGCGTGAACTGCTTGACCTTGACCAGAGCGGCGACCCCTTGCGGAGTTTCGCTGGGCACGGCGCTGGCGAAGAGTTTGTCCGGTAACAATAGCGTTTCGACGTAGGCGGCGAGTTGCGGAAGCAGCCTTTCGGATTTGTTCTCGCCTGACTTACTGAAGAAGACAGCGTGAAATTTTAGTCCGCTGCGAATTGCTTCTTCAATAATGCGAATGCCTTCGATCGCGCAATAGCCATCGGAAGTCAGCTCACCATGGGAAAACGCGGCGCGCAGCTCCTTGACCAGGGTATTGTGACGGCCTTCGATGGTGCGTAAGCGCCCGTGGGAATTCATGATGTGGGTGAATCATACCGCGTACCGTGGTATCTTAAGTTTCTCAATTCCATACTATTTAGGAAGGGAATTCGGTGCGCGCCGAAATCGTCAAAATCAATAGCGAAACGCCGGAAGCGTCGCTCGTGCGGTATGCGGCCGATCAGATTCGCGCCGGTGAAGTTCTGGGGATGCCGACGGACACGTTTTATGGGCTCGCTGCCGATCCATTTAATCTGCGGGCAGTGGACCGCGTGTATGAAATTAAATCGCGGTCGCGGCATAAGCCTTTGTCGTTGTTGATTGAAAGCGTGGAGCAGGCGGAAGAACTGGCCCGGCCTTTGCCAGAGGAATTTCATGCGCTGGCGAAAAAATTCTGGCCCGGACCTTTGACCATTATTGTGCGGGCTGCGTCGCGGCTTCCCTTGAAAGTGACGGCGAACACGGGGAATGTTGCATTGCGAATTCCGAGCTCGGCGATTCCGTTGGCCGTGGTGCAGGCGGCGGGCATTGCGATCACGGCCACGTCCGCGAATCTCAGCGGGGAATCGGAATGCACCACGGCTGACGCCGTGCGTGATCAGCTCCAGGATCGCATCTCGATCATCGTGGATGGCGGCCCGTCGCCGCGAGAAGTCGCTTCCACCATTATCGATCTGACGGACGAAGAAGCGCGGTGGAAGGTTATCCGCGCAGGCGCGATTCCGGCGCAGGAGATTTCAGAGTTTTTTGCACGAGGATGAGTGCTTCAGCATCCAGCAAACGTACTCATTGGAAAATTCGCACCCTTCTTTTCGCGGTAGCTGTTCTGACCGCGTGTCTGATTTTCATCTCATCTCAGATCGTCACTGAATCTCGTAAACAGGATATGCATCCAGCGGACGCCATCGTTGTATTTGGCGCGGCGCAGTATGACGGACGTCCTTCGCCCGTCTTCAAAGCGCGACTGGACCACGCGTTCGACCTTTTCCAGCAAGGATTGGCGCCCACAGTTTTGACTACCGGAGGACCTGCGGCTGATCCTTCCTATAGCGAAGGCGGGGTGGGCCACGACTATCTGGTACATCGCGGTATCCCTGAAACCAGCGTGATTGCTGAAACTCAGGCATCGGATACCGCGCAATCCGCTAAGCGACTGGCCGTGATCATGCGGGCGAATCATATGTATAGCTGCATCGCAGTGAGCGATGCCTATCATGTTTTCCGCATTCGCAAATTGCTCGAGCATGAAGGAATACAGGTCTCGGTTTCTCCTCGCCCCGACTCGCGCCCGCGCTCGGTGCTGCAACGAGGAGTAGCTTTGTTGCGCGAGAGCGCCAGCTACGCGCTGTGGCGGATGGATGTTGCCTTTTGAGCCGGAGGACCACCGAGCAAGCATCCGGCCTCTGGCTAAACTCGCTGGTTCGCGAAAAACACACGTGTCAGATTGATTTCCTGGCAGCCGGCATCGTCCACAAGCACATACCGCTTCATTGTGGTCATGATAGTATGACTATAGTCATAGTGGAGGTGGTTGTGAAACGTATGGCCGCTGGAAGTTTTAAAGCGCAATGCCTGGCTGTTATGGATCAGGTTCTCGCAACCAGGGAACCAGTCTTGATCACCAAGCATGGCAAACCCGTAGCCAAACTCATTCCCGCGCAAAATGAGGTTGAAGACATTTTCGGATATATGGCAGGGAGAGTAAGAGTCGTCGGCGACATTGTCGGCCCGGTCACTCCACTGCAGGATTGGGAAAGCAAATGATTCTGCTCGATACCCACGTGCTGATCTGGATGGCGAGCGATCCCAGGCGCCTTTCCCAAAAGGCACGGGATGCGATTCGCCACGCGAGAGAAAATACTGGAGTTGCAGTGGCGGGCATCACGCTCTGGGAATTGGCGTGGCTGGCCGAGAACGGGCGGGTTCAGATATCGGTCGGCGTGGAATCATTCATTCGTGAGACCGTGTCCCGGGTGATTCTTCGGCCGCTGACGCCGGCAATTGCGGCGGTCGCCGTTCGGATGCCCAGTACATATCCGCGCGACCCCGCCGACCGCATAATCGGAGCAACCGCAATTGCCGAAGGCATCCCGCTGGTCACCGCCGACAAACAGATCCGCCAGGCAAAGGTCACTCACACGATATGGTAGGGCCGGGTGCTTCGACCGCCAAACGAACCCACGATACAAGCGTTTTGACCAACTCAGGGTAGGCTTCTGTGGACGCGCAGGAACCGCGACTTGGTGATGCGCCGCACCGTTTCCTGCCGCAATCACTATTTGATGTGGCACGACGCCAGCCCGCGCTTTTCGAGATATTGCTGGTGATAATCCTCAGCTTCGTAGAAAGTTTCAGCCGGCACAATTTGGGTGACGATGGGTTTGCTATAGCGATGCGATTTTTCGAGAGCTTCTTTGGAAGCTTGAGCGGCCACTTGCTGTCCGGCATCATGAAAAAAGATCGCGGAACGATACTGTTTGCCAAAATCCGGGCCCTGGCGGTTCAGTTGCGTGGGATCGTGATTTTCCCAGAAGACTTCGAGCAACTTGTCATAAGAAAGTTTTGCTGGGTCGTATTCGACTTCTACGGCTTCGGCATGGCCCGTGGTATCGGTGCAAACATCTTTATAAGTGGGATTCACCATTTTTCCGCCGATGTAGCCTACGCGAGTCGATAACACGCCGGGCAGTTGCCTGAAAGTCGCTTCCACTCCCCAAAAACATCCCGCCGCAAATGTAGCTTTCGCCATTTCTATCTCCGTTATTACTGATTTCTGTTTGATGCTTCGGGTCTCGCTATCGCTTCGAAAGCAAAATGATAAATCGTAACCTGCTATACTTCGACCGCATTTGACTGTTCAGCTCCGGCAACCGAGCGAGGAATACCAGCCAGCTTTGGCCGAAGTAAGCGCACTCAGATAGCTCACTTTGAGGCTACTGGCTTGAAGAATATCTTTGTTGGAAATTTAGATTTCAATACTTCAGAAGATGAGCTACGCCAACTTTTCGCGGCATACGGTCAGGTGGATCGCGTCAGCATTATGACCGACCGCGACACCGGGCGCTCTCGCGGCTTCGGATTCGTTGAAATGACGAACCCAGAGGAAGGCGATAAAGCGATCACGGCGCTCAATGGCGCGCAGGTAGGCGGCCGTGCAGTCAACGTGAATGAGGCGCGGCCAAAAGTTGAACGGTCCGGCGGAGGCGGCAGAGACCGAGACGATCGCGGAGGGTCGCGGGGAGGACGCGGCGGCGGCGGCCGTGGACGGTATTAACTGCCCCACCACTTTCATAAAATTGAGGTTCCCCTCGGCAGATCACGGAAGGCCTTGAACGTGGACCGACGCGACTCCGTCTTGCCGACAGTGAAAACTTTTGCATTTGTTTGAAGTCGACATTTGTCTGCGAAAAAACCAAGCCGTCCCTCAGGCGTTCTCAAAAGGTCGTCTCCTTGGCGTCGAGCTATTTAGGTTAGACATCTAAAGCACTTATTCCGAGGACCCATAACTGCGGAGGATTTCGAAGAGTATAAAAAGGCCGCGTTTTCCGTCGTGGATGAGCGAGATTTGGACCTGCAATTGCATTAGAATAGGTACAACTGGGCATCTTTCCGCACGGTTGCGAGGCCGATTTGACGCAGCAACTTACCAGCTCGCCGCGCAAGAGGGTTTTAGACGAAGGCTCGTTTCAAGACTTGCTTGCCGCCGCCTTTGTGTTGCAAAAACGCAACGACCTTGCCAACCATCCCTCTGCCAACTTCAAAGAAGTGCTGTCGGAAGTTGTCCGAATTCAAAGATTGATCCGCTCCGGGCAGTCGAGTTTGGCGGAGACCGCAAAGCTCATTTGTCAGCAAGCGCAGAAGTTCGTTAAGGCTGATGGCGTCTCGATTGGCATCGTTACCCATGCCGAAATCGTTTACCTCGCGGCCGTGGGCAGCGCGGCTGGCGAGATCGGACGCAGAATTTCTATAGAGGCGAGCCTGCCCTGCTATTGCATCCGCACAGGGGTGACGATGCGGTCGCCGCGCGCGCAGGAGGATTCCAGACTTTTTTCGCTCGATGATACGAGCGACCTAAAGTCGTACATTGCCGTCCCGGTAGACTTCGCTAACGAAATTGTTGGCGTGTTAGAAGCCCGCTTTAAAACCGCAAATGCTTTTGCGGATGACGATGTAGGCGCGTGCGAACTGATAGCGGCGCTCGTTAAAGATCTGATTGCCGAAGCCGGACACGGACAACACGCAAAGAGCGAAGCGGACCCTGCCGCTTCTCCGGTATCAGTTAAGCCGGTGTATTTCAGCCAAGTGAAAGTGACTGCGCCGCAGGTTGCCAGTCAAGAAATGTCGGTCGAAACATCATCCCCGGCGCCGGCACTTGAACCTTTTCCATCGAGCATCGCTAATAAAGTTGCGCCAGATGCTGAATCTTCGGAGGAAGATTCGGTGCAGCGCGATTTTTGCCGCGGCTGCCAGCAGCCCTTGGCGGAAGAAGAATTATTCTGTGGCAAATGCGGTACCGAGAAAATTATCGATCCAGATGGGCCATTGCAGAGTAAATGGGCGTCGCTGTGGTTCATGAATCAGGGTCGTGCCCTGAAGCCAGGGCCCAAGTCAACCCAGGCTTCCACCCAGGCACAGAATTTGTCAGAGCGGGCCGAAGCAGAAGTACCAGCGGAAGAAATCACAGAGACAATTCAAGAGGACCCGGATTTGGAGCCGTCGCCACCGGCGGCGAGTGCGGCCGACCTTATTAGTGTGTCAGTTGTAATGGAGTCGAAGCCGCGGCTTATAGTGGAGTGGCTTCCTGACACTGCCGCCCCGAAAAAACAGGGTTGGTTGCGCCATCAATGGAACGTAAATCGTGCGAACTTTTACCTGGCTGGCGCGGCACTTGTGCTCATGGTCGTGCTTTCGGGCGTAGGTACGAATTCCGCAGTCGATTTACAGCCCGCCAACAGCTCAGTTCCGCAACTCACCCTGCTGGAGCGGATGCTGGTCGGTTTGGGGATAGCGGAAGCTCCACAGTCGCCCGCATATTACGGTAATCCGGACACCCCGGTATGGGTTGATCTGCACACCGCGCTTTACTACTGCCCTGGATCAGATCTTTATGGAAAGACCGAAGGCGGAAAGATCGCAACCCAACGCAGCGCCCAGATGGATCAATTCGAACCCGCGCACCGCAAAGCCTGCAACTAAAGAAGCGTGACAAAAAAGACCCCGCTTTGGCGGAGTCTTTATTTTTTGCTTATAACGTGCGGTCCGGGGGTTAGTTGAGATCGTTATTCCGTGTAGCCGTCTGTTTCAGGCTCAGGGCCCGGCGTTCCCAGCTTTCGAGCAGATCAGGCGTGGAGCATGTTTTCGTGCCTGCGCGCTTCGTACCAGAGGGCGAGTTCAACCCGGTTCCAGAGTCCCAATTTGTCATAGATGGTTCTGAGGTAGTTTTTGACAACGTGTTCGGTGGTTCCAATTGCACTGGCGATGTCGCGATTCTTAAGTCCCTGAGCGACGAGTTCGATGACCCGGTGCTCCCGGTCGCTAGGACCTCTTTTTCCGTACCGTTCCCCTCTAAACATAATTGCCTCCGATATAAAAGTGTTGCGAGCTTAACCCGCTTGATGCCGTTCTTAATCCCGAATCTGACGAACAGACGATTGAAATGCGCCTTCACCGTCCGCCTTGCAATTTTGAGTTGCTTACCGATTTCATCGTTTTCGCAACCTTGCAGCAATAGTTCCGCGATTTGCTTCTCGCGCGGAGCCAACTGAAACGATGTGTCTTTCATTAAAAATCCCCCCAGAACAGAAATGCCCCGCGCCCGGCGTAAAACTCGTGCCGCACGGCAGTCTCTCTAATTTGAAGACTTGCCCAGCGAAGAGCAAACGTGCAAATCGATTCTTGTACCAAAATTGGTAGCATTCACCGTGCCATGCCCTAACGGTTTTTCACAGGCATTAGCGAAAGCCTGCCAAATCACGGCACCACCTAGGTTTGCGCACAGGGGACTGATCTCGATTGCGATATCAGGCCGTTCGCCTCCAGTTCGAGAGCGTTGGGGGCGGTGCGCTTGAAAACCCTTTGATTACAGCAGTTAAGGCAAGAAATTTATTTTATTCGCCGGATTCATTCAAACCTCAGTTAAAGATGTTTAGCCGAAGGCTTAAGACTATAGTGCCGAGCGGCCGTCACATTTTTTTTTGACGCGCTGGTTATCCAGTCGGAAGGGAATCTCCCTAAGGCAAATAACTTATGTCAAAACTGCTCTCTACAGTGCGTTCGCAGAAGTAATTACACTATCGGCGACGCAAATCCCGATTGGATTTGCCAGGCAGCCCGATTTTCCGAACCGGATCGTTTGCTTGATCTTACTTTCCGCGCCAATTGTGCAAGCATCGAGTAAGTCCAGAGCCGGCGCATTTAAACGCTTCTTCGACTCGGCCTCAAATATCTGACTCACGGAAAGACGCTGGACAAGTCCGGCAGTCAGGATTGTGGCTCGCATGGAATTGTTCATCGTCAAGATTTACAATCATCAGACTTTTTTATACCCGACCGACAATGCAACCCAAACCGCAGGATAAATGCCGATGGGACCTGATTAGCCTGGGCGAGGTGATGCTGCGGCTTGATCCGGGCGACGCGCGTATTTCGACGGCGCGAAATTTTCAGGTATGGGAAGGCGGGGGAGAATATAACGTCGCACGGGGTCTGAAGCGCTGTTTCGGGTTGAATACGGCAATCGTGACTGCACTGGCGGATAATCCCATCGGTCGTTTGGTGCAGGACCTCATTTATCAGGGAGGCGTCGATCAATCGCATCTGAAATGGATTCCTTACGACGGCATTGGACGAAGCGTCCGCAACGGGTTGAACTTTACCGAGCGCGGATTCGGTTTGCGCGCGCCGGTTGGTTGTTCGGATCGTGGACACACCGCAGTCTCCCAGTTGAAGCCCGCTGACATTGATTGGGATCAAATTTTCGGTAGCGAGGGTTCTCGTTGGTTTCACACTGGCGGCATATTTTCCGCTCTTTCGGCAACTACGCCCCTTGTCGCAAACGAAGCCATGCAATCGGCGAAGCGGCATGGCACGCTTGTTTCCTATGATTTGAATTATCGCGAATCGCTTTGGAGATCTTTCGGAGGCCGAAAGCGCGCAGTCGAAGTCAACCGCGAATTGGTTTCCAAAGTCGACGTGCTGATTGGAAATGAAGAAGACTTTACCGCCGCTCTGGGATTTGAGGTAGAAGGCCTGGATGAAAATCATTCGAATCTAAGCGCGGAAAGTTTCGGACGAATGATCAAGCACGTGTTGGCCGAATTTCCCAATCTTGAAGTTGTGGCGACCACGTTGCGCCACGCAAAAAGTGCGACGCGCAACGACTGGGGTGCGGTTTGTTATTGCGACGGGAAACTTTATGAAGCGGCATTGCGGGCAGATGTCGAGATATTCGACCGCATCGGGGGCGGCGATTCATTCGCCTCCGGACTGATTTATGGCTTTCTCACCGGCCGTGGGCCGCAGTGGGCGGTTGAATGCGGCGCAGCGCATGGCGCGCTCGCCATGACCACCCCGGGGGACACCACTATGGCGACATTGTCTGAAGTCGAAAAAGTTATGAAAGGCGCGAGCGTGCGAGTTTCGCGATAACTAAAAATTCTTGGTGAGAACGAGCAAGGTCGAGGTGCTTCGGCGAATTCACGACGTTGGGCTGATTCCAGTGGTGCGTGCAGAATCAGCAGACATGGCTCGCCGCGCCGTGGCAGCGGTTCGAGCGGGAGGAATTCCGGTTGTCGAAATTACCATGACGGTGCCGGGCGCGGTTGATGTCATCAAGAACCTGGCGGCAGAAATCGGATGTGAGACCCTCATCGGTGCGGGAACTGTGCTCGATGAGCAAACCGCTCGAAGGTGTGTGGAAGCTGGAGCGCAGTTCATCGTCAGTCCGGCGCTCGATTTCAGAACAATCGAGGCATGCAAGGAAATGGATGTCGTCATGATCGCGGGCGCTCTGACTCCAACAGAAATCTACACTGCCTGGTCGGCTGGCTCGGATCTGGTAAAAGTCTTTCCCGCCGGAGCTTTGGGCGGCCCGAGCTATTTCAAATCGCTTAAGGGCCCGCTGCCTCAAATCAAGCTCGTTCCAACGGGAGGTGTTTCGCTCTTCACCGCTGCGGCATTCATCGAAGCGGGAGCGGAGGCGCTGGGAGTGGGAACTGATTTGATCGACGTTAAGGCTCTTAAAGCCGGCCAGGATAGCGACATTTCTGCGCGAGCCCGGCAATACGTGGAAATTGTGCAGCGTACGCGAGCGAAGATTTAATGTAGGCTTGCGCCCTGATAATCGGCCCCCTCCATGGCCTACTCTCTCGGTTTTTTCCCAAATGCGCGATTAAAGTTCATTGCGGTATTTACCAGGCCTATGTGCGAGAAAGCCTGCGGAAAGTTACCGAGAAGCCGTTTCGCATCAGGATCATATTCTTCCGCCAATAGGCCAACATCATTTCGAATATTCAACAGCAACTCAAAAGTGCGGACAGCGTCACCCCTGCGGCCCTGCAAAATGTAATTGTCGGCGAGCCAAAACGTGCACGCCAAAAATGCCGCTTCGCCGTGCGGCAGTCCGTCGACTTTCGGGTCCGTGGTATAGCGAGCCACAAATCCCCCTTTGGACATCAACTGTTTCTCGATAGCTGCCACGGTGCCTAAAACGCGCGGGTCATCGGCGGGTAAAAATCCGACCAACGGCATCATGAGAAGACTCGCGTCCAAATGTTTTGAGCCGTAGAACTGCACAAACGAATTCAATTGGGTATCGAATCCTTTTTCGCAAACCTCTTTATGAATGCGCATCCGCAGTTCTTTCCATTTTTTTATGTCAGCAGCAAACCATCCCATCTCAGCCGACTTGATAGCGCGGTCGATGGCCACCCACGCCATCATTTTGGAATGTGTGAAAAGACGGCGGGGGCCGCGCATCTCCCAAATTCCGTCGTCCGGACGCTCCCAGGCCGTTTCCAGGAATTCAACCAGGGCCTGAGCCATACCCTCATGACGATCCGGCGGAGGGTCGGAAAGGGCCTTTCGATACTGATAAAGAGTGTTGAAAACTTCGCCGAAAATATCCAACTGAAATTGTTGATAAGCCGCATTGCCGGTTCTTGCCGGCTTTGATCCTTCGTATCCCGCGAGCCATGGCAGTTCCAGTTCGGTGAGCCGGCGTTCGCCGCGGAGTCCATACAGAATGTTTACCTCCGAGGGATTGCCGGCTATCGCGCGCAACAGCCACCGGCGCCACCCGCCCGCTTCCTCCATATACCCCGCATCCATGAGCGCGTGCAAGGTAAGGGTGGCGTCGCGTACCCAGCAAAACCGATAATCCCAGTTGCGGACCCCTCCAATGGCTTCGGGAAGCGACGTGGTTGGCGCGGCCACAATTCCCCCGGTGGGAGTAAAAGTCAGAGCTTTGAGAGTAATAAGCGAGCGCATGACCGCGTCGCGCCAATCGCCTTTGTATAAACATTGGCTAGACCATTTGCGCCAGAAGTTTTCGGTTTCTTGAATGGCTTCATTTGCGGCGAGCGGCGGCGGTTCCTCTAAATTGGATGGGTACCACGTCAGGTCGAAAGTCACGCGATCTCCTTCGCTCACCGTGAATTCGGCTGTAGTCTTGAAGTTTTCGCCGCGCAAGGGGACAGTGGCGCGCAAGCTGACCATATCTGGCCCCGCAATTGCCGATATCCCGCGCTCTGTGCGTCGAACCCAGGGCACCACCGACCCGTAATCGAAGCGAAGAACCACTTCCATCTTCATTTCGACCTCCCCTCGTTTTCCCTCGACTACCCGCACCAACTCCGGTTGGCCGTCGCGCTGTATCATGCAATCCGTCAACACCACTGTGCCGCCGTCAGTTTGAAATTCAGTTTCGAGGATAAGAGTGTCGCCGCGATATCGCCGTTTCGTGTGGCGAATTTTGCCGGCCGGGCACATCGACCAGTACCCGTTTTCCGCGGTACCAATTAGCGCCGCGAAACAGGCGCCGGAATCGAAATGCGGCAGGCATAACCAATCTATAGTTCCATCCTTCGCGATTAGAGCCGCTGTGTGACAGTCACCGATGAGTGCGTAATCTTCAATAGGTTTAGACATATTGTTTAAGGCTCAGTGGTACCTTCAGTAAGAATCATAGCTCGGGACCGCTGCTTTTGTTCCCGCCCTACTAATGAGAATCAGCTATAACGGCGTGGGATCTTACGCCCTCCTCATCACTAAAGGCTATTCGCTGCGCGATTGATATAATCCAGTAACCGTTTGGTTAAGACCATTCTTATAAAACTAACTCTTAATTTGAGCGTTACATCCAGCGAATAGCGAATAATGGCTACGCAGACAAAAGATTATTACGGCGTTCTTGGAGTCAAGAAAACCGCCTCCGCCGATGAGATAAGAAAGGCGTTCCGCAAACTCGCCCGCAAATATCATCCTGACGTCAATCCAGGAGACAAGGGTGCCGAAGAAAAATTCAAGGCTCTCTCGGAAGCCAACGACGTATTAAGCGATCCCAAGAAGCGCAAAATTTATGACCAGGTCGGATTTTATTCCGACAACATAGACGCCGCCGCTGCGGACGCTTATAGCCAGGGCGGAGGCCAACCTGGATCGGGAGGATTTCCCGGCGGCGGATTTCCGGGTGCTCAGCCGGGTCCGCAAGGAGCGAACTACGATTTTGGCGGCTTCGATTTTTCCGATCTGTTCGAGGGCGCACGCGGCAAGAAGGCCAGCGGCTCGAGCGGCGGATTCAAAGACATTTTTTCCGGCATGTTCGGTGGACGCGGAGGGACCGCGGCGGCTGAAGGGCCGGAGCCCGGCCACGATCTGGAATATCAGGTCAATGTTCCTTTCTGGACAGCGATTCGCGGCGGAGTTATGCGGCTTAACATCTCACGTCGCGACACGTGCTCGAATTGTCACGGAAGTGGATTCATCGAATCGGCAGGGACCTGTCCCGAGTGCGGCGGCAAGGGTCAAATAACCCAAACCGGCGGGCGGATGAAGTTCAACGTTCCGTGTCCGCGTTGTCATGGCACGGGAAGAAACATTTCGGCGTGCCCGGTTTGCCACGGCGAAGGTACGGTGGAGAGAACCGAGCCGCTGGAAGTTCGAATCAAAGCAGGCACTCGCGATGGTCAACGGATCCGCATCCCCGGCAAAGGAAACGCCGGCTCGCATGGCGGTCCGGCGGGCGATTTGTATGTCATCATGCGTGCCGGGGACCATCCTATTTTTCAGCGTGATGGTGATGACATCAGAATAATTGTTCCGGTGACCGCCACCGAAGCCGCGCTCGGCGCGAAAGTTGAAGTGCCGACCATCGATGGCCGGACGCAATTGAAAATTCCGCCGGGCACACAATCTGGACAGAAGTTGCGTTTACGGGAAAAGGGCGTGCCGTCGGCTACCAAAGACGGAGCCCGTGGCGACGAAATTGTGGAAATAAAAGTGACCGTACCCATGCCCAGAGATGAGCGGTCGAAGGAGATTCTGCGCGAACTGGCGCGTTTGAATCCCGAAGACCCGCGCGAAGACCTTTGGAAAAACGTGTAAGTCATTCTTTTGGCGGCGGGCACATGTCAATCCGCACGATCATAGAACCATTCCGAATCAAGAGCGTCGAGCCCATTCGCAGCACCACGCGAGAAGAGCGCCAGAAACTCATTAAAGCCGCCGGTTACAACCTTTTTCTGGTGGAATCGCAGGCGATCTTGATCGATCTGCTGACCGATTCCGGGACCTCGGCAATGTCGACCGAACAATGGGCAGCAATGATGCGGGGCGACGAATCTTATGCCGGGTCGCCAAGTTTTACCCGCTTTCGCGATTCGGTGCAGAGCATTTTTGGTTTTCGACACGTCATCCCCACGCACCAGGGGCGGGCCGCTGAACGCATTCTTTTTGGAGTGATGTGCAGGCCGGGAAATGTTGTGCCGAATAACACGCACTTCGATACGACGCGGGCGAACTGCGAATTTACTGGCGCGCTAGCTCTGGATATACCCATTCCAGAGGCTAATGAGCCGTCGCGCATACATCCCTTCAAAGGCAATATGAATGTTGCGAAACTCGCCGAAACAATTGAGCGGGAAGGCGCGGTAAATATTCCGCTCGTAATGCTGACCGTGACAAATAATTCAGGCGGCGGCCAGCCGGTTTCCATGGCGAATATTCGCGCCGTCAAAGAAATATGCGCCCGCCACGGAATTCCGTTGTACATCGACGCTTGCCGCTTTGCCGAGAATGCCTATTTCATCAAGCTGCGTGAACCGGGATATGCGGAAAAAACGCCGCGCGAGATCGCTAAAGAAATGTTCTCCTACGCGGATGGCTGCACCATGTCGGCCAAGAAAGACGGCTTGGCTAATATCGGCGGATTTCTTTGCACAAACGACGACAAGCTGGCCCAGCAGGAAAAGGATGTCCTGATTTTGACCGAAGGGTTTCCCACCTACGGCGGGCTCGCCGGACGCGATCTCGAAGCCATCGCCGTTGGTCTAAATGAAGCGTTGGAGGAAGATTATTTGCACTACCGCATTACTTCCACGGCGTTTCTAGGCAACCACGTCGCCAGTGAAGGCGTGCCCATCGTGCAGCCGCCTGGAGGGCACGCTATATATCTCGATGCGCGAGCTTTTCTTCCTCACATCCCTCCCTCGCAGTTCCCGGGAGTCGGCTTGGCAATTGAGTTATATCTAGAAGGCGGGATTCGCTCGGTAGAAATCGGCACACTCATGTTTGGGGAACACGCCAAAATGGATTTAGTCCGGCTGGCGATTCCGCGCCGTGTTTACACTCAAAGCCACATTGAATACGTGGTCGAAGTCATTCTGGATGTGTGGCGCAGGCGGCAGAATATCAGGGGCTACGAGCTGACTCACGAAGCGAAATTTTTGAGACACTTTACCGCGCAGCTTAGACCTATTGAGAGCTAGGGTCGTGGCTGCTCGTCGTTGGCAAGTGCTTGTCGAGCTTTGCTCGACCTGGACAGCCGGGGGCGGCTGTCCCTACGTGATTTCTTTCAGCTATTCGCTAGTCCTCGCTTGCCAACGACCTGCGACGACTGGGCAATAACGGCTTTATTCACGACTCGACTATTGTCCAATCGGCACAGTCTGGCTCGAAAGATTCCATCCCCGAAGCGCTAACTCCGCGGCACCATTCGCTGATTTCGCCGAATATTCAATTTCAATCTTGCGAGTTTCTCCAGCTAACAGCGATATGTAATTGTCGGAATAATATGCGGGCAATATTCGCGAGCCATCGGCGTTCAACAGCGTGAGCTTAGTCTCAAGCGAAACCGCCGGCCCCGTGTTGCTCAGTTGCACTTGCACACGAACGTTTTCGCCCTCGTGAGCGGAACTCGCTCTCACGGATAAAGCAGCAGCAGGCAGGTTAGTCAACCGCCGATACGATTCCGTTTTGCCCGCGATCCAATAGAAGTTATCCGACACAATCTGGCCCGCCGAATTCAGCAGGTCGAGTCTTACCAAGACGACTCCCTGGGAGGCAAGCAATGGCGCCAGTTCCAACTTGAACCCATTGATTGACGAATCTGCTCCGACGTCCTCCTTGTCTTCCCGATGCAATATCAAACTATTTTCCAGCGAATAAACGCTGGCGCTGATCACGAATCCCGCAAGCGGGGCTGTCGTCGTATTGATGACGCTCACCTCGTAATCCGATAAATCGAGCTGAACGTGGACAGGCTCGCAGGCCTTTTTAACAGCGTAATAAGAAGATTGGGTATCGTAATCGGCATTCATGATCTGCCAGGTATTGCTCGGCCATGCCGGTTGCGTCATCCATAACATGCGCCCGCTGTTGGGCGACCACAGGTGCGCGTTCATTCCCTCGAAGATCGCGCGGTGATCGACATAGTCAAGCATTTGCGCTTTTCGTTCGAAATCTTCCAGGCTCACCGGAGCGCCGAATTCCGTCTGCATCTGCTCCATGAACGGATTCATGTCTCCATTGCCGCTCTGGTGCCAATCGTGGTAAGCCCAGTCATCGCTGATGGGCCACTGATCTGGTTTCGGGATCCACGCGCGGAAAGACTCCAGCGTAGAAAATGATGGAGTCCCAGTCTCGACCGAGAAGCCGCGATTTAGCGCCGTGTAGTACAGGACCGGATCGGTGTATTTGTACGGCCCGCTATTTTGAAGATTGATCTGGTTCGAGCTTGGCGAATAATATCGCGTGCCATCCAACGACCGAATCAGTTGCGCGAGTCCCTGGTTGATGATCGGCTGTGGCACGCCTTCATTGCGGCCGCACCACAAGACAATCGACGGATGGTTGCGAAAGCGCATGATGACGTCGCGGGCGTTGTCGAGAAACAGCGCCGGATCTTCGGCTTCAACGTTGTAGTTCTCGGTCGACTCCCAGAAATCGTTCCACACCAGCAGTCCGTATTCGTCGGCGAGATTGAAGAAAACTTCTTCGGTGCTCTGACCCACCCAGTTGCGGATGATGTTCAAATTCGCGTCGCGATGCAGGCGGAAATAAGGCTCCAGCTTTTCGCGGGAAACGCGCTTGCGAGAATCGTCCATGCCCCAACTTCCCCCGCGACACGCAATGCGCACTCCATTCACCTTGATGACCAGGTAATGCGCCATCTTAGTGTCGTCAAGCATTCGAATCGCCGCGGATGATTCGCCGCGCGGAGTCAGAGAAGCCGCCCACGACTTCCATCCTTCTTTCCATTCCGGCGGAAAAATCGAAGGATACGGTTCGGCGGCAGGTATCTGGCGAATACCTTCATGCCGGATATCAACTACGTCCTCATCTTTCATCCGCGCCGTAGTTGGCGAATACTCTACGCGACGCAGATGGCCGGCGCTATCGAGCAGTCCTAATTCGTATGTGATCTCGCGAATTCCAAATCGGAGAGTCTTTTTGTCCGAAGCGACCTTTCCCTCCGAAAAACTCAGCTTCAATGTGTATAGCTCGGGCTTCCCGTATCCATTCGGCCACCAGAGTCGAGGATGCTGCACGGTTAGTTGCGGGAATTCAGCACGCGACAATTTCACAGAACTCTCGCCGGGGTGCACCGTGATTTGTTTCGCGACTGTCGTTTCTCCAAATGAGGCTTCGAGCGTTCCGGACACCGGCGCGCTTGAATGGTTCTCCAACGGCACCGTGATCTCAACTTCGGCGCGACTGGTATCGGGCAGCGGCAATTTAGTGACGACCTGCGCATCGCCGATCTTGACCTCGCCCGCCGCGGTTAGCGTCACGGGCTGCCATATTCCCGTGTCGCGATCCCGTATGGCGGGAATCCAATCCCATCCTTCGGTAGCGACAAAAGTCGGACCGTCCAGGCACATCAATCCGCCGTTCTCTCCCGGACCACCTTTGATTGATTGTTCCTGAGGAATTCCAGGATGAGGCGGCGGCGAAATACGCACCGCGAGAACATTGCCCTCCGGCCTCACTGCCCCGGTCACGTCGAAGACGCCGCGGATGAACGCGCCTTTGATCGAACCAAGAGACTTGCCATTCAACCAAACTTCCGCGGCGTAATTAATGCCCTCGAAGGTTAACGTGAGCCGGCGCTCCCGCGCCGCTTTGGGCGCCGGAAATTCCACGCGGTACCAATAATCCTGCTTGTTCAGAGTTTCGGGAATGGCGAGATTGTTCAAGCCGTAATCTGGATCCGGATACACTCCGCGATCAATCATGGTCGTGAGCACAGTGCCAGGTATGGTCGCCGGCCACCAGTCGCGATCGCTGAAATTGGATTGCGAGATTACAGCTCCCTCGGCATTTACCTTGGGCGCAGGCGTCATCTTCCACCCGTTAGCGATTGACCACTGATTTTCACCACTCGCCTCCAGCGCCTCTCGCGCCTGCGCGACCGGTTTTGTCACAGGACGCGAAAAAGGCGCGTTAGTGTGCGGCATGGTCGCCGGATCTTGCGGGGCGCGATATCCCGCCTGTCCCCTTGTTTGCACCGGCCAGGGCTTCGACCCCTCTTCGAATTCAATCAGCGCAAAATCTGCCGGCGTCTGAGCGAGCTGCTTGATTTGATCGGCGGTCAAAGCGGTGCGCATCAAAGTTACAGAAGCCAGGGTGCCGCCAAAATGTTTCCAGTCTGACGACGGCAAGACCGGGGGGGCCATTTGCAGCATTGGACTCACGCTTCCAATATCCAGCTTTCCGCTAGCCACCTGAACACCGTCGCTGTAAAGCCGAAACTGATCACCGTCGAAAGTCGCCGCCAAAAAATGCCATTTGTTGGGACCAACCGTAGCCGCGCCGGATAGTTTGTCGCCCTTTCCGGTCCAAAGGATCGCGTTCTCTCCATCAAGCGCTATGTACCTGGAAAACTCGTCTTCTGGCTCTCCAAAGCCCGCAACCAGACTCGGCGCATCAAGCGATTCTGCGGGCTTCACCCATCCATAGAGCGACCACGGCGAATCCGCGCGCAGCACCGGGTCTTCTTTCGCGAGAGGCTTACTGAGGCCATCGCCTCCGGCAAGAAAAACCGCATTGTACGGGCCGTAAAAATCTGGTTCGCTGACGGGTTGCGGTTGTGGCCTACCTTGCGCGAAGCCACGGCCAGCAAGTCCAATCAAACAAATACCGATCATTCCAGCGTGTGTTAAGAATCGAACGCGACGAGCGTGCATCTTTATCAAACCTCCGTGAGTATGGGAAGCAGCCATCATTTCCAGCCGTACGATGCCGCCACGTGACCGTCATCTCCGATGACGATCAACGCCGCGCGGCCGGAATCTAGAGTATTAGAGAAAGTTTTTCCGCTTAAGCGATCTTCGAAAGCAACGTCAGCCGTTCTATCCGATTCCGACGTCACTACATATAACGTGGCGTGGGGAAATCGAGTTGGGCAAATCAATATCGCCGGATCTTGCACGCTAGTGGAGTATGCCGGGATCACGCCAGCTTGCTTCGTCGCATATTTATAGATGTCGCCTATGGCCTGCAAATTGTCATTCAACTCAAGAGGCAGCGCGGAAAAAATAATTTTTCCGCTTCCTAATGCCTGGGTAGAAAAAGTTCTGCCATCGGCGAATACGGCCCGGTCCAAATACGTCGTCTTGTCCCCTGAATAAGTGAGCCTGGCTTGACCTTCCGGCCAGGTTAGAAGGCTTTCGCGAGCGGTCAACGGCCCAGCGTCAAAGTTCAACCCTATTTCTCTCTGCCGTCCAGTCGGATGAAAATGCGCATCTTCGTCGAATCGGCCGGAGACCAGCAGCGTCGCGCCGGCGCGCACCTTGGCAAGGATGGCTTGCCAGGCGTTCTCGGTCAGCTCAAAAGGCGAGGGGAGGATGATCAACTTGGGATTCCCCAGCGATTCGATTTGATATTCGCCCAGCACGTAGGCTTCTTCTCTTGCGTACTGATAAAGAGCGCGAACACACTTCTGTTGCGCTTCGAGAGCGAAAGCATTCCATACCGAGAGCTGAAGCGACTGTGGCAGCACAACCGCAATCTCCGGTTCAATGATGCCGGTGGCGGAGGATGACGCGTATTCGGCAAAATGTCCCATATCACGCATCATGGACTCCCAAATTTTCGCCGAGCCGTCGCTGCGTTTCATGCCGAAATCCGGTTCCCGCGCCCAGTCCCATTGCAAGACGCCGCTGCTTCCGGCACCGAAGCCAAGAGCCCATTTGCGTTCGAGTAATGGAGAGCCGGTCAGTTCGTCATATCTCCATCTGCCGTCGGGAGCCCACACGGGCTGGTATCCGGTTTCCCCGGTAATATTTGGAATTCCCTGCACTTTAGCGGCGAGGGAATCCCACAACAGTGCGTCGTCCTGCCAGTAGGTATGGTTCGTGGTAAACGAGACACCTGCGGCGGCATAAAACTGATTCAGCACTCGATCTTTAACGCCGCCTTCATCCTGGCCCACGTCAATGAGTTGCTTGCTTCCCGTGTTTCGAATTGCAGTCACCATCGAGCGAACCCACGCCGTGAAAATATCCTGCGCAAACAAACCATAATCCACTGCCCGCACGTGCCTTGGATTGCCATAGCGGTCAAAAGTCAGATCGGCTGCGCTGGGAAGCGGCACGCTCTCGAAGCTGCCCAGTTCGTCCGGTGTCACCGCCCAGGCGGCGCCCAATTCTTCAAGGGACCCATATTTTTCTTTAAGCCATTTGTGCCAGGCCGCAACCTCACTGGAATCGCCGTTGGGAACGTTACCATGCCAGAGCTGGTTAGGGTTCGAAAAATTCGGCTCATTGATTAAATCCCAACATAGCCAGGACACATTCTTGAAACGATTTACTATCGAAAGGATGTAGTCCTGTTCAGCCGACACGCTGGCGGAATCGATATATGCGTTCGGCTCAGGCGCTGGCGATGCCCCTGGTCCCGGCGGCGGACCAAAACGCATAAAAACTCGTGGAACAAAAGCAAAAAATGTAAAGTTCACGATAATGTTGTGACGGCGTGCGCACAGCAGGTAAGCCTCGAGGTTCCGCAAGAACCGCTCATTCGCCTGATCGGTCGCAGGTTCTACAAACCTCTTGTAGGGCATCCAAACGCCGGTGCGGACAAAGGTCACTCCGTTTTGCGCCATCTCCGCGAAATCTCTTTCCCAGTTCGATGCATTTCGAGGCCCGGAAAAATCCCAGCCGTTGTCTTCGGTGCCGAAATAATTCGTCCCCACCGGGAAGAATGGCTTGCCATCGCGCGTAAGAAAATTTCCGTTTACCCCGAGTACGGGCCCGGAGTTCAGCAGCTTTTCATCTTCGACCCAAAAACCGTTCTGATAGAACTCGCGTCCCTGACCGCCATCCTCGTAAACCGCGCGCACGGTGTAAAAACCGGCGGGCAAAATCTTGTGCGGATAGAACTCTGCGTCCATTCTGGCGCCGGAACAAGATATTTGAGTGCTATCTACTACCGTATCCCCGGAAAGCAAATCAAGTTTGACTTGGCCAGTCAATGGTTGCGAGAACCGCTCACGGCGCGCATTTCTAAGGTGAATTGTGATTTGCGGATATTCTCCCGCCCGCAACGTCGAAAACAACATTTCCAACCAGAATGAAGTCGCACCCTGGCGGCCATATTCCGCCGCCTGCGAGATCAGGGAGATTCCGTCCGCCGACTCCCAGTAGCCAGGTTCAGGATCGAAGTCCAGCGCCACAATGCGCGATCCCAGCATCTTCGCTGCGGGTCCCGCATTGTTGGTGTGGTCGGAAACGATGACCGGCGCAGCAATCTCGAGTCCGTCGGAATTAGTCATATACCCGAGGCCGTCGAGGTGGCCTTCGACGGCAAAGAAACGGCGCGCCTTAACTTCGGTCGCATGGAAAAACGAATAACCCGAGCGCCAATCGAAATGGGCCCCCTTAGTGACGGGCACTTCGTAGCTGTGCCGAAAATCTAATTCCCGCGAATAAGCATCCTGAGCAAGGGATTGTCTAAAATTGCCATCCGACCCGATCACCGGCACACGTAGCGGTTGTCCGCCGAGAACCAGAAGATTCCCGCCCGCCTCGAGGTACGTATGAATGCTGCGCCATGCGCTTGCAGGAACCGCAGATCCATAAGGCAGTACCAGAAGGTCGGCTGAAGCGAAAGCCCCCGGCTCTTTCAGCCCTTTAAGGTCAACAAACACCGCGTCCATTCCTTCGAGTGACTTGACCAAAGTCTGGCGGGCAATGGGCTCGCTGTCGACGGTGGGAAATCCGTCCTGCCAGAACACAACTACTTTGGCAAAGCCACATGGAACCGCGAGAATGACAATGAAAACGGCAGCGACCAGATTACGCATATTGCGAGCCTCCCTGACTGCTCAAATCAAATTACTGGCGTACCAGACTATCAACCTTCAAATGTGCGTGCATCTGGTAGTCAGAATTCCGCAGTCCGTGTCAGGCAAATATGGTAAGTTCGCAATCCAAGTGCGCAAGGCGGCAGCGCTTTGCAGTTGAGGAAAAATGAATCGGCGCAGCTTTACTCAAATGTTTGCGGGAGCGTGGTTGGGAGCCATGAGCCTGACCGCAAGTAATATCCTGGTCGCGAAGGCAAAGCCTGGGGAAAAATCTGGCGAAATGCAGCGAGGGAACTTTAAATTGTCCGTCATGCTTTGGACCGTATTCCGCGATCTGCCCTTTGAGCAGCGTCTCGAGAAGGTGGCCGCAGCCGGATATCGCCATGTGGAATTGGTTGGCGAATATAAAAACTGGTCGGAAGAAGACTTCACTCGCGTTAACGAAAAACGACTGGCACTTAACATTAGTTTTGACAGCACGGCGGGACTTCAGCATGGAGTGTGCAACCCCTACGACCGTGCAGCGTTGCTGGCCGAGTTGCACCAGGCACTTCCGACTATGGAGAAAATCGAGTGTCCTTGCATGATTTTTCTTTCCGGGGATAGAGTCGCCGGAATGTCGCGGGATGTTCAGCACCAGAGTTGCATTGATGGCCTCAAGGCCGCGGCGGAGCTCGTCGATGGCAGGAAAATTAATGGTAAGCCGGTCCGCTTGCTGCTCGAGACCATCGATCCAGAAGAAAATCCTAAATGTTTTTTGACCTCGGTCGCCGAGGGATTCGACATTGTCGCGGCAGTCAATCATCCGCAGGTGCAATTGCTTTACGATTTTTTTCATGAGCAGATTGCGGAAGGCAATCTGATAGAAAAACTTGAGAAGAATATTGCGCGCGTGGGACTAATCCACGTGGCGGACGTCCCCGGGCGTCATGCGCCTGGCACGGGAGAAATCAACTACGAAAACATTTTCCGCAAATTGGTGGAACTGAAGTATGACCATTTTGTTGCCATGGAATTCTTGCCGGCGGGCGATGCGGTGACTGAGTTACGAACCGCGCGCGAAATGGCTATGCGATTCACCGGAGAAGATTCGTAGATAGCAATCGTTTGCGTGCGCTCCCGTACTGCGCAGGGATCACCGGGTTTCTTCTGCGAAAGCTGAGGCCGAGCCGTTCTACGCTAAAATCCTCGCATGGCGTCTCTTGGCCAACTTGGCTTCACATTCAAAGTCCTGGATAGAAGAATTTGGACAGTACACGATCTGGTCGCCGCCGTGCGCACTCATGTGGAACGCGAATATGGAGACACATGGGTTGAAGGGGAGATATCGAATTTGCGCGCGCAGGATTCTGGCCACATCTATTTCACCTTGAAGGACCAGAATTCTCAGCTCAATGCCGTGATGTTTCGCTCGCAAGCCAGACTGCTGCGCTTTCGTCCCCAGAACGGAATGCAGGTCGTAGTGCGTGGCCGCATTACCATTTATGAAGATCGCGGGCAGTTGCAGATTTCGGCTGAGTATCTCGAGCCTAAGGGCGCAGGCGCTCTCCAAATTGCTTTTGAGCAGTTGAAGGCAAAGCTGGAAGCGGAAGGGCTGTTTGACTCTGCCCGCAAGAAGCCGATTCCCACGCTGCCAAAGCGTATTGGAATCGTTACTTCCCCGCAAGCGGCGGCGTTGCGTGACATTCTGAATGTTCTGCAAAGGCGACATCACACGGCCAGCATTTTGATCTATCCGGCGCAGGTTCAGGGGGACGCTGCGCCATTGGATGTAATGGCCGGAATCCATTACTTCAATAAGAGTCGCGCGGTAGAGGTGATCATCGTCGCGCGCGGTGGCGGCTCGGCTGAAGATCTGGCTGCGTTTAATCACGAAGGCCTTGCCCGTGCCGTTGCCAGCTCGCAAATTCCGGTTATCTCCGCGGTCGGGCATGAAACGGATTTCACCATCATCGATTTCGTTGCCGATCTTCGGGCTCCCACTCCCTCCGCCGCTGCCGAGTTGGTGATCCGATCTCGGCAAGATATCGAGGAACAGACTAACGAGTTGCGTTTGCGCCTGGCACGCGCCATGAGATATCGCTTGCTGATGGGCAGACAAGCGCTGACGGAATTGGCGCAACACGGCGCGTTTGCGGGAGTAACGGACTTCATCAATCAGCGGCAGCAGAAATTGGATGATCTCACTTATCGCCTGGAAAAATCCCAAGGCAAACTTCTGGAGCAAAGCCGGCGGCGCTGGGAATTGGCTGCCGCCGCAGTCCGTCATTACGACGTTCGGCGGGTGCTTGCGAGCATCCGCAAAGAACTCGAATCGCACATGGCAGCGATGGTCGCAGCGGCGCGCAATCAATTGCTTCAGCAAAAATCGCATCTGGATCGCATCACCCGGCAAATAGAAGCGCTTTCGCCGCTCGCGATATTGGCTCGCGGATACGCTCTGGTATTCGATTCCTCAGGGAAGCTATTGAAGGATGCATCCCAGGTCGAACCGGGTGATGAAATCTCGGCCAGGCTCGCCGAAGGCACAATCGCCGCCACCGTTCATAAGACTTCCTCCGGCCCGTCGTAATCACTCCTCGTCGGCGCTGTGTAAGGCGCCAAAACTGCCGTATTAGGTCATATACTTGTCGTTGGCTATAAATTCGAAATTGGAAGGCGGTGAAATAACATGACCAGAATCCTCCCTCCCGGAACGGAAGCGCCTGACTTCGCACTCAACGTCACCCCGGATCAAAAAATCAGCCTGCATGAATTGCGCGGACGGCCGGTGATTTTGGCTTTTTATCCGGCGGACTGGAGTCCAGTTTGCGGAGATCAAATGGCGGTCTACAACGAACTTTTGCCGGAATTCGAGAAGCACAACGCGGAACTGATGGGCATTTCGGTGGACGGAGCCTGGTGCCACGCGGCATTTGCGAAAGATCGGCACTTGCATTTTCCCTTGCTTGCCGACTTCGAGCCCAAAGGAGAGGTCGCTAAAAAGTACGGAGCTTACCGTGACAAAGATGGCTTCACCGAGCGCGCTTTGTTTGTAATCGATAAAGACGGGAAAATCTTCTGGAGCTATTGCTCGCCGATTGGCGTGAATCCCGGGGCCGATGGCATATTGCAGGCGCTGGAAGATTTGCACTCTGCTGGCATTGCACAATCTGCATAAGACGGAGGAGGAGTTATGGCTATGCTAAGGGTTTCCGTTACGCCCGATGACCATATTCAGGGCAGTGATGAAGCGCCGATCACCCTCGTCGAATACGGCGACTACGAGTGCCCGCATTGCGGCGCCGCCCACGACATCGTGAAGCAACTGCAAAAACATTATGGCAAAGGGTTGCGATTTGTTTTTCGGAATTTCCCCCTGGCTCAGATTCATGCTCAAGCCGAAGCGGCCGCCGAGGCTGCTGAATTTGCGGGAGCGAACGGCAAGTTCTGGGAGATGCATGACGCCATTTTCGAGAACCAGCAACGCCTGGGTATGAAGCTGTTACTCGAATTGGCGGGTCGCATTGGACTCGCCGGCGATGGCTTGCGCAAATCGCTTGAAAGTCATGAATACGCGGCCAAAGTACGCCAGGATTTTCTTGGCGGCGTTCGCAGCGGTGTCAACGGCACGCCGGCATTCTTCATTAATGGCGTCCGCCACGATGGAGCGAACGATTTCGAAACTCTCCGTAACGCGATCGAGGCTCGGCTGTTACAAATGAAAGTCGCTGGTTGAGGATGAACGAATTTGAATACGCTCAGGCGAACACCGGACTCTCAAACATGAGCGAGAATGCTCTCTTCATAAAACATTTGAGGTGAAACATGAAACTTATTATTCTGATCTGCCTGCTTTTTGCCGTCTCAATGTTAGCCCATGCCGCCGCTCAGACTCAGGTATTTCCGACATCGGCGGGCCCGGTTAAGATCACCCCTATTTATCACGCCAGCACATTGATTGAGGCGGGAGGGAAAACCATCTATCTGGACCCTGCGAAGCCGGCAAAGTTTGACCGACTTCCAAAAGCCGACCTGATTTTGATCACCCACATTCACGGTGATCACATGGATCCCGATTCAATCAAGCAAATCAGCAAACCTGAAACCGAAATTTGGGCGCCGCAATCCGTGGTTGAAACTGTTACGACCGCTAAGCCCATCTCGAATGGCGAAACGAAGACGTGGGACGGATGGACTATCGAGGCTGTGCCTGCATACAACTTAAAGCGAGGGCCGGCGGCGGGTCAGCTCTATCATCCCAAGGGACGCGATGACGGCTACGTCCTCACCTACGGCGGCAAACGCTTTTACTTTTCCGCCGATACCGAAGGCACCCCCGAAATGCGCGCGCTCAAGAATATTGACGTGGCTTTCGTGTGCATGAACTTGCCTTACACGATGCCGCCCGAAGAGGCTGCCGACGCGGTTAAAGCCTTCCATCCAAAGATTGTGATTCCCTACCACTATCGCGGATCTGACCTCAGCGTATTTCAAAAAAGTTTAGAAGGGACTGGCATCGAAGTCCGGTTGCTGGATTGGTATCCCACAGACTAACTAAATCGACGTTTGGTATCGCCAAGTGTGTAACGCGGAAGTCCATGCTCATCGTATCCAGCATTTCGTCTGCGCTAAGTGGGTCCAGCACAGGCAACTGATCAACTTTTCGAAGAATTTGTTCTAACTGACGCCCGAGCCCGTCTGGATATTCTGTAACGCCATTCTTGGTTTTTGGGGACATATTCACAGTTTAAACGGAATGATTAGGGAACATGGTTCATTTCGCCGACGTTCATCCCGAAACCTTGTTTGTTTACGATCCGTTGCCTCGTAAAAGTCAGCAAATCTATCCGCAAAAGAACGATCCGCTTCGGGATGATTTCAGTACGCGACTCGAAAAGATAATCAACAAAAACCAATGTGCCGAAAACAATTGGGCGGGTGAGCCTGATAGATTCACAACCGAGATCGACTCTGTTGAAGTAAATGATGAGAGCCATGCTCTGGCATTTCACGCTGTTTTCGAAACCGAAGGTTTTTTAACGCCGGAAAAAACCGACAGCTCAGGCCAGTGGTACGACGATGACTATGTGTACTTCTATCAATTCAATCCATTGCGATGGCGGGAGTTTTCCATTTGTGATCTGAAACCTAAATTTGGCACCGACTCGATGAAACAATTGCTGGCGCCAGCCAAGCTCAAACAAGTTTTTGCGACCCCACAATAAGCCCCGCTACGCTTTGAAGATTTCTTCAATCGGCTTGCGGAAGGTTTTGCCGATTTTCAATGCCAGCGGCAAGCTCGGATCGTACTTCTCAGTTTCAATCGCATTGACGGTTTGCCGAGATACGCCCAAGCGTTCTGCGAGATCGGCCTGTGTCCACTCTAGTTGCGCGCGGAGTTCCCGGATGGAGTTTCTCATCGGTACCTCCAGTTCGCGATGCACAGACCAAGCCCCCACAGCCCGATCATCATGGTCGCTACCCAAATCAAATCTACTGATGGCAAACCTGCGTTTTGCAGAAATCCATAGGTGAAGATGATCAGGAGAGAAGCTGGAAAGGAAAGCGAGAGGCCCTCCAGGTGAATGCGGCGGTGCAATTCGTCGAGCCCACGATAGAATCTGACGACAGCCCATACCGCAAAAGGGGCTGGCAGCGCCGGCAATAGCGCCCACAGAACTCGCCAAGATGAATGCGGATTGCCTTTAAGCAAGTGGATTGATACTGGTAGCAGAATGAAGTACCCCAGCATCGAAGTTCCAAACTCTTTCTGGTATCTCTTCCTGTTAGCGTCCATGTCCAGCCTCCATGTCAAGTGTGCTTGACATACAAAATGTAAAGCACGCTTTACACCATGTCAACAAGAATTTACGGAGGGAAAAACATCTGGCGATTGCCTGATTTTCAGTTTCGGCTTACATTCGTGACAGTGGCCAGCGCAAAGAACATCCCTCAAATTGCCTCGGATCGGGAGCGGATTGTCTCGGCGGCACCGGTTGAGGATGACTCATCATTCGAACTAAAGCTGCGCCCGCAGCGACTGGCGGAGTTTATCGGCCAGCAAAAGGTCAAAGACAATCTGGCAGTCGCCATCGAAGCGGCAAAATCTCGCGGCGAGGCGCTGGATCATATTTTGTTGTACGGGCCACCGGGGCTTGGCAAGACGACACTGGCGACGATTATCGCCAATGAACTGGGTGTCGCATTTCAGCAGACGTCGGGGCCGACGTTGCAGATTAAGGGCGACCTCACGGCGATTCTAACCAATGTTCGCGACAAGCAAGTACTCTTCATCGACGAGATTCACCGGCTACAGCCGGTGCTTGAAGAAATTTTGTATTCCGCGCTCGAAGATTACAAGCTCGACATCATGATCGGCCAAGGCCCCGCGGCGCGAACCCATACCATGGACGTTAAGCCATTTACTTTCATTGGAGCGACCACTCGCGCGGGACTGCTGTCCTCTCCTTTGAGGTCGCGGTTTGGAATTGTCCTGCGGCTAGAATTTTACGGGCACGAGGACCTGCGGATAATTGTGGAGAGATCAGCGGATATTCTGGGAGTGGAAGTCGATCGTGCGGGCGCGTTGGAGATTGCCAGCCGGTCGCGCGGTACGCCACGCATCGCGAACCGTTTGCTGCGTCGCGTGCGCGATTATGCGCAGGTTCGTGGTGCCGGTAACATCGATTTACCCACCGCTCAAGCCGCTTTGCAGATGCTAGAAGTGGACCGTCACGGCTTCGACGAAGTGGACCGCAAACTTCTGTTGACAATCATTGAGAAATATCAAGGTGGTCCGGTAGGCGTGAACACTTTGGCCGCTGCCCTGGCGGAAGAGGCGGATGCGATCGAAGAAATGTACGAGCCCTTTCTGATTCAAATTGGATTCTTAAATCGCACGCCGCGAGGGCGCGTAGCCACGCAACTTGCATACGATCATTTTGGAATCAAGCCGCCCCGAAGACAGAGTTCTTTATTTTAATTATCTAGTTTTCTAACATGAAACAAGGCGAATTTGCTCGCCTGGACAGCCGAGGGCGGCTGTCCCTACGTTGACATCGGCGAATCAATGATTGCTCATCTTCGCGGAAAACTGCTGACGAAGCATCCCAATCAGGCGGTAGTCGAAACTGGCGGGGTTGGGTATGACGTGACCATTACCGTCCCAACGTTTTCCGGCCTGCCGGGCGTCGGGAACGAGGTTTCTCTTAATATTCATACCCATGTTCGGGATGATCAGATTGCTTTGTATGGCTTTCTGCGCACGTTTGAAAAGGTGCTGTTCGAAAGATTAATCTCAGTCAGCGGGATTGGTCCGAAACTTGCGATTACAATTCTGAGCGGCATGCCGGCGGATGAAATGGTTACCGCAATCCGTCTAAATGACGTAGCGAGATTGACGCGAATTCCCGGCATCGGCAAGAAAACGGCCGAGCGAATGGTGCTCGAACTGAGAGATAAAATGCCGGCGCAAGTTGCGGGAGAAATGTTGCAGGCGCAAGTCTTGACGTCCGCCGAGGAAGATGTTTTGTCGGCATTAATGAACCTGGGATATCAGCGTCCAACCGCGGAACAGGCGCTGCATTCCGTTCAAAGAAATAGCGGCTCGTTTGAGGAAATGTTTCGCGAGGCTTTGAGCGCATTGTCGAAATAGCTTTAACTAATCGGAGGTGTAAAAGTGATCACGAGATCTTTATTCGCAATCGCGGTGATAGTTAGCTCGCTGAATCTCGCCGGGGAATCCAGCAGCGCGGCCAACAACCGCACCCCTATACTGCTGGAACTATTCACGTCGGAAGGCTGCTCGAGTTGTCCGCCGGCTGATGCAATTCTCGGGAAACTCGATAGCGCTCAGCCGATTGCCTCCGCGGAATTAATCGTTCTAAGCGAGCACGTCGACTATTGGAACCATGACGGTTGGAAGGACCCATTTTCATCCAGCGCCTACACCGAGCGCCAAAACACATATAAAGACCGGTTCGGTCTGAAGGGCCCGTACACTCCGGAAATGGTAGTGGATGGGAGCAAAGAATTTTTGGGAAGCGACGTACGCGCCGCCCAGCAAAATATCATTCAGGCCACGGGTTCGCCAAAGATGCGAGTCACTTTATCCTCGGTTTCGCTCGATGGCGACACATTACGGGGACATATCGAAACCGACTCTCTGCTCGACACATTCAATTCCAAGGAGGCGGACGTGTATGTGGCGATTGTGCTTCATCACGCCGAATCGGAGGTTTTAAAGGGAGAAAATGCCGGACATCACCTCGCTTACACGAACGTCGTACGGACTCTCAAGAATGTCGGAACCGTCAAACGCGGCGAATCTTTTGCGCAGAATATTAACCTAAAAATCGAGCCGGGAGAGGATGTCCACAATTTGCAGTGGATCGCCTTTGTACAGGACCGGCATCAGGGGAAGGTTTTCGGCGCCGCAGCTCAAGCTGTCGACATAAAATGAGCGGCCACGCACGAGCGGCGACTATTCTCCGGCAAAGATTTGGAACCGCTCTGGTTTTATGCGTCGCCTTCATTCTCCCGCTGTGCGCGCAGCCCGTACCGGTGCGGTATCAACAGGGGACGTATCACGGATTCCTTGTTTTAAGCACTCTTGAAGGCAAGCCTATCGCCGGGGGCGATTTAATTCAGGTAGCTAACGGCAATCGCGTCACCATCCGCTTGCTGTTCCATTTCAAGGATGGTTCGCAGCATGACGAAACAACCGTCTATTCTCAGCGGCACACTTTTCGCCTTCTAAGTTATCATCTCATCCAAAAGGGGCCATCTTTTCCGCATCCTCTGGATGTGTCAGTAAATTGCTCAACCGGCGAGGTGACAGTCCATTCCAAGGACAAAGATGGTGCCAGCAAAACCGATACTGATCATCCTAATCTTCCCGTCGATTTGGCGAATGGACTTATTCCAACGTTGCTCACGAACATGACGCCAGGTTCGGCAGATTCGAAGGTGTCATTTTTGGCTGCGACTCCAAAGCCGCGCTTGCTTAATGTCGTGATCTCTCCGGAGGGAAAGGATCCGCTCTCGGTTGCAGGCGCCACACGGCAGGCCATTCGTTATCGCCTCAAAATGCAGTTAGGCGGAGCTGCTGGGGCGGTCGCAACCGTGACCGGCAAGCAGCCACCTGATGCCCATATATGGATTCTTGAGGAAGATGCTCCCGCCTTCGTGAAAATGGAGGGGCAGCTTTACATGGATGGCCCAGTCTGGCGAATCGAACTGACCAGCCCGGTTTGGCCCTAGCCTCGGCCACTTCCTCACGACAAGTCCGGCGAGTAGAGCTCGGAGGTCGACTATCTTTTATCACAATTAACGGGCCCTTTTTCTATCGGAACCCGGTTTGGGCTTGTCGGGCCCCGCATCACTTTCATTGCCTTGTGCATTTCCAGGCTCATTTTCACCAGACTTTTGATCGTGCGTTGGAGGCTGACTTTCGGAGGCGCTGCCGCCACGATTTTCCTGATCGGCTTTTTTCCCTGGGTCATCTTTTTTCGGCTCGTGTTTGGCAGCCTCTTTCTGGTTCGCTTTGTCCTTCTCCTTTTCCTTTTCCGCTTCTTTGCCAATTCCGGCCAACAAGTGTTCGATCCTAACCCGCGCTGCCAGCCACTTTATATTGGTGGCGTTACCCGCTTGCTGGAGGTAAGTCGCAAATCCCTCGTCGGTAGTTAATTTCTTGTCTTTTAACAATTGCAGGATTGCAGTGTTCTCAGTATCCATTTTCTCCAGATAAGGAAGCATTTCTTCGAGAATCTGTTGGGCCAGCTCGCGCTCCATTTCAATCTCCTTGCGGACTCATTTTGGATGCAAAACCGTATGAACAGATGAACTACTTTCCAATACAAAATGTTTTGAAAATCAGATTCAGAATGTCGTCGGTGGTTGTGGCTCCAGTGATTTCGTCGAGCGAACCAAGCGCGCTGTAGAGATCCAGCAGAATCATCTCGTGCGGAATACGATTCCCGGCCGCGACATTTGCGGATTGCAACCCTGCAAGCGAATCCTTCACCAGGCTTTGGTGCCGCACACTGGTAAGGAAGCCGGTTTCAGTTTGGGCTGCGGCGTCTCCACAAATATGCCGGATGATTTCGCTTCGGAGTTCGGCGATTCCCTCGCCGGTGGTTGCCGATGTTCGTACGCGCGGCAGCGTGGTCTCAGGAATGCTTTTTTGCAGGGAGCCCAAGTCCATTTTGTTTTCAACCAGTATGGCGCTTCGTCCGGTCGCATGATTTAACAATTCCCGATCTTCGCCGGCAATAGTCTGGGTCGAATCGAGAACTATGAGTATTAGATCCGCATCGGCCAGCGCCTCCAGAGATTTGCGGATTCCGATACTTTCAGCCTCATCGAGAGCTTGGCGGATTCCGGCGGTATCGACCATGTGCACGGGGATCCCGCCGATGGCAACCGTCTCGGTAACCAGATCGCGAGTGGTTCCCGGACTCGCGGTGACGATTGCCCTTTCGCGCTCGACCAGTTGATTGAATAAACTCGACTTGCCGACATTGGGGCGGCCAACGATCGCAAGCGTGAGCCCCTCATGCACAATTTTTCCATAGGTAAAGGACTGCGACAGTTTTTCCAAGGGCAGGCGAATGGTTGCGATGCGCTGCGTTACGGTAGCCGTGGTCATAACCGAAATATCGTCTTCGGCGAAGTCTATTCCAGCCTCCAGGGCTGCGATAAGCTCAATCAAGTTTTTCTTGATCGGTTGAAGACGATGCGACAATGCGCCTTCGAGTTGTTGCGCCGCAATCTTGGCTTGGTAGAGGGTCTGCGAATCGATCAGGTCGCGAACCGCTTCCGCTTGGGTAAGGTCGATTCGTCCATTCAGGAAAGCCCGCATGGTGAACTCGCCGGGTTCGGCTAATCGCGCGCCGCCGGTCAGAGCAATTTCAACTATGTGGTGCAGCACGACGGGCGAGCCGTGCGCCGAAATTTCGATGATGTCGTCGGTGGTGTAGGAATGGGGCTTCGCAAAGAAAGTAACGACCACTTCGTCGACGCGATTCGACACGCTTCGCTCTAGTGTCCGCGCTTGGTCGGATAAGCCGCGTGAGGCGTCATGTGGATCGATCAGATCTCCAAATATGGCGCGGCCAGGTTCGAGCGCAAGCTTTAGACGAAGCATCGGCAGGGCTATTTTTTTTGCGTCAGCCCCAGCTATGCGGATAATACCGATTCCCCCGCGTCCCGGAGGAGTGGAGATGGCGACAATAGTGTCGTCGAGATTCAAGCGAGGATTGTATCGGCTATTCCGAGTCCGGTGCGAGGACGTTGGTCCTCAAGGTGCTGCTTCCCGGCAGATCTTATACGACGTTCAGTTAGACGTAATCTTCCGTTATGGCAGCCGTTCGGATTCCGCGAGGCTTAGAGACGGTCAGGGCCTGATTCATTTCCGGTTGTAGCCATTTGCGAACTTCAGGCATGGCCGTCCGCATCGCCATTTCTCCCGATCGGATCAAGTCTGCGCTATGTTCGAAATCATCGTATTTGTATTCCGTCACGTCCGGCTCGACAACCAGGTCGGCTGCGGCACGCCATAACGTGCAATTCATCTCCTGCGCTATGGCGAAGCACTGTCCTATGACGTCGAACAAGTGCCGAGGGCCTTCGGAACCGGTCCATCTGGCCTTGAGACTCACCGCTAGCACCCGGTCGGCACTCGCTTCCCGCAGAGGCCGCGTTGGAACCGCGTGAGCCAGCATTCCGTCAATCAACAGACGTCCGTCAATTTTCACCGGCAGAAACATGCCCGGGTATGCGCAACTTGCACGTACCGGGTCAATCAGCGGGCCTGAACGAAATACCACGCCTTCGCCGGTTGAAAAATCTGTAGCCGCAACCGCCAAGGGTATTTGCAGTTCTTCAAAGGCTTTGACTTTAAGCACGCTGTTGAGAAATCCAATCATGCGCTGATTACTGGCAAAGCCGTAACGCGAAAGAGTCCAGCGCGCAAAATGTTTGAAACGCACCTGCGAAGCGATTTGCTCCAGCTCTTCCACGGAGAGCCCGCTGCAATATGCGGCGCCGACGAGCGCACCCACGCTGGTCCCGGCTATCGAATGGATGGGGATATTTTCTTCTTCGAGGACTTTCAAGACGCCGATATGAGCAATGCCGCGAGCAAAACCGCCTCCAAGCGCGAGGCTGATTCCGGACGAAGTTTCAGTTTGCTGGGAAGCCCGCGACGAGAGTTCGCGGCCAAACGCCTGTACCGAGCGAACAATTTTTCCCAGCCTCTTCACGGTGACCTCTCAGTGCGGTCTAACCCGCTCTACTAACCAGCAAGTTAGATGCCAAGGCCAGCACTGGGCGGTGCGCGTTAGAGGGTTACCAGCGGAGATATACAGGAAATTTGCATTTAAACCCCTCCGCAATGACTAACTTCTCTGATCCTGATAGTTTAGAGCGCATGATCCGGGAGATCTCGGCGGGGGGTGTGGTGGTCCGCGCTGCTGGGGATGGGTGGGAAATGGCGGTGATCGAGCCTCAGAAATCGGCTCCTGTTGCCGATTCTGGGCTGCCGAAGCGCAAGAGTTCACAAAAAATGGTCATGGCTTTACCTAAGGGACTGGTGGACCCGGGGGAGAAACCAGAGGCTGCGGCGATTCGCGAAGTCCGCGAAGAGACCGGTCTTAACGCTGATATGGTCACAAAGTTGAAAGATATTAAGTATGCTTACGTGCGTTCATGGGGAGATCAGCAACGGGTTTTTAAGATTGTGAGTTTTTATTTGTTGCGCTATCGTTCCGGCGAGATCGACGACATTGATGCGGCAATGAGGATCGAAGTGAAGCGGGCGTTGTGGATTCCGCTGGCCGAGGGTGCGCATAAGCTCTCCTATCGAGGAGAGCGTGAAGTGGTGACGGCGGCTCAGAATTATTTAAATTCGCACCCGGAGGCAGAGGGATGACAGGACATGCACACCCACATGCACACGCTGAAACTCACTTCACCGCCGGCAATTTTGTCCGCGATGTCGTTATCGGCATGTCGGATGGTCTTACCGTACCCTTTGCTCTGGCTGCCGGCCTGTCAGGCGCGGTGCAGAGCACGCGGCTGATTGTAGTGGGAGGCTTTGCCGAGATTGCCGCCGGATCGATTGCTATGGGACTCGGAGGTTATCTTGCCGCGCGTGGAGATGCGGAACATTACGAGCAGGAGCGGGTGCGCGAGTATCGCGAGATCGAAGAAATTCCGGAGGAAGAGAAAGCCGAAGTCAGCCGTGTATTCCATAAATATGGTTTGACCGAACAGGAAACTTCCCCCATAGTCGAGGCTCTGAGCTTGCGCCCCGATGCCTGGGTGGACTTCATGATGCGCTTCGAACTGGGACTGGAAGCGCCAGAGTCGGGACGAGCCGTCACCAGCGCGGCCACCATCGCGCTCGCTTATGTGGCTGGCGGAATTATTCCGTTGTCGCCTTATCTAATACTTTCCAGCGCATCGCGCGGATTATTGTTTTCAGCCATTGTGACCCTAGCTGCGCTGGGAATCTTCGGATACATCAAGGGTAGCTTCACCGGAACAGGGCGAATCCGCAGCGCGACTCAGACCGTGGTGATCGGAGGACTCGCGGCTGCGGCGGCATTTGTTTTGGCGAAGCTGATAGCGTGACAACGCGCTACCGGAGGAAAGGCCTCGTTTCTGTCTGGCGGCTGCCGGCGCATGGATTTCTTGTACGATCAATACATGCGTGCCGTATTAGCGGGAATTTTCTTATGCTCCTGTTGTAACTTGCTCTTTGCTCAACAACCGTCCACCACGCCAGGCTCTTCGTCCTCGTCACATTCGCAAATCCGCAAAGGCGCGCCAGATTCCGGTTCGATCCTTAAAGACGGTTACCGCAATAATTTCTTTCAATTTTCGTATCAGGTGCCGTTCGGCTGGGTCGATCGCACGTCTGAAATGGCGGACGACGTTGAGACCGGCAAGTCAAAGGTTCTTTTGGCAATTTTTGAAAGGCCTCCGGCGGCGCCGGGCAATACTGTTAACTCAGCGGTAATTATCGCGGTCGAGAGCGCCGGATATTATCCCGGATTGAAAGCTGCGGCGGATTATTTCGGACCGTTGACCGAGGTGGCGCAGTCCAAAGGTTTCAAAGTCGTAAATGACCCGTATGAATTTCCGGTCGACGCCAAACCGATTGTGCGCAGGGATTTCATCAAGGAATCCGGCAACCTGACCACGCACCAAAGCTCGCTGGTCATGCTGAGTAAAGGATATCTATTGTCGGTCACTTTTATTGCGGGGAGCGACGATGACGTGGTCGAATTGATAGAGAAATTGCGGTTTGGAGGCAAGGCCCGGTGATCTAGTCGAGCGACTCGGGAGCCAGCGCGATGTTTTTCTCGCCGGCTGCTTTCTTTTCCTTGTACTTCTTCAGCCACGCTTCCCAGCTTTTGCCCGCAGCCGGATCGCGATCGCTGAATGCGAGTGCGCCGATGTCAGAGTAAGAAATTGAAATTTTCCGGTTGCTGGTTTTCTCGAAGATGCGCACAAAAGAATCGGCGAGAGTCATCCCACTGCGGCGGTCGAATAAGTAGCCTTCAATTTTGCTTCCGTCTTTTCGCGTAATGATAATGTCGCCGCGAAAGTCGAACGCTTTTTCCAAAGCATGCCGGATTTCCATCTCCGTGGCTAAAGACGGAATCCAGCCCTCAAGTTTTTCGCGTTCGTGTCCGGGTGCGATTTCGAGGGTGTCGGGATTAGGTACAATTTGCGGCTGGTGCGGCCTCAAATCTTGGGGCTCGGAATCAGGAATCGGCTCGGCCTTCATGCGCTGGTTTCCTGAAACGATTCGTTTGCAGCTTCAATTTGCACGAGTGTTTCGGAATGCCCCGACGAGGCGGGTTCATCCAACAATCGCAGTGCGCCCGCATCGGGGTAGCGGTTAAACAACGTCGCCTTCACTGTGGCGAGGAAACCGCTCAGCGAACCGAATTGATCGTTCACCGCAGAGGCTTCGTATCCACTGTGCACCATGCAGTTCGCGCACTTGGGATTTCCGGACTCGGTGCCGTAATTTGACCAATCAGTTTCGGCGAGTAGTTCCTGAAACGTGTCGGCGTATCCGTCTTGAAGCAGGTAACACGGTTTCTGCCAGCCGAAAATGTTATAGGTCGGCATGCCCCAGGGAGTGCATGCGTATTGCCGCTTGCCCATCAGGAATTCCTGGAACAGCGGCGACAAATTAAATTTCCAACTCTTCTTTCGGTTGGAGAGAATAGCGCGAAATAACCGGCGGGTGCGGGCACGTCCCAGAAAATGCTGCTGGTCGGGAGCTTTATCGTATGAGTAGCCTGGCGAGAGCATCATCCCTTCAACGCCCAAGCCCATCATTTCGTCGAAGAAGGCGCGCACGCTGTTGGCATCGGCGCCATCGAATAAGGTCGTGTTCGTCGTCACGCGGAATCCGCGCTTCAACGCCTCGCGAATCCCGTCAACAGCGATTTCGTAACCGCCTTCGCGGCAGACCGAGAAGTCGTGATGTTCGCGCTGGCCGTCCATGTGGACGCTGAAAGTAAGATATTTGCTCGGCTTAAAAAGATGAATTTTCTCTTTCAGCAACAATGCGTTCGTGCAGAGGTAAATATATTTCTTGCGCTCGACCAGGCCCTGGACAATTTCCGCGATCTGCGGATGCATCAACGGCTCGCCGCCGGGGATCGAAACCATCGGGGCGCCGCACTCATCGACCGCCTTAAAACACTCTTCCGGCGTCAGGTCGCGCTTGAGGATGTGCGCGGGATATTGAATTTTGCCGCACCCAGCACATGCCAGGTTGCAGCGAAACAACGGCTCAAGCATCAGGACCAGCGGATATTGCTTGCGTCCGGCAATTTTTTGCCCTAGGACGTAAGTCACAACCGTCCACATCTGCGAAACCGGTACACCCATATTTCGGATATTCTCCTGCCTTATTTTATCAGGATCGACCCACTTTACGGCATCATTGCCATTGTCAGTACCGGCCCGCACGGAAAGCGCAATTATTGCCCGTTTTCCCTTGAAATTCACAGTTAATCGGACTGGGTCGGACGTCGGAATATCGCATCATTTTGTGCTATAATTACTTAAATCCTTCAATAGTGTAAGTGCCCGTAATTCAGCAGGTTGAACCAGTAAACGGCGCTCTAGAATTTCTCTAAAACGGAACTTTTTTACCGGAGTTGAATGGTCACTAAAGAGATCACCACGCCTGTATTAGTTGACACAAAAAATAAGAATGGACGCCTTCCTGTCGACGGGAACGGCAACGGCGATTACAACGCTGATTCGATAAAAGTTCTCGGCGGAATGGAGGCGGTTCGAAAACGTCCTGCAATGTATATCGGTTCGACGGGAGAGATGGGACTGCACCATCTCGTCTACGAAGTCGTCGACAATTCAGTGGACGAAGCTCTTGCCGGGCACGCCGATAAGGTCGAAGTCACGATTCACCTCGACAATTCCATCACGGTCGTCGACAACGGTCGGGGCATTCCGGTCGATGCCATGGATATTGATGGCGAGAAAGTTCCGGCTGCGCAGGTCGTAATGACCAAACTCCACGCTGGTGGAAAGTTCGATAGCTCTTCCTATAAAGTTTCGGGCGGATTGCACGGCGTTGGCGTCTCCTGCGTGAATGCGCTGAGTGAAGAACTCGAACTCGAAATCTGGCGTGACGGATTTACCTGGGAGCAGACTTACTCCGCAGGTGAACCTACGAGTAAGCTGAAGAAAGCCGGCGCGACGAAGAAGCGCGGCACGAAAGTTCATTTCCTTCCCGATAGAAGCATTTTCACCGCCACCGAATACAACTACGACACCCTGGCGCAACGTCTACGCGAGCTGGCTTTCCTCAATAAAGGCCTGCTGATCACGCTTACGGACGAGCGTACGACGGACGCCAAGACGGGCGAGCCCAAAGCTACCGAATTCAAATACAACGGCGGCATCGCGGAATTTATCAAGCACCTGAATCGCGGTAAGCAGGTTCTTCACGACAAGCCGATTTACATGGAGATGGAACGCGACGGCGTGGTCATGGAAATTGGCTTGCAATACAACGACGCCTATTCCGAAACTGTTTTCAGCTTCGCCAACAACATCAATACCGTCGACGGCGGATCGCATCTCTCAGGGTTCCGCACCGCACTCACCCGCACCATTAATTATGCCGGGCAGCAGATGGGCTTGTTCAAAGATGTAAAGGAAAATCTGACCGGCGATGACGTTCGCGAAGGCTTGGTCGCGGTCATCAGCGTGAAGCTGCCGCAGCCGCAGTTTGAAGGACAGACGAAGGGCAAGTTGAATTCCGACATTGCGGGCATCGTTCAGGCATTCGTCAACGAACGTCTCGGCGCATATCTGGAGCAGAACCCGACCGTCGGGCGAAAAATTATCAACAAAGCCATTGAAGCGGCGCGTGCGCGCGAAGCCGCCCGCAAAGCTCGAGATCTCACTCGCAGAAAAGGGGCTCTAGATGGCGGTGGCCTTCCCGGCAAACTAGCGGATTGTTCTGAACGGCAGCCAGAGCGGTGTGAACTGTTCCTGGTGGAGGGCGAATCGGCAGGAGGTACGGCGAAGCAGGGACGCGACCGCCGCTTCCAAGCCATTCTTCCGCTCAAGGGAAAGATTCTTAACGTAGAAAAAGCGCGCTACGATAAGATGCTCGGACACGAAGAAATTCGCGCCATGATTACGGCGCTCGGCACAGGCATCTCGAAAGAAGATTTCGATCCCTCCAAACTTCGCTACGGCAAAATCATCCTGATGACCGACGCCGATGTCGACGGCAGCCACATTCGCACGTTATTGCTTACTTTTTTCTTCAGGCACATGCAGGAGTTGATTAAGCGCGGAAACATATTTATCGCGCAGCCTCCGCTTTACTCAATTAAAAAAGGCAAGTCGCAGCAGTACATCAAAGACGACCGCGAGTTTGTAAAAGTGATGGTGAAGCGCGCCTCGGACGGTTTGATCGTTCGTTACGGAGAAGGCGCAGCCAAGTTGGAAGGCTCGGCCCTGGCTCGATTCATCACCGTGCTCAACGAATACCTGACCTTCTTCGATAAAGTTGGAAAACGGTTGCGGGACGAGCAAGTCACGGACCTTTTGCCCAAGCACAATCTGTCGAAACGCGTTGATTTCGAAGGCGAGAAGAACGCTCCGCCTAAGAAAATCGAGAAGCTCGAAAAAGAATTAAAGAAGCTGCAAAAAACCAAGGCCTTTAAAGAAGTCGAGAGCCGCTTCGAAGAAGAACATAATCTGTGGGAGGTTCGCTACGTTAATTCGCAGGGTGCGGAACATTTGATTAACTGGGAATTGGCGTCCACGGCGGAATACCGCCAACTGCTGTCCAAATTTAAGCAGATCGAAGAGTACATGGAGCCGCCATTCGTAGTCGAATCCATCGCGAAGGCCAGCAAGTCCGATAGCGCCCCCGATGATGCGGAAAATACTGACGGAGCCGCCGCGGCAAAAAATGCCGGAACCGACAATGCGCCCAAGGCCGCCGCGAAGAAAAAGTCAGAGCCGCAGATCGTGGAAAAACAAACCGCCCGCGAACTATTCGAATACGTCCTCGCAGAAGGACGCAAGGACTTCGTAGTCCAACGCTACAAAGGGCTGGGCGAAATGACATCGGTGCAACTCTGGGAAACTACCATGGATCCGGAGAAGCGCACGCTGCTCTCGGTGAGGCTCGAAGACATTGCTGAATGCGAAACCATCTTCACCACGCTAATGGGCGAAGACGTAGAATCGCGACGGAAGTTCATCGAAGAGAACGCGCTGGACGTAAAGAATTTGGATATTTGATCGGCTCGATCAGCTTTGCAGCAACTGTTCCATTGCTTTTTCGTCGATAACGGCGACTCCTAATTCTTTGGCCTTGTCCAGTTTTGATCCGGCGTCGTCTCCCGCGACGACATAATCGGTTTTCTTGCTGACCGATCCGGAAACCCGGCCTCCGGCGTCTTCAATCATTTTCTTGGCTTGGTCGCGGCTATAGCGCGGCATTGTTCCCGTAAGCACGAACGTCTTCCCGGCTAGCGTGGTTCCACGCTGCTTTTTAGCTCCTGACAGGTTGAGTCCGGCATCTCGTAATTGCGCTACCAAGTCGCGATTTTTGGGCTCCCGAAAAAACTCCGAGATACTTTTCGCGATGCGAGGCCCAACCTCATTCACCTCGATAAGTTCGTCCTCAGTAGCGCTTAGCAGCGCGTCCATCGATCCGAAGTGCTCTGCGAGAAATTGCGCTGTCCGCTCGCCCACGAATCGAATGCCCAAGCCAAAAATGACCCGCTCCAGCGGCAGTTTCTTGGACTGCTTAATTTCCCCGAGCACATTTTGAGCGGACTTCTGCCCCACACGCTCAAGCTTGAGAAGATCGGACTCGTTGAGCCGGTAGACATCAGCAATATTTTTCACGATGCCGTGGTCGGTAAGCTGGGTGACAAGCGCTTCTCCCATGCCATCAATATTCATCACTCCACGAGATGCAAAATGCAGAATGCTTTCCCGAAGCTTCGCGGGACAGTTAACATTCACACAGCGATAATCTACTTCGCCTTCCGCGCGCACTACATGCGTGCCGCAAATTGGGCATTTTTCAGGCATGTGAAACGTCTTACGACCACGCGGGTGATCTTTGTCTTCCACCACGCGCGTGATTTTCGGGATAACATCTCCGCCGCGTTCTACCTCCACCCAGTCGCCGATCTTCACGCCGAGGCGCTCGATTTCATCCATATTGTGCAGAGTGGCGCGGCTGACAGTCGTGCCGCCAATCGGGACCGGGGTTAATGCGCCGACGGGGGTCAGCTTACCGGTGCGACCAACCTGAATCAGAATATCTTCGATCTTCGTGAGTCCCGAGCGCGCTGCATATTTGTATGCAATCGCCCAGCGCGGAGCTTTCCCGGTGAATCCCAACTCGCGTTGCAAGGAAGTGAGATTCACTTTAATGACGATGCCGTCAATTTCGTAAGGCAGTTTTTCGCGCTTCGTTTCCTCTTGCTGGATGAACTCCCACAACTCATCGAAGTTCGTGGCCAATGTGCGCGCCGGATTCACTTTTAGTCCGACTGCATCGAGCGCGTTCAAAGTGTCCCAATGCCGGTCAAAATAAGTGTTGCCGTCGATGAGCAGCGAATACGCAAAGTAATCGAGACGGCGCTGCGCGGTGACGCTCGGCTCCAATTGGCGAACCGTGCCGGCCGTGGCATTCCGCGGATTGGCAAATACTGATAGTCCTTTTTGCTCGCGATCCTCGTTCATTTTCTTGAACGCTCCGAGCGGCATCAGCATTTCGCCCCGCACTTCGAAAGTTACAGGTATACCGGCTTTTTTCAGTTTCTCTTTCGGAATCGAGAGCGGAATGGATCGAACGGTCCGCACATTCAGCGTCACATCTTCGCCGGTGGCACCGTCGCCGCGAGTGATGCCGCGCACAAGTTTGCCGTCCTCGTAATGCAAGGCCAGCGACATGCCATCAAGTTTTAGTTCGCAAACGTATTCGATGTCGGCTCGTCCCGCTAGTTCATGCACGCGACGCTCCCAGTTGCGCAGGTCATCCACGTTATAGGTGTTATCGAGCGATAACATGGGCGACGAATGCCGCGCCTTCAGAAAACCTTCGCGAGGCTTTCCGCCCACTCGCTGGGTCGGAGAATCGGAAGTGATTAAAGCGGGATGTTCCGCCTCGATCTTTTTCAATTCGTCCATCAGTCGATCGAATTGAAGATCAGAGATTTCGGGATCGTCGAGGACGTAATAGCGGCATTCGTGATGGCGAATCTGCTCGCGAAGAGTCTCCAGCCGCTTGGAAATATCCTTGGGCATTGATGAAATTATAGCGGCGCGAAGTGGGATTCAAATGCCAGAGCCTATTTAGCACTTTTCCGCAATGCCGCCCTCTTTGAGGACTTGGTCTTAAATACGCGGGCGAAGATTTTATCGATGTTTTTGAGCTGGCGCTGCAAATCAAACGCACGCTCGATTTGTGCACGCGGAACTTTTGCCGTAATTTCATCGTCGTCCAAAACCAATTCGCGTAGATTCAGGCCCTCTTTCCACGCGTGCATGGCATGGGATTGCACCAGCCGGTAAGCATCCTCGCGCGACACTCCATGTTCAACCAGCTCCAAGAGAAGCTGACCGCTGAATACGAGTCCACCGGTGCTCTCGAGATTCAATTTCATCCGCTTGGGGTACACCAACAGCGTATCGATAAGATTGGTCGTCTTTTGCAGCATGTAATCCACTAGCGTCGTGGAATCCGGAATGATGATTCTCTCCACCGAAGAATGTGATATGTCGCGCTCGTGCCACAAAGCGACATCTTCGAAAGCTGCCTGCGAGTTTGATCGCACCACGCGCGCCAATCCGCTGATTTGTTCGCAGGTGACCGGATTGCGTTTGTGCGGCATCGCCGACGAGCCTTTTTGCTTCTCACCGAAATATTCTTCGGCTTCGCGCACCTCAGTGCGCTGCAAATGCCGGATTTCAGTTGCGATTTTGTCGAGGGTGCAGGCAATCACAGCCAACGTCGCCATGTAGTAGGCGTGCCGGTCACGCTGGATCACCTGCGATGAGACTGCGGCAGCGTTCAATCCCAGGCGGCTGCAAATCTGTTCTTCCAATACCGGACTCAGGTGGGCGAACGTTCCCACCGCACCGGAAAACTTTCCCACCCGCATGTCTTCGGCAGCGCGATCAAACCGCGCAACATTGCGCTGCATTTCTGAATACCAGTTTGCGAGCTTGAAACCGAAAGTGATCGGCTCGGCGTGCACCCCGTGGGTACGCCCGACCATGGGCGTGTCCTTGAACTCCCAAGCTCGGCGTTCGAGGACTTCGGCGAGTGCCTTGAGGTCTCGCGCAATGACTACGGATGCCTGCTGGATCAACAAAGCCTGGGCAGTGTCGACCACATCATTGGAAGTCAAACCATAGTGAAACCAGCGCGACTCAGGTCCTACAAATTCGGCGACCGCGGTGGTGAAGGCAATCACGTCATGACGCACTTCCGCTTCAATTTCCTCGATGCGTTGCAATTTGAAATCCGCGCGCTTTCGAATCGTCTTCGCGGCCTTCTTGGGCACCAAACCGGCCTGTGCGAGCGTCTCCGTGGCGGCGATTTCAACCGCGAGCCAGGTGCGAAAGCGATTCTCATCGCTCCAAATGTTGCCCATCTCAGGCCGTGTGTATCGTCGAATCAATGTTTCCTCTTAATTGCCCCAAAACCGGCGACTAGGGATTCTAAATGGACAATCATATTTAAAGCCAGTCCCCACTTATTGCGCGAACGGGGCTGCCAGAAAGAATATATGTCGTGATACGATATAAGGATTGTGTCCCCTGTACGACATAATACTGCCATGATGAGACAACCGACTTTCGTCGACTACCAGGGATTGGCCGAACTTCGCCATCAGGTGCGCCGTTTTTTACGTTTCAGCGAGCAGGCGGCGCGAAACAGCGGTCTTGAGCCGCGCCAGCATCAGCTCATGCTCGCGCTCAAGGGACTGCCAGAATCTGCCCGTCCCACCATTCGCGAGTTGGCGGAGCGGTTGCAAATTCAGCACCACAGCGCCGTCGAATTGGTAAACCGCCTCGCTGCGGGTGGTTACGTACGGCGTCGCCGGGGAAATACAGATCGAAGAGAGGTTCTGCTTTCCCTGACCGCGAAGGGTGACCGCGTGCTTGCCGAATTATCCATCGATCACTGGGCGGAGCTGCGGACCCAGGGGCCGGTCCTGTTGAAAGCGCTCAAGAAGGTCATGCAATCGGAAAATCGCTCCCGCTCAAGCAAGGAGAGGAAAGAATAATGACCAGGGATGAAAACCGTCCAGAACCCGTAATCCACTCGGATGGAGCCACCAACCGGCCGGCCACAATTGGGGTGTCGGGCGCCCAAGTGGGGGACGTGACCATCGCTGAACCGGCGCAATTCCGCATGGTCACAGTATCTTTTCTAGCCGCGTTCGTGGGCTTGGCAGCCGGGTTAATTGCTTTTTGCCTCTACAAATTGATTGGCCTTTTTACCAATATCGTTTTCTATCATCGTTTCGTCGCCGACTTCACCAGCGCCCGTCACAATCATCTGGGACCGTGGGTCATTCTCATGCCGGTGATTGGCGGCATTATTGTCGGATTCATGGCGAAATACGGCACCCCAAAAATCAAGGGGCACGGCATTCCCGAAGCCATGGAGGCGGTCATCGTCAATCGCAGCCGTATCGCTCCGAGAGTCGCGATTTTGAAACCTATTTCCGCCGCAATCGCAATCGGCACCGGAGGCCCATTCGGCGCCGAGGGACCAATCATTCAAACCGGCGGCGCGCTGGGATCGCTCGTGGGACAAACGTTTCACACCACGGCAGTCGAGCGAAAAGTATTGCTCGCATGCGGTGCCGCCGCGGGCATGTCTGCGACCTTCAATACGCCAATTGCGGGAGTAATTCTTGCCATTGAGCTGCTGCTGTTTGAGTTTAAAGCGCGCTCGTTTATTCCTCTGGTAATTGCCAGTGTCCTGGCAACTGCGGTTCATATGCAGTTGCTGGGAGCAGGGCCCATGTTTAAGGTCGCGGCTATGGATTTTGGCGTCCCGCACGCCCTGCCTTTTTATTTAATTCTAGGACTTGTATGTGGACTCGCCGCAGTGGGATTCAGCAAGCTGCTTTATTGGACCGAAGATCAATTCGAAAAACTTCCGATTGACGAACTTTGGTGGCCGGCGATCGGAGCCTTGGGACTGGGAATTATCGGATATTTTGTTCCCCGGGTACTCGGCGTCGGCTACGACACGATCAGCGACATACTCAATGCAAATCTGGCTTTGAAGTTGCTGATCATCGTGATGCTGGCAAAGGCCGTCGCTCTGGTCGTCTCGCTCGGCTCCGGCACTTCGGGAGGATTGCTTGCTCCCATGTTCATGTCCAGCGCGGCGCTCGGCGGATTGTTTGCCATGGGCATCGATGCGATTTTTCCTGCGGCGCATCTTTCACCCGGGGCATTTGCGCTGGTGGCAATGGGTGCGGTCTTTGGCGCGGCATCCCGCGCGACCTTCACCTTTATTATTTTCGCGTTTGAAATTACCCGCGACTACAATTCCGTTCTCCCGCTCATGCTGGTCTGCGTGATTGCGGACGGGATCGCCATGCTGCTCATGCCCAGAGCTTCCATCATGACCGAAAAGCTGGCGCGGCGCGGCTTACGCATCGATCAGAATTACGAAACCGATGTGCTGCAACAAATGGTTGTCTCCGAAACTATGGATCGCGAAGCCCCCACCGTTCGCGGCGATTCGCGAATCGGGGACCTGGCGGATCGCATTGCCAAGCACGATCCTCTGGTCAGCCGGCATCAGGGAATGCTGGTCGTGGACGCGGAAGGCAAACTGTCGGGAGTAATAACTCGCGGAGATATTTTTCGGGATCTATCCAAGAATCCCGCCGGGGATAGCACAGTTTCTGAAGCCTGCACAGCCCGCGTTGTCGTCACTTATCCGGATGAAGGGCTGCACGAAGCTTCGTCCAAAATGCTGCGCAATAATGTGGGACGTCTTCCGGTGGTTGACCGCGCCGATCCCCGCAAGATCGTGGGATATCTGGGCCGTCCTGGAATTATGGCTGCCCGCATGCGCCGCCTGGAAGATGAGCATGTGCGCGATCCCGGCTGGATCAGACGGCGGCAGAAGGAAGTGTCGCGTAGCTGACTTTGATTCTGTTCAGACTGGGTGCAAAGTCATTTCTGTGCGGAAAGTTGCGTGTGAGCGTACTGCGCCTGCTTCTTGTGCGCGGCGTCTATCAGTGGTTTGAGCGCATCGATTGAAATTCCCAGAGTTCCGCCGGAAAATCCGTCGATGTAAGCTGCGTTGATTCCTATAACTTTGCCTTCGGAGTCGAACACAGGTCCGCCGCTGCCGCCGTGCGCTGTGGGAGCATCGTAGACCAGCTTTTCACCCACCACATCGCCAAGGTGGCCGCAGGTGGCCGAGGGGCGAATCAGAGAAAGAGCCGCCAGTTCATCGGCTGCGCCCTGATCGTCATTTCGTAATGCGAGCCGTTCATAAACCGCCGGCGGCGCCTTCGCTACCATCCCTAAAATGCCCATCGGATAACCGATTACAGTTACAAGTTCCCCCGGAGTGGAGGGCTTTTCCGCAAATGGCAGCGGGCGCAGTCGCTGTGCCGCGACCGAATCGTCAATTTGCAGAATTGCCAAATCGCCGTCGGCCGTCCATGCGAGTGGAGTGATATTGACCGGAGTCGACAGACCGGGGAAAAATGCCAGCAACTTTTCTAGTTGCGGCGTCGCTCCCTTATCGATGAGCGCGGTCGATTCGGCATCTTCGTACCAGGGTTCGGCGACATGACGGTTCGTAGCCACTAAGCCGTTGGATACGACAAAACCGCTTCCTGAAATGCGCGCACGCATCGTCGGCCTGCGCCCGGGAAAACCTATGCGGTAAATTCCGAATACATAGCAAATCGAATTCCGGTAACGGTTCAGCACCATGGCCGGCATCGCCTCTTCCTGTTTCAGGCGATTCACCTGGCCAGTCAGTTGTTGCAGTTGTGCGTGAACGTCTTCATCGGTCGCGCGTGGTCCCTCGTAATAGACCATGACAATCGTGCCGGCAACAAAAAATATACCGAATGTGATCTGAAGCACGCGCTGCCAGAGATCGCAGACGGGCTCTTCCATTTTAGATTTAGGGCTTTCACTCATTTTTCGCGATGAATATTGGCGCCCGGGGGGGAGATAGCGTTCGCCATAAATTCTGTTCGACCCTCTATTGTCCGGCCTGAAGTGCGAATTTCCTAGGGTACCTAAGGCAATGTACAAACGGCATTTGCTGAAGGGTGGGTGAACTCCCGGGTCTCATGAGGCGGAAGGTGCTTTTGAGCGGTATATTATCTGCTCTATGCGGAGATTCACCCTTTTATCGCAATGTTTCACATTGTTATTGCTGATTGGTCAGGTTTTTGCCGTCCAAAAAATGTCTGCGCCAGAATTAATCGATTTGGCGAAATCCGGCGGCAATGGCCTTGGTGACGCGATTACTGCAAGTTTCGATGCGAAAGATTTACGAGATGGAACAGCATGGGCCGGCCACGGTTCGGACTTCTTCTTTGCCATCGAAACGTCAACGCAACCAACGCTTGTAATTGATGAAACTGCCGGGCCTATTATGCGCCAGTTGAACGGACTCGAGCTTTGGTACGCCGTCGCGCGCATCAATGAACTGGGCCGGCTGCATGCGTTCCACTATCTCGTAAAGGGCGCTTCGTTTGGGGGCAAACTCGATCTGCCGGCATTTGGTCCGCTTTCATACCAGCAGCCGGGAGTTCGTTCCGGCACGCTCTCCGCGAAAATTACGCACGTGAGCAAGGTTTACGACGGCATGAAAAGCGAGTATTGGATATATGTTCCCGCGCAATACGATCCGAAAATTCCTGCGGCGCTTATGGTATTTCAAGATGGCGGTGGGTACATCGATCGCAACGGCAACAATCCTGCATTGAATGTCATCGACAATCTGATCGCTCAGAAAAAGATTCCCGTCATGATCTGCGTTTTTATTAATCCCGGGGATATCAGCGATTCGCCGGATACGCCCACCTATAAATTTGTGAAGGCATATTCCGAAAAGTGGCATCGCACTCTTAAAGACTCCATGCGCAGTACTCTGTATGACACGGTGAGCGACCGCTATGTCCGCTTCCTGCGCGACGAAGTGCTGGCCGAGGTGGGAACAAAGTACAACATCCGCAAAGATGCTTACAGCAGGGCGATCACCGGCTTATCCTCGGGCGGCATTTGCTCGTTCAACTCGGCGTGGCAGATGCCCGATCAGTTCAGTCGCGTCATTTCCTGGATAGGCAGTTTTACCGCCATTCAATGGAAAGAAGATCCTGCCGTTCCCGACGGAGGACAGGACTATCCCGAAAAGCTTTTGCGTGAACCGAAACGCAACCTACGCGTATGGCTTCAGGATGGCGCCAATGATCAGGAAAACGATCGTTATGGAAGCTGGCCGCTGGCCAACATTCGCCTGGCGAATGCCTTGAAACTTAAAGATTACGATTTTCATTTTAGTTTCGGTAAAGGCACCCACAACCCAGGCGGAGGCGCTGCGGAGTTTCCCGAAGAGATGATCTGGTTGTGGAGAGATTACGATCTCGCAAAGTCTGACCAGGCCTACGAGATTGAACCATCCGAAAAATCGAAGCCGCTATTCCGGGTCGCAATCACAAACCGTTAGTAACACAGCCCGGATCGCCCTGATAGCATCGAAATCGCTGAGGAAACTGACATGATCCGCAAGCTGAAATCAGGCGAATACCGTTTGTACTCCCGCAAGAAAAACGCGAAGACCGGCAAACGCCGCAATCTGGGAACGTTCAAATCAAGAAAAGCCGCTGAGACTCACGAAAAAGCCGTGCAATATTTCAAGAGAGCAGGCTGAGTCCGTGTGTTTTAGTCATCACTCGCGAGCGTCGCAGGGCGGGGGCGCCCGTCTCTCTATGATTCCCAAAACAATAAAATTTTCGATGTAGTGACGGGCGTCCTCGCCTGTCAGCCAATCTTGATACCGGTATCGACATAAGATCCACGAAAGTCAGGCTACGTTATTGATATCTTTTCTCGATTTTGCAATATCGTTTGGGATTGGCAGGGTTGCGGCTATCAATGTGCCCTTCGGGCTGGTTAGGATTTCGAACGTACCGCCTAGTTGACGAATTCTCTCTTGCATTCCTCGAAGACCAACGCCTCCCGAGGACGCAAGCGATGTTTGTTTCGATTCCGGAATGCCACGGCCCAGATCTTTGACCTCAATGCGCAATTTGTCGTCGTCCTGAATAATCTTGATCGAGCAGGATGGACTCCCCGAATGACGATGGATATTCGTCAGGCATTCCTGAATAGCGCGGAATATTGCAATCTCCATGTCCGGAGAAAGGCGGTCGAATTGTTCAGGGATATCGAGCGTAGTTTGAATGTTGCTTCTTTGCGAGAATCCGTCTGTGTACCAGCGCAGCGCCGATGGAAGGCCAACTTCGTCGAGTAATGGCGGATGCAGCAGATGAGAAATGGTACGAATCTCATCGCTGATTTGATTGACCATGGCTTCGTTATCGGAGATCAATCTCGCCACCGGTGGACTTAATTTGCCGGCCTCATCTTTGATTCGGGCGATATTCATCGAGATCGCCGCCAGCAACTGTCCAACACTGTCATGCAATTCGCGAGCGATGCGACGCCGCTCGTCATCCTGCATCTGCTGGATTCGAGACGTCAGCTCTGCCTGCTGCTTTCGCGTGGTCAAATCGGTAATTAAAATTCCGATCGAGGACTTATCGCGAGTTAACAACCGAAAAGCGAAGCTCGCGGGAATTTCAGTGCCATCAGCACGGCGTACGCACATTTCCGCTTCCTGCGGACCTGCTTGTGTGTCGCGCCATAAGTTTTGAAACAAATCTCGATCAGATTGATTAAGAAATTGATCGAGCGTAAGACCAATCAATTCCCCTCGCGCTACTCCGATTAATTGCTCAAGCGCAGGATTGCAATAGATGACTGCCCCCTGGCCGCTGATGATAGCGGCGCCCTGCTGCATCCGCTCAACCAGAACACTATAAGGAAGGTCGGCGCCTTCAAGTGTGTAGACCCGGTGCCCCTCAGGTTCCTCGATCACGAATGCGTCTACCGCACCATCACAAATGGCGCGTATAGTCTGCTCGGCTTCTTCCGGATCTCTAGGCATGGTTGCAAATGCTGGCTTTTTCTTGGCCATAAATCTCCCGCTCATGTACTTGCCCTCATCAAGAGCTAATGTGCATTATGCCCATCGGCTGAGTTGGCGGGGCGCAATTGTAAACCTACTAATGCGCGCTCCGCATCCCGAAGATCGCCCACAATTTTGCGCAAAGGCTCCGGCAGCTTCCGAACCAGCGTGGGAATCGCGACAATCTGATCTCCAGCAGCCAACTGAGGATGCTTTACCAGGTCAACCACTTCAATGTTGTAGCGTCCGGCCAAATGATCTTCGCAAAGTTTTTTCAGATTCGCGAAAGCCGCGACCGACCGCGGAGTTTGTCCGGCGACATATAACCGGAGGTTCCACACTTCACTGTCGGGCGCTGATCGACCGTCTTGCTTTGAGAGCTCCACCAGGCTAACCGGAGCTTGCATCGCGAGTTTTGCCGTTTTTTCCATTCTGACTCCTAGATGTTTTTAGAACAGGGCCCCGGGTTGCACTTTCCCCAATTTTGCGGCGCTGCACTTTCTTGCGGGAGCTTTTCTATTTCCATAGCCGCAGGGTCAAGCATGGACTGACCCAAATCGAATCCCCGATCGGTTAAACGGAAAGTTCTTAACTCGTTCGAATGTGCCATGCCGCGCGATTTAAGCACATACAAAGCCCGGGTTCGCGTGACTCCGGTTTCAATGTGTCGAATCAATAGCCAGACGTCCACGAGCGACGAAATCTGGACATCGGTTTTTTCAAGCGCCTGACCTGCGGTGGTCAAGTCAGTGAAAAACCCGGTGATACCTCGCAATTTTAGGAAATCGATGAGACGGATCAGCATCATGTGCGCATCGCGATGGTTTCCTGCTTCCGCCAGGCTGCTGATAGGGTCGAGTACCACGACCTTCGGTTTGAAGTTATCGATCAGCTTATGTATGGTCACCAGGTGCATTTCCAAACCCTGCAATGTGGGACGGCTGGAATGAAATTTCAGCAGCCCTTTATCCACCCATTCCTGCAAATCAAGGCCGATCGACCGCATGTTCCGGATGAGCTGTCCCGGAGATTCCTCGAACGAAAAATACAGGCAGCGTTCCCCGCGACGGCATGCAGCATCGATTAAGTACGCAGATAAACTGGTCTTGCCTGTTCCAGCGGCGCCCGAAACGAGGACGGTGCTGCCTCGATAAAATCCTTTTCCGCCCACCATTTCATCGAGTGCCGGTATGCCGGTTGAAATCCGATCATCACTGACCGCGTGGTCCAGGCCCAGCGATGTTACTGGCAACACGCTGAATCCCTGCTCATCAATGAGAAATGGATACTCGTTGGTACCATGCCCGGTGCCCCGGTATTTCACGACACGCAGCCGGCGGATCGAAATCTGGTCGACGACTCGGTGGTCGAGCAGTATGACGCAATCTGAAACGTACTCTTCGAGTCCGTGCCGCGTCAGAGCGCCTTCGCCACGTTCTGCGGTAATAATCGCGGTCATGCCCCTGTCTTTCAACCAGCGGAACAGTCGTCGCAGTTCCGCGCGCAGGATGCCTTCATTGTCTAATCCAGAAAATAAGTTTTCAATCGTGTCCAGCACAACGCGCTTGGCTCCAATACTCTCGATCGCGCATTGCAGCCTTATAAAAAGGCCCTCAAGATCGTAATCGCCGGTCTCGTCAATCTCGCCGCGATCGATGTGAACGTAATCGACGACCAGCTTTTTCTGTTCAACAAGCGTATTGAGGTCGAAGCCTAACGAGCGGACATTTTGTGCCAAATCCTCGGCGCTTTCTTCGAACGCCATGAAGACGCCGGGTTCGTCGTGTTCCAGGGCGCCGCGGACCAGAAATTCCATAGCGAGCAAAGTTTTTCCGGCGCCCGCGCTTCCACAAATCAGCGTCGGCCTGCCTTGGGGAAACCCGCCGCGAGTAATTTCATCCAGTCCCTGGATGCCGGTTTTTGCCTTGGGCAAGCTGTGATTCGCGTAGCTATCGCCCTGGTTTACCTTTTTCATGCCCTGCCCATTGGTTTACGAAATGGAGTAACTCAGAAGTTAACGTTTCTTAACGGCCAAGTTAGTTTACTCGGATTTGGGGGGCTGCGCCACTGTGGATAGCGACTTCCGACATGCCAGTCCAGCAATGAATTGCACATTCATCCGAAGCCACTGCCATGGTATTGACTTCCAAATCCGTTTCGTTTTAATCTGCAATTACACCGGAAAGGAGGTGGTCGGATGACAAGTTCTGATTGTAGCGGTAGATCCAAAAGACCAGGTGAGGTGGCTGAGACTTAGAGCGGTCGCTCTGAGTGCTTCGCAACTGTCCGTGAGTAAAGGATTGATTTCCGCCCGGCGTAAAGTCGCGCAGGGTTGAGGAAAGCAAGCCGGAAGTTCCGCCGAAGGTAGCCACGATGAGTGACCACCTCTTGGTCAATTCCAAGCAGTCCACCGGAAGGCCCGTGTGTAAAAAGCACGGGCCTTTCTGTTGTTTGCTAACTTCTCAGATTCAGGGATTTGTAGACGCAGTTTTTAGAGCCCCGAGCGCTGCTTCGGCTCGCATTCTCTTTTTGCCTTTTACTGAATTCAAAGCATCCCCGCTGGCAAAAAAATCCAGAATGCTTTTCTTCAGCGCGGGAGTTAAGTGCGAAAAGTGGCCGTGGTCGAGGCGGGTTACCAGGTCGCAATACGCTTGATCCGCAAGCCTATACTTCGACGCTTGCGTGGGATCCCCTGTATCCAGGTTGAGGTTCGCGAAATGCAAATCGTGCGAATCGACCTGATGCAGCAATTTGCGATATTCGACGACCACATTGTCCATGCTCTTGAAATAAAGATCTTCCGTTTGCGGGGTCGGGTCTTTGTATCCCAGGGTTTTAAATGGTCCGAATTTCGGAATCAGTTTCAGGAAGAAGGCAAGAATGCGTGCAAAAATCCCAGGCCGTTGATATTTTCGTCCGAAGTCTCGCTCATAATCGGCCCGCGACAGATGGTATATGAATTCTTGTTTGGCAGCGTCATCCTTCTCGGAAAGATGCTGCCGTCGTGAGGCGAGGGCGACCTTGGTCATCTCGGGAATAACCTGGCTGATAGCAAACCGGTAGGTCTCAATAGTCAAATCATCCGTGCGCAAAAGCTCATCGGACGAAAATCCATAGGTATCCTTAAACGCTCGTTCCAGCAACGACTCCGAGACTTGAAAGCCGATGAAGTTATGGTACTGCTGCGACACGTAGCGGCGTTTGGCGACCTGCACAACGTCGAAGCTGAACTCAGTTTTTAGGTGGGCCTCGGGATTATCCTCGTAGGTAACAACGGGTCCGTACCTGGCGCGTAGCTTGGGATATTCGATGCCAACGCCGGCATTGACCGCCGGGTGTCCCCACGCGTCGGCCGCATAATGGCTCAGCGCGCCCAGAGCGAAGCTGAGTTCGTTAAGATCGCGCGCATCTTTGATCATGATCGCCACAAAATCTCCGCTGCGCACGTAGTGAAGGTAGTTGGTGAATTCGTGGCTGCCGAAGGGATAGTATCCGAGGTCCTGAATCACCGACCCGCCATATGCGTAGGCGTGTGCCTGTTTAACCTCGTCGGGCGTTGCATTTGGAAACCTCTTCAGGAGAGCCGGACGAATGTCGGAATCCCATTCCATGTCGATTAATTCTTCGTGCGAAAGAACCGAATAAGCAATCAAGGGATGCGCCGCGAACACGAAAATGCAAATTTGCAGGACGGATAGAAATCGATTCTTCATTTTTCGATGGCCGAAAATTGATTCGCGGAAAAAGTGATTTTACTTTACGTGGCTCGAATCACATAACCGGATCGGTTAAGACCCCGATCTCCAGTGAGGCTTTCGCATCTTCGGATCCGGAATGAATAGCATTTGCGATGGAGTGACGGGCGTCCTCGCCCGTGTCGCGATGAGAAATCAACGGGCTCGACGGTGGAAAATTATCACTACTACCCACAACACAGCCGCATACGCCATGTACCAGGCCGCTTCCTGCGCCGCATTCACCCGAGGCGGGCTGAAAAGTACCAACGAACCCGTCGAACTCACGTGCATCAATTGCGCCAGCGGCACACTCTTGGTGTTCACATAAATCCAGCCGATCAGCACTCTCATCGCGGTCATCGCTGCTATGAACGCGAGAAAGTAATGGAGCCAGTACGTACCGTGCGGGACCGCGGTCCCAAGATAGCCGATGACCGGCAGGTGCCATAGCCCCCACAATAGTCCAAGCACAACGCTCGCGGAAAGTGTGCCAAGTTTTTCCCGCATCTTGGGAAACGCGTAGCCAGTCCACCCGATTTCTTCAAAGAAGCCAGCCGGAAGCCCGAACAAGATTCCCATCCAGAAAAAATTGGGAGTGAATACGACAGAGACAAATGTCTTCAGCTCGAGCAGAATGACAACAATAACGCCGGGAGGAATCAGCAGAGCGAGGTACCAGCGAGGCCGAACCACAAATCGTCGCATTCGCGCAAGAAGATCGCGCAAGCCTTGCTTTCCATCCACTATTCTCGCGAGAAACAATCCTGAGAAACTGGGCCCTAGCAGCATCACCGGGAACATGATGATGCCATCTATCTTTGGAATGGACTGACCCCGCAGCAACTTCGGCGCGACTACGACAAACGCGCCGAACCACGAGATCGAATAGGTCAAAACAAAATAGGAGTGATCGGATAGCGGCTGAAGAACTGATCTCTTCCTGGAAACACGATGACGGAATTATTTCACGGCGGGTCTGGGAAGGAAATCCCGATGGAGCGACGGGCGTCCCGTCTGTCACCGATGACAATTAATTTATTATTGGGTGTCGCTAAGCGTCTTCACAGCAGCGTTATCGCTCGGCAGGATAGGTTTCGCCAGAAAGAATTCGTGATCGTATAAGTTGCGGTACATTCGTCCCGCAATCTCCGCCGCTTTGGGGCCGAACGTAGGACGCCCGCCCTCGAGGAACACAACGACCACGATGTGTCCGACGTCAGTTTTCGCGTAAGAGGCAAACCACCCGAAGCGCGTGCCTTCATGCGAGCAGGTCCCGGTCTTCCCCAATACTTCTTCTTCGGTGAAATTCAGATTGAGTCTGCGCGCGGTTCCATAAGAAACGGCGCCGGCCATGCCGTCTGAAATCTCCGGAATAATTGGAGCAATGTTCAAATGCCGCTTAATCAACGGCTGAAAATTTGCGATATCGTCGGGACTGGTGGGATGTTGTAGAAAATACAGCGTGCCCCCATTCGCGATCGCCGAGACCAATGCGCCGAGTTGCAACGGCGTCACTGAAACGCCCTCGCCGAAAGAGCACATCTTGCCCACGCCGCCCAGCTTTGCGGAAATCTCCTGGCTCGGATAAAGACCGGGATGTTCGCCGGGGATGCCGTAACCAGCCAATTCTCCCAATCCATACTGCCGGGCATATTGCTGGACTCGTTCGAATCCCAACTGCCGCCCCAGCGCTTCGAAATATGCGTTATTGGAATGCGCCAAGGCCATGGTCAGGTTCATGTGATAGCGGCCGCCAAGGCGAACTTCAGTTTCTTTGGTGATAAGGCCTTCGTTAAGCGCGGCCAAAGCGACGGAAAGTTTGATTGTAGAACAAGGTTGGGCGCCGCTCGACAACGCCAGTTTCTGATTAACCATTGCCAGAACGCGTCCGCTGGTAGGCTCGATCGCCACCACGGTCCCATTCATATTTCCTAGAGCGTCGATCGCGGCCGCGCGCACCACCGGGTCTTCGCCAGCCGTGAGGTCGCCTTCAGTTACGTCATCGTGAGTGAAGGAACTCGCGGTGAAGTGCTCGTAATAATGATGGCGGTGGTGGACTCCGGCTCGCGCCACCGTCGTTCCCGGTCGGACGCGGCTACGAGCCAGGCTGCGCATACGCTTGCGAGCGTGCGGAGTCTCGGTGACGGCTCGCGGCTTCTTCCGCGCTACAGGCCGAGTATTAATCGTCGCCGCCATGCCCGCCTGGCATAGCAGCGCCAGCGAAAGGCAATAAAACATGGCCCGGATTAACGCAGAACTTTTCCTGACTCTCACTATTTTTTCCGTCCCCGGAGTGCGATTGCACGGCAGAAAATCGGGTGAAGCCTCCCGTCGTCCTCAATGTTTGTCCGACGAATTGGCTACAGCCGGCATCCCTCGCCTACTGCCTGCACCTTCTGATACTAGAAGAGCAGCAAGGCGAGGGCAATCAAAAATTTTATAGTCAGTTAACGGCGAGAAAACCCCGTAACTAGTTGTGCCGACGGGCGTTGCATGGAATGTGAGGTAGTACAGCAAGCTTTCGTAATCATGGATTAGTTACTTCGGCGATACCCAAAGCAGTGAGTACTTCCTACTGAACCTGCTCGGCTGATTCCTTGTAAGTCCCGAACTTTCTCGCGACCGGCTTCAATGTGGGATAAAACTGCGTGAAACTGTGCTCGACGGCGGCATGGTCTTCATGGCATTGCCAACATGCCTGTTTGGGATTCGCAGCGGCAGATTTGGTATCCGCGTCAAAATTGAAGTATGCCCACTTTTCGGGAAATCGGGCTTCGTCCTTGACCTCAACTCCTATGCCGGCTAAGTCGGTCTGAAAGTTCCCGTGCTTGTTAATCGATCCCTTGCTCCGGGCGTTTCTTTCTTCCACCACGAACATAGTCTTGTTCGGCCATTTGCCTGATTTCAGAAATGCTTGATACGCCCACGGAGCTACGAAAACATTCGTGAACATGTCAGCGCCCATAGCCATCGCGCTATAGTTCATCCCCAGGCCGGAGGAGAGAAAAATCCACTCGCGATAATTGTCCGGCGGCAACAACCGGTTCGCGCCAGCATATTGCGGATGGTCAGAAGCATCATGCGACGCAGCCAGCAAAATGCCGGCTCCCAGCACCGCGGATAAGCATAAGCACACCATTCGCATCATGATTCATCTTTCAAGCCGCTAAGAAGGATACGGCAATTCGAAGAATTGTCTTCCGAAGCTATCCGGATAGGCGCGAAACAACCCGAAAGGCGAGCATAGCAAAACCCGATTACGCCGAATCATCTCGTTCCCTGCGGTTCGCTACCGTCTAACCTACATCGTGTCGCTTCTTTTTCTCAGGAATGCGGGGACGTCCAAATCTGATTGCTCGAAGTTGGCGATCATGGCATCGCGCATTGTGTCGATAGCTGCAACTTCGGGAGCCGGTGACGGCTGACGTTCAGGTGCTTCCTGCACCATAATCGGCGGGGGCGATTGGCGGTCATCGCCGCCACGGTCATCATCCTCATCGCGAGTGTTACCTCGATATTCCGGATTCCGCGACGCTACGAATCCAAAATTAGTTTCTTCCCGATGGCGGCGGGGGCGGTCGGCATCTTTGAATCCGGTGGCAATGACGGTTATCTTGACGGCGTCTTTCATCTTTTCGTCGAGCACGGCACCGAAAATAATGTTGGCATCGTCATCGGCTGCGCTTTGAATGATGGTGCAGGCTTCCTGCACCTCCGCGAGTTTGAGCGAGGCCGATCCGGTGATATTGATGAGGATGCCGCGAGCTCCATCGATGGCTCCGGCTTCGAGCAGCGGGGATGCGATAGCTTTTTGCGCGGCCTCAACTGCGCGGCGTGCGCCATTTGCTGTTGCCGTGCCCATTACCGCATAGCCCATCCGCGCCATGATGGCTTTCACGTCGGCGAAATCGCGATTGATGATTCCGGGGATGGTGATGATGTCCGAAATTCCCTGGACGCCTTGGCGCAGAATATCGTCAGCCACGCGGAACGATTCGAAGAAGCCGGCATCCTGCGCGACTCCGAGCAGCTTTTCGTTGGGAATGACAATAGTCGTATCGACGGATTCCATGAGTTCGCAGATGCCTCGCTCCGCTTGCTGCATGCGGCGCTTGCCTTCAAATGCGAAGGGTTTGGTGACGACCGCGACGGTAAGCGCGCCCATTTCGCTGGCGAGCGAAGCGATAATTGGAGCAGCGCCGGTCCCAGTGCCCCCTCCAAGGCCAGTGGTAACAAACACCATGTCAGAATCTTCGAGGGCTTCGATAATTTTTTCGGAATCTTCGAGTGCGGCTTTGCGCCCGACTTCGGGGTTCGCTCCCGCGCCTAACCCATTCGTAAGTTTGACGCCAAGTTGAATTTTAATCGGCGCACGCGACATGCGCAGCGCCTGGAGATCCGTGTTGGCTACGACGAATTCGATGCCTTCCATGCCGGCATCGATCATGCGGTTGACGGCGTTGCCGCCGCCTCCGCCTACGCCGATGACTTTGATTTTTGCGTCGTTGCGAGCCTCTTCGAAGCTGATGCGAATATCGTTTTCTTTTTTCATGGTAGCCGCCTTTTTGTTTGTTGGGCACTCCCTTTTCGTGGGTGCCCGGTTCTCGTACGTTTATTCTGCCCAGCACCGAAGTTCTGGGCCTAAGTTAACCGGCCCCTTGTCGATCCATGTGCAAACCATTGCGAAATGCCTTGCCAAATCACGCGCCTTTGCCTGCGAACATTGACTTCAGTCGCGAACCCCATCCGGCCTCCTGCACCCCCCGCGCATTGCGGGCTCGTTGTCCATAGAAAATCAAGCCAATGACCATTGCGTATTCGGGTTGGGCCAGAGTCGAAGGCATTTTTGCCAGCGGCATAGGCCACGACAGGCGCACTGGACGACGCAAAACCGAATCCGCAATATCCAACATTCCCGGTAACCTGGATGCCCCTCCCGTAAGCACAATTCCCGCCAGGCAACTGTCGAGCATGCCGCTGTGGCGCAAATTGTCGCGCAGCATTTCGAAAAGCTCGCGCGCCCGCGGCCCGAGAATCTCTCCGACCAGGCGCTGGGAAATCAACCGTGAAGGACGATCCCCGACTGAGGGCACTTCGACTTCGTTGCCCTCCGGTATGAGCGTAACCAGCGCATGTCCATATAGCCGCTTAATTTTTTCCGCCTCCGCCATGGGGGTACAAAGGCCCACGGAAAGATCGCTGGTGAAATGATCTCCGCCAATCGGCATCACTGCGGTATGGGAAACGGAACTGGCTTGGAACACGACCAGGCTGGTCGAGCCCGCGCCCATGTCGACAAGACATACGCCAAGGTCGCGCTCGTCCGCGCGCAACACCGAATCTGCCGCTGCCAGCGGCTCGAAGATAGTGTCATTCACGTGGACTCCCGCGCGATTGACCGCATTAACCACGTTCTGGGTTGCGCTCGCGGCAGCCGTAATCATGTGCACGCGAACCTCGAGACGCGCCGCCAACATGCCGAGTGGATCATGCACGCTGGTGTGATCGTCGAGAATAAATTCATGGGGAAGCAGATGCAGAATCTCGCGGTCGGCAGGCAGGGGGACGGCCCGGGCCTTATCTACCGCGAGCCGGACTTCATCGCGCGAAATTTCTCGCGTGCGCGTCCCGAAATTGAGGCCGCCCTGTGTGTTGATCCCTCGGACGTGCGCGCCCGAAACTCCAAGCAGTGCGTGTTCAATTGGCACGCCACACATGTCTTCCGCAAGTTCCACCGCCTTCTGAATTGAGCTGGCGGCTTTTTCGAGATCAACGATTACACCCTTGCGCGAACCCCGCGATTCCGCAATGCCATGGCCGCGATAGCGAAGCCCGGTGTCGGTCACTTCGGCCGCTAGCACACAGGTCTTCGCACTGCCTACATCGATTGCTATCAGAAGATTGTCTTTAGCTTGCGGATTCGGCATTCTTTTTCCCGATGAATCTCTACTGTTGTTTTGCAATTGACGGACTGGGTTTTTTCTTTGCGGCAATAGTCGCAGGGTCCGCAGACGCAGCAGTCGCTTGTCCGCCCGCCGGTTTGCCCAATGTCTTCGTTCGCCTCGATGCCAGAATGATTTTGTGAGCACCCTTCTGGCGATTCCACCGGCTTATTCTTTTTCTCTGTACCGCTGGTTTTAGCTCGGAACTTATCGCCGAATTTTGTGCCCTTGTAGCCGGAGCATGGCGGATCGATGCCACCGGCCTCACGCTGGCCGCGATTGCCTTTCTCGCGTCAGAACTCGAAATCGTTGCCTGCTGGACAGCGCCCGCGGAATCTGGATTGACGATAATTTGGCGGTCATAACGCAAATCAACCGAATCCACCCTGTCGAATTGTTGCCGCCACTCTTTCACGTGCGCGACGTAAACCCTGTAGCGCTCTAAGTAGTTCGACGATCCCAAATGCACCAGAACATTGCCGTCCGCGTTATTGGCTAAAACTTTTACATCTTCCAGATCGGATAAATCCACTTCGCTTATATCCTGGGAATAACGAGCGCCGCCCGAGTCGAGTTGGCTTACCAGGAGGTTGTAGATTTTCATTCGCGCTTTGCGGGTGGAAGGCGGCTCATTGGAATTCATTCCTAAAATCACCGGGAATGAATATTTTTTTTTGCTGGCGGGCAAATCCATCGCGGTGCCCACTTCATCGATCAAGAAGATTTTCGATCCGATGCGGGCGAACGCCACCGGGGTGCGCTCAACAATCTGCACTGCGATGCGGTTGGGCGCAAACCGCATTACACTGGCGGACCGTACCCATGGAATCTGTTCTAATTGCGCTTTTCGCTGGGCGAGCGGAATGAAAAAAATATTGCGGCCGATATCGCCGGCCATGACTTCCATTACTTGTGCGCGGGTGACATTCTGAATGCCGCTTACATCAATATCGTCGCTGGATTCGATGCGAAACCGCCAGGAATGTTCCCCGTAGTGGTAAATAGCGGCGACACCGGCGATGCAAAACAGCGCGACGCAAATAGCGAGGGCTACCCAGGCTAAACTTGTCGCGGCTTTTCTCGGTATGGCTCCCCGGCGGACGGAGACGCGCTTTTGTCCGCGAAGAAATGGCGATTCCTGCTCGGCGTCCAGGTCAAGCAGCCGGCCCTCATCCAAGTCGACCGGTTGCTCCTCGCGCAACTCCGCCTCAGGATACAACTCCTCCTGCGAGATGGTGGAACCGCTTTTCCTTGCCATCATCCAGGTCAGTTGTCGTCAGCGAATCGCGAGCGAAATAACTATAACGGCTTTTTGCGAATCGAGATAGAGAAAGTTTGGTTCTTTTTTAACGGCTGGAAAGTTTATGTGGCGACGCTCTTTTCGTTGGAACTTCACTGCTGGGAGGAATGCGCTCTCGGCAGAAACCCGCAATGTGATTTCTTCGCCTTTCTGAAATCCACGATTCGTTCTTCAACCAACGTCCCGCGCTTTGGAGCCATCTTAGCAACAATTATTACAGCTAATTAAGGAGGATTACTTAGATGGCAGTATCGACAAAGAAACAGTTCGCGGTTGTAACTGGCGCGTCTAGCGGGATCGGTTATGAACTCGCTCGCGTATTCGCTAAAAATGGGTATGACCTATTTGTTACCTCCGAGGATGACGGTTTGGAAAATGCAGTCAGTGATTTTCGAACACTCGGGGTGGAAGTTGAGTCCATACAAGCCGACCTGGCAACTTACGATGGCGTCGAAGACCTTTGGGAGGCGATTGAGGAAACTGGACGTCCTGTGGATGCCATAGCCATTAACGCTGGCGTGGGCGTAGGCGGAGATTTCGCCCGCGAGACAGATCTCGAAGAAGAGCTGAACATGATTCAGCTTAACGTGACTTCGACGGTCCATTTAGCAAAACGGATCCTGCAACAGATGGTGCCGCGAGGCCAGGGACGCATTCTCATTACGTCCTCAATCGCGGGAACCATGCCGACGCCGTTGGAAGCTGTCTATGGGGCAACTAAGGCGTTTGGCCTTTCGCTGGTGCAGTCGCTTCGCCACGAATTGAAGGATACAGGCATTACCGTAACCGCTTTGCAACCGGGCCCAACCAACACCAATTTTTTCCATCGCGCCGGAATGGACGATACCGAAGTTGGCTCAGAAGGCAAGTACAGCAATGATCCAGCCGACGTTGCCCAGCAGGGATATGACGCCCTGATGGCGAATAAGGATCACGTATTCTCATCCTCGCTCAAAACGAAAATTCAGGGCGAGTTGGGAAAATTCGTTCCTGAATCCGTCAAGGCCAATCAGCACGAAAAGATGGCTCAGCCAAAAGCTAAAAAAGGATGAATGTGACAATCAAAGATGCGCCGGAAATTCCAAAGTCCGGCGCATCGCTTTGTCAACCCTGAGTGAAGCGGGACCAGAAAGGAAGATTCATGATCCGCCGAAACTCCCTGCTATCGCTAATAGCTGCCGCGGTTTTGCTTGCAACGGCAGCCTACGCTCAGACTTCTTCCCGCACGTTGACTGAGGTGTATCACAACAATGACTTTCAACTCACCGGCATCGCTGTGTCGAAAACGGGGCGACTCTTCGTAAACTTCCCCCGCTGGTCGGATCAATATCTGAATGCGGTAATCGAAGTCATGCCCGATGGATCGTCCCATCCATTTCCCGACGAGCGATGGAACCGCTGGGACTCAAAAGCTGAACATGCCGGCAATCAGTTCGTATGCGTTCAGGCCATGTTCGTCGACGATACCGACGCCCTATGGGTGCTTGATCCCGCAGCGCCGTTGCTCGCGACGGTAGTTCCGGGCGGTCCCAAGCTGGTGAAGATAAACCTGAAGACAAACCAGGTCGAACGCGTCATTCCTTTTGGGGCGGACGTCGTCAAACCCGGCACCTATCTAAATGATGTCCGCTTCGATAATCCCCGCCGCACCGCCTACATCACAGACAGCGGCGTCGGAGGAATAATTGTCCTTGATCTGACCACTGGGAAAGCTCGTCGAACGCTCGATGGAAATCCTTCGGTGCTGGTCGAGCCCGGCATCCAAGTCGTCGTCGACGGCAAGCCGTTGCTGGAAAATGGCAAGCCGCCGCAATTTCAATCGGACAGCATTGCCCTGTCTCCTGACGGCGACTTTCTATACTACAAAGCGGTTACCAGCGAGACACTCTATCGCATCAAGACGGATTTATTGCGGGATGAGAGTGCGGCGCCCGATCGGATTTCGTCGGCAGTCGAGAAAGTGGCAAAGATTTTCCCTACCGACGGTTTTTGGATGGATGGCAAAAGCAATTTATACCTTAGCGACGTCACCCACAACGCAGTTACGCGCCGCGCTCGCGATGGCAAAATCGAACGTATGGTGACCGATAATCGTTTGCAGTGGCCCGACACCTTTGCCGAAGGCCCGGATGGCTCGATTTATATCAGCGCGTCCCACATCAACGAGTCGCCGCGATTCAACCAAGGAAAAAGCGCAAGAAAAATCCCATACGGAGTGTTCAAATTCAAACCCTGATTTGTCGTGGATTCTTGCTGGCAAGAACCTTTTGCATATAGGAACTTTTCGGTGCGCGGCGCTTTGCGGTTGAAACTGAAAAGACAAAACGTGGTCGCCGAAGAGCGCCGCCTACTCTACGCCTCTCTGTCTGCCCCCTAATTTTTCCAGCGCTTCAACGATCTTTCGCGCCCACCCCGCCACTTCGTCCTCGCGCAAAGTTCTATCAGTGGCCTGAAACTTCACCCGCAGCAGCACCGAGTATTTTCCAGCCGCGATTGAACCACCGCGAAAAATCTCGATCGGCTCCAGGCTTCGCATTTCTCTCAGCCCCAGACCTTCCGCCACAGTCTCAATCTGATCGAATTTGACCGAATCGTCGAAGATAAAAGAAAAATCTCTGGCCACGGCCGGATATCGCGGCAACCCCTGATACCGCGGCTCTTGCAATTCGTGTCCATACAAGACATCGAGATAAACTTCGCCGACAAACACTTGCTGCCGCAATTTGCGATTTCTCGCTATCTCAGAATCGATCTCGCCGAACTGTGCTACCAGCTTGCCATTCATCAACACTCGCGCCGCGTGTCCCCGCCGATAATAGTCAGCGGCCTTATCATCATATGTAACTTTCTGATGTTCGAATGCGGACAACAAAGTCTCGGCATCGCCCTTCAAATCGAAAAACGAAAACGCTCGTGATGTTTGATTCACGCCCGGTATAATTGCATTTCCTGTCGCTCCCATACAGACCTGTTTCGTCTCAAGCGACTCTTCACCCTCTGCCCCAAAAACATTCCCTATCTCAAACAACTGAATGTTTTCATTCCCCCGGTTCAAGTTGTAACCAAGCATATTCAACATTCCCGGAACGAGTGACGTGCGCATTACCGAGGCTTCTTCGCTCAGCGGATTTTCCAGTTCGATCACCGGTCTTTGCGAGAAAGCGGCTGCGTCTTCATGCGAGATGAATGTTTGCGAAATCGCCTCGTGGTAGCCTAACGCCAGCAACGTCGATCGCAGCTTGCGGTCTTTCTTTGCCGTCGGAAGTTCTGTTACCGCGCCAGAAAAAGACGGAAGCGTGTTAGGAAACTTGTCGTAGCCATGCAGTCGCGCAATTTCCTCGATCAGATCGATTTCGCGTTCCACATCAAGCCGCCAGCTTGGCAACTGAACGGTAAAGTCCGCTTCTTCTCCGGGCTCGGGAATCGCGTCGAAGCCGAGGCTATTTAGTATGCGGACGATCTCAGAAGTGTGAATCTCGTCCCCAAGAATTCGTCGTACCTCTGCCGTGCGCAAAGAGACCGGGGCTTGATCGATGGGACGCCCGATTACATCGATCTGATTTCCGTAAAGTTCGCCGCCACTCGATTCAAGAATCCGCTGAGCAACGCGAGCGCCGGCCAGAGCGGTAGCCCCGTAATCCGCGCCGCGTTCAAACCGGTGCGAGGCGTCGGTATGCAGTCCATGCCGCTTCGAACTTTTTCGAATCGTAGATGGATCAAACCATGCCGACTCGATCAGAATATTTTTTGTCTTGGACGTGATCATAGTGTCGAAGCCGCCCATCACGCCGGCGAGAGCCACGGGTTTTTTCCCATCTGCAATGATCAGGTCTTCCGCCGAAAGCTTTCGGTCCGCTCCATCGAGCGTCTTTAAAGTTTCGCCTGCGCGCGCACGGCGTACGATAATCTTCCTGCCCTCCAATAAATCGAGATCGAACGCGTGCGTAGGGTGTCCCATTTCCCACAGCGTGTAGTTCGACGCATCGGCGGCATTGTTGATCGGACGCTGATCCACGCTCCGCAAGCGCTTCTTAACGGCTTCGGGAGAATCCTTAATCGTGACGCCGCGAATAACACCGGCGGTGTATCTTGCGCAGCCTTCTTTATCTTCAATCTCGATTTCGAAGTCTTTGTCGCTTTCCGTTTCGAGAGGAAGAGCTGGCTCAATTGGCTTCAGAGGCAGGTTATAGATCGCGGAACATTCCCGCGCGACACCGTAATGATTCATCGCATCGGGACGATTCGTAGTAATGTCCATCTCGAAGACGGCATTATGGCTCTCGCCGATAATGGACTCAACCGCAATCCCGGCGAGAGTCAAATCGTCGGCAAGCCGCTTCGGATCAACCTTCAGATCAACGAAATCACGCAACCACTGTGAAGAAATTTTCATGATTGCTCGTGTGGGGCGGACACTCCAGTCCGCCGCCTTTGACTTTGGGTCAAACTAGAAGCTAGTAGCCAGGAGCTGCATTATCCAAACTGTTGCAAGAACCTAACATCGCCTTGATAAAACAATTGAATATCATCCACTCCATATTTCAAAATTGCGATTCGTTCCACTCCCATGCCGAAGGCGAATCCCGAAACTTTCGTCGAATCGTAGTTCACGAACCCATAGACATTGGGATCAACCATGCCGCATCCCAGCAATTCAATCCACCCGCTAGCTTTGCAATTCGGACACCGGCTGCCATCGCGGTATCCCTTGCCGCCGCAGAAAATGCACGAAATCTGAACGTCGGCGCTGGGCTCAGTGAACGGGAAATAAGAAGGATAAAAACGCGTCTTCACGCTCGATCCGAACAGCGCCTTCATCGCGTGATCAAGCGTGCCCTTCAAATCCGAAAAAGTGATGTTGCTATCGACTGCCAATCCCTCGACCTGGTGAAAGATCGGAGAATGCGTCGCATCTGGAGCATCGTTGCGATGCACCTTGCCGGGAATCACGATCCGTAGCGGAGGCCTCATCTTCTCCATCGTGCGAATCTGGACGGGCGAAGTGTGTGTACGTAGCAAGAGTCGGTCGCGCGCCATCTTCGACTCTTGTCCCGCGATAAATAAAGTATCTTGCGTGTCGCGCGCAGGATGATCTGCGGGAAAATTCAAGGCCTCGAAATTGTAATAATCGGTTTCGATTTCAGGACCTTCTTCGACCGAATATCCCAGGTCGCGGAAAACCGAAACAATTTCGTTCATCGTCTTGATGACGGGATGCTCCGCGCCGAGAGGCCGCTTGATTCCGGGAAGGGTAGTGTCTATCCCGTCGGAGGACCCGGGTACCCCGCTTCTCGCCGATTTTGCGAGAAGTGGGCGTTGGCGATGAAGCTGATCGTCTCGCACAGGCCGCGCGGAAAGCAAAGCCTTTGTTTCTTCAACCGTGGACTCAATCTTATTTTTTAAGTCATTAACGCGCTGTCCAACTTCACGCTTAGCATCCTTGGGCGCGGCTTTCAGCCAAAGATCATTAACCTGGGAAAGCAACCCGTTGTTACGGGATATCCAGCGATCGCGGAATACTTTCCAGGCCGCGTCATCAAAAACATTTTTCGACTCTTCATCGAACGCAGCCAGCATTCTCTCGACCGCCCTGTCGAGCGGCACGCCGGAAAACGTTTTCAATTTTGGAACGGCGTACGGCGACGCCTTTTCTTTCGGCAACTCAGCCTCGCGAGACAATGGGAATGAAACGGAAAAGCAGATTCCTCAGCGGCACCCGCCGTTTCGGAATGACAAATGAAATAATAAATTTACTGACTGCTGACGGCCGATTGCTTGGTTTCTTTCGCTGCTTCGCTGATCGCGCTCTTAGCCTGTTCCGCCAGAATCTTAAACGCGCCCGGATCTTTCACCGCGATGTCCGCCAGAATCTTGCGATCGAGTTCCACGCCGGCAACTTTCAGCCCATGAATAAATTGGTTGTAACTCATGCCGCTCAGCTTGGCCGCGGCACCAATCCGCACAATCCAGAGCGAACGGTATTGCCGCTTGCGTTGTTTGCGTCCCGAATAAGCGAACTTCAGTCCCCGCTCAACCGCTTCTTTCGCCGACCGGTAAAGTTTTGATTTGGTAAGGAAATAACCGCTGGCGCGGTCAAGTATCTTTTTACGCTTCGCGCGCCGTTTTGACCCGCGTTTTACACGAGGCATGTTCTGCTCCTTTTAATTTCCGATTAGCGGCTGGAGGCAAGGAACGCTTCGCGTCACGACCTCTTCACTCGCCCGTGGTGTCTCATCCATCACGACCCACGTACGGACAGCCGCCCCCGGCTGTCCATGCCGAACGAAGTCGGCGGTGTTTTCATAAAAATCTGCGAACCGGACAGCCGAGGGCGGCTGTCCCTACGCGAACAAAGACTAATACGGAATCATCCGCTTGATCTTGGGCGTATCCGCGTCACTCACCAGGATCGACTTGCCCAGCTTCTTCTTGCGTTTCTTCGATTTCGACGTCAGAATGTGACGCAAATGCGAATGTCCGCGCTTCACTTTGCCGGTCGCAGTTTTCTTGAACCGCTTCGCCGCACCTTTATGTGTTTTTAATTTCGGCATAAATCCTCAAAACGGCTTTTGGCTATTAGCCCTTAGCTTAAATCTCAAACCCGTGTTTGTGCTGCTACTTGCGGCTTCTGTCCGGTGTCTTTCTTCGGCGCCAGGATCGCGTGCAGCGTGTTGCCTTCCTGCCTGGGACGAAACTCTACAATACTTTTATCCTGCACGTCTTTTATCAGGCGCTCCAGAATCTGCCGTCCCAAGGTCGTTCGCGTCATTTCTCGTCCGCGAAAAAAGATTGTGGCTTTGACCTTGTCGCCTTCGTCCAAGAACCGCAGCACGTGATTCTTCTTGGTTTCGTAATCGTGGTCATCCACGTTGATACGAAACTTCACTTCTTTTACAGTAATGGTCTTCTGGTGCTTCTTGGCTTCGCGCTCTTTTTTCTCCTGCTGATACAAAAACTTGCCGTAATCCATGATCCGGCAAACAGGGGGCACGGCGGTCGGAGAAATCTCCACCAAGTCCAGATTTTTTTCTTTGGCTAATTTTAGTGCATCGAAGGGGGTCAAAATTCCGATCTGTTCACCTTCATCCCCAATCACGCGAATTTCGCGGGCTCGAATGCGGTCGTTCGTGCGGATAAAACGTTTATCGATAACAATCCTCCGTCAGCTCACACAGGGCAAACTAGATAAAAAGTATAGCATGCGCACCCAATAAGCTAACTGCTTAACGAAGATGCGAGGTCCGTTCGGCGTTAAGATTATCTTGATCCCGTGCCAGGGACTAGACCTTCGGTGCTACAGCTAATAACCATTGAATTCGCATCGAAATGAATCAGGTATCAATGTGAAAGCGCTAAATATGAACTTCTCTAGATTCGCTCTTTTGTTCGGATGCTTCGTCGCGCTGTCCTCACTCCACGCACAAACCTGCCTGACTGCGGACGATATGGACGCGGCCAACAAAGCCGCCCTGATTAGCACTGGGAAGGGCTTTTTTGACTTGGCCGCGCACGGCGATTCGGCATCGTTGCGTCAGAAAGCCATCCCTAGTCTGGCCGCAAATTTCGCAGATGTCGAGACGGCAATCGCCGATCACAAAGCGGATTTCGCCGGCACGCAGGCAAATCCGCGGCCGCCATTTTTGCTGAAGGCGGAAGGAACCGCCCCGTTAGCCCGTGCCGAATTCCTTTGCGGCGTCTTCGGAGCTAACGGACAGACCGCCACCAGCGCCGAGTTCGTGATTCCTAATCTCCCGCCCGGCGAGTACGGAATCGTGATCCTCGACGTTCCAACTTCCAAGCAACCCTACACAGTTTCTTTCGTCCTACAACAGGATGGCGCAACCTGGAAGCTCGGCGGATTTTTCATAAAAGACACTCAAGTCAACGCGCACGACGGAGACTGGTTCGCCACCCAGGCTCGCAGCTTTAAAGCGAAAGGCCAGACGCGCGATGCGTGGCTCTATTTCGTGCAGGCCCGCGATCTTATGTCGCCAGTCCCGTTCATGTACACGCTGAAAACCGACAAGCTCTACGAAGAATCGCAGACGGTCAAGCCCACAGATCTTCCGGCAGCCGGAAATCCCGTCGATCTGCCAGCCAACGGCAAGACTTACAAACTCACCACAATTTTTCCGCTGCCAGAGGGAAAAGATCTCGATGTAGTGGTGAAGTACGAATCGCCCGACATCTCTGACACCACCAAGACTTTCCAGGACAATATGGCCGTTACAAAAGCGCTAATCGCGAAATTTCCGGAACTCCGCGATGCTTTTAACGCCGTGGTATCGCGCGCCGTCGAACCCTCGGGACGAGATTACGGTTCGCTGTTGTTGATGAAAGACATCAAATAACCAACACTGGCGTAGGGACAGCCGCCTCGGCTGTCCAACGGAGCAAGGTTCCGCACGTTTAAATAATAAAACACTGTCCACCGAACATCCGGCGCACTCCAGCCGGTGGAGGAATCGCGCGGGCATCTCAACAAACGAAATCTTTCTCCCGTAACACGGGATCCTCACCCCGCTCGAAAAGACTCGGGGAACTTGGGGATGACATCCAGTGTTATGCAGATACGACCTGATCCGCGAACGTGCATTCTTTGGGATCCTTATCCTCGCGCAGTCCCAGAAATACCGGAGCCCTCAACTTGATCCCACCCTCAGAAGTCTCGTGGGTCCACTCCGAAAATTTTACTTCGCACACGCGCGAAGGCTGTACCCAATGCACACGCCGCGCATCGACCTTGCTACGAAATGAACTCTTCCCCGTCTCCAATTCTTTCAGCACGTGATAGGTCGCTTTCAACCGCGCCTGATCGAATCCCGTTCCCACCTGTCCGACAGGGATCAGCTCTCCATCGTTGTTGTAAAGGCCCAACACCATCGAACCGAAATACAATCGGCTCCCCTCCGGCTCGGTATAGCCGCCGATCACGCAATCCACTGTTTGGGTAACTTTGATCTTCAACCACTCCCGGGTTCGACGCTCTTCGTAACAACTCGTCGCGCGCTTCGCCAAAATCCCCTCGAGCCCGTTTTTCTTTGCGGCCTCGAAGAGAGACACTCCCTGGCTTCCGGGATAATGCTCCGAATATCGGAGGATATCGCTCGTAGTCACGATCTGCGCCAACACGCGCTTGCGATCCGCGAGTGACACGCGCCGCAAATCGTATCCATCCAAATAAATCAAATCGAAAACGTAATAGATCACCGGCACATCCGAGCGCGCCGCCGTGCGCCTTCCCCCGCTGCGAATCCCTGTCCGCTGCTGCATCAGGCTGAACGACGACCGTCCCTGTTCGTCGAGCGCGACAATCTCACCGTCGATGATTGCCTGCTTCGCCTTAACGAATTTCGTCAGCGCCTGCAACTCGGGATACTGCCCTGTCAAATCGTTCTGATTGCGCGACACCAATCGCCCCCGCCCATTTTCAAAAAACGAAACCGCGCGATACCCGTCCCACTTAATCTCAAATATCCACTCCGAATTATCGAACGGCTTCTCGATCGCAGTAGCCAACATGGGACGAATAGCCGACGGGGCAGCCCGCTTTACAGCACCCGTCAAACCCTCGACAGATTGTGTGGGCCTTGCCCGTGTGGGGCGGACACTCTTGTCCGCCGCCTTTGACTTAGATCTTGATTTTGATTGCTCGGGAGGAATGATCCCAGATTTAGCCGATGTTCTTGTGGTTTTAGAATCTGAAACAGAATCAACCGCAGCGGACAGAGCCTGCCCTGAGCCTGCCGAAGGGAGTGTCGGCCCTACATTTATTTCTTTTTTTTTAAACTCGAAGCCGAAGACTTCTTCGCAGCCGCAGCTTTCTTCTTATCCAACTTAGCCAAAGTCTCCGCCAACCACGGTGCCTTCAATTTTCCTCGCCCAGAAGCCGCCCGGTTACTCTCCCACTCCGCAGCAGCATCGTCGCCGGCAATCTGCGCCATGGTCTGCTTCGACAAAACCGAACTATCAAACTCATCGATGTTGTAACCCTCGACCGCTTCGTCATCATGCTTTTTGATCAGCAACCACTCCGTGCCCTTGCTGCCCGGACGCCTTCCCTTCATATGGATCAGCGCGAAATCCCCTTTCATTCGCTTGCCGTGCAGACGAATTTTGAAGTCGCCTTTCTTCAACATCGCCGAGGCCTCCGCCGCGGTTCCGGGCACATATTTTCCATCCACGGGCACGGGCGATAGCGGCTCCCAGGTTCCTACATCCCACACCATCACGGTGCCGGCGCCGTAATTTCCCTCGGGAATAATCCCCTCAAAATCGAAATACGATACTGGATGATCCTCCACTTGCATCGCCAGCCGTTTGTCCCCAGGATCAAGAGATGGCCCCTTCGGCACCGCCCACGACTTCAGCACGCCCTCCATCTCCAAACGAAAATCATAATGAAGACGCGATGCCCGGTGCTTCTGAATCACAAACCGGTTGCCGGATTTCTTGCCAACTTTCGGAGGAGGCTCTGGCGTCTCCTCAAACCGCCGCTTCCGCTTATATTCTTCCAGTGCCATGTTTGCATTTGATTAGAATCGATTCCGAGCTCGAAGGTTTTCCGCAGTTTTTTGCCTGTGTGGGGCGGACACTCTTGTCCGCCGCCTTGGATTTTTCTGTTAGGTGCGCGCGCCCTCTCCCGCGAGAATATGAACACAACGTAGGGACAGCCGCCCCCCGGCTGTCCGGCAAAGCGAAGCTTTGCTCCGCTTGCGATAGAATTTCTGAGTGCTATGGTCCTATTCCCCAGTGCGTTGGCCGCGAAAGATTACCTAGTTTCTCAAATTGTCGATGAAGCCCAGCGTGAGCAAGTTCCCCTCTCGGACGTTGAGCGCAAAATGCTCTACTTCACCGAAACTAAAGCGATGAGCCAGGATATGGTCGAAGCCTCCGATGCCTTCGACCGTGATTATGATCAGGAAGCGTACGAAAAGAAAATTGCAAAGCTAATAAGGAAAGCAGCGTCTCGTGCGCGTAAGGCGGGAGAGTATCACGATTGGCGGAATGCGATTCGCGTTCTACAGAAAGGAGATCACTATCTCCTGGTAATGATTCGCATTGCAGGGTTGCGGCCGCCTCACGATTCATTGAAATTGTTCGGTATCGGTACCCTCATCGCTTGTGCCCTCACTTTCACCTTTCTGGTTTTCGCGCGGTATAATGTCACTCTTCCGTCACGTGATCTTCTTTGGTTATATGGGTGGATCGCCGCAGCGTCCCTCGCAATCGGATATACGCTGTTCCGATGGATCGTTGGCGCGCAGAGGTTCGACGTGCTCCTCGGCAAGCTAGTAGAAAAGGTATTCCGCCAGTCAGAGTTCAAGACGTGATTTCACAATCCTGTGGAGCCATGGTCCGCTGTACAGCCGAGGGCGGCTGTCCCTACGTGAGACGCGCATGGGTCGGCGCCACACAAATATGAAACGCGAATACCCAGAATCTCCCATCGTCGGCGTCGGCGCCATCATCATCGATAACGGACGCGTGGTCCTCGTCAAACGCGCCCACGCCCCATTCCTCGGAGAATGGTCCATACCCGGAGGCGCGGTAGAACTGGCAGAGACCATAAAACATGCGGTCAAACGGGAGGCCCTTGAAGAAACGACTCTTGAGGTCGAACCCATTGCCCTGCTGAACGTTTTCGACCGAATCATCCGCGACAACGACGAGCGCATCCTCTATCACTATGTTCTGATCGACTATCTGTGCGTTCGCATTTCAGGCGATCTCCGGCCCGCCAGCGATTGCGACGAGGCCCGCTGGTTCACTGAGGAGGAAATGAGCAAACTGCCATTGCCAAAAGATACTGCGGCAGTGATCCACCAGGCCTTCGAGAATATTGCTCAAAATTCATAATTTCTTTCTTCCCCTGTTACCATCATTTCGTGGCCGCTAATCCTCAAGTGCGCGTGCGTTTCGCCCCATCTCCCACCGGACATCTCCATGTCGGCAATGCCCGCACCGCGCTCTTCAACTGGCTATTCGCGAGACATCACGGCGGTACGATGATTTTGCGTATAGAAGATACGGACGTGGAACGTAGCGAGACACGGTTCGAAGATCAGCTAATGGCCGATTTGAAGTGGCTCGGCTTGGACTGGGACGAAGGCCCCGACGTTGGCGGACCGCTAGGTCCGTACCGTCAATCCGATCGCATAGAAATCTACCGGGAACATGCCGAGCGCCTGCTCGAAACCCGGAAAGCCTATTTGTGTTTTTGCACCGACGCCGATCTGCAAAAAGAGCGGGAAAAGGCCCAAGCCGAGCATCGCCAGCCAATTTATTCAGGGAAATGCCGCGCTGTTGATCCTGCCGAAGCAAAGCGCAGACGCGACGCCGGTGAGCCGTCTGCGATCCGGCTGCAAATTCCAGAACGACCGATCCGCTTCCACGACATCGTTCATGGCGACGTGGAATTTTCGAACGAAGTCGTAAGCGACCCCATTATTTTGAGATCGAATGGGATGCCGGTTTACAACTACGTTGTCGTGATTGATGACGCGCTCATGAAAATCACCCACGTAATTCGCGGCGACGATCATCTTTCGAACACTCCCAAGCAAGTGGCTCTCTATGAAGCTCTGGAATGGCCGGTTCCTGAGTTCGCACACCTCTCAACAATTCTTGGGGCTGACCGCGAGCGGCTTTCGAAACGCCACGGTGCGACCTCGATCGCAAATTTTCGCGAGATGGGAGTTCTCTCCGAAGCATTAGTGAATTATTTGGCACTCTTGGGTTGGGCACCCAGCGGAGGGACGCGAGAAATTTTCAGTCGCGAAGAATTAGTTAGAGAGTTTTCGCTGGAACGCGTCACGCCGTCGTCTGCGGTTTTCGATATGGAGAAGCTGTACTGGCTGAACCGCCATTACATCAAGCAACTGAGTGTGACCGTATCGGTCGGACCCTCAGCCAAAGTGGAAGCATCCGCAACCGTCGCCAGCCAATCCTTACCCTACTTCATAACCCGCGGCCTTATGTCCAAGGATTCCGATTCCGTCACATTGGATTGGTATTCCAAGATCATTCAACTTTTGGCCCCGTCGGTCGATCGCCTGGATCAATTGCCGGAACGAGCCTCGCCCATTTTCAATTACGACGCCAAGGCCGCACTCGGCGCCCCAGACAATGCTGAAACTTTGGCGTGGCCCAACACAGACGCCGTTTTAGCCAGATTCATTGGCAAAATAATGGAAGACGAATTGGCGGCGGAGAAAAATCTAACCGCCGAACAATTCAAAGTAATTGTCAATGCGGTGAAGGCAGAGACCGGTGCGAAAGGAAAAGAACTATTTCATCCCATTCGCATCGTAATTACCGGTTCACATTCGGGGCCCGAATTCGACAAACTTATACCGCTGCTTGAGGAGGGAAGCCGGCTCGCGCTTCCGAAGCACGTACTAAGCGTAAGAGAACGCGCGGAAGCTTTCGGCAGAGCTCAAACCACTTGACCTCTAAGCTACTGACGATACTGCTATGTACATTGTGGCCATTGCCGTGAATCTGTATCGCAGCGACCAAAAAAGTTTAGCCGTGCCCCAAAATCTCCTGCAACGCACTTCGCAAATTCGCATACTTAAAATCAAACCCACTTCTAATTAATTTTTCTGGCTCAACGCGCTGACTTCCGAGTAACACTTCATCCGCCATCTCCCCAAAAATCATTCGCACCGCAAATGTGGGTATGCGCAAAATCGCAGGCCGATGCAATACCGACGCCAGAATCTTCGTAAATTCCAAATTTCTCACGGGCGCGGGCGCAACCACGTTGACCGGTCCCTCCAGGCGATCGTTGTTCAAAATATAGAGAATTGCGCCGACCAGATCTTCTATATGAATCCAGCTCATCCATTGCGGGCCATCGCCAATTTTCGCGCCCAGTCCCGCGCGAAACGGCGGCAACATTTCCTTTAGCGCGCCGCCCGCCGCGGACAAAACCACTCCAATCCTGATTTGCACAGTCCGAATGCCCGCTTCAGCGGCGGGCCTCGTCGCCGCCTCCCATTCGCGGCACACTTCCGGCAGAAACCCTTCACCCGAAGGACTGTTCTCGTTCACGATTTCGTCGCCGCCATCGCCGTAGTAGCCGATCGCAGAAGCTGAAATCAATACACGTGGAGGTTGTGGCGCGTGGGCAAGCGCTTCGGATAAATATTTTGTTCCAACCACTCGGCTATCAAAAATGGCATTTTTCTTCGCAGCGGTCCAACGTGCGGCGACTGGCTCTCCCGCAAGATGGATCACCGCTTCGAAACCCGACACCAATTCCGGGGGCAAAGCGCGCGAAGGATCCCACGCCAACGCGTTGCCGCCGGCGGTGGGTTTGCGCGTCAACCGAATCACAGGGCAGCCAAGCTCTTCCAACGCCGAGACTAGCGCCGACCCAATCAACCCCGACGCTCCACTAACCAGAATTCGTTTCGCTGTGAGCACGATCATCGAATGTAGCAGGTTCACGTAGGGACAGCCGCCACGGCTGTCCAGTCGAGCAAAGATCGACTCACCAGACAACTTCTTTCATAGCCGGCACTCGCTGGATCCCAAATGAGAGCCGCAACCCCAATTTCGCTATAATCAGAATCAATAAACCAGCTGCGGGATAAGGCTTTTGTCTCCTTCCCAATCCTCGCGGCTCAACGACAACATGGGCACCCTGCGCCAACAGTTCGCCACCAATGTACTCACGGTAACCAAGTTCCGCGATCTGTTGCGAACGATGCGGGAGAATCGTCCTGGCGATGATCTCGAATTAATCCGCCGGGCCTACGAATTCTCCCAGACTCATCATGCGGGACAAACTCGCGCATCCGGCGAGCCGTATTTAGTACATCCTCTGGAAGTCGCTCTGGTGCTCGCCGAGATGAAGATGGACCCGGTCGCTATCGCCGCCGGCCTTCTGCACGATTCGGTCGAAGACACTTCTGTCACTATCGTCGACATACGCAAAGAGTTCGGAGAGCAGGTCGCGCACATCGTCGAGGGCGTAACCAAAATCAGCAAAATCGACTTCGCTACGCATGAAGAGCAGCAAGCCGAAAACCTGCGCAAGATGATGCTGGCGATGGTCGACGACATCCGCGTCGTCCTGATCAAGCTGGCCGACCGCCTGCACAACATGCGGACTCTCGAGCATCTGCCAGCCGAGCGCCAGACGAAGATATCCAAAGAAACGCTGGACATCTATGCCCCCATCGCTCACCGCCTCGGCATGGGGAAAATTCGCGGTGAGCTCGAAGATTTGGGATTCCGCTATCTCGATCCTATTTCTTACGACCAGGTTTCAGAATCGGTCGAGGCCAAGAGAAAAGAAGGCGAGAAATTTCTTGGCCGAGTGCAGCAATTTCTTCAAGACAAACTAAAAGAAGCCGGAATCCATGCCCGGGTCGAGAGCCGCATCAAGCGCGTCTACAGCATCCACAAGAAACTTATTCGTCAACACATCAGCGTGGATCAGGTTTTCGATCTCTATGCCATGCGCGTCATCACGCAATCATTGCAAGACTGCTACGGCGTCCTCGGAATCGTGCACAACATCTGGCGTCCGGTGCCAGGCCGGATTAAGGATTTCATCGCCATGCCTCGCCCGAATTTTTACCAGTCTCTGCATACCTCGGTGATCACCGAAGAAGGCACATCGTTTGAAATTCAGATTCGTACCGAAGAAATGCACCGCATCGCCGAAGAAGGTATCGCCGCCCACTGGAAATACAAAGACGGCGCAGTCTCGGCGCGAGACGAGCAGCGCCTCGCCTGGCTGCGGCAGGTCGTCGAATGGCAACGTGATGTTTCCGATCCCAATGAATTCCTTTCTACTCTAAAAATCGATCTTTACCCCGAAGAGGTCTACACGTTCACTCCGAAAGGCAAGGTGGTCGTGCTTCCCCGAGAAGCTACACCGATTGATTTTGCCTATTCGATACACACCGAAGTAGGACACGCTTGTGTCGGCGCCAAAATAAACGGCCGCATGGTTCCGCTCCGCCACAAACTGCACAGCGGCGACATCGTCGAAATCATGACTCAGCCGGGACACACTCCCAGCCGCGACTGGCTCGCCGCGGTCAAATCGTCTCGCGCCCGGAACAAAATTAAGCACTGGCTGAACATTCATCAGCGCGAGCGTGCCATAGAAATCGGGCGCAAGCTGATCGAAAAAGAAGCCCGCAAATATCACGTTGCGCTGAAAGAAATAAAAGATGAGGTGCTGCGGAAGATTGCGTCGGATTACGGCTTGGGCCAGATTGATGACTTGATGGCCGGCATCGGATACGGCAAGTTCTCCGCCCGCCAGGTTTTGGCAAGACTTGCACCTGCAACGGCCGGACCTCTTGCACCGGCAGATGAAGGCAAGCCCGGCGCATTCGCCAGCGCCGTCCGCCGAGTTTTCGGCGGAGAAAACAACAACGCCATCCGAGTAAAAGGCCACGGTGATCTACTCGTATACCGCGCCCGCTGTTGTAACCCAATTCGCGGAGAATCTGTCGTCGGATATGTCACTCGCGGCAAAGGCGTCGCCGTCCACTCGGTGAATTGCTCTAATGTCCTAAACTTAATGTATGAGCCTGAAAGGAAGATCGACGTCGAGTGGGCCGGAGACGAAGAGACCCCGACTTCCTATCAGGTAAAGCTGACAGTATTCTGCGACGACCGCTTCGGAATGTTAAAACAAATCACGGCCGTAATCAGCGACACCAAAACCAATATCCGCAACATCGAAGCCCGCACCTCAAATGGCCAAGCCAACGTAGACGTAGTTCTCGACATCGCCGATCTGAAGCACCTCGAAAACATTATCAACGGAGTGCGAAAAATCCCCGGCGTCCACGACGTGCAAAGACTGCAAAAAATTTGATCGATTGGAGCGCCTCCTACACCCACCGAAACCAACCGCGAGGATATTCAGAAGACGTAATTAAGCTTCATTTTCAGTCGGAAAAGCGAAGCGATCGTAGCTGGCCAAAGAGAATTGATTGAAGAGAAGATCCGTTGCGTTAGCCCTCGAAAACCTTGCGGATCGTGGCCAACCAAATTCATCCAAAGATAGATAACTCCGGCGAAGCTCACAAAGGCTGTGATAGCGAAAGCGGCTTCATTAGCGTGCAGTCTTCTCGTCTCTAAGAGAGACAGACCCGGAGCAATGAGAGCCACAAGCCCAACTGCATATAGGCCATGCATGGGGTTACCCATGATCCAAACCCCATTAGAGATCATGGCGAGGCCGAAAATGACCCACGAAGCCGCACCGTAAGCCACCTTCTTGCCTGATTCAAGCCACAATCCGAGAGCGAATGCGATGAATGCAATCCCCGATCCAATCGCGGCTACATCGAGCATCGCATGGGGCCAACCTGGAAATAGCGTGAGTTCGCTGCCCTGTTGCGAAAGCGCGTGGTAGCCGGGAGCTGTGACTCCCCCGAGCGAAGTCCAAATTAGGAACCAAGGCAGAGGAACAAATCCTGCGCTTAGTAAGACGCGCTCGATTTTCTTTAACGGTGGCGTATAATCCTGGCTCCCAGGGATGCGCCTCTTTGACTCTCCCGCTGTGATCGGATCCACAAATCATTAGACGAACCGACCCCGATTGGGTTAGCTAAATGGGTTCATCGCAGGAAGAACATTGACTATCAGGCGCCTATTCCAGGAACTCGCCACCATCGGGACATCGCGCAGGAACAACATCGCTTGCAAGAAAATTTTACGCGCAGGTCTTAGGATTAAGCTGTAAAGCTGAACCGATTTATTTCATCACGCCGCGTTGCGCGATCCCAATATTGTCGCGGGTAGTGTTTTTCACCAGATACATCATTTCATCCGCCTGCCGGATGATGTCATGCGGAGACTTCGCATCATGCGGATAAGTAGCCACGCCCATCGAGGCGCGGACATTGAGATTCAATCCTTCCTCTTTGCAGAACATGCTGGTGCGCAGACTATCGCGCAACCGCCGCGCTACGACCAAAGCCGAATCTTTCCCGGTCTGCGGCAGCAGAACGACAAACTCATCGCCACCATACCGAAACGCGAAATCAATCAAGCGCAACTGAGCTTTAATCAAATAACCAATTTCAGCCAACAGCTTACTGCCGACCAAATGCCCATGCGTATCATTCACTTGTTTGAAATGATCAAGATCAATGAACACGACGGCAAATTCATACCCGAATCGCGAGGACCGGTAAACTTCCGTCTCCAAAGTCTTATAAAGATGCCGCGCGTTATACAGCCCGGTGCAGTCATCGGTAATGGTCAGTTCCTGAATTTTTTCGACCGATCGCGCGTTCTCGATGGCGATTGCCGCGTAGTCGCAAAGCGCTTGCAGAAAAAATAATTCCTGATCGCCGAAGTGCCGCATGTCCACGTTGACGAGCTGAATCACTCCCAGCACCCGCAACTTGGACCGCACTGGCACACAGATAATCGACCGCGTCTCCCATTTCGTGGCTTCGTCAATGCGTTTGGCAAATCGCGGATCAGCCATGACATCCGGCACAATCAGTCGCTCGCCGTGTTTGGCCACATGCCCGGCGATTCCCTCGCCAACTTTCAGCCGCACATTTTTCAGCGACTCCGAAGCATCCCCGACCGCGATCGCAAAATACAATTCATTCTTATCATGGTCGACCATCAGCAAAGACCAGGTCTCAGGACGGAAATATTCCGCCATCTTGTCCATAATCGCTTGCAGAATTGAGTCGAGGTCGAGCGAAGAGGTCAGGGCCTTGGCGACATCATGGAAAATCGTCAGTTCCTGAGATTGACGGCTAAGCTCGGCACCGGTCGCGTTCGGCATGGGGGATCAACCTCTAGTGTCGGGCAGAAGTGATCAAATTATATGCGTGCCCCGATTCATGGGCAATCAACCATAGTAACCACCTGAGTAATTTGGCTCCGAAGCAGAGTTCATCAAACATGAGACGGAGTGTTAGGGGAAACTTATCCTCCATTTCCGAGGCCAGAAGAAACCACAACCGGGACATTTCTAATCTGGTATGACAAAATCGCCCGCTTTGCTTGACACTGCCGTGCATGAAAACTAGTCTAGAGTGTTTAATCAGCCGCAAATTATATATAGCCCGTCTATGCCCGACAATTACTTCGCCAACTACCTGCCATTATTGATGCACATGCTGCTCGCGGCAGGATTTGCGGTCGCGGTAGTAACGCTCTCATGGATAATCGGTTACCGGCGGCCAACGCGGGCGAAAATGTCTCCTTATGAGTGCGGCATGACGCCCATCGGCGACGCCCAGGGACGCTTCTCCGTTAAATTTTATCTGGTCGCGATGCTCTTTATCTTATTCGACGTAGAAGCAGTTTTCCTTTATCCGTGGGCCGTGATCTTGCGCGATCTCAAGATGTTCGGATTCTGGGAGATGCTGGTCTACATAGGCATTGTCCTGGTGGGGTACTTCTATATATGGAAGAAGGGCGCGCTCGATTGGGGAGAGCCGTATAAACGCCGAGGTGAAGCGTAATGGCTTTGGCACCTGCCATCACCGATCTCGAGCAATTAAAGGATCACCCTGCGATTGCGAAATTGCTGGCTTGGAATTCGGCGTCCGTTCAGGGGGCGAAATTCGATCGCGATGAAATGACCATGTATGTGGAGCGGTCGGCAATTCGCGAGGCTTGTAGCTTGCTGAGAGATGACCCAAACTGCATGTTTAATTTTCTGTCGGATGTTACCTGCGTGGACTGGATTCCCGCCGAGCCGCGCTTCGAAGTTATTTATCATCTCTTGTCGATCAGCAAAAGAGAGCGAGTTCGATTGAAAGTACGGCTGAACGGCGACGCGCCAGCTTTGGATTCGGTGACATCCGTCTGGCCGGGAGCTAATTATTTCGAACGCGAAGTTTTCGATCTCTTCGGAATTAGGTTCCTCGGACATCCCTATTTGCGACGAATATTGATGCCGGAAGATTGGGAAGGCTATCCGCTGCGCAAAGACTATCCAGTGGAGGGCTACCGGTAGCATGGGCCACTTGACCCAAATGCCCGCCCTGGAACAGGGCCAGGATCGCACGATGATCCTGAACATGGGCCCGCAGCACCCGTCAACCCATGGTGTGTTGCGCCTGATTCTCGAAATCGATGGCGAGAATATTGTTCGCCTGATGCCCGATATTGGGTACCTGCACACTGGGATTGAGAAAACCTGCGAGGCGAAGTTTTATCACCAGGTTGTGCCGCTCACCGATCGCATAGATTATCTTTGCCCGCTGACCAATAACCTTTGTTATGTGCTTGCGGTCGAGAAGTTGTTGGGATTGGAAATTCCGCCGAAGGCGCAATGGCTGCGGGTCATGCTAAACGAATTAACTCGCATCAACTCGCATCTCGTTTGGCTTGGCACCCACGCCATGGACATCGGCGCGATGACCGTCTTCTTATATTGCTTCCGCGAGCGCGAAGACATTTTGCGGCTGTTTGAAGCAGTCAGCGGACAGCGCATGATGACCTCCTACTTCCGTATCGGAGGCGTTGCCCTGGAGCCCCCATTGGGATTCATGGATCGTGTGCGCGATTTCGCCCGCCGCTTTCCCTCGAAAGTAGACGAATACGAAAATCTGCTGACGGGCAATCCGATTTGGGTGATGCGTACCAAAGGCGTAGCGAAAATCACCGCCGAAGATGCGCTTGCTTTGGGGGTTAGCGGACCGACGCTGCGCGCCAGCGGAGTGGATTTCGATTTGCGTCGGGACGCGCCTTACTCCGGTTACGAGAACTTTAAATTCAATGTGCCCATCGCGACCGAAGGCGATGTTTTTTCCCGCTACATGTGCCGTGTGCGAGAGTTGCGCGAATCGATTTCAATTGTGAAACAAGCGGTCGAAGGAATGCCCGAAGGCCCGATCAAAGCCGATGCGCCTAAAGTGGTGTTACCTGATCGCGAGAAGATGAAGACCCAAATGGAAGCGCTCATCTATCACTTCAAAATCGTGAGCGAAGGATTCGCCGTGCCAGAGGGCGAAGTTTATCAGGCAGTAGAATCCCCTCGCGGAGAGATGGGATATTACATCGTGAGCGATGGGACCGCAAAGCCGTACCGTGTCCACATGCGCGCGGCATGTCTGGCGAATTTGCAGGCACTCCCAGCAATGTGCGAAGGCCAATTGCTGGCTGACGTGGTTGCAGCAATCGGCAGTATCGACATCGTTTTAGGTGAAATCGATAGATGAGGCATTGAAATGGCACGCCTTCAGGCGTGCCGTAGAACGTATTTTTGATTACGGCGCGGCTGAAGCCGCGCCCTTTCGAATCTCGTAATGTTATGAAATTTTCGGATCAATTCGAGAAGCGTTTCGCGCAGATGCTGACGCATTATCCGACCAAGCGATCCACGTTGGTCCCGACGTTGCTTTATGCGCAGGACGAAACCGGATACCTAAGTCCCGAGGTTATTCACGAAATTGCTGAGCGTCTCGAACTAAGCGATCTCGAAGTGGAAAACGTAATCAGTTACTATTCGCTGCTTACAACCAAGCCGCGAGGAAAAAACGCCGTGCAGGTATGCACGAACATCGCCTGTCTGGTGCGCGGCGGCGAAGAATTGCTTGAGCACTGCAAACAGAAATTAGGTGTAGGGAATAAAGAAACAACCGAGGACGGGTTGTTTTACCTCGAAGAAGTTGAGTGCATAGGCGCATGCAGTTGGGCGCCCGCAGCCCAAGTGAATTACGATTTTCATGAAAACCTAACTCCAGAAAAAATGGATGAGGTTTTAGAAGAATACAGAAACAAGAATTGAGTAAGTGCAAGAATTGAATAAGTGTGTAATCGGGTAATTTTGCAATTGAACGGCAAGAACGCGAAGGTTTTGATTTTAAATTACTAAACTACACAATTACCAAATTTCATCATGGCTTCTCTAGTTTCACATCCCGATGAAGTAAAGGTCGTCTCCAAGCGCTTTGGCACGGGTGCGACCAACATCGATCGCTATTGCGAACTCGACGGCTACACCGCGCTGCAAAAGGCGCTGGGGATGCAGCCCGATGCCATCATCAACGAAGTAAAGAATTCGGGGCTGCGCGGACGCGGCGGCGCCGGTTTCAATACCGGACTGAAGTGGTCGTTCGTCCCCAAGCAATCCGCGAAACCGAAATACATTCTGTGCAATGGCGACGAGAGCGAACCGGGAACCTGCAAAGACCGGCTGATTTTTGAGCACGATCCACATGCTGTAATTGAAGGAACGGTCATCGCTGGTATCGCGGTTGGCGCGCACGCTGGATACATCTATGTTCGCGGCGAATATCGTTATCTCCTCGAAATCGTGCAAAAAGCCATTGCCGACGCTTACGCCCGGGGCTTCCTCGGCAAGAACATCTTCGGCAGCGGATACGATTTCGACGTGTACTGGCATGGCGGCGCTGGGGCCTACGAAGTCGGAGAAGAATCGGCGCTGATGGAATCGCTCGAAGGCAAGCGCGGCATCCCGCGAATTCGGCCACCATTTCCCGCCGTCGTTGGGCTTTGGGGCGGCCCGACCGTGATCAATAACGTCGAATCCCTGGCCAGCGTGCCTCATATCATCAATCATGGCGCTGAATGGTTCGCGAACTTGGGCACGCCGAAAAATGGTGGGACCCGTCTGTTCTGTCTAAGTGGCCACCTCAATAAGCCCGGCGTCTATGAACTGCCCATGGGGTACAACCTAAGGAAGATGATTTACGACGTGGGAGGCGGAATCCCCAACGGGCGCAAATTGAAAGCGGTCGTTCCGGGCGGATCGAGTTGTCCCTTGCTGACCGCCGATGAAATTGATTTGCCCATGGATTTCGACTCGTTAATGAAGGCCGGCAGTATGTTGGGATCGGGCGGCTTGGTGGCCGTGGACGATACGACCTGCATGGTGAAATTTGCGCTTCGCATTATGAAGTTTTATCGCCACGAAAGCTGCGGATGGTGCATTCCGTGTCGCGAAGGCACCGACTGGCTGGAGAAAACGCTGCACAGATTTCATTCCGGCGCCGGAGTCAAGAAAGATATCGACAACATTCAGTATCTGTCCGAGAACATGCTGGGACGAACTTTTTGTCCATTAGGCGACGCGGCGGCGCTGCCCACAATTTCAATCGTCAAGAAATTCAGGCAAGAATTCGAAGATCATCTGGAAGGCAAGCCCTGTCCGTTTGCAACCCAGGAGCATTTAGTAAGTGTGTAACCGTTCAAAATCAAGGTTCGCAAGATTGTGTGGCGCGGGCACTCCTGCCCGCGCGGCCGTTGCTGTGTTAGGGAAATGCAGATCCCTCGTTGCACTCGGGAATGACAGGAATTGAAGGATGGCAGTGAAGATTTTTAAATTACCCAATTACAAAATCACCCGCTTACTGAATTACTATGCCTGACGTAAACATAACCGTAGACGGCAAAAAAATCACGGCTCCCGCCGGAACGCTGCTCATCGAAGCCTGCAAGACTGTGGGCATCGAAGTTCCATCTTTTTGTTATTACCCGAACCTCTCTCTTCAGGGCGCTTGCCGCATGTGTCTGGTGCGTGTCGAGAAGATGCCCAAGCTCCAGACCGCCTGCACCACCGTTATTACGGAGGGCATGACCGTAACGACCAACAACGACGAAATCCATCAGGCGCGCAAGAGCATGGTCGAGATGCTGCTCGGCAACCATCCTCTGGATTGCCCGGTATGCGACGCGGGCGGCGAATGCGAACTTCAGGACATGACGTTTTCCTACGGCGCCGCCGAATCGAAATTCATCGACATTAAGAATCATCGCGAAGAGCAGCAATGGTCGCCGGTGGTTTACTTTGACCGTCCACGCTGCATCCTCTGCTATCGCTGCGTGCGCGTCTGCGGCGAAGGCATGGACGTTTGGGCGCTCGGCGTGCAGAATCGCGGCGTCAGTTCCATCATTGCGCCCAATCTCGAAGATCATCTCGATTGCGAAGAATGTGGAATGTGCATCGACATCTGCCCAGTCGGCGCGCTGACGTCAGGTGCCTATCGCTACAAGACACGCCCCTGGGAGATGAATCACGTCGGCACCACGTGCACACATTGCGGCGATGGTTGCAAAACTACGCTCGGCGTGCGCCGATCTGAAACCGGCATGGAAATTGTGCGTGGCGACAACCGCGACAAGAGTGGAATCAATGGGGATTTTCTCTGCATAAAAGGCCGCTACGCTTTTGATTTCGCGAATCACGAAGACCGCTTGACGCAACCTCTCATCCGCAAAGATGGACGCCTCACTCCCGCCACTTGGGAAGAGGCATTCCTCCTGATTGGAAAACAGTTTGCTCTGGTGCGCGACCGTGACGGCGGCCAAGCGATCGGCGTAATCGGATCGACGCGTACCACGAACGAAGAAAATTATCTGCTGCAAAAATTTGCCCGCGTGGTTTTGCAAACCAACAATATCGATCATCATCGCACTGCGGACTACCCGGCATTTGCGGCCGCGCTATCTGGAAAACCAGAATCCACCGCCAGCATGAGGGATGTATACAACGCGCCCGCGATTCTCCTGATCGGCAACGATCCCACCGACCAGCATCCGCTGCTCGCGTGGCAGATCCGCAATAACGTTCGTCTGCATTCGGCTCATCTATATGTAGTGAATTCGAATCCGATAAAACTTCGCCGCCAGGCGACGGTGTTTGCGCAAATTCCCGCAGGCGCAGAAGCTCATTTCGCAGCATTTCTCGGAGGAAACGATTCCGTCCTCGACGCCCTCGTGACCGAAAGCAGTTCACGCGAATCTTGGACTGAGCTACGCGACAAATTGCGCGGCGAACAGAATTTGATTGTCATTTTCGGATCCGAAGTGCGCCACGAAGGCGTGTCTACGTTGCTGAATTCCGGTCGGACAATTCCCCGGCGCGAAATTTGTCTGCCTCGGGGACTATGCAAATTCGCGCGGCGCCGCTGACATGGGCCTGTATCCCGACCTGCTTCCCGGATATCGTCCGGTCAGCCAGAGCAGCCAGATGCATGAGGAGTGGAACGGCATTTCGCAAGCGCCGGGAATGACGTTACCGGAAATGCTGGAGAATGCGAAGTCCGGCGTACTGAAAGCTCTTTATGTAGTCGGATCGAATCCCGTTGGCCGGCTTGGCCTCGAACCGGTGGCTCTTTCACAGGCATTCGTCGTCGTGCAAGATATGTTCTTAACCGAAACCGCCGCCGTGGCTGACGTAGTCTTGCCTGCCGCCAACGCTTACGAAAAGTCGGGCACATTCACCAATACCTGCGGCGATTTGCAGATCGTAAAAAAAGCCGGCGAAGTCACCGCGGTAAAATCCGATTTTGAAATGATCGTACGCATCGCGGATGCCACTGGCTTCGATGTCAGCAAACTCGTCCCATTCAGCCGCGGATCGCGCGCCGATATGGGGCAATCGCGCGGCGCGCAATCCGGCGAAAGCGATCGTCACAGCGTCTGGCTGGAGGCCAACGGGCTTGAACCGAAGATGAGTCCGTTCGACCCAATGGCGATTCTCGACGAAATTCAACGGCTCGTTCCGGCATATGACGTCTCGCGAATGAACCTGCTATCAGGCAACGATCAGCACACGTCGCTGTCTAATAGCGAGCCCGGGGCATTGCACGATCCGGATTTGATTGTCCCCGCAAATAACGATTTGTTCAGCTCCGGAACGCTGGGGAGATATTCTCGTACTTTGAATTCGGTGATGGAAAATCACCACAAAGATCCCGCCGAGGCGGAGGTCGCCGCAGACTAATGCGCACGCACCAATGAATTCCAAATACTTCCTATTGAAGGACCCAGACCTGTGAGCCTCGGCATCTTCCTGCTCGTGTCGCTGGTCAAGATCGTGCTCGCACTTTTCGTGCTGCTCACCGCGGTCGCTTACACGGTTTGGCTCGAGCGAAAAGTTGTGGGACACATCCAGAATCGTTGGGGGCCCACGCGCGTCGGCCCGTTCGGCCTGCTGCAACCGATGGCCGATGGAGTGAAATTTCTCTTCAAAGAGGATCTCACGCCCCCGCACGTCTACAAGCCACTGTATATTGCCGCGCCCATGATCGCCGTGGTTTTCGCGCTCACGTCGATCGCAGTGATTCCTTTCGGTAATTGGGTCGCGATCGGCAGTATCTATACGCCGCTGCAAATTACCGACGTCAATATCGGCTTGCTGATCATTCTCGGAGTGACTTCCCTTGGTGTTTACGGGGTGGCGCTTTCGGGTTGGTCCTCGAACAGCAAGTATTCGCTGCTCGGCGGGCTGCGGGCCAGCGCGCAGATGGTGAGTTATGAAATCGCGCTGGGACTGTCTCTAGTCGGAGTAATCATTCTGTCCGGAAGTTTGAGCTTGCGCGAAATCGTCGACGCCCAGGCGGGACATTTCTGGGGATTCATCCCCAACTGGAATATTTTTCGCGGCGGCCAGTTCGTCGCTTTCTTTATTTATCTGATGGCCGCCTATGCTGAGACGAATCGCATTCCGTTCGACTTGCCGGAAGCGGAAACGGAATTAGTTGCGGGATACCACACTGAATACAGCGCCATGAAATTCGCGATGTTCTTCATGGCGGAATACGCAAATATGATCACGGTTGCGTGTTTAGCGTCCATCATGTTTCTCGGCGGATGGCGCGGGCCGGTATTCGGACCTGAGATTCTTCAAGACGTGCTCCCCTTATTTTGGTTTGTGCTGCGCGTTTTTGTATTTCTGTTTGTGTATATTTGGGTGCGCGGAACCCTGCCCAGATTTCGCTATGACCAGCTCATGGCTTTCGGATGGAAGTTCCTGCTGCCGCTGGCAATCGCAAACCTGGTGATTACGGCGTTAGTGGTGGCGTTGCGGGCGTAAGGTGTCACTGTGTTTTAGGTAACGCTGTTTCATTCGGTAACGCTGCGCGTATTCGGGAACAATGGTTTTGGGTGCTCTTGTATTTGGGTGGCGCAGCGCTTTAGCTACGATAAACGAGTTATTTGAAGGCGGCTTTAGCCACTGCGGTAGCTTTGACAATGCTTCATTTAATCCTATTTTCGATTTTTGGACTGATCTGCGCGGCGGGTGCCGTCAATCTCCTCGTGCAAAGTCATCCCATCAACAGCGCTCTATCGCTCGTCGTGGTCATGGGATCACTCGCAGTCGAATATCTTCTGCTCGGCGCGGAGTTTGTCGCTGCGGTGCAGGTCATCGTCTACGCCGGCGCGATTATGGTTTTATTTGTTTTCGTAATCATGCTATTGAATGCCGGGAAAGAGGAACAAACCAAAGGCAGCCGCGTCTCTTTGGTAATCGGAATCCCGGGCATGCTGATTGGCAGCGTCCTCATGGCGTGGATTCTCATTGCACATTCGGGTACGGGATCTGTCGAAGCGGGCGCGCTGCCCGGTCCTCCCAGAGAAATAGCGCAGTTGTTATTCCATCAATTTCTTTTGCCATTTGAAGTGACATCGATTCTAGTTCTCATCGCCATTATGGGCGCGGTCGTTCTCGCGGCGCGTCCCGAAGCTCTTCAGCGGACGGAGGGAAAGAATTAATGGTCCCCGTCTCTTATTACCTTGTCCTCAGTGGAATTTTGTTCGCATGTGGCGTGACTGGATTCCTCATCAAGCGGAACATCATTACGATTTTCATGTCGATTGAGCTGATGCTAAACGGCGTGAATCTTTCGTTTGTGGCATTCGCCGCGCAATGGCATCAGCTTAGTGGACAGGTCTTTGTTTTCTTCGTCATGGTCGTCGCCGCCGCCGAAGCCGCCGTCGGCCTGGCGATCATTATTGCCGTCTACCGCACGCGCGAGACTCTCAACGTCGATCAAGTCAATTTGCTCAAGCTATGAACCCAGACCTTCATCTTTGGATCATCCCGCTGCTGCCGCTGACCGGCGCCGCTATCAACGGCGCGGCGGGAAAGCGCTTTTCACGCGCGACGGTTTCGAGCATTGCTCTACTTTTTTGCGGGGCGGCGTTCGCTATGGCGCTCTGGGTCGTATCCCAATTTTCATCCTTAACATTGCCCCACACGGAATTTCTTGCCACCTGGATGCGGGCCGGAAATTTCCAGGTTGATTTCGTGTTCTATCTCGATCAATTGTCGCTGATCATGCTGCTGATCGTCACAGGCGTGGGATTTTTGATTCACATTTATTCTGTCGGATACATGTGGGATGACGCGGGATTCTATCGCTTCTTCGCTTACCTGAACCTGTTCATGTTTTTCATGCTGACGCTGGTGTTGGCCGCGAACTATTTGCTGATGTTTATCGGATGGGAAGGCGTCGGCCTCGCTTCTTATCTTCTGATCGGCTTTTGGTTTACGAAAGATTCCGCGGCATCCGCCGGCATGAAAGCGTTCATCGTCAACCGCATCGGTGACTTCGGATTCCTGATTGCGCTTTTTCTTATCATCCAGCATTTCGGCTCCCTCGATTTCAATACAGTGTTCCAGAACGTCGCGCCGCTTGCTCCCGAAACGGCTGGCGCCGGATTGCTCACGACCATTGCGTTATTGCTTCTGGTCGGAGCCTGCGGCAAGTCCGCGCAAATCCCGCTTTATGTTTGGTTGCCGGACGCAATGGAAGGTCCAACTCCAGTCTCGGCCTTAATCCATGCCGCCACGATGGTCACTGCGGGGGTGTATATGGTTTCGCGGTCGCATGTGATTTTTGAGCGCGCGCCATCGGCGCTGACCGTGGTCGCGATCATAGGAACGCTTACCGCAATCTTCGCGGCTAGCATTGGCGTCGTGCAGACGGACATCAAAAAAGTTCTCGCGTACTCGACTATTTCGCAACTCGGATACATGTTTCTCGCCTGCGGAGTCGCCGCGTTCTCTGCCGGAATTTTTCACCTGATGACGCATGCGTTTTTTAAGGGATTGTTATTCCTCGCCGCTGGGTCCGTAATTCACGGCTTGGGCGGGGAGCAGGACATGCGTCGCATGGGCGGCCTGCGAAAGAAAATCCCCTGGACATTCTGGACCATGACCGCTGCCACGTTCGCGATTGCCGGAATCCCCCCTTTCGCCGGATTCTTCAGCAAAGACGAAATTCTTTGGCGAGCCTATCAGGCCAGTTGGATTTATTGGCTGATCGGATTGTTTACTGCGTTTCTCACCTCCTTCTATATGTTCCGGCTGTGGTTCATGACATTCTTCGGGGAATATCGCGGAAATTTGGAAGACTCTCGTGCGAACGAAAGCCATGGCGGCCATGATTCTGCCGCCGCTTCGCGGGCAGGAGTGCCGGCGCCACACGGGCACGGAATTCACGAGAGTCCCAAAGTCATGCTGGTGCCGTTAGTTATTCTCGCGGTGCTCTCAGTGGTAGGCGGATGGATTGGCGTTCCGGGATCGCTCGGCGGCAGCAATAAGTTCGACAAATTTCTAGGGCCCGTTTTCCGCGCCACTGCACCCGATGTCAATTCGAATCACGCATCGCCCGGTGAGACCGCGCCTCCCGAGAAGCAAACCGAAGGCCAGGAACCTAAAACTGGCCATGGAACTGAATTGGCATTCACGGGAATCTCGGTATTCGCAGCACTATCCGGAATCTATCTCGCGTGGTTGCTTTATCTGAAACGTCCCCAACTTCCCCAGCAGATTGCTCGACGCCTTGGCGGATTCTACGACGCCGTGCTCAACAAATATTACGTCGACGAATTTTACGCGACGATGTTCGTCAAGCCACTTGTTGAGGGCTCGCGCGCGATATTGTGGCATGGCATCGATCAGGGAGTAATTGACGCGACCATAGACAATAGCGCCGACGGTGCTCGCGATGTTTCGGACACCGTGCGGCGCATGCAATCCGGAAACGTTCGCTCTTACGCGGGATGGGTGGCGATAGGAGCCGCTGCGGTGATCGCTTACATGATATGGGTGGCCCTGCGATGAACATGACCGACCTCGACGGCTCCATCCTCTCGCTGATTACTTTCATCCCGCTTGCCGGAGCGCTGCTGCTTTTGCTGTTTCCGCGCCGCGATCGCGATATCAAAGTTTTCGCGCTGGTAGTCTCGCTGCTGGCTTTCGTTGTTTCGCTACATTTGCCGGCGCATTTCCAGCGCGGTCTGGCTGCTGCCTTTCAGTTTGAGCACGACAATATTTGGATTTCATCACCGAACATTCATTACCACATGGGCGTCGACGGAATCTCGATGTGGCTGATCGTGCTGACGACGTTCCTCACTCCCCTGTGCGTTCTAATTTCGTGGAACTCAATTCACGAGCGTGTAAAAGAATTTTTCATCCTGCTGTTGGTCTTGGAAACCGCTCTGATCGGCGTATTCACGTCGCTGGACTTATTTCTGTTTTACTTCTTCTGGGAAGCCACGCTCATTCCGATGGCTTTGCTGATCGGAATGTACGGGCACGGCCGCCGCGTGTATGCCGCCATTAAATTTTTCTTGTACACCATGATTGCCTCCATGTTTATGCTGGCGGCGATTCTATGGCTTTACGCGCGGGTCGGCTCTTTCGATTTCGTCACTGTGCAGAACGCGATTCGCGATGGCCAGGTACAAGATTTTTCCGGCGCCGCAGTCTGGCTTTTTCTGGGGTTCTTCATCGCCTTCGCCGTCAAAGTCCCGCTCTTTCCATTCCACACGTGGCTGCCTGACGCGCACGTCGAAGCGCCCACCGCAGGCTCGGTAATGCTGGCGGGTGTTCTATTGAAAATGGGCACCTATGGAATGCTGCGATTCAATCTCGGCCTCTTCCCCGATCAAGCGCGCCATAACGCGCCATGGATCATGATTCTCGCGTTGATCGGGATCATATACGGCGCGCTGGTCGCCATGGTGCAGCCGAATCTGAAAAAGCTGATTGCATATTCGTCGATAAGCCACTTGGGATTTGTCGTCCTCGGAATTTTCAGCTTCACGCAAGCCGGATTGGATGGGGCCACCTACGTCATGCTCGCGCATGGAGTTTCGACCGGCGGCCTATTCATGCTCGCGGGAATTCTCTACGAGCGCAAGCATACATATGACATCGCCGAGTTTGGCGGCCTGGCGACGCCCATGCCCCGCTACGCAACATTTTTCTTATTCATTGTGCTCGCCTCCGTCGGCCTTCCTTTGCTGAACGGATTCATTGGCGAATTCCTTGTTCTCAGCGGAGCATTCCAGGCGCGTGCCGTTTATGGTGTTCTCGGGGCCACCGGAGTGATTTGGAGCGCCTGCTATCTGCTATGGATGTACCGGCGCGTGTTCTTCGGCAAAGTTACGCATCCCGAGAATCAATCGATTCCAGATATGAATCTTCGGGAACGTGCCGCGCTCTGGCCCGCTGCGGCGATGGCGTTGGTTATGGGTGTCGCGCCTTTGCTTTGGCTGAACGCAATTGATCCCTCCGTTAAAAATGTCCTCGCGCCTTTTGCTCAGTTGGCCAGCAAGGTGGCCGGACGGTGAACATGGCCGGGCATCCGTTGCCGCAATTGGTGGATTACATCCGCATTCTGCCGGAGATCGTGCTCTCGATTTTCGGGATGATCATCATGTTGCTCGATCCTCTGGTCGACGATCGCGCCAGCCAGAAAATACTTGGCATTGTTGCGCTCATCGGATCTCTCGCAGCCATCGCCGCCAGCATTTATCAGGCGCAGTTTCCCGGGCTCGGTTTCTGGGAAATGGTTCGTGTAGATTCGTTCAGCATATTTTTCCATGTGCTCATCGCCGCGATTACCGCGGTCGTCATTCTCACTTCCTACGAATACATGGAAGTGCAAGAAATTCGCGCGGGCGAATACTATGCCCTGATCCTGCTCGGCGCGGTCGGCATGAGTCTAATGTCATCCGCCGTCGAACTGGTTTTGATTTTCGTGGCGCTGGAAATTTCTTCAATCTCCACCTACGTGCTCGCGGGCTTCAGAAGACGCGCCGCCATCAGCAGCGAATCTTCGGTCAAATATTTTCTTCTGGGATCGTTCGCCACGGCATTTTTCCTCTATGGCGTGGCTTTGATGTTCGGAGCCACCGGCTCCACGAACATCACCGTCATAGGGGACGTACTTGGCTCTGGCGACATCCCGGTCTTGGCGTACGTCGGAATCGCTCTAATATTCGTCGGACTCGGCTTCAAAGTCGCCGCCGCCCCCTTCCACATTTGGACACCCGACGTTTACGAAGGCGCGCCGTCACCAATCGTCGGATTCATGTCCACCGCGCCTAAAGCTGCTGTGTTCGCCGTATTGCTGCGCGTCGTATTCGAAGCGCATGCCCCGGGACATGTGTGGCTGATTTGGATCATGGCCGCGCTGTCAATGACTCTCGGCAACATCGGCGCGCTGGTGCAGGATAACGTCAAGCGGCTCCTCGCTTATTCTTCCATCGCCCACGCTGGCTATTTGTTAGTCGCGTTCGCTGCCTTGCCGCATGATGGCATCCCGTCCGCAATGTTTTACACGGCTTCCTACGCGGCCATGAACCTTGGCGCGTTCGCCATCGTCAGCCACTTCGGGGGCGCCGGAGAACGTTACGTAACCATGGAAGACTACGCCGGACTGGGCCGACGCTCCCCATTGCTGGCTCTGGCGCTAACGATTTTTTTGCTATCGCTGATCGGGATTCCAATGACCGGCGGCTTCTTTGCGAAATTTTACGTATTCAGCGCGGCATTGCAAGCGAACTTAGTCGGACTAACAATCATCGGTGTGCTCAATAGCGCGGTAGGCGCGTATTACTATCTGCGGATCATCGTTGTGATGTACATGCGCGAGCCGAGGATCGAGGCTCCCCTTCCGCGAATTCCGGCTGCTCTCGGCACCGCCGTTGCGATCAGCCTGGCCGCGACCATCTACCTCGGCGTCCTTCCCGGCCGCGTGTTGGAGTACGCTTCCCAGTCGGTTGCCGATCTCGTTCGCTAATCCGCGCAATACGTTTGTGCTGTGGAGTTTACCGTCACGATCTTAAAAAACCTCCGAAAACCGCACCAATCCACAGTATTCACAGTTTGACAAGCGTCCGCAGACCCTTCATGATGGTGTGAGCCGAACTCATCCCCCGGAGGTTGGTATGCCAAAGTTGATTCGTAGACTTCTTATCGAGGACGAAGGTCAGGACATTGCCGAGTATGCTGTCATGCTCGCGGTGATTCTGGTGCTTGTCGTTGGAACCATCCGCTTAATTGGAACGAACTCGAATACCGCATTTTCGAGCGTCGCCAGTTCAATCCAGTAGATTCTGCCGCTTGCCGTATTTTGGGTGCATTGGGCGGCGATGTTCCCATCCGCTTCGTTTGCCGCGTGAAACAAGTTGGATTCCGTACTGAAGTGAAAGGCATATGGGCCTTAACGCTGCGTCTTGGTGTGTGGCGTTTAGATTCAGGGCAATGTCACGTGCCGGACATTGCGTGGCTTACAGTTAGCGGCAGACTTTATGCGAGGCACGCCCTTGCGCCATTCTTTACTTCGGTCCGTCAATAATTTTCGTTGCAAGGCATGGGACGTTATTCATGGCGTCGATACCTGCGGGGAAATTCCGCTGGGCGCTTTTGATTTCGACAGCAGGAACAAAACGTTTGGGTTGGAATACCACTCTCATCATCCCAGCATTATCCGCAGCGGTTTGATTAGTTCGGGAATCGACTTTCAGAAATATATTTTTGTCGATTACGGATGCGGCAAAGGGCGCGCCCTGCTTGTAGCCTCCGAATTTCCTTTCCGCAGGGTCATTGGTTTGGAATTTGTGCCGCAACTGTCGGAGATAGCCAGCCAGAATGTAAAGAAGTATCGCAGCCGCCAACGCCCCCACCGTAAAATCGAAGTGATTACTGCGGACGCTACAGAGTATCAACTACCGGACGAGGCTGCTTTCCTATACTTCTATAGCCCTTTTTCGCCGCCGGTCATGGACGCCGTGTTCCGGAATATTGAGAGTTCTCTAGAGCGGTCACCACGCGAGTTAATTGTGCTATTTACCGGGCTTTTCAAAAAGCGCGACCTGGCCTTCGGACGCCCGCCTTACGAGCGAATGATCAGACAAAAATATTTTGATCTTTATCGCAGAGTGCCCGCCTAAGGCGGACGCCGGGCGCGGTCGGCCGATCCATGTGAGCAGATGGCGGCAAGTAAACGTTGCCGTTGCCTCCGGCGATAATTGGCTCGTCAGTCACATCTGCGCAATTTACTGTATGGCTCTTAGTGTGGATAAAGTTGTATGCTAACCGCGTCTGAGGCCAACTTGCTGAGAATTTTGATCGTCGACGATAGCACACACGTGCGCCGCGCCTTGCGGACATGTCTTGAACTTACCCCTAACTGGGAGGTCTGTGGCGAGGCGGAAAGTGGACCAGCGGGAATTGAAATGGTCCGGTCATCCAAACCCGATGTGGTGCTCCTGGATTATGCCATGCCAGGCATGAATGGCCTGGAAGCCGCCCGCCAGATTGCCTTAGAGGCTCCCGGCAGCGTGATGCTGCTGTTCACCATGTTTGCGTCCGACCAACTCGCCGAATTGGCTCAGTCCGTCGGCGTTAGGCAAGTGATTTCGAAAGCCGTTGGCGGCATGGGGGCCATTGTGCAGGCGATTCAAGACTCGGCTTTACCCCCCGAAGATCACGGTAATGGAGGATTCTCGTCCGGCAGGGAGGTCATTCCATGAAAGATGAAAGCAAGAGCAACCAGGAATGGAAGAAACTCTATCAGGCGGCGCTTTTGGAAACCGATCCGCAAATGGCGGCGAGATTGATGGAGCAAGCGGAGCATGCGATAGTTGAACGCGCGCTGATTCTTCATCGGGAAGCGGGCGGCAGCGCTGACGAACTGAAGTCATTGGCCTATTCCGCTAACTTTCTGGCTGAATTGCGGCGCGTTGAGATCAGCCGGATAAAGAGCGGGCCGCTCAGTTCCTGACTTTTCGCCACGCCCTGGATCCTACGGCATCGCACTCAGGGCTTTTTATCCATAGCTTCCATAACGGTTTGAATTAATTCTTTCGCCTCGGTCAAATTTTTCATTACCATTTGAATATCGAGGACCGGCTTTCCCGCCCAACGCTGGCTTTGGCAATAGACGCCATGTTGACCCACCAGCGCCATCGCATCGGTGATCATATCCATGGTGACTGCCAAACGTCCTCGCGGCACGCCCATCATTGTCTCGTAGTGATCTAATTCGTCGCGCTTTTCGTCGAATACCGGCATCGCTCAATTGTACTGTGCCAGGGGTTAGAGGATAATTTCCCTCGCGCTAACCACTCGGCACTTTGATAGTCTAAGTATCGAACCGACAGGAGACAGTCATGAAGAAACGATCCGAAGTTTTGACTTATATCATTTTAGCCGTTGTAACTTCCGCGATTGCATTTGCTCAGGATGCGGGAAAGAAGCCGAGCCCACCCGCGAATGCGCAGTGCAAATTTTCTGACGGTAAGACGGTGACGATTGACTATTCCAGTCCGCGCGCCAAGGGCAGGAAAATATATGGGGGATTAGTCCCCTATGGCGAAGTGTGGCGTACGGGCGCGAACGATGCTACGACGTTTGTGCCCACCGCAGACGTGACTGTCGGCGGAAAAAATGTACCAGCCGGCTCTTACACGATCTTCACCGTTCCTAATCAAGATAAGTGGGCGCTGATCGTCAACAAGAAAACCGGCGAGTGGGGCATACCGTATAAGTATCAGGACGACGAATTGTTGCGGACTGACATGACGGTTTCAAAGACACCCTCAATGGTCGAGAATTTTACGATCAGCTTCGACCAAAAGGGCGACAGTTGCACGGTGAACATGGATTGGGAAAACACGCGCGCGTCAGTTGATGTCATAGAGAAAAAATAATCGCTGCGCGCGTAGGGCGGGCCGCCCTCGGGTGTCTGCCGAGCAACAGCCTCGGCAAAGCTAAGCCGTCAGCCAAAAGCTGGCGGCTTTTGCTTTTGCCTGTGACTGCGTGGGGACGGGCACTCCTGCTTGTCCAGTCCGAGCAAAGCTTGGGGATCCGTTCAAATCAAGTTGAGGCGGTAGCGCTACAATTTCCAAATATGCCATCCACTGCAAACCCCTGCCCTCGATACGGACGGTCCGACGTCCCGATCAAGCACTATCCAGATACGGGCGAAGAATTGTGTGACAAATGTGAAAAAAATAAAGCGATTGAAGCATAACGCGCCCCAGTATGAATGATTACTTAACTTTCCGAGATGTCGCAGAGAGAATGCGTTCTAAAAGTGCCAGATTTGATCTTCGGATGCCCTACCACAATTCGCACTATGTGGAGGGCACGAGCATTGGATTCTCGCATTTTTGCGAATGGTTCGAAGTAAATGTCCATGACGCAAAGTCGCTTGCACCGGAGGCTGCCTTAAGGCTGATCGAGGCTTCGCCGAATACTCGCTTGGACAGTTCAGATACCGACAACTATGGGAATGTTCGGTGGTTCGGCGGCTCATGGGTGCAGAAGCATCACGTGAGGGTGTGGTACAACCCCTCAAGCGATTTAACTTTTTCTTTCTTCAGGCCCGAGTCCAATCCTCGATTCTCAGCTTTTTGACCCTCCGAAAACCTTGGTCATGCGTAACTAACACGCACCCAACCGCCAAAGCCTGCGCCGCGATCATCATGTCCAAGTTGCCCATCGGAGTTCCATCTCGCTCCAGCGCAGCCCGGATTGAGGCGTATTGTTTTGCAGCCTCCGAATCCCACGGTAGAATCTCGACGCGCAACAAAAATTCCTCGACTATTGTCTTTAGCCGGGTGGCTTCCGGCCTTCTCTCGACACCGAAGCGCAGTTCAGCTTCCGTTACAGATGAAATTCCCGCCTCGGCCATCGCTATATTTTCTAATCGCTGACGAACGCGGGGAAAAGTTCTTTTGATTACGTAACTCGCCATGTTGGTATCGAGGAGATACCGCATGGCCGTCAGAACAGATCACGCTTTTGTGGAGGGACATCCTTGCGGTCGGCCAGGAAATCGTCGGGCACATCGCCATTCTTTATCAATTCAAAAAAATCGTCCCACGACTCCGGCCGTCGCGATAAGATCACGTTGCCCGTCGTCTCGTCCTTACGGATGAAGACTTCCGAGCCTTCAAACCTATACTCAGCGGGAAGGCGTACGGCTTGACTGCGTCCATTGCGGAATAGTTTGGCCGTGCGCGGCATCTGGCTCCCCTAAACGTGATCTATACCATAGTATATCACGCGGCATATATCACACGGCCAGTCCTCTACCAGCCCTGGAATACCGTAGCGCGCGTCGTGCGAGGAATCCGCTGATTTCACGCGCGGAAACCAGATTCCTCATCGCTAAAGCGGGTTCGGAATGACAATGATGATAAGGGAAGCATCTCCTCAGTTACACTTACAACGATGCAAGTGACCGTCTACTCCGCGTTCTGGTGCCCTGACTGCCGCGTGGCTAAGCGGTTTCTTCAGGAACACAACATTCCGTTTACTGACATCGACATTGAAAAGACTGCCGGGGCGGCTGAGGAAGTTGTTAGGCAGACGGGCAAGCGGGCGATTCCGCAGTTTGTGATTGATGGCGAATGGGTGCAGCCTTACCGTCCCGGCGAGGGATTTCTTTATGAAGAAATGTCCGAGCGGCTCGGCATTAACCAGCAAGGCACTTCAAAGCCGGAGATTTCGAAGCAATGATCCGCTCCTACAAAGGCATCACGCCAACCGTACCCGCCTCTTGCTACGTTGACGACTCGGCGCAGCTCATCGGAGACGTTGTCCTCGGCGAACACGCCAGCATCTGGATGAACGCCGTCGTCCGCGGCGACGTTCATTCCATTCGCATCGGCGCGTACTCGAATATCCAGGACTGTAGCGTGCTCCACGGCATGAAAGAGCAATACGGGGTCTTCCTCGGCGAATACGTTACGGTCGGGCATAACGTCACATTACATGGATGCACCATCGAAGACCACTGTCTGATCGGCATGGGATCAATCATCTTGAATGGCGCCCGCATCGGGGCCGGATCGATCATCGCCGCCGGGACATTAATCCCCGAGAAAACAGTTGTCGAGCCCGGGTCGCTGTGGATGGGATCTCCCGGGAAATTCCGTCGCAAGCTGGAAGCAAAAGATCACGAAACCATCATGCGCTACGCGAACAATTATCTGGGATACAAAGAATCGTATCTGGCGGAGCGCCGAGAAGCAGCGCGCGAGATCCCTCTCTCGGCTGAAGTACGCCGAGATTCGGGATGACTGCTCTACTATTTTATTTATTTTAAGGCGGGATTCTCGAAATCAAGGGACTCTACGCTGGAGCCGGACGCTCCCCGCCCTTCACGATCCCGGGCTGACCGGGGGCAGGTTTCAGGACTTGTTGAATTCCACCGTCGTCTGATTTCGGAGGCGGAATGACTTTCGGCAGTTCCCGTCCTTCGATGATCAATTTGATTTCGTTAGCGTCCAGTACTTCGCGTTCCAATAACGCGAGGGCGATCTTGACCAGGGTGCCGTTATTTTCCGCCAGGATTCCCTTGGCCGTGTTGTAACCCTGCCCGATCATCCGGCGAACTTCGTCGTCAATCTTGATCGCTGTAGCCTCGCTGTAGTCGCGATGCTGGGCAATTTCGCGTCCCAGGAAGATCTGTTCTTCTTTTTTGCCGAAAGTTAGCGGACCCAGATCGCTCATGCCGAACTCGCAAACCATCTTGCGGGCTAATTCCGTGGCGCGCTCGATGTCATTGCCTGCCCCGGTGCTCATCTGGTTGAGGAACATTTCTTCGGCGATGCGGCCGCCCATCATGATAGCGATTTCGGTATCGAGATATTCCTTGGTGTAGTTGTGTTTGTCGTCGATCGGCAACTGCATGGTCACGCCCAACGCCATGCCGCGCGGAATGATCGTGACCTTGTGCAAGGGGTCGGAATTCGGCAGCTTGGCGGCTACCAACGCGTGTCCCGCTTCGTGGTATGCGGTAACCTTCTTCTCTTCTTCGGTGAGAATCAGGGATTTGCGCTCCACTCCCATCAAGACTTTGTCTTTCGCCAATTCGAAGTCGTACATCAACACGGCCTTGCGATTTTGGCGTGCGGCGCTCAGTGCGGCTTCGTTAACCATGTTCGCTAAATCGGCGCCCGAAAATCCGGGTGTGCCACGAGCCAGCACGGAGAGATCAACGTCGTCGGCAAGCGGAATCTTGCGGGTATGAACTCGCAGAATCTCTTCCCGTCCGCGCACATCAGGGCGATTCACCACCACCCGGCGATCAAAGCGTCCGGGCCGCAGCAACGCCGGATCGAGCACATCCGGACGATTCGTCGCGGCCATCAGAATGACACCCTCGTTCGATTCGAAGCCGTCCATTTCGACCAGCAATTGATTCAGTGTCTGCTCGCGCTCGTCGTGCCCGCCGCCGAGGCCCGCGCCACGATGCCGTCCGACAGCGTCGATTTCATCGATAAAAATAATGCATGGAGCATTCTTCTTCCCCTGCTCAAACAGATCGCGTACCCGGCTGGCTCCCACGCCAACGAACATCTCGACGAAATCGGAGCCTGAAATGGAGAAGAACGGGACGTTCGCTTCACCCGCGACCGCACGAGCCAGCAACGTCTTGCCAGTGCCGGGAGGTCCGACAAGCAAAACGCCTTTCGGAATTCGTCCGCCGAGCTTCTGGAATTTCTGCGCCTCGCGCAGGAACTCAATGATCTCTTTCAGCTCCTCTTTGGCTTCTTCAACGCCAGCTACGTCCTTAAACGTGACTTTCTTCTGCTGCATCGAGAGCAGGCGCGCCCGGCTCTTGCCAAACGACAGCGCTTTATTGCCTCCGGTCTGCATCTGCCGGATCATGAAGAACCACAACAATGCCAGCAATCCCAGCGGAGCCAACTGATACAGCCATGCCCAACTGCTGTTGCTGACGTCGTGGATGGTCATATTCACGCCCTTCGCTTGAAGCGTGTTGTAAATCTCCGGATAATTCGCCGGCTGGGTGGTGTGGAAGGCGGAATCGTTGCGGTATTTGCCACGAACTTCCATGCCTGTGACAGACACTTCTTTCACGAGGCCCTGGTTAACGTCCGAAAGGAATTGAGAAAAATTGACTTCCTTTTCCTTAGGCCCTGCGTGGCTGACCGTAACTACTTCCCACAGAACGAACGCTGAGACGAGTATGACGACCCAGAAGACGATAGTTTTGGCTGTTGAATTCACCTAAAAACTCCTGAACTCGGGCTCCGCTCCAATTTGCTACCGGGGAAACCATCTATATAGATGCCGTCGGGAGATTTTGGATGGGGACAATTCCCAGATTGCAATTCTAAACCTTCTTGAACAAATAAAGAATGCTCCGCGACTGGTAACTAAAGTCATAAGTGCAATACTGAGCACCGGCGGGGTGTATCTCGCTAGCTCGCTACCGCGAGGTAAGACAAATTGCGCGCGGTTTGCTCGGCCGATCCCAAGCCGTAGCCGATCAGGAATGCTTCGTCCACAAGAAAGCCGAAATAGTCCGGCTGCAACTGAACGCGCCGCGCCATTTGACGGTCCAACAGTGTTGCCAGCTTAACGGATGCGGCGCCGCGAGCGCGCAGGTCGTTCATGAGGAAGTCAGTGGTGATGCCGGAATGCACCAAGCCCTCGACGAGCAGCACGTGCTGTCCGCGAATGTCGGGTTCCTGGCTGAAAAATATCTCGAGCCACTCGCCGCGTCCGCTTTCGTCTTGCAGGTTGTATGTGGGCTTGATGAACTGGCAAATCAACGGAACTTCGAGGGAGCGCACCAGATCGGCCACGAACATAAATCCATTTTCGAGAACTGCCAGCACGTAAATTGTCTTGCCCTGGTAGTCGTCGGAAATTTGGCGCGCCATCTCGCGAACGCGCTTCTGAATCTGTTCCGTTCCAATCACGGCACTTGGCCGCTCGAGATTAGACTCTTCATTCATGGGGCAATGCGCTTATCCTCATTGCTAGATATTCGATGCTTCGATAATTACAACCTCGCGAGCGGAATCCGGCGGCCGCCAAGTTCTCGGAGTCGCGAATCCCTGCACCCACACAATTTGATCGCCGCTGGCCACTACAGGCATTAGCATGCGATCCTCTTTGCTAATATGCCGCTCCTGCAACAACCGTTTAATTTTCTTTGAAGACTTACTGTGGCCGGGCCAAAAACGATCTCCCGCGCGCCAGTTTCGTACGTGCAATCCATTTGCCAGCAAGGCTGGATCAATTGCATGGTCAAGATTATACGCCCATTGCTCGGTTGGACTGATTACCACGGCCCTAATCAACTTTCCAGCCTCGGGGATCGCGACTTCTCCTGGAAGTGTTAAAGCGTATTCGTAGTCACAGCGTTTCGGATTAGGAGCAGAAGCGAATAGACTGATACATCTCGTATCACGGCTTGCAATCCAGCCTCCGGGCAATTTTACAGACTGAGTTTTGTGGACAACGGAGGCTAGCCGGCGAACTTGCTCTACGTGTTTGAATTCGAGCCTGAAACCCGACAACTCCGCGAATGCCCGAATCGCGCGCCGTTGGAGCGCAATGGGTTGTGCACACAAAACGTCAATATCCAGCGTTAAGGAACCTTGGCGCGCTTCCGGCTTAATCAGGTTGGGCATCAACGCCGAAACTCTCGCCGTCCAGTATTCTTCCTCCGCACGCGCGATTTCGGCGGTGTTCGCCAGCGCTTCGCGCACGGATGGATTAAGATTGCGCTCCAGCCGAGGCATGATTCCATGACGAACCACGTTGCGCATATGCCTTAAGTCGCGATTACTTTTGTCTTCCCGCCAGCTTTGTCGAATAGAGAACAAAAAGGATTCGAGTTCGCTCCTGCGCACTTTCAGTAGCGGCCGGATAATCGCATTTCCAGGATCACTTGCGGAGGACCCGTTCACGGCTAACTTTGGATAGATTCCTGCAAGGCCACGGGTTCCGCCGCCGCGGCTCAACTTTAACAACACAGTTTCGGCTTGATCATCTAATGTATGCGCGGTAGCTACGCGGTCCACTCTCGCGTCGCGCATTACTTGGGAAAAAAAATCATAGCGCAACGAGCGCGCCGCAGCCTCCAGACTCAGGCCTCGTCGTTCAGCCCAGAGAGCCACGTTCTCATTTCCGCAAAAAAACTCCAGACTGAGCTGTTGCGAAAGTTGTTTCACGAATTCCTGATCCGCATCCGAATCATCACCGCGCAGGCGATGATTGAAATGGAGCACGGAGGGAACGATGCCCAACTCCGAGCGCAATTCCAGCAGCAGACGCAGCATCGCAACCGAATCGGATCCACCGGAAACGGCGAGCCCGAGCCGATCCCCCGGCTTTAGAAGATCCTCTTCGGAAATGAACCTCGAAATGGTGTCCGCCAACCTTTTCACCGTTTCATGGTACATCGGAGCCGTTTTACAAATCTCTGATGTCACCCCCGGACGCCATCCCGAAGGATCTGGCGCGCCATCGAACTTCATCACACCGCGCGCGAGATCCTTCGCTGCGCTCGAGGATGACGTCAAAATCAAACGGTAGCAAGGCCTTCCTTCTGAGCAAGTTTGCGCCTGAAATGACGCACCCGCTATACTGGTACGCAACACGTCAGTTTGCCCGTAGCCGTCTTCCGGCGAGGGAGGTTCGTCTTCAGCAGTAACGAGGATCTAGCCCGAGCGATCGCAAGTGAGTGTGCGGCGAAGGAGAGGCTCCCTGCATCCTGGCTTCGCGGCATTACCGAGAGCTTGTTTGCGACGATTTTTCCTTCCGAGTGTCGCCTCTGTAATTCCTTCCTGACGAATATCTCCCGGCTACCTGTTTGCATCGATTGCCTGAGATCCATGCGTCCCATGGAGGGAAACTTCTGCGGAGTGTGCGGCGAGCGTTTGCAGCGCGGTTTCGACAGCGCATCAGGTGCGTCCACCGGACTCTTCGCAGAGGGAAAAAGGCTTTGCGGGATTTGTCGAACCACAAGACCTCGTTACTCCATGGCATTCGCTTACGGCAGCTATGAGACCGGGCTGAGGGGCATGATTCATCTTTTGAAATATGACGGGGTGCGGCCCGCCGCGGGTGTTTTAGGAGATTTGCTGGCGAGTGTGATTGCACGGACCGCACCGGCATTCACAGCTAAAACGATCCTCGTTATTCCAGTGCCTTTATATTCCAGAAAACTTCGCGAACGCGGATTTAATCAGGCCGAATCGATCGCGCGGGCAGCCATCAAGCGTCAGCCGCACGGAAAGCGCTTTATTTTGAGGACTGAACTGCTGAAAAGAAGGCGCGCAACTGAATCGCAGATTGGACTAACTCAGAATCAGAGGAAGGAAAATCTTCGTGGAGCGTTTGTCGTGACCGATCCCGGCATGGTAGCCGGCCGTGAGATTTTGCTTGTGGATGATGTGCTCACTACCGGCACGACCGCCTCCGAATGCGCGCGAGTGTTGCGGCGGGCGGGAGCCACTGAAGTTTGGGTTGCAACAGTAGCGCGGACGTTGAAAAAAAGCGGGCAAGCGATTACGGATTTTGCCAGCGCTCCGGCCTCGGTTGCATGATGAATTGAGCAGATGCATGTCAGGAAAATGGAACAACTCGGCACCCGGAGCGCATGGGATTCCAATCGCTTCCGCGGTGATAGTGCAGCCTGAGCCTACGGGAAACGGCCACGCGCTGCACGCACCGGTTCTGGTTTTGAACACTTCTTACGAGCCGATTAATGTTTGCGCCGCGCGGCGCGCGATTGTTCTCGTGCTGAAGGGGGTCGCCATGACTGAAGAAGAGAATGGTCACTTCCTGCACGCCGCGCGATTGGCTATCCGGGTTCCATCTGTAATCCGGCTGCTCGAATACCGCCGTATTCCGCATCAGACGCGGGCTTTATCGCGCAAGAATATTTTATTGCGGGATCGCAATACCTGCCAATACTGCGCCGAGCTCCTGCCCTCCGGCGAACTTACGTTGGATCATGTAATTCCGCGATCGCGGGGCGGCGCGTCTTCGTGGGAGAATCTGGTGGCTTGCTGCCATCCCTGCAATCGCCGTAAAGGGAATCATTTTCCCATGGAAGCGGGTATGAGACTTATGCGGGAGCCTCGCGCTTTTAATCTCCACACCAGCCGCCACATCATGCGCCTGATCGGCCGCTCCGACGACAAGTGGCGAAAATATTTGTTCTATTAGTGTTCCTGCTAGGGCCCTGCCGACCCGGGCAATTGCTTTTGACGTTATCCTGAAGGGACGCCCGTCCCGAAGGATCCCGCGCGCACCATCGCACCTCAAGCCACGCCAGATCCTTGGTTGCGCTCAAGGATGACGTCAAAATCAAAGCTGAGGATGGACGCGAGGCTTCAAGACGTTTTGAAAAATTCACGATTTATTTCTGCGGTTGTGGTGGTGGAGTTTGGGGATTCGGCTGAGTGGGTGATCCCTTCGGTATTTCCTGTCCCTGATATGTAATTTTCGTGTTGGCGCCGAATCGGCGGTAATCCTCGTACTTAATAATCTCGCGGATGTGCACGTCGTTCAGCTTAAAGTGCAGTATGTCATCTGCTTTGGTAAACGCAGGAAACCAGTATTTGTCATCCACCAATGTGCGCCAAGTGGTGAATTTGGGGAACAGATTTTCGTCATTCTTGTGCCGGATATCAGGGACGGTCTTACCGAAGGTCTTGACAATCTGAAAGTCGCGGTCATCCACCCAAATACGCCCCTGAAAATACCGCTTCTTTCCTTCGATCTTTTTCGGCGCTATATCGAAAACGTAACAATGCAGTTCGTCTTCCTGCTGTTGCCCGGCATAAAGAATGTCGTACTCGCCGATTTCATCGGAGGTCAGCACAAACGGCAGGCGATGCCGGATGTCGTCGAGGTCCTCAGGCGACATCAGTATGTCCTCTAACGTCGATTGCGGCGCAAACACCACATTTTCGAGATGCCGTCCCTTGTCGTCGTAAGTTACGTCGAAGACCTCGCGATATTCTCCCGTTACCGTGTCGCCGTCGAGCGTTTGCACGGTGACCGATTGCCGGAAAGTATATTGCTCTCGCGCTTCTTTGAAGTCCTTTTCTTTGGCGGCGAACCGCTGGATGATTTGCTCTGGCGCAATACTTGCCGGTTTAGCCGTATCCAGAGTGCCTTCCTGGGCAAAGACACTTATGCAAAGGAATGTTGCTGCGAATAACCAAAAACCAGCCTTAGCGAATAATTTCATGAAAGTTCGGTAAACGAGGTGGAATACTAACTATAACTTAGATGCTGCGAGGTACGAGAAGTTGTCATCCAGGCTGCATTCGAACTTGCCCGAAATCTCGACGGAAGCTCGCGCTGAGATCGCCCAGTTAGTCGATCATCCGGCGGTGCGCGCGGCCTGCGCGTGGTTTCGCACGCACGAATCGCAGCTTTGCGATTGGCAGGTTGAATTGGCCAAAATTCCCGCGCCTCCGTTCGGGGAATCCGCGCGCGGCGAGTGGCTGAAAGCCCGGTTCAGCGAGTTGGGCCTGGAAGATTCTCACATAGACGCCGTTGGAAATGTTCGGGGAATACATGCCGGACGCGGCAATAATTTTGTTCTGGTGAGCGCACACATCGATACGGTTTTCCCAAATGGCACGCCCCTGGATATTCGCAAGCGAGGGGCGCGGCTTTACGGACCGGGAGTATCCGACAATGGAGCGGGCGCAATGGCCCTGCTTGCCATGGCGGCGGTTTTGCAATTCGCGCAAATTTCTCATGATTTGCCAATCCTTTTTGTAGGGAATGTAGGGGAGGAAGGCGAAGGCGACTTGCGAGGGATGCGGCACATCTTCTCCGAATCGCCGCTCAACGAGTCTATCGCTTATTGCGTGGTGCTCGACGGCGCCGGGGCGGACACGATTGTATGCGGGGCATTGGGCAGCCGCCGTTTTGAAGTTACCGTGCGCGGTCCTGGCGGCCATTCATGGAGCGATTTCGGCGCTCCGAACCCAATTGCGATTCTCGCCCGCGCCATTCATGTACTCATGCAGATAGAGCTGCCATCTTCTCCTAAAGCGACAATCAATGTTGGAGTTATTCAGGGCGGCACTTCGGTGAATTCCATTCCTGAATCTGCGAGCATGCGGGTGGACGTGCGTTCTTCTTCGACAGCCGAGATAGAACGCCTTGAAGCGGCTGTGCGCAATAGCGTTTCACTTGCCGTGGAAGAAGAACTGAGGCTTTTCGAAAAACGTTCGCCGGGAGAAAAGCACGTTCCCGGATTAAGTTTCGAAATAAACGTTATCGGCGACCGGCCCGCCGCAGACCTTAATCTAAACGCCCGCATCCTGCACGTAATCCGGGCGGTGGACGCCGAACTTGGTAACATAGCCAATATCCAGCGCGCCTCAACAGATGCGAATATTCCATTATCGCTGGAAAAAGAGGCCGTTGCGTTGGGCGGCGGCGGCAGCGGCGGCGCGGCTCATACCCTGCGGGAGTGGTTTGATTGCGAAGGCCGCGAATCGGGTCTGAAACGTATTCTGCTAGCCTTGCTGGCGTTGACTGGAATCAGTGAGTAAGCAATTCTGTCGGCCAGGAATTATGGAGCATATGAATCGGTCGCTGATGATTCTAATTACGCTGGCCGCACTCACATTATCGAGCCCCGTGTTTGGACAGACCAAGCCTGGCAGAGAAGATTCGCGGCACGCTGCCGATGATTATTCGGGGATGTATACCTTCCTTCAGGAGGGCGAATTCGTTCAGCTCACGATGGAGGATAACGGAACGGTTACGGGATTCGTGTCTCGCTACAAAGATGGGGAAGCAAACAACCACCCATTCATCGATCATTTCTTCAAACAAGGCAAACTTGACGGCAAAAAATTAAGTTTCGCGACAGAAACCGTGGAAAATATTTCGTACGAATTCAAAGGAACGATCGAACGCGGCGACGGCAAGAAGCCGGACGACGAAGCTTATTACGTGATGAAAGGGGTTCTTACACAATCCCAGATTGAGGCCGATAAGAAAACGAGCACGAAATCGCAATCGGTCGAGTTTAAATCGTTTCCACAGGACGCGGATGCGCCCAAGTGATCGCGGAATTGACCTCTTATCGTAGCTCCCCAGGCATTAGAATAAAATCGAGATCCCAAAACTTATGATTCATTTTCCTGTCCCTGAGGCGCTCACTTTCGACGATGTGCTGCTGTTGCCCGCGCGTTCAGATGTAGTTCCGGCGCTCGCCAACACTCAGACCCAGCTCACGCGCAATATCCAGCTAAATATTCCGATCATCAGCGCGGCTATGGATACTGTCACCGAATCGCACATGGCAATCGCGCTGGCGCAGCAGGGCGGCATGGGGATAATTCATCGCAATCTCACGATAGAACAGCAGGCCAACGAAGTAGACAAGGTAAAGCGCTCGGAGAGCGGGATGATCGTCGATCCGGTCACCATGTCGCCGGACGACAAAGTTTCTGACGCGCTGGAAGTCATGCGGAAGTACAAAATTTCGGGCGTCCCGATCACCAAAAATAAAAAGCTGGTTGGCATTTTGACCAACCGCGATCTGCGGTTCGAAAGCCGCTTCGACATTCCGATCAGCAGTGTGATGACTAAGGAAAATCTGATTACGGTCGCCGTCGGCACGACGTTGGAAGAAGCGGAAAAAATTCTGCATGAGCATCGCGTCGAGAAACTGCTGGTCGTGGACGACAGTTACAACCTGAAGGGTCTGATCACGGTTAAGGACATTCAAAAGAAATTGAAGTATCCGAACGCGGCAAAAGATTCCCATGGAAGGCTGCGGGTCGCCGCCGCTATTGGAGCCACTGGTGATTACTTGGAACGGGCGCAGGATTTGGCGGCGTCGAAGGTTGACTTGCTAGCCATCGACAGCGCTCACGGGCACTCCAGCCGCGTGCTCGACGCCATTCGCGCGGTGAAAGCAAAACTTCCGGATGTCGAGCTGCTCGCCGGCAATGTGGCAACGTTCGACGGCGCATGTGAACTCGCAAAGGCGGGCGCAGATGGCATCAAGGTCGGCATCGGGCCCGGATCGATCTGCACCACCCGCGTCGTTACCGGAGCCGGCGTCCCGCAAATCACCGCCATAGCGGAGGCCTACCGGGCGACTAAAGATTCGGGCATTCCGATCATTGCTGACGGCGGCATTAAGTTTTCCGGGGATATCACCAAAGCACTGGCCGCGGGCGCAAGCGCCGTCATGATTGGCTCAATGTTCGCCGGCACCGACGAAAGTCCGGGCGAACTGATCCTCTACCAAGGTCGAACATTCAAGTCATATCGGGGTATGGGATCATTGGGCGCGATGGCCGCGGGATCGAGTGAGCGTTATTTTCAGAACGTTGAGGGAGAAGCGTCAGCGGCGATATCGGGCACGGGTGAAGAGGCAAACCGGATGCCGAAGCTGGTCCCGGAAGGCGTCGAGGGCCGCGTCCCCTATCGTGGTTCCGTGTCAATGATTGTGCACCAAATGGTCGGCGGACTGAAATCTGGCATGGGATATTGCGGATGTTCGACCATTCCGGAATTGTTGCAGAAGACTCGTTTCGTTCGCATCAGTGTGGCCGGATTACGCGAGAGCCATGTCCACGATGTCATGATCACTCGTGAAGCTCCCAACTATGCAGCCGAATAAGACCCGCCATTGAACGATACGACTCGTCAGATTTGGAAAGCCTGGGCCCCCGCCATCGTTTGGCTGGGCATTATTGCCATTGAATCGACAAGTTATCTTTCATCGGACAATACTGGTCGTTTTCTATATCCCATTCTGCATTATCTTTTGGGACTTGATCCGGCTCGGTTCCAGATCTGGCACCATTACATTCGCAAGACGGGCCATTTTGTCGGTTACTTCACGTTAAGCTGCTTATTCTTTCGCGCGTGGCGCGTCACGCTTCCCGCCAGCTCAACGGTTAGGTGGAGCACGATTTCGTTCTTGCTGACTGCGCTGGTCGCCAGTCTCGATGAATGGCACCAAACATTTATTCCATCCCGCACCGGGACTGTTCACGACGTTATCCTTGACAGTTCCGCCGCTTTGACCGCGCAGATTGTGATTTCGCTGTGGCGTGCGCGAAAAAGAACGCCGAATTAGTACATGGCGTCGTATTTAGTTACCACCCAACCCGCGTCCCGTTTTTGAAGGGTCACAGATAGCAGTTCCTCATACGTATTGTCGCGTGTCGAATCGCTATATCTCTTGCCGCGATATTGCAAAACTCGCAACGGGGGCTGGTCCTCCCAATCGACGATCGTCCACGAAATCAGCGGATGTTGTCTTTCGGAATCGCAAATGAACCCGGCATATTTTTTCCGGTAATCTTTTTCCATATCCGCCAACTGAGATTGGCAGTTCCCGTCGCGCATTGTCCTTAAGTATTTCGCCGCGACGTGCTCGGAGGAACGATCTCGAAGTGGATTCAGCGAAATTGACGCTGGAACGCCCGAGAGCGGATCGCGATCTTCAGAACGCGACATTACCGGGTCGTGTCCATTCAAATAGAGCAAGTAGCCGAGAAAAATCAAGAGCAAGAACGCTCCCGCGCCTGCGGCAATTGCGACCTGGGTGCGGGAATATTCCATACGCAACAAGTGTACTGTGCCTGAAACGAAGCGAGGATTACTGTGGTAAGGAGCGGCTGGACACGTGTGTACACGTCCTTGCGAGCGCGATAAGGGACAGAGTCGCCGACTCAGTGGCCTGGTGAACTTGATGAGGAGGACGAAGAACTGCTGTGCAGAGAAACGAGGCCGATGGCAAAACCTCCTGCCACCCCCGCCATAATTCCGATCAGCGCGAGAACCACGACGTTCTCAATCCATTTTGATTTGCGGGGATTAGCCATTTGTTTGATTTTCTAGATTGATTTCTATCCCGATCAGACCCGGCGGTCAAGTGACCCCGGTTACCATTTTGTGGGCAGCGAAGACTTATATCGGACTGAGGTCGCTCAGGCCAGTACTTGTGCGGGAAAATCTATGTCTCGCGTTCGCCGGATCGTTCGGACGCCCTCCGAAATGATTCCCGCGGTTGAATGACCGAGAAGCAAGCCATGCTTTCAGTGATTCCATTGACAATCGGCTCCGGGCTACGCTATCTTTAAGTCTTTGGAAGTCCTGTGGTTGCTCGCTAGTAACCTGCGTCCTTTCGGCGCGTCCAGGGTGCTCGGCGGTCTTCTTTAATATTTCTGGGCTTTTTAATTTCTAGGGAGATCTTTTAATGTCAACCTATTTCCCCAAAGCGGGGGAAATCGTTCGCAAATGGTACGTCGTCGATGCCTCCGAGCAAACCCTCGGACGCCTCGCGTCGCGCGTAGCGATGATCCTGATGGGCAAAGAAAATCCGCAATATACGCCGTTCATTGACGCCGGCGATCATGTGGTTGTCATCAATGCTGACAAGATTAAGACCACAGGCGTGAAGGCAGAGCAGAAAAGCTATAAGCACTACACGGGATATCCCGGCGGCCTGCGGTCCGAGGATTATCGCGAAAGATTGGCGCGCAAGCCGGAACTCATCATCGAACAAGCGGTTCTGCGGATGCTGCCCAAGACCAAAATGGGCAAGCAGATGATTACGAAATTAAACGTGTATCGCGGGGACAAGCATCCGCACCAGGCGCAAAAGCCGCAAGATTTGGCGCTGCAAGTTCGCGCCTAGTTTTTAGAATTTATCTAGAGAGAAAGGTAAGCGGCCCTAATTTCTGAAGGTTTAAGCCAGAAGCTAGGAGCCAGAAGCTAAAAATGCCAGAATTAGTTCAATATTACGGAACCGGACGCCGCAAGTCGGCTATCGCGAGAGTTTACCTGCGCCCAGGCACCGGCGAATTCAAGATTAACGGCCGCGCGTTCGAAGAATATTTCGTGACGCCGTCACAGCAATCAGCGGCGAAACAACCGCTGGTTTCCACTGAGATGGCGAATACTTTCAACGTTGTGGCCAGAGTCACCGGCGGCGGAGTAAATGGCCAGGCGGACGCCATCAAACTCGGCATCGCGCGCGCTCTGATGGTATTCAACATTGAGTTTCGCAAAAAGCTGAAAGCCGAAGGCTTAGTCAGCAGAGATTCGCGTTCGAAAGAACGCAAGAAGTACGGACAAAAAGGCGCCCGTAAGCGCTTCCAATACAGCAAACGGTAAAGCGGATTCCTCGTTCGTGCTCATCGCGCAAGCGCGACTGCGGACGGCTCGGAATGACAAAGGGTTTTTAGCTAAAACAACTAACAGCTAAGAGCCTGTTTCAAAATTCTTCCCGTGCTTGCGTGCGGGGCGGGAATGGCAATCGGAGGCGAATGCGGTTTCCGATGCAGACTCAACGAGGAGGTTAATTGGCTAATATCACCATGAAGGAATTGCTCGAAGCGGGAGTCCACTTCGGGCACCAGACCAAGCGCTGGAATCCGCGGATGAAGGAATACATCTTCGGCGAGCGCAACGGTATCTACATTATCGACCTGCAAAAGACGCTGAAGATGTTTAAAGAAGCGTCGAAGTTTGTGCAGGAATTGGCGATGAACGGGAAGATCGTACTGTTCGTCGGCACCAAGCGCCAGGCGCAGGATGCGATTGCGGAAGAAGCGACGCGCTGCGGCGGATTCTACGTGAACCAGCGCTGGCTCGGCGGACTCCTTACCAATTGGGTCACCGTACAGAAGTCGGTAAAGCGCCTCAAAGAACTCGACGAAATGGCCACCGATGGCCGCTACGAGTTGCTTCCCAAGAAAGAAGTCATCAAGCTTGAGCGCGAGCGCAAACACCTACAAGCGAACCTTGCCGGCATCAAGAACATGAACCGTCTGCCGGATGCGATTTTCGTTATTGACTCAAACAAAGAACAGATCGCCGTGCGAGAAGCCCGCAAACTTGGCATTCCTGTCGTTGCCGTTGTGGATACAAATTGCGATCCCACCGAAGTGGATTATGTGATCCCCGGCAATGACGACGCATTACGCGCAATCCGGTTGTTTACCTCGAAGATTTCTGATTCGGTCGCCGAAGGTTCGCAGTTCATGAACGATAAGAATGACGCCGACCTCGCTGCCGCAGCCGGAGCCGCCGCGCAACAAGCCGCGCTGGCCGCGACCGAAGCGCCCGCAGAGGGACCGCCATTGGCTGACGACGTTGAATCGGTCCCCGAAGACATCAGCATGGAAGAGGTGCTCGGCGCGGGCGTTCGCAAACAGCCCGTAGCCGCGAAAGAGCCCGAGGTTGAAACGCCGGAAGTTGAGCATCAAACTTTCTAAGCCAGCATCAAATATAAAGATGCAGCGGTATCTCGAGAAACTTAGGCCCGCGCGGGTCGTCCGCTGCGGGTTAAATTTTGTGAATTGAAAAAGGACTTATCCCAGAGATGACAGCCAATAACCCAGTAGCAGGAAACGGCGCGAATATTTCCGCCTCGCAAGTAAAAGAGCTGCGCGACAAGAGCGGCGCTCCGATGATGGATTGCAAGAAGGCCCTGACCGATGCCAAGGGCGACATTGAAGCCGCAATTGTTCTTCTTCGCAAACGCGGCGCATCCGTCGCCGAGCGAAAAGCCGGCCGCGCAACCAGCGAAGGCGCCGTTGCCAGCTACATTCATGCCGGGGGCAAAATCGGCGTGCTCGTCGAAGTGAATTGCGAGAGCGATTTCGTCGCGCGCACCGACGATTTCAAAGAACTCGTGCATGACATCGCCATGCATATTGCGGCAACCGATCCGAAGTTCGTCCGCAAGGAAGATGTGACGGCAGAATCTTTCGAGCGCGAAAAAGATATTTACCGCACGCAAGCCGCTGCAACCGGCAAACCTGCGGCGGTGGTTGAAAAAATAGTCGAGGGCAAGATGGGGAAATTCTACGAAGAAGTCTGCCTCCTCGAGCAGCCGTTCATCAAAGATCAGACGGTGACGATTTCGCAGTTGATCGCCACTAAAATCGGCAAGCTCGGCGAGAATATTGCTGTCCGGCGCTTCGCCCGCTTCAAAGTAGGAGAGGCAGCCGAGACCATTGCAATCACCAAACCAGAACAAAAAGCGGAGTGATTTCAACAATTTGAACGTAACTTGACAGTCTCGACTGCTGAACAGTACCATCAAAGTATCATCCCAGCGGGTATGACTTGGTCATGCCGTTGGCCCCAGCATCCCTGTGGAGCTGGGTTTTCTTTTGTATGTCCAAAGTATACGTACTGGTAGATGGCTTTAACCTATACCACGCGCTCGATACCAAGCCTGAATATCATCCGTGTAAATGGCTTAACCTCACAAAGCTGGCAAAGTGTTTCGTTTTGGGCAGGGACACCCTTTCAAGGGGTTGAGTATTTCACGACCCTTGCGACTTGGGATCCGGCGAAAGTTGCGCGGCACAGGCTCTTCATTAAAGCCAACGAAGCAGAAGGAGTACGAATTACGTACGGCGAGTTCAAGCGGAAGCAGAGGAAGTGTCCGGAGCGCAAAAGTTTAATTAAGACTTTCGAAGAGAAGCAAACCGACGTTAACATTGCAATTCGTTTGTTCGAGCTGGCAGCTCAAGATCGCTACGATAACGCGATAATTGTATCTGGCGATACCGATTTGATCCCCGCCGTAGGCTGTTCAGAGAACGTTTCCAGGCAAGAAAATCGGGGTGGTAATCCCCATCGGTCGCGCATCCGAGGATCTAAAGGCGCAAACGGATTTTCATCATCGCATGAGGTATCAGCACATCCTTTCGAGCCGGTTTGAAGATATTCTGACAATGACTGATGGTTCGATTTTGGAATGTCCCGAGCGTTGGCGACGGCCGATTAATTCGAGTCCAATACCCACTCTCAAGGCATAATGCTAGACTAAATTGCCAATGTCAGCCCCCGTTTTTCACCGTGTCCTCCTCAAAATTTCCGGCGAAGCTTTGGCCGCCAACCAGGGCTTTGGAGTCGATCCGCTTCGCATCCACGAGATCGCCGCTGAACTGGCGGATGTTCACACTCTTGGCGTGCAGATCGCGATCGTCGTCGGCGGAGGAAACTTCTTTCGCGGCGTAGCCGAGCAGGCCCGCGAAATGGACCGCGTATCCGCCGACCACATGGGAATGTTGGCGACGGTAATCAACGCGCTTGCTTTGCAAGATGCTCTCGAAAAGCAGGGCATTCACACGCGCGTGCAATCCGCCATCGAGATGAATCAGGTTGCCGAGCCTTTCATCCGCCGCCGCGCTCTTCGCCATTTGGAAAAAAAACGGGTCGTAATCTTCGCTGGTGGCACCGGCAATCCTTATTTTTCAACCGATACAGCCGCATCCCTTCGCGCGATGGAAATCAAAGCGGACGTCATCATGAAAGCGACGAAGGTTGACGGCATTTACGACGCCGATCCCATCCTGGTAAAAGACGCCAAGAAATTTACCGAAATCACTTATATGGACGTCCTGCAACAAGGCCTCAAAGTAATGGACTCGACCGCCATTTCGCTCTGTAAAGACAATAATCTGCCGATCATCATTTTCAATTTGAACCAGCGCGGAAACATCCGCAAAATTCTTACTGGTGAAAAGATCGGCTCGCTCGTGAGCGCGTCGGCCGCAGCTGCCAAGGTATAATTCAACGTTCCAATCCTTATTTCGGAGCTAAAAATGGCTCAAGCCACAATGGCCGCAATTCCTGGCCTGAAAGAAACTTACGTCCAACTTAAGACACGCATGGACAAAGCCGTCGACGACTTTCGCAAAGCCATGGCCGCGACGCGCACCGGACGCGCCTCAGTCCACATGCTGGATTCGGTGACGGTCGATTATTACGGATCGCAGATGCCGCTGAATCAGATCGCGCAAGTGCATGCTTCAGAAGCGCAGTTGCTAACGGTTCAGCCGTTCGATCCAACTTCGCTGTCCGCAATCGAAAAGGCGATTCGTACCGCAGAACTCGGCCTGAATCCGATGAACGACGGAAAAATAATTCGCGTTCCAGTGCCGCCGCTGACCGAAGAGCGTCGCAAAGACATGGTGAAGCATTTGAACAAAGTCCTTGAAGAGCACCGCACAGCCGTGCGCAACATCCGGCGAGACGGCAACGACGCAATCAAGAAAGCCATGAAAGACAAAAAGATCACCGAAGACGACGAGAAGCGTGCCATGGAAGAAATCCAAAAGCTCACCGACGACGAAATCCGAAAGATGGAAGAGCTGAATAAAAACAAAGAAAAAGAATTGATGGAAGTTTGAAAGCGGCCTCGAATCGGCGACGCAGGAATAGTCCCGGTATTGGCAGATCACCGACGGCCGATGCCGATTCCGTCCTTCATCGCTGCCGCGCCCCCGTCTTCCGAGTTAAAACCCTCGTCCGCGGGCCAGGATATTAGGCCATAATTAACTCAGCATGAGCGTTACCGAAGCTGTTTCCATACCCACCGATTCGCCCGAAGCCCGCCGCTATAACCGCATCCATCGCTGGCTGGGCATCGCGGATTTTTTGCTGGGCTTGGGGCTGCTGGTGATAGTCCTAATCACGGGATGGACGGGCACGTTACGGGATGTCGCCTACCACGCTGCCTTTCAAAATTACACGCTGGCGGTTTTTTTATATGTACTCATCCTGATGGTCATCGGCAAGTTTCTTGGATCGGGTTTGGACTATTACGGCTTTCGCCTGGAGCATCGCTTTCACTTGTCCAACCAGACTTTTGGTGCATGGTTGTGGGACGAATCGAAAGGCTTTCTAGTGGGTCTCGTGCTCGGCGGAATCGTGGTCGAGTTGCTGTACTTCACTCTCCGCGAATATCCGCAGCACTGGTGGCTTCTCGCGTGGGCGGTATTGATGGGATTGTTTATCCTTCTCGCCCAACTAGCTCCCGTCGTTTTGTTTCCCATCTTTTATAAATTTGAGCCGCTGGATAATGACGAATTGAAACTTCGCTTGGTGAGATTGGGAGAGCGAGCCGGAACCAGAGTGCGCGGCGTCTATAAGTGGAACCTTTCCGAAAAAAGTAAGAAGGCTAATGCCGCCCTCACCGGATTGGGAAGCACGCGCCGCATTATTTTGGCTGACACGCTGCTAGATAATTTTTCAGCCGATGAGATCGAAGCCGTTCTGGCGCATGAGCTCGGACATCACGTTCATGGTCATATTTTCAAAAGCATCGCGGTGCAGGCTGTAACCACGTTTGTGGGATTCTGGGCTGCGAATTGGGCGCTACACTACGCTGTCGACCGCTTGCACCTGTTCGAAACGCTTTCGGATTTCGCCAACCTGCCCTTACTAATACTGGTCTCGACCGTGCTTTCATTTTTGTTGATGCCCGCCTTGAACGCCTATTCGAGATTCAACGAGCGCCAAGCCGACCGTTATGCTTTTGAATCCATCGGCGGTATTGGTCCATTTATCTCATCTATGAACAAACTGGCGGAACAAAATCTTGCCGAACGGTCGCCATCGAAATTTGTGGAATGGTTTTTTCACTCGCACCCGGCAATTTCGCGCAGAATTGCCGCGGCTCAGGCATGGTCGCCCTAAGAATTATTTCGATTGTTCGCCGCGCAGAATGGTTTCGACGCAGCGAAGATCTTCTTCAGTATCGATCCCCACCGTATCGTAAGGCGTTTCTACAACGAAAATTGGTATTCCGTTTTCCAAAAATCGAAGCTGTTCAAGTTTCTCGCTGCGTTCCAACGAAGATTCTGGAAACGCTACGAAACTATCCAGCGCGGGCTTGCGATACGCATAAAATCCCAGATGTTTCGAGTACGCAAAACCCGTTCCTTCGCGATCATGAGGAATTGCCGCGCGCGAGAAATATAGCGCCCGTCCAAAAATATCGGTCACCACTTTTACTATGTTTGGATTATTGGCGTCTTCCGGCCGCGCCGGCGTCTTTAAAGTACCCACCAAAACGTTCGCGTCCGACATTAATTCAATCAGCGTCGAAATATGCTCTGGGAGGACGAGAGGTTCATCACCCTGCACATTGATATATACATCCGCTGAAATTGAATTTGAGATTTCGTGCACGCGCTCGGTGCCGCTTCGGTGTGAGCTAGCGGTCATCTGTACCTTGCATCCGCGTCTTCGGCAGACCTCGAAGATTTCCGCCGAGTCGGTGGCGATTAAAACGTCGTCGAGCGCGGGGCACGCTTTTACAGAGTCATAGACCCTAGCCACCAACGGTGTTCCACAAACCTCCCGCAGCATTTTCCTGGGCAGCCGCGTAGACGCAATTCGAGCAGGAATCACAGCCAGCGTTTTCATGAACGCTTATAGGTCTCGGTTTCGCGACTTTATTTACTTTGGATTGATGTCTCCGTAGACGATTCCACGGCCGTTCACTCCGAGGTAAATGCGCCCATAAACTCTGGGATCTCCGATCACCAGGGTAATGTTCCCGTACTGATGGTGCGGGTCAGCGAGGGCTGTCCAGGTATTTCCTCCGTCATCCGAGCGGAACACGCTGGTCGGATAACCCGGCCCGCTCCACGTGAGGCGACCGAGCAAATAAAGCGCTGGATAGCTGCTGCCGGAAGCAGGCATTCCGAAGCCCAACGAATCTGGCCACACCACCGAACCAACCGAAGAGAAGCTGGCTCCAGAGTTCGTGGAATGCCATAGGCCATTCCATTGCAGCGATAGCCAGACATCGCCTTCGGCTTGGGGATTGACGCTGATTTCCTTGAAGCTGTAAGTGCCCAATCCGGTGGCAGCGGCCGCGAAAGTCTTGCCACCGTCGCTGCTCAGGTAAAACGTGCCAGCGTTCTGATCGAACATGTAAAACTTGTTCGGATTTACGCGATCAGAGACCACCGCTCCGTTGTAAGAGGGCGCCCCAGAGGATGGGGTCCAGGTTTGTCCGGCGTCGTTCGAATAGACCGTAAGGCCCGAGCTAGGCGCCCAGACAAAATGCGCGCCATCGGCTGAAATTGCGATATGGCCGGGGCCGTTCTCGCAACCGGAGGCATTAGTAAACGTGGTCCAGGTGTTGCCCTGATCCTTCGAGTAGCCTCCGCACAGTGTCTGGCCATAACTTGGATAACCGACGACCGCGATCAGCATGGGATTGTTCTGCGCGAAATCTATGCCGGTGACAGTGGTAAGTTGCGGAGTGTGGAATTGGCCCTGTGGGGGCGATACGTTGAAATTATCGTGACGGAAGGCGCCGATGTCGCCGAGAGCGCTCAGCAGGTGCGCTCCGGAGGGTGGGCTGATGAGATCCTGTACGGCAGTCTCTTCGATTCCGAGAGCGCCGACTTTCCACGGAATCACGCCGCCGTGGTCCACGTTCTTGAGCTGGTCGGTGGTATACAACGTTGCGCCAGTTCCATATTGCAGATGGTTTGTATCCCACGGGTCAAGCGCCATCGCTCCGATCCAGTTACCCATGTTGTCGCCGGGCACGGTGCCTCCGAACAACAACCATGGCGACAGGGAAACGTCGTAAGAAGAATGGGCTGGCGCGCTCGGTTCATTGCCCATCGCCTCCCAGGTTGAGCCGGTGTCTCGACTGCGGAAAATCTCATCGCCGGGATAGTAACGATCCAGCGTGGAAGCCATCACCGTATTCGGGTTCCACGGATCAACCACTACTTTGGCATAGCCGTAATTAACCGGCGAGCTGATGGAATCTGGAGGCGTGATCTCAGTCCAAAACGCGGTCTTGACGTGGTATTTCCATACCTGCCCGTTGCCTGCGCCGTTAGGACCAGCCTGGTTGGAATACGTTACGTAAAGATTGCCATTTGCGCTGAGTGCGGCATTGGTGGGAACGTCGCCCGTGGGCTGTCCGGGAATCAATTGCCAAGTGGCGCCATTGTCGGTGCTCTGGTAGAGCCCGCCGTTCGGATCGGAGACGCCCACGTAGATGGTTCCGTAATCATGCTGGGGAAGCAGCGGACCAAACATCACAAAAATTACGCCGGCCTTATCGTTATTCGTTGGTCCGGTAATTGGAAAGCTGGAGACCTGAGCCCAAGTATTGGCGGAGTCGACGCTCTGCCATAGTCCGTTTACGTTGGTACCGAGATAGAGCACATTTGGCGACCAAGGCTCAACGGCTAGACGCTCTCCGGAAAATCTGCCATTTTCGTTCGAGCCTAGCTGAAACGGCAGAGTGATCGTGGTGAAGCTTGCACCCATATTGGTCGATTTAAAAATTGCCGAGGTCGAAGGCGCCCATGTCTCGACATATTCACCTTGCGCCAGATAAACGTTCCAAGGATTGGTGGGGTCGAGCGCGATGCTAATGGTGCCCTGAAGATCCCAATTGTCGGGCGTGACCCAGTCGGTTATTGGTGTCCAGCTTTGCGTGAAGGGATCCCAGCGGTAGCTGCCGCCAATATCGGTGCGGGAATAGAACAATTCCGGCATCCAGGGATGGGCCTCGATCCCGGTGATGAATCCACCACCGACGATCCTCACATTCTTCCAGACATAAGGAGGTTGCGGATTCGTGGTGCGAACTGCCTGGCTGAGGCTTGGGGTAGATAAGAAGACGGCAAACATCAGGAGGGCTATAAGGGAAAAGTTTCGAACAGTTTGTGTCATAACAAAGCCTCCGGGGAAGTATCTTAGTCCCGAAGAGTAAACATTTTCAAGCTCGTGAAAATTGGTTGGAGCTTTGTTCGGTGGGGTAGCACGGATTGAATCTGCAAGTTTTCGCGTGGACAGTCCATCGCCTGAATTCACGACGAATCGCGGCGGCATTACGTTTCGTCCTGATGCTCCTAGCGTAGCCAGTTTGAACGTTGCACTGGTCGTAAGTCACACTCTACAATCTCGGTAATGCATCGCGGAAATGATGGAACTGGCGTCTGAGCAAAAACTGCCCTTTTGGGGAAGTTGCCCACTGTGCCGTCTGTGCAAATGATAGAGTAGCGAATCCTAGGTAAGTACGTCATGGCGGCGTAGCTCAGGTGGTTAGAGCGACGGTCTCATAATCCGTAGGTCGTAGGTTCGAGTCCTACCGCCGCCACCACTCTCCAGAATCCACAAAGATAATTTGCACAGGGCTAATGCTTTTGGATTAGCGCCCATGGGCTATTGCGGATGGGCTACGACGAACCTATACAGGTCGGACCGCGCGTTATCAGCTAAATTGTTCCTCCCCCGGGCAGAACGCGCCTTAAATAGGAGGACCATCTCCATGGAGTCCATGAAGAGGGTACGTCGTATTCTGCCCCAGATAGCGGTCACTGTGGTCTTTGTTGCGGCGTGTGGTTTCGTTAGCGCGCAAGACGCGGGCGCGCCCTTCAAGACCAATTCCTTTTCCAACAATGTCGCAGGCGCTCCCGATGGCACTTTGCGTATAACCAACGACGGAGCCAATGGAGGCATCCAGCCTGGCGGCGATCTCTGCGCCATGGTTTATATCTTTGCCGCGGCGCAGGAGCAGACGAGTTGCTGCGGTTGTCTGATCACTCCAAATGGTCTGCAAACCGCAGACATTAAGACTAACTTGACGTCGAATCCCTTGACCGGCCACGTACCGACGGATGGAGTGATTCAGATCATCACCGCGCTGCCGAACTCGAAGGCATCGCCAACAGCCAGCGCGGACAACAGTCCACTATGCGATCCGACCAATAGCTTTTTCGCCGGAATTACGGGAGCCACCGGGGCGACTTTGCCTGTGATCCCGTTCCCGGATCTCCGCAGCTGGACGACACACATCCAAAACAAAGGCACGGGCGGGAGCGCAGCCACTTACGCGGTCACGGAAACCGAAAATTCACCTGCATTATTGAATCCGCGCGAGTACGCTGCATTAACGGCAGAATGCTACTTCTCGGTGGTCCTTCTGGGAAGCGGACAAGGGATTTGCGACTGCGGCGCATTCGAACAGTAGAATATAAAACTGGGGTGGCGGAATGAACCCGCCACCCCACAGCGTTTATACCGGACTAAGCGGATTTCTTTATTTTGGATTTTCGGCTGTCGTCGAAGACCCTGGACTTCCGGGCCGAGGACTTGCCGTCATTCTGATTCGCCTCAGGGAAATTCTCGACGCCTTTTTCGATTTCTGGAAACTCGATAATTTTCAAGTCGCTACCATCATTCCATGGTCCCAGCGCGTCGGTTTCACCTTCGTCTCCAACACCAGTTGAATCATTGAAGTATTCGTCTACTAATCCAGGAGTCGGAGCTATCTGGCCAATCGAGAACGGGTCTTTGCCCATGCTTTCGAGCGCGGCGGTGAAAGCCCTCATGTGAGTTATCTCGCGAGTCATCAAAAATTGCAGAGCGTCTATAGAGCCGGGATCGTCGCAAAAATTAATGAGGCGCTCGTAGACAATTTTCGCGCGGGCTTCGGCGGCGATATTGCTGCGCAGATCGACGTCCAGTTCTCCGGTAATTTTGAGGTAATCGGCTGTCCATGCATCACCCATGGAGTTGAAGAGGCCCACTCCGCCTCCGCCAGCGATGGCAATAAGTGGGTCGACTTCGCCTGCCGCGCGTTCTTTTTTCATTGGCTTGAGGTGCATACGCGCCAGGGTGCCGACCACTTCGAGGTGACTCAACTCCTCGGTACCAATATCCATCAGCAGGTCTTTGCGATCGGGATCTTCACAATTCAATCCTTGAATCGAGTACTGCATAGCAGCCGCCAGCTCGCCATTGGCCCCGCCAAATTGTTCCAATAGCATATTGCCGAATCGTGGATCAGGTGTACCCACGTTTACCGTGTACATCAGTTTTTTTATGTGATGGTACATATTTCACCTCTCATTGAATTCAGATTTAGGACTATTTTCAGAATTGCAGCAATTCATCAACTGGCAAATACGGAGAGTGGTGTATTTGGACAGGGAACATACGCCGTCGTAGGCTAAGCAATTCCAAACAGATTTTGGTTCTCATTCCGACGAGCTTGCAGGGGACGTGGACCAATAATCTTTACTCGACGACGGTCCCTCTCGGAGGAGACGGGAAAACTTAGGCACTTGGGCAACTCCGGTAGGTTTTATTCCGTCTTGTCAGAGGTGGAGCTTTTTCGAGCCGCATTTATAGATGCTTGGACGCTCTCCACCGCTCTACCGTATAATTGCGGTTTTCCATACTCCAGCAGTCTGAGGTTTTAGCGATTCATCGCTCTCGTCAGGATCACTCTGCCCAAACTGAGGGCGGCCCGATAGCACTTTCTCCGCGTTTCCATAGTGCGTCTGAATACCTATCATTTTCAAGGTTTTGGCGCGGGACGATTCCAGCCATTAGCGTCTTCCTGCTGGCCTCATTCATATTGACCACGCCGGGCATGACGCAACAGGACGTTATCACCGACATTGTTATTCACGGAAACCGTCGCATTCCAGCCGACAGCATCAAGGCGAGAATATTTTCGCGGCCGGGTGACGTTTACGACCAGGCGGCAATCGAACGCGATTTCAACGCGTTGTGGAACACCGGGTATTTCGAGGACATTCGCTTCGAGCGCGAACAGACGCCCAAGGGGTGGCGGCTTCATATATATGTGAAAGAGCGGCCCACGATTCGGGAGATCGACTACGTGGGATTAAACTCGGTTTCGAAAAGTGACGTGCTCGACCGTTTCAAGCTAGCCAAGGTTGGACTTTCACCTGAGAGTCAGTATGACCCCACGAAAGTAAAGAAGGCCGAGGTAACCATTAGAGATCTTCTGGCCGAACATGGCCGCCAATTTGCGACGGTGCGTACCGAAGTAAGGCCTATTCCTCCGGCAGCTGTCGGCCTCACTTTCGTGATCAAAGAAGGCCCCAAGGTTAAAGTGGGCAAGATCCTTTTTGAGGGCAATAAGCATGTGAAAAGCCGGGTTCTGCGCAGCGCGATGAAAAATCTCAAGCCGATCGGAGTTCCGCACTCGATATTTCTCGAAAATCTTTTCGCCAAGACCTATGACGCAACCAAACTTGATGAAGATACGGAGCGCGTTCGCGAACAACTGCAAGACCTGGGATATTTCACCGCCGTAGTGCAAACCCCAGCGACGAAAATTCACGACACCGGACATACTGGATTCCATGTCCCTCTTTTACAAACCGGGCCGGGCAAAGCTGTCGATTTAACTATTCCGATTGAAGAAGGCGAGCGTTATCGTCTCGGCGGCATTACTTTCAAGAATAATAAAGCGCTGAATAACGCAAAGGCATTGCGCGGCTTATTCCCGATTAAAGACGGCGATATCGCGGATCGCAGCAAAATTGCCAAAGGCCTGGAAAATCTTCGCAAAGCCTACGGACAATTCGGGTACATCAATTTCACCGCGATCCCGACGCCGCGTCCGGATGAGGCCAAGAAGTTGCTCTATTTTGATATTGATATTGACGAAGGCAAGCAGTTCACCGTGCGGCGCATCGAGTTTACTGGCAACACGACCACGCGAGATAAAGTTATCCGGCGCGAAATAGCCCTCGAAGAAGGCCAGGTCTATAACCAGTCACTCTGGGAACAGAGCCTGCTGCGCTTGAATCAATTGGGCTATTTCGACCAATTGAAGCCGGACGACCCCGACGTCACCGATCGTCATTTGGACGAGAAGGAAGGCACGGTTGACCTGACGCTCAAGGTCAAGGAAAAGGGCAAGAACAGTATTGGATTAACCGGCGGAGTGAGCGGGCTCTCCGGCACATTCGTGGGATTGAGTTACAGCACGAATAATTTTCTTGGCTTGGGAGAGACGCTGACCGTGTCGGCGGACCTGGGGACTTTGGAGCGGAATTTAATGTTCGGATTTACCGAACCTTATTTATTCGATCGTCCGCTACAGCTGGGATTCACGGTTTATGGGCGGAAATACACGTACGATCAGGCGAGGCAGACCGCGATTTTCAGCGGGCAAGAACTCAATCTGCCGTCCGCGCTGTTGCAAAACCTGCAGAATTATACGCAGTCCAGCAAAGGCTTTACGCTCTCACTTAATTATCCGCTGCATCGCTCATTCAAGCGCGTGGGCATCAGTTACAACTATGACATTTCGTCGCTGATTGCACTGACCACCGCGTCCAAATCCCTTTTTTCTTATCTTGCATTCAGCGGAGTCAGTGGACCGAACGCTCTTGACGGCATAGTCACGAGCAAAGTCGTTCCCAGCTTCTCGGAAAACAAACTGGACAGCGGCATATCCCCGCACAGCGGCAAGAGCATTTACTTCGCCAGCGAGATCGCCGGTATAGGCGGCACGGTGCGCACGATTCGTCCAGTAGTCGAATATAAGAGATTTATTCCCGTGCAGAATCGCCGCAACACCGTGGGATATAGAGTTCAGGCCTCGTTCCTGACGGGATATGGGGGATTAGTGCCGCCGCCATTCGAGCGCTTCTATATGGGCGGAGAAAATGATTTACGAGGATTCGACATTCGCTCGGTATCGCCTGTGGCTTTCCTGCCGACGTCGGCGACAGTTGCGTTGCGAAATCCGGATGGCTCGACAGTCCCCAGGAATCCCAGCAATCCGCTTCAGGGAAGTTACAACATACAAGTGCCGGTAGAGCAGATCGTGTTTCCCGGCGGCGATGCCAGCCTGGTGGGAAATGTGGAATACAGAATCACGATTGCCGGCCCGGTGGCTTTGGCGCCCTTTCTCGATGCCGGGATAGATCCCATATTGCGGAATTCGGAATTGCGGATTAACTCCGGCCAATTGGCCACAATTAATGGGGCGGTTTTCGGTTGTCCGTCGCAAGATATCGCCTTTAATTGCGCAGGCGGCGAATTGCCTGGAGCGCCGAATTCCAGTATCCCGAAGTTCTCGCAGTATCTGACGCCCGCGGGCAACACGAACTGGACCACGCGAATGTCTACTGGTTTGGAGCTTCAGGTATTCGTACCCATTGTGAATGCGCCTTTTCGCGTTTACTGGGCATACAATCCCCTGCGGCTGGATACGACCGTGAATTCTCCGATACCGATTACGCGCGCCATGTTTCCTGCCGGTGCAGCGGGAGACTATACGTATCAAATCACCAGAAACGCTTATTCTCCGCAGTATCAGTTGCGGGAGCCGCGCAAGACTTTCCGGTTCACGGTGGCGACGACATTCTGAATTCTGCCTTCAATTTTAGGCGGGAGGCGTTTGACGGCACTTCGACCGCGACCTATAATTAGCGATATCGTAAATCCAAGTGCTGGCTATGCGGGCCTGAGTCCGTCTTGAAGCGTTCGTTTTTTGAGATACCTGAGCCAGTCCAAGCACAATTTTCCGAGGAGTACCAAAATTCAATGACCAGTAAGCTTGTACGATTTCTCCCAATACTTGCCTTCGCTCTGTCCATCGCCGCTGTGGCCCAAACGACGGATGCTGCCGCTGCGTTACCTAGCGCCCCGAGCGCCGCTGGAACTTCCATGATCCCGACTGGAACGGGCAGCAAACTGGGCACCATCAACGTGGAACAGGCAATTTTTGCCAGCAACGAAGGCCAGCGCGATTTTCAAGACCTCAGCAAGAAGCTGGAACCCAAACAGACCCAGTTAAAAAGCCAAAACGATGAAGTTGAAGCCTTGAAAAAGCAACTTAGCGCCCAAGGCGAAAAAATGAACGACGATTCGCGCGGGGCGCTGGTAAAGCAAATTGAGCAGAAGCAAAAATCGCTGGAGCGGTCGGTGCAGGACGCCCGGGACGACGCCCAGAATCAGCAGAATGAGATTGCGCAACGCATTCTACAGAAAATGGCTCCGGTTATCGGCAAGTACGCGGCCGACAATGGCTTTGGAATTCTCGTCGACACTTCCACCCAATGGCCCAACGGACCGGTGTTCTGGCAAAACGGAACGGTGGATATCACGAGACCGGTAGTGGAAGCCTATAACTCGCAATCTGGAGTTGCCGCTCCACCGAAGCCGGCTGGAGCCAGCGCGCGTCCGGGCGGTGCCTCGAAGCCTGGAACGAAGCCCGCAGGCAGCGCGACGAAGCCTGCGACCACTCCTCCTCCTCAGTAATTTTGAGTAAGAGCTTTTTGAGGCCGCGTCTTCGGATGCGGCCTTTTTCTTGCAGATTGTGCTTCCCAAGCGCACATTTCCCAGAACGGGCGCGCGCGTTTAACATTTGAGTTAGCTGGAAGGTTAATCCAAGATCGCGTTTGGGAGTCGCGCCGATGAACTAAGTAAGGTGTTTTCCCCAATGAGGCCTATACAAGGTCGTCGGGCTGCTGCGCGTGGATCCCAATTCCCCTTCCCCAATCGAGCAGCCGAAAGCCAAGGCACCCCGGAGGAAAAAAACAGCGAAATGTTGCGGATGCTCGGCCACGCGGTGGATCAATCTGTCGATCCGATCGTGATTACAGATCGCGTCGGGAATATTGAGTACGTGAATCCAGGATTTGAAAGTCTAACCGGATATTCGAAAACGGAGGCTTTGGGGAATTCATTACTCATGCTTCGGCCCGAACCGCAGGATTCAGAAGCCTACGAATCGATGTGGAAGACGGTATTTTCTGGCAATACTTTTCGCGGGAAAGTCGTGAGCCAGAAACGAAACGGCGAGGCTTTTTCGGTCGAGAAAATCATCACCCCATTGCGCGATAGCGCAGGCAAGATTACTCATTTCATCTCGACTGATCGCGATATCACGGAGCGGTGCCGGCTGGAAGTGCAACTTCAGCAAGCTCATAAAATGGACGCCATCGGCCGGCTGGCCGGCGGTGTCGCCCATGATTTCAATAACCTGCTGATGGTGATCAGTTCCTATGCTGAACTGATGCTCGACTCGCTGAGCGCGAAACATCCTCTACGCCGCAACGTACAGGAAATTATGGGGGCCTCCCGCCGGGCCGCCGATCTGACGCGGCAACTGCTGGTATTTGGCCGCAAGCAGGTGCAGACGTTGCAGCTTTTGGATTTGAACTCGGTCATCGATGAAATCAGCAGAATGTTGTTGCGCCTGATTGGCGAAGACATCGAATTAATATTCATCCCGGGAAAGAAACTTGGAATTGTACGAGCCGACCCAGTGCAAATCGAGCAAGTATTGATGAATCTCGTTGGCAATGCCAGAGATGCGATGCCGGATGGGGGCAGGCTCACGATTGAAACCGCCGCAATCAAGCTGGATGAAACTTATGTGCAGAAACACGCTGTAGTCCCAGCTGGCGATTATGTTCTGCTCACCGTCGCCGATTCGGGCATAGGCATCGCTCCGCAGCATCTCGCCCACATATTCGAACCTTTCTACACCACAAAAGAAGAAAGTCAAGGCACTGGTCTCGGACTGGCGACTGTGTATGGCATTGTCAAACAAAGTGGGGGATTCATTTGGGTCTATAGCGAAATTGGCATGGGAACGACTTTTAAGATTTACTTGCCTAAGGTGCAAACGGAGCGTCGAGAGGTTAGCCGGGTCGCGCCAGTAGAGAAACGGGCGCCACACGGTTGCGAGACGATTTTACTGGTCGAAGATGAATTCGCCGTGCGTCAGTCGGAGAAGGAATTCCTGATTTTGAGCGGTTACATTGTTTTGGAAGCGTTCGATGGCGAGGATGCGCTTCGCGTCGCCGAAGAATTCGCCGGACCGATTCACATTTTGATTACCGACGTGGTGATGCCTCGGATGGGTGGCGCAAAACTAGCGGAGCAATTATGCGCTATGCGAACCGGACTGAAAGTGCTGTTTGTTTCGGGCTATGCGGAAGCCACGGTCTTGCGGCAGGGCGGAATCGACCTCTCCACCAGCTTCCTGCAAAAACCATTTTCGTTGAAGACTCTGGCGCGAAAAATCAGACAAGTGATCAAAACGGGTTCGTCTTCGAAAGCTGCGTCCGCATCGGGTAACTAATAGCAGAGGCTCATCTATCCCGTATAATCGGTGCGGAACAATGCATGGATCAGGCCCCCTCCCTGGCACCTAATGTCGGAAGCGATGAGATTCCGGCCGGCAGCAATCGCATTTCCGTTATCTCCATTTCTTTAATTTTCCTTCTTTGGCTGGCAATTTATGTAGCCGGAATGTTTACCCCGCCATTGCTGGATGATGTTGACACCACCCATGCGGAAGCTGCGCGCGAGATGGTTCTTCGCCATGATTGGGTGACGCTTTATACGGACGGCATCCGATACCTGGAAAAAGCTCCATTGATGTACTGGGGCGTGGCCGCCAGCTACAAAATCTTTGGCGTGAGCGACTGGAGCACGCGGCTTCCGTTGATGCTGGGCGCGCTGGCATTATTTCTTGCCACTTACGGATTGGGTAAGGCGGTCTATGGCGAACGTGGGGGACTCTATTCAGCCGTCGTGTTGGGAACGGCGGTTGGCCCGTACATCTATACACGTTTTCAAATTCCTGACTTAATTGTGGGCCTTTGGCTGACGCTGGGATTTTATTTTTTCCTGCGATCATTGCAGGAAGAGAATCCCTCTCGATTGAGTTGCTGGGGATTTGCTGCAACCTGCGCGCTCAACATGCTTACCAAGAGTTTGATTGGACTGGTCTTCCCATTTGCGGCGATTGCCATATACCTTTTCCTCACTGGCAACCTGCGGCATTTGCTGAAGCTGCGATTAGTTTCCAGTTCTTTAGTTTTTCTGGCAATTGCCGCGCCCTGGCATATTCTGGCGGCACTGCGAAATCCCGCTCAAGGCGCGGTACGCGGATTTTTGTGGCTCTATTTCGTGAACGAGCAATTTCTTAGATATGTAAACAAGCGAGTGCCTGCGGGTTACGACACGGTTCCGCTATTTATCTTTTGGGGACTGACGATTGTTTGGCTCGTTCCCTGGGCGGTATTTCTTCCACAAGGCTTGAAAGAAGTTCCGCGATGGAGGGAGTGGCGCGCGAATCTCTCTCCGAGGAAAAAGGCCAATTTGTTATTCGCTTTGTGGGCTTTGGTGATTGTCGGATTTTTCAGCTTTTCGACTCGCCAGGAATACTACACGCTCCCCGCACTTCCGGGACTCGCGTTGCTGATTGGTGGCTGGCTCGCCCGGGAGTCCGGCGCCGAAGCATCATCAAAAGACCGGCGGTTGGGTCGCATCTCCTCGAACGTGCTGTTGGTTTTTGCGGTCATTGCCGCGATTGCGGGAATCGCTCTATTACTTTCGTCGCGAGCGCCGGCGCCGGGCACCGATCTTGCCGATCTGTTGAAAAGAAATCCCCAGGAATACGACCTTTCACTCGGGCATTTTTTGGACCTTACACCGCAAGCGCTCGGAGCTTTCCGGATCCCGCTTATCGGCGCAATGGTCTCGTTGCTGGCTGGATCGGCACTAAATTGGTTTTTCAGACTGCGGCAGCGCCCTGCTTATGGAAACATAATGCTGGCGGGGATGATGATCGGACTGCTGACCTGCGTTCACTCGGCCTTCGCAACGTTTTCTCCCATCCTTTCCTCGAGTAGCCTCGCGCGGGTGGTGCAGCAGCATTATCATCCGGGCGATTTGATTGTGATAGATGGCCGCTACGACCAAGCATCCACGCTGAATTTTTATACCGGTCTGCCAGTGCTGGTATTGCACGTGCCCGCTGGAAATTTGTGGTACGGATCGAAATTTCCCGATGCCCCGCATGTTTTCGAAACTCCGGAAGCCTTTGCCATTCTGTGGGCGGGACCGCACGTGGTCTTTTTATGGAGCGATCAGGAAGACCCGGCAGAGCTACACTCTGCGCCGCGCTATTTGCTGGCTACAAGCGGCGGAAAATTTATTTTCACCAATCGGGATCTGCGATCTAACTAAAGTCCTTGTGGATGCTGGAGGTTTATAGCCACTCGACAATTGAAGGAGGCTAAGTTGGAATCCGCGACAGTTTCCCTTTTCGTAGATGAAATCGTTCTCCCCTCCATAACACGGTATTTCCGGCGAAGCTAGCCGCCCAAAAAAATACCGCCAGAATGTCGCGAAGCGGAATCAGCCAGGCAAAACGTAAAGCATAATCGTCTTCGAGAACCATTTTCCCAACTACAATTGCCACAGCCAGCCGCAGACATAGGACTAAACAAGTCAAGGCCCAGGCCCAAACCGCTCCGTTAGAAAATAAATCTGTGAGCAATACCCACGGCAGCGCAAAGGTAAAAATCAGCCCGGCAAAGCCCCAGTACCGCGAGTCTCGAACCGTGCGATTCCATCGGAGTTGATGCCGTATAAACTCCGCAAAGCTGTAATGAGGAAGAAGCGTTTCAACTACCTCCGGCGACAGCGCAACCTTTAAACCCAAATCCGAAATTCGTTTTCCAATCTGATAGTCGTCTGCGAGATAATCCGCAAGCGCTTCGAATCCTCCGATGGCGGCGAGTTCGGAACGTCGAAACGCCAGGGTCGACCCCAGTCCAAAGCGCATGCCATTTTCTATTGCGCGCGCGGCCAATACTCCGAGTACAAAATCGGTGCTGATACCAATCGATTCCAATCGCGAACTGAGAGTCGAGGCAGGCACGCCACGATAAAGACAGGTGACCAGGCCTACGCTCGTCTGCTGTAGCTGCGACATAATGCCGGTTAGATAACCGGGGCCGACCCTAATATCGCTGTCGCTGACCAATAAACATTCGTAGCGCGCATGAGCAGACATTTGCGCCAGGTTCCCAACCTTTGAGTTGGCGGCGAGATGCGGTTCGCATATCAACAACTCTATCCGGCGTTGCGGGAATTCTTCTTTCAGATCTTCGACAAGCTTAATTGCCGGATCGGCGGCGTCCGATACTCCGAAAATGATTTCGTATTGCGGGTAGTCCTGCAAACAATAACTGCGAAAACTCGCATACATCTGAGGGTCCGTACCCTTCAGCGGCTTCAAAAGCGAAATGGGAAGCGGAGCCGGAGCCTCTGCGATAAATGGGACTTTCTTGTCTCGCAAAAATCCCGCCGCGCTCCAAAGGCAAAGAAAGTTGTAGGCGCTGCCGCTGGCGGTTCCAGTGATCGCAATGATTTCTACGAGCTTCGCAATGTGAAGATCCATCGGTGGGAGACTATTCGTAACGAAGGGAATCGATCGGATCCAGATTAGCCGCTTTCCATGCGGGATAAATCCCGAAGAGCAGTCCTTCGGCTGCGGCAGAAATCAACGCGAACGTTGCCCAGAACATCGACACATGCGCGGGCAAAGAAGTCCATATAAGCGGAATCAGCCACGTGACCGCCGCGCCGAGCGCAATTCCAATGACTCCACCCATCGCGGTCAAAGTAATCGCCTCAAGCGTGAATTGCATGAGGATATCCTTTTTGCGGGCGCCGATGGCTTTACGCACGCCGATTTCGCGGGTTCGCTCGGTCACCGAGACGAGCATGATATTCATCACGCCGACTCCGCCAACGATCAATCCAACGCTCGAGACGGCAAACATGAAAACAAAAATTCCGCCGGAGATCTGCTTCCATACGTCAGAAAATGAGTCCTGCGTGAATACTGCAAAATTATCGGGCTTCTCGGGCGATACCCTACGGCGGCGGCGCAGCAGCTCGCGGATTTCATCGATCGCTTTGGGCATGTCATCGTGCGAGGTCGCCTTTACGCTAATCCAATAATATTTGAGCTCGGGATGCAGCTTACGAAAAGTGGTCAGAGGAAACATGATGAGGTTGTCTTCGGGATTTTTGCCGCCCCCGAACGCAGCCTTGCGCGGCTTGCCAACGCCGATCACGGTGAAGAGCTGCCCATCGATATTTATTTGCTTCCCAAGGGCATTCTCATTGGGAAAAAGCTCGTGCGCCGTATCCGAGCCCAATACGATAACCGGCAAACTCTGTTCGTTATCGGTATCTGTGAACCAGCGCCCGCCGGTCAATTCCAGGTCATAAACGTTTTTCCAATCCGCGGTATCGCCTTCAAGAATAGTGTTTTTTACTTTTCTACCTTCATATTTCACTACATACGTTCCGGTTCCAAACTGCTGGCTCTCGTATCGCACGCCCGCTGTAACCGCCAGCACATGGGGCAATTGCTTCATGGCTTCGGCATCAGCGGCGGTCAGTTCTTTTCGGGTACGCATTTCTTCCGTCGGACGGCCGAAAGTAAATGGCTGGATATGGTAAGCAAAAATCAGGTTCGAACCTAAACTCGTTATGGAGTCTTGTACGCTGTCGTTTAGTCCGCTCACGATGGACGAAATTCCGATGACTACGGCCACACCGATGACGATGCCCAGGACCGTCAGTCCTGAGCGCAGCTTGTTCGCGCGAATGGTATTCAAAGCCATCCGAACAATTTCGCCGTAATCACCTTTGCGCATCATAAGGTTTAGTAATTGCGTAATTTAGTAATTGGGCAATTGAAAGGCTAGAACCCCACTTTTCCAATTGCTAAAACTCTGTGTCATAGTTCGAATCGTAAGGCGGCTATTGGATCGAGAATGGCGGCGCGGCGTGCGGGATATACCCCGAAAAATACTCCCACGCTGGCCGCGACTAACAATCCCGCTCCGACCGCCCACATTTTTATTTCCGATGGCATTCCGATAATCGCGGTTACGCCTTTCGCAACCGTAATACCAAACAGCACCCCGATCAATCCTCCCATCAAAGCCATGGTCGCGGATTCAATCAGGAATTGCATGAGAACGTCCTGGCGTCGCGCGCCCAAGGCTTTGCGAATTCCGATTTCTCGCGTCCGCTCGGTGACTGATACCAGCATGATATTCATGATGACAATGCCGCCGACCACCAGTGAAATCGCTGCGATGCCGATCATGGCTAGAAAAAAAGTTCCAGTGAGGTTCGACCAAATGCTAACCAGGCTGGCGTTGGTTTCCGCGGCGAAACTGTCTGGCTTGCCCGGAAGATCATGCCGCCTGGCCCGTAGAATCGCGCGCGCTTCGTCGAGAGCGCTTTCCAGTTGAGTCCCGATACCACTCGCTTTGCCCGAAATGCGTATGGAGTTATGTTCGCCGTATTGCTTGAGATATGTGGTGATTGGAATCAAGGCGTAATTGTCCAGGGTTTGTCCGAGGGTTTTTCCCTGTTTTTTGCCGACGCCAATGACGGTATAAAGCTGTCCGTCAATACGAATTTCCTTTCCCAGCGGATCCACTCCAGGGAAAAGGTTGTCGACGATATCTGTGCCGATGATGGCAACATTCGAACGATTATCCTCGTCATTCGAATTCAACATCCGGCCGGAGGAGAGATCGAGATCAAGAATTTGCGGCATCGAAGGCGTGAGACCGCGAACCCATGAATCGTTTACTCCCTGCTCTCCATACTTGACCTTTCCCGTAAATATGGTGAGGGACGCGCCCACCTGGGTGCACTGGTGGCAAGACTCAAGCACCGCGCGATAATCGTCCATCGTGAGATCTTTACGTTTCTGGCCTTCCAAAAACTGATCGATATTGGTGACGACGGGGCTGACCTTGCTGATGATGAAAACATCGGCCCCGAGGCGGAATACCTTTTCGGCGACGTAGGCATTGATTCCATTCACAAATGTAACCACGGCGATCACGGCTGCGACGCCGATTACAACCCCCAGCAGGGTCAGGGTTGACCTCAACTTGTTCGCCCACAGCGATTGCAGTGCGATGCGAATAGCTTCTACAGTGTTCATATGCGCGGGCCCAGCACGTCCATCGAATGATACGTATTAGAATCGTTTAGGTTCAGTTTAACAGCAGGGATTGCGGCCTGGCTGACCTGGACTTTGCCCTTATTCCGTCTTGTTGAGCGAAGTTGCGCAGGGCCTAATTAGAAATTCATTGCGGGGATTTCAGTAGTAATTGGACGTCTTGAATTCACATCCGAAATTCTTCGATTCGCACTGGCGTACGCCTTGAACAAGTTTCCTTTCACGGCGATTGATCACGTGCAACTCGCTATGCCGGCGGCAAAAGAAGATGCTGCGCGGGCGTTCTATGTGGGTTTGCTCGGAATGCTCGAAGTAGAGAAGCCAGTGGCGCTCATCAAAAGAGGCGGTTGCTGGTTCAGCAGCGGCGGCGTGCAAATCCACTTAGGAGTTGAAAGTGATTTTCGCCCCGCCAAAAAGGCGCATCCGGCGCTGCGCTGCCACGACTACGATGGAATACTTGGCCGGCTGCGCAAGGCCGGTATCGAAATCGTGGAGTCGCTGGATATCCCCGGCGTAAAACGGTGTCACATTTCCGATCCGTTTGGGAATCGAGTAGAGCTAATCGGATAGAAAGTGCCCCGCGACAGCCATACATCATTTCTCTGCCGTAACCCACTCGTACACTCCCTTCCGGTAACCCTTAGTAACCATACGAATCTGGGGCGTGAGCCGTACAATCACCTTGTCAGACCATCAATAAGTCCAGGTTCCCAGTTACAAAGATGGTCAATTCGGTTGTAACCCTTCCTTAAAGACACGAAATGGGAGGGCAAATTACCGGGGTTGGAGTCCGTACTTCTATGGCTTTCGGGTTTGGGTTTAATAAACAGAAGGTCCTCAGCGCCGCCGAGAAATTCGTTCAGCAAGGCAAGTTGCCAAATGCCATTACTGAATATGAAAAGGTGCTGAAGGCCGATCCCAAGGACCTCACAGTGATGAATACTGTGGGCGACCTCTACTCACGGCTGGGAAACGTTGACAAGGCCGTGGAGTGCTTCAAGAGCGTCGGCGACGCCTATGCTTCGCAGGGTTTTACGGTGAAGGCGATCGCGATGTACAAGAAGCTCAGCAAAATTAAGCACAGCTTCGAAGGCGTGCTGCGACTCGCGGAACTATATACGCAGCAAGGTTTATTTAACGACGCGCGCGCACAGTATTTGCAAGTCGCTGAAGAATTTCTGCGCAGCGGCGAACTTGAACAGGCAGTACGCATTTTCCAGAAAACTCTGGAAATGGATCCCGACAACGTAATCATGCGTTCGAAGCTGGCCGAAGTTTACGTGCGGCTGGGAAAGAAAGCGGAGGCCTGGCAGATTTTTACCGCTGCCGCTGAGACGCTGCGAGCCAGAGGGCAATTCGAGGGTGCGGAAACGATATTGCAGCGGATGCTCACATTAGATCCGGGCAACAGCTACGCGCTTTTACTCCGAGGACGAACGGCGACAGAGGCGGGCGACATCGCCGGAGCCATTGTCTCTCTGGAAGGCGTCGCCGACCTTGATAACCATCCTGAAGGACTAACTGCGCTGTTCAATGCGTATCTGCAAAGTGGACGCCTGCCGGATGGCCGGGTTTTAGCCGGGAAATTGTTGACGGTACACAACGATACGTCGGCCGTGAACCGCTATGCCGAAGCCTTGATGGGCGCAGGCCAGTTTGAAGAAGCGTTGCAGATATACGAAGAGTATTCCGACTCGCTGCTCTCATCTGATCCCACGAGAATTCTCGACAGCCTGCATTCCATCATCAGTCACGTGCGGGAAAACACGGCGAGTCTTGAAATCATTCTTGCGCTGTTTATCAAGGCTGGGGAAAACAGCCATCAGACCGAAGTGTATGAACTTCTCGCGCACGCATATGTGCAGTCGGGTGATCTGGATAAGGCTCGCGAATTTTATTTGAAACTCACGCAGCTCGAGCCGCAAAACCAGTTACACGCACGCAATTATCAGCAAATCGTCGGTAAATTAGGCGGTTCCACGCCGCGCTTTATCAGTGCGGAAGAGGGCTCAATACTGATTGAGGAACTGGAGACCACCGCTCCTTTCGTCGATCAAAGATATGACGACGAAATCGCATTGGCGGTTCGCGCGGCCTTGACCGACGCCGAGCTCTTCGTTTCATACAACATGCCGGAGAAAGCTTTGGCGCCCCTGCTTACAGTTTTGCCCAAAGCGCCTCAGGACTTGCGGTTAAATCAGCGATTAGCATCCCTGCACAACCGGGCTGAGAGATTTTCGGATGCGGCGGTATGCTGCCGTACCCTGGAAACGATTTATCACGACGCGGGATTTCCTGAAGAAGCCACTCGTTATGGAGAATTGGCGACGCGGTATGAAGAACGCGCGGGTTCAGTCCCACAAAGTCCGGATCTAGCGCCTGCCGTAGAGGCAGTGGCAGATTACAAACCCACGGTACGCTTTGCCGGGGACGATTCATATGGGCAGAGCGCGCTCAACTCAAACGAGACTGAATCATCGGGCACCGAGATCGGGACAAGCACCGGTGGCGGCGGAATGTTTTTCCATCAACCAGCGGCCACCACAACTCCGACGACCGGCGATGATTTCGACGTTCGTCCGGTTGAGCATGTCGCCAGCTCTGAAATTGATCTGTCTGGGGAATGGGACGGTGCTTTCGAGGAGACTGCCCCAGTCGAGGCGACCGCTGAGATTGCTCCCGAATCACCTGCCATAAGTATTAACAAGTCTGGCATCCCGGCAGAACAGGTTGCGGTTATGGAATCGGCGTACATCGCCCCTCAGCCCGTCGCCGATCCTGCCGCGGTGGCCGAAGCGATGGAAGAAATCCGCTTCTATGTGGGATATTCGCTTATGGATCTGGCTCAGGCCGCATTTGTAAAGCTCGAGCAGTTAAACCCCGGGCCAGAGGTTCTTGCGCTGTTGCGTCAGGAGATCGACGCCGCGCTGGCAAAGGCCTCTCTTGAAGTCGCTCCAGCAGAAGAGATCGCGGTTCAAGAGACGGACAATTATTCAGAAACGGAAACGCCGATCATTACCCCTTCTGTCGAAGTATCCGAGCCCGCGCCAGAATTTTCCGTGACCGCTCATACCGCTCCCTTAAATAACTTGGTTTCTGATCTCGAATCCTCTCTCGGTACTGAGTTTTCACCCGCAGTTTCCGAGGCGGCTCCGATTCATGAGATCCCTGAAACGCCTTACGAGGCACCGGCGGCCATAGAGACCTATGTGGAAGTTGCCAGTATTCCGGTGCCGCAACCAACTGTCGAATTCGAGCCGCTAATTATCCCTGAAACTGCCGCTGCACATCAGGCGGAAACATACGCACACGTTTCTTCCCATTCAGATTCGCAGCCGAGTGATGCGCTTGGGAGCATCGTTAGCGAGTTAGAAGCGTCGCTTGGCAATACCTTCCTAGCCGAAAAAACCACAGAAGCGCCGGTGGGAGCTGACGTTCGCCGCCAGCCAGTGGCGAGTGAATCGACCTTCGAAATTCCGGCCGCGCCCGTTCCTCCCGCGGCAGCAATGGCTGCGGCAGCGCCAGCGTCATCGGCGCCAGCCTGGCAGCACTCTACCGCATTTACAAACTTCAAGCCCGCCCCGCTGGTTCAGTCGCCGGCGGCGGAGGAATCGCCGGCCCCGAGTGCCAAGGCCGCAGCTGGCATTGACCTGGCGGATATGTTCGGCGAGCTCAAACACGAACTCGAAGAAGACGCAGCCAATACCGACGAAGATCCAGAGACGCACTACAGCCTCGGTGTAGCGTTTCGCGAGATGGGACTTCTCGACGAGGCCATCGGCGAATTACAAAAAGTCTGCCAGACTGTCGAGCACGGACACCCGTTCCCGCAAATTCTTCAGACTTACACTTGGCTTGCGCAGTGCTTCCTGGATAAAGGCATCCCCGAAGCTGCGCTTCGCTGGTATGAACGCGCCCTGACGCTTCCAACACTCGACGCTGAAACTCGCATGGCCCTGCATTACGAACTGGCCTGCGCGAGTGAGAGCGCCGGCAATAAGAGTTCCGCTCTTAATCACTTCATGGAAGTCTACGGAAGCAACATCGATTATCGCGACGTCGCAGAGCGTATTAAGGCTCTGAGGTCGTAGAATGTCCAGATGGGATTCACGCCCAACTATCTGATTGCCAGATCGCGTTCTTGTAAGATGGTTCCGGGAGGCAGGTTTGAGCGCTGATCCTGGTCCTCCTCGAGACGGTATTTCCGCCAATCCAGAGAGAAGAATCTCCTCGCTGGACGTAGCTCCTAGCCCCGTGAAGACGCTTTCTGCCAGCCGGAGCGTGCATCCGCGATTCGCAACCTGGGCCAATCGAACTGCTGTTATGTTGTTCGTGGCATTGTGCGCGATCTTTGGAATTCTGCTGGTGATTCTGCCGTGGAGTCCCAAGTGGACAGATAATTACCTCCTGATTTCCTATCCGGCCCTGCGTGACTTCATCGAAAACGGCTTCGTTCGCGGAATGTGCTCCGGCCTGGGAGGGTTGGATATTTGGATTGGATTCTGGCAAGCCACTCACTACCAGGAAAATGGCGGCTCAAAATAGAATCCGGCATTGCATTCATTAAAATTTGGCTTGGAAGATAGTTGTCCTATGAATGAAGACGAAAGTAAGCGAGCTCCGCTTGCGTACCAGAATCAACCTTTCCTGAATAGTCCGGACGGACGAATCCTGCGAATTCTTTCCGAATATGCGGAACCGCTCGCCCGCTTTCGACGCGAGCAAATTCAGGATACGGTCGTATTTTTCGGTTCGGCGCGCTTTCAGAGTTTGTCCCGCGCTGAATCTCATCTAGGCCAGCTTCCCACTTCGAGTTTCCAGGACGAGGCAGAAGTTAATCACAAACGTGCGGCTGCCGCGGTGGATATGGCGCGATATTACGAGGACGCCCGCCGGCTCGCATTCCTTTTGAGCGAATGGTCCATTCAAATCCCGCCGCGTCGCAGGCGCTTCGTAGTCACCACCGGCGGAGGCCCGGGCATCATGGAGGCCGCCAATCTTGGAGCGCAGGACGCCGGCGCAAAGACCATTGGGCTGAATATTCACCTTCCTTTCGAACAAAACCCAAATCCCTATATCACCCCAGCGCTAAATTTCGAATTCCATTATTTCTTCATGCGGAAATTTTGGTTTGCCTATCTGGCAAAAGCACTGGTGATTTTTCCGGGCGGTTTCGGAACACTCGATGAGCTGTTCGAAATTCTTACTCTGGCGCAAACCGAAAAATTGGCGAAAAAAATATTGGTGGTAATCTATGGCAGCGAATATTGGAATCGGCTGATCAACTTTAACGCCATGGTAGATGCTGGCACGATTTCCGCCGAAGATCTGAGCTTATTCAAAATGGTTGATTCTCCCGAGGAAGGGTTCGAATTTCTTAAGGCCGGGCTAACCGAGCACCATGTCGGCTCGGAAGGTTCCAAACGTCCCCGCGAAAACGTTCCGGAAATCGCCAAGACCAATCCCTGACTGTCTAGCCCGAGTGCTGCTTTATTACATTACCGACCGATCTCAATTCAACGGGAATGCAATCTCGCGCCACGATCAACTCTTGAAAAAGATCGGCGAAGCAGCCATTTGCGGAATTGACTTTGTTCAGCTGCGAGAGAAAGATCTTTCAAGCCGCAAGCTCATGGAGCTAGTCCGAGACTCGATGCGGATTCTTCGTGATACCTCGCCGCCATCTCAGGAAAAAACCACACGCTTACTGATAAATTCTCGCATTGATGTGGCTATTGCTGCCGGAGCTGACGGAATCCACCTGCGACCCGACGATATTTCGGCCCGGCAGGTTCGTAAAATTCTCAGCTTTGCCGATGCGCCAACCACACCGAAAGTGATTAGTGTCGCGTGCCATAGCTTGTCTGAAGTGGGATGGGCAGCCGAAAATCGTGCAGATTTTGCTTTGTTCGGGCCGATATTTGAAAAACGAGGAGTGCAACCTAGCAACGCTGCCCGTCTTGAGGAGCTACGGGACGCCTGCCAACTGCAAATCCCCGTGATCGCGTTAGGCGGAGTCAATCCGGCCAACGCGCGGGAGTGCGTTGAAGCAGGTGCGGCCGGTATAGCGGGTATCAGAATATTTCAGGAAAACAAAATCCAAGATGTTATTGATTTGTTAAGGGCGTAGGTGCGGGCTAGGAATTACGAATGCCGAACGGATAATATCGTTAGAATGTCGCGCAATCCCTGGCGAATATACTTGAGTTCGGGCCCCGGCGAAACGGGAAATGGCAGCGGGCTTTGTTTCTTGTCAGTTTTGATTTCGGAGCGCAGTTGCTGGCGCGCGCCGACGATGGTGAATCCTTCTTCGTAGAGTAGTTTCTTAATTTTCAATACGCCTTCAACATCTTTGCGGCGATACATGCGTTGACCTGTGCTGCTCTTGATCGGCTTGAGTTGAGGGAATTCGGACTCCCAAAAACGCAAGACGTAAGCTGGCAGATGACACAGGCGAGAAACCTCGCCGATACGGAAGTAGAGTTTATCCGGAACCTCGACTTCGGCGCTCTTAGCCGATTTCGCCATCGCTCGATTGCTCAATCTCATCCGGGTCCGGCCACCTTTCAATCACAGCTTGAAAGATTCTTCATAACGCGTTTCTAGCACGGTAGCTGCTTCCCGCACAAGTCTTTTGCGGACCTTCCGATTATTTGGTGGATCCGGTAACGATTTTCCGCAGCAAAAAACCCCTCGAGAGGTGCTTCTCGCGAGAGGCTGCAATTTTTTGCTTGGTGCGAGTATTTTCTCGCTTGAGTTAATGCTTCTTTTTCTTTGCTGCCTTTTTCTTTACGGCCATTGTGTTTCCTCCTATTGGTATTTCCCTCGAACCACTTTCCCAACTTGTAGTACGAACTTCACCACTACCACAAGATATTGCGTCGTAATAACTCAACTGTCAACACAATTCGTAGATTTATTCAGTCGATGTCATTCATAGTCATCACATCGGGAAATTCTCATAGAAAATATTCAAGGCGACCACCTCAAAAGCTGGTGAGCCTTATTTGAAAAACTCTGGGGATCGATGTTTGAGTGTCGGGAGATCACACTTTCGTTATCCGAAATGCTACATTGAAATCCCATGTCAGCCCCTGCTTCTCGATTCGTTAAGGCTTGTAGAGCTGAGAAAACTGATCGAGCGCCGGTGTGGTACATGCGGCAGGCCGGACGCTACATGCCCGAATATCGGGCTTTGCGGAAGCAGTATTCCCTGATCGAAGTCTGCAAGAAGCCAGAGTTGGCGGCAGAAGTCACAATAACAGCCGCTGAGGCATTAGGCGTCGATGCCGCGATTATTTTTGCCGACCTTCTGCTTCCGCTCGAAGTTATGGGATTGCCCTTTCATTTTTCCGCGGGCGAAGGGCCGGTAATAGAGAAACCGGTACGCACGCACGAAGATATATCCCGCCTTCGCACCGATTGCGCCGCCGACCTCGGATACGTCTCTGAGTCGGTCGCCTTGGTGAGCAACCATTTTGGCAGTTCGCTGCCCGTGATTGGTTTTTGCGGGGCCCCTTTCACGCTGGCCAGCTACATGATCGAAGGCGGCGGATCGAGAAATTATCTGAATACAAAAAAATTAATGTATTCGTCTCCGGCATGGAATGAGCTGCTGCGAAAACTCGTGGCCGTTGTCTCTGAATATGCCATCCAGCAAGTGCGAGCGGGAGCCGACGTGATTCAGGTTTTCGACAGTTGGGTCGGCTGTCTCAGCGTGGAGGATTACCGCAAGTACGTGCTGCCCGCAACCACTGAACTCGTGCGCGCATTGCGCAAGACTGGGATCCCGGTCATTTATTTTGGCACTGACAGCGCTACGTTGTTGCCATCTATGAAGGAAACAGTGGCGGACGTGATCGGTCTGGATTGGCGAATTCCGCTGGATCAGGGCTGGCGTAGTTTAGATTTTAAAGGAGGGGTACAAGGGAATCTCGATCCAGTATTGTTATTCGCGGAGTGGGATTTGCTGAAATCCCGCGCCACCGAAATTTTGAAATTGGCCGGCGGACGTCCCGGCCACATCTTCAACTTGGGACATGGAATTCTTCCCGAAACTCCGGTCGAAAATGTGAAAGCGCTGACCAAATTTATCCAGGAGAGCCCAGTGGACGTATTTCGTCCAGATCATGACTAGCCTAAGCGCATCGCCTCCGCCTAAAAAGACCGCTATCCTGCTGCTGGCTCATGGCAGCCCGGATGCGGTCGAAGACATTCCTGAATTTCTGCTTAAGGTAACCGGAGGACGGTCGCTCCCGCCTGAAGTTGTGGAAGAAGTGAGCCATCGTTACAGCCTCATTGGCCGCTCGCCACTAACGGCATTGACCATGCGTCAGGCGGAACTGTTGTCGTCTGAACTCGGGGTCCCCGTATACGTGGGTATGCGCAACTGGAAACCGCTGATTGCCGACGTGGTGCGCAAAATGTCTGTGGACGGTATCGAACACGTCGTGGCAATTTGCTTGGCGCCGCAGAACTCCCGGACCAGCGTGGGCCTTTACCGGTCTGCGCTTGCCGCAACTGGCGAATCGGATTTTGATATCGACTTTGTTGAATCGTGGCATGATCATCCGCTCTTAATTGAAGCTTTCGCGGAAAAGTTAGTCGCGGGCTTCGACGCGGTTCGCTGTGAGATTGGGCGGCGATTGCAGGTCATCTTCACTGCGCACAGCGTTCCGCAACGCACTATCGCGGCAGGAGATCCTTACGAAGCGCAAGCCAAAGAAACAGCTGCGTTGGTTGCCGAGAAAGTATCCCTATCCAAGGGCGATTGGTCATTCGCATTTCAAAGTCAGGGAATGTCCGGAGGGCCATGGCTAGGGCCTACCGTGGAAGACACAATTTCGCAGTTGAAAGAACAAAACCTCAGCGACGTGTTTATTGAGCCTATTGGTTTTCTCTGCGACCACGTTGAAGTGCTCTTCGACATCGACATTGCGTTCAAAAAGTTCGCCGAAGGACGGGGCATGAGGCTTTGGCGGGCACAATCTTTGAACGATTCTCCATTGCTAACCGCCGCTCTCGCCGACATTGTGAGGTCACGTCTCACCACCGCGGAGAAGGTTGTTCCCGCGCACGCGAAAACTTGATCACCGCACCATGAAACGCATTGCGATCATTGGCGGTGGAATATCAGGGATGGCCGCAGCATTCTTCCTCGAACAGAAAAAGTTGGCCGGCGTCCCGGTCGAATATGTTTTGTTTGAGGCCAGCGAACGGCTTGGCGGAGTCATCCGCAGCGAACGTGTAGGTAATTGCCTCGTCGAAGCGGGACCAGATTCCTTCCTTACAGAAAAAACCAGCGCGTCGGAGCTTTGCCATGAGGTGGGGATCACCGACCAACTGATCGGGTCAAACGATTCCCAACGCAAGACCTACATTTTGCTGGATAAAGAACTCATTCCAATGCCAGATGGGCTCACCTTTATGGTGCCCACAAAAATTCTGCCAATCGCGTTTTCGCCACTCTTTTCATTCAGCACAAAGATCGCCATGATGCGGGAATGGTTTCATCCCCGGCATGAAGTCGAAACCGACGAGAGCGTGGGCGCATTTGTCGAACGGCATTACGGACGGGAAATGGTCGAACGAATTGCCGATCCACTTCTCTCCGGAGTCTATGGCGGAAGTACCGATCTATTGAGCGTGAAAGCGGTCCTGCCGCGTTTTGCGGAGATGCAGGCACGACATGGCAGCCTGGGCAAAGCAATGATTGAGAATCGCCGGCAATCCGGTAACGAAAAACCGCGTCCGCTGTTCACAACTATAAAAAATGGAATGCAGCAATTGGTCGATACCCTCGCACAAAGGCTTCCTCCGCCGCTCGTGCGTCTCAATACGCGGGTTCAGTCATTTCATGCGCTCGAGAAAGGATGGATCGTTTCATCGCCTGTTAGCGAGCACGGAAGCCAGCAATTCGATGCGGTGATCGTCGCCGCGCCCGCTTATCTTGCCGCAAAACTATTGCGGGCTTCGATTCCCAGTCTCGCCGCCGAGTTACACGCTATCCAGTACAGTTCGTCGATCACGATTTCTCTTGGGTATGATGAAGCAGTGCGCATGTCATTGCCTATAGGCTTCGGATTCCTGGTGCCTCGAATTGAAGGTCTGCGCACGTTAGCCGCGACCTTTGTGCACAACAAGTTTGCCCATCGTGTACCGGAAGATCGGGCCCTAATCCGCTGCTTCCTGGGAGGAACTCGCGACGAAGCGGCGCTTGATTTATCGGAAGACGACCTTTTGCGGATCGTAAAAAAAGAACTGCATGGGATTCTGGGAATTACTTCCGAGCCATTGTTTGTTCGAATCTACAAATGGAAATCTGCAATGGCGCAATATGACGTAGGCCATCTCGGCAGGCTGGAGAGAATTGAGACTCTGCGGCGAAGGGTCGGGGGATTATTTTTAGCGGGAAACGCGTATCGGGGAATCGGCGTCCCGGATTGCGTGCGCTCCGGCAAGCAGGCCGCCAGCGACGCGGTAGTTTCGGTAGGGTTTTGAGAGGGATGTTGTCTTTTGTTTACACTCTCTGCTCCCCCACTTCTCGCAAAGGACGCGAGAAATTGATTGGATAAGAGAAGGCTCGATGCCTAATTTCTAGTTACTGTTTCGACTAAAGCTTCGTCAAGAACGGCAAGCGGCCAAATTACCTATTCCTTGGCGTTAAAACGCCACATTCGCGCATCAGATCTTTCTTGTAAACTAACTGCCCCGAGAGTTTTGATAAATAAGGATTAATCCATGAAGATGCTCGCATCGTTTTTGTTGCTCACTTTGTCCGCAGTATGTGTAACTCAGGCGCAAGGTCAGAAATCTTCCACGGCAGGAAGCATGCCCGGCATGGATATGTCTGCTCCCGCGAAATCGAGCGTGAATGGTACGCAAACACCCGGTGCGAACAACGAGGGAAGCGCGCCAGCCATGCAGGCCATGGAGGGACACCACATGGATATGGGCCCTCACATGAAGATGACCGCGCTACGCCAGCCCCAACCGGGTGATAAGGAAAAAGCCGCGCAGGTCGTGACAGTTGCTCGCCAAGTAGCTGCGAAATACCAGGACTATAAGGTCGCGCTGGCCGATGGATTCCAAATCTTCATGCCCAACATTCCGCAAAAGCAGTATCACTTCACCAACTACTCTTACGCTTATGAGGCGCATGGCTATTTCAATCCGGAACATCCAACATCGTTGCTCTACGAGAAGAATGGTGACAGTTACAAATTGATTGGATTGATGTATACGGCGCCGAAGGATTTTACTGAAGATGAATTGAATGCGCGAGTCCCTCTCAGCATTGCGCAATGGCATGCCCACGTTAACCTGTGTCTGCCGCCCGCCTATAAGCGAGGGGACTCGATCGCTCCGAACCCGACTTTCGGTTTGCGCGGATCAATCGCATCGAAGGAGGCTTGTGATGCCGCGGGTGGCAGGTTCATCCCGCAGATTTTCGGATGGATGGTGCACGTTTATCCCTTCGAGGAGAAACCAGAAAATGTGTGGTCCGTCGAGCGCCAGGCTCACGATCATATGGATTAAGATTCTCCGCCGCGACTGAAATCTTGGCACCAACCTTGAGCCGCTTCTTCACGTGTAGAATCGCCACTGGATGGTGAATCCGCCGAATGTTCCCCAGAACACTCTGAGTAACGCGAGCCGCTTTCGTAGGCTGCTGCGGCCATCGCATCAACACACCGCATTTTCCGCGACTTTGCTTCTGATGATCACCGTTATGCTCTCGCGGGTGGTCGGCTATGTGCGGGAGCTTTACGTGGCATGGACTTTCGGCGCAGGAGTCCAAACCGACGCCTTTTATGCGGGTTTTACCATCCCGGATTTTTTGATGTATTTGGTCGCGGGTGGGGCGGCATCCATCACCTTCATTTCTATCTACACTCGATTCTTGGCTGCGGACAAACAAGAAGAAGCTCACCAGGCTTTTTCCGTTGTCATCACAGTGATGACCGTAATTCTCGGGATCGGCATTGGCATCAGCGAAATTTTCACCCCGCAGATTACGCAATGGTGGTTTCATGACTTCAATTCCGAACAGTTGCAGCTTTGCGTGCACATTACCCGAATCATTCTGCCGATGCAGATATTTTTCTATGTCGGCGGAGTGCTCTCGGCGGTGCTGTATTCCCGGCGCCTTTTTCTGCTGCCCTCGATGGGACCGATCCTATACAACATTTTCATCATTGCGGGCGGCGTGCTGCTTTCGCGAAGGATTGGAGCTTCGTCGCTCGCTTATGGAGCATTAGCCGGGGCATTTTTCGGCCAGTTCGTGCTGTACGCAATCGGCGCGGGGAGGGCCGGCGCACGCTACCGGATTTCTTTTGACATTAGCAATCCGGCGTTTCGACAGTGGGTAAGGCTTTCCGTGCCCTTAATGCTCGGGCTATCTCTGGTCACGGTCGACGATTGGTTCATTCGCCGCTTCGCTTCCGGAGGCGTTGGAGAAATCGCCCGCCTCAGTTTCGCCAAGAAGCTTTTCAATGTACCGATTGCCATTCTAGGACAGGCCGTCAGTCAGGCTTCTCTGCCTTTCTTTGCGAGGCTTTATAACGAAAAGCGCAATAAGGAACTCGGCGAAAGTGTGAACACTTCGGTTTATCGTATTGTTGCCGTGTCATTACTGGCCACCAGCTTCATGATGGCCGCGGCGTTGCCGCTTATTGATCTTGCGTACCGTCATGGCAGTTTCCATTTCTCCGATAGTAAGGCCACAGCCGTTTACTTTTTCTGGTTCTCTTTATCGCTGGCCTTTTGGTCGGCACAAGGTTTATACGCGCGGGCATTTTACGCTGCGGGCAATACTCTGACCCCGATGATTGCCAGCACCATAATTACGGTAGCGTCGTATCCCATGTATGCCGCGCTTTACCGTGCGTACTCCGTGGTCGGTCTTCCAATTGCCTCCGACTTGGGCATTGCCGCAAATTGCGTTGTCATGGCCATTCTGCTGAATCGACGCAGACTCATACCCACTGGACAATTGCCATGGGCGGAATTAGGGAAGGCCGCACTTACTGCTCTTGCGGCAGGAGGGTTGAGTTTTGAGATCGCCCGTACCGTACCGATTGACGGCAGTCGATGGGCAGACATGCGAGTTCTGGGACTAATAACGATCACTTGGGCGGGAACCGTTGCCGCCGGTCTTTGGATCAGTCAATCGCGATTATTGCAAGAACTGCCGAGGCGAAAGGCGGCACGAGCAACCGAATAGGCGGACGCCTTGCAGACCTTCAAACTTATGGCTAAGGCTTCTCCCGGCGAAGCGATCTCAAGGTTCGAAGCGCATCCATTAAAATATCGCGCTGGCGAGAATCATCCGGCGATTCCCGCATCTTCGCCAGCACCGCATTGGAAGCCAAGTCGATTCGCTGCGGGAGTTTGGACAAATCCGCTTCGAACAGAGCGTCCTGATATAACTGTTGCCATTCTTTGCTTTCGCTGTCAGCCAATGGAGTCCGTGTACCTTTCTGGGAGAGTATGGTTTCTAGCGGATTCCAAGCCCGTCGTTAAAATGCTGAATTGCGCGATAACACTCACAAGCCGATGCTTCGAGTGCCTTTCGATTTAATATTTTTACCGTTCCCCGCAGATTTTCGATCATCCCGGCGCGCTGCAAAATGCCAGCCGCAAGGCTAACGCTGGGACGTCCCGTGCCTAGCATCTGCGCCAGAAATTCGTGGGTCACTGGAAGCAAATCAGAATCCACCCGATCCTGGCACATCAGAAGCCAGCGAGCCAGGCGCTGCTCGATTTCATGCAGACGGTTGCAGGCTGCGATCTGCGCAATCTGTAATCCCTGGATCAGCACAAACCGGTTCAGGACGAGACGCAACTCCGGAGAATGCTGAAGAGCGTTTTCCAATGATTTTGACTTTATCCGCAGCCCGCTACCGCCGATTTGCATAATCGCCCGATACGGCCCGCGATCGATTCCGACCGCCAAAGGGGTTCCGACAAGACCTTCGCTACCCACAATCGCAACCTCAACGCTTCGTCCATCGCTGGTCAGCACCACCAGCGACGCCAGGCCTTCATTCAAAAAGTAAGCGTAATCAATATTCTCCCCGGGTTCAGCGAGGATCAGTTGGGGCGGTAAATCCACCGGTTCCAGATGAGTTCGAAGCAAAGTGAACTCGCGCGCCGGAATATTCAGCAGGATAACGTTCTTAACGTCCTGGCCGGCCGGGTCCGTGCGCGTGCCTGAGCGCACAGGAACCCCTCCCCGTTTCGGTGTTTGACTGTGAATTTTTGGACGTTCCAACAGTTTTCCTTGCAAACTGATGTACAGGGACGGTTGCAACTAATTGAGCGTAGGCTATTGATGATGAAGGAAGATGTCTGTTCGCCAGCGAACGCATCTATTGGCGAGGATTGGAATTAGCGCAAGCCCATCGTGCCGGTCAAATTTTGTATGATCCCATAACATTCGCAGGCCGCGCCTTCCAGTTGCTTGCGGTTTAGGATCTTTACGGTGCCGCGCAAATTTTCAATCAGTCCAGCGCGCTGAAGAATTCCCGAAGCCAACGTCACTGTGGGCCGCGCCGTGCCCAGCATCTCGGCCAGAAATTCGTGAGTTAAGGGGAGCAATGCGGAATCGACCCGGTCCTGGCACATCAGAAGCCAGCGCGCCAGGCGCTGTTCAATTTCATGCAGCCGATTGCAGGCCGCAATTTGAGCTACTTCAAGGCCCTGACGCAGGGCATAGCGGTTTAGCGAGAGCCGCAGGGCCGGCGTGTCGAGAAGCGCATCCTGCAACACCTCAGCTCGGATTCTTAGCCCGCTCCCCGAAATCTGCATAATGGCCTGGCACGGTCCGCTACGCATTCCGGCGGCCAGCGGCGTCCCAACCATTCCTTCCTTACCTACGATCCCAACTTCCACGCTGCGACCATCAGCAACCGCAATTACCAGCGATGTCATGCCATTGTTCAGGAAATAAGCAAACTCGATTTTCTCTCCCGGTTCATACAATATTTGATATTGCGGTAAGTCGATCCGCTCGAGGTGCGGACGCAGCAAGGCATATTCGTCTTCTGGAAGAGCCAGCAAGACGCCGTTACTTATAGATTTGCCAGCCGTGTCGGTTCGCATACCAGCCAGCAAGGGCATGGACTTTAACGGACTTGCCTTCAATCGCCTTGATCGGCCCGAGAATATATTTGCAACCGCCATTTGACACCTCGCTTGAGCACGGTTGGATGCCAAGCGGCGTTTCAATCGGGGTCAGAAGACCTGTATGCGTGCCAAGAACTTTACCTTAGAGATGAAAAATAAAAACTGGCCAAAAAGGAAAAAACGTCCACATTGGTATGGACGTTTTTCATGAATAGGGAAAAAATTATGCGCGTGCAGCGGCAGCTTCGGCGGGAGTAGTGGTTGCGGTCTTGACCTCTTCGCCGTTTGGTTTCTGTTGTCCGCCCTTGCGAATATCGATTCCACCCTTGAAGAATGCGCCATCTTCAATGGAAATGCGCGCGGCCACAACATCACCAGTAAGTGAACCGTCGCTGCGGATATCCACGCGGTCGCTCGCGGTGAGATTTCCCCGCACCTTGCCGAGCACTACGATTTCCCGCGCATTGATATTGGCGGAAACCACTCCGTTGCGGCCAACAGTTACCCGATTGCCGGCGAGGTTGATCGATCCCTCGACGCGTCCATCAATATAGAGCGATTCCGAGCCGGTTACCTCGCCTTTAATCACCAGCGATTTGCCGATAGTGGCTTGATCCGCCGTGGTCGCGCTGGTTACTGGACGCGGCGCCGCGGTGGTCGCAGTCGAAGTTGAGGGACTTTCGCTTATAGGCGCGGGAGTGCTGCTCTGCATGGGAGGACGCTCCGGTTCATTAGGGCGAGCAGGTGTAGTAGATGGCTGATTCGTAGGCTTCCACATTTCGCGAAAATCCTTTCCTGAATAGTGATAGAGGTCTGCCCGCACTTCGGTGACCAAAGTTATTCTACTCCGCTTAATGTGCGGAGTCTTGTGGAAATTTCGAGTCAACCGGGATTTTAACGTTACTTTAGAGTCCAGTGAAATCCGAAGGCACGTCCACATTCGGTTTCGCACGAGGACGCAGCTAACCTCAAGCGTTACGGAAATAGTTCGCGGACTTTGGCCTCGCTTTTTCAGATGGCCGGAACACATCAAGCACCACACAGCAACGATCGGCGGAAATTTGATCGGTAAAGTAATGGGTAAGCTGCCGCCCACTTCGTTGTCGTGAGGCGGCAAAAGATCTGACAAAAATGCGCCTGTTGGCGGAGTCTTAATCCATTGGGAGTTGTGCGACTTATCGAAGATTGGAGCATCCAATACCTAGTTCCGAATTAGACTTTATCCCAGGATGCCGAATTGACGGCGCCGACGCGATTACTGGAGGAGAACGATGGCGGGCAATGGAATTATCGAAGTGAACGATGCGAATTTTGATCAAGATGTATTGAAATCCGAAACTCCGGTGCTGGTGGATTTCTGGGCAACTTGGTGTGGGCCGTGCCGAGCTATTGCTCCCATCGTTGAGGAGTTGGCACTGCATTATCAGGGCAAGGTCAAGATTGGCAAGATGGATGTCGATCGTAACAGCGCGACTCCTATGCGCTACAAGGTCACGGGAATTCCAACCCTGCTGGTTTTCAAAGGCGGGCAAGTAGTGGAACAGCTCGTGGGCTACAGGCCAAAGGAAGCTATCCAACAGGCGCTCGACAAGCACCTAGCATAAGGCTCACGCACTTTAATTTTTCGCCGTAACTTGAAGCGCATGATTCGCGGTTCTTTCTTTGGTCGTCTCGCCATCAACCATTCTCCAAATTCCCAGCGGATTGTAGTCTTTCAATTCATCGGGCAGCATGGAATCTGGAAACCCCTGATAGCACACTGGGCGGCAAAAACGGAAGATCGCCTGGCTGCCTACGGATGTTGACCGGCCATCGGATGTCGCGGGAAATGGACCGCCGTGCACCACCGCATGCGAAACTTCCAGGCCGGTTGGGAAGCCGTTAAATATTAGGCGGCCCACCTTCTGTTCGAGAACTGCAACCACGTCTGCGAACTCACGCAAATCTTCTTCTGTGCCGTGAATTGTGGCGGTCAGATGACCTTCCAATCCACCCGCGACCTCAAGCATTTCCTCCCGCGTCGAATGCTCGATCAATACGGTGGACGGGCCAAAAAGTTCCTCACCCAGCGCCGGGTCTTTGAGGAAGGACTGAACATCCGTCGCAAATATCGACCCTCCGACACAAAATCCGCTGCCTACTGGGCTCGGTTGTTCCGCCACCAGCTTTAAGTTCTGTTTTCCCTTCCGCGCTGAAATTCCACCGCTGAAGGACGAGCGAATCCCGTCGGTCAGCATCTGAAATGGGCCAGACGCATTTATCGATTGCCGCAACTTTTCCGTGAATCCCAATGCCGCTGCTCCCGATGGAAGGAACACCATGCCCGGCTTGGTGCAGAATTGTCCAGAACCTGTTGTCATGGAAGAGTAGAGGCCCGCCGCTAATGCGTCTCCGCGCTCCCGCAATGCTCCGGGCAAAATGAAAAAGGGATTGGTGCTGCTCATCTCGGCAAAAAACGGAATAGGCTCGGGGCGCGCATTTGCAATTGCCAATAAGGCCTTCCCACCAACTCGCGATCCCGTAAAACCTACAGCTTTGATTAGCGGATGTTGGACCAGCGCGGTCGCGACGTCATGGCCACTATCGAAAAGAAGCGAGAAAATGCCTTCCGGTAAATCGCACTCCCGCACTGCTTCGCGCACCACATGACCCACGAGTTCGCTGGTTCCAGGATGCGCAGGATGCGCCTTCACCACTACCGGATTGCCGGCGGCCAATGCCGACGCCGTGTCGCCCCCCGCAACAGAAAAAGCCAGGGGGAAATTGCTTGCCCCGAATATCCCTACCGGGCCCAAAGGTCGCAGCATGGATCGCAGGTCCGGCTTCGGAACTGGCTTGCGATTCGTATCGGGGCGGTCCCACCGCGCCATAACCCAAGAACCCTCTTCGACCACGTCGGCAAATAACCGCAGTTGTGCGCACGTACGTGCCGTCTCGCCTTGCAATCGCGCTTTCGGTAGCCCGCTTTCGAACCCCGCTCGCTCAATAATCTGGGAGCCGTTCCCTTCGATATTGCCGGCAACTTTGCGCAGGAATGCCGCTTTGTCTTTCCCCGAAATGCGGCTGTAAGATGAAAAGGCCTGATGAGCGAGCGCCACGGCCTGGTCAACTTCAGATGCGGTCGCAGAGACAAACTCCTCCTCTATGGGTTCCCCGGTTGCCGGATTGGTGGCCTTGAAAAGCTGCCCGCCAAACCCACCCAATCGTGATCCAATTATCGATCTGCCTGATATTTCCATTTTCTGAACTCCGTTCAGCCTCTACGATTATGTGGGGCGAACACTCTTGTCCGCCGCAGTTGGGTTTGCATTTGCTATTAATCTTGCGGCTAAATGTTGATTTTCTCGCTTCAGTCCAACTAAAAGTCACAGGCCGCGAACAAAAGTGTCCGCCCCACAATCGATCGTCTTTTCAGAACACAGGAACAACCACGACTTGATGTGAAACTGTTCAACGCGCAGACTGGGGCGCGGCATTGCTGGCTGTGTCCTTTGTCTTGAGCCGCTCCAGCGCCTTTTGGGCCTGTGGCGCTTCTGGACCCCGCGGCAAAATTTTCAAGTACGTCTGGTAGTGCGCGGCGGCTTCCGTGGGATTATCTAACTTTTCGAAACATTCTCCGAGGCGGAAATTGGCGTCGGCGTCGTTGTCTTTCCATACCAGTGCGTCCTGATATCGCGCTACAGCAGCGCGATAATTCTTCCGCTTGAAATAAAAATCGCCAACCTCGACATCTTTGGCGGCTTTATGCGGATCCCAAGGCTTGAGTTCCTGTGGACCAATGTCGTCGGCATTTCCTGCGTCAGATGTATCGCTGAAAGGATGATCTTTGGCGTCATCCTTGGGAGCGCTCAGATCGATCTTCGTATCCCGGCTGGAACTTTCTTGCGCCTCTTTATCCCGCTCATAACGGGGAGGCGCCTCATTTTGTCCCGGCGCCTTGCCGGAATCCGGCACCTGCTCGATCTGCGCGATTGAGGGACTGCACAGCAAGGTCAGAGCGATACAGAGAAATAAAACAAACACCAAGTTACGACGAAACATCCCCTTCATTCTACCGCGACCGAGCCGTAACCGACTCGCGTAAACATGCGGAATGATCAAACGCCGCCGAGCGGGCCCGATGCTTCATTCAAACAAAAAAGGGCCGCTCCAAGGGGGAATGGAGCGGCCGCTTAATGATCCTCCGGGGAGGAGGTACAAAAGCTTACATAGATGGCGGCGTCGTGGGATTGGCTGCGGCTGGTTGCTGCGCCGGAGCGCCCGCTTCCGCGGTATTGCTCATCAGGTGAATATCAACCCGACGATTGGCAGCGCGTCCCTCACGGGTCTTGTTCGATTCCACAGGCTTATCCTTACCCAGACCGATCAAATAAATCTTGTGCGCCGGGATACCATGCTCCGCCGCCAGATATTGAATCACCGCATCCGCCCGGCGTTCGCTCAAGCCGTAGTTATAGTCGGAACTGCCTACGGAATCGGTCGCGCCTTCAACGGTCAGGATGTAACCCTTCGTGTTGGGAATGGCTTCGGCCATTTTGTCCAAATCTGATTTCGCATCCTTCGTCAAAACGTCTTTGTTAAAACCAAAATGCACCGACGCCTCGCTTACGACGCGGTAATTGTCGAGGTTTGCGACTGTATTCTGGAGGACGTTTACGCGGTTGACGGCATTGTCGGCCTGCGTCTGCGCCTGCGTGGCCTCTTGTCCGGCAGTCTGGGCCTTCTGGTCGACTTCGGCTGCTTTCGCCTGCACCTGCTGAATCCCAGCCTGCGCGCGCGCGTCTACATCTTTAATGTCTTTGGAATTTTTCGCAGTTTGGTCATCCAGATCGTTGGTCTTATTAATCAGAGGGGTCGTCTGGTTCCTCACATAGTTTTTGCTTGAACAACCTATTGTCGCCGCCATGCTGGCCGCTAGCAGGATTGTTAACGAAGTGCGATTCATCTTGGAGGGCTCCTTCCTCGAGCTTTTCACCGGACCAAATTCTACAGAATGTTCGATGCGTGCTGCGGTCCTCGGGTTCATTCGTCTACGCCGCCATTGTACTGTGCACGAGCCATGCCAACTGGGGCAATAACTAGGGTGGTGCCTAATTGCAAGAAACGGAATGAGTTGCGAGCGGAGAGAAAGCGCCACGCTACCGGATTCGCCAAATTTCGTGAATTTTTTATACGATTATAGATGTTGCTTGAATCAGACACCGCTCTGATCGTCTCTAATAAATATCACTGCGTCTATCGAATAAGTGGATTTCCCAGCGAAAATTCGGTCTCTTCCCGCTTCCGCCGGTGTGTATCTATACAAGAACGCCGAGGGCGATGTCATTTATGTAGGCAAGGCCGGAAATCTTCGCAGCCGTGTCAGTTCCTATTTCCACCAGAGCCGGGTGCAGGACGCCAAAACCGACACCTTGGTCCGCGAAGCAGTCGATGTCGATTACATCGTGGTCGCCAATGTCAAAGAGGCGCTGGCGCTCGAAAACCACCTCATTAAGCAAAAGAAGCCGCGCTTTAACATTCTGCTGCGGGACGACAAAACTTATCCATATGTGAAACTAACCTTGGCGGAGCGCTTTCCGCGGGTATACGTAACCCGCCGTCTGCGAAAAGATGGCGCGGCTTATTACGGACCCTATTTCCCAGCAAACCTTGCCTACCGGCTCGTGGATTTAATCCACCGCCATTTTCTGATTCCGTCATGCAAAGTCGATCTGGGACATTTTCATCCGCGCGCCTGCCTTCAGTACTACATAGGGCGCTGCCTCGGCCCCTGCGTGGAGGGACTCGGGACGCCCGATATCTACCAGGAAGCGGTGCGCGACGTAAAGTTGTTTCTCGAAGGCCGTCCTACAGATTTATCTCGCTCGCTGCATCAACGTATGGAGAAAGCCGCGCAAGCCGAAGAATTCGAACGCGCCGCAAAATATCGTGACTTGATTTCGACGGTCCAACAGTTGCAGGAAAAACAGCGAATTGCCAGCGTGGAAGGCGATGACGCCGATGTTTTCGGCTATCACTACGAAAATGGAATGCTCGCGGTCAATTTATTCCACATGCGCGGCGGCCGCGTGTTGGATCGTAGAGAATTTTTCTGGGAAGACTTGCCGCAGACAACATCGCTGGTCGATCCGCATGACGGAACAACCAATGCACACGTGGCGACGAGCGTCCTAGCCCTTCAGGCTGAGCAAAGCTCGTCACCCGGCTTTAACCCGGGCGAATTCTTCTCGGCATTGCTCAAGCAGCTCTATATCGGACAGCCCTACGTTCCTCGCAACGTCTACCTTCCGGTAGATTTCGAAGACCGTCCTACGTTGGAAGACGTTCTCTCCGAACAAATCACGCAGGATAGCTCGCGGCCCGCGCGCGTGCATCTGCTGGTCCCACAACGCGGCGACAAGCGGTCGCTACTGGATTTGGCGGCCAATAATGCCAAGCAATCTTACGATCAGCGTTTCCGCATCATGAAGCCCAACACGCGGGCAATTCAGGAAGCCTTGCAGGATGCGCTCGCCATCCCGGAACTCCCCGAGCGTATCGAATGTTTTGACATCTCGCACATTCAGGGCGCCGAAACCGTAGCCTCAATGGTGGTCTGGGAAGATGGCCGCATGAAGAAATCGGATTACCGCAAATTCATCATCCGTGGCGTGCAAGGGGTGGACGATTTCGCCTCCATGCGCGAGGTCGTAACCCGCCGTTACAAACGCATTCAGGAAGAAAAGAAAAAGATGCCCAGCCTGATCCTGATCGATGGCGGGTTAGGGCAGTTACACGCCGCCGCCGAAGCGTTGGGTGCGTTGCAGATTATCAATCAGCCGCTCGCGGCCATAGCGAAACGCGAAGAAATTATTTATGTCTATGGACAGGAAGATGAGCCGGTAGTCCTCGATCATCATTCGCCTATGCTGCACTTGATTCAGCTAATTCGCGACGAAGCCCACCGCTTTGCTGTGACCTTCCATCGCAAGCGCCGGCAGATGCGCGACCGTGCTACCGAACTGCGCGAGATTCCCGGAGTCGGAGCGGGAACCACCCGCCGTCTGCTGGAGCACTTTGGCAGCGTGCAAGCGGTGAAACAGGCCGACGTCGCAGCCCTGTCGGCAGTTGTGACCCGAAGCCAAGCCGAAGCCATCCTCGGCCACTTTCGGAATCAGGATCAATCGCCAGTAGCCGCCCCCGTCACTCAGTAAAGCTTGCGGAAATTCGCGAGGCCGATTTCAAATGCATGGTGCGAATGGCCAAATGTGCTGAGGATTTGAATCGGGGAAAATCTACTGCTTCTGCCAACTGCGTCCTGCATCCGACGTGATCCAGGACTCATTGCTCGCGGTCGTCAATTTGCCATGCAGGCCGTCTTCAAATTCGATTCCAATAATATCGGATTGGGGCAACGGCTTAGCGGCGGACGCTTTGACCTGCCGCCAATGTTTTCCGGCATCGGATGAGTGAAATAGAATGCCGTTTTGACCGCCGAGCCAAATGCTTGGCCCAGCCGCCGCGACTGAGCGGAATATGCGGTCATGAGCAACCTGTATTTGCTGCCAGCTAATTCCGCCATCCAACGACCGCTGAACGGTGCCTGCGGCGGTCAACGTCCAGCGCGGACGCAGTTCCGGGTTCGCAACGGGCGCGAAATTCATTTCTGAATTCGGCCTGTAGCTTAACTGGGACGCCGAAAATTGCGGGGCATCCTTGGCTTTTCCAGGGATCGCGCGTGATTTTCGAACCGGCGCAGTAAAGATAGCGGAGGTACGGGCGCTCACATCCGCATTAGGCGCCGTGCCCAACACGATTGGCTGTTTGGCGGTCGGAACTTCTGCATAGCTGGGGTAATTGTTAGGATGTAATTTCATCGCAGTGACTACAATCACGGCACAAGCCGCTGCGGTAGCCCAGCGAACTGCGGGCAAGGCAATCCAACGAGATCTTGAAGCCGGGTTCGCCGGCACCTGAAGAACGTCCGGACTCGCCAGGAAAACAATTTCCCGGCAATCCGCACAGTGAGTCAAATGTTCCAGCACGGGCGCGCGATCAAGCCCGCTCAGCGCCCTTTCTGAAAAGGCGCCGAGCAGGTCTATAGGAGGATGCTCAATGTTAGGCATCTGCGCCCGATAGAGCCGTTGCCGCAACAAATTGTCAATCGATTTCATGATTCGACTATTTATCGGCTACGACTCTGTTGTCCGCCGGGTACTTTTGCCTCTCCTTCTGAGAACGGCTCAGCCGGACTTTCTTGCATTATTCGGTCGCGAATATTAAGCCGCAGATCGCGGATGTCAACTTCAAGCGCTTCCTCGGCCTGGCGGCGGCTCATCCCACGCAGGCTCAATCCAGCTAAAATCTGCTTGCGCAATGACTTGACCAGCTTCTCGATCTTGCGGCTGATGGTCGACTCATGGACGGACAGCATGCGGCCGACCTCGGCCAAAGTCTTGTCGTCAAGAAAATAGGCGGCCAAAACGAATCGGTCGTCCGGGGATAACCCCGCTAAAGCCTCGTCCGTGGCGGATTCCAGTCTGGGATCAACTTGAATTTCCTCTTCGGCAGCCGACGGTGGAGCCGCGAATGGAGTTCCGGATTCGACCTCCTCCTCAAAGCTGACCAGCCTTCGTCGGCGACGATACTGGTTGACGTATTCCTGGGCGATTACGGTGCGCAACCAGCCTTCCAGCGATCCGCGACCGGTGTAGGAAGCAAGTTTGGATACGCGTTTTCCCTCTCTTAGACTGGTGCCGTAGAGGTCGGCGTAAGTCAAATCCGCCAGTTCGCGCGCGGTGCCGGATTCTTTGGCGATGTATCCGGCAATGTCGTAAAGCTTCGCGCGGAACCGCGTTAAGAAAACTTCCCAGGCGCGTTCGTTTCCGGCGGCGCAGGCACGCGCCAAAACGAGATCGTCGACGCGCAAGCTGGAATAGAAATCGCGAAGTTGATCTTCATTCTGCGGCACAACATACTTCGCCGCGATTTCACCCAAAATAGCCTCGAACTGCGCGAAGCTCAATTCAAAGGAATTACCCTGACTCTTCGCATAAAGCGCACGTAGCAAAGAATTCAGCTCTGCTGGCGACTGCCCGGTTCCTTGATCGACGTCTTGCACGTGGGCTGATCCGCTTCGATGCTACCAATTATTAGACGCACGAAACCGATTTTTCGGAACTTCCGATTGTGCCGGGTGGACTCGTCCGCACAGGCGCGGCCGCGTCTGCATTGTTGGGTGAGACACGGCAGGCCCGCGTCTCTACTCAAATGCTCTTTGATTCTTGAGCTTAACGGTATCCTAGAATTTTTGGAGCGCAGCAATCCATTGCGAGACTTCTACCCAGGCTGCCCGGAACGTGGTACCCGAGTCGATGGGCATGCCGAGCATAGCTCCAGCGGCGGCGGATGCCATCATTTTGAGACGCCCACTCCGAGAATCTTCCGTTATGTCTTCTCTGACTCCTGACTCGGATTTTAAATCGGGATCGAGGGCTGGGCTAACATCACAGGGCGGCATACCTAGCAGTTTAGGTTGCAGGTCAGATGCGTTAAAGTTACGCTCGTACACATCAGGTGGTTACTAAGACAACGGACAAAATTCTGTCACAATAGGGCGGCTATGAAATCTACGGTAAAACTCCTTGCGACTGTCGCGGTGATGGTTTTGGCGATATCGGCCATCGCTGACGGACCTGGATATCACGTGATTAACAGCTTTAAGCTTGGCGGCGAAGGCGGATGGGATTACCTGACGTTCGACGCCATTAACCGGAATCTTTATATATCGAGGGGCACGCACGTCATCGTGATGAATGCAGATTCGGGTACCGTTGAAGGGGATATCCCAGATACGGCGGGAGTTCATGGTATCGCTCTGGCTCCCGAACTGGGACGCGGTTTCACCAGCAATGGCCGTGAGGACACGGTGACCATTTTTGACATGAAAACATTGAAACCGGTCAGTAAAGTGAAAGTGGGTGAAGGACCCGACGCAATTCTCTATGATCCGGCTACGAAAAGAGTGTTCACTTTTAACGGTAAGGGCCATGACTCCACGGCGATCGATGCCACGAACGGAACTGTTCTTGGCACGATCAAACTCGATGGCAAACCGGAATTTGCCGCCAGCGACGGCGCGGGAAATGTATTTGTGAATATTGAAGATAAGAGTGAGCTGACGGAAATCGACTCCAATAAATTACAAGTGAAATCGACTTGGCCGCTCGCGCCCTGCGAGGAGCCAAGCGGGCTCGCGATTGATGCCAAAAATCATCGCTTATTTGCGGGTTGCCACAACGAAATGATGGCAATCGTCGATGCCGGCAATGGAAAAGTAATAACAACGCTGCCTATCGGGAAAGGCGTCGACGCCGCGGCCTTTGATCCCGATACTCAATTGGCATTTGCGTCGTGCGGAGACGGACATCTCACCATTATTAAAGAGGATTCCCCCGACAAATTCAATGCCGTGGAGAACGTCGCCACCCAGGAAGGCGCGCGCACCATGGCTCTGGATGCGAAATCTCATAACGTCTATTTGGTCACGGCAAAGTTTGGGCCGCCGCCGGCTCCCACGGCGGAACAGCCTCATCCCTGGCATTCGATCGTGCCGGATACGTTCACAGTTTTGGTGGTTGGAAAATAATGGAGATGGCAGGTTCATCCGCGCGGTCCATAAGACTTTTTGCGGCGAAAAATTCGATCCGTGCCGCGTTCTTGTTGTTGTTCGTGTGCGTCGCTTCATCGGTCGGGACAAGCTATTCGGTTCTCACGCACGAGGAAATCGTCGACCTGTTGTGGAAGGATCAGATTCGGCCGCTATTGGTAAAGCGTTTTCCGCAAGCCACTCCTGACGATATTAAGCAAGCTCATGCCTACGCTTACGGTGGCAGCCTGGTTCAAGACATGGGCTATTACCCGTTCGGCAGCAAATATTTTAGCGATCTGGTCCATTATGTCCGTACTGGCGATTTCGTAGTCGCGCTGATCCAGCAATCCTCGGACATTAACGAATATGCATTTGCGCTGGGTGCGCTGGCGCACTATGCGTCCGACAATATGGGCCATCCCACCATCAATCAAGTCGTAGCAATCGACTTTCCCAAGCTGCGAAAAAAGTTCGGCAGTTCAGTCACGTATGCGGATAATCCAAAAGATCACATCCGCACCGAATTTGGATTCGATATGGTGCAGGTAGCAAAAAATCGTTACACTTCGGACCGGTTTCACGACCTCATTGGATTCAACGTATCGAAACCGGTGCTGGAACGGGCATTTCAGCAGACTTATGATTTGAAAATTCAGGATGTATTCGGCGACGAAGATCTTGCGATTGGCACGTTTCGCCGCAGCATTAGCCTCGTGGTTCCGGAAATGACTCGCGTCGCTTTGCTGAATCGCAAGAAAGAAGTGATTCGAGACACTTACAATTCCAACGAAAAATTATTTCTATATCACCTGTCACGCACCAATTATCAGAAGGAGTGGGGCAAGGGTTATCGCAAACCGGGCGTCGGGGCGCGTTTTCTGGCGTTTGTTTTGCGGATTGTTCCCAAGATAGGTCCATTCAAAGCGCTCAGCTTCGAAATTCCAACCACGCACACTGAAGACATGTATATCAAGAGCATCAATAAATCCGTGGAAGAATATGGTATGGAACTGAAGCAAACCAAGAATGGACAGCTCAATCTGCCTGACATGGATTTCGACACTGGGCGCGAAGGCGCGGCCGGGGAATATTCTCTGGCGGATAAAACCTATGCGAGGCTACTGGACGATCTGGACAAGCGGCATTTCGACCAAGTCACGCCGGACTTGCGGCAGAACATATTAGATTTTTATTCCAAGGGGACACCTCTCGTCGCGAAGAAGAACCATAAGAAAGACGAGCAGGCCTGGCAGAAAATTCAAGATCAATTGAAACGTCTGAAGGCTGCGACCCCGAAACCCTCTGGGCCTGGGGCAACGGCCGCTATTCCGGCGGCATAGATACGGAAAGTCCCGGGCATAGCGAGCACAAAAAGCGTAGCTATCCTCGCCCGACCCCGACATACTCAAATCCCAAAGCGCGCAGCCGGACTGAATCCAAGAGATTCTTCGTGTCCACGATTAGCGGACGCTTTAACAGATTCTTGATCCGCCCGAAATCCAGCGCGCGAAACTCCGGCCATCCCGTACCCACGACCAGCGCGTCCATGCCCTCGGCGGCCGCATACGCGGTCTCGCAGTAATAAACCGTTCCGTTCAGTTCCAGGCGCGCTTCCGGAATCGCTACCGGGTCATAAGCTCGAACCCGCGCCCCCTTGGCCACCAGGTTGCGGGCAAGTTGTACGGAAGAAGATCCGGCCACTGAATTCGTATTGGGCTTGAACGCTAGACCAAGGATTCCCACGTCCTTATTCTTGACCGATTCCACAAATCCGGCAATCTTGGTCGCCAATCCCTCGGCTAAATTGTGGTTGACCTCGCGGGCCGCGCTCAACACTTTCAATGACACGCCATTCTTCTGCGCGAGTTTGGCCAGCGAATCCATGTCGGACTCGGCAAACAATCCGCCCATGCCGGCTCCCGGCTGCAAACAACGAGGCGCAATCTTCTTATCCAGCCCCAGCGCCAGTGAAAGATTCACCGCGTCGGCATTGACTCGTTCGCACAACGTAGCCAATTCGTTGATAAACGAAATCTTGGTTGCGACGAAGGCTGTCGCCGCCTCCCGTACCAGCTCCGCCGTCTCATGATTCGTCACAATGACCGGCACGCCACGCATCACCAGGGGATGGAAAACTTGTTTAATAGCCAGCACCGCTTCGTTTGAACTGGTGCCGAGAATGATTCGATCCGGCCAGTTGAAATCTTCGACCGCGCATCCGGGAGTGAAAAACACCGGCTGCGAAACAATGGTCGCCTTCAATCCAGATTGCAACAATTCCTGCTCGATACTCGAAGCCGTTCCCACCGAAACCGGAGTAGCTATAGTGATGATTGGAGGCTTGGTGGTGACTCGCGCAATGTGCGTCACCAGGCTCGAAAGCTGCTGCGTCGTATCCTCGGCCAGAAAAATGACGTGGGATTTGCGCGCGAAAGACTCAATGTCGGTCGAATATACCAGCCGCCCCGAGCGAACATTCCGCTTGATAACTTCATTTAGATTCTTCTCATAGAAGGGAATATTGCCCTGCGCCATCTCCACCATGCGCGAGCTATCAGGATGGCAACAGATCACCGGCGTACCAAAATCAGCCAGACAGGCCGAGATCACCGTACCCAGATACCCCGCGCCGTAGACTCCTATTTGCATTGGTCCTCCCCGAGTCGAACTCGTGCCGCTAAGGCACGATTGGGCCTTTTCGATAGCACGCCATGTACTTATGTACGCTTGCGTCGTTCTATTGGCAACGCACGACAGGCCTATGTACTGCCGGAAGGGGAATATGTCCTATTGGGGAATGAGGATGATGAAAGTCAAGCTTTAGCGCTTGATCAATGGACGGCGCAGCGGAATCTGCGCCAAATCCACCCAACGATTCGCCGCCTCTTCGCGAACGAAGGTCAAGCCTTCCACATGAATTGCGCGGCTGCCTTCATATTCCGCCCAACGATGGCCTGCAATCCGGTATGCTTCCTGCGCTTCTTCCTCCGCGCCCATCTTTACAATCGTCAAGTGAGGGAGATAGGGCCACTCTTCGTTGAAAACCAACGGGCCAGTGTTGAGACTGTTATGAATTTCTCGCATGCGATACGCCGCGTGGCCGACCCGTATAAATACCGTTGGAGTAACGGGTATAAAGGTTTCCACTTCCGCCAATGAGACTTCAAAGGGCTCGATCTGACTGCATACTTCTTCAATTAAGGCGCGAGCCGACGCTTCCTCGCCACTCAAACATCGGGGGGGCAACAAGCTGATATGAGCCGCCAGGTGGGGAAGGTTAGGATGCAGTTCCTGGCGGATACTTTGAATAAAGTCCCTGACCGGGTCCTTTACATAGGCCACCAGGGCATAGCGGGAAGCCTGCATCATCAATTGCAGATTATAACCTCTGCGGGATGCCACAACCTTGCCGCGCAGCACCCAGGCGGTCAGCGTCCCTAAGTTATAATCGACGTCACCAGCAATGTCGGGGCGTAGCGCAGCCTGGTAGCGCACCTGCCTTGGGCGCAGGGGGTCGTAGGTTCAAATCCTATCGCCCCGACCATTTTACGAATCAAGTGTTTCGCGGAATTCGCTCCGGGCCGGAATTCTAAGGCAGATGGTCAATCCGTGCAAGGATTTGTTGACGGAGCTTTCCGCCACGTCGCCTCCAGGTATAACCGCTTATGGGACATCCCTTGCGAGCCATTGCGCGTTATAACACGGCGGTTAGAGACACACGAAACGTGACTTTCAAGCAACCGCAGCAAGGATAGTCAGATTTCGCGCGGAGCGAACGCGAATCGGCTTGTGATCCATTTTCGGAAAACGGGATTCGCACAGCCTGTAGCAAATCTGCCATTTATTTATCCGGAAGGAAGGTTGTTCGAACGGACAAAACCGCTAGAACCAATCGCTGCGATAAGCGATCCACCAACTTAGAAAGACGATGGGAATCGTTGCTCCCAGCGCCCACCATAAGGGCAGGGTGAAATCGGCTACCAAGCCGAGTAGCGTAAAAGTGATCCAGAATATTTTCTTTTCCATGCGGAGCGGAGAATCCTGTCAACATTCTAGTCCTTTACTTTTCTTTCCTTTGGCAAACGTATAAAAAGGTGCAATGAAATTAAAAGCTATTGCCGATTCTGTCGGGGCCCGGATTTTGGGATACGACGCGATCGAGGTAAATGGCGTTTCGAGTGTGCAGGCAGCATCGGCTGGGGACCTAATATTTATCGAGGATGCGAAATATTTATCGCAGGCTCTCGAATCTGGCGCTTCGGCTGTGATCGCCGGCGATTTCGCCGCAACTCAAACTTCAGCCAAGCCAATGCTGATTTCAGCGCAGCCCCGGCTCGCGTTTGCCCGGGCTGCGAAATTACTTTGCGGCGGATTGCCTCGGCAGAATGGAATTCATCCGTCCGCGCTGGTGGATCTATCGGCCCGCCTGGCCAAGAGCGTGACCATAGAATCGCGCGTTGTCGTCGCAGAGAATGTTGAGGTCGGGGAGAGCACATATATCGCGGCCGGATGCGTTATAGGCAGCAACACAAGAATCGGCGCCGATTGTCACCTCTACCCCAACGTGACGATCTATCCTGGAACGCAAATTGGCAATCGTGTCATCATCCACGCTGGTGCGGTTTTAGGCAGCGATGGTTTCGGATACGTCGGCGACGAGACAACTGGTCGTTACGAAAAATTCCCGCAAATTGGCAAACTTCAAATTGACGACGACGTCGAAATCGGCGCCAACTCCACCATTGATCGCGGAGCCTTAGACACGACGCGGATCGGGCGCGGTACAAAAATCGATAATCTCGTTCACGTCGGCCACAACTGCCAAATTGGCGAAAACGTCATCATCGCCGCGCAAACCGGCCTGTCTGGCAGCATCACCATCGAAAACGAAGTTGTTCTTGGCGGACAGGTGGGCGTCGGCGAACACGCCCGCATTGAAGAAGGAGTCTTGCTGGGCGGACAAGGCGGAGTTTTGCCCAACAAAGTTCTACGGGGCAAAGGAGTCGCGTTCTGGGGAACTCCGGCGCGCCCGGTTCGCGAATACTTGAAGCAGCTAGCCGTGCTCGAACGCCTTGGCAAGAAAAAATAATGGCCATTATTGTGATTGGCGGGCATTCGCGCAACGTCGGCAAAACGAGCGTAGCGGCTGAATTGATTGCGGCCTTGCCGCAATTTGCCTGGACGGCGATGAAGATCACGCAATTTGGACACGGCGTCTGCTCGCTCGACGGGAAATCCTGTCATTGCGCCACTGACGATCATACTTGGGCAATATCGGAAGAAAAAGACCGCTCGGGCAAGTCCGACAGTTCGCGTTTCTTGATCGCAGGCGCGGCCCGCGTATGGTGGGTGCGCACCGAACAGGGGCGCCTGGCGGAAGCGATGCCCACGATTCGCCGCAGGCTGGCGGAATCGGAAAACATCATCATCGAGTCGAACAGCATACTGAAATTCGTTCGTCCGGATCTCTATATAACGGTGCTCGATCCTGCCACGGAAGACTTCAAGGGCTCCGCGCAGGAATTTTTAGATCGTGCAGATGCGGTCATCTTGCGCGAGAGTCCCGCTCACGCCGTGGGATGGGCGAGCGCATCGCTGAAATCCGTAACGGGACGTCCCATTTTCCGCGTTCGCCAGCCACCCTTTATCACGCCGGAAGTCATTCAGTTTGTAAAAACTAAAATGACCGCGGCGCTGGAACAACCCCCGATCCGTCCCTAGAAGAGGGATTCTCCGCTCTGGAACAATGGAACGAGAGTTATTACGGTTGCTGGCGCGCGAACTCACTATGCTTGCGGCTGTAGAACATGTAGATACACAGCCCGATTGCGAGCCAGATCACAAAGCGCAGCCAGGTGATGACGGTTAGTCCGGTCATCAATCCGCCGCACAGGATAATCGAAATCAGCGGGAACCAGGGCACGAACGGCACCCGAAACGACCGCGGCCGCTCGGGCTGTTTGCGCCGCAAAAAAATCACTCCCAGAGAAACCAGTACGAAGGCAAACAAAGTTCCAATGTTGGATAGATCGGCGGCATCGCCAATGTCTACCAGGCCAGCCGGTATTCCCACTGCAAAGCACGCAATCCAGGTGGACCAATAAGGTGTCTTGTATTTCGGATGCACCGCCGAAAATAATTTCGGCAGCAAGCCATCCCGTGACATCGCGTACCAGATGCGCGCCTGCCCGTATTGGAAGACCAACAATGACGAAATCATTCCCATCAGCGCGCCGATCACGATGATCGACCGAAACACAGGATGCGCTCCCAGTTGCTCCAACGCGTAGGCAACCGGGGCATCCGCGGCTCTTCCGGAAATGAACGTGGTGTACTTCATCATGCCCAATAGCACAATGGCCACTCCCACGTAGAGAATCGTACAGATGATCAGGGAAGCGATAATCCCAAATGGCAGATCACGCTGCGGATTTTTGCACTCTTCCGCCGCCGTCGAAACCGAATCGAATCCGATATAAGTAAAGAAGACAATCGCGCCGCCGGTAACGATCCCGCCAAAGCCGGAAGGCGCAAACGGCTTCCAGTTTGCGGGATTGATCAGCATTCCTCCAACAATCAGAAACGTCAGAATCGCGCCGATTTTTATCAGCACGATTACGTTGTTGGTCTCCGCCGATTCGCGCACTCCACGCACCAATAGCAATGTTAGAAGCAGAACAATGATGAATCCCGGAAGGTTGAAATAAGCTCCTGTCCAATGTCCGCCCGCCCACACTGGACTCGACCACTTTTCGGGAAGATTGAGACCAAACGCCGCCAACTGTTCCCTCGCATATCCGGCGAAACCGACTGCGACCGCGACATTGCTCACCACGTATTCGAGGATGAGATCCCATCCAATAATCCAGGCAAAAATCTCGCCGAGCGTCGCGTAGGAATACGTATATGCGCTCCCTGCGATAGGAATCATGGAGGCCAGTTCGGCGTAACACAATCCGGCAAAGCTGCAAGCGACGGCGACTAAGAGAAAAGATATTGCGATGGAAGGCCCCGCCGGCGGACGTCCGTGCATCAGCGCACCCGCCGTGCTGCCGGTGCGCAGAAAGTTGAAAATCAGGTCCATCACCTGGGCATGGAGAATCGATGGCGCCGCAAAGTTCTCCCCCGCCGCCGCCGTCCCGGTCAGCACAAAAATCCCGGAGCCAATAATCGCGCCGATACCGAGCGCCGTGAGGGACCACGGACCCAAAGTTTTTTTCAAGCGATGATGCGGTTCATCCGCCTGATGAATCAATTTGTCGATTGATTTGCAGCAGAAAAGCTGATTATCCGAAGTGCGGATAGGAGGGTCGGCGGAAGTGGATGGTTCAGCCAATGTGAATCAGGTGCGGGTTGTTTTTTTCGGTAGTCGGCATCCAGTTCCGCGTGTGATCCTAACGAACTGAATGCCGACCGCCGATCAGGCTGCTTTACCGCTTGGAGGTGCCGCGAGCCAGCTTCTTAACCTTGCGTTTCGCCGAGCCGCGCGCGTAGTCCCGCTTCTTCAACGGCGACTCGGTTTTCTTCTTCTTTCGTGCCGTCCGCTTCGATGCCTTCCGTTCTTCTTTGCTCAAACTGGATGTGTTAGCCATTCGTCCTTTCGGTGTTATCAATCTCAGAGTAAATCAAGCGCGCTCAAGCTGCGCATATTTTTCCACCAACTTCTTCAATCCGAAGCGAGGAAATTGTACAGTAATCTTCGCTTCTTCACCGTCCCCTTCTCGCTGATAGACCGTCCCTTCACCGTATTTCGGATGTTTCACTTTCTGCCCCGGACGAAATCCCTTCATCCCGCGCGGCTGTTCCACCGGAACTTTGGGGAAACTATATTTCTTTCCCCGGGAAGCAAAAAACTCGGCAATGTTATCAATCGAGTTGTAAGTCTTGACGGGCACCGCTTGCCGTCGCTGTTTGTTTCGCGCCGCCCAACTCGTACTTTGGTCTTCGTCCTCGTAAGCATAATGTGTCTCGCCCTGTTCTTGACTATGTGGCGCGGACACTCTTGCCCGCGAGGTCTTAGCCGTCCCTAATCCCTCAAGCAAATGCGAAGGAATCTCATCCAAAAACCGCGATGGAATACTCGCCTCCGGCATATCCGTCCCGTATCTTCTTCGATATACAGCCCGCGAAAGAATCAGCGTATCCATCGCTCGCGTCATTCCCACATAACAAAGCCGCCGCTCTTCCTCGATATCATCCGGATGCAAAAATGTTCGCGAATGTGGAAACAGTCCTTCTTCCAGTCCGCACAGAAATACCAGGGGAAACTCGAGGCCTTTAGCGGCATGCAGAGTCATCAATGTGATCTGCGATCCGGCGTCATAAGAATCCGCATCGCTGACCAGCGCGGCATGATCCAGAAATTGATCGAGCGTTTCGCCGCGATCGCGCGAATCCATGGCTGCGTTGACCAACTCGCGCAAGTTTTCGATCCGCGAATAAGCCTCAGGAGTGTCTTCTTCTTCGAGCAATTTGATGTAACCAGTTCGGTCAATCAGAAATTTCAGAATTTCCGCAGTGTTAGCCGGACCGCCGGGAGTGCGAAATCCTTCCCCATTTTCTTCCGTTCCGATGGAGCGTTGGGCGTCTTCACCCGATAGGGCCGGATCCCCGTCGCCATCTTCGGGAACCGGATCGAACGCTTCAAAATCAAAGGCCATCGGATCAAACAAAGTCTCATCGCTGGCGGTTGACTCGGCATCCTCGCGAAGGTTTTGTTTTCCAGCAACACCGCGAGTCCGAGTTTGCTCTTCTTTCAGGCTGGCACTTTCCGCCAACCTTTCGGCATAAGTACCGGCCAGCATGGCGCGTGCATCGTCGATCAAATCGCTAAAACTCTTCAGCGCTAGCAACGCCCGCGGAGGCAAAAGCTGCCGTCGGATAGCCTCATTCATCGCTCCCCACAACGACAGCCCAGTCTCCAGTGCGATTCGTTCCAGCGTTTCCAGCGTCGTCTTGCCAATTCCTCGGACAGGAGTATTGATCACTCGTAACAGTGAAATCGTATCGTCCACGTTATGAATGACTTTGAGATACGAAATCATGTCCTTGATTTCGGCCCGCTCATAAAATGAAAATCCGCCCACCACGTGATATTTCAACTGATAACGTCGCATCGCCTCTTCAAATAATCGCGATTGCGAATTCGTGCGATAGAGCACGGCGACTCGCGAGTTATCGCCCTGCTCGGCCGACTCGCGCAAGAATTTAGAAATCCGGTCGGCAACAAATAAAGCTTCGTTCTCGCCATCCGGGGCTTCGTAATATCCGATTTGCGTGCCGCCCTGCCGCGACGTCCACAAATTCTTGCCCTTGCGCTGCACATTATTCGCAACCACCGCCGATGCCGCCTGCAAAATGTTTTGCGTCGAACGATAATTCTGTTCCAGCCGCACGATCTTTGCTTCGGGGAAATCTTTTTCGAATTCCAGAATGTTCCGGATGTCCGCTCCCCGCCACGAATAAATCGACTGATCTTCGTCGCCGACCGCGCAAACGTTGTGCTGCGATCCCGCCAGCATTCGCATCAATTCGTATTGCGGACGATTCGTATCCTGATACTCGTCCACCAAAATGTATTGAAATCGCCGATTGTAATAGTCGCGGACTTCCTGCGAGGACTTCAGCAGTCGCACCGCCTCTAGCAGCAAATCGTCGAAGTCCAGCGCGTTCGCCTTGGCCAACTCTTTTTTATATTCGGCATAAATCTGCGCGACGCGCTCGGTCTTGGGATCCGCCGACTGCAGGTAAACCTCTTGCGGATCGAGCATGTGATTCTTGGCATGAGAAATATGCGACAACACCGCCCGCGGCGTCGTTTGCTTGTCGTCAATTCCCAGTCTTCTAATGACCGACCTTACCAACTGCTGCTGATCGGACTCGTCGTAAATGATGAAGTTCTTGGTGTATCCAATCGGAGGCGACCCCGGAACCGAAGATGAAACTCGTAGCGCCTCAATATCGCGGCGCAGCATCCGCACGCAAAAAGAATGAAACGTAGCAATCACCGGCTTCGCAATCGACAAGCCCCCAACGATCTTCTCAACGCGCTCCGCCATTTCCGCAGCAGCCTTGTTGGTGAAAGTCATAGCCAGAATAGATTCCGGCATAATGCCGAGATGCTCGATCAGATGAGCAATTCGATACGTGATGACGCGAGTTTTCCCGCTGCCAGCGCCAGCCAGAATCAAGACTGGCCCGTCGGTTGTTTCGACTGCCTCACGCTGTTGCGGATTAAGTTGCTCCAGAAAAGACAAAATTTGCTTTCTGACAGACCTGAATTCGGATGATTAATGATAGCCCAGCCGATGCATACGTAGGGGCAGCGGCCCACCGCTGTCCGGTCCGAGCGAAAGCTCGGCTAGGTCTAGAAAAATCAAATTAAAAAACAGCCGAAGGCGGCCGTCCCTCACAAGTTTCTAATTAACTATAGTTTACTACTTCCTGTATACTCCCACTAACGCCTTCGCCAAGCGTGGGCACCAAAACATGACGACGGCAGAACAGGCATGGCGCACCAGCGCAAACAATCCCAGTCTCCCGGAGATTCATCGCAGCCTGCACGTCCCCCGTTCCGCCGCATTTCTTCCTAAGCTGCTGGCTTTCGCCGGGCCTGGTTTCCTCATCGCCGTCGGCTACATGGACCCCGGGAACTGGGCGACCGACCTCGCCGGAGGCTCGAAATATAACTACACCCTTCTCTCCGTCATTATGGTCTCGAATTTCATGGCCATCCTGCTGCAAACTCTGGCCATTAAATTGGGAGTCGTCACCGAACGCGATCTGGCGCAAGCTTGCCGCGATCATTACGGCAAAGCGACTGCGTTTTTCCTCTGGATCGTCGCCGAAGTCGCTATCGCGGCCTGCGATCTCGCCGAAGTAATCGGCTCCGCTATCGCGCTCAATCTTCTATTCCACATTCCCTTGCTGCTCGGAGTATGTCTTACCGCGCTGGATGTGCTCGTAATTCTGTTCCTCCAGCAAAAAGGCTTTCGCTTTTTGGAGGCCCTGGTCATCTCTCTGATCGGCACCATCAGCGTCTGCTTCCTTCTCGAAATGGTTTTCTCGCATCCCGCCCTTTTGGGCCTGGCACAAGGATTCTTCATTCCCTCGCCGCAAATCCTGCGCGATCCGGGGATGTTGTACATCGCGGTCGGGATCCTCGGCGCCACCGTCATGCCTCACAATTTATATCTGCACTCCGCTATCGTTCAGACACGCGACATCGAACGCACTCCCCGGGGCAAACGCGAGGCCATCCGTTTCTGCACCATCGATTCCACCTTCGCGCTGTGCGTCGCGCTCTTCGTGAATGCGGCCATCCTCGTCGTGGCGGCGGCTACTTTTTATCGCAATGGCTATCACCAGGTCGCCGAAATTCAGGATGCCTACAAACTCCTGTCGCCAATCCTTGGCATCACCGGCGCCAGCACCGTTTTTGCTTTAGCGTTACTGGCATCCGGACAGAACTCAACCCTCACCGGCACCCTCGCCGGCCAGGTCGTTATGGAGGGATTTCTTAACATCCGCCTGCGACCTTGGCTGCGCCGCCTGATCACGCGAGGATTGGCAATCGTCCCCGCCATCATCGTGACCGCCTTCTGGGGTGAGCGCGGAACGGCCAACCTGTTGGTCCTGAGTCAGGTCGTCCTAAGCATGCAACTCAGCTTCGCGGTGGTGCCGCTGGTACTATTCACGAGCGACAAGCGCAAAATGGGCGAATTCGTAAATGCGCCATGGCTCAAAGCACTGTCGTGGGTAACCGCAGTGGTAATCGCGCTTTTAAATGGATGGCTCCTGATTCAGGCCATTCGCGCCTAAAAATCGGCGTTGTCACGCGACATGACCTATTAAAGCCGCCCGAAGTTATGTATTATCCCGTGAGTACCAATCAGGAGGTTTAAATGGAAGTGAAAAAAGTAGTTGCTATTTTTTCTGGCGCGCTCGTAACTCTCGCGTTGTCGCTGCCCGTAATGGCGCAGGATTCGACATCGACGACCACCACCACCACCCAGAATCCGCAACCCTCGCAGACGACAGAAAGCACGACCACGACAAATCCGGGCTCGCCGGCGCAAACCCAAACCACTCAAACCACGCAAAGCACCACGAAGTATAAGAAGCACCACAAGAAAGAAAAGAAAGAAACCACAACCACGTCCACGACAAATACCCCGGCCACCCCTTCATCATCCGAAACTACGACCACAACTACACCGGCACCGCCCCAGTAAAGCCGATTCAAGGTAAGGTTTCAAGCGCGCCGCCGCGGCTTCGGGCGGCGCGCTTCGTCCAGGGCGCAGATTCCTTCCGATAAAGACCGTGCGCCAAAGAAGTTCAGCTCATTTATGATCGCGGAACTCAGAGTGCATCTGGACTGTCTCCAGTTGCTTTGAGACAAACCTTTGGGTTTGAAAAGAATCAAATGGCCGAGGTGCAGCCATGGGTTTTCGGCAAGCCACGCATAGTGTTTTGCAATCGGTCCCGAAGAATTCGCAGGACCGGACAAATTCCCAGTTTGAGCTGATTCCTCGCCAAACCAAATCAATGGCGCGGCGCTCAGCCTCAAATCCTGGCGCGAAGTGCTGCCGGGAGAAGTTTCTTCGCTTCTTTCCCGGCGGATTTAAAGACGAAACCTACATCGATTGGGAACGGGGATACAAATGGAGAGCGCACGAACAGTGGGAGGAGTTACTCAATCGCTCTGAATTTCAGAAATTATTGAAGCGCCAGGATTTTGTCGAGATCGCAGCTCGCGCCGTGCGAATCGAAGCCAGGACCAATCTGCTCTTTTCATTCGAGAAGATGGCACTGCGGGATGCTGTGAAAAATAAATCTGGAGCAAAACTGTTTTCGGCCGGACTGTATGATTTTCTTCACGGCGCAGGATTCCTTAAGTCGAAGTTCGAGCGCTGGGTAGAAGTGGTCGCGAGCCTTCCGCGAAAGCAAACCCGAGTCCTTACCTGGCCATTGGTTACGGTTTTCGGATTTATCGCGCAGCCGCAAACTCACATTTTTTTGAAGCCGAATGTTACTCGCATAGCGGCGAGGGAATATGGATTCGGTTTCGACTATCAGTCCCGGCCAGCGTGGAACACTTATGCTTCCCTGCTCGATTTTGGAGCGGCGATCCGGCGCGACACTCCATACCTGCGTCCAAGAGACATGATCGATCTGCAATCGTTCATGTGGGTGCAGGGCTCGGACGAGTATGAAGAATGAGTCGACCCCCGCATCCACGCACAAACTTTTAAAGCTAGTTTGGTAGTTCGGTAAGGAATTCCAAGCCGAAGCAGTAACCAGTACGGTTGCGCACAATCGCCGTAACCCTTGTTTTTCCGTTCGGGAATTCGATTTCGGTCAGGTCGCCGGGGTTGAGGTGCGCTCCGGCGCAAAGTGACATTCCGCCTTTGCTCATTTCGAGTCCCAGGCCGGGGACGACCACTTCAGAGGTGCCGCGGTATACGGTGATTCCGACAGGGATGTCGATGGGGTATCGTTCCCAGCGGCGGTTCTTATCGGAGGAGGACATGTGTGCCTGCTGGATTCGTGTTCGACGAACCCCATCTTAATTAGCATTAACAATGAGTGCCAGTTACAGGGGTACGAGCCGGATTTCGGGGTTCGCCACTATTTTTGTACGGACAAGCATCGTCCTTCCGTCACACCAATGTGGTAGAAAACCTGCGTAGGATGACCGACGCGCTCCCTTGACCAAACCGAACGCACGTCTGGCGTCGTTGTTGCCAAATTATCGGAACCCGAAACGGGCAGGTGATGGACGAACCCTAATCGATCTACTTGCGCTTTCCGCCTTGAAGCAATCTTAAGCCGTCGGATTGCAGGATACGCTGGATTTGATTCCTGGCGTGCACCGCCCATGGACCTGCATTATCAAGCTTCACGTAAGCCCGCCAATGCCGCAAAGCGTTGCGTGGCTGCTTAAGCTTCTCGTAAGCCAAGGCCAGGTTGTAATGCGCGTCGGCGTAAGTAGGAGCGAGTTGCAGGGCGGTGCTATAAGTCTTAACCGCCTCTGCTACCCGCCCGGTTTCGTCAAGAACATTGCCCAAATCAAAATAGGCCAGAGCGTAACGGGGATCGATCTTGATCGACCTCCGATAGTGTTGTTCGGCGGCAACATAATTTTGACGATTGTAGTTCAGAGTTCCCAGATTAATGTGCGCCGCGGCATGATCGGGATCAAGTTCGAGCACGCGTTCGTACAAGGCAACCGCTTGCAACTGATTATTGGGATCGTCTTCAAGGGCAATTGCGCGCGAGAATAACTCCGCAACGTCCGGCTCACTAACGGTATTGGGCGAGGAGTCATCTTGAGGATCTTCATGGACATCGTTATGACGCGCGCTGGTGACGAGACGGGTGGCAGCATTGAAATCGAACATGAATTGTCCGGCGATGGGTTCCACGAGCGTGCCCCGATGCCGGAAGGCTATTCGGTGTCCTGCGGTAAAGGTTCCGGCTTCGAGCAAAGGATTCGTCATGCCTGAAACTTGCTTCTGCATGGCAGCCAGCGATTGGCGGATTGTCTCAGGACGGACTTTAAAGGCACAAAGGTCACGGATCTTCTTGACTTGAACGAGGTCCGAGAAAGAATAGTTTTCCCGCGCGGCCACCAATTCAGCTTTTTCCCAAGCTGCCAACTGGCGCGCCGTGAGCCGAAGAATTCGAAGCAGATCCGCTCGATTGTATCGGTACACTGTGGTATGGGAACGTGCTGCGATTATTATCCGCAAGTGTTCCCCTGGTCCGCAAGGGGAAAGCATCAAAAAAACGAACCATATCGGTAAACCTGCAGCGGCGCTGGTGCAAAAGGGCCGTTCGACAAAACTTTACAGGGGTTGAGAGATTCTTTACGACCTTGATCGCGCGCGGCGTGATTGAATCTATATTCAACCGAAAGGCACTCTCCTGACGTCAAATAAAAATAGGCGATGAATATATTCTTTCAATTCAAAGGGCTGGGCCGAGTCATCATAGCGGGGTTTTCCCTCGTCGCTTTGACTGGCACGATGCAAGCGCAATCGACTCAGACATCAAATGCAAATGTCTCCCGCGCGGTGGGAGTGGTGAAGACGATTAGCGGCAATCAAGTGACTCTTACGACGGATTCTGGTCCCGAGGCAACGATTACGATTCAGGATTCAACCCGTATGGTGCGCACTGCTCCGGGACAAACCAGCCTCAAGGATGCGACGCCTATGACGTTGCAGGAATTGCAAGTAGGAGACCGGGTGCTGGCGCGCGGAGCTCCTTCGGAGGATGGAAAGTCTGTAGTCGCATCGTCCGCAATCGTGATGAAACAGTCGGACGTAGCCGCACATCAGCAGCAACAACGGGAAGACTGGCAAAAGCGCGGCGTAGGCGGACTGGTGAAAGGGGTTGACCCAGCCAGCGGCACAATTCAAATCTCCGCCGCAAGTTTCGCCGGGACGAAAAATATTGCCATACAAACCACGAAGTCGACAATCATCCGCCGCTATTCGCCGGATTCGGTGAAGTTCGACGATGCCAAGGCGGGAACTCTGGACCAGATCAAACCTGGCGATCAGCTTCGTGCGCGGGGAACGCGCAATGAGGACGGTTCGCAGCTTCAGGCGGAAGAAATCGTCTCGGGATCGTTCCGCAATATCGCGGGCACAGTGTCCTCCGTCGACGCCGGACAAAAAACAGTCAGCGTCATGGACTTAATTTCGAAAAGGCCGATAACGATAAAGATTGGCCCTGATTCGCAAATGAAACAACTTCCAGCGATGTTTGCGCAGAGGATCGCCATGCGGCTTAAGGGCGCAGGCGCCCCAGACGTCGGGAGCGGGAACGGGAGCGCATCCTCGGGGTCCGGTTCGCAATCAGGCGCAGCGGCCAACCGGGGTGGGAGCCCTTACTCCGCAGCGAATCGCGCGGGAGGACCTCCTGATTTCCAGCAGATGCTTAGCCGCCTGCCCGCGGCCGCGCTGACCGACCTGCACAAAGGCGACGCCGTGATAATCGTAACTACCGAAGGGTCCGGGAACTCAGCGCCTACGGCCATTACTTTGTTGAGCGGCGTCGAGCCACTCCTGACTGCATCGCCCGATAGCAGTCGTGCTTCGACCCTGCTTTCGCCATGGAATCTAGGATCCTCTCCCGGCGGAGATGCCGCAGCGCAATAAATAATAATCGCTCATATGAAGGAGAATCGGTGAGGGCTTGTCGAGTAAAGACGCGAGTAATTGTTTCCACGATGGTTTTGTTTGTAGTCGTGTGTTCATCGTCCGTGCTTCTCGCGCAGGCACCGTCGGGGAGCTTGCATGGAACGGTTGCCGATCCCACGGGCGCAGTCATTCCCCTGGCAGTGGTCACGGCTACTTCTGCCGGCGGACAGAAAGCCACGGCGACGACTGACAATGTCGGCAACTATGTGATCAAAGGGCTGGGTCCCGGATCCTATACGGTGAGCGCGAACGCCAAAGGATTCGCCGCGTCGAACGCGCAAAGTGCGACGATCGCTCCTGGACAGGCGCAAAAATTAGATATTGCATTGGCTATCCAGGTCGAGCAGGAGAAGATCGACGTACAGGAACAGGGCACCACGGTCGACGTGAATCCTGAAAATAACGCGAGTGCCATTATTATTAAAGGAAAAGACCTCGAAGCTCTGTCGGATGACCCCGATGAACTGCAAACGGAATTGCAGGCTTTAGCCGGGCCATCCGCCGGCCCCAATGGCGGCCAGATTTACATTGATGGATTTACCGGCGGCCAGATTCCGCCGAAGGCTTCGATTCGCGAGATTCGCATCAACCAGAATCCCTTCTCTGCCGAATATGACAAAGTGGGCTATGGACGCATCGAAATTTTCACCAAGCCCGGCAGCGATCATTTCCACGGGCAATTTATGCTCAATGGAAACGACTCCTCATTTAATTCGAACTGGAATCCTTACCACACGGACGAGCCCGATTATCACTCGGAATTGTTTAGCGGAAACATTAGCGGGCCGCTGGGCAAAAAGGCGTCGTTTTTCCTTACTGCGGAACGCCGAGACATAAATCAAGACTCCGTAATCGATGCCACGGTGCTGGATGCGAACCTCAATCCGGTACCATTCAGCCAGGCGATTGCCACTCCCAGCACGCGCACCAATATATCTCCCCGCGTGGATATTCAGTTGTCACAGAACAACACGCTGACGGCGCGATACCAGTTTGAACAGAACAACCGGAATAATCAGGGGGTGGGCCAGTTCTCTCTAACCTCGCAGGCGTACAACGACGATGAAACAGAACATTCAATTCAGCTCAGCGATACGCAAATCATTAGCTCTAATGTGGTGAATGAAACCCGGTTTCAGTTTAACCGTGACATCGAAAGCGAAATTCCGCAAAGCGCCGGCGCCACGATTTCAGTGTTGGGAGCTTTCAATAGCGGAGAGAGTTTTACTGGCAATTCCAAAGACACCGAGAATCATTACGAATTGCAGAATTACACATCAATCGTTCATGGCAAGCACTTCATAAAATTTGGGGCGCGATTGCGGGCGATTACGGACAACAACGTATCGACGCAGAACTTTAATGGAACCTTTACGTTTCCTTCGATTCAGGCCTATAGGGTTTCGCAAATGGGACAAACTGCGGCGTGTTTGGCGACTTCTCCGAATCCCCAAACCGCGCAATGCGGCCCCAGCCAATTTTCGATTACGACCGGGTCGCCTCAGGCTTCCGTTACGTTGGTTGACGTGGGCCCGTATGCCGAAGACGATTGGCGAATCCGGCCCAACCTGACTCTAAGCTACGGATTACGTTTCGAAAGCCAGAATGACCTTCACGACCACGCCGATTTTGCTCCGCGTTTGGGCGTCGCCTGGGGATTAGGCGGAGGAAAGAAGCCTCCGAAAACCGTGTTGCGCGCCGGATATGGAATTTTCTACGATCGCTTCAGCTATGACTTGGACTTACAGCAGGAGCGCCTGAACGGCATCACCGAGCAGAGAAGTTTAGTCCAGTCGCCGGATTTTTATCCCACCATTCCGCCTCCCGGGGCCGTGCAGACGACTCAGTCTCCCACGATCTATCAGCTAAATCCGAATTTGCGGTCGCCTTCAACCATGCAAACCGCGGCCAGCATTGAGAGGCAGTTGTCGAAGTCGGCGACGGTTGCAGTTACTTATTTAAATTCGCGTGGCGATCATCAATTTTTGACGACGAATATCAATGCGCCGGAGCCGGGAACATTCGATCCCACGGTGCCGGGTAGCGGAATCAGGCCATTCGGCGGTACGACTAACATTTATCAATATCAGTCTGACGCTATATTCCGGCAGAACCAGTTGATCTTAAATTCCAGAGTCAGCATGGGGACCCGGCTTTCGCTGTTTGGTTTTTATACGCTTAGTTATGCCAATAGTGACACGGCCGGTCCCACGACTTTTCCTTCCAACCAATACAACATCACGCAGGATTACGGTCGGGCTGCATTCGATGTGCGGCATCGTCTTTTTCTTGGCGGAACGGTTTCGTTGCCGTATGCGTGGCGCTTGAATCCTTTCCTTGTCGTAACTTCGGGCAAGCCGTTCAATATTACGGTGGGACAGGATCTCAATGGGGACTCGATATTCAATGATCGCCCGGGTTTTGCGGCGAGTTCAACTGCGGCCAGCGATGTCCGCGAAACATCTCTGGGGGATTTCAATCTGGCCCCCGGCAGCGGAGACGTCATTCCAGTCAATTACGGAGACGGTCCTGCCTCATTTGCGTTGAACCTGAGATTGAGCAGAACATTTGGTTTCGGCCCTGAAGTAAAAGGGGGCGGTCGACAGGGTGGTTTCGGCGGCGGTCCGGGCGGGGGTGGCGGCGGAGGACGTGGTGGCGGGCCTCCCGGGGGTAGCTTGGGCGGACGCGGACTCACCGGTGCTGGTGGCAATCCCTTCGGCCCCGGCGCTGCTGTAAATCGCCGCTACAATGTGACTTTAAGCGCCTCGGCGAGAAATATTTTCAATCACGTGAACTACGGTCCCCAGGTCGGCAACCTGAATTCGCCGTTGTTCAATACATCCAATTCGCTCGTGACCGGACCATTTTCTTCGGGCAACGCCATCCGTCGCATCGATCTGCAACTGATCTTTGCCTTTTGATCACGCATTGTGGGATGACTGAGGTGAGACATCTTTAGCCCTTCAGTCCGAGATCGTGTTTTATCCAGGCGTGACGATGGAGCCGTTGGCGCGGCGGGCGACAAGTCTGCCGCCTTTCAGCAATTCGTAATTGTTGTCGCGCCACAGGCTGCGTTTGCCCATGTAACTGGCGCACCATATGATAAATCCGAGCAGGTCACGCAGGGGATAGAGCAGCACGTCGCGCCTCGCGATCGGGTCGCGAGCGGCCCACCATCCGACGATCCAACATTCCGCCATGCGGTTCACGAGCGCTGCGGCTAACAGCGCGACACCCAACCAGGGATATCCCAACAGCGAGGCGCCGATCAATCCCAGAATTCCATATGGGACGGCAAAGGTCAGCCCCGTGCCCAGGTGGCCTTTCGGACGCGAATAACGCGTTCCCATCGCCCAACGCAGTTGCCGTTCCCACATTCGATGGAAACTCATGCGCGGCGCCACATGGTCGACCACATGGCTCGACAGCACGACACGGAACCCCGCCTTATGAATGAAATTACCGACTACGAAGTCGTTCGATAAATATTCGCGCACCGCGGCATAGCCGCCGATTCGCGCTATGGAATCCTTGCGGAGAGCGATGGTCGGGCCCAGTCCAAATTTCATGCCTTCCAAAAGATTGGCGATCAGAACACCGGCGGTGAATTCGACGGACATGCCGATGGCATCGAGACCCGCCCAAATCCCGCCAGCGCTCTTGCCGCGAAATACGCAGGTTACCGCCCCGACTTCTGGGTCCAGCAAAGGCGCAACCACATCCCGCAAATAATTCGGGCCGACTTCAACGTCGCTATCGCTCGTGACTAGAATGTCGTGCGCCGCGATTTCCGTCAGGCGATGGAAGCAGTAATTGGGGGCGTTCGGCCATGGCGGTTGGCCGGTCACCAGAATCCGGCTGGGGACGTGTGGATAGCGCGCGCAGATTTCCCGGATCACGGGCAATGCGGGATCGTCCGCCTCATCGGCCGCAAACAACATTTCAAATCCGGTATAGTTCTGGCGAAAGAAGCTTTCGATGTTCTCTTTCAGCCGCGCTTCATTGCCATGAACAGGTTTTAGAACCGACACCGGCGGCATCATTGCGGGCAATTTTTCGTACATTATTCGATCGCGATCAGCTATGCGCCGGAATTCGATCACTCCGAAAATGGCGAGAAAGAAAACTACCGTCGAAGCGATAGTCCCGATGATGGCAACACCAAGGATGACGTATTCGATCAACACGCGGGTGTTCCGTGTGCGAGGAGACAACGTTCTAGAGTAGATGCAGCCCAGAAATTCATAGCGGACACCATATTGTACCGAGCAGCCGCGTTCCCAGTCCACGATCCCGACAATTTCCGCACGCCACCTTTTCGCTTGGCTATGAGCGGGTGAGCAACAGAACTCCGCAGCAGACGAAGATGGTCGCGAACCAGCGGCGCCGGTCGACATTCTCATGTAGAAAGAATTTGGCGCCGAGGGCATTAGCAACAAAGGTAAGCGCGGCCGATGCCGGTCCCACTACGCTGAGGTCGGCCCACGAGAGTCCGATGAGGTTACTGAAGAAGGCTACGGCCATGAAGAACACTCCGCCGAACAGCACTCCGCTTGACAGGAGACGGGCGATTACGGCCAAGAATCCGTGATGCCGGCGGAAATCGCCGAGGTCGCCGATGCGCCGCATGGCCAAAGCCACTAAGACATCTCCGGCGGCCGCGGCAAAGACGGTAGTGAAGATGCAGGACCAAGTATAGAAGGTTCTCACACGCTCTCCACTTCGTTTTCACAGCCGGAGACGGGCGCTGGCGGATCGGCAGTGCGGGATGGACCTCCTGCGACCAAGCCCACGCCGATAACGATGAACGCCACCCCCGCCCAGCGCTGTGGGCTAACGTGTTCGTTCAGCCAAAAGATGGAGAGCAGAACCATCACTACATAGCTGATGGCAGTGGCGGGAAGCACATAAGTGAGATCGGCAAACGAGAGCGCCGTCATGTAGCTGGCCATGAAGCCGAAGAGAAAAAAGATTCCGATGATGACAAATGGACTGGCGAGGGCCGAAAAGACATTGCTCAGATGGTGGATGTCGATCGAGCGGGAATGCTGCATTCCGCGCGCCAGAAATGCGTCGCCGAAGGAGCCGAAGAGCACCACGGAAAGAATCACCAGATACTTGCGAAGTGTCAAAAAGAGATTCCTGAAAAGGTGAAGATCAAATCTGCGGACGATGCGCCCACACGTTGAGCTCTCAAGCTCGTGGTCACATTACTTCTCCTGGAGCAACACGACATCGGACGTGTTGTGAGCGCGGGAGACTGCGAGTGTCTTGCCATCGGGCGACCACTTGAATTGAGAGATAAGATCCGACGTTAAATTTGTAACCTGGTGTCCGGGCGAACCATCGAGGGGCTGCGCGAAAATGTTATCCACTCCCTGGTCGCGAATAATGTAGGCTACCGATTTTCCGTCGGGCGTGAAGGTCATACTGTTGGTAAATCCGGTACCGCCGCCTACGGCGATGCGCGGATCCGGCTTTACCAAACGAACAGCCGCCGGCGATCGCGGGTCGAGAGTCACGATCGCCAACTCGCTTGCAGCTGTGTTGCCGGCGAGATTTACGTCGCCATTGAAGACCAGCCAGCTTCCATCAGGCGAAATGGCTTCTCCCGCCCCAAATCCAAACATTCCGCGAACGTCGCTCGAGGGCACCGGTTCCGCTTCTCCGCCTTCTACGGGCACCCTCTTGGAAAAGTGCGGGCCTTCGGCCTCGTAGTAGTAGACCCATTTGCCGTCTGGCGAACAGACCGGAAAACGATCGAAAGTCCCATGGGTTAGCTGCACCAGATTAGAGCCGTCAGAGTTGGCCCGCCAGATGTGAGCCTGATTGGTGCCTCCGTGAAAGCTCCACGAGAGAACGATATAGCGATCCCCGCAGCGTCCAATATCTGCGATCCACGCATTTGGATCGCTGACGATTGTGGATTGATGCCCACCGTCGGGACTCATTCGCTGCACGCTCTGTCCGTCTGCGACCAGCAGGTTTCCGTCATTGGTCCAAGCCACGGTCTGAGTAACGCCGGCTTGGAGAAGCGGTGTTGCGGGAGTATTTGCCCGGCTTCCGCTGCCGGAAATGAGATTGACGCTGCTTGTAGTTCTTACCTGAACGGTTGCGGCGGTCTTGCCATCGGCTGAGAGGGTAAGTGTGTCATAAGTATTAGCATCCCTGGTAACAGGCTGAATAGCGCCACCAGCGTGAGGGATGAGGCCGATTTGCGAGCGTAAATAACTCGGTCCCTTTTCATTGTACCGGGCGAGAAGCCACCGGCCTCCGGGCAGCCAGGCAAGATCGAACATCAATTCATTTTTGTATAATGCCAGCGGTTTGACCTGCTTGCTGGCAATGTCAAAACTCTTGAGGGTGCCCAAGGCATCACCGAGAGTATAGCTGTCAAACGTGATTTGCTTGCCATCGGGCGACCATGCGAGATTGCGAGGAAAGTCGTCTTGGGTATTAGGGCCGATTCGCAGAATGTCTTCTTCGCTGCCATCCAGATCAGCCATGAGCAGGCGAAGCTTTCCCACTTCCGGATCGTTGGCGCGGGCGTAGGCCATGTGATGGCCGTCGGGCGAAAATGTTATACCGGTATCGATATCGTGAATTATGACTTGCGGTGTGCCGCCCAGTACCGGGGTGCGGTATAGATCCCACTCGCTTTGTGTACTGATTCCGGCTTTACGAAAGTAGACGTAATTTCCGTCTGGAGAAAAAGTCAGCGAACGGTAGACCGCTGCGGACGGAGGGACAATCTGCGTATCGCTTCCGGTCGGTACATTGCGCAGCCAAAGGCTTTGCAGGCCGTTATCGTCCTGCACATTCAAAATATATTTCCCGTCGGGTGAAATCGCGGCCTGTTCCGCCTTGCCGGTATTCGTAATTTGCGTGATCGTGAAATTCTGAAACGGCACGGGCCCGCTACGGCTGATCAGCGAGTAGATGCCGAATCCGCCGCCGATCAGGAGAAGCAACGCGATAACAACGATGGCGGCAAGACTGAACTTGTGCTCCCGCGCGACTGCGCTCACGCTCGAACCACTCGGGGTGACGTGCGACGGCGATGAGGATGCCGCGACCGTCGCAGTTCCGCCCGCCGCCGACTGCATAGGCCAAGATTGCGCATCTATGCGCGGCAGGCTTTCAGTCTCCTGCCCCTCGATCGCAGGCCGGCGCCCGGAGCCACTATCCCGCCGCAGTCGTTTCAGGTCGCTGCGAATTTCGGAAGCGTGCTGATAACGCATCTCCCGGTCTTTCTCAAGGGACTTGTTGATGACCTCGTCGAGCCTGGCGGGTACATTGGGATTAAAGCGCAACGGCGCTAACGGGGTGCGATTAAGGATGGCATCAAAGATGACAGCCGAGGTTTCGCCCCGAAAGGGCACGGTTCCCGTGACCATTTCGTACAACACCGCACCAAAGGAAAAGAGGTCCGTTCTCGAATCCAGATCTTTTCCCTTGGCCTGCTCCGGCGACATGTAGGCCACGGTTCCGATAGCGGTGCCTGGACTGGTGAGGAATTCCTGACTGACGCCTTCGGTTACGTCAATCTCTCCTCCGGCTTTTCCTGTCGTTGGCGTCAGCTTGGCGAGGCCGAAATCGAGAATCTTGGCGTGCCCACGTTTGGTGACGAAGATGTTGGCGGGCTTGATGTCGCGGTGCACAATGCCCTCGCAGTGAGCGGCATCCAGGGCGTCGGCAATTTCAATGGCGAGAGACAGGATGGTCTCAATCTCCATTGGCCGGCCTGCTATGCGATGTTTCAGGGTTAAGCCGTCGAGAAATTCCATGGCGATGAACGCCTGACCGTCGTGCTCGCCGATGTCATAAATCGTGCAGATGTTTGGGTGATTCAGGGCGGAAGCAGCCTGCGCTTCCCGCTGAAAGCGGGCAAGAGCCTGCGGGTCGCGAGCAACATCCTCGGGAAGAAATTTGAGCGCAACAAAACGGTGCAGCCGAGTGTCCTCGGCTTTGTAGACGACGCCCATCCCTCCGCCGCCGAGCTTTTCGACAATGCGGTAATGGGAAATGGTTTGATCGATCATAGCGGACTTTAGATCGCGGATATTCCAGGTCACCGATATTCGGTCACGATATTTAAATGCGGCGACTGAATCCCGGTACTTAGATGGCCAAATTTCCGATTGACCCATCTTACGAACGCGACATCCATGAGTCAACGAACGAGGGGGAAATTACGCGGCAGCCAGTAAAAAAAACCGCACAGTCTCGCGGTGGCGACCTCATGTCCGGGCGCGTAGTTCATCTATCACATCCCACTTGTGATGGATGTACTTAACAGCATCCTATTCCGCGCCTAGACTTCCCGAATGAGGAGCGGTCCAGACTGGGAAGCGATTGTGAAGATTCCCATGGCGGGAATATCGAACGGACTTGGCGACTCCCTTTCGAACTGCCAGATTGCTTCCAGGGAATTTCACTGTGAATTATGAGTGCTAATCCGCAACTCCGCCACCACGAGTATCCATTCGATCCCGGCATTTTGATCGCGGCGCTGGAGGCATCCCCTGCGAGCCTTGCGGTCACGGAAAATGGCCGTATCCTGTTCGCAGACACTGCCTTTGGCGCGGCTCTTGCCATATCTCATAGCTCGCCGGTGCAAGGCCGCTTGTTGAGTGATTTGCTCCCACCAAATACGAAATATATCGATTCGTGGGATGGCGGCCCCCACCCCGGCGCGGTCATGCAGGTTGAGGCATTGCTAGCGGACTTCGAAGAAAATCGTCGGACTTTCCAGGTTATTCGCATCCGCTCCGTTCCGCGTATGGAGAGCACTGAGGTTCCCCGATGGGAATCTCAAAAGATGGAAGCCATTGGGCGGTTGACGGCGGGAATCGCCCACGATTTCAACAACCTGCTGACTGGAATTCTGCTTTACAGCGACTTGCTGATCGGTCAGTTCGAGGCCGGAAGCCGGGTCCGCCGCCATGCGCAGGCGATCCACAAGGCGGGGACCGATGGAATGGCACTGATTCAGCAACTGATGAATCCCGCGCATGAGGACGGCGAAGGCATAAAACCGCTGTCCTGGAGTCAGGTCATCTCCGACATGGGAAGCGCGCTAACCATGCTCGTGGGCGCTGACGTCGAGATAGAGACCAAACTGTCCGAAAGCCTCAGTCTGGTGAAGCTGGATCGTGGACAGGCGGAACGAATCATTCTCAACCTGGTATTGAATGCTCGCCACGCCATTCCTGAGGTGGGAAAAATCACGTTATCCACCGAAAATCGTACCTCCCTGGCTGGAGACTTCGACCGAATTAAGCCGGTATCCTGCGTGGAATTTTCCGTTACCGACACCGGCACGGGCATGGACAAAAAGACCTTGGCGAAGGCATTTCGTCCGTTTTTTACCACCAAGCCGAGAAGCGCAGGCAGCGGGCTGGGACTGACCGTGGTACGAGACATTGTCGAGGGCGCGGGTGGCAAGGTCAAGATCGACAGCAAATTGGGGGAAGGCACGCGAGTTACCATCCGTATGCCGGGAGTTGGGGTCCAAACTAATTAGAGGTCAAGTACCAATAAGGAATTGCCGAAGATAACAAGGCAAAAAACAAATAAAAGTAAAGGGCCATTCAGGGCCAGAAAAGCGGGTCGCCATGAGCAGCGCAGTCGCTCTAGCTCCATCGGTTCAAAATTCACAGATAGAGGGTGCAAATTTCCTGAACCTGTTGATCGTGGACGATGAGCGGGCCATTCGGGAAGTTTGCCGTGAGGTAGCCCAATCCCTGGGATTTAACACGTCGGTTGCCGATTCCGCGGAACACGCTTACCGCTTATTAGATTCTCAAAATATCGACGTGCTGTTGCTCGATTTGAAACTTCCGGGCGCAAATGGACTCGAAGCCCTCAATCAGATTAAGCAGCGGCGTCCCGACGCGGCAATTGTGGTGGTCACCGGCTACGGCACCGTGCAATCGGCGGTGCACGCCATGAAGAATGGCGCTTACGATTATGTGACCAAGCCCTTCAGCATGGAGGAGCTAAAAATGCTATTGCAGCGAGTCGCCGGGCATTTGAAGCTGAAAACCGAAAATCGGGTGCTGCGGGAGAAAATCAAATCCAAACATGGATTTGGCAATATGATCGGGCGGGCTCCGGAAATGGAGAAGTTATATCGCATCATTGCCAAGGCCGCCTATAGCACTCATCCGGTGCTGATTCTCGGGGAGAGCGGCACGGGAAAGGAAATTGTCGCCCGGTCGATACATTTTTCGGGGCCATTCCGCGACAAGCCCTTTATTCCCATCGACTGCGGCTCCCTGGTTCCGACGCTGATCGAAAGCGAGCTGTTCGGCTACGTAAAGGGCGCATTCACCGGAGCCACGCAATCCAAAGAGGGCCTGCTGGCCATTGCCGAGGGAGGTACGATATTTCTCGATGAAGTAGGGGAATTGCCGGTCGATCTTCAGGCAAAATTGTTGCGCGCGATTCAGGAAAAGGAGATTCGGCAGGTCGGCAGCACCAAACGCACCAATATTAATGTGCGAATTCTGGCAGCCACGAATCGCGACCTGGAACTATCGGTCGCGCAGGGCACCTTCCGCCGAGACTTATATTTTCGACTGAATGTCCTGAGTCTGCGGATACCCGCATTGCGTGAGCGGCGTCAGGATATTCCCTTGCTGGCGGCGCACTTCCTGGAGCGGATTTCGCAAAGCGGAGGACACGAACGAACGTTGAGCGATGACACGCTAAAGACGATGCTGGCATACGATTGGCCGGGCAATGTGCGCGAACTGGAAAACTGTCTGGAACGGGCGTGCGCGTTAACCAGCGGTCCGGTTATTCATACCTGCGATTTGCCGGCTGGCATTCAAGGCGGGGCGATTGCGTTTTCGACAAATGACGCGGGCGCCAAGATTATTCCCATGACGGAGTTGGAGCGCCAGACGATCCTCAGCACGATCACGCAATTGAATGGAGACAAATTGATGGCGGCTCGTCTTCTGGGCATCGGAAAGACGACCCTGTACCGGAAGCTGAAGGAGTACGCTTCCCAAGACAGTTAGGAAGCGCGATGGAATTCCCGTTATGGAACGAAGAGATGCGTCCATTCGCCAGAAGTATCTTTGCTTTCAACGCTGAATGTCTGGCACGTGGAATGCAATTAAACTGGCGATGATACTCCTAATCACAACCTCTCCGAGAGCGCAGGAATGCGCCAACTCTATTACTCAAGCCACTTCCGAACCCGTGTTGATTGCCGCCACCCTTGGCCAAGCGGCGACGCTACTGAAAGCCAAAGAATTCGCAGCTCTCATTGTGGACCAGCAACTTCAGGAAGCCGATCCAGACGAAGCCGAACGCGTGCTACGGCTGGTCGGGATGGCGACAGTGGTTTACCTCAATCTCGCAATTAGCGGGATTGAACGAGTCGTCCGCGAATTGAGAATGGCGCTGCACCGCCGGCAGAAGGAAATCCATATCGCGCGGCAAGGCGCGGAACAGAGGCTGCGTAACGATCTCAAAGATACGGTAACTGCGCTTTTGCTTTCCTGCGAGATGGCCTTACAAGTTCCTTCGCTGCCTTCCGCCGCTGAGGCCAAGCTGCGCAGTGTGGATTCCCTGGCCCGGGAAATGCGTACGAAGATCGGACTGCCCGCATGACCGGTTTTGATGACCGAAAGAAAAGCACTCTCTCCGCTGTATGCTAAGCGATAGCGTCGGTCAGTTCCAGCGCGATATCCTCTGGTCCTTCTTCCACGATGAACATCAGTTCCTCCTGGTGGACCGGATTGTTCCACACGGGGGCAAAGGATTGCCGATGGAGCGGACACGGGCCATGCTCGCGTAAAGCCGCGATGTGGCGGGGAGTGCTATAGCCTTTATTTGAGGCCAAGCCGTAAACGGGAAATACCGGATCCCACTCGCGCACCAGGCGATCTCGCTCGACCTTGGCAATAATGGAAGCGGCTGCGATCGAAGCCGACAAGGCATCTCCATGGATAATCGCATTTTGCGGCAATTCGCAATCGAGCCTTAGAGCATCCACCAACAGATGATCGGGACCCGGCTGCAATTGGGCCACCGCGAGTTTCATGGCAACCCGTGATGCCTGATAAATATTGATCTGGTCGATCCGGGCGGCATCCACCGCGGCCACGGCCCATGCAATGGCATATTTACGGATTCGCTGCGATAGTATTTCGCGGCGCTCTGGCAAAAGCAGTTTGGAATCCCGGAGCCCGCGAATTCGATATGCGGGGTCGAGGATCACTGCGGCCGCTACCACGGGACCGAACAAGGAACCGCGCCCCACTTCGTCCACGCCCGCAATCAGGGTCGCGCCGTGGGACCAGGCTGTCTTCTCATACTTTAACGTGCAACGCAGCCGTTTTAGCAGGCGGAGTTTGGCGGCTGAGGCTGATAGCAGTTTTTGGCGCGACGGTTTCGCGGTGGCAGGCATAGGCGAGGCTGAATTGCGTAAGGCCATCTTCGCCGACACTAGGGCTGTGGAGCAAGCAGGAAAACTGACGCTCATCGGGGAGCGAACCGATTCAGGTATTGAGTCGCTTCTGGCACTCTTTACCTAATAGGGCGTTCACTGCAAGTAACCCAGTAGTGGTTCCGTCGGTAACCCCTGGGAATTACCCCAGTAAATTGACCACGCTTCGTCGGACTGTTACTTTCGCCACTACCGTACTCAGACGAACGCGAATGACCGAACTCCATTCCAGCCCTGCCGAACGCGTGGATACGCGCATAAAGGTAGCCATGCCTCTCCGCGTCACATTTTGGGACACGGAAAACAAACCTCTTCTGGATATGGCCTGCACCTACGATATTTCTGAGCAAGGGGCGCGCATCAGTGGATTGCGTGCGGTTGTACAAACCGGCGAGATCGTTGCCATCGAGCGTGGCCGGAACAAGACTTTCTGCCGCGTGGTTTGGACCGGCGACCCAGATTCCGAGCAACGCGGACAAGTTGGAGTGCAGAACGTCGAAACCGATCATCCCATGTGGGACAGCGAATTAAAGGAAATGGCCGGCGTCTTGGAGCCCATCGTGCGGGAAAAGAAAGCTCGAGACAAGTCGTCCGATCCCCGCTTTCGCGATGAGAATCGCAGATACCATTCGCGATTCAAAGTCGACGGACGGGTGGAGATGAGCCCGCAAAGCTCGAAGAAAACTCAACTCCAGGGTATCTTGAGAGATTTGTCCGAAGTCGGATGCCTGGTCAGCCTTGAGAATGCGCCGCCGCTGGGAACCGACATTAATCTGGTGCTGAAGGTAGACAACTACGAATTCGCGTTGACCGGTCAGGTCAAGCGCAATGCCGGAAAACAGGGAACTGGGATTCAATTTCACAAAATCCGCAAAGGCGACCGCCAAATGTTGCAATTTCTACTCCGGAAACTGGCAGAACAGCAACTCGAAAACTCATTCGAGTTGGAACCCGAACCCCAATAGTCATGCCCTTAATTTAGTCACCTGGAAGTCCATGACACTACCCGTCCGGTCATTCCGAAAGTTCGCGGCGTTCGGTTCGGGCGACCCAATTGCCGGGATATATTTTTCGCCCAAATTTTTGCTATGGTTGCCTCAAAGACTGCTTTATGGCCTTTCGGTCATCTTTTAAGAGGTCGATTCGTGTCGGAACATTAACTGCCATTTGTGTTTGGGGAATGGTTGCGTGGCGAACACTCGGCGTTAAAAAACTCGCGCGGTTGCCGATGAAGCCGGAATTGTTGCCGATTGAAGACAAGCCCCCAGTTGGGACGGGTCTTATCCCGCCATGGTACTAACTTTAGACCCGTCGCATGCCGGGAAATTAGATTTCAATGCGCAGATTTTAATGAAGACGCCTTCTCTGCGGCATGACGTTCCGATCAATGAATTTGAGGTCAACCTTGATTCGGGGCTATTTGTTCTTCGCCAAACCGACTTATTCGTACCCGACGTTATGCCGTTGTCTCTCACGCGCACCTACCGGCCATGGGATCTGCGCAGTCAAGCATTTGGTATTGGCGGAAATCATCCTTATGACATCTGCCCCACAGGAACCAGAAATCCATATACCTATATGGACTTGAATCTCGAAGATGGGCGCGCCATTCACTTGCGCCGCATTTCAAAGGGCACAGGATATGCCGATGCAGTGTTTAGATACGTCGATAGCTCGTCCGGCTTCTACGGGGCGCAGGTCGCCTGGAACGGAAATGGATGGATGCTGGATTTCAAAGACCACCGTCGCTTTCTTTTCCCGGAGTCCTACTATGCTAAAAATTGCGCTCAAGGCGCGCCAATAGAGATTGACGATGAAAAAGGCCACAGCATTCAACTTAAGCGCAGCGCATCGCGAAATCTCGAGGAGCTGATTTCACCAACCGGGAATAGCATAAACTTCAAATACGACGCCACCGATCGAATCGTGGAAGCGCGCGATAGCGATGGAAACATCCGGGAATATTCTTACGAACCAACTGGCCATTTGGAAACGGTATCGGATGAGTCACATGTGCTTTATCGCTTCGAGTACGCACGTTTGCTTTCGCAACCGGGGTTTGATCCTTATCTGCTGACCGCAGTAATGAATGGGAATTGGCAAGTCCTTTTGAGAAATGATTACCACAACGGTCGCGTTTCAGTACAGAGACTGGGCGACGGCAGAATTTACAAATATCAGTACGTGTTGGACGAGAGATTTAACGTCACCAGGACCACCGTGACTCTACCCGGCGAAGTGGTGCGCGAGTTCAATTTTCAGAACGGCATCATGGTGAAATAACTGGCACTGATCGAGACTTACGCTTTTGGCGCGGCGGCACTTGCATGTTCGCGGTCCACATCTTTCAGGCGGGCGGCTTTGCCGCGCAATCCGCGCAGGTAGTAGAGTTTGGCGCGCCGCACCTTCGACGAGCGGACCAATTCCACTTTATCGATCACTCGCGAATTGTCGGGAAAGATACGTTCCACGCCTTGTCCGAAGCTTATTTTACGGACGGTGAAGCTGCCTTGCGAGCCATGACTGCGCGAAATTACCACGCCCTCAAAAGCCTGCGAACGTTCTTTGTCGCCTTCCTTAATTCGCACGTGCACCCGCACGGTATCACCCGGAACAAAATTGGGTAGGTCGGTGCGTTTGGCTTTCGCCAGAAGTTTTTCGATGATTAGACTCGTCATGATAGAGCTCTCTTTCTTTTGTGTTGTAAATCGGCTTCCAGCTAAAGCTCAAGCTAGCAGCTAGAAGTGTTCTTATCGTCGATTAGATCGGGACGATTCCGCAAAGTCTTCTCAATTGCCATGCGCCGCCGCCATCGCCGAATTTGCTCATGATTTCCCGATGACAACACTTCCGGAACTTCCCAGCCGCGAAAGTTCGCCGGACGAGTGTAATGCGGGTAATCCAGCAAACCGCCCGAGGCGCAGGTCGAACTCGGTCCATTACCATTCGCAGTTTCAGGCTCGGAACTAAACGACTCCTGCCGCGAAGAGGCTTCGTTGCCGAGGGCGCCCGGAATAAGCCTGACCACAGCGTCAATGATAACCGCAGCACCCAACTCGCCTCCGCTCAGAACATAGTCGCCAATCGAAAGCTCGCGGTCCGCAAGATGCTCCGCGACGCGTTCATCGACTCCTTCGTAGCGCCCACAGATGAGAATCACGCGCTCCATAGCCGAGAGTCCTTGCGCAATATCCTCCGTGAAGCGCTTGCCTTGCGCCGAAAGCAAAATTACTGTCTGCATTGATGCCGGATCGAGACGCATCTGCCGCTCCGCCAGCCCCAAGCCTTCGACGCATTCGAAAATCGGTTCCGGTTTGAGCAACATGCCCTCCCCGCCTCCGAATGGACGGTCATCCACCGTCTTATGCCGGTCATGAGCAAAGACTCTGAGGTCGTGGACCTCGATCCCGACCAATCCTGCTTCACGGGCGCGCCGAATGATGCCAAAATCCAAGGGCCCGCGAAAGAAATCAGGAAAGATCGTAATAATATCGATCTTCATTGCCACCCAAGGACCTGGCGGGAACTCATTTTCCGCCGCCCTTCCTCTCTGCGCCCTGTTCCCGTTTCTCTTCCGCGCTCAGAGGACTATTCAGATCGAGCATTCCTTCAGGAAGCGACATGTCTATCCGTTTGCCCTCAGCATCGACGCGTTTCAAATACGCGTCGGCGTAAGGAATTTCGTGACGCTGTGCCGCCGCCTTCACAATCAGCAGCGGCGCTTCTCCCGCTCCAAACTGCACATCTTCAACCGCACCGATTTCGATGTCGTCGTTAAAGACTCGACATCCGGTCAGATCGCTGACATAGTTCCATCCCGGGTCAAGTTGCGCCCGCTGTTCTCGCGGAACTTGCAGTTCGCATCCCAGCAAAGTCTCCGCTGATGAAATGGAATCGATTCCCGCAAACTTCAAAACCAGCGTTCCCTTATGCGGCCAAAGACCTTCTATTTCAAGTTCGCGCCGTTGTGAATTTTCACTTATCGCCAACAGGTTCATACCGGGATGAAACCTGTCGGGAACACTGCTGTGCAACTCAACGCCTACTTCGCCATGCCGTCCTTGCGTCTTCAACACGCGGGCCAGCGTGACGTACTCATCGTGATTCGGAGACCTAGCGATCAGAAGCTCCTACAGCCAGGCACGGCTAACTCGGACCAGCTTCTTGAGCAACGTCGTCTTCGATGATTTCGAGCGCATAGCGCTTATTGGACCTAACTCCGGCAGCCGACAAAAGATTTCTCATCGCGCGAATGGTACGCCCCTGCCGGCCAATTACTTTACCCACATCTCGCGGGGCAACCTCCAACTCCAGCACCGTCTCCCCCCGGTCTTCGAGCACGGTGACGGAAACTTTTTCGGCATCATCCACCAGCGACTTGACGATCTGCTCGATCATTGTCGTGACGGCCGCGGCGCGTGAATTAGCCGCGTGATTGGTCTCAGCTTGCCCAGTCATATTTTTATTTTCCGTTTAGAGATGAAATGCGCCAATTCAGGAAGCGGAGGCAACCGGCGCAGGCTGCGACATTATCTTCGATACGCGAGACGACATTTGCGCGCCCTTCGATATCCAGTATTCAATCCGTGGCCGCTTGAGCTCTATGCTGGCCGGGTTGGTTCGCGGATTGTAGGTTCCCACAATCTCCACCGGACGCCCATTCCGAGCCCGTTCTTTCTCAATCACCACCACACGATAATAAGGTTGCTTGCGCGCACCAATGCGCGACAGTCGAATCATTAACAAGCGCTTGTTTCCTTTCTAATTCCTTCGGCAAGAGTAAGACAAACCACAATTATGCAGGACCGAAGCCGCAATAGCAAGATCCGGCGGCGGGGCGCACTTCACAAAAAAGGGCTTCTCGTGGCGACCGCAAACGTGGTGATTCCCTACGCTACCGTCCGCATGACAGCAGGGTGCTTTCGCAAAGGGCGCATAGTTTTGCGCCATGCCACTGCGGCGATAAGAACGGGCCTTGGAGTGGTAGACTTTTCGGCCTATGCGCAAATTGATATTGTTGTGCGTCCTTCTGATCGGCATTTGGGTTGGTCTTCGCTCTGTTCGTCGGGGCACGCTGGCGGCTCTTCCGGCGGTGCGGAATCAAGAGGTCGTTTTAGTTGCGAACCAGGGCGACCGCACGCTTAGCATTATCGACGCCGCGAGCAATAAACAAATTGCGGCGGTCCCGGAAGGCGGTATTACGGGACACGAAGTTGCGACGTCTCCCGACGGTCACACCGCATATGTGCCCATCTATGGGGATTCGGGAGTCGGCAAGCCGGGCAGCGACGGCCGCAATATGGTCGTGATTGATATCCCAGTCCATAAGGTCGTTGGCAACGTCGACTTTGGACATGGCGTGCGCCCGCATTGTGCGATCTACGATGCCAGGCACGCCTTGTTGTACGTCACAACTGAACTGGATCAGAGCATCACGATTATCGATCCCACAGCACTCAAAATTGTGGGATCGATTCCGACCGGACAGCCTCAGTCGCACATGCTAGCCATTTCGCATGACGGCCGACGTGGGTATACGGCAAACGTCGGGCCAGGCACGGTATCCGTTCTTGACATGAACGAAAGAAAAACGATGACAGTGATTCCAATTTCGAAGACCATCCAGCGCATTTCGATTTCGAACGACGACAATATGGCGTTCACTGCGGATCAAACCAAGCCGCAGTTGGCGGTCATCGATACCGCTTCAAATCAACTTAAAACTTGGATCGCTTTGCCCGCGATCGGCTATGGCACCACTCCGACCACGGACGGAAAGTGGCTGCTGGTGGCGATGCCCTCGGCTGGTAAGGTTGCGGTCGTCGATCTCGGCACATTGAAAGTGATGCGAACTATCGACGTTCCCGCCGGGCCGGGCGAGATTCTGGCGCGACCGGATGGGCAGGTTGCCTATGTCTCCTGTCCGCCGGCGCATCAAGTCGCGGTAATTGATTTGGCAGACTGGAAGGTAAAAACGCTCATCAAGGCTGGTGCAGGCGCGGACGGACTCGCGTGGGCGGGCAAATCAGATTGACGAAGCGTAGAACTTCTCGCCGCGCAAGACGGTCTCGATACAATTTACGATCTGTCCGGCATTACTTTTTGACAGGATTCCAGCAATGCCGGCCTCCCGCGCCAGTTCCGCCAGTTGCGAATCGAGATACATCGAACATAGGACAACCGATGTTTTGGGACACTTCTCCGCTATTTCTCGCGCAACCACAATTCCATTGGTTGCCGGCATGAAAAAATCCAGGACAATTACGTCGGGGCAAAGTTCGTAAGTTTTAAGCAGCGCTTCATGGCCGTCTTTGGCTTCGCCGCAGATTTCCCAATCCTCGTGTCCCTCAATCATGCGGCGGATGCCGGTGCGGACCTGCGGAGAATCGTCGGCGATCAGAATGCGATGGGGCACGGCTCTCCTGTTTAGAAACTGGCGGATGACCATCCGATGATAGACGGGATTCGAGTCCGCTGAAATATTATTTCCTCGTAAGTTGGCCAACCCCTTTAAACCCAGGCCAAACCGAGCTTGGACGAGGCATCACGCGATTCTGCGATAGAATTTCAAGCGCCGCCAAATTTTATGTCTCCGTTTGCCAGGACGATATTTCACGTTGATATGGACGCGTTTTTCGTGTCGGTGGAGGAATTGTTTGATCCGGCGCTGAAGGGCAAGCCGGTCGTGGTTGGCGGCCAGCGGCACGAGCGTGGAGTAGTTTCGGCTGCGTCTTACGCCGCGCGAAAATTTGGAGTTCATTCGGCGATGCCTTTGCGAACCGCGGCGAAGTTATGTCCGCAGGCAATTTTCGTCGATGGACATCCTGATCGATACCGGCAGTATTCCGAACGTGTGTACGGAGTGCTGGGTCAATTTACGCCGCTGGTTGAGATGGCGTCGGTGGATGAGGCGTATCTCGACATGAGCGGCACCGAACGACTCCACGGTCCGGTATTGGGAGCGGCTCATACGCTCCATCAGAAGATGAAAGCGGAGACGCAACTGAATTGCTCGATAGGAATCGGAAGTTCGCGACTGGTGGCGAAAGTGGCATCGGCCAAAGCGAAGCCTCATGGAATCCTCTGGGTCGTCACCGGACAGGAAGCAAATTTTCTGGCGCCGCTGGACGTGCGTGACATACCCGGAGTGGGGAAAGTTACCGAGAAAAGCTTGCACGATCTAGGCATCCGCAAAGTCGGCGATTTTGCGCGCTTCGAAATTTCTTTCCTGGAAGACAGATTTGGTAAATGGGGACTGGCACTGGCCGGAAAAGCGCGTGGAGAAGATGCCGGAGGATGGTTTGACAGCGAAGTGGGCGCTGATCTTGATGCAAAGTCTATTAGCCACGAGCATACGTATAACAAAGATACAAGCGACCTGGTGCAGTTGGAATCCACGCTGATGCGGCTGTCGGAGATGGTGGGCCGGCGTTTGCGCGAGCATGGATTCTATGCGCGTACGGTGCAACTCAAGTTACGTTACCAGGATTTTTCGACGATCACGCGAGCCCATACCCTATCGTCCCCGACGCAATTAGATACGGAGATTTTCGAGCAGATACGAATCCTCTTTCGCCGAAACTGGAAGAAGAATGTTGCGGTGCGTTTGCTGGGCGTACATGCTTCCGGGTTCGAAAAGTTGGCGGGACAAGGCAATCTATTGGAAGATGGCCGGCGCCAGCGCTGGGAGCGTGCGTTGTCGGCTGCGGACCGCTTGCGCGATAAGTTTGGCGAATCGAGCGTGTCATTAGCGGGCGGACTGAAAGGCGGCTTCCGGGAGCGGACGCATGAGAATCCTGCGGGCCTGCCGGGAAAGGGAAAGAGTTCGTAGGGCAACCGCTACGGACAGCATTGTCCGCACCACACTCGCAAAATATGATCTTGGATCTCACTGACGAGTCGTTTCAGGCCGGCGCTCTGGGACGCATTCAGCGTGGAATGATTTTTATTGGCGTTGGGTTCAGTGTTGTGGCCTGGGCTGTTTGGGGCTGGCGGCTTGCCGCAGGATTCGCTTGCGGATGTGGCATTGGTTATGCAAATTTTCATCTCCTGAAACGAGTCGTGGGAGGGGTTGTGGAACGAACGGTCGTATCCGGACACCGGCAGTCTGGCAAGGGGATCGTCTTCCGTTTTGTGCTGCGCTACTTCGCCGTGGCCTGCGCGGCCTATGTTATATTGACAAGTTATCCTGCGAGTTTACGCGGCTTTTTGGTGGGATTATTCCTGCCGGTGGCGGCGATTCTCTGCGAAGCAGCCTATGAGTTATACATGGCGCTGGCGCGCGGAATTTGAATCTGGGTCGACCTTCTGTAGCTCTTGAAGTCATCCTGAGCTTGCGAAGGACCCGGCGCGGACGAATCGGACGATAGGCTTGGCGGTTCGCGCCGGATCCTTCCGGCCTGAAGGGATCATGTTAAGGACCTTTTGTTCCCAGAAAGACTATGCCTGAACAGCTTTGGTTTACCGAAATCCTGAATCGTCTTTTCGCCAGTCCGGTGACCGCCTTGTTGCGGACGTTGCATGTTGAGCCTAAGTATACTCAGGCTCCGATTACGAATGCATTTTCGATGGAGTTGCTCGTCTTTCTTTTTCTATTGCTGATGTTCGCATTGCTGCGGTCGCGGCTTTCGGTCGATAAACCGGGAGGGGTGCAGCACACATTTGAATTGCTCCACGGATTTGTGAATGGCCAGAGCGAAGAAATTATCGGCCATCACAGCGAGCGCTTCACTCCATTCCTCGTGGCTCTGTTTTTGTTCATCCTGATTTCTAATTTGATTGGTTTAATCCCGGGATTCGAGTCGCCCACCGCCTCCGCCGAAGTGCCGTTTGGCTGTGCGATTCTGGCTTTTCTCTATTATCACGTGCAGGGAATTCGCAAGAAGGGCGTGGTTCATTACGCCGCGCATTTTCTGGGACCGTCCGATTCAAGCATTTCCCTGGCGATTCGAATCCCATTGGCGATTCTAATGTTGCCAATCGAAATCATCAGCCATCTGGCGCGGGTACTTTCACTCACTATACGTTTATGGGCGAACATGTTTGCCGGGGATCTGGTGATTATGGCGTTTTTTTCCATGGTCGCGATCGGCGTGCCCATTATTTTTTTGGGACTACATATTTTTGTCGCGCTGCTTCAGACCTATATTTTTGTTCTGCTCACGACCGTTTACCTGGCAGGCGCTGTAGCTGAAGAGCACTAAGATCATTGGGATCAAGCCAGCTTGCGCGGCAAGCCAGTTCTTAGTTCGGAGTTTCTGGTTTTAAGTGCGATATTAAATCTGTTGCTACATCCGTTCAGCGTGAGGGCGTTTGTAAGGTAACGTCAACCACCCACTGGCGGAATTTCATAGAACGAAAAGGAGAAAGACTATGCGTGTAATGAGCTATGTATTTATGGCCCTCGCGGTGATGTGCTTTGCAGTTCCGGCGTTCGCCCAGGGCGGCGGCACGTCGAATCCGGTGAACTGGGTAGCGCTCAGCGCGGGGTTCTCAATGGCGATTGCGTCCGCTGGTTGCGGTATTGGTCAAGGACGAGCTACCGCTGCGGCTACGGAAGCGCTGGCGCGCAATCCTGCGGCCCGTCCGGGCATTTCTTTCGCGCTGATTCTGGGATTGGCCCTCATCGAATCGCTGGCCCTCTATACTCTGGCCATCATCATCGTAAAAGTAAAATAGTTCGCGAAAGCAAACGAAAGCCTCTACCCGCGTAGAGGCTTTTGATTGTAGATGTTCGACCGTGGCGCGTTAGCTCTTGCGGCTTTCACTCCACTCGTCTTCTTTGGCTTCGATAGCGTTGCCCATAGCTTCGAGCAAAATGCGCCGCAAGCGATAGCGGCTTTCGAGGTCGGTGTTCACAATTTCGAAACCAACTTCATTGACTCGGGCGCGTCGCAGCAAGACATCGGCGCGAATGTGGCTCATGCCAACCTTCATATCGAGGAAGGCTTCCGAGCCTACGCGAAGATTATCCTGCTTGGTGCCCATGCCGCCGCCGAGGCTGAGTTCGTGAACTGAAATGCTCGACTTTCCCCATGAGCTGCTAATGGTCGCGGAAATCGGCTTCCGAAGTTCGATCCTTTCGTAGCGGCGTTGGCGTACCCAGGGGCACGCAGGAGCGGCGTCGAGCGCTGCAACCGCCAGCTCCGCGGGTTCAAGTCCACTCTCCGACATAATCTTGCCGCTGTATGTGGGATCGATTTTAGTCAACGCCTGCGCCGCCGCAATTCGCAATTCGCGGGGATGAATCCACTTCCACATTTTTTTCGCTTCCAGAAGATTTCGTAGAACGGCGATGGAATCGCCTTCGCGCAATCTTCCCAGCGATTCGACCGCCTTCAATTGCAACAATGGCGAGCGGCCTTCGGTTTCCCCTGATTCTGCCATCACGATCAGCGGGGGAACGGCCGAGCGATCGCCGCTCATGCCAATTTCATCCAGCGCCTGGGGCAATACCAGGGGATCGAGAATTTCGAGGAGCTCGAGCAGCGAGCGTCCGCGATCAGGCGCTGCTCCGTAAGCGATTTGGCGGACGACCAGGTCGTGATAAAAGCGATTCCACTCCGGCAGCCGGGTCGGGAGCAGTTCCAGAAGCGTCGGAACGTCGAGCCGGCTCAGCAAACCAATTACAGAAGATGCCTGACGGGGCGCGCCCATCCGCAGCATTTCGCGCAAGTGCACCATTCCCGGAGGACCCAAATCCTTTACCAGCGCGACCATGCGGTCGCATTCGTCGCGGCGCATGCAGCGGAAAAAGCGATCTGCCAAATGCTCGATTGCAGCCTGCGAGGTTCGCCGCAACACAATGACCAACTCCGGCGGCACCTGTGGCAGACGCAAAGCCTCTTCAAGAAACTCAGGCAAACGATTTTCGATGCCGATACGCGGCCGCAAATCGTCGGCTAGAACAGGACGCTGTCTCGCCACGACTTCCATGGCATCGCACACTTCATTCAGCGCAGAATAGCGCTTGCGGGCGCTGGCCTCGGAACTCATGCGGACGAATGCGGCGCTTAACAAACTTTGCATTTCGGAGTCAGGTTCCTTAACCAAAGTGTCTGCGAGATTCCGCACCGTGGCCCCGAGAACTTTTTCGTCGGAACTGGCGTAGAGATCGGCCAATTGACTTAACCCGGTTGCTATTTTGCGGCGAGGCTCGGGATCCTTGGCACTCAGGCAGGAAGCGTAATTCTGAAGGATTTCCGCCGCCGTCTCGTTGTCATCGCGATCGAGCAGCAGTTCCACAAACTGCCGGACATTGCGCGCCGGAACGCAGGGCGCTTCGTCGGAAAGAAGCACGCTTTTCTTGCCGGCGTCGGGGACTTCGGCCCAGAACATCCGATCCAGAATGTCCGCGTGCGACTCGACCAGGATGCCGGCTTTGCTCATCTTGTCTTCTTGCAACTTTAAAATCTGGCGCAGGCTGTCCATCTGCCGGCTCATGTGTTCCAGCATCTGGTGAACGGCGTTCACTTTTACTTCACCCTTTGCAAAGCGCTCAAGGGCGAAGCGGATCGCCATGTGTTCAGCCGCCTTCATGAGTAAAGGGGTGTCGTTTTGTTGCGCCGGGACAGTAGCTGACAAGCTTTGTAGCAGTTGTTGCAGGTTGATTTTTGTGTTCGAGTCGGTTTGGGTCAGTTCGCCCTGGAGGCTTTCCGTTTTTGCGGTTGGATCGCTTCCTACTTCGCCAAACCGGGTCAACAGGCGAATGGCCTGGATCACTTCTTCCTCTTGCAGCGGAACCGTGCCGCCAGCCCAGTTACCGCCTCCATTGCCGGTGCCTGTACCGACTGATTCTCCACCGGCAGCCATGATCGGAAAACTCCCCGGAGGCAGGCTGGATCCAACGCCGCCAGTTTGCGCACCCTCCGCGGCCGCAATGAGTTGCATTAATTTCTGCGGATCATTCAGCCACTGTTTGAATTCCGGCCCCAGAGATTGCGCCGCCAGTTGTGCGGCGATGCTCACATCTCCGGTTGAAGGATCGGCCGCCACAAACTTTACTTCATTGATTCTGATGGTGGCCTGCTTGTTATCTCCGAACGTGTCTTTAATTTGTTTAGTGACGTCCTGGGCTCTCGATCCGGCAGTAGAGAACGCTTTTACGAGCTGCTCAAAGTCGCCGATCGTGACCTGATTGGAAAAGTGAATACTGGCGAGTCCCGCAGTTGTAAGCAGTTTGGCGAAGCTTTGCTCGGCCTGACCTGTTTCGAGCGCAATGCCGTCGAGCAACAGCCGATTTTCGGAAACGCCTAAGAGAAAATTGCCGTCCCTGTCCTTGGGAAGCCCTTGCTGCAATTCGTTCCAGGTAATTTCGAATTGGCCGGTGGTGCGCTTATGGTCAAAGCCATAAAGGCGCACGTACTTAATTAGAATATTCAAACTATGGATAAAAGCACGGGCGGACGCTGTGCGGGTCCCTTTAGTTGTCTCGGCGGTGAAAATACGCGGCTCCCCGTAGTTCGGATTGCCACTTCAGCCTAACGGGTAACAGTAGCGCCGCGCACATTACGTAGGTAATGGGACCATTAGCGTAATGAAACTCGTTTGAAGTCACTCGCATCCGGGGCGTGAGGGCGCCACTTGCGGTCCCCGGGCAATATTCCATGCCGGAGGATGCTTCGGCTGCGAACGAAGTTCGCTAACGCGACCCTCGTCTGCGCTCAACATGACAAGGTTTTAGCTTGATGTTCAGTTGTCATTCGGGCTTAATATTTTCCGATGCGCTCCGAATGCTAGACTTCCATCCTGGCCTCTAGCCAATGCGAATTCTCACCCGCTACATTCTTCGCGAAGTCACATCGCATGCATTGCTTGGGCTCCTGGTGTTTACTTTTATTTTGTTTACCAGGGATCTGGGACATATTCTCGAGTTAATCATTCGTCATAGTGCCCCATTGCCAGCCGTAGCTGAGCTTTTTTTCCTAACATTGCCGTCGACGCTTACCTACACGATCCCGATGGCCGTTCTCGTCGGCATTCTTATTGGATTCAGCAGGCTCGCTGCCGACAGCGAAATTACCGCCATGCGTGCGAGCGGGATCGGCGTCTGGTCATTCCTTTCGATTATTTCGATTTTTGTCGCCGTCGCATTTGCCCTGGCCCTCTTCAACGGACTTTACCTGGTTCCGCGCTCGCAGGCCGCCCTAGGCGGTTTGCAGGAGCAATTAAAAGGGTCTCAGGTTTCGTTTGAAGTGCAGCCGCGAGTTTTTTATGAAGGATTTCCGAAGCTTGTGCTTTATGTCGAAGATGTAAAAGGCGCTCAAAAGGCTGCGATTTGGAAGGGCGTGTTTATTGCCGATATCAGCACGCCATCGGCGCCGGTCATAACTGTGGCCCAGCAAGGAGTTTTGATCAGCGAGGGACCGCATACATTGCACCTTCATTTGACCAATGGCTCGGTGCATGAAAGTGATGTGGGATCTGCGGATCGCTATCAGGTCTCGACGTTCCAGCAGACTGACCGGCCAATCGAACTTCCGCAAGCTGAAAATTCCAGGGAACAGGAACCTGCTCCGCTGGCGCAATTATCGACGCGTCAATTGCTTTTGCAGGCCAAAGCAAAGCACGATCCGGAGGGTCGTTGGTATGAGATTGAACTACATCGTCGCCTTGCTCTGCCGGCGGCGTGCGTGGTGCTGGCATTGGTTGGCATTCCGCTGGGACTTTCCTCGAAAAAGGGAGGCAAATCCAGCGGATTTGTACTGACAATCCTACTGGTTTTTGCCTATTACTTTGTTTCCTTGTTAGGAGTTTCTTTGGCTCGGCAAGGAAAAATTCCTCCCGGAATCGGGGTTTGGCTGGCGGATTTTGCGTTTCTGGTGTGCGGATCCTTTTTATTGTGGAGGGTAGAGCGGCGTCCGTTTGAAATCAGTTGGCTGCGCAGTTGGGGCGCCTTTAAATCAAAATTCCGGGATAGAAGGCAGAGCCCACGGCCTGGCGGCAACGGTGATTCGTTTCAAAAAATCGCGTCGCGGCGACGTGTATTCAGCGCGCGTTTTCCAATGATTTTGGATGACTATGTTTTGCGCGGCTTCTTCGTCAATCTGGCGCTGGTGCTCTCCGCTTTCATCATGCTGCTTCTCGTCTTCACATTATTTGAGCTGCTGGGGGACATTCTTCGCAACCGAGTTTCGCCGGTCATAGTGGGAGAATACTTGTGGAATGTAACTCCTTATTTTCTCTACACCACCGTTCACTACGGAATTCTGCTTGCGGTCCTAATTACTCTGGGATGGATGCAGCGGTCGAATGAGATCACCGCGATGAAGGCTACGGGAATCAGCATCTACCGTATCATCGTCCCGCTGCTCATTGCTGCGACTCTATTGGCTGGAGGGCTTTTTTTCTTCGACCAATTCTATTTGCCTCGGGCAAACAAGCGGCAAGACGCGCTCCGGAACCGCATTAAAGGCAAGCCGCCACAGACTTATCTGAATCCCGACCGGAAATGGATATTCGGACAGCACTCCACGATTTATTACTACCGGCTGTTCGATCCAGAGCGAGCGCAGTTCGGAAGTCTATCTGTATTTCAGTTTGATCCCGCAACCTTTCAACTGACCACCAGGATCTACGCGGATCGCGCTCATTGGGACGACAGCCTGCAACGGTGGGTTTGCACGCAAGGATGGGAGCGGTCTTTCCGAGGATCGGCAATCGAGAAATATCGCACGTTCGATGTCTCCACGTTCGCCGCTATCAGTGAGCCACCCGCTTACTTCCAAAAGGAAGTCAGACAATCCTCGGAGATGAACTACGAAGAATTGCGGCGCTACATTCATGATTTGCAGCAGAGCGGATTCGATGTGGTTCGACTGCGAGTGCAACTCCAAAAGAAACTTGCGTTTCCAATAATCGCCCTGGTGATGGCGGTGCTGGCTGTGCCGTTTTCTCTTTCGGGCGGGAAGCGTGGGGCGGTCGCGGGCGTGGCCGTAGCCGTAGGCATCGCGGTGGTGTATTCAGTCACGTCCGACATGTTCGAAGCCATGGGAAACATCAGCCAGTTGCCGCCAGCGCTGGCCGCCTGGTCTCCCGACCTGATATTTGCGTTGTTGGGCGGATACTTGCTCTTAAAAGTGCCCACGTGACTCGCCGAAACCGCTTACGGGCGAGCTTTCTTGTGAATTTCTACAGTGGTCCAGGTCTTATCGGCGGCATGACAGACATTCTCCAGCAGACATTCTGCGCACTTCGGTTTGCGCGCGATGCATAGCCGCCGTCCATGCCAGATGATCTGATGCGAAAAAAGTATTCTTCTCTGATGCGGAATAATCTTAATTAAGTCCTGTTCGATAGACTTGGGATCGTCATTGCGGGTGAGCTCCAGCCGTCGCGCGATGCGATGTACGTGAGTATCGACCACCACTCCTTCACCAATCTTGAACCAGCTGCCCAGCACTACATTGGCGGTCTTGCGGGCGACGCCGGGTATAGTGAGGAGATCATCCATATTTTGCGGAACCTTACCCGCAAAATCGGCAAGAATTTTCTTCGCTGCACCCACAACGGATTTCGACTTATTGCGAAAGAAGCCGGTAGAGCGAATGTCTGGTTCAAGTTGCTCGGGCTTGAGCGCGGCGAAATCCCGCATCGTGGGATATTTCTCGAAGATTATCGGCGTGACCATGTTGACGCGCACATCCGTCGCTTGCGCGGATAGAATGGTCGCGACTAGCAGCTCCCACGCATCTTTATGAGTGAGCGCGCAGGTGACATCAGGATAAAGTTTATCCAACCGTTCGAGTATTTCAGCCACTCGCTCGGGCGAAACTGGGTTGTATTTCTTGCTTACCGATCGCCGACTCCCGAATGGATTGGTACTACTTGCCAATGCCGCCGACGGCTTTCTTGAAAGAGCATTCCTGCGAACTGTCGGCTCGCCGCGTTTTTTTTTCTGAATGTCGCGCGCCATAAGAGTTCCGAGTTCTGATGGTAGCAAATCCCGCCGTCCTCTTTCGGAACATGTCTACCGAGCCAATCTCCTTGCGCAAGCCGGTCCACATTTGACGGTTGTATGTCCTCTCGGTACTCTTGAGGCTGAGCAGTTATCCCTCGTTAAGGAAAATGCGTGGCAGTTAAATCTATTCAGCTCGGGCAAGTTTGGCGTAAAGATGAAGGTGGACAGGATTATCTGGTCACCAAGGTGTACAGCGAAGTGTTTTCTCATTACGCCGTGCTGCGTCCCGCTGAGGTGACCGCTCCGGATGCGCCAACTATCCGCGTCAAGGTTACCAAGACTGCGGACGGCGCATCGCTTCCCGGTTTCACATTTACTCAAGAAGGATCGTTCTAAATCCAGGGCTTTCTTCATGTATGTCCCCGAACACGCCTGAGTAAGCATCTGCACCCTGAACGGCGGGACATAACTTCCAACCAATGACCGAGAAGATTTTAGGTGCGCTTTTCGCTTTTATCAGTTCGTTGATCGCCGCCATGGGATATGGCGGCGTCACGTTGCTGATGGCGATCGAGTCGGCATGCATTCCGTTGCCATCGGAGCTGATCATGCCGTTTGCTGGATATCTGGTCTCGACGGGCACCATGAAGCTGCTTTGGGTCGCAACTGCGGGAGCTATCGGATGCAACCTCGGATCGTTAATCGCCTATGAAATTGGGAGCTATGGCGGGCGACCCCTCGTGGAAAAATATGGACGTTGGATTCTGATGGGCCGTCGCGAACTGGATTGGGCGGATAATTTTTTTCGGCGCTGGGGATATCTCGCCGTCCTGATCGGCCGCGTGCTGCCGGTCATTCGCACGTTTATCGCACTGCCCGCCGGGGTTGCCAGAATGCCGCGAGGCCGCTTCCATATTTATACGTTTCTTGGCTCGTGGCCATGGTGTCTTGCACTGGCCTGGTTTGGGATGAAGCTCGGCCAGAACTGGCGAAGCATCGGAAAATACTTCCACCAAGCGGACCAAGTGATTGGAGCGCTTCTAATCGTGGGAATAGTCTGGTTCGTGTGGTCGCATTGGCAGAATCGTGCGAGGGTTGCCGTTTGAAATTGAGGAAGAGTCTGTCTGTCGCCAATGGGATGATACTGGTACGGTGATCGTCTTGAAGGGCCGCGCTTTCAGGCGCGCGGTAATGCCGTTAGTAAGAATAACGTCGGAGCTGAAGCCCCGACCCCTCAAAGCTCAACACTTTCCATTGGGAGTGGTTTCACTCCAAGGCTCGCGAGATAGCCGACCGCAAACGTTACGGTGGTGCCGATGGCCACATACCACGTCCACGGCACTTGTGTTCCAACCCACAAAAAAACTTCGGCGGATAATCCAAATAACATACCCACCATCGCACCGGCCTGATTCGCCCGCTTGGTCAAGACACCCAGCAAAAACACTCCCAGTAGCGCCCCGTAAGCGACCGACGCGATTTGCAATCCCACCTCGACGACGCGTCCTACTTTATGCAGCGATAAAATGGCGATCGCAAAAAGAATCAGTGCCCAGCACAGGGTCGAGATTCGCGACAAGCGCATTTTTCGCCGCTCAGATATTTCAGGATTTGCGCGCAGGTAAAAATCCATCATGGAACTTGAGGAAAGAGAATTCAATGCCGCACTCAAATTTGACATTGCCGCGGCGAGGATGGCAGCAATAAGCAATCCGCTAATGCCATGCGGCATATGGGTGACGATAAATGTTGGAAAGATTCTATCTGCTTTCCCGAAAGTTGAGGATGGGACGCGATAGTAGGCAAACAACATCACTCCTACCAGCAGAAATAATGCAAATTGAAAAAACACGGCGATCCCACTAGAAAGAAGCGCAGCCGCGGATTGCCGTTGATTCCGTGCCGCAAGCAATCTCTGCACAATCAGTTGATCTGTGCCGTGACTCGCCGTGGTGAGAAAAGCTCCGCCGATAAGTCCTGCCCAAAAAGTGTACGGGTTCAACAAATCGAGATGGAAATCGAAGACTTGCAACTTACCGGCATTGATCGCGACATTGTGTATGTGGGCCCACCCTCCGGGCACCAGATGCAGGATGGTGAACGCGCCTACGAAAGTTCCGGCAACGTAAATGACAGTTTGAATAACATCGGTCCAGATCACCGCCGCCAGACCGCCCTCAAACGTATAAATCAGAGTAAGTGTCGTGATGATGGCGATAGAGGTGATCTCGCCGGTGCCCAATGCAATTGTGACCACGATCGATACGGCGTATACGCGCACTCCTTCCGCAGCGGCCCGAGTCAGCAGGAAAAGGCCGGCAGTGATGGTTCTCAGTCCACTCCCGAAACGACGTTCAATTAATTGGTAAGCCGTATAAAGCTCGCCCCGAAAATACTGCGGCAGAAGTAAGAAGCTGATCATCACCCGTCCTAACAAATAGCCAAGAACCACTTGCAGGAAGGTAAAGTTCGTATCGTAGGCGAGTCCCGGAATACTGATAATCGTCAGCGTGCTGGTTTCGGCAGCAACGATAGAGAGAGCGATTGCCCACCATGGAATGTTGCGGTCAGCGAGAAAATAGTCGCGCATCGAGCGCTGACGCTTGCGAAAACGCAGTCCGAAAAGAGTAATGCCAGCGAGGTAAAGGGCGATGATCGCGAGGTCGAGATGGTTCAATCCCATTGCTAGCGTGATGGCTGAGTTCCCGCTTAGACTAGCCGCTCATTGAAAGTTTTTGAATGTTTATAGACGGAGGTATCCACGTCGTAAGCGTTGCGAGGAGCTATTAGTTAAACGAAATTTGTAAGCAGAGAACTCTGTAAGAAGGGTGATAAAGCTCACGATTTGAGAATGGCATCCCCTTGAAGTTTCGCGAGATCGGATTTTGAGTTGCCTTTTTCCAGAAGATGCATTGCGTTCAGGATTGTCTCAATGACATTTTCATTACCGATGGCGGTGTTGATCATCAGATGATAGAGCCAGCGACTCGGCCAGTCGGCATCAAAATAATGTTTTATGAAGGCGACGCGTTCACGATCTATGGTATCCAGCAGTTCGTTGGCCTCGTGTTCTGGTTTTCCCAAGGCCAGCACGCGGCGTAGTTTCTCAGCGCGTGCAGCATAAAGAAATATATGAAAAGCGTTGGAATGTTCTCTCAGAAAATAAGGAGCCCCGCGTCCTACGATCACACAATTACCGGCTCGGGCCACATCTTCCATTACTTGTTGGCCGATTTCGACCATTTGATCGGCATCGAAATTGTGCGATTTCGGCAGCGCCATGCTGCGCTCATTGCTGCCCCGCCAGAAAACTTTCGCCATGCGATAAAACGTGCTGTCCATACGCTCTTCGCAGCGCTGGACGGTGGAACACTCCACGTTGGCGACCTTGGCAATCGCTTCTGTGAGCGCCTGGTCCCAAAGCTTCCAGCCGAGGCGGCGGGCCAGTTCGGTGGCGATTTCGCCGCCCCCGGAGCCGTATTCTCGTTCGATTGTGATTATGCGATACAAACTTAACCTCAAGCGACTTAGTCGCAGCTACCGAATCCAGACTTTGGGCTCGACTGACATTCCGGGGCGTAGAACGTGGTCGCGCGTTTCTCCTTGATCAAAAGTAATCTTCACTGGCACTCGCTGCACAACCTTGACGTAGTTACCAGTTGCGTTTTCGGGGGGAAGCAGGCTGGTGATTGAGCCGCTGGCTCCGGCGAGACTTTGCAGATGTCCCTTATAGTCTTTTCCATTGATGTCGGCATGAATCGTTACCGGCTGATTCACGGCCATCCGATGCAGCTCAGTTTCCTTGAAGTTTGCGGTCACCCAAATATCGTCCAGGTTTATCACCTTCATTAAATCCTGTCCGGTCTGGACATTCTGGCCGACTTCAACCGTGCGGTTGGTGACGATGCCGCTCACCGGAGCGGCAATTTGCGTGTATCCCAAATTAAGTTTGGCTTGGTCCAGCGCAGCCTTCTGCTGCTGCACCTCGGCCTCGGCGGATTGCGCGCGAGCACGCATTACGGCCAACTGCTGCGGACCTGTAGCTGCGGCCCGGGCATTGGCTTCCGCCTGGGCCAGCTTTGCCTCCGCTTGGCGCACCTGATCCTGTGCCCCTGCGGCAGCATCTTTCGCGGCATCCACACCCGCGGCATCAGCTTGCGCGGCGGCTATGGCCTGTTCGTACTGCTGCTGCGAAATTTCCTGCTTGTCGACCAACATCCGGTATCGGGCTACGTCACTTTGCGCCTTAACATTGTTGGCTTGAGCTTGCGCCAATTGCGCCAATGCAGCGGAGTGCTGCTGGCGCGCAGCGGCGATCCCGGCGCGGGCGTTCTCGACATCCGCTTGTGCCGTGCTCAATTGGCTGCCGGTATTTACCGAGGTGATGGGGATGTTTACCTGTGACGCCCGTGCGGTTGCCAATGCCGAATCATAATTAGCCTGGGCGCGATCGAGCGCCACCTGATAGTCGCTTGGGTCGATCACAATCAGTGGGGTGCCAGCGTCGACATATTGATTGTCAGCGACCAATAATTTCTCAACATGGCCAGACACTCTTGCACTCACTGAATTCAGGTGACCATCGACCTGGGCATCGTCAGTGCTTTCATAACTGGAAAAATAGCGCCACAAGAAGAAGAGAGCGACGACAAGAACGATCGCCGCAATAATGATTGCCATGCGCACGCGGGGGTTGCGCAAGTTTACGGACTTCCGGTGGAGATCGGCAGCCGGAAGCGGCGCATGTTGCCGGTCGGCTTGAGGCTCGGGGTTCTGCGGGCCAGCTTTATCTCGTTCGATGGTCTCTGTATTTTGTGCCATATTACTTGCTCTGTAGATATTGTTTGACGCCTTCTTCCGCAAAGCCAATGGCGCGCGCCAATGAAATCTTGGCGACATTATGCGCGTATAAGCTGGAAATATAACTTTCACTGGTCGCAGTCACAGCTTCCTGCGCCTGAATTACTTCCAGATTATCGGCAACCCCGGCCGCAAAACGGTCGCGGGCCTGATTCAAAGTCTGATTCGACAGATCGACGGAACTGCGCGCAACTTCAACCTGATCGGCTGCCGCAGCTAAGTCCAGTAAAGCGGTGCGGACGTCGTAATCGATTTGAGCGCGCAAGTTTTCGAGTTGCTGGCGGCTCTGCCTCAGCGTGGCCTCCGCTTCCAGGGCATCGGCGCGCGAACGGCCTCCGGCGAAAATTGGAATATCCAACGTCGCGCCTACCTGAAATTCGCCATGAGAACTTCCGGGGCGAATTCCCGCATCCCCATAATTTCCGGCCAAGTTCAGCGAAGGATAATGTTCGGCGGTAGCGGCATTGCGGAAATATTCCGCGCCGCGAACTTTCTGTATCGCGGCTTGATAATCCGAGCGCGATGCGTAGGCTCGCCGTAATGCCTCGTCGATGGTTATCTGCGCCAGCGGCGCATAGGGAACTTTGTCGGTGAGAATGAATTCCTGGCCGGGAGGCAGTCCGATAACCCGGGCCAGCGTCAATTTCTGTTTCGCATAATTGTTTCTGGCTACGATCGATTGTTGCTGCTCATTCTGCAATTCAACCCGCGCACGCAGGCTGTCTATGGCAGGGATTACGCCGGCATTCTGCTGATCGACGGACTTAGTATAAAGAGCCTGCGCTGTCTGTACTTGAGCTTGAGTCGTTTCTACGCGAGCCGCGCCCGAAAGTGTTTGTAAATAAGCATTGCCCACGGCGAGGACGACTATCTCTCGAGCGTCTTTGTAATTGAATTGCGCTGCCCGCTCGTTGGCGGACGCTCCCCGGTTGCGATCAATCGCGTGAATGTCGAGAACGGATTGGGAGAAATAAGTGTTGGCCTGGAAAATTCCTATCGGTCCAATTACATTGGGAATCCCGGGAATCGCGAATCTGAATCCTTCAGCGGCCAAGTCGATTTGCGCCACGCTTTCAGAAATGGCCGCGCTCACATTGGGGAGAAGCGCGCTCAGTTCTTTCCATTTTTCGCCTCGGGCTTGCAGTGTATTGTCACTCTGAAGCAGCGCTCCAAGATTATTTCTCAATCCGCGCTCCATCGCGTCTTTAATGGATAACGATAAGACGTACGTCGAGGCTTTGCCTTCGGGAACGCTTGCGTAAAAGGGTGATTGACTGGAGCTCCCTCCGGTCTGTCCCATAGAAGATCGCGACGAGCCGCCATTGTACGACTCGGATGATCCGCCGGACGAACTGGACTGGGCCGCAGCAGCACCATTCTGAGGGGGGCCCAGTTGCGCTTGCACGGGCTGGCAAAAAACAACTCCTAAAGTGGCCATGTAAGCCGCTATTCCAAAATTTAATGATGGAAATCGCTTCATCGCCCTCAAGTCTTTCACGCCCCACCGGATCGCTGGCAAGTTATGTTGATTCCATGCGACCGTCTATAGATGCAAAGGATTACCGTTGCGCTTCCAGCGCGCCATGATTTTGGAATGAATTGTCCCTTGCCCGGCAGTCCGCATTTCTGGGTCACGGCATAGCGCATCCCGGGCGGCAAGTTCTTAGACTTGAAGGATGTCGCCTTCGCTGGCGACTAGCTCGTAGAGAACAGGGTTGACGAAGAATCCGATAAACAAGCGCGATATCAGGCCGGCGACGATCACGATGGCGAATGGTCTTTGCGTATCCGATCCAATGCCGGTTGAAAGCGCGGCCGGGAGAAGGCCCAGACAAGCAACCAGCGCGGTCATCATAATCGGACGCAATCTGAGAAGCGAAGCCTCGCGGGTCGCAGTGCGGATGTCTTTGCCTTCGAGGCGAAGCTTATTGATGTAGGAAACCAGAATGACGGCCGTTTCAACCGAAACTCCAAGAAGCGCCAGCAGGCCGAGAACAGAAGAAACGCTGAAAGGCGTGTGCGTAACTTTCAACGCGACTAAGGCTCCTACGGGTTCCGTCATGATTACTCCCAAAGCAATGCTGACAGGAAATTTTAAGTTTCCGTAGAGCGCGAACAGAATCATGAAAATCAACGCGATGGCTAGTGGCCCAATAATCGAGAGCTGTGATCTCGCTTCCAAAAATTGGCTGTACTCGCCTCCCCACGCGAGTGTGTAGCCTTGGGGCAGAGACACGGCTTTACTCACGGCGGCTTGTCCATCTTCAACCGCCCGCGCCAGATCTCTGCCTTCAATACTGTATTGGACGCCGATATAGCGGGAATTATTTTCGCGGTAAATGAACGACGCGCCGTTTCCCTGCGTGATCGAAGCAAGTTGGGACAAAGGGATTTGCTGGCCGTCGGGCGTTCCGACGAGAAGGTTTCCGATCTCGCCTGCGCTGCTGCGAAATTCGGGTTGCATTCTGACTACCAGGTCAAATAGTTTTTCACCCTGGATAACCTGCGTCACCGTCTGACCACCGACGGCGGCGGAAATAACAGCTTCGACGTCGGCGACGTTAATTCCATAACGTGCAATCTTGTCGCGATCAACATCGATCAGCAAACTCGGTTGTCCCAGCTCGCGGACTACGGTCAGCCCGGTGAATCCGGGCACATGACTGAGAGTGTTCTTAATCTGGACCGCTTTGTCTTGCAGCACATTCAGATCTTCGCCATAAATTTTGACGGCGAGCGAACTTTTTAATCCGGTGAGCGCCTCATCCACCGCGTCCTCCGCCGGCTGCGTGTAATTGAACATGATTCCGGGAAAGGCAGTGAACTTCTTATTGATGGATTCGATCAGCGCTTCTTTATTTTCGCCTCCCCACGATTTGTCTTTATAGGGTTTCAGTCCCACATAGAATTCGCAATTGAAGAAGCCGGTGGCGTCGGTGCCATCGTCTGGGCGTCCGAGTTCCGAACCCACCACGGTCACCTGCGGATACGACATCAAAATATCGCGAAGTTGCGGCGCGATGCTGCTGGCTTCCTCAAAGGAAATTGTGTAAGGCATGGTAGCGCGAACCCACAGCGCGCCTTCGTCAAGGTGCGGCATGAATTCACCGCCGATAAATGGAACCAGCAATAACGTCGCGCCGAAAATCAGCGTGGCGATCAGCATTACCAGCTTGGGACGCGCCAGAGCCCAATCCAATTGCTTGGCGTATTTTTCTTTCATCCACTCATAAGGACGATTCGGTTTTTCGCGGATTCCTTTCTTGAACCAATAGGAGGCCAGCACCGGAGTCAACGTTAGGGTCAGAATCAGCGCGCCGATCAGCGCGAACGACATGGTCTCGGCCATGGGGTGAAATAACTTTCCGGCCGGGCCGCTGAGGGCGTAGATAGGCAAGTATCCCGCGATAATGACGGCAACGGAATAAAAGATGGGGCGGTCAACATCTTTGGCGGCTGCCAGGATGACTTCGTTTAGCGAATATTCCTGGCCTTCCCGCTGGGCGAGCTCGCGATAAATATTTTCCATCATCACGACGGTGCCGTCGATGACGATACCGAAATCAATCGCTCCGATTGAAAGCAGATTGGCCGCGACATCGTGCGCGTGCAGCACAATGAACGCGAATAGCAACGAAAGAGGAATGGTGACGGCGACAATAATTGCCGCGCGAAAGCTGACCAGAAAGAAAATCAACACCACAAGCACCAGCAACATGCCGCGGAGAAGATTGTTTTCCACGGTGTCGGTGGTGAGATTTACCAGTTCGCTGCGGTCGTAATAAGGATGAATCTTCACATCCGGCGGAAGAATGTGACGGTTCAGTTCTTCAGTTTGTGCTTCGACACCTTTCAGCACGTTTTGCGTTTGCTCGCCGCGCAGCATCAGAATTACACCTTCAACGGCGTCGTCATTTTTCTGATAACCGAATTCACCCAGGCGTGGGGCATGGCCAATGACGACGTTTCCGATATCGTGAACTCGAACCGGAACGCCCTTATTTTCCCCCACCACGACATTGCCAATGTCGCTCGTGTTGCGCAGCAACCCGATGCCACGAACGTAATAGAACTGGCCGCCCTGGGAGTAGAATCCTCCGCCGGCATTGGCATTGTTAGCCGATAGTGCGGTGATCACCTGCGGGATGGTGAGGTGGTATCCATAAATGCGCGCCGGATCGAGCAGCACCTGATATTGCATGACGGTCCCACCGAATCCAGAATCGTCGGCGACACCCGGAACGGATTTATAGGCCCGCTCTATAACCCAATCTTCAATCGTTTTCAGCTCCTGCGGGCTGCGATCCGGGCTCTCCAGCACATACCGATATACCAACCCGCTCGGACTAAACAACGGCGCCATGCTGGGACTAACACCGGTGGGCAGAGTAGCTTGGGCGATACGTTCGAACACGATTTGACGAGCGAAGTAGTCGTCGGTAGTGTCCTCAAAGGTCAGGATGATGTCTGACAATCCGTAAAGGGATATCGAACGCATCACCACCATGTGCGGGATGCCATTCATCTGTAACTCGAGGGGAAGAGTGACGAGACGCTCGACCTCTTCGGCCGCATGGTCCGGCCATTGGGTAATGAGTTCTACTTGGGGGGGCGCAAGATCTGGATACGCGTCAACCGGCATTCGCCGGAAGGACAAGATTCCGCCGACGGTGATGAACCCAACCAGCATCAATACCAGAAATCGCTGGCGCAGCGCGGCTTGTACGAGGCGATGAATCATTCAAATGTCGTCAGAGGTAGCGATGGCGTGATTCTCATCGTTGTAACGAATTGGCGAACTGAAGGAACAGGCTTCCATTGCCGACAATCTGATCGCCCGGTTTGACGCCGCTGGTGATTTGAGTCTGTCCATTATTGTTTTCGCCCAGCGTAACGCCGCGCCTGCCAAACTGGTTCGACGCAACTTCTGCATATACGAACGGTTGATTCTCGCTGTCGCGCAGAACGGCGGAATCGGGAAGCGAAATTGCGTCCTTGATAATCCCAGCGTTGACGGTCGCGGTGACGTACATGTCCTTCTTCAGCTTCTCGCCGGGATTAGCGGTTTCGATGCGCGCTTGCAAGGTGCGAGTGCTGGGATCGAGCGCGGCAGCGATATAGGAGATGCGCCCGTGAAATACGTCAGGATAGGCATCGGTCTGTATGGTGACCTCATCGCCGACCTTCACGTACGGCAAATCATTCTGGTAAATGTTCACCAGAACCCAGACGGTGCTGACGTCAGAAATAGTGAAACACTGAGAAGTACCGGGCTGGATAAACTGTCCTGCTGATACCAATTGCTCTACGACTTCTCCGCTGATCGGCGCCAAGACTGGTACTTCGAATGAAGGCGGGGCTTTTACGAGCGCATCGGGATCGGTGATCCCCATCACTTTCAGCGCCGCTGCGGCTGATGCCATGTCGCCGCCGGCCTGTACTTTCGCAGACTCGGCCTGCTCCAGATTCTGCTCGGCAATCGCATGATGCTGGTATAGGTCTTTGGCGCGGGCGAATCCCTTATCAGCCAGCATGTAAGCGTCTTTTGCCTTGAGATAATTGCTGCGCAGTTGGGAATAGTCAGGGCTGGCCACATACAACATGGGCTGACCCTGCTTCACTCGCTGACCGGGCACCACCGTGACCCGGCTAACCGGCCCGCTAACCTGCGTGATCACCGGCGTCGTTTTGAAATTGTTGTAGGCGACCGCTCCCGTCAATCGCAGAGTTCGCGTGAGAGTGGTGGGTTGAACGGTCTCGACCTGCACGTGCGAAATCTGATCCTGCGGGATGGTAAATAGTTCAGGATTGTTACTCGCCGTAGAAGCATCGGCCGGTGGCGCCTTCGATCCCTGGCAAGCGGTGAGAATTAAGCTGGCCGCTAGCAACCCTATCGCCATCTCGGACCGGTATTTTCCGCGATGCCCTTCGACGACACCCAATGAAACGAGGTTCATGGCAAATTCCTCATTCCGACGGCCTCTTTCAATTGCTCCATCGCTGTCATGTAAGATGCCAACTGTTGCCGGTAACTTAGCTGAATCGCGCGATAACTTCGCTCAGCATCCAAAAAATCCAGCAGGCTGGCGGCGCCGCGTTTGTAAGCATACTCGCTGATGTCACGCGAGTCTTGCGCCTGTTTGAGGTAGCCGCCGAGGTAAAGCTGCATTACCTGGTCATTGCTCTTCAAGGTCTCGTAAGCGGTTTCTACATCGCTCATAACCGTATCGCTGGCTGATAGTTGGGATTCCTGCGCCTGAGTCAGGGCATAGCGGGTGCGGGCGATTTCTCCCTGATTACGGTTGAAAATTGGCAAATCAATACCCAAAAACACCGATGCCGTATTCTGACCCGAAGTGTGCGTGAAATCGTATGTGCCGCTGATGTCCTGTTTGCCGTTCGCTTTCGCCAGCAGAATCTGGCTCTGCGCTGCCGTAATGCCCAACTGCGCAGCACGAAGGTCAGGACGTTCCCGCAACGCCTCGGCTTGCAGATCTTCTTTGGTCGATTTCAATGGCACATAGGCCAGTTGCCCATCCACGTCGTAGTCGGCTGGTACCGCATCGTATCCCAGTAACTCCCGCAGTCCCACCAGCGCTTGAACTTTGGCTAGTTGCGCCGACGATACGTCAGTCTGAAACTGAAGCAGTTGAAGTTTGATTTTCAGATAGTCGGCTTCGCTGATGTAGCCAACTTTGTATTGCTGTTCGCTGATATCGACTTCCTGCTTGAATCCCTTCAAATCATCCAGCGAAAACTGCAAGGTAGATTCCGCGAGCAGTACGTTGACGAATTGCTGTCCTACATTAAACGCGAGCGTGCGTTCTGCATCCGTGACTTGGGCGGAAGCGACCGCGGTCTGGTCTCGCGCGGCCTGTAGCCGGCGCTGCCGTTTGTGGCCACGCTCAAATAGATAGCCGATCCCTATGTCGAACTGCTGAGTCACATTAAGGTCGTCTACTGAAAAATCATTGGGAGTAAAGATTGGAATGAATTGAGAATCAGCGCCGAATGTCGGGTTGGGCCGCAAATTCGCGGTAATTTCAAGAGCCTGATCCTGCAAGATCGTGGTGCGCGTAGCCTTCAGGGAATGATTGTGGGTCATCGCCAAATCAATCGCTTGATCGAGAGTAATGAGCCTCGGCGCTTGCGCGATCAAGTGCGAACAGGTAATCAGGAATGCGAACGCGACGACCATTGTCGGTATCTGGCGCATGAAAATTGGGCTAGAAACCGTCATCCGCACGTGTTGAAGGCCTTCGGGACGAGAATATCTGCGAAAGAGTTTGAGACCGAAGCTTGCACAGTTCTTCCATCTCAGAAACGTGATCATGCAATAGTTTTCGAAGCAATTTTAATGAGGAGTTATTTATAACAAACGACTTAACTGAATATGATGCACAATTTCTTTGGAAAGTAGCCGATATATAAGGGAAATAGCCAAACGATGGGTGTCGGATGGCTAAAAGATACCTGCTCTAAGCCGCGCAAAAACCGCAATCAGATTTGTTATCAGGTCTGGGACGGTACCTGGGGTGACTGGTCTATGGATACCGGAACGGGCCCATAAACCGGAAAAAACCCGGCTCTTTTTAACCCAACATTTACTTCGGGGTTACGCATGAAGGTATTCCACACCATTTGACTACGGGCATTCTCGGCCATAAGCATACTGATTCCCACATCGATACCAAGTACATCTGGACTGGCCCAGCCGGTTAAGGGATTAAAAGCGTCCACAAAACCGTAGCGTTTCCAGATTTGACGTCCATAGTATCCGCGCAAGTTTCTCAACACGGCAAAGGACTCATTAAAGATGAACGGCAATGAGCCGGCAGAAGCCGCGGGGACGATAGTGCCGTCAATCGGCCCCTGCATAGGCGGACCGCCCCACGCGACATATCCCATCGAAGAATCGGAGGCGGTTATGCCCCACACATCCGATGAGTAACAGGGAAAGTCAGCGCTCAGTTCGGTGCAGAACTGTCGATGGGCCTGGCTGGCTATTTCTGAGTTATGAAAATAATTCGTGTATTGATCGCGCTTATTTCGGAAATCAAACCAGGCGTGGGAGAACTGGTGCACGAATAAAGGCGCTGGAGTGGAAATGAAGCGATAGTTGCCGTATACGATTTCGGGCCGCTTGAAGCTTCGCCAACAATCAGGAGAAATGGGATGGGTGGGCGAGCCCATGGCGAGCAGATACAGCATCATTAACTCGCAATATGCGTCCCAGCGTAGGGGGCTGAAGCCGAATTCTGGGGTCCAGTCGAGGGCGAAGGTTGTTCCTTTATTTAGAGCCCACGGCCATTCGACGCGGTTATAAAGCAACGTCGCGTCGCGATGGATTTGCACGTCGCGGAAATATTCTCGGCAGGTCAAAACGCCGCAGAGCAATATCGCCATGTCCATGGGCGAGATTTCAGAGCCGGGACTTCTTTTCCCCGAGTCCATCTCTACAAAGTGATACAGAAATCCGTGAACGGTCGGAGCGTCATGGGCCAAAAAGTGAAGCGCTTTCCGCACCCGCGCAGTAATCTCCGCCCGGGAGTGGTAGCCGCGTTGTTCGCCGATGCACAGCGCCGTGAGGCCAAATCCGGTAGCTGCGATGCTGCTTCCCATATTGGTTTCGCCACCATCAGCCTTGGCGCGATCACGTACCAGTCCGGTGCGGGGGTCCGCTTCGCTCCAAAAAAAATCGAATGAGGCTCTTTGCAGGTCATCGAGCAATTCCAGGTTGGGATCACTATTTGGGGTATCGGCAGGCAGCAGAATCTGCTTGGCAAAGGTCCCCCGCGCGAAGGGAAACAGCACCGAGCCAGTCGCCACCGTTTTCAGAAATTGACGCCGATTCCAAATCATTTAAAGCGGCTCTTCCCCAATCTTTCGAATGAGTTCCAATTGAAAGGGGAGATACTAGTATTATGCTAATTCCCAGCCAATAGATGCAAAAGATCATCACTTCACCGTAACCTTTTTTCACTGTGCTGGGAAAAAATTCACGGCGAGATCATGCGAAGTATTCTGGGACTTTAGCGAATGAGGGAAACTGAGTCAATTCGAAATGACGCCGCGGAGTATCGAGAGTAACCGCGATTTTGTTGATTAAGCATTCTTAGGCCGCATAAGGTCGCCGCCGAAGTTCTGCAAACTTCAGTTCTAAATCGGTTCCGTGCTCTTAGCTTCGGCTACGTTCGAGGGATCTTCGGATAATGACCTGCCGGGCTCGTAGGCAGCCTTCTCGTATCCATCGCCCGCTTTACGAATGACATCGTGCCAACCGTCGTCCCAGCTAATGCGAGCCTCGCCTGCGACTGTTGTCCAGGTGCCATGCCCGGCGCCTACTGACTTTTTGGCCTGGCCGTTACGCAATAAAGTGATCAGGAAAGTCCCCCCCATGCCATCGCCGACTCTCCATTTTCCGGCGAAATGAGCAGGCCATAATTCGGATGCAGAAGTCGGCGGCATCGCGAATTCGATCCGGGCCACGTCGGCCATCGGAATCGTCTGCTGATGACCGTCCTTGAATACGATGACGAGCGAGTTGCTATTTTCAGAAACCGCTTTGCCCTTGGAAGAATCGGCGAGCGCGGCGGTGGCCAGAAGCGATAGGGCGATATAACAAATGGGGATAATCTTACGCATCGTAATCTCCTGGGGAACGCGGGCGACTAAATAATACACAACATGGTACGGATACCGGTGCAGGGAGGTTCCCAACGATTTTGTCGATTCTTACGAGGTGTTTCTGCGCTTGAACCGGGCCCTGGCAGAATTCGGCGGAGTTGCCGTAAGTATGTGGTAGAACAAACCTTACGGGATACTGACGCATCTTTAAGGTCAGCAGAATTCGCGCCCGCCACGGCGCTCAAGACATAATTTTATTTTAGGGGAAAGAGCCATTCTTGGTGATATGGCCGAATCTCACGATTTTCGCAGCAGTTGGCAGGAGCGGTTAGCCGCGCTTCGCAACGTGCCTCCTGTCCTTAAAATTGTCTGGCAATCGGGACCGTCGGTCGTCACCTTCGGATTATTGTCGCGAGTGTTCGCTTCTCTGCTCCCACTGGCGCTTTTATGGATTCCGAAATTAATCCTGGACCGAATTAATCATGCCCTTTGGTCGCACCAGCCAGTAGGCCCACGCTTTTGGTGGTTGGTAGGCGCCGAATTTGGCTTCGCCGTTATCACCAGCGTGTTAGCCCGGGCGATCGATTATTCGGATTCGCTGCTCGCCGACAAATACATGCGTCACGTCAGCATCCAGGTGATGAAGCACGCAGCCGAATTGGACCTTATCGCCTACGAGGATCCGGTTTTTTATGACCGCCTCGAAAGGGCGCGCGTGCAAGCGACTGACCGTCTGGGCATGATTCAGGCGATAGGCCGGTTGGTCCAGTTGGTCATCACCACTCTGACATTATCGATCACGATAATTATTTATTCGCCCTGGCTGATGCTGTTGTTGATCGGCGGAGTTATTCCGGCGTTTCTCGGCGAGAGTCACTTCGCATTTTTGGGTTATGCGAAGAATTTTCGGCAGACGCCTGTTCGCAGGCAATTGGATTATTTGCGCGTCGTAGGCGGAAGCAAAGAGGCAGCCAAGGAACTAAAACTTTTCGGACTGAAGAATTTCCTTACCGATCGCTTCACATTTTTATCGGATGAAATCTATAAGGAGAATGTAGGTTTATCCCGTCGCAAGCTGAGCGCAGGCGCGGTTTTGTCGATTATCGCGACGGCCGGATATTACTCCGCATATGTAATCGTCACCTGGCGCACCGTAACAGGCGCTTTTTCTCAGGGTACATGGCTCTTGCTCACAGGCGCACTTCTCCAGGCGAGCAATAATATTCAACAGATTTTTTCGACGGTTTCCGGCATAGCCGATCAAGCCTTGTTCCTGACTGATTTGCTGGCGTTTTTCGAAATGCAGCCGACTATCCAATCCAAGCCAAACGCTTTGCCCGCGCCCCGGCCAATTGTTCGGGGATTCGAATTCCGCAATGTTTCATTCAATTATCCCGGTAGCCCGCGCCTTATTCTGAATGGATTGAATTTCCATTTGCATCCTGGGGAGCGAGTCGCTCTCATCGGAGAGAATGGGCAGGGCAAGACCACGATCGTAAAGCTGATCACCCGGCTTTATGATCCCACCGAAGGACAGATTCTGCTCGATGGCATCGATCTTCGCGAATACAGTCTGGAAGATTTGTATCGTGAAATCGGTGTGATCTTTCAGGACTTTATGCGCTATGAAATGACTGCGCGTGAGAACATCGCGGTCGGGCAGATTGATGAACTTAGCAATCTTAAATTGCTGCAAACCGCATCTCGCAAGAGCCTCGCTGACGAAGTGATTGCCAAGCTTCCGTTGCAGTACGACCAAATGCTGGGACGGCGCTTCGAGCAGGGCGTAGATCTCTCCGGCGGAGAATGGCAGAAAATCGCGCTGGCGCGAGCTTACCTGCGAAATGCGCAACTGCTCATTCTGGATGAACCCACGGCTGCCCTCGACGCCAAGAGCGAATTCGAAGTCTTTCATCGATTCGCCGAACTTACCACCGGCAAGATGGCCCTATTTATTTCGCATAGATTTTCGACCGTCAGGATGGCCGACAGGATCGTAGTTTTAGAAAATGGCAATATCGCCGAGGATGGGAATCACGAACAGTTGTCTCGTCTTGGTGGACGCTACGCGGAAATGTTTGAAATGCAAGCCGCCAGTTATCGTTAGATTACAAATCGCGAGATGGCACAGAATCCAAATACGGATATCGTAAGCGACGAGCAGGTTTCGCACGCTGCCTCTGAAAACCCGCGTCAATTTGATTTATTACAGAGGCGAGCGATCGACTTCGCCCGAAGTCTTCCCTGGAATCCATCGGTCAAATCATCGGATTGGATTGCAAAAAAGCGGCGCGAACTGGGCACCGCTCTGCCTCCTCTATTAGCGGCACTTCGCGAGCCGATGCCCAAGATGGAGGTATCCGACGATTTTCATTGGTTGCACGACAACGTTCGTTTGATCCATTCGGAATTGCAGGGCGCCGCAGATGCAGTCGAGCCGCTGACCAAAATTCCTCATACAACAGTCGAGGGGGAAGATGTGCCCCGTGCCGCAGCCGTGGCGCAAGGGTTTCTATCCGCAGCCGGTTACGACTTCAGCGAAGCCGCATTTACCGCGTACATGCAAGCGTTCCAGGAAACCACTCTCCTTAAAGTGAAGGAACTCTGGGCTTTGATCCCTTGCATGAAGCTGATGCTGCTCGAAGAAATTGCGGCACGCGGACCAAAGGTTCTGGATGACAAGAATGGTCTCTATGGCATAGGAGCTTGTATCCGCAGCTTACGGGACATCGCCAATATTGACGGGAAAAATGTGATTGAACCGCTGATCATATTTGATCAGGTGCTCAGTGAAGATCCCGCTGGCGCTTATCCGCACATGGATTTTGAAAGCCGCGAACTCTACCGAAAAACAATTATTGAAATTGCCGACCGCTGTGATTGCACGGAGATGGCGGTGGCGCAACATGCTATATCGCTGGCCCGGGAAGCCAAAGCACAGTTGCCAGCCGGCCCCCGTTCATCGCTACGCCAATCCCATGTTGGCTATTACTTAATTGCGGAAGGCCGAGGGGCTTTGTATGAGAAGTTGCAATTCCGTCCGCCCATCGGCCAACGCGTGCAGCTTTTTCTTCGGAGGCATCCGGATGAATTTTATATTCCCGCGATCACAATCCTGTGTTTCGCGGTAATGTCGACGATCGTTCTTTTATTGACCGACCCGTATAACTCGCCGGGTTTGGTCTTCTTGGCGCTACTGTTGCTGTTCATCCCGTCATCGCAAAGCGCGGTTGAGTTGGTGAATTATTTCGCAACTTCGCTGTTGCGTGCGGAGATTTTGCCCAAGCTTGATTTTTCGGAAGGCATCCCCGATGACTGCGTAACGCTGGTCGCCGTTCCCACTCTATTGCTCAGCGAAAAGCAGGTACGAAGGCTCGTGGAAGATCTTGAGGTCAGATTTCTCGGGAATCATGATCGCAACCTTCATTTTGTACTGCTGAGCGATTTGCCGGATTCGCGGCAATCGTCTCGCGAAGACGACCCTCTCATCGATCTCTGCGCGGAGTTGATCGAAGAACTGAACGAAAAATATGCCCGCCAGAATTCCGGTTCGTTTCTTTTGCTGCACCGGCATCGTGTCTACAACCCGCGCGAAGGCGTCTGGATGGGATGGGAGCGCAAGCGTGGCAAATTGCTCGACCTTAATAAATTGCTGCGGCAGCAGTTCGACAGCTTTCCGGTTAAGGCGGGAAATATTTCTGCCCTTCCGAACGCGAGATATGTCATCACGCTCGATTCGGATACGGAGTTGCCACGTGGATCGGCGCAGCGCATGGTGGGAACGATTGCTCATCCGCTGAACCAGGCGATTATCGATCCGGAAAAAAATATCGTTGTCGCGGGTTACGGAATTCTTCAGCCGCGCGTCGGGGTCAGTGTTCAAAGCGCTGCGGCGTCGCGGCTCGCGAATATCTATTCCGGTCAAACCGGATTCGATATTTACACTCGCGCGGTTTCGGATATTTATCAGGACCTTTATGGAGAGGGAAGTTTCGCCGGCAAGGGGATTTACGACGTAGACAGCGTGCATCAGGTTCTCGACCGTCGCTTCCCACGCAATGCCTTGCTCAGTCATGACCTAATCGAGGGCGCATACGCGCGGGCAGGGTTGGTCAGCGATATCGAAGTCATCGAAGACTATCCCTCGCACTATAGCGCTCACAACCGCCGCAAACATCGCTGGTTGCGCGGCGATTGGCAAATTACCCAATGGCTGCTTTCGCGGGTGCCAGATGAATCCGGCAAGATGGTGCGCAATCCCATCTCGCTGGTTTCGCAATGGAAGATTTTTGATAATTTGCGGCGCAGCCTGGTTGAGCCTGCGACGTTTCTTTTGTTAGTGCTGGGGTGGCTGCTGCTGCCGGGTAGACCGGTCTACTGGACGCTCGCGACCGTCGCAATTTTATTTGTCCCGGCATGGTGCCGCTTAATTTTCGATTTAATTCGAGCCGCGACCGAGCGCAGTTTTCAAGTCGTCCGCGACGCCTTCGATTCGCTATTTTCGGCCAACGTGAGCGTGCTTCTGACCGTGACTTTTGTCGCTCATCAAACGCTTTTGTCGCTCGATGCAGTGGCAAGAACGATGGTCCGGCGATTAGTAACACGGCGCCGCCTTTTGGAGTGGGAGACTGCGGCAGAGGCTGAACTGGGAAAGAAAAAACGGACTCCAGTCGACCTGTATATGGACTGGGTTCCTCCTTTGGCATTGATTTTAGGAATTATTCTCTGGTTCAGCCGAAGCGGCGCTTTTTCGGCGGCGCTGCCGATTCTTATTCTGTGGGCCGCAAGCAAATTCATTTCCATGTGGTTAAACCGCCCGCATCACACGGCCCGCGGCGAGACCTCTCCAAGGGACGATTCATTTCTGCGCCGCGCTGCGATCCGCACGTGGCGTTATTTCGCTGAATTCAGCACCGAGGAGCACAACTGGCTGATACCCGATAACCTTCAGGAGAAGCCGCCGACGCTGGCTGCGCGTGTTTCGCCGACGAATGTTGGGCTGCTTCTAAATGCGCGTCAGGTGGCTGGCGAATTTGGATATCTCACGGTCGCTGAGTTTGCGGAACAGACTCTTCGCACTCTCTCGACTATTGCCAAACTCTCTAAATGCCGGGGTCATCTTCTCAATTGGTACGATACACGCACTTTGGCCCCGCTTTCGCCGGCGTTTGTCTCCTCTGTGGATAGTGGAAATCTTGTGGCATCTTTGTGGACGCTTCAGCAGGGTGCACTCGACCTGTTGCGGCGTCCGCTCTTGCAACCGGCGCTTGTTGACGGATTTGTGGATTACCTCAGAATTTTGGCGGATCTCCGCGGGTTTCCGCGACAAGCGCTGAATCATTTTCGAGAAAAGGCTCGCGAAGACTGGCTGCAATCTATTCTTGAATTTCCGGAACCCAGTTTGGCGGACCCTACAAACCCTCCTCAATCCCGGCGCGAATTCGACGCGCAGTGGTTCCGGCGGGAAGCGCGCCAACGTCTCGAAAGCATCAGGCAAACCATCAAATTATCCGCTCCGTGGTTATTGCCGGAATTCAGTTCCCTGCGGAACGACACGGCGATTAACGCCCGGACTGGCTGGGACGTTCTCGCGCTCGAACGTGTTCCAGGTTTCATTGACGCGCTTGACTCGCGACTGGAAGCTGCGACGGCTTCCGCGCCCGGTGGCGAGCAAAAGTCGCTATATAAAGATTTGCGGGACTCGCTGGCGCCCGCCAAATCGCACGTGCAAAACTTAGTCGAGGACTTGCTCAAGATAAGTGATACAGCGGAGCAACTCGCCAATGACATGGATTTCAAGTTTCTCCTGTATCCCAAGCGGAAACTTTTGTCGGTGGGATTCGACGTGGAATCGCAGCAATTGAACCCGGCTTGCTACGATCTGTTGGCGTCCGAATCGTCGATCGCGCTGTTTTGCGCGATAGCAAAGGACGACATTCCGCAGGAAAGCTGGTTTCTGTTGGGCCGGGCGCACGTGCTCGACCATGGCCATCCAGTTTTACTGTCGTGGACAGGAACAATGTTCGAATATCTTATGCCTGCCCTGTGGATGCGGACCTTCCCCGACACATTGCTGCAACGCTCGCGCTCGGCGGCGGTACGGTCACAGCAGGCCTACACCGCCGCAAAAGATATTCCGTGGGGAATCTCCGAGGCTGCTTACAGTCGAACCGACGAATCGGGCAATTACCAGTATTACGCTTTCGGTATTCCGCCGCTTGCCCTGCGAAAGCCGGATATAAGCGCAACGGTCATCTCGCCTTATTCGACTTTTCTGGCGCTGAACATCGCGGCATCCGCGGCTATGCGGAATTTGCGGACTATGGCGCGACAGCGTTGGGTCGGTCCTTATGGGTTCTACGAATCCGTTGACTTTGATCCCGCACAACCAAAAGCAGCTACGTGGAGAAACTTGTCAAGGAAGCATCATCCGGAGATCGTTCAATGCTGGATGGCGCATCATCAAGGCATGACGCTACTTTCAATTGCCAATTTTCTACAGCATGACATCGTTCAACAATGGTTTCATAGCAACCCGCGGGTGCAGGCGACCGAATTGCTGCTGCATGAAAAGCCGGTGTCTCACGCGCCGCCCGCCGATGGCTACGGAACGGCCGCGGCTTAACCAGACCGCAGCTTAACCCGACCTACGCGATACGCCGTTTGAAATCGGGAGCGTGACTTGGGGCAGAGGGCTTGGCATGGGGCTGCCGCGTGTGACCTAAGAAGCATCCGCCACACAGGCTTGCCCCGCATAAGTCGCAAGATTCCGCGTGTAAGCCGCAGATTGCGGTTCCGCAGTCGCTACATTCCTCGGCTGCTTCGTTGTTACAAGGGTAGCCGGATGAATCCTGCAAATTTCGCACCAGGACGATTTCACAACGGCTCATAGCTGGCCTCGATATCCGCAGCAAAATAATCTCATAATTTTAGTAGGTAGTGGATGAAGAAATTGGGAGGATCGATTTCCATTGATTTCGACTTTATGCCATGGGAGCAGGTCCTTCGCATTTGTCCGCCGACGGAAATTGGCGGCAATCCTTTACACTGATGGCTTGAACGAGACAGTACAGAATTTAGTAAGAGATGTGCGTGCGGGTGATACGCGCGCGCTGGCTCGTGCCATCACGATTGTAGAAAATCGTACGCCGGGCTGGCTTGAGCTACTGAAAGAGCTTTTTGTTTTCAGTGGAGGGGCGCGCGTCCTCGGGCTAACGGGACAGCCAGGCGCTGGGAAAAGTACGCTGGTCGATCAGTTGGCGCGGCATTATCGCAAGGCGAATTGTACCGTGGGAATTCTCGCGGTCGATCCCAGCAGCCCCTACACCGGTGGCGCCATTTTGGGGGATCGCATTCGGATGCAAGAGCATTTTTCCGATCCCGGTATATATATTCGCAGCATGGCGACGCGCGGCGCCTTGGGCGGATTGGCGAGGAGCACGGCGGATGCCGCAACAGTTTTAGACGCCTCTGGAAGAAACATTGTGATGATTGAAACCGTAGGGGTCGGCCAGGACGAAATCGACATCGTACGGCTCGCCGGCGTTACGATTGTGATTCTGGTTCCCGGCATGGGCGACGACGTGCAGAGCATCAAGGCGGGAATCATGGAGATCGCGGATATTTTTGTCATCAACAAGAGTGATCGCGATGGCGCGGAACGGGTAGAGCGCGAGATTCGCGCGCTGCAATCGCTGGCCATGCGCGCAGATCGGTGGACGCCGCCAATCGTGAAAACAGTAGCCAGCGAAGGCTTGGGAATTGAGAATCTGATATCCGCAATTCAATCCTATGAAGATTATCTTCGCAAAGAAAACTTAGCGGCAACGCGAAGCATCGAGAATTGGCAGCAGCGTCTGGTGGATATGCTGCGCGACGCATTTCTCGAAAAGGCCCAACAGCGAATCGGCGCTGAGAATCTTTCTCGCTATGCCGCCGAGATAGTCGAACGCAAACGCGATCCTTATTCCATTGTGGAAGAGATTGTCGGTGGCCTGGCTCAAGGGACATCGCGATGACGGAAGATATGTTCACCGTCGACCATTTGGGAATCGCCGTAAAGTCGCTTGCAGCTTCGAAGAAATTTTACGAACAAATGGGATTGCGCATCTCTACGGAAGAGACCGTTGAGGGCGAACAGGTTCGCGTAGTGATGATTCCTCTGGCCGGCAGCCGTTTGGAACTGCTGGAGGCGACATCGGACGATTCGGCAATTGCGAAATTCATCGCAAAACGCGGCGAAGGCTTGCACCATATCTGCCTGCGAGTTCCCGATCTGGCCATGATTGTCGAAAAGTTCAAGCAAGACGGGGTCCGACTGGTTTCCAACGAAATTAAAGTTGGCGCTGGCGGTCACCATTATATTTTCGTGCATCCCTCAAGTGCTGGAGGAGTTCTGCTTGAGTTGGTCGAGGACGCCCGCTGATGTTGGCGCTGGTAGCCGATACGTCTGGCAGGGACGGCAGCATTGCTTTGGCTATTGGCGATCCGCATAGCGCCTGCAAGTTGATTGAGATCCGTCCGCTAACTGGCGGCGCTTTTTCCGCGCAACTCATTCCTCGCATTGGCGCGCTTTTGTCCAATCACGGCTTCGCCAAAAACAACCTTGATGGCTTTATAGTGGTGGACGGACCCGGTTCTTTTACCGGGTTGCGGGTAGGATTGGCCGCAATCAAGGCGCTCGCCGAGGTTCTACTCAAGCCCATCGCTGTGGTCTCATTGCTCGAGGCCCTAGCGCAATCTGGGGGGATAACAGGAAAGGTAACGAGCGCGTTAGATGCGGGCCGTGGGCAAATCTATATCGGGAGATATAAGGTGTCAGTTGACTTGCCGAAGCGAATTTCTGAAGGCATTTCGACCATGGACGAATTCACCCGTACCATTAGCGGGGACAGTGTAATCACTTCAGATACGAGGATCGCTTCTCTTGCTGAAGCCGCTAACGCCGAGGTGCATCTTGCATCGGCCCCGGGTTTGAACCTGATCGCTCCTCTAGGATGGCGGAAAATCTTAGCCAGCCAGACCGTCTTGCCGGAAAATCTCGAAGCAAATTACATCGCCCGAGTCAATGCCGAAGTTGCTCATCCGCGTCGGATATAACAAAGCTAAGTGCGGGGGCCAAGTTGGTTTTAATTCGCGAGGCACTCCCGAAAGATGTGCCTGCCATTTTAGGAATCGAACAACAGGCGGGAAACGTCGCCCATTGGAGTGAAGAAAAGTATGCCGCAGTCTTCGACCAAAAAGAGCCGCGCCGTATCATGCTTATAGCGGAAGACAGTGCTCGAATACTCGGTTTCGGAGTCATTAAATTGCTGCAAGAAGAAGGCGAAGTTGAAAATCTTGCGGTCTCGCGTGATATGCAATGTCAGGGGGTGGGGACCCAACTTCTGCGGCGGTTGGTTGATCTCGCCAAAACCGACGTTTCGAACGTCTTTTTAGAGGTTCGGGAAGCAAATGCAGCCGCGAGAGCGCTGTATACTAAGGCTGGATTCAGGGAATGCGGCCGACGCAAGTCGTATTATCAAAATCCCGTAGAAGACGCAATCCTCTATCGACTTTAGTCGGCGAACGAGTTCTTCCGCTTATGTACGTCAGCCCGGTGATTACCCTTAGTTGACGAGTTTTGCGTTGAAGCGCTTAAGTTGATGTGATAATTTAGCCGAAAACATGAAGCCCCCAAGGAGGTCTGCTGGATGTTAATTTCAAAGGACCAGCTTCTCGCCAGTGACGACGATTTTCGCAAACTGGTCGAGGAGCACACCCAATACGAACAGCGCCTCGATTCACTCACCCATAAACGCTATCTCACGGACGACGAAAAACTCGAAGAAGTCCGTTTAAAAAAATTAAAGCTCAGGCTCAAAGACCAAATGGAGGGAATTGCACGCCATTACGGTCAGCAGCTACCCCAAAGCCAGGTAGCCTGAGTCCGGCGGGAACACTACTGACCTTCAGGAACCGCTAAAGTAGCGCCCATTTAGCCGCGCGCCCTCTTCTCGAGTGTGCCGTGGCCGCCTTGCTGCATTATAATTAACCATCTCCCAATGGTTCGAGATGGTTACTTTTACGGTATTTTTCTGTTCATCGCGGCTGCGCTGTTAACGTGGCTCGCGGCATTCGTCTGGGCGATTCCGGCCATACTCGCGGCATGTTTTCTTTTGTGGTTTTTTCGCGATCCCGAGCGGATAATCCCCCAAATCCCAGGCGCCGTGGTTTCGCCGGCGGACGGCAAAGTCACTGACGTTTCCCCCGCAGTTGTGGACGGGATTCCACAAATTCGTATCAGCATTTTCTTGAATGTGTTCGATGTGCACGTGAATCGCTGCCCGGCCGCAGGGGTGATTCAGGATGTTCAATACCACAAGGGAAAATTTCTGAACGCCATGAACGAAACTTCCGCCGAGCTCAACGAGCAAAACGTGGTGACCGTCGAAGGCCAGGGTCAGCGGGTTGTGTTCAAGCAAATCGCGGGATTGCTGGCCCGCCGCATCGTGTTCACAAAAAAAATCGGCGACCACGTTGCCCGAGGAGAGCGAGTCGGCTTGATCAAATTCGGTTCCCGAACCGATATTTTGCTGGACCCTTCCGCCCGCATTCAAATCAAAATTGGCGATCGCGTAAAGGGCGGCGCAACCGTCTTGGCGTTGTTCGATGCGATGCCACCATTATCCTCGCTTGCAGCCAACCTCGAGCAGGGAGTGGTGTAATGGAAACTGATCGCAACCCGCTCCCACGGCGGCGCAAGGACGATCGGCATCCCAAGCGACTGCGTAAAGGCATGTACATTCTGCCTTCGCTGTTTACGACGGGAAACATCGCGGCCGGTTTCTATGCAATTCTTCAAGTCACGCACGGGACCATAGCGCAACCGTGGCACTTCGACAATGCTGCCAAGGCTATCGGATTCGCGGTTCTATTTGATGGCATTGATGGCCGTATAGCCCGCATGACCCATACCAGCAGCGACTTTGGGCGCGAACTGGATTCGCTCGCCGATGTCATCACTTTTGGCGTGGCCCCAGCGTTGTTGGCATGGATGTGGGGATTTCGCGACCTCCCTCCGGGAGTGCTGTCATCGACCGAGATGGCGGGAAAAATAGCGCAATTTGGCGCTATTGCGAGTTTCCTTTTTCTTATCGCCGGTGCCAGTCGTCTGGCGAGATTCAATATCAGCGTTAACCCGCAGCCGATGAATCCCGGGCGTCCGGGAAAGAAATATTTTGTGGGCATGCCGATTCCCGCAGGTGCGGGCGTCGTTGCCGCCGTCGTTCATTTCTCCGGAGGTGACCCTCTGGTGTGGTGGGGAACTGCCATTACCTGGATGTGCATTCTCGTCGTGACCGCCTATCTGATGGTAAGCGCATGGCGATTCTACAGCTTCAAGGACATTGACTTACGTTCCCGGCAGCCATTCCGTCTGATTGTGCTGTTCGGCCTGCTTTTCGCGGCAGTGTGGTTTTTTTCGCGTCCGGTGCTATTTGTTCTGGCTCTCACTTATATGGCCTCTGGGCTGTTCTGGCGGTTGCAATGGATTTTCAGGCGCAGGGGCAACCGTCCCCCGCCCCCGGCGTATAAAGAGGCGCCGCAAATTCCATGAGTTCGAATTTAAAGATCGCGGCGGTTACAAATCCAGAGCCGGTTCGCATGGGCAACTCTTACCGCGTGGCGATCGTTGGAGCTGCCAGCCTTAAGGGAAAAGAGGTTGCGGAGGTTCTGAACGACCGCAATTTTCCTTCCCTCGACGTGAAGTTGCTGGACGATGACGAATCGCTGGGAAAACTCGAGGCAATGAAAGATGAGGTCACATTCATCCAGAGCGTTCGGTCCCAGCAATTCGAGAAAATCGACTTCACTTTTTTCGCTTCCGATATCGAATCTACTCGGGCCAACTGGAAGACGGCGCGCAAAGCCGGTAGTGACATTGTCGATTTGTCCTATGCGCTGGAGGACGAACCGGGCGCCAGAATTCGCTCGCCCTGGGTGGAACGCGAGCTCGGGTTGCCGTTCACACCCGAATTGCAACCGGCTCCGGCGGTAATCGCGCATCCCGCGGCCGTAGTGCTCGCGCTCATCATATTGCGAGCGCAGAATTCCGGAGAATTGGATCAGATCGTCGCCACTGTTTTCGAGCCCGCTTCCGAGCACGGACAAAAAGGAATGGACGAACTCCACGAGCAGACCATAAATCTTCTATCTTTCCAGCCACTGCCCATGACGGTCTTCGACACCCAGTTGGCATTTAACATGGTTGCCCGCTACGGCGCGCAAGCCGTTCCGCCACTTTCCTCGGTGAACGATCGAATTCTCCGACACTACCGCCATATCGTGGATAAACATGCCATCGTGCCATCGCTGCTGCTGCTTCAGGCTCCTATCTTCCATGGCCACGCGTTTACGCTTCATGTACGGATGAAGCAGACGGCGGATATAGCCAAAATCGCGAGTGCTCTCGCCGGCGATCACTTCACCGTTACGCAATCCACCGACGACCCTCCCAGTAATGTGAATGTGGCTGGACAAGCGAGCATTCTGATTTCTGTTGTGCCTGACGAGAACGACGCCAACAGTTTTTGGCTTTGGGCGGCGTCGGACAATTTGCGCATCGCCGCCTCAACCGCGGTGGAGTGCGCTGAGAGCATGGCTGCGGCCCGACCGCGCGGTAAAATTCAGTGAACCGTTGGCTACCGCTGGTTTTGATCTGCTCGTTGAATGTCGCCTGCGGATACCATACGGCGGGACACGTAAATGTTCTTCCCGACAAAATCCGCACCATCGCGGTCCCTGCGTTCGTCAATCAGAGTCAGACGTATAAAATCGAGCAGAGGCTGACGGCAGCCGTGGTGCAGGAACTTTTAACGCGCACGAACTATCACATCGTGGATAAAGCTACGGACGACGCCGACGCCACTCTTCAGGGAACCGTTCTTTCCACTTACACCACGCCGCTTACCTATGATTCAGTTACTGGACGCGCTGCCAGCGTGCTGGTCATCGTCAGCATGAAAGTGTTATTGAAAGACAAACAGGGGCAGGTGCTTTTTCAAAATCCATCTTACCTGTTTCGCGAACAATATCAGGTGACCAGCGACCTGAATACGTTCTTCGAAGAAGATTCTCCGGCATTTCAAAGGTTGTCGCAAGATTTCGCGCGCACCCTGGTGTCGAACATATTGGAGGGCTTCTAAATGCGCGCCTTCGCGCAGACCGACCGTTTCCTCGCCGATGTGCAAGGTAATAAGCTGAGAGCGGCGTATGTTTTCGTCGGCGATGAAGTTTTTTTTCGCAAGCGCTGCCGCGAAGCCATCCTGAAACATCTCGTGCCGCCGAACCTCCGGGATTTCAGCGTTTTCGATTTCGATCTGGCGGAAATGGATTTATCGGAAGTCCTTGACCGCGCCCGCACGCCTTCCCTGATGGCTCCATTTCAAGTCTTCTTCGTGCGCGGAGTGAAGATGCTTTTCGGGCGCGGGTCGAACGAAAGCAAACTTTCCGCAATCGAGGACTACACCAAGGATCCAAATCCCAACGCTTTGCTGATCTTCGTTGCGGACCACATCAGCATTCCGGCCGATGCCCGCCGCATCGACATGACGGATAAAGATCGCTACGAACGGATTCGCGAATCCATGGGCAGTTATTGCGCGATCGTTGAGCTGGGCAGGGTCGAGGAGGGGGAGGCCATTCGCTGGCTCACCGAATATTGTGCGGGCCAGCAAATTAAGATCGAGAGCGATGCCGCCCGTGAACTCGTGGACGCGCTGGGCGGCGACATGACGATGATTTCTAACGAACTGGAAAAACTCACGCTTTACGTCGGCGAGAAAAAGCGCGTCACGCTCGGCGATGTTGAGACTATGGTGCTGGCCGCGAAACAGCGATCGTTATATGAACTGACGGATGCCATCTCTTCGAAAGATCGGGTGCGCGCGTTGCAGATGCTGGACGCTATTTTGAGCACGGGCGATGGCGACGACGCCGCGATCGGCCATCTTTATATGCTGGCAAAAACATTTCGCCAGATGCTGGTCATCGTCGAGCGCAACGTGCGTGATCAACGCATGCTGTGGGCGGCGCTGTGGCAGGGGTTCCGCGTGCCTCCATTCGCGGCCGATGACATCATCAAGCAGGCGCGCCGCTATAAATCGAAACGGGAACTCACTCGGGCCATTCGGCTGGTGGCAAAAGCCGATCTCGCATTGCGTTCCAATCCACCCAGCAAACGGATTGTGCTGGAAAAACTGGTGCTTGATCTCGCAGCCGAGCCAAAAGCCGTCGAGATAGGCTGGATGCAGGAAGAGCTACCGGTATAGTCGGTAGTCCTTACGCCGTTATGTTTTATATGGATCCGATCAGACTTCCCTGGTTAATCTTACTGGCTTACTGGGTGATTGCATTTTTTCGCGTTCGCCCCAACCAAACGGTTGAACCTCTCCCGTCACGCCTCATTAGGCTGGCCGTTATCGTCGTGGGTTTCGAGCTCTTGTATGGGCACTGGCTCAGATTCACTATTTTGGGAAGACGCTTCGTTCCTGACCTGCCGCCAGTAAGATATGCGGGTATTATCCTGCTCTGGCTTGGCATTGGAATCGCAATTTGGGCTCGGTACTATATAGGCGAATATTGGAGCGCCAAAATCACAATCAAAACCGAGCATAAAGTGATTGATAGCGGTCCGTATGCTTTTATGCGCCACCCGATTTATTCCGGAATACTGCTGGCATTCATTGGTACCGCACTAGCAATAGGGAGATGGCGCGGAGTGGCTGCCTTTTTTCTGATGCTTGTGGTTTTCATCATCAAGGCCAGGCGCGAAGAGAGCCTGCTCACCGCAGAACTCGGCGACAACTATGGGCGATATAAAAAACGGACAGGAATGCTGATTCCGTGGATTGGGTAACGATCGGACTATTTCAACGCGTTCAGACGTGCGTTGAGGCGGGACTTGTAGCGTGAGGCCGTATTTTTGTGGAGTACGCCTTTTTGTACGGCTTTATCCAAGCCTGACACAGTTTGACGAAATACTTCCTCGGTCGATTTCTTCTCGCCTTTCGCGAGACTCTCGCGTAAATCGCGCAGGGTGGTGCGAAGGCGGGAGGTATTGGCGCGGTTGCGTCCGCTACGTTTTTGGGTTTGCCGGGCGCGCTTCAGCGCGGAAAAATGATTTGCCATATAACTTAATATCTCTCTTCTGAGTTGAATTCTCGATGTCCGATTTCTTGCGATATTTTGATTTTACGGTAGCTGCCAACCGTGGTCAACCACTGGGTCCGGCATTGGCAATGGTTCAATTTAGTTGATAGTCTCTGTTCGAGTGAATCCGAAAAAGCGTATCGCTATAATCCCAGGCGATGGTATTGGTCCCGAAGTCATAGCCGAGGCGACGAAGATCATAGCTGCATCAGGGGCCGCAGTCGAGATGACGCCATTCGACTGGAGCGCCGACCGCTATCTTGCCGACAAGATCACTGTGCCGCCGGACGGCTTCAACATGCTGGCACGCGATTTTGACGCCATTCTTCTTGGCGCTTTCGGCGATCCGCGCGTTCCATCAAATGTTCACGCCAAAGAAATCCTCCTTGGGATGCGTTTCCAAATGGATCTTTATGCCAACGTTCGTCCCGTGCGATTGTTGGATGCTTCGTTGTGTCCGCTCAAAGGCATCGAACCGAAGGATGTCGACTTTGTTGTAATCCGGGAAAACACCGAAGGCGTATACACGGACGCAGGTGGCGTATTCAAGCGCGGGACGCCGGATGAGATTGCGATTCAGGAAGACATCAATACGCGGAAGGGTGTAGACCGCATCATTCGCTATGCTTTTGAATATTGCGAGCGCCACACCAAAGCCGACGGCACGCCGCGCACAACGGTTCTGATGAGCGACAAATCCAATGCCATGACTCACGCTGGGGGGTTGTGGCAGAGAGTTTTCAAACAAGTGGCGGAAGAATATCCGCAAATTACGGCGCAGCACATGTTTGTTGATGCGCTCTGCATGCAAATGGTTCGCGATCCCCGCCAGTTTGATGTGATCGTAACTAATAATATTTTTGGGGATATCATTACCGATCTGGCTGCCGCTCTTCAAGGTGGATTGGGCATGGCGGCCAGTGGCAACATCCATCCGGGAAAGACGTCGATGTTTGAGCCGGTTCACGGATCGGCTCCTGCCATAGCAGGTAAGAATATTGCGAACCCGTTCGGCGCAATTCTAACCGCCGCAATGATGCTCGATCATCTTGGAATGACCGCCGGGGCCGGGCGCATCGAAAGCGCTGTTCTCGAAGCAGTGCGAGCTAAGCAGACCACACAAGATATTGGTGGCACTCTGCGAACGAGCGAAGCAGGGGATTGGGTGGCGGCAAAGGTGTCGCAGCATGCTTCCCAATAATGCTGGAGTGCCTGCACGCTCGATGGCTTGGTACGATACACACTCATGCATAACTCCAAAAATAATTTCTTGAACCACTTGTGCTCTATTGCCATAATCTTGTTACTTCTTACTTCTTTTGCCTGGCCGCAAGGTGGCAATTCAACCGCAGCCAGTCCAGAACAGGCGTCCCCGACTCAGGAATCCCAGTCCGCCTCTTCCGCAGCCGAAACCGACACGAAAATTTCTGCGAAAGAAGCGGATGAATTATTTCGCGAAGTTGATCAGATTCTGCAATTCGCCAGCCGCGACACCGATCTTCCCATCAAGCGTAAAGTGAAGCCCCGGCTTACCGGCCGCGATGAGGTGGTCGCATATCTGCAAAAGAGTATGGCCGAAGATAAAGACGCCAAGCGCTTGCAGCGCTCGGAATTAGTGCTTAAGAAATTCGGCCTATTGCCGCGGGATTTCGATCTTGGCAAGTTCATGGTTGGATTATTGCGCGAACAAATTGCCGGATACTATGATCCCAAAACTAAAACTGTGAATCTGCTCGATTGGGTTGATGTCGCCGCCCAGCGCCCGGTTCTGGCGCATGAGTTGACCCATGCCCTACAGGATCAATCTTTCAACCTCGACCGGTGGTTGCGAAAACGCGACGTCGATCTGGATACCAAAAGAAAGCCCAGCGCCATCGACGTTCAAAATGACGAGAACTCCGAGGCCGATCAAGCAGTAGTGGAAGGGCAGGCTATGGCCGTGCTCGTCGATTACATGCTGCGGCCCACCGGCCAATCGTTGATCAATTCGCCGGAAGTCGCCAAAGAACTTGAGGATGGAATGCTCGTCGGCACACCCGATTCGATTCAATTCCGCAACGCCCCAATTTATTTGCGGGAGGCAATGACTTTTCCTTACCGCTACGGGTTAGAGTTTGAGGCGGCGCTGCTGCGAGCCGGAGGAAAAGAGAAAGCCTACGAAGGCGCAATGCGAAATCCCCCGCATACCACGCGGCAAATCATGGAGCCGCAAACTTATTTGTCGGGCGAACGAATCGCACCGCTGCCTCTACCTGATTTCAAACATATTTTCACGCATTATTCGCGTTTCGATATCGGGGCTATCGGAGAATTCGATGCCGCTGTTCTAATCGATCAATACGCTGGCGCCGATGCCTCGCGCGCTTTATATCCCCACTGGCGCGGAGGCTACTACTACGCCGCAAAGCCAAAAGGTGATCCTTCCGCGGCGCTCGGATTGCTTTATGTTTCGCGCTGGTCGAATGCTGATAGGGCTTCCCAGTTTGCCGCCATTTATGCGAAGTATCTGCCGAAGCGCTACCTCCATGTTCACGACGTGCGCACTGAAGGAGACGGCGACCCGCAAAGTTCCGAAATCCCTGATCGATTGACGAACTCGCGGACCTGGCTGACCGAGAGCGGCCCCGTCGTCATCGAAGTCAAGAACGATACCGTGTTCATCACTGAAAGTCTGGATCAGCCGACGACGGACCACCTGGAAAAGCAAGTGTTCGGAAACCGGCCTTAGGTCTCAAAATCGCACAATTTTGATTTGGTTTGTATAATCTGCATTCATTACCACGCGGCTCAGGAGAAGTTTTGCCACAAGCAGAAATTGGAATCATCGGAGGCAGCGGGCTCTATTCGATGCCTGGCCTCACCGATGTGCGCGAAGTCGCGCAACAGACGCCCTTTGGCGAGCCGTCGGACCCTTACGTTCTAGGTACGCTCGAAGGCAAGAAAGTTGCTTTCCTGGCGCGCCACGGACGCGGGCACCGTCTTCTACCCAGCGAGTTAAATTTTCGCGCCAATATATACGGATTCAAACAACTCGGGGTGGAGCGCATTGTGTCCGTCTCGGCTGTCGGTTCTTTAAAAGAGGAACACAAGCCGTTGGATTTTGTTATCCCCAATCAATTTTTCGATCGCACCCGACACCGCATCGACACATTCTTCGGAGACGGCATCGTGGCGCACATTGCTTTCGCCGATCCGGTTTGTCCGGAGCTCGCCGCAGCGGTCCAAGTCGCGTGCAAGACAGCAGGCGTCTCCGGCAAGCGTGGCGGAACTTACCTCTGCATGGAAGGTCCTCAGTTCTCCACGAAAGCGGAATCCAATGTTTATCGAAGCTGGGGCATGGACGTGATTGGGATGACCAATCTCCAGGAGGCGAAGCTCGCGCGCGAAGCGGAAATTTGCTATGTAACGATTGCGATGGTGACCGATTACGACTGCTGGCATCCGCATCATGACTCGGTGACGGTGGATCAAATCGTCGCCGTGCTGGTGAAGAATGCGGAGAATGCGTGCAAGGTGGTTCGACAGACCGTAGCTGCTATGTCCCCCGATAGAGGCTGTAAATGCGGCTCTGCTTTGGCACATGCGATCCTCACCGATCGCGACAAAATTCCGGCAGCCACACGCAAAAAACTGAGTCTCATCCTCGACAAATATCTGGAAAGCAAAATCTAAATGAGCATTCTGGCCGTCGGATCTATTGCGTTTGACTCCATCGCCACCCCTTCTGGAAGAGCCGACAACGTGGTCGGTGGATCGGCAACCTATTTCTCGCTGGCAGCGAGTTATTTCACCGATGTTCGCGTGGTCGCGGTTGTGGGCGAGGATTTCACAGCTCACCATGAAAGCATTCTGAAAAACCGGGGAGTCGATACTCGCGGTATTGAGCACGCGAAGGGCAAGACGTTTCGCTGGGGCGGTCAGTATCTGGACAACTTAAACGAAGCGAAGACGGACTTCACCGAGCTGAATGTATTCGAACAATTCCAGCCTCGCATTCCATCGGAGTATAGAGATTCCCGATTTCTTTTTCTGGGAAATATTCATCCCAGTTTGCAAAGAGCCGTCCGCGAGGAAATGGACCAGGTAAAACTCACGGGCGGCGACACTATGAACTATTGGATTCAGGGCACGCGTCCCGAACTTATTAAAACTTTGAAATTAGTAGACATTCTCTTAATCAATGATGGCGAAGCCAAAATGCTCGCCGAAGATAGCAGCGTGCCCCGCGCTGCGCGAAAGGTCATGGCGATGGGACCGAGGGCGCTGGTGATCAAGCATGGCGAATATGGTGCAACGATCTTCTTTCGCGATGGGGCTTTTGGCGCAACGAACCATCCTTTTCGCGCTCCGGCTTTACCTATCGAAGAAGTAAAAGACCCTACTGGCGCCGGAGATTCTTTCGCTGGCGGATTTATGGGTTACATCGCTTCGCAACCCGAACTGACTCGGGAAGTGTTAAAGCGGGCGCTTTTTTATGGCGGCGTCATGGGGTCGTTTGCAGTGGAACGTTTCGGAACTGAACGCTTGCAATCGCTCACCCGCGAGGAAATTGAGGGCCGCTTTCAATTATTCCGCGAACTCACTCATCTCGAATGAAATCCGTCCCGCACGATAGTCGCGACCGCGACATTCTGCTCGTCACCCAGCTTGCGTGTGCCGTTTCCATCTTTTCTTTCATGATCTACCTGCGCCGCGCCGACTTGCTGCTCTATGGCGATGCCGTGGCCCACATTAATATCGCGCGCAGAGTTTTCGACTCGAAGACGCCCGGCCTTCTGCAATTGGGTACCGTTTGGCTGCCTCTGCCACATCTGTTGATGGTTCCTTTCGTGATTTCGAAAACGCTGTGGCAGTCGGGCATCGGCGGATCGATCCCGTCTCTGGTTGCCTACGTGCTTAGCGTCATCGGCATATTTCGCCTCGTACGCGGCGCTTTGAGCTTTCATTCGCCAGCGGATGCGGCTGTGCGGGCCGCAGCTTGGGGAGCGGCTTTAATCTACGGCGCGAATCCCAACTTGCTTTATCTGCAAAGCACCGCCATGACCGAACCGCTCTATCTGGCATTTTTTATTTGGGCAGTAGTTTGGTTTCTGGAATTCGTGCAACAAGAATCCAGAATTCAAAGCGTGCCGGTGCGGTCGTCTTCGCCGCTAATGAAGTGCGGTTGGATTCTTCTCGCTGCCTGCTTAACCCGCTACGACGGATGGTTTCTGGCCGCGATTATGTTTGCGGCTGCATTCGTATTGGTAAAGCGGTCAACGCGGGGTCGGAGCGAACTGCGCAGGAATTTTGGAAAGTTCTTCCTTCTTGCCATTTCAGCGCCAATCTTGTGGTTAAGCTATAACGCGATCGTTTATCGCAATCCTCTTGAATTTGCGAATGGGCCGTACTCGGCCAAAGCCATCGAGCAGAAAACGGCCACCCCCGGAAATCCTTCGCATCCCGGCGATAACAACTTGCCGGTCGCATTTAGTTTCTTTCTGAAATCCACCGAACTGAATGTCGCCTCTGCAACCGCGATTCAAAGATTGTGGATAGTTCTGATCGTCATAGGCAGCGCGATGACCCTGCTGTTGGATTTACGGCTGTGGCCGCTTTTGTTTCTTTGGTTGCCGTTGCCTTTCTACATGTTGTCGATCGCTTACAGCGGAGTTCCGATATTTCTTCCCGTTTGGTGGCCGCACTCTTATTACAACCTGCGCTATGGATTGCAACTACTCCCCGCGTTCGCTGTATTCATGGCGTTATTCGCACATTTCGCCATAGGTATGGCATCCGACAAGCGCATAAAAATCGCGATCGGGCTCGCCATCGTTTTTATCGTCGGCGGAAGTTACGCTTTCGTTTGGCATGAGCAACCGGTTTGCTTCCGTGAAGCCTGGATAAATTCCAGAGACCGCCTCTCGCTCGAGAAGGAATTAGCCGAGACGCTGCGAAAGTTGCCCCGTAATTCCACATTGCTGATGTATGTCGGCCATCACGTGGGCGCTCTTCAAGATGCGGGAGTGTCTTTAGACCGGGTGATCAATGAAGGCAATCATCGGCCATGGAAGAAGCCATCCGATCCGCAAGGGCTCTGGGAGCGCGCACTTGCAGATCCGCGGCAGTATGCCGATTACGTAATTGCGGGCGCCGGGGACGAGACCGCTATGCGGGTGGAGAAGACCGATCTTTCACCGCTGGTCGTGTTGCATGCGGGAGGTGAGCCCGAGACCACGATTTATTGGACGCATCGCGGAGAACGCTAAACGGACGGAATCACCCAGGTTAACCTATCGTAATCGCGCCAACTCCCTCGCGCCGATGATAAAATCCAGCCAACTTAGCGCACAATATCTGATGCATCATTTTTATCAAGTCTTCTCCGCTGAAAATGCCACGATTGCTGGAGCATCGATCATGCGGCTGGCGTTAGCCGCGATTTTCGGCGGCAGCATCGGACTTGAGCGAGAAATAAAACATCGGCCCGCCGGTTTGCGTACCAATCTTTTTATTTGTTTTGGCGCGGCGATGTTCACGCTGCTTTCCGATCAACTGGCGGTCAAATACATTGGCGATCACACGCGAATCGCAGCGCAAATCATTCCCGGCATCGGCTTCATCGGCGCCGGTTCGATCATCCATTCGCGTGACGACCTGGTGACCGGCATAACCTCGGCCGCGACATTATTCGTCGTGGCTTCCGTCGGCATGGCAGTTGGCGGCGGCTTGTATCTGACTGCGATATTTTCCACTGCATTGATCATCGTGTGCCTTTTCCTGCTGGGCAACGCCGAAGGCCGCCTGAACCTGAAATTGCAGCTCCACGGTTACGAAGTTACGGGCCAGAACAGCGAAGATATGACGGCGGAAATTAACCGTGTTCTCGAAATGATCCATGCCATGCCTTTGGACGTTCAAATTGCGGCCACGAAACAACACGTGCGGCTGCAATTCGATGTGGAAGCGAACCGCCGCTGCCAGGACGAAGTTCTTCGTGGGCTTCGCGCTTCCACTATTCTCGAAAAGGTTACCGCATTAGCACAGGTTCAGCCGGAATGACCGTGGCCTCGACCCGAATTATTCCGTTCGTCAAGGCCAGCGCCTGTGGCAACGACTTCCTGATCGTCGAGGCTCTGCATACGCCAGATTTATCGGCTATCAGCGCAAAAATGAGCGATCGCCGGAATGGTGTGGGAGCAGACGGTGTGGAATGGCTATTCCCGGATGCAGACATGGATATTTATGCTCGACTATTTAACGCGGACGGATCCGAAGCAGAAATCTCCGGCAATGGCACTCGCTGCGTGGCGGCTTACCTGTGTTCAAAACACAATAAAAACGAATTAGCCATCCGCACCGGTGCCGGAGTTAAGACTTGCAAACTTACTTCACGAAATGGAGTGCAATATGTGTTTCAGATTGCTATGGGTCAGCCACAAATAGGGAGTGAACTCTTGATCCTAACTTCATCTGGGTCCGTGAGTGGCACTCAAGTCTCAATGGGCAATCCACATTTTGTTTGCATTGTGAAAGAATTTCCTTTGAACTGGCAACTCACAGCCTCGGAACTCACACGCGACGCTCGCTTTACGCATGGAATAAACGTCGAGTTTGTAGTTATTAAAGACCGATCGAATATAGAAGTTCGTTTCTTCGAGCGCGGAGTAGGGCAGACTCAATCTTCGGGCACGGGTTCGTGCGCCGCCGCAGTGGCAGCAATTGCGGCTCGCAAGGTTCAATATCCGGTGCGAGTTCACGCTGAGGGTGGAATCCAAACCGTAGATTGGAATAACGAAGTTTTGCTGGAAGGTGCTGCGACGCTGGTTTGCCGCGGTGAGTTTTTCGGTTAAGTCTGAATTTCCCATGCCTCCCACGCCAACTCCGCGATTTAAGCCGCGCGCGCTGCGCAGCGGGGACAAAATTGGTATCGTTGCCCCCGCCAGCAACATTCACCGTGATGCTCTCGAAGCCGGTTGTCAGGCGCTTCGGAATCTGAGCTACGCTCCCTTTTACTTCGATTCGATATTCGAAAAGGATGTTTATTTCGCCGGCTCATTGGATAGACGCGCCCGCGAACTGGAAGAGATGTTCATTCGCGACGACGTGCGCGCCATCATCTGCGCTCGAGGAGGATACGGATCGAATTATTTGTTGCGGGCTTTGGATTTGGAGAAAATCAAAGGGCACCCGAAGATATTCGTCGGCTACAGTGACTTGACCAGCTTGCTGGCTTATTTTGCGGACTCGGCCGGATTTGTGACCTTCCACGGACCAATGGTGAACAAAGATTTTGGCAGCGCCACCGGAATCGATTTGCAGTCCTGGCAAAATGCGCTTAACGGAACGTCTCAATGGGCTGTCGACGTAAATCCCGAAACTAGATCGTTGGTCGAGGGTTTCGGGGAAGGGATGTTTTACGGCGGCTGTCTTTCGATTCTGGTCGCCTCGTTGGGCACGCCCTATGAAATTCAGACCGGGGGAACCATTCTCTTTCTGGAAGATGTCGCCGCCAAGCCTTTTCAAATCGATCGTATGCTGATGCAATTGAAGCTCGCGGGAAAATTCACTGGCGTTCGCGGAATCATTTTCGGAGAAATGCAGGATTGCGTACAAAATAGAAGTGTCTCTGAAAAAGATCAGGGTTATACGTTGGACGAGGTCATTCTTCGCATAGTGGGAGACTCGGGCGTGCCCGTTGCTTTCGGATTACGCTCGGGCCATGTGTCGGAGCGCAATATCACCCTTCCCATCGGTATTCGCGCATCTTTGCAGGTCGGCCGCGGCACGGTACAACTTAACTTTCTTGAGGCAGCTACAACTCGCGCAACTTTATCTTGATGACAATATGAATACCAAGCATATTCATCTGATCGGAATTTGCGGCACAGCAATGGCATCTCTCGCCGGAATGTTGTTGCAACGCGGATTTCGAGTGACGGGGTCCGACGGTTCATCCTATCCCCCAATGTCAGATTTTCTAGCCGCTCTGGGAATCCAGGTCGCGCAGTCCTTTGCCATTGAGAACCTGCGTCCGAGTCCCGACTTAGTGGTGGTCGGAAACGCAATTTCCCGAGGCAATGTCGAACTGGAAGAAGTTCTAGATCAACGGATGCAGTTCTGCTCGATGCCTCAGATTTTGCACGATGAGTTTCTCCTCGGGAAAGAAATAATTGCCGTGGCAGGCACGCATGGCAAGACCACTACGACATCCATGCTCTCCTGGATTTTCGAAGCGGCCGGACTTCAACCTTCATTTTTAATCGGAGGCATCGCCGAAAATTTTGGCAGCAGTTTTCAGTTAGCCGAGGGAAAACACTTCATTATTGAAGCTGACGAATACGACTCCGCCTTCTTCGATAAGGGCCCGAAGTTCATGCATTATTTTCCCGACGCGGCGGTATTAACTTCCGTTGAGTTCGATCATGCCGACATCTACAAAGACCTGGAGGCCGTTGAGACGGCGTTCAAGCGCCTCATTAACCTCATACCACGGCGCGGGCGAATCGTCGGCTTCGATACTGGAGAGAGCATCGGCCGCTGTCTTGACCGTGCCTTTTGCCCGGTAGAACGGTATGGATCGAGAACCCAAGCGGGCTGGCGAATTGAGAATCTGCGTTGCAACACGGCGGATACTTCGTGGTCCGTCTTCCGCGGAAGGGAACATTGGTCTGATTTCGAATTTGAATTGGCCGGCGAATATAACGTATGGAATGCCACAGCCGCCGCGGCTATGGCCGCCGGCTATGGCATATCCGCCAGTCACATTTCGGCCGCGCTCAAAACTTTCCGAAGCGTTAAGCGACGGCTCGAAGTGAAAGCTGAAATTAACGGAGTTACCATAATTGACGATTTTGCGCATCACCCCACAGCGATCGCTGGCACATTAAAAGCTCTCCGCTCCCGCTATCCGAAGGCACGGTTGTGGGCGATCCTCGAGCCCCGTTCGAACACTCTTCGCCGAAATATTTTCCAGAATGACCTTGCGGATAGTCTTTTCCGAAGCCGACGAAATCGTGATCGCGAACGTTTTTAAGTCTGATGCAATACCCGAACGCGAACGGCTCGACTTGGGGGCCATCGAAACAGAATTGCTAAACAGAGGAAAACATGTTCGCGTCCTTGCTGGCGCGGATGAAATTGTGCGTATCGTCGCCCCGCTGTTGAAGCCCGGAGATGTGATCGCGATACTTTCCAATGGGGGTTTTGGCGGAATTTATGAGAAACTTCCCGCACGATTACGGTTACAGGAAGAGTCAAAACAATTTTCGCGTAAGAACATGGCGAAAGCGTGATTGGATCGCACAGAATCCAGCGCATCGTCCTTGCAACCTTATTTGTTTTGTTGTCGGCTGTATCGCTCTTCGCGCAAAAATCGCCACAATCTTCGCGCTATACAATCTCTCTCGCCAACGCGGACAAACATCTTGTATCGATCAAAATTGAGTTACCTGCGGGACCTGCCGAAAGAAATTTGCAGTTGCCAGTGTGGTATGCGCTCTATCAGATTCGGGATTTTTCTCAGTACATTAATTGGGTGCATTCCTCAACTCCGATAAAAAAGATCGATAAAAGCGAGTGGCGGATAACGGGCGCGGAAAATGGCGCGACAATCGACTATGAAATATTCGCCGATGATGCCGGTCCTTTCGGAGCACAACTCAATTCCCATCACGCATTTCTCAATCTCGCAGAAATCCTCATGTATGCCACAGACGCCCGCGATTCCCCCACGCAAATTCACTTCATCAATGTTCCCACAGGCTGGCGATTCGGCACGACGTTGCGTCCAGCCGGTGATGGATTCGCGGCCCACAATTATGATGAACTTGCCGATAGTCCTGTCGAGATCAGCGCATTCGACGAGGCCGATTTCGATCAAGACGGCGGCCGTTACCGAGTAATCGTGGACGCCGCTCACGGCGATTACGATATGAGCAAAATTGTGGCGATGCTTCAGGATATTGTTCACGTTCAGGTGAATTGGATGGCGGATCGTCCATTTAGTACCTATCTGTTCATCTATCATTTCCCACGCGATTCGGAAGGCGGAGGGATGGAGCATGCTTACAGCGCCGCCATTGACCTACGACAAAGCATCATGCAATCCGATCCCTATGCCTTGCAACAGATAAGCGCTCATGAATTTTTCCACCTGTGGAATGTAAAGCGGATTCGGCCGCAATCGCTGGAACCGCCTGACTACACAAAAGAAAATTACACGGATGCGCTTTGGTTTAGCGAAGGGTTTACGAGTACCGTCGAAAATTACATGTTGCTGCGCGCCAGCCTGCTCGACGAACACGAATATTTCGCGCATTTGGCGGCAGAAATAGAATATCTGGAAAATCGCCCGGCGCACCTGACGCAATCTGCCGAAGAGTCGAGTGTCGATACATGGCTCGAAAAATATTCTTATTATCGCAGGCCAGATCATAGCGTCTCCTACTACGAAAAGGGAGAACTCCTCGGGGTAATGCTCGATCTAGATATTCGCAGCTTAACCGACGGAAATAAGTCGCTCCGCGATATGTTTCAGTGGATGAACGTGCATTATGCACAAAAAAACATGGTGTTTGCCGACTCGGAAGGCGTGCGCCAAGCAGCGGAAACGATAACTCACTCGAATCTGGCGCCATTTTTTGACAAATATATTGCCGGAACCGATGAAATTCCATGGAATGATTTTTTCAAAACCGTTGGCCTAAATTTGATAACGGAAAAGGCGCAACTCCCCGACGTGGGTTTCACCGCGAGCCGGAACTTCGATTCGCCTTTAACCGTAAATTCCGTGGATGAAAATAGCGCGGCTCAGATTTCGGGGTTGTCGAACGGCGACGTGATCCTGCAAGTGAACGGACAGCCTCCCGGCATCGATTTCGCCTCAACCATGAAAGGCGTGCGTCCGGGCGACAAGTTGACCCTCCGCATTCGTAACGACAAAGGCGAGCGGGAACTGAGCTGGAAAGTAAATACACGCCAGGAACTGGAATTTCGAATCACAGATCAGGATAATTTGAGCCCGCAACAGAAAAAGCGGCGCGTGGCGTGGCTTAAAGCCGAATCCGAACAGCCATGATTCGTACACTTTTTATGCTCGGCTTTTGGGCTGCTCTGCTTCCCGTAGCCGCTCTATTGGGCTTCCCTTGGACATTATTGACGGGCAACGTAAATTTCCTCTATCGCATGGGGATGTGGGGTGCATGGACCGGAGTTCGAATTGCGGGAGTCAAAGTTCAAGTCGTTGGATTGGAACAGCTCGATCCCGCGCGCAATTACATCTTCATGTCGAATCACGTTTCCAATATCGATCCGCCATTGTTGCTGCCGCTCATTCCGCGGCGTACATCGGTCATGGCCAAGAAGGAGCTGTTCAATTATCCGCTGTTAGGAAAGACCATGCGTTTTGGCTCTTTGGTGCCCGTCGATCGCGGCAATCGGGAATCTGGAATCGCGGCCGTTCGGTTCGCTTCGCAAGTTATCCGCGACGGCCTCAATATGACAATCTTCGTCGAAGGAAAACGTTCGTTTGATGGCCGGCTGCTTCCGTTCAAGAAGGGCCCATTCTATTTGGCCGAGGAGTGCGGGGTCCCGGTTGTGCCCGTCACTATCGTGGGAACGCATTTCATTATGCCCAAGCAACGCTTCTCAATTAAGCCGGGAACCGTGACGGTGATTTTCCATGATGCGATCAATCCAAGAGAATTCGGCGACCGCGAGTCTTTAATGAACAAAGTAAGAACAGCAATCGACAGTGGATTACCGCCGGAGTTACGAGAGGTTCCAATAAGCGGTCCGCAAACAATTCAGAGCAGCTCAATAGCAATATAGACGTGCGGATTTGCTTCAAAGTTCAGGAGAATCTGTTTTCTTCGCGCCTACAGATTTCAGCAGCCGCACTCTCCGGGCGATTTCCGGCAGTTTGCTAAGAATTGCGGAATACTTCAGCCACAGTTTGTGATCTACTGCCGGGGCGCCGCTTACAATCGCTCCCGCAGCTACATCATTCGCCACTCCGCTCTGTGGCGTCACAATTGCCCCGTCGCCAATTTTGCAATGTCCCACCACTCCAACTTGTCCAGTGAGGATAACGTTATTCCCAACTTCTGTAGATCCCGCTAGACCTACTTGCGCCGCCAGCAGCGAGTGTTCGCCGATGCGAGAGCCGTGGCCCACTTGAACCAGATTGTCGATCTTTGTTCCGCGTCCGATGCGGGTTTCATTGACGCTGGCGCGATCGATGCATGAGTTGGCTTGTATCTCGACATCGTCCCCGATGATTACGGGCATGGGTTGAGGGATCTTGTGCCACTGACCGTTGTCATCCTTCGCAAAACCGAATCCGTCGGCGCCCACAACGACTCCGTTTTGCAGAATGACATTGTCGCCAAGCCGGCAACCCTCGCGGACAACCGCATGCGCATGTGCCAGAAAGTTGCTGCCAATTGTTACTTCCCGATAGATCACTACGTGAGCTAGCAGGACAGCATAGTCGCCAATTTCGACATCATCTTCAATTACCACATAAGGACCGATGTGAGCGTTGGTCCCAATCCTGGCAGTCCCCGCGATCACCGAAGTGGGATGGATGCTCGGAACGTGCCTTCGCAGTTGATGAAAGAGTCCTATGGCCAGAGCGAAAGCCAAGTAAGGATTTTTACTTCGTAACATTGCGGAGGGAAGGGCAGGGAAGTCCTGGGCAACAATGACCGCGGCAGCTTTGGTGTTTCGCGCCGCGCCCGCATACTTTGGATTGGAGAGAAATGAGATTTGTCCCGGTCCGGCTTCTTCAATGCCGGCAACCCCGGTTATTTCGGCATCTGGCGATCCATTTTCGAGACGTGCCCCGAGCGCGGAGGCTATTCGTGAAAGTTTCATAACGAACTAGCAGGGACCAGGGATTCGAGCCACAGGGCGTAGAGGCAACGATCAGTTTTTATTTGTATGCGGAGCGGAATCGCACTTAGCGCGTTGCAGCCTTTACCCGCGCCCAGCGCGCCCGTTGGGCAGATGCAATCTTTCGCCTGGTCGCTTCAGATAAACGCCTGCCGCCCCGGGCATTTCGCGACGCTCCGTTTGTTGCAGCTTGGGCTTGATTCTTGACCTTCGCCCAGCGCGCTTTCTGAGCGACAGCCATTCGTCTTCGGGCCGTGGTTGACACATTACGGCGCGACTCGGTCGCAAATTTACCCTCCTCCAACTTCCCCAAGACGGCCAATGCCGCATCCACGTGCCGAAGATTATTTACGAGGTGTCCTCTTTCCGCCCGTAATTCAGTCACTATACTTTCCAACCCTTTTAAGATCCGCATGAAGGGATTGTACTTGATTTGCCAAACGAACTTTAAGGAAGAACCATCTCCCGCGATTATTGCTTTGGTTGGAGTTCTAAAACTGATTCTTGTGCTGTTCCAGCGCAATACGAACCAATTGGCTTCTGGTACGCACTCCGGTCTTCGCGAAAAGTTGTTGCAGGGTAGCTTTTACCGAACTTTCCGAAAGCCCAATGCGTTCCGCAATCTCCTTATTGAGAAGGCCTTCAAAAACGCCGGACAGCACTTGCCGTTCCCGCTCGGTAAATTGTTCGGTACCGGGTTCCTGGCGGATCGCTGCGATCTCCACCGCTTCCTGAAGCAGCTCACGGTCAAACCAGACTTTCCCGGCAAGCACATCATGAATTCCCTCTATGAGTAGCGCGGCGGAATCGTGTTTCATAAAGATTCCAGAAATTCCGCTACGGATTAACTCCACAGCCTCTTTTTTGTCTACCCCGGCGGTGACCGCCAATACTTTTGCGGTAAGGCCCTGCTGCCTGGCCAGGCGCATGAATTCTCCCCCATCGCGCCGTCCAAGATCGAAATCGAGCAGCACGATATCCACCGGCACTTTTCGGATTGCGGCAAGCGCCGCCTCAACGGAGTCGCAATGCGCAACCACATTAAACCCTGGCTCCGTGCTTAATAGCCGCGCGATGCTTTCCCGAAATAAAGCGTGGTCGTCCACCAGCAGAATGCGCACTTCGGGTCGAGTTGGGTCAGGCATTTACCCTCTCCGAATGCATCTGGGCCGGCACAAGCAGTACGAAACAACACGCCCGTTCGCTGGTTTCATAAAGCAATTCACCCCCAAAACTTCGCATGATCGAACGGGAGACATATAACCCAAGACCAGCCGTCTCCGCGCCCGGCTGAAACGGGCGGAAGAGTTTTGCGGGATCGGCCATTCCGATTCCCGTATCTTCGAACCTGATTTTGACAAGGCGTTCTTCGAGCGATGCTGTCACAAATAAAGTTTTGTCTTTCGTTGACTCCATAGCTCGCTGGCTGTTCTTTGCGAGGTTCAAGAACACTTGGATCAACCCGTAGCGGTCCGCCCAGACTAAAGGTAAATGTTCCTGCAACTGCCATACGATTGTGATTCCAGATTCACGGTACGCGCCTTCTATCAAGACCCGAATTTCGTCAAGCAGTGAAGTCAGCTCCACCGTTACCGCGGCGTCCAGGGGAGACGGCTTTACATTCATTGCTGAAATGCGTTCCAAACTTTGGATCAACGAACTGAGAGCCCGAAAATCGTCGTTCAGTTCGATATCCGGAATGCGCGAAAGATTCTTATGTAGGACCAGAGCCGCCCCACACAAGTTGCGGATCTCGTGGGCCATGCCACTCATCAGAATTCGGCTGTTCTTTAAAAGGTGATCCAGGCTCAAATCTTCGCGGCTTCGCAACTCGTCCGAAAGGTCAACGATCACGGCCGCCAGTCGTGGCCCGGAAATCGTCTTATAGGTAGAAAACCAAATGCCCGCAAGAAACGCCTCCCCGGTGCTTCTTTGCCCCTTGCATTGCAATGTCGTGCGAAAGGAGCGAACGCTTTGGGTTTGCAGAGCAGTCTGAAGCGATGGCAGGTAAAGATTGATTTCCCGCCCTTCCAGGGAGTCCAGATCGGGCGCGAGTAATTGCTGTGCGGCCTGATTGGCCAGCAATATCTTGCCATTCTCGTCGATAGTAACAATGGCGGCGGGACTGCTCTCCACCAGAACTTGTAGTTGATTTTCCGCGTCGTAGCGGCGCTTTATTTCGGTTTCCAATTCGTCCACGTGATTCAAGACAATCCGCCGGTTACGCAACAGCTCGGAGATGAACAGCCCGGTTCCGACAAAACCCAATGAACTGAGAACTAGCCTATATACGGCTTCGCTCTCGGGAAGATTGCTGAATGCCTCTTGTAAGAATGCGCAAACCAGCGCCAATCCTATTGTCTGGGTTCGCGAACAAAATGCGCCCACGATGATTATGGGGAAAAGATACAGAAACCCAATCGCGATATACGCTTCTGTAAGCCAATCGGAGAGTGCAATGGCCAGAATCAGAAACGCGGCCAAAATCAGAAGCGCTGTGCGATTCTTAGGAACAAAAATGCCAAGCAGGCGCATACATTGCAATGTTGCCTTAATTACTGACCTGCGCGAAATGATTATGCGTTGGGTTGGCCGAAAGATAACCAACCAACTCGAAAGATAATTCCATGCCGTTTAACCGTTGGTTAATAATCCTATTGTTAAAATAATTCTTACCCTGTTTGAAACCTGCGAGCTCGTCAGGAATACGGCTGAATATATTGTTTACTCGGCGGCCCCAGAAGACTGTTTTGACCGCATTGTTTGGGCAACGTGTGTTCCGAGGAAGCAGAATGCGCTTCGCCGTTGCCCGGGTATGCGCTTTAGTTCTGCCATTCGCGTTTTGCATTGGTGCGCACGCTCAGGAGCCGTGGACATGGCAGAAAGTGCTGGATCGTTTCGAGACAAGTAACCCTACCCTTCTGGCTGGACAACTAAATATCGATGAGTCCAAAGCGCAGGAGATCACCGCCTACTTGCGACCTAATCCCGATCTTTCCGTGAGCGGGGACCAGATCGACCCATTCAACGCCGGGCCGAGTCATGGACCGTTCGCGTACTTCTTTCCCGTCGCCAGTGTAAGTTACCTGCACGAACGCGAGCACAAAAGAGAACTGCGCCGGGAGAGCGCACAGAACGCCACCGCAATTGCAGCTTCCGATCAGGCGGATTTAGAAAGAAGTTTGCGGTTTACTCTACGCAGCGCTTTCGTCCAAATTTTGCAGGCTAAAGCTGTTTTGCAACTCGCGAAAGACAGTCTCGTCTATTACGACCGCGTACTCGACGTGAGCAGAGAGCGGCTCAAAGTGGGGGACATCGCGCAAATTGATCTCGACCGACTCGAGCTTCAGCGCGTGCAATACGAATCCGATCTGCAAACCGCGGCAGTGAATCTGCGTACGGCAAAAATTCAACTTCTTATGCTTTTGAACAACCACCTACCGGTCGAGACCTTCGACGTGACGGGCCCGTTTGATTTCAGTGAACAACTGTCGCCGCTGGATGATTTTCAGAAGATGGCGCTGGATACACGGCCTGATCTCAAGGCCGCAGCGCAGTCGCTCGACAAGTCAAAAACCGACCGCCGGCTCGCTGTCGCCAACGGATCCACCGATCCCACAATCGGCGTCGATGTTGGCCGCAATCCTCCCATCGATCTTTATTTGGGCGTCAATCTGAGCATCCCCCTGCGAATCTTTGACCGGAATCAGGGAGAAAAGTTACGTACAAAACTAGATATCGACCGGAATCAAAGGCTGTTGGACGCTGCTCAGGCACAAGTATTCAGCGATGTCGATTCGGCGTATGCCACCTTGAGCAGCAATGTGACTTTGTTGCATCCGTATAAAACCAAGTATCTGCAACAAGCAGTTCGAGTGCGCGACACCATATTGTTCTCCTACCAGCATGGCGGCGCATCCTTACTCGATTTCTTGAGCGCGCAAAGCGATTACCGAACCGTGGAACTCAGCTATTTGAACCTCGTCGGCTCTTATTTGACGGCTGCCGCCCAATTAAATATGGCCGTGGGCCGGGAGGTCATTCAATGAGGAAAATCTTGAAATCTTGCATGGGCCGGATAATCCAATGACAAGACAGTTGCGCCATCAGTGCGCGGTAGCATTAGTCCTGATTTTCATTGGATGGACTGCGACATCCTGCTCCCATGAAAAGCCCGCGCCAACCAAAACCGAGGTCACGTTAGAACCCGGCGTTTTCAATCCTGACCATCCGGAACTTTTCAAAGTAGTACAGGTTCAAGAACGACAGCTCCCAACGCTGCTGAACGCCAATTGCAGTATCGTGCCCGACGTAAACCGGACTATTCACGTAACCTCCCAAGGATCAGGCCGTGTCGTCGATCTGCGGGTCAAATTGGGCGACTACGTCAAAAAAGGACAGCCTCTTCTTTCAATTTATAGCTCCGACCTGTCGGGAGCTTTCTCCGATTATCAGAAAGCTGTGGCCGACGAACTTTTGGCGAAGAGAGCGCTTGATCGGACGCAAGTTCTCTATTCGCATGGAGCAGCCGCGGAGAAAGATTTCGAACTGGCACAGGATGCCGAGGACAAAGCCAAAGTGGATGTTGCCACTGCCGCGCAGCATGTCCATTTGTTGGGCGGCGACCCTGCGCATCCAAGTTCACTGATTGAACTTCGAGCACCGGCCGCAGGAAGTATCGTCGAGCAAAACATTTCCGGATTTGAGGGCATCAAGAGCCTGGACAATAGCCCCAGCCTCTTTACTATTGCTGACCTTTCACAGGTTTGGGCGCTGTGCGACGTTTTCGAAAATGACTTAGAGGATGTACATCTCGCCGACCCTGCAGAGGTAAAGTTGAATGCATTCCCCGACCGCATCTTCCGCGGCCAAATTAGTGATATCTCCCGCGTGCTTGATCCGAATACCCGTTCGGCAAAGGTTCGTATCGTGTTAGCCAATCGCGACGGCGAGTTGCGGCCTAATATGTACGCGACCGCCAGCTTTCGTTCGCGGAGACTGCAAACGCACCTCATCGTGCCCGACACCTCAGTGATGCGATTGCAGGACCGCGATTGGGTGTTTCGAAAAGAGAACGCTCAACATTTTCACCAAATCGAAGTCAAAACGATTGGCGAGACCCCTGACGGGATGCACGAAGTTCAGGATGGAGAATTGCATGCGGGCGACGCCATCGTAATGAACGCCCTGGAATTTTCCTCGGCGATGGCAGGCCAGGGAAAATGATTCGCTATCTGATTGATTTTGCCCTGCGCAATCGCATCCTGGTGCTCAGCGTTGCAGTGATTTTATTTGTCTGGGGAATAATCTCTTTTCATCGCCTGCCGATCGAAGCTTATCCGGATGTCGCCGACACATACACGCAGATCATCACGCAGTGGCCAGGACACGCCGCCGAGGAAATCGAACAGCAGATTACGATTCCGCTCGAAGTGACCTTGAACGGCGTCGCCCACATGGCCCACCTGCGTTCGGTTTCGCTCGCCGGCCTCTCTGTAATCACAATTATCTACGACGATGACATCACGACGTTCAACGCCCGTACCGAAGTGATCGATCGCTTGCAACAGGTGACTCTGCCGGCTGGCGTGAGCCCCAACCTAGGCCCCGACTACAGCCCCACCGGCCAGATCATGTTCTATACGCTCACCAGCACCAATCCCCAGTACGACGTCATGGAACTGAAGGCGCTCCAGGATTGGTTCGTACTCAACCAACTCAAGTCTGTTCCCAATGTTGTGGACGTAAATATTTTTGGCGGGCCCACGCGCGAATATCAGGTTCAACTCGATCCCGGAAAACTTGTTTCCTACGGGCTGACCATCAGCCAGGTTGAACAAGCACTCGCCAATAACAATATCAATGCCGGCGGAGGATTTATTGAGCGCGGTCAGCAAGCGCTGAATGTGCGCGCCGTCGGGCTGATGCAGAATACCGACGACATTGGCGCCACCGTTGTGAAAACCGTGAACGGCACGCCAGTACGCGTTCGTGATCTCGGCAACGTGGTGCAAGCGCCGAAGATCAGGCTGGGACAACTCGGTAAAACTATTCGCCACGAAGACGGCACGGTGATCAACGACAACGATGTCGTCGAAGGCATAGTGTTGTTACGAAAGGGCGCGGAAGCTGACGCGACGCTCGATGCGCTCCACCAGAAGATTAACGACCTTAATAACGGACTGTTGCCCAAAGGGGTGAAACTGGTCCCGCATCTGGATCGTAGCGATCTCGTTCATTACACGACGCACACCGTCCTGCGAAATTTAACCGATGGTGTGCTGCTGGTCACGGTGATTCTATTTTTGTTTTTAGGCAATGTGCGCAGCGCGCTAATCGTGACGTTTACGATCCCGTTCGCGCTTTTATTCGCGGCCATTCTCTTGGACATCAGTCATGTGCCGGCGAATTTGCTATCCCTCGGCGCCCTCGACTTTGGCATGGTAGTGGACGGATCCGTCGTCATGGTGGAAAACATTTTGCGGCATGCCGAACTTGGACAGGGCAAACGCTCGTTCGTGCACATGATCGGTACGGCGGCGCATGAAGTGCAGCGTCCGGTTTTTTTCGCCCGCATCATTATCATCGTTTCTTATTTGCCGATTTTCACATTGCAGCGAGTAGAAGGCCGTCTATTCCGTCCCATGGCCTGGACCGTGACATTCGCTCTGCTGGGTGCGCTCTTATTCGCGCTTCTGATAGCGCCCGTTCTTTGCAGTCTATTTTTTAAAGACGATATTAAGGAGTGGCGTAATCCGCTCTTGTTATATCTCCAAAAGGCATACAGCCAGACGCTGGACTGGACGTTCGACCATCTGAAGCTCACGCTGGGTCTGGGCGCCGCTGCCTTCGCGGTCATGTTAATAGTTGCGTTCAGCGGCATTATTGGATCGGAATTCCTGCCACATCTGGACGAGGGAGCGATCTGGGTGCGAGGAACTCTCGCGCCGAGCACAGGACCCACAGCAGGAATTGCGTTGGCCGATCAAGCCCGGCGAGTTCTCGCCAACTTTCCCGAAGTAACGCAGGTAGTTAGTCAAGTAGGGCGACCGGATGATGGCAGCGATGCCAGCGGGTTTTACAACACGGAATTCTTTGTAGATCTGCTTCCTCGTTCGGAATGGCGATCGCAGTTCAAGACTAAGGACGAACTTATCGCCGATATGGACGATGAACTGAATAAGTTCCCGGGCGTGGACTGGAATTTTTCCCAGCCGATTTCAGACAACGTCGAAGAAGCAGTCAGCGGCGTGAAAGGCGAGTTGGCGGTCAAACTGTTCGGAACCGACCTCAAAGTTCTGGAAGCAAAGGCCAACGAAATTCAGGATGTCATGAGCAAAATTCCCGGCGTCGCTGACCTGGGAACATTTCAGGTGCGAGGCCAGCCGAATGTGAATTTAATTGTCGATCGGGCCGCGGCTGATCGCTTTGGCATCAACGTCAGCGACGTGCAGGACGCGGTCGAAACCGCGGTAGGCGGAAAAGCCGTTACTCAAATCCTGATTCGCGATCAACGATACGATCTTACTGTTCGCTATCAGGAACCGTTTCGCCGCACCGTCGACGATATCGCTGCGATTCGCATTGTGGCTCCATCCGGTGAGCGCGTTTCGCTCGGACAGCTATGCCAGATCAAGATGGAAGACGGCGCCTCGACGATTTATCGCGAGGGGAACTCGCGTTACATCGCCATAAAATACAGCGTTCGCGGACGCGACCTCGGCAGCACGGTTCGAGACGCGATTGAGCAGGTGCGGCAAAAAGTGCAATTGCCGGAAGGCTACCACCTGGATTGGACAGGCGAATACGAAAGCCAGCAGCGCGCCAATCGAAGGCTGGAGATCATTGTTCCGGTTACGCTACTCCTGATGTCATTCATTCTTTATTCAGCGTTTGACTCCTGGAAATGGGTCGCGCTGATTCTGGCAGTCGTAGCGCTGTCGCCTCTTGGCGGTTTTCTAAGCTTGCTGATCACTCGCACCCATTTTTCCGTTTCATCTGGTCTGGGATTTCTGGCCTTGATCGGCGTCTGCGTCGAGGTCGGGGTCATCATGGTCGAATATATTAATCAGCTCCGCACGCGGGGAATGGCACCTCGAGAAGCCGCGAAGGAAGGCGCTCTGCTTCGTCTTCGTCCCATCATGATGACTATGCTGGTGGCGACGTTAGGGCTTCTTCCTGCCGCCCTCTCGCACGATATTGGATCGGATTCGCAAAGACCGTTTGCCATCGTAATTGTGGGCGGCCTGATTGTTGAATTGGTTGTCACTCTCGCCCTGCTACCGGCGTTGTATGTTATGTGGGCGAGGCCCGGTGATCGGCTCCCAGCGCCAGAGACAAGCTTCTTCGGCGAGGGTGAGCACATTGATTAGACTGGTGAAACGGACATCACCGTCGCAGATTTTCCTGACGTCCTCTTCTCCAGGCATAGCAATAGAATTCCTCCCAGTAAAAGGTTGGCTACCAGCCACGCCAATCCGGGCCCAAACGATCCGGTTCGCGTCGCCAGGTAGCCCACGACGAATGGTCCGACAAAACCGCCCAATCCCCCGAGGCAATTAATCAGGCCAATGGATGCCGCCGCGGCTGACTCGCCCAGAAATGCTGTGGGCAGGCTCCAGAACGTCGGCTGATAAGCCTGCGTGAATGCCGCGAAAAGAATAAAGAAGACCAACTCAATCCATAGGTGGGATGCCGACGCGATGGCTAGAATCAGCCAGCCTCCGCCGATAAGTAAAGACAGGGCCGTATGCCAACGCCACTCTCGTTTGCGATCCGAATGCCAGCCATTGAATAGTATGGTGCCAAGTCCGGCGATGTATGGAATCATCACCACTAGCGTAACTTTCGCAATCGATAGCCCGGAAGCGCGTTTCAGGATAGTCGGAAACCATATGATGAATCCGTAAAGACCCGTGCTTCCCATGAAATAAGCGAGCGTGAGCAGAATTACGTCGCGATGCCGCAGTGCCTGCCAAATCGTATAGACACGGCGTTTTGCTCTTTCTTCCCGCTCGCGTGTCAGTTCGCCGGAAATCCATGCCGATTCCTCGCCGGGAAGCCAATCCGCTTGCCCGGGCCAATCGGTTAAATAAAACAGTGTGATGACACCGAAAATTACGGCGGGAACTCCTTCGAGAATGAATAACCACCGCCAGCCTTGCAAACCGAACCAGTGCAATCGCAAGATTTGGCCTGCCAAGGGGGAACCGAAAATGTTCGACAGCGGAATCGCCGTCATAAAAACCGCGACCGCCTTCCCGCGGTCTTCGCGCCGAAACCAGTGAGTTAAATAAACGATGACGCCGGGGAAAAATCCAGCCTCGGCCGCGCCCAGTAAAAATCTCGCAGCATAAAACTGGCGTGGAGTGTGTACCATCCCCACGAGTGCGGTCATCAGCCCCCAGGAAATCATGATCCGCGAAATCCAACGCCGTGCGCTCCAGCGCTCGACGATCAGCGTCCCCGGGATTTCCAGCAAGACATAGCCGACAAAAAATATTCCGGCTCCCAGGCCAAATACGCGGTCGCTGAAAGCCAGATCGTGGGACATCTCCAGCGCAGCGTAAGCAACGTTCACCCGGTCTAAAAAGGCGATGACATATAACAACCATAGAAATGGAAGCAAGCGGCGGGCGATGCGGCGTCTGGCGCTGCGCTCGATTTCCGCCGGAGAATTCATTGGCATGTGGGATTGTGTGGGGTGTCCGCCCCACACGAGCACGCTAGTGAGATTGACTTGCTGGATAATGTTTCGTCTTGCCGGTCCGTGAGTTGTACACCTCGAAACTACCGTCCTTCCACGCGGTCAACTCCAGATAGTTCCCGGCATCTGGCGAATCGGTGAGATTAGCGATGAACTCCGTGGCGACGTTATGATCAGCGCCGCCTTCTTCCGAAAAATGCAGTTGCCACAAATCATCAAGATGTGGAGATTTTCTGATCGTGTCGATCACCGACGGCGTTCCGCCCTTTTTGGCTCCGTTGTCCATAATCGCAACTCGAGGATCGATTCCGTAAACTAGCGCCGGACTGCTGCTTTGAACCCATCCATGATGGGACACAATGTAAATATCGACTTTGCCCAACTTGTTTAGCGGACACATCAACTGCATTTCCTTGTCTCGCGTCAAATCGCCCAGATCTAAAATTCTCAGCTTGCCAAAAGTAAACAGCGTGCCCAGCGAGCGGAGGTTTTCAGTCTGATCCGCAGGGTACGTCTCGGTATTCTTGCAATTCGGATTCTCTTGTCCAGCGCCGGACAGCGACTTTTCAATCACCACGCCATCCCCGCTCACAATAGTTCCCTGAATCCCGCGAATGGGAAGTAAATCTCCAGGCCTTAGAGTGAGATGCTGATATTTTCCTGTCGCTAATACTTTCTGGTATGCCTGCCACCCTTCTTCGGTATGCGCATCGGTAGTCTCGCGGTTCACGCCGTGATCAATGAATGTTCCCACCGGAATTCTCTCCACCAGTTGTGGCACTCCGCCGACGTGATCTTCATGGAAATGGGTGATCAGGACGTAATCAATCTTGCTGATGCCCGCTTTTTTTGCCGCCGCGACAATACGGTCGGCATCACGGCCGCCGCTGTCCGGCCATCCCGTATCGATTAGAAGCGATTCCCCTTCGGGCGTAACAAATAAAGTGGATTGGCCGCCCTCAACGTCGATGAAGTAAATTTGCAGCGGCTTCGTTTGCGCCGACAGCAGCGCCGCAAACGCGATAGCTATTAAGGCAATAATCGCCGATTTTATAACCGCACTAGAACGAAATTCGCGAAAACCCGAGACCATGCCAAAGCTCCTGAGATCTTGATCGTGGCAAACCTAGAGATCATCATCCGCGCAGAAGGTTTCGTCAAGCGGACCTGGCCGCTCCTGTCCCTACGTGTTCAAATTTCCGTTATCATCTCAACCAGTTTGGAGATTCCCCCCGCATGAAAAAGCTACGCAGTCAGGAATGGTTTGGACGCGAAGGCCGAGACGGATTCCTTTACCGCAGTTGGATGAAAAACCAGGGATGGTCGCATGATCTTTTCGATGGCCGGCCCGTCATCGGAATCTGCAATACGTGGTCGGAGCTGACGCCGTGCAACGGACATTTTCGCGAGATCGCCGAATTTGTAAAGCGTGGGGTGTGGGAGGCAGGAGGGTTCCCGCTGGAATTTCCGGTGATGTCGCTCGGCGAAACTCTGATTCGTCCCACGGCGATGCTCTACAGAAATCTTGCCAGCATGGATGTTGAAGAATCCATCCGCGCTAATCCAATCGACGGCGTCGTTCTGCTCATGGGATGCGACAAGACCACACCGTCGCTCTTGATGGGGGCCGCGTCGTGCGACCTGCCCACGATCGGCGTCTCCGGCGGCCCCATGCTGTCCGGAAAATTTCGTGGCAAAGACATCGGATCAGGCACGGGCCTCTGGCAAATGTCCGATCAGGTACGCACCGGCGAAATGAAAGCGGAAGAAATGTCTGCTGCCGAAAGTTGCATGCACCGCTCCAAAGGTCATTGCATGACAATGGGAACGGCTTCAACCATGGCCAGTATGGTTGAAGCTCTAGGGATGAGTTTGCCCGGCAATGCCGCCATCCCCGCCGTAGACGCGCGCCGTTACACCCTCGCGCAGATGACCGGTCGCCGCGTTGTGCAGATGGTAAAAGATGATTTGCGCATCTCGAAAATTCTGGTTCGCGAAGCCTTCGAGAATGCAATTCGCGCCAACGCCGCGATCGGCGGATCGACCAACGCCGTCATCCATCTCATTGCCCTTGCCGGTCGCATCGGCGTGGCACTTTGTCTGGATGATTTTGATCGGCTCGGCGACGGCTTGCCCTGCCTGGTGAACATCCAGCCTTCCGGCCACTACTTGATGGAAGACTTTTTCTACGCCGGCGGCCTGCCAACCGTGCTTCGTGAGCTGGCCGAGGCTGGCGTCCTTCATCGCCAAGCGCTGACGGCAAATGGAAAATCTATTGGGGAGAATGTGAGCGAGGCGCCTTGCTGGAATCGCGATGTCATCCACGACTACGCGCATCCCTTCAAGCCGAATGCAGGAATTGCGGTTCTCAAGGGTAATCTAGCGCCCGATGGCGCGGTCATCAAATTATCCGCCGCCAGTCCAAGTTTGTTGCAGCATCGCGGACGCGCCGTCGTTTTCGAAAACATCGAAAACTTTCACTCCCGCATCAACGACGACAGTCTGGATATCGACGAGAACTCAATCATGGTGTTGCAAAATTGCGGACCACGCGGATATCCCGGAATGGCGGAGGTCGGAAATATGCCGCTGCCTCCGAAACTCTTGCTTAAGGGCGTAACCGACATGGTCCGCATCTCGGATGCGCGCATGAGCGGAACAGCTTACGGAACCGTCGTGCTGCACGTGTGTCCGGAAGCCGCGGCGGGAGGGCCGTTGGGGTTAGTCCGCAGCGGCGATCTGATCTCGCTGGATGTTCCCGGACGATCGCTACGATTGGAAGTCGATGAGGCGACGTTGAATGAGCGCCGCAAACAGTGGACCGCTCCGCCGATCCCCGAGCGCGGCTGGCTCAAGCTTTATACCAAACATGTTCTTCAGGCGAATGAGGGAGCGGACTTAGATTTTCTGGTGGGGCAGAGTGGTGCAAAAGTAGCGCGCGATTCGCATTAGCTGTGACTTTGCATTGGCAAAGCTTCGCTCCGCTGGGTTATGCGACCCCCACAAACTCTACCCGGGCCGCGTGCGGAATAATCCCGGCGTTGTGTCCCATCTCAAGCAACCGTTTTACCGCTTCCCGCCCGTCGCCGCCGTAATCCAGGGTGCGCTCGTTCACATACATGCCTACAAATTTATCGGCTAGCTGCGGATCCAGATCGCGCGCAAACTGCATGGCATAAGCCAGAGCTTCTTCGCGATGATCCAGCGCATACTGAATGCTTTCGCGCAGCGCGTTCGAAACATCCGCCATTAACTGCGGACCCAAACTGCGGCGAATCGCATTCCCTCCCAGCGGCAAAGGCAAGCCGGTGACTTTATGCCACCACTTTCCAAGGTCAACAATGCGATGCAGTCCCGCCTTGCCATAGGTCAACTGTCCTTCATGAATAATCAATCCGGCTTCGTACTTGCCTTCAATCACTGCGGGGATAATCTGATCGAAGGGCACCACATCGACCTCGATTCCCGGAGCGAATAACCGAAGCACCAGATAAGCCGTTGTGAGGGTGCCGGGCACGGCGATTCGTTTTCGTTTAATTTCGCTTTGCGAATAAGTCTTATTCGCGACGATCATCGGCCCGTAACCGTCGCCTACGCTGCCACCGCTGGGAAGCAGTGCGTAGTTATCCTGAATATACGGATAAGCGTGAAACGAAATCGCAGTCACGTCATAAACCCCTTCGCCGTGCCTGGCGTTCTGGTTCAGAGTTTCAATGTCACAGAGAGTATGGGTAAATTTCAGGCCTGGAACGCGCACCTTGTTGGTAGCCAACCCGTAAAACATAAACGCATCGTCGGAATCGGGACTATGGGCGACCGTAATTTCACGGATTTGAGCGGCGGTACTGCTGGACATGGGAATCCTTTGGTTGTGACGACGAGAGGAGTTGTACCTGTCGAATCAGTCCTGTTTGAAGAAGCGTTGCCATCCACTCGCGATAGCAGCAGCGGAAATAACTTTAAGTATCTCAGCAAAGATAAACCAATAAAGGCCATAACGAACGGCCAGCATGAAAGAGTGCGTGAAAACCGCCAACCAGGCGATTCCGCTGGCAAAGAGCACGACTTCTCCCGCTATACCCGCAAATGCCGCGCGTACAAATGTTCTCGTTCCCCGCTCCATGATCAATCCAGCCAGACCGGCAACAAATGGATAAGCCAGCAAATATCCACCGGTAGGGCCTAACAGTTGAGCGATACCGCCCAATCCCGTGGGGCTGAATACCGGCAGCCCCGCCGCGCCTTCCACTAAATAAAGCAGAAGCGCTGCGAATCCCCTGCGACTCCCGAGTGATAGTCCGACCAGCAGAACCCCGAAATTTTGCAGGGTGAGCGGGACTGGAGTGAATGGCAGCGGCAGGGTAACCCGCGCACAAACCGCAACAAACAGACTCGCCCCGATGACGATGGCGCCCTGTTGCGCCAAATCAAGGGCGCGGCTATCACTCTCCAATGGCCGAATAGAAGTTTTGGACATGTACGGGTCTCCCAGCGCTAGTCAGTTTTCGTAGTCTTAGTTTCCGGCCGCGGTATCTCTTCTGGGATTCTCATGTGGCGCTGCACTCGCAAGTAAAGAGCTAACGCAGTCCATACGATTGCAGCCATGCAGAAGGCCAGAATCACGAACCACCACATCATGCGCACGATGTCCTAGCATATCAAAATCATGGCGCGTCCATCGTCATCCCAGCCCATCAAATTACAGCGCAATTTCTCATTCGGCGTGTGCAGCGAAGTTAAATTCCGTGTTGAGTGGCGTATCGCTGGACGAACCGCCGACCAGGATTTTGTATTCTCCAGCAACCTCCGACCATCTATTTTTTTCCACGTCGAAGATTGAAAGGTAAAGAGGGTCCAGTGTCAGCGAGACTTGTTTTGAGTCCCCAGCGGCCAGCCATAATCTTTGCCACGCGATTAATCGTTTGAAAGGCTCGCCAGCGGAAGCCGGCAATTCCACGTAAACCTGAGCCACTTCGGCGCCGTCTTTCTGGCCGGTATTCTTAATGGTGAAACTGACCTGCCTTGCATCAGCCTTCAAATCAGAATAGGAAAAACTGGTGTAAGAAAGGCCGTGTCCAAAATCGAATAGCGGTTGTTTATTTTCCGCCTCGAACCATTTATATCCGACCTTCAGGCCTTCGGTGTAATTCACGTCAAAAGGCTTCATTTCGCCCCTGTGCCTGCGGTCTGGCCCCGGAGGGGGCATCATGTTTATCCCTTGAATTGTGGGATGCGGAAGGTCCGCATCGCTCTTCGCAAAGGAAATAGGAAGTTTCCCCGACGGATTGACTTCTCCGAAAAGTATGTTGGCAATCGCCTGCGCTCCGCCGATCCCGGGATACCACGTTTCCAGCACTCCAGTTACTTTGTCGACCCACGGCATCGTCACCGGACCGCCGCTTTCGATCACCACGATCGTGTGGGTATTTGCGGCGGCTACGGCCGAGACCAATGCGTCTTGATCATCCGGCAGCGAAAGAGTCGGAGCATCATGCCCTTCACTCATCCATTGGTTGACAAAGACAATGGCTACGTCTGAAGCTTTTGCAAAATTAGCGGCAGCATTTACATCGCTGCCATCGTTGTATTCCACCTTCGCTTCCGGAGCCTTCATACGGATGTATTTCAAAGGGGACGACGGAAAATAAACCGGCTGCCCCCAAACCGACGCGCCCTGGCTCAGATCCATAGCGTTGCCTCCCGGGGCGTCGACCTGCGCCGAACCGCCGCCAGAAAGAACTCCTACATCTGCATGGGAGCCGATCAGCGCAATCGATTTAATTGCTGCGGCGTTTAGTGGAAGCTGACTGTCGTTGTTTTTTAGCAGCACAATGCTTTCTTCCGCGATGTGTTGGGCATCGTCACGCCCGCGAAATGGGTCGACGACGCGGCGAACGGGCGGATTGTCGATTACACCCGCGGCAAACATGCTGCGCAAAATACGATGAACCATGTCATCGAGCCGCGTCGTTGGAACTTGCCCCTTTTGTATCGCATCTTTTAATGGAGCTCCGAAATATCCATAGCCCGGCTGCTCCATATCAAGTCCTGCCAGGGCGGCTTTGATCGTGCTGTGAGTTCCATCCCAGTCAGAGAGGACAAAGCCTTTAAAGTCAAAATCCTGTTTGAGGACTTGGTTCAATAGGTAATCGTTCTCGCATGAATAATCGCCATTGACTTTGTTATAGGCACACATCACTCCCGCTGGGTGCGCGATGCCGATGGCAATCTGAAACGCCAGCAAATCACTTTCCCGCATTGACCGTTTATCGATAACCGCATTTAGAATATTTCGTCCGGTTTCCTGATCGTTCAACGCGTAATGCTTGATGTCGCCCATCACTTGCTGCGATTGCACACCCGCCGCCAGGTGCCCTACCAGCGTTCCAGCCAAGATTGGGTCTTCTCCGGCATATTCAAAGTTCCGGCCATTTCGCGGTTCACGCGCAAGATCTACGCCTCCTCCAATAGACATGTTGAATCCCTGATCACGAAGCTCGCGGCCGATAACGCTGCCATAGAGAGATGCAGCATCGATATCCCACGTGGCTGCCATGCCAAGCACGGAGGGCAACAAGGTAGCGTAGCGGCTGTCCAATGCCGCCATGCGAACCCCCACTGCCGAATCAGCCAGATTAATATCGGGAATGCCGAGCCGATCAATACCAGCCACAAAGCCGGCGCCAAAATTAGATCTGGCTGGAACCGGGTCGCCCTTTCTGAGAACTCCCCATCCGGTGCCATGCACGAGCTGAATTTTTTCATCGAGAGTCATTTGTTTCATGACCATATCCGCTCGTTGATCAGGCGACAGGTTCTTGTCCATCCATGGACCAACAGCAGGTTTTGACACCTTCGACTGCGCCAAGCCTGCTAAGCAGATTGAAATGATAAGAAGGCCGACTACTAACGGAAACGAAATTCTGGTCATGACGCGAGGCTTCATAATTCCCCTTTGATATTCGCTAATACGTACCGGACGCTGATGAATTAACGTGATTGAGCCGAGATCCCTTGCTCGACGCTCATGAATGGCCGGTCAAATGGAAATCGATGCGGCAAAAAAAATCCCGCAATCGGACTCCACTTTCCGGTTGCGCGATCGATACTTCCACCGGTTTCGTCATTTTCGGAAGTCGAGGCTTCTCGTTATCGTGATAGTCGTCTCGTGAAAGCCTACTATTTATACATTAAAGGTCGAGACAAATGGCGGTCATAGCATGGATGGAGTATGAGACTTCCATACTTGCTATAGCGACTCTAATGTGGTTAGAGCCCAGTCGGCGGATTCAGCGACTGACGGGTCGTCATCAGTTCTCAAATTATTTAGCGCGGGTAGGAAGTCTGGATTCCCGCTGTTCCCCATAGCGATTACGGCATTGCGGCGCAGACCGGTTCGTTTTGCACGCTTAATTGCCGAGCTTCTGAATTTTTCTCGGAATTCACCTTCAGTGATGTTTACCACCCATTCCAACGCAGGATTCACCAGACCCTCTCGCGGCTGGAGCTCGGTCGCCACAGTTGCGGGGGATTTGCGGTTCCAGGGACAGACATCCTGACAGATATCGCAGCCGAATATGTGGCGTCCCACACCCTCGCGCAAGTTTTCGGGGATGCTGCCCCGCTTTTCGATGGTGAGATACGAGATGCAGCGAGTGGCGTCGAGTTGATAAGGTCCGATGAAAGCATTCGTGGGGCAGGCATCGATGCAGCGCGTGCAACTGCCGCAGCGGTCGGTCGCGGGGAAGCCGGGCTCCAGTTCCAGAGAAGTCAGGATCACGCCGAGAAAAAGCCATGATCCAAGCTGCTGATTCAGGATGCATGTATTTTTGCCGATCCATCCAATGCCAGCGTACTTGGCGTAGACACGCTCGACAATTGGGCCAGTGTCAACATAGCTGCGCGTGGTAATTTCTGGAGCGGTTGCTTTGAGCGCATCTTCCACTCTTCGTAATCGCCGGATGACTGCGTCGTGATAGTCCTCTTGTCCCCAGGCGTAGCGGGATATCCACCCTTGGTGCGATTCGTGCGGATCACTCGATCGCGGCTGTTTCGTATTGTAGTTAACGGCGCACACGATAACGCTGCGCGCCCAGGGGAATGTGTTGGTTATAGATGCGCGTTTCAGTTGCCCGGAGTCATCTCGCGATTCGAGATACTTCATGTCGCCAGCGTAGCCAGCGTCAATCCATGGGGGAAAGTGCCGGAGTTCGGGATGCTCGCGAACGGACGCGATGCCACAAAGCTCGAATCCGGCTTGGGTTGCAGTTCGTTTGATGTCGCTAGCCTGCATTTCTTCCTATCGAATTTGATCTTGAGCGCCTGTTCTTCTTCGTTGGCGAAGAGAAACCAAGTCGAAGCGACTCTGCACCTAACTTCCGTTTAACCCCAGATCATTAAGGTACTCCAATTTTTCGACAAGGCCGGAGTTCGCCTATGTTTCGCGGGGACGCGCGCCCAGCCGATAGGGCGCGCATGTTTTGTGCCCAATCTAGAAGTTGGTCCCGTCCCATGAAGTTCAATACCCGGTCGCGCTTAATCCCCGCCGAAATCGCCCCTGCCAGCGAAAATTCCATAAACCTCAGTTGCAGCGGATCGTGAGAGTCGGTTCCGAAAGAGATGCGGCAACCGGCTTTTTTTGCCAGCTTCAAAAGGTCGGCACTCAGATCCTGGCGGTCGGGATAACCGTCAATCTCAACGGCTTTATCGAGTTCCGCAGCTAAGTCGAAAACACGAATCCAATCGGCCTGCAAGCCTAAACGGAAGTTATAAATTCTTCCGCGAGGATGGCCGAGAATCTGAATTACAGGATTGCGCAGCGCGGCGAGATAGCGTTCAGTCTGGTCCTCTTTCTTCCGCAGCGCCGAATGAAAGCAGCCAAGAACCAGATCCAGTTGCGAAAGCGAGCTTTCGTCCATGTCGCCTTCTCCCTTGGGATTCAGATTCATCTCGATCCCATGAATCACCCGCAGCGTGCTCTTGTTGCCGGCGAGGGCATCATTCACCATTCCGATTTCAGACGCCTGCTGCCGAAGTTGTTCTTCGTTGATTCCGCCGGCAATTTTCAACCCTTTGGAGTGATCCGTGATCGCGACATATTCATATCCCCGGTCACTGCCGGCTTCGGCCATTTCGGCGATTGATCCCGACCCGTCGCTCCACTGCGTGTGCATCTGCAAGTCGCCCTTCAATTCACGCTGCCACGCAGGATTTTTTGCCAGCAGGGCGCGCGCTTCCAGCAGAGTGAAAAAGTTCGCGCGAATTTCCGGCGGTCGCGGCACATCGGGAGGGTCTTCAATCCAATTGCGAATAATTTTATTTAGATAGGGTCCGACGGATTGAAACTCTTCGAGGGACCGGCCTTGTTCAACCAGATCCGCAGCCTCTTCAGGCCAATGGAACGCTCGCCGCGAAGCTCTCCGCAACGCCTTCTGGATTGGCTGCTTCGCCGATTCCGCCGCGACCGCAAGCAGTTCCGCAATATCCCGATTAGTTAAACGGTCGTGCATCTCCGACCCTCACACCTGGGATAGAACAGCTTGTGTGGCGCGGACACTCTTGTCCGCGAAGCGGAGCAAAGCTCCGCAGAAGGTTTAAAGTCAAAAGCCGCGCACAAGAGTGTCCGCGCCACACAAGCTGTTAGTTGTAGATGACTTTGCGGTCGCCCTTGGCGATTCGTCCGACGGTAAATGACTTTTCTCCGGCGCGCTCCAGCACGGTTTGAACTTTTTTGAACTTCGCGGAGGGAACTACGAGCAGCATACCCAAGCCCATGTTGAAAGTTCGCAGCATCTCTTCCTGAGGCACGTTGCCCAGCTTTTGCAGATGCTCGAATATGGGCAGCACCGGCCACGAACCCATTTCGATAATGGCCGCCATTCCCCGAGGCAGCATACGGGGAAGATTATCGGTAATTCCGCCACCCGTGATGTGGGCCATTGCCGTCACACAGTCGCCGTCGATCAGCCTTTTCAGGGCCGGCCAATAGGTCTTGTGCGTGCGCATCAACTCGTTTCCCACTTTTCCCTTCAATTCGTTTACGTAGGATTCGGGCGTGTAGCCGCCAATTTCAAAAAGAAGTTTGCGCGCCAGCGAATATCCGTTGGTATGCAGGCCGTTCGAGGCTAAACCTAAGATAACGTCGCCGACTTCCACAGCCTTGCCGGTAATAATTTTTTCGCGTTCGACCACTCCAACAACAAACCCCGCCAGATCGTATTCTCCGTCAGGATAAAATCCGGGCATTTCCGCCGTCTCTCCACCAATCAGCGCGCAGCCGTTATGTTTGCAGGCCTCCGCCAGCCCCTCGATAACTTTCTCCGCGACCTCAGGCTCGAGCGTTCCCGTGGCGAGGTAATCCATGAAAAACAACGGAGTTGCGCCCTGCACGGCGATATCGTTGACGCAATGGTTCACCAGGTCGGCGCCAATTGTGTGGTGAACTTTCATTTCGAATGCGACCTTCAGCTTCGTGCCGACCCCGTCCACGCTGGAAACCAGGACGGGATTCACATATTTTTTATCGATGGCAAAGAGCGCTCCGAATCCGCCAATCTCGCTCAGCACATTGCGATTGAAGGTCTTGTGAGCGAGGTATTTGATTCGCTTTTTTGTGCGATTGGCGCGGTCGATATCTACACCAGCGTCCGCATAGGTGACGGTCGCCGTATTCGGGGAATTGTCAGGCACCGGAGCTGATTCCGTTTCAGAAATGTGGGAAATTACCGGGTTTTGGGATTCGCAGAACGTTACAGCGCGGGGACATTGTAGCATGACTCGATTCCGCTTTCGGCGTGAAGGACATCACTCCGCCTTTGACGTCATGCTTGAGTGACGTAGTCCCGAAGCATCTCGCGTGCGCTATCACAGGTAGTATCGACGCTCGCCAGGTCCCTCGCTGCGCTCGAGGATGACGTGAATGTCTGCAGTCGAGCGTCGCCCAACATGACGGGTGGGGCACCCGTCCCTACACATCAGCTCTTCGCAATCGGCATTGCCATTTATCCGCGAAGCCGCATAGAATCTTTGCATCAGCATTCAGCGTTCGGGGACCAGCATAACGGGGAAAATTGAATAAGGTCATCGCTATCTATCCTGGTTCGTTCGATCCGCCTACGAACGGTCATTTGGATTTGATTGAGCGTGGCAGCAAAATTTTTGACGAATTGATCGTCGCGATCTTGCGTAATCCAGATAAAGACCCGCTATTCGGCCTCAATGAACGCCGGAACATGCTGGAAGACCTGACGCAGAATTTTAAGAATGTTCGCGTGGATACCTTCGATGGATTGACCGTTGACTACGCGGCCAAAGTACATGCCAGCGCGGTGCTCAGAGGGATTCGTGCGCTCAGCGATTATGAGTATGAGCTGCAAATGGCGCTGATGAACCGCAAACTCGCCCCGCATCTTGAAACCGTATTCATGATGCCCGCCGAGCAGTATTCGTATTTGAGTTCCCGGCTGGTCCGCGAAGTAGGACGGCTGGGAGGATCAATCAAAGATCTGGTGCCCGACGCGGTGGGGCAAAGATTGCGCGAAAAGCTCGACCCTTCCGTGAAGCTTATGGGAAGCTCGAAGACGATAAATCCAAAGACAGGAAAAAAGAGAGCATGACGCCAGTAACCGAAGCCGTACCCGCCGTAAAACTTACGGCGCGCATCAATCGCATTGAACCCTCCGCAACCATGGCCGTGGTGGCTGAGGCCGAAAAGCTGCGCCAGCAAGGCATTGACGTGGTCGATTTTGGAGCGGGTGAACCGCACTTCCCGACGCCGCAGAATATTAAAGATGCCGCCATCGCCGCCATCCAAAATAATTTCAGCAAATACACTGCCGTCGGCGGAACCGCCGAATTGCGCGACGCTATCGTGCAGCGCCATGCCGGCGATTTTGGATCAGATTACCGCCGCGAAGAATCCATCGCCTCAGTCGGAGGCAAGCACGGACTATTCAATGCGATTCAGGTTCTCGTCGATCACGGCGACGAAGTGATTTTGCCCGTCCCTTACTGGGTTTCGTTCAAGGATATCGTCCGCTATGCCGGCGGCAATTGCGTCCTGCTCGACACTGACGAAGAACAGGGATTCCGCATCACCGCCGACATGGTAGCCAATCTGGTCACGTCGCGCACGAAACTTATTATCCTGAATTCGCCCTCGAATCCCTCGGGCGCGGTAATGACGCCCGAAGATCAGCGTGAGGTAATCAAGTTCGCTTCCGAGCGTGGCATCTGGGTGATCTCCGACGAATGCTACGTTTATCTGAACTATACCGGGCAGAGATTTTCGGTGGGATCGTTGCGCGAATATCGCGACCGCATGGTCATTGTAGGTTCGCTGTCAAAAACCTATGCTATGACCGGATGGCGCTTGGGATATGTTCTGGCACCAGCGCAATTAGTAGGCGCGATGCAAAAGTTGCAGAGCCAATCGACCTCGAATCCAACTTCAATCGTGCAGAAGGCCGCGGTCGAGGCCCTGAAAGGACCGCAGCAGTGCGTGGAAGACATGCGCCTCGAATACATCAAGCTTCGCGACCATGTGGTGAAAGGACTGCGTTCTATTCCCGGGGTTAAATGCACTCTGCCTGAAGGCGCGTTCTACACCTATCCGAACATTTCGGCGTTCTTCGGACGCGGAGGAATAAACTCCGCCGCCGATCTGGCCGGAAAATTGTTGCGCGAAAGCCATGTCGCCACGGTTCCCGGGGAAGGTTTCGGAACCCGCGACCATATTCGCATCTCTTACGCCACGACCATCCGCGAACTTGATCGAGGATTGGAGCGGATGCGCAAGTTTCTTTCGTCACTGTAGAAACGACAAAGCCTTTCAATTCGCCGCTGTCCTCCGATAATCTTCTAATGCGGGGTGCTGCGGCATCTCGCGTCCGCACTGCACTCGGTAAACGATGAACGATTTATATCCACTTCTGATGCGCCCGATTTTTGATCCGCGTCCCTGGGGGACTTTGGATTTATCTCCCATTTATCCCAGCCATCGTTTCGACGAAAAGATTGGCGAAGCCTGGCTGACCGGAAATCATTCCAAAGTGGCGAATGGTCCGCTAAAAGAGAAAACGTTGGCCGAGCTTAGTGAGCAATATGGTCCGGCATTGGTGGGGAGTGCCGCGAAAAATCAGAAACAATTCCCTTTGCTGATGAAATTTCTCTTCCCGCACGAAAAGTTATCGGTCCAAGTTCATCCCGACGACGCCGGGGCGCGATTGATCGGACAGCCTTGCGGCAAAACGGAATGCTGGTATGTGGCGCAGGCCAAGCCGGGCGCGCAGATTGGGTTGGGCCTGAAATCGGGTGTGACGCTAGCGCAATTCGAGAAGGCAATTAAAGAACAGAATGCGGAAGACCTCCTCAACTGGGTCAACGTCTTCCCCGGCGAAATGATTTACGTTGCGGGCGGGACGGTACACACTCTGGGGCCGGGTTCGATCATCGTGGAGACTCAACAGCAATCCGACACAACTTACCGGTTGTATGACTACGGGCGTCCGCGGGAATTACATCTGAAACAAGGACTGGCGGCGGTGAAGCAAAAGGTTTCTTCTGGGAAAGTGGTGCGGCCTGCGCCTGTAAAGCTGGACTGCTCTCGCAATTCCCTCTCAAAGATGGTCGCTGCCCCACATTTCATGGTGGACCTTTACGATCTGAAGGATGAGCAGGATTTCGATACGCGAGACGAATCAGGACAAACCTCGGTAGAAATTTTGGTAGCCACCGGAGGCTGCGGAATTGTGGAAGCGTCTGGGGGCGAGCCCGTGACTTTCGCTAAAGGCGATGCGGTTGTCGTGCCTGCATCGGTAGGGAAATTTCAGGTGCGCCCGCAGTGGTCGGTGCAGTTGCTGAAGAGCAGAGTTCCCGGCGCTTCACTACCGGAGCCGGCGACGCGAATTTAGATTCGAAAGATTTTTCCCCATGTCTAAAAAGAATAAAGATTTCTATCCCGTAATTCTTGCCGGGGGACGCGGCACACGCTTCTGGCCTCTGAGCCGCAAGCGCCGCGCCAAGCAACTGCTCGCGCTCGACGGCAAACGCACCATGATTCAGCAGACCGTGAGTAGGCTCCTGAGCCTGGCTGATCCCAAGCGCTTCTGGATCATCAGCAATGACGATCTGCACCGCGAGATTGCGCGTCAGTTGCCACGAATCGACAAAAAACAATTGCTTGCGGAACCAGTAGGACGAAACACCGCGCCAGCGATCGGGTTGGCTGCATTCATTCTGGAGCGAACCACGCCCAATGCTGTTATTGGATTATTCCCCTCCGATCATGTGATTGGCGATTTGCAGAAGTATCGCGACGTGATCGCAAAAGGCATTGAAATCGCAGCGGCCGGCGAAAACATTGTTGTCCTCGGAATCCGGCCATCGCGAGCGGAAACGGGATACGGATATATTCAGGCCGGGGCGGAAACTTCTAATGGCGCTCTGCAAGTCCAACGCTTCACCGAAAAGCCAGATGCAAAGCGTGCCGCAGAATTCGTTGCCGCCGGTCATTATTACTGGAACAGCGGCATGTTTTTATGGAGCGCCCGCACGCTAGCGGACGCGATGCGCGAGCATCTCCCGAAGACAGCGGCTTTGCTGGAAACAATCGCGACTACTTTCGGAACATCAAAGTTTTCTGAAACATTCAAGCGGCTTTACCCGCGCTGCGAAAACATAAGCATTGATTATGCGGTGCTTGAGCCTCGATCTGCCAAGGGAGAAAGCAAATCGAACATTTTTTGTCTTGCCGCTGATTTTGGATGGAATGATCTCGGCTCGTGGACTGCCTTGCACGAACATCACACCGCTAAGCGGCCAGCGCGCGACGGCAACCTAATTTCCAGCGACGGCATCTTCACCCTCAACGCCGAAGCAAACTATATTCACGCGCCCGGAAAATTTGTGGCCGTTGTGGGAGTCAGCGATCTGGTCGTCGTCGAGACCGATGACGCGCTGCTGATCACGACTCGCCAGCAAGCCCAGGATGTGGGAAAGATCGTAAAGTATCTCGACGAGAAAAAACTCCACCGGCTGGTTTGAGAAAGCCGGTCGTTGGTCATCCGTCGTTGGTCGTCAGTCCTTGAGTTGTTGGCGAGCCTTAAACGATTCACGTCTTGCGATTGAGCCAACGACCTACGACCAACGACCGATTTTTCATGACAAATGCAATTAAATTCGGCACCGATGGATGGCGCGGAATTATCGCGGACGATTTCACCTTCGAAAATGTGCGACGCGTCGCCGCCGCGATTTCGTCGTACACGCTAAAGCATGAAGACTCGCGGCGAGGATTAATCGTCGGCTACGACACGCGATTCGCTTCCAAGCGCGCGGCTTGCATTGCCGCCGAGGTAATCGCTACCGCCGGGATTCCGGTGACCCTGGCGAACGATTACACGCCGACTCCCGCGATTTCTCTGGCGGTAAAAAGCCGCGGTGCTGCGGGCGGCGTGATCATCACCTCCAGCCACAATCCGTGGAACTGGAATGGAGTGAAGTTCAAGGGAAATTTCGGCGGCTCCGCTACGCCGGCAATCATGAAGGTTATTGAGGACGAGCTTCACCGCGAAGCCCCACGCGGCGAGAAAGCTCCCATCGAAGAAGTAGATTTGAAGGCGCCTTACATCGCGGCCATTTCTAAATTCGTTGATCTCGACCTGGTTGCGAAAGCCAATTTCAAATTCGCCGTCGATTCCATGTACGGCTCAGGCCGCGGAGTGTTGGCCGACATTTTTGCTGGTCACGGAATCTCGCACGTGACGATCCGGCAGGAACTGAATCCGCTATTTCCAGGAATCAATCCCGAGCCCATCGAACCGCACATCGCGTTGCTCAAAGAAATTGTTGTGAAAGAAAATTGCCATGCCGGTTTTGCCACCGACGGTGACGCGGATCGCATCGGCGCAGTCGCCGAAGATGGCGGCTTCGTCGATTCCCACAAAATATTCTCTGTCATACTGCGCTGGCTGCTCGAGCGCAAAAAATGGCCCGGAGAAGTTGTCCGTGCATTCAACACCACGCGCATGCTCGACCGGATCGCCGCCGGCTATGGACGCAAATTGAACGAGTGCCCCATCGGCTTCAAATATATCGTCGACCTGATGATGGATCGCGAAGTCCTGATTGGCGGCGAAGAGTCGGGAGGGATTGGATACTCACGTTTTCTCCCGGAGCGCGACGGCATTCTGAATTCACTGATCCTGGCGAATGTGATGGCCGAAGAGCGCAAGCCGTTGGGCGCACTGGTCGCCGATTTGCAACAGGAATATGGCCCACATTTTTACGGCCGTCGTGATTTACATATCCCCGAAGAGGTGAAGCAAAGCGCAATAAGCCGTGCCAAGAGCGAAAACACCAAACGTCTCGGAAAATATTCCGTGGCCCGAAAAGAAAACTTAGACGGCATTAAGTTCTTTCTCGACGCGCCGGCAAACGGCAATGGCGCAGATGCCTGGATTTTATTTCGCGCCTCCGGCACGGAGCCCCTATTGCGAATCTACGCCGAAGCATCGTCCCCAGAGTTAGTTTCCGACATTCTTTCCACCGCCCAAGCGTTCGTCGGAAACGGATAGAAGCATCCCCTACTTCCGCGATAAGTCCGCACTAGCTTCTTCCAGAAACCCCGTGCATCTCAGCACCGGCAGCCGCGGATACTTAGGAAACCTCGGATCGCTGAACGACAGTTCGCAAAGAAAGAAAACCGCGCCCCGGTCGGACGTAATTCGACGCGAATGAACGCATTTCGCGCACAGGCCAACACTGCCGTCATCCCCCTGATTCACAGCGCGATATCCTCAAAAAATCCGCCTCAACTTCTGCATCTACCCCAATTTTCCGGCATCTAAACATTGACAACGATTCACTCAAGTCTTATTATTGCGTTGCCCTTATAAGCTTACTGATTGATTAATAAGAACTTATAAGCTAGGAGGAACGAATTATGGCCAAGATTATCGGCATTGACCTCGGTACTACCAACTCCTGCGTTGCTGTCATGGAAGGTGGAGAGCCCAAGGTCATCGCCAACGAAGAAGGTGGCCGCACTACACCGTCGGTCGTCGGTTTCACCAAGACGGGGGAACGTTTGGTCGGACAAGTCGCCAAGCGCCAGGCGATTACCAACCCCGAAAACACAGTTTACTCGATCAAGCGGTTTATGGGACGCCGCTACGACGAAGTCACCGAAGAGATCAAGATGGTTCCATACAAGGTCGTGCAATCCGGCGACCACGTTGCCGTTTTGGCGCAGGGCAAGGAGTACACCCCTCCGCAAATCTCGGCGATGATTTTGCAGAAGCTGAAGAAGGCGTCGGAAGATTATCTCGGCGAGAAAGTTACCGAAGCCGTCATCACCGTGCCCGCTTATTTTAATGATGCGCAACGCCAGGCGACGAAAGATGCGGGACAGATCGCCGGCCTCGACGTGAAGCGAATTATCAACGAGCCCACGGCAGCGGCGCTCGCTTACGGACTCGACAAGAAGAAGGACGAGACCATCGCCGTCTACGATTTCGGCGGCGGGACGTTCGATATCTCAGTGCTCGAAGTTGGCGAAGGCGTGATTGAAGTCAAAGCCACCAATGGTGATACCCACCTCGGCGGCGACAATCTCGATCAGCGCATCGTTGACTGGTTGATTGACGAGTTCAAAAAGAATGAAGGCCTTGACCTGCGTGGCAAAGGCAACGAAATGGCATTGCAGCGTCTGCGTGACGCGGCAGAAAGAGCCAAGATCGAACTCTCGACCACGATGGAGACTGAAATCAATCTGCCATTTATTACGGCGGATGCGGGCGGTCCGAAGCACCTGGTCGTGAAGTTGACTCGCGCCAAGCTCGAATCGATGGTGGAAGACATCATCCAGCGCTCCGTCGGACCATGCAAACAGTGCATGAAAGATGCGGGCGTCGATTCCAGCAAGATTGATGAAGTCGTGCTGGTCGGTGGACAGACTCGAATGCCGCGCATCCAGGCGCTGGTAAAAGAGCTGTTCGGAAAAGAGCCCCACAAGGGCGTCAATCCGGATGAAGTCGTGGCAGTAGGCGCGGCGATTCAAGGCGGTGTGCTTGGCGGCGAGGTAAAAGATCTTCTGCTGCTCGATGTGACTCCTCTGTCTCTTTCCATCGAGACTCTCGGAGGCGTCGCGACGCCGATGATTCCGCGCAATACGACGATTCCAACTCGCAAGACGGAAACGTTTTCGACTGCGGCCGATAGTCAGACTTCGGTCGAAGTCCATGTGTTGCAGGGCGAACGCCCATTGGCTCGGGATAACCGCACGCTGGGCAAATTCCATTTAACCGGAATTCCACCGGCACCGCGCGGGATTCCACAAATCGAAGTAACGTTCGACATCGACGCGAACGGCATCCTCAACGTGACCGCGAAAGACACGGCCACGGGCAAGGACCAGAAGATCACGATTACGTCATCTTCCGGCCTGAGCAAGGACGAAGTCGAGCGCATGGCCAAAGAAGCCGACGCGCACTCCGCCGAAGACAAGGCGAAGCGCGAAGAGATCGAGTCCAAGAACCAGCTCGATTCCATGGTCTACAGCGTGGAAAAGATGCTGCGTGAACAGGGCGACAAGATCTCCGGCTCCGAGCGTGGAGACGTCGAAAATGCGATCGCCGACGCCAAGAAGGCGCTCGAAAGCAGCGACAAGAGCGCTATGGACAAAGCCCGAGAAACCCTCACGCAGGCCTCGCACAAGCTGGCCGAGCAGATGTACAAATCGGCTCAGCCCCAAGGCGCGGGCGCAGCGCCAGGAACAGGTCCCGATCCGCATGCGAACGGCGCCTCAGGCAATGGCCAGAAGAAAGACGAAGGAGTAATTGACGCCGAATACGTAGACGTCGAAGACAAGAAATAATTACGTGGGGACAGCCGCCCCCGGCTGTCCGATCGAAGCTCGATAATCGGTTCAAGGCCACGGGCAAGCGCGACGCACGATAGCTCGCGCGAAACCCGTGGCTAGCTTTTTGCAATTTGAGACGTCCAAAACATTCAGGGCGTCGAAGGGAGATCGAAGTGCAATTTAATGTGAACGATCAAGACTATTTTCTAAATTACGTAGAAGAAGACGGACGCTGGTATGTCTTCGCGCCCACTCTGACAGGAGTCCATCGAATTCCTATTTACGCCGACGTGCCAAAATACGAACGCTTCGGCATCCTGGAAAAAAACCGACACAAAATCCAAAACTAACCCTGTGGAGGGACGGGTGTACCCGCCCGTCCTTTTATTTTACAGTAGCTTCACATTGCGAAGAGAGCCCCCGGTGAGCTCGCCAGAGAACCCATCGGCTTCCGCCAAACAAATTTCTTTACGCGAGAACTACGGCCGCTAACAGGCTGCGCTCCTTGCGTCACTTCGATATATTTAATAAAAGCGGATTCGGCATGAACGATTCGACAGTCGAAAACTTGATTTTAGACCTTCTCGAGTGGCTGGCGACTCGGGACCGAAGTTATGAGGAAGTAATGGATGCGTGGCGCACGTGTTGTCCCAGATTCGCAGTGTGGGAAGATGCGACTGACCGCCAGTTCGTCACGCTTACCAGCGAGCATGCACGAACCATCGTTCGCCCCACGCCAACTGGGCTTGCTTTTCTTCAGAAGCGTCGGCTCAAAGCCTGAAACGTTTTCGCATCAAAAGGCCAAATTGACGGTTACCACCCTACCGTCTGCACTCTGAGTTGTTATCGCAAACTCACCGGCCACAAGGTAAGGGCGGCCCGTCCCTACGTGGTTCGGCGAAATACCTGGGCGGCGACCGTTCCGATTGCCAGCAGAGTGATTATTGAGATTATGGCCAGAGATGCGGCGCAGTAGACACACCATACTCCGAGTACATGAGCTTCGATATTTGCCAAGTATAAGGAGAATGCAACTCCGGCGATAGCTGAGACTAGCAGCACGCGATAGGCTCTCGAGAAGGCAAGACACGCGATGAGAAAATATCCGGCGATTCCAAATACCGCAACCGGCATGCCCCCCAAAACTGCGTAAGGGCTGTGATTCACTATGCCGCAGTCCCATTTCGCATTTATGTCGCATGGCGACACATCGGTGCGGTAGTGTTCGCGCAGCGCCAGCGAAGAGACAGCGATTCCAATCAGCGCAAGCACGATAAGAGCCCATCTCATGCGACGCTCCGCTTGACACGACGTGCACTGGAAGTTGGCTTTGCTGCGGGGGCCGCAGGCTGAGTTACACGTATATTTTCGAGCCAGCTTTCGTCTTCTTTGACGACAACATCCGCGACAATCTTGTCTCCTGGAGAGAGATTATTAAGCAGGCTGGCATCTCGCACGTCATAGGGCATTTGCATGGCGGACATGAATCCAGGGATTTCGTCACCATCCACGGTTAAAGACTTATTTGCCTTGTCGATGGCAACGACGCGGCCCGTGAATCGATAGCGTTTCGCATCGGACGCGGCAGCGGGCGGCTTGGTGTGGTTGCAGGAAAGCGCGAATGTGCAGACTAACGCGACCGCCATTAAGCCTAACTTGTAATTCATAGCATTTCCTCTGTTGAGCTATGCTCAACTCGACAGCCGGGGCGGCTGTCCGTACGTGAGCATCTATTAATAATGAAATCGGTAGCGAAATTCCAGGTAAATCTCTCTTGAACTGTTCCAGTGAAATCCGCCGAAGGTCACGCTGTTGTCCAGTTCGACGCGGCGATTTGCCAGGTTCAGGGTGTTCAGGGAAACCGAATATTTTTCGCCAAAGTCTTTGCCGAGTGATAAATCGAACGTCGTGTGTTGCGGCAGATACATGCCCGGATATGGATGGCCGGGAAAAGCGTTGCTGAATCCGGAGCCGTAGTAAACATTCGTCGAGGCGCGGCTGGCCCACGGAAGCGTTATATCTCCGCCGAAATTGAGGGTGTTGCGCTGGTCATGATCGAGGGGCGATAGGCCCGCGGGCAGCGAAAAATCGGTTAATCCACCGGTAATTGCGCCTCCAGCTTCGGCGGTCTGATTGGAATAGGCCAAATGAATTTGTCCCCGCTGGGCGATGCGCGGCGAGCGCAGCGTGAGTTCCCATCCCCGAATCACTGCCTGTCCGATCGTGATGGGGAAAAAGAGATTCGATTCGCCGATATTATTGTGGTCGAAAAAGTCCACGACATTCGTGCGAAAATTATCGGCATCGAGCGCCCATCCCCGGTAGGGAATCGTGACGCCAAACTGGTGCTCTTCATCGCGTTCGCCGTGCAGCGGAATAAATCCGAGATTGCTCGCTTGCGCAAAACCTAGCAGCGGACCCGATGCGGTGATCAGAGGCGGTGCCTGGTAATAATGCCCGTAAAAAGCTCGAAGCACCCAATGCAGATGCGGAATCACTGCTGCAATGCCGAAGCGCGGGCTGACCGCGTTTTCTGAAACGCCTCCGGAAAAATGGGTTGGCCTCATACCCGCAGTGAGAGTCAGCCATGAAAATGGCTTGTATTTATCGTCGACAAAAAACGCCGCCAGACTTCCGGACGGATGCTCCGCATCAGTAAAGGGAAGATTGCCGCTGCCATCGTTGAAGACGGCGCCGAAAATCTCATTATCCTGCTGATAAAAGCTGTACATGCCCGCCTGAAAATCGTTCTTCAACAAATCCGCACTGAAACTTACTTGACCACCGGCATAGGTCGATCCGCGATTTTGTGTCGTCGATACCGGAAAATCCTGCGGCGAACTGGAATAGTCGGCCCGGTTGTAATGAAAGAAAGGGGAAACGGTCAGGAGAAGCCGAGCGCTAAAAGTATGGACCCAGGAAAAATTTACAATGGCATCCGATTCGTGATCGCCATCGCGCAGCCCGATGCTTGGATATTGGGCGGCAAATCCATTCTGCGGTGTAGGCGCATTCTCGATGTCGTTGGGATTTGGGTCGTACGGAATCTGATAATAATCCCTGCGCAGGGAAGTGATCAGGCGCAACTGGTTTGAAGGATCCGCGTTGAAGATTAGCGATGCAAAACCACCATAGCCATTCTCCGTGTCGTGAACGACTTGCGGCACGGGAGTTTGAATCCCGAGATCACTGCGATTTCCATTGATGCTCGCGTAATAAGCGAACCGTTCGGTGTGGCTGCCGAAATTAAACTGATCATTCGACTGAAAAAAATTGCCCGCGCTCAAGACCAGTTCGGCGTCATTATTCTTCTCGAACCCAGTGCGAGGCACGACGTTAAAGACTCCGTAAGTTCGGTCCCCGAATGCAGCGCTATAACTTCCGCGTTGAACTTCGAGGTAATCAATGTCCTTGGGATCGAATTGCGGACCAAGATTCGAAGCGATATTCGTGTTCGGAATGGGTACGCCGTCAATGAGCCAACTGGCTTGATGCCCTCCACGGATGTGCAATTGATCGTGCGTGAAATACGCGCCCGGTACGTAGTCGGTAATCATCGCCAGGCTGTTAGTGCGATCGGCCCCGGGAGTGTTCGCAATATCCGCCCGTTCGACGGTGGTTGTAGGAGTGACAGAATCAGTGGGCGCCAACTCAGGCTGGGCAGAAACATTGACGGTGGTGTCCGATGCCGCGACTTTCAGTAACAGATGCAATACCGGTTGCGTTCCCGATGCGACCATTACATTCTGGGCAGCTTGCACAAAACCAGGACTGGCGACCGTCACCAGATATTCTCCGAGAGGTACGGGGTTAAATTGGAATTCGCCATTAGCATCGGTGTTGACACTGCGAGCCCAGTCAGAAGACCTCGAGCGGACCATCGCCATCGCGCCGGCGATTGGCCGGTGCTGCGGATCGTGAACGATGCCGCGGATCGAACCGAAAATGGTCGCGTGCGCGTTTGCCGCTAGCAGTATGGCTGCGCTCGACAAGATGATGCGAGTGAAACGCATGAGCTTCGTCCTTGAACTAAGCGCCGAAATGGGCGCGTTTCCGCCTCGGGATCTGAAGCGCATTAGTGAGTGAATTGTCGCGGGTTAAATCAGGCGAGAAAGTAGCGAGGAGGGCCGCGACCCGAATGCTGTGGATTTGCGTATTGGGGTAGGAACAAGGCGTCCCGCTGGAAGCGCGCGGTGGCGCGAAACGGAGCAATATAAAAAACGGACTGAGCCGGAACTCCAGCCCACAGGAATACGGCCAGAGGCAACGAACAACCACCGTGATTGCAGCACTCCGGCGATGCGCGAAGTTCGGTTTGGCGAATCGGTTGGGCGTGGCGCCGGCAGCAGGCACGAGGCGCGGGAACGGAAATCGCCAGCGCTGCCGGCATAAATACCGTCGTCAGCACCACGAGCAAAGTTGCTCTCGCCGTTAATCTTCGCATGCTGCGAGGAATCTATCCCGAAGGCAAAACTTATTCAAGTTAAATGGGAGAATGGCAGATATTGATCGAGAACGAATCTTCCACCATTGGTGAATGCGATTACCAGGCTCATCACGACAAAAAGCAAATCGTAATGCCATCCAGAGCCCTTCTCTCCCCAAAAGCCGGTATGCCAGACGAACATTTTTTTCTGAATGGCGCCCAGCATGATCAAAATGAGTCCCAAAGCCGCCAGTTGAGTGAAGACGCCGAAAGTGACGCCTAATCCTCCCGCGAGTTCAGCTGCGCCAAGAAATATGGTGAACCTCTTGCTCATTCCCAGACTCTTGCCTCGGCCAGCGGGATCTTTGAGGTCACTCCAGCCGCTGTTCACGAATACGATTCCGACCATCACTCGTAAAAGCAGCAAACCGAAACCGGCAAATTGAAAAAGTTGCGGAAACATAATTAGCCTCCACGTCCCCGTGCTCAGATGCAGAAGGTCGCGACGCGATTGTATCGGCTAGGTCAGCGTTTGGAGTTCCCGCGATAAACCGTGACCTCGGAACCTTCCGCGAGGAAAGCGGAAGACGGCGGCTGTCGCAGTATTTTCGCAAACTCGCTCCCATAAGACTGGGCCGTCGTTCCTTCTAGGAAGGCTCGCTCCGCTTGCCATACCCGCCACCGTGGATGCTCGACACGATATTCAATGCAGCCGCCATCTCGGCTGCGAGCGTACCCCCAATAATGTTCCGTGATGAATTGTTCCAGCGAATCTTCATCTGGCAGCGCCGGTTCCCCTTTGGCGCTCACGCTAATCATGTTCCAGGCATTTCTTGACTTCCAACTGTACTCAGCTCTGATGTCTTGGGGGCTCAAATCGACGCGATGATGCATCCGGGCGGTTACGTAGCGCTCGTTGTAAAAGCCGCGAGCCACCGTTGCAATTGCCCATCGCGGAACAATCTCGCGGATGAAAACTACTCCCCGTCGCACTTCGTTGCCTTCCACAAGGCGAACATAGAATCGCAGGTTCACCTCGTCAAAATCTGTGTGGAACGGGATCCGTATGCCGAACACTCTGGTTTTTAAAAAGCGAAAACCAATCAGGCTGATAAAAGTCTTCCCATGCCAATGATCGAGTTGGGTTCCGGTTGGAAGATACTTGAGAAGCAGACGCGAATCGACTTCATAATTCAGCATCGCAAGGCTTCGCCAGTCTGCCCGTAGAAAGACTTTCCCGCTGTCCATGCTTCTATGATGTCGGCGCGGTCTAGTCGCTTCAATTGTCCGCGATCTGCTCAGAAATCTCGTAGCTTCAGCATGACTGAGTTTCGCTTGTGGTTGAGCGCCCAAATTCCGCTGTGGTAGCATCCTTACCTTTGGTGGCTGCGATGCTTGTATGACCTACGCTGCCTCGTGAGTCTATGTTTGCTCGACTGGACAGCCGGAGGCGGCTGTCCCTACGCGAGTTTGGGAGGGAGTAAACCCGTGAAAATTTACGAAGGCGCGAATATTCGGAATGTGGCAATTGTCGGTCATGGGCACGCCGGCAAAACTTCATTAGTATCCGCCATGCTGTTCACGTCGGGCGCAACCCAGCGCTTGGGGCGGGTGGACGACGGGTCCGCTACCACCGATTACGACGAAGAAGAAATCGCCCGGAAGATGTCTATCGGCGCCAGCCTGGCATCCGTGGAGTGGGGGAAGACGAAGATCAATATCGTCGACACTCCTGGCTTCAACATGTTCGTCCACGAAGCCAAAATGGTTTTGCCGGTGGTGGATGCGGCGATTGTTGTAGTTGACGGCGTAGCCGGGGTCGAAGTCGTGACCCAGCGGGTGTGGAATTATTGCGAGGAATATAAAACGCCGCGACTGATCGTGGCCAGCCGCATGGATCGTGAACGAGCCGACGCTGAGCGAGTTTTGGAATCGCTGACGAATGCGTTTGGACGAATGGTGATTCCTCTCGAAATGCCGATAGGCAAAGAGAAAAATCTGAGCGGCGTAGTCGATCTCGTCCGCATGAAAGCCTATACCTACGATCTCGGCGGCAATGGCAAAGGAAAAGAGAGTGAGATTCCGGAGAATCTCAAAGCGGCGGCTCAAGAAGCGCATGAAAAGCTGGTAGAGATTGTTGCTGAGGGCGACGACGCCCTGATGCAGGAATTCTTCGACAAAGGAACGATTCCGGAAGAGGATCTAGTTCCGGCGCTGCACAATGCCATCCGGGAAGACAAAATCTTCCCGTTGATCTATGGATCGGGGCTGGGAAATATTGGCGCGGATCGCGTCATGGATTTTATTGTCGATTACACCCCCGCGCCTTCGGAGCATGAATGGGTGCAGGGCGAAGCAGTAGGTGGCGAGCCACCGAAGCGCCATGAAACCGATGCCGAGCCGGTGTCGTTATACGTTTTCAAGACTGTTTCCGACCCCTTTGCCGGGCGCATCTCGTACTTCAAAGTGTTTTCTGGCGTGTTGAAGAATGATGTTGTTTTGCAGAACTACACGCATAACTCGCAAGAGAAATTCGCTCACATATCAATCATGCAAGGGAAGACTTCAGTGCCGATTCCCGAGTTCCACGCCGGCGACATCGGCGCGGTTGCGAAACTAAAAGAGACGCTCACCGGTGACACTCTCGGCGATAAATCGGCGCCGATTCAATATCCCCGAGTGAAGTTACCGGAGCCCGCAATCACATTCGCAATCGAGCCCAAGAGCCGTGCGGATGAAGACAAGCTCGGACCGGGCATCCACAAGATGATGGAGGAAGATGCCATGCTGCGATTCTTCCGCGACCCGCAAACCAAAGAATTTCTAATCGCGGGGACAGGGCAGCAGCATATCGAAGTCGTCGTCTCCAAGATGAAAAAGCGGTACCACACCGAAGTGATTCTGAAGGCTCCGAAGGTCCCGTATCGCGAGACCATACGCGGCAAGGCCGACGTCCAAGGACGCCACAAAAAACAAACCGGAGGCCACGGACAATACGGCGATTGCAAAATCAAAATGGAGCCACTGGGACGCGGCGGCCAGTTCGAATTCGTGAACGATATTTTCGGCGGCGCGATTCCGAAGAACTATATTCCGGCCATCGAAAAAGGAATCAAAGACGCCGCCGCGCGCGGATACCTCGCCGGATTCCCGGTGGTCGATTTCAGAGTTGTGCTTTATGACGGGTCTTATCACGATGTCGATTCCAACGACATGTCGTTCCAAATGGCGGGCCGCATCGCCTTCCGCAAAGCCATGGAGCAGGCCAAGCCGACACTGCTCGAACCGGTGATGGCGGCGGAAATCACTATTCCAGACGAATTCGCCGGCTCCATCATGGGCGACCTTAACAGCCGCCGCGGCCGTATCCAAGGCATGGACAACAAGGGCGGCACGACTATCGTGAAAGCTGAAGTGCCAATGTCCGAAATGCTCACCTACGGCGTCGACCTGACTTCAATGACCCAGGGCCGCGGCAGCTTCAATATGGAAATGCACCACTACGACGCCGTCCCCGGAATGCTGCAAGAAAAAATCATAGAGAAGGCGAAAGCCGAACGGGGCGAGGTTAAGGAAGAGGAAGAGTAAAAGCATATCCCTCCACGCAGGCCTTCGGCCTTTTTCAGCGGTGCTTGATGAAGCCTCCACCTTGCAGTTCGGTCATAGCCTGACGTAGCTCGGCCTGGGTATTCATTACGATCGGCCCGTACCAGGCCACCGGCTCTTCGATCGGTTTGCCCGACACCAGCAGGAAGCGAATACCGTCGTCCCCAGCTTGCACCATGATCTCGTCCCCGCGATCGAAGAGTACGAGCGAGTGGTTGCCGGCGTCGTATTTTGCCGGCACGTTGGGATTGGCGGCCTGCTCGGTCAAAACTGCACCGGGATCCGACGCATCTCGAAACGTTCCTGCTCCGGCGAATACATAAGCAAATGCGTTGCGCGTAGTCTCGACTTTCAGCCGTTTCTGCCGACCGGGAGCAACCGAAATATCGAGATAACTCGGATCGGCAGCCACCCCGTCGACCGGTCCCTTCTTTCCCCAGAATTCACCGCAAATCACTCGGACTTTAGTGCCGTCGTCGTCGGTGACTTCGGGAATCGCGCTGGCCGGGATATCCTGATACCGCGGATCAGTCATCTTCAGCGATGAGGGCAGATTGGCCCATAGCTGAAAGCCATGCATGCGGCCATGCTGGTCGCCTTTAGGCATCTCCTGGTGCAGAATACCGCTGCCCGCGGTCATCCATTGCACGTCTCCGGCACTCATTTTGCCTTTGTTCCCAAGGCTGTCACCGTGTTCCACCGAACCGGCGAGAACGTACGTAATGGTTTCGATCCCGCGGTGGGGATGCCAGGGGAATCCTGCAACATAATCTTGGGGATTTTCGTTGCGGAAATCATCCAGCAACAAAAATGGATCGAAATCTTTGGTTTTTCCAAAACCAAAGGCCCGCTGCAACTTCACGCCCGCGCCCTCAATTGTAGGTGTTGTCTGAATGATCTCTTTAACTGGACGAAGCGACATAATCTGCCCTTTCCGGCGCCCACTCAATTAGATGTGGGCACGTATCGAATGATTCAAGTCTCCGGCAACCACGGCTTGTGAATCCGTGATGGCAATTGCGTACTCTGATACGTATCCGTTACATGACCCAGAGCCAAACTGCATCCCGCTGGAACATAATTGTCGCGTTCGGTTTGGTCTATTTTTTTTGGGGATCGACCTACCTGGCGATCGACGTGGCAGTGGAACGCATATCTCCCGCCGTCATGTGTGGCGTGCGATTCCTGACTGCCGGCACCTTTATGCTTGTGTTCTGCGGGCTGCGGGGACGCAGGATTGCTTATCCTGCGAGTCAGCTTGCGCAAATGGCGGCCGTCGGCGTGCTGTTGCTGATCGGCGGAAATCTCACCCTGGCATATGCGGAAACTCACGTCGGTTCGGGACTGGCCGCGTTGATCGTCGCCATTATTCCATTATGGTTCCTGATATTGGATTCGCTGATTCTGGGACATTGCCGCGTGTCTAATCAGGCTAAGACGGGTCTCGCTTTAGGGCTGATCGGGATGATTATCCTGCTATGGCCAGACTTAACGGCGACCAGTTCATTCGGGCGAATGCAACTCTGGGCGTGTTTAAGTTTGGTTGGCGGGGCGTTTAGCTGGGCGCTCGGGTCGGTGCTCGCCAAGAAGTGGAAATCGGTGGAAGTAGATCCTTTCTCGGCCACCGCGTGGCAGATGGTCGCAGCCGGGTTGGGAAGTTTTATGATCGCGGGCGCTTTCCATGATTTCCCGCAGACCGTGTGGACAACGCGCGGGACAAGCGCCGTCGTGTACCTGATTATCTGCGGCTCGTGGATTGGATACACCGCGTATATCTTCCTGCTAAATCATGCGAGCACGTCGAAAGTTTCCACCTACGCTTATGTGAATCCGATCATCGCCGTATTTTTAGGATGGCTCATCCTTCATGAGCGGGTCGACAGGTACATTCTGGCGGGAAGCGCGATCGTAATTGCTTCTGTCGTATTAGTGACGAGCGCGAAAGAAGAATTGCGGACGAATGTGGAAAGACTTCCGCGCATGGAGAGAATCGCGGAGTAGCCCGGGATCACGCGCGAGGGAGGAGCCCTCTGGATTCACGGGAATGATAGTCTAGGCATTTAACTTAATGGCAAATTGCATCAGTTGCGGGCGGGAGCTGCGAACATCCCTGTTCGGCAGCCGGGGAAATGTCTGCGCCGATTGCCGCAACAATGCGATCGTCATGAATACGGCTGGACCGGTGGCGACTCCGATACCTCAGCCCCGGCCGGTCACGCGCAGCTACCCTCCGGTGACTACCGTTCTGGTTGGCATTAACGTGGCGGTATTTGTGGCAATGCTTCTTTCCGGCGTCCCTCTCGAAACTCCGAACACTACGCAGCTATTGAAATGGGGCGCTGATTTTGGACCTCTATCCCTCGGACCGCAACCGTGGCGAATTCTAACGTCGAATTATCTGCACATTGGAATACTGCACATCGGGCTGAACATGTGGTGTCTTTGGAACCTCGGCATTCTCGCCGAACGGATTTTTGACCGCTGGACTTATGTGCTGACATACACAGTTTGCGGTATCGCTGGAAGCTTGGCGAGTCTGTGGTGGCATCCTCTGGTGGTGGGAGCGGGAGCTTCAGGAGCGATTTTTGGTCTAGCCGGAGCGCTGATAACCGCTTTATATCTGGGAAAGCTGCCAATTCCAAAACAAGCCATGCGCGGCACTATGAAAAGTCTTATCACCTTTGCTGGCTATAACCTTGTGTTCGGCGCGGTTGGGGCAGGCATTGATAATTCGGCTCACGTTGGCGGACTGGTCGCTGGACTCATTCTGGGAGCTGTTTTCGCGAAACACCTGACCAGCCCTTCCGACGTTCGCGCGCGCTGGGGCATCGCGGTTTTTCTCACCGCATTTTTTCTGCTGTTCACTTTCTTTAATTTTGTGAAACATGCCAATGGCCGGGTAAGTCCGCCGCCGGAAGAAACTAGTATGGCCGTTCATCGTCGATCCTTGGCAAGGACCTAAGAACCCACGATTCGGCCAACCACCCACATCGCAGAACCTACTCCGACCCTTCGTCTTCCTCTTCGACGCTTACCAGTCCGGCATCGTGCCCACGAATGGAATACGTGAACTTCTGGCCTTGGCTCGGGATAAATGTCACCCTCGCCGGCTGACGTTGCCAGATGGGTGCCGGACATTCGGAATCGGGCATATCTTTTTTTGCATCAACAGCGTCGTTTCCAGCCGACGCTTCGCTAAGGGATTTCTTTAGAATCGGTTTCCGCTGCCCTATTTGCGCCACCACTGCAAAGAGTTTCTTGCCATCGTCTGACATACCGCAATAAGCCACGTAATCTCTATACCAACTTGAGGATGAGTAATAAGCGTCAAATTCGGGAAGGCTGATTTGGGAGACATGTCCCGAGAGCCGGTCCACCAGCAACCAACCCCCACGTTGCCAGCGCCATCTCGCCGGCGAGTTGACTTCATCGGGCAGCGCGTCGTTCAGGTGAAAGACCCGCCGCACTACAAAAAAGTGGTCGGTCACATCGTGCGGCGCGCCCACGGTGAATTCTTTCAGCTTGCCATCGATATATAACCCCCTCACCTTGATCTCCACCGGAGTGATTTCGTCGGCGCCAATCCACCACTTCGCCCATGCCGTTTTTCCAAAGCTGATGACATGGGGCTTCGAAGCTGCCAGTGATACTGCATCTAATAAAACAAGAATTATTACCGCCAAGAGCTGTCGCATAGCCAAACCTAACCTCAATTTTGGATATTAGGCAAGGTTATGTGACCCAAAATGACATGGCGTACCTAACTTGGGAATTGCCGTTCCGTTTCTTGACGCGCAATATCTCTTACAATAGAGGTTGCCGAATTCACCATGATTCCGCAGAAGGGGCGTCAGACAACCGGTTCCGGCCATAGCCAATCCCACGATGATATGGGCAAAATAATTCTTCACCGACGCTCGGTTGCGCACGTGCTGGTGGTGGACGACAATGCGGACCTTGCCGACGTGATGCGCGATCTTCTCACCAGCGCCGGCTATGATGTAACCGCCGTCGCCGACGCGGACGCGGCCCTTCAGGAGATCTCGCACCGGCTCCCTGACCTGGTTCTTTCGGATGTCATCATGCCCGGCATTTCGGGATACGAATTTTGCCGGCAACTCAAAGACAATCCCACCACCCGGTTAATCCCGTTCCTGTTAATGACGGGCCTGGGCGATCGCAGCGACAAACTGCGAGCCATCGAAGCCGGGGCCGATGACTTGATCAGTAAGCCGGTGTCGTCGGAAGAGTTGTTTGCGCGGGTTAAATCGCTTCTCAAGCTGAAAGAATTTACCGACGAACTGGAGACCGCCGAATCCGTAATCTGCACACTCGCGTTGAGCGTCGAAAGCCGGGACACCTACACTGAAGGGCATTGCGAGCGGCTGGCGCGAAATGCCGCGGATTTGGGACGTCATTTGGGGCTCGACGAAGATTCAATTGTCGCCTTGCGGCGGGGTGGTTTCCTGCATGATTTAGGCAAGATTTCCGTTCCCGACGAAATCCTGAAAAAGGGGACAAATCTTACCGCTGAAGAATGGGAAATAATGAAGCAGCATCCCGCAACCGGAGAAAAAATTTGCCGGCCTCTAAAATCTTTGCGGCTTGTGCTGCCGATTATCCGCAATCACCATGAACACTCGGATGGAAGTGGATATCCGGATGGACTTCGAAAAGGAGAAATTCCGCTGCTCCCCCGTGTGCTTCAGGTAGCTGATGTCTATGACGCGCTGCGCACCGCCCGGCCTTATAAGCCGGCGCGAACCCATGAGCAAGCCGCAGCTACCATGCTAGGGGAGGCGGAATCAGGATTCTGGGATGAACAAATCGTGAAAGAATTCTTTGCCATGCTGCGAAAACAACGCCGGGCGGCCTAAGCGCCGTCCCATTTCGGCATTGCTCAATTTAAGTTCCTGTAGGACACTGTACGGCATAAGCCTTCCGCGATCACAAACAATTGGAATTCACCTACAGCTTCGTCCTTCCCGCCTACAACGAAGCGGCGCGCATTAGCGCGACCTTGCAGAAGATTCTCGCTTTCACAACCGAATGCAATTGGAATGCGGAATTAATTGTCGTCAATGACGGATCGACCGACAACACCGCCGAAATCGTTCGGCAGATGGCGGTTCAGAATCCAATGTTGCGCCTGATTCAAAACCCCGGCAATCGTGGCAAGGGATTCAGTGTGCGTAACGGTATGCTGCATGCGCAAGGGGAAATTTTGCTTTTCAGCGATGCCGATCTGTCTTCCCCGATCGAAGAAGCCCCCAAGCTCTTCGCCGCAATCAAACAAGGCGCCGATGTCGCTATCGGATCGCGCTGGCTTCAGCCGGAATTGCAAACCACCCGGCAGCCGCTAACCAGGCAGATCTTCGGCCGGCTCTTCAACCTTGCACTGCGCGTAATCCTGGGCCTGCAATTCAAAGACACGCAATGCGGGTTCAAAGCGTTCAGCCGCCGCAGCGCGGATTTAGTTTTCCCTCTCCAGAAAGTCGAACGGTGGGGATTCGATCCTGAGATCCTTTACCTGGCCAGAATGTCGGGGCTGAAAATTGAAGAAGTGCCGGTCCGATGGGCGCATCGCGAAGGCGGAGCGATTCATCCCTTGCGCGATGGAATTCGCATGCTCGGCGAAATGTTGAAAATTCGCTGGAATGCGCTGACGGGAAAATATATTGTCACGCGGGCTGAGTTGAAATCCTATTCTCCGAAACTTTAAGACGCCGTGGCGCGGGCCCGCTTAAGAGAGTGAATCCTCACTCCAGCCCCCTCTTCGAAGCTGACGGTCATTTTGGTTGAGCATTCCTGGCACAGCCAGAAGAATTCAACGCGGCGTACAGGCTTTTTAGCCTGCGGGTCCATGCCCACCGTTGGCTCCGAGGCAGTCGTACTGTTATCAATATGAATTCGAAAAAGCTTTCCTTCGTGCAGGTATAAGAATGGCGAGGGACAAGCCGGGTTGGCGCACTTTGAAAGCATCGAGCCGCATCCCGCAAAGTGATCTGCAAAAATTGTACTACCGGGAGAAAGAAACGACGCTCATATTTCGTTCAACTTGGAAGAAAGGCCCAATACCGAAATCAGATCAGCTTGCGATGTTCTCGCTGCACGACGGGGTAGCGCGAATGGCTTCGGCTATTTTATTCCCCATTTCTTTCGTGGAAAGCGAGGTTTGACCGGGCTTCGCCAAGTCGCGGGTACGGCAACCCGCATTCAAAGACTCGGCCACGGCGGATTCCACGCAAGCGGCTTCGCGCCCGAGCTTAAACGAGTGGCGCAGCATCATCGCCGCAGAAAGAATGGCTCCGATTGGGTTGGCTATGCCCTGTCCTGCAATGTCGGGCGCGGAGCCGTGCACCGGTTCATAAAGCCCCACCGGACCACCAACGCTGGCCGAGCCCAGCATCCCCAACGAACCAACCACTGATGCTGACTGGTCAGAAAGAATATCGCCAAACATATTTTCCGTAAGCACCACGTCGAACTCCGAAGGGCGGGAGACAAGAGCCATGGCGGCGGAATCCACGTACATGTGCGATGTCTTAACATCGAAATAGTCCTGCGAGATGCGAGTAACTACATCGCGCCACAACCGGGAGCAATCCAGCACATTAGCTTTATCGACAGACACCAGATGTCGGCGGCGCGAACGGGCCAGCTCGAACGCCACGTGAGCCACGCGCTCAATTTCCTTTTCGGTATATCGCATAGTATCGGTGGCCGTGCGCTCACCAATCGCGCCCTGGATCAAGCGCGGCTCACCGTAATAAATTCCGCCCAGCAATTCGCGAACGATCAGAAGATCAGTTCCCTTTACTACCTCGGGGCGCAGGGGGGAACAATCCTCGAGCGACGGGTAACAGGTCGCCGGCCTTAGATTGGCGAACACGGCGAGTTCGCGGCGCAATCGCAGTAGCCCGCTTTCGGGACGAAGATGGCTGGGAAAGCTGTCAAAAGAAGGACCGCCAACTGCCCCGAGCAAAACGGCGCCAGAAGAAAGGCAGGCCTGCAATGTATCGTTCGGCAGCGGGTCTTTGCTGCTCTTCAGGGCTGCGCCGCCGATATCTTTGCGGATGCAGCTAAACTCGTGCCCGAAAGAAGCTGCAACTTCATCCAGCACCCGAATCGCCTGATCGGTCACTTCGGGCCCGATGCCATCTCCGGGCAGAACCGTCACTTTAATCAGCATGGAGCGAAACCCATTCCCTGACAGGTTGAGTTCATGCGCACGAAATCACGCCATCGAACGTGCGCGATTGCGCAAATTCTATCCTGCAAAGTAACGATTGTATATTCGATTGTTTACCGGAGAATCCGGCGAGGAATCTCTTCTACACTCCCCACAGGTAATCTTCCTGGTCGGAGTGATGCTCGGTAATAGTGTTTCGCGGCAGGGTGGCCGCGCTGTAATCGGCGGAAAGCGCAGCGGGAAAGATTTTCTTATTTTGACCAGGGGCAGCCGCAGCCAGCGCCGCGGGTTGCGCGATCTGCTTTATGCCGCGAGTCTCGCGAATTAAATTCAGCAGATGATGATCGTGAACATGCTTGATTTCATCCGCCAGCACGACGAACTGCCGGTAGACTTCATCCAGTTCGCGGCGGTCAAACGTGTAACCGAGTTGTTCGCAGCGCAGGCCCAGCGCGTGCCGCCCGGAATGTTTACCCAAAACCAGCGTCGAATCAGGAACACCGACGGATTGCGGCGTCATAATTTCATAAGTGTGCCGGTTCTTAAGCATTCCGTCTTGATGAATGCCGGCTTCGTGAGCGAAAGCGTTGCGTCCGATAATCGCCTTGTTCGGCTGCACCGGAACTTCCGTGATTTCGCTTAGCATCTTGCTGGTGGGAAACAATTGCTCGCTCATTATGCCGGTGTCGAACGCATAGCGGTCAGAACGGACTCGCAGCGCCATTACAAACTCTTCCAGCGACGCGTTCCCCGCCCGTTCTCCAATCCCATTTATAGCGCACTCTATTTGCCGCGCTCCCGCGTCGACTGCCGCCAGCGAATTTGCGACGGCCAGTCCGAGATCGTCGTGACAATGAGCTGAAATGACCACCTTGTCGATGCCGCGCACATTTTGGCGAATACCGCGAATCAGATCTCCGAATTCAGCTGGCACGCTGTAACCAACAGTGTCTGGAATATTCAGTGTGGTTGCGCCAGCTTCGATTACCGCTTCCAAAATCTGGTAGAGAAATTTCGGAGCCGTGCGGGTGGCATCTTCGGGAGAGAATTCCACATCCTGGCAAAAGGTTCTGGCCAGGCGCACCGCGTCCCGAGCCTGCTCTAAACACTGTTGCTGCGTGATCCGCAACTTATGCTGAAGATGAATTTCGGAAGTCGCAAGAAAAACGTGAATGCGCGGAAGCACCGCTCCCGCCAGTGCCTGCGCCGCTCGTTCGATATCTTTGGGGCAAGCGCGAGCCAACGCAGCAATGACTGGGCGGGGAACGGCCGCCGAAATAGCTTGTACCGAGGCGAAATCACCATCCGATGCGATGGGAAAACCCGCCTCGATGACATCCACGCCAAGACGATCAAGTTGATGCGCGAGACGGAGTTTCTCTTGCACATTCATGCTGCATCCCGGAGATTGTTCCCCATCCCTCAAGGTGGTATCGAATATGGTTATTCTCGTGGCATCCATGTATCTTTCTCCTGGCACGTCCGCGCCTGAGGTAATGATAAGCAGTCAATCATATGAAGAAAAGTTTATAATATTGAAATAAACATTAGTATTCCTTATTATATAAGCTACGCTTATGGAACTATAATATGGACCTTCCTGAGCTTGAGGTATTTCTGACGGTCGCCCGCGAAGGACGTTTCTCGCGAGCTGCCGAAAAATTACACCGCACCCAGTCGGCAATCAGCCAGTCTATTCGCAAGCTCGAGCAGGATGTTGGCGAGACGCTGCTCGACCGCTCATCGCGCGGAGGCTTGCTTACAGACGCCGGCCGCGTCTTGTTCGACTATGCCGAAAGATTGCTGAATTTGCGCGAGGGCGCACAGGAAGCTCTGGTGGAATTGCGCGAACTGAACAAAGGAAGGCTCACGATCGCGGCGAACGAATTTACCGCGCTTTATCTTCTTCCAGTGCTCGCCGAGTTTCGCCGCTTGCATCCCATGATCAGAATTGTGGTGCAGCGGGCGCTGGGCAGTCACATTCCAGACGACGTTCTGGGCCACAATTGCGAACTCGGGGTTTTGACCTACGATCCCCAACAAAACTCTCTGCGGTCGACCGTCGTCTACCTTGACGAACTGGTATTCGTCGTCCCCCCGCAGCATAGTCTGGCGAAAGAAACTCAGGTGAGCATCCGCCAGCTTGGCACCGAATCGTTTGTGGCCCACATCGTATCTTCTCCCTACCGCGACAAAGTGATTCAGGCATTCAAGCAACACAAAACCCCGCTCCATATGGATATTGAGCTTCCGACACTGCAAGCCATCAAGACGTTCGTCGCCATGGGGAACGGCGTCGCGCTTCTGCCCGAAATCAGCGTGGAGAACGAAATTGCGCGTGGCGAATTGATCAGGATTCCAGTGCGCGAGTTGCGCCTGCATCGTAAGCTGCGCATGATCCACCGCAAATCGGCGAGTCTGTCCCACGCAGCGCGCGCATTTCTGACCGTTGCCGAATCTATCGCGACAGAACGAAAAGGCAATTACCGGTTCCAACGCGAATGAGCTTGGTGAAGATTCGCAAGCTGGAAATGAACTCAGCCTATGCACACGGACGGGACGCGAATCTGCGGATTAAAATAAAGTCGTGCTGACGGAATCCATCGCATTCGCCGCAGAGCAAGATTCAGAAATATTCGACCGGATTCCTTGTTCGCCTGGAGTTTTTCTTCTTCGGGGCAACGATCCGCAATCGGATCCTTATATCAGCAAGACGGCCAACCTGCGGCGGCGATTGCATCGCCTGCTCGGGATTCCAAGTGAACGTTCAAAAAAGTTGAACTTGCGGGACCTGGTTCGCTCGATCGAATACACTCCAACCGGCTCCGATTTCGAATCGGGATTTCTTATATATCGTCTCTTGCGCCGCGCATTTCCGCGCACCTATCTCAACCGCCTGCGGCTGAGATTCGCTCCGTTACTCAAACTACACCTCGAAAATGAATATCCTCGCGCTTCCGTAACCACGCGAATCTGGCGCCTCAAAAGTCAATCATTTTATTACGGACCTTTCTATTCGCGGGCAATCGCCGAAAAATTCGCCAATGACTCGCTCGATTTTTTCAAAATGCGCCGTTGCGTTGACGATTTGCATCCCGATCCCACTTTTCCCGGCTGCATTTATTCTGAAATGAAAATGTGCATGGCCCCATGTTTTAAGGGATGCGCCGACGATGACTACAAGCATGAAGTTCAGAGAGTTCAAGCCTATTTTCAATCGAATGGCGGTTCTTTGTTGCGCGAAATCTCGCTTCAGCGCGATCAGGCATCGTTGGACATGGAATTTGAAAACGCGGCCGCGCTGCACGCGCGCATCGAGAAAGTTAAATCCACCGTCGGACAACTTCCAGAAATCATCCATCGGCTCGACCTGCTCAATGGGCTGATGGTTCAGCCCAGCGCATCGGCGGGTTGTGTATGTCTGTTTAAGATTCAAGCCGCGAACATGTTTGGGCCAATACAGTTTTCGATTCAATCCGAGAATCAATCGAAATCGCAATCCATGGAGGCGCGAATTCAGGATGCGCTGTCTTCAACTTCTGCGAAAGAGGGCGGCGCGGCGCTCGAAACAATGGAACACTTGGCATTGTTAAGACGCTGGTTTTACCGCAGCAGTAAGACCGGGGAAATATTTTTCGCCGACGACAAAGGCACGCTTCCCATGCGACGTATTGTTCGCGGCGTTTCGCGCGTGTTTCGCGGGGAGGAACCGGAAATTGTTCCCTGATTCGCGAATCCCAGGTCTCTCAAAAAGGCGGCGAGACCTGGGGCATCCTGTCTTGTTATTCTCAAGTCTTGCCGTCACGCTATGCACAGTGGATGTATGAGTGGGAGACCCGGCTCACTTCGGTGGACCAGAACCGTGTGGTGCGCCCGTTCGAGTGGGGAACAGAGTGGGCGCAGGATTGGCCCTGTCGCAATGGATACCAACCCGGAACGCTTGCGCAAGATAACGAAACTTATCTGCGCGAATACAATCGCCGCATCGTGGCATCGAGCGATGAATTTTTCGCTTACCAGAAGTCTTCGGACTTTCGTTTAGAGGCCCGCGAGGTTCAAGTTTTCAGTACGCGCGAAGTTCCCGATCCAAAATTGGAAGCTAAAGTTCGCGGAAGGCGCGCCGAGTTCCTTCGTTTTACGTCGCCGGTAAGAACACCGTATCCGGAAAATAATTTAGTCAACGCCCGCTGGTTTCCAGCGAAGGGAAATCGTGCGGTCGTCTTGCTGCCGCATTGGAATTCTGATGCTCTCGCCTACAACACATTATGCCGGGTGCTGAATCGTCTCGGCATCGCGGTTTTGCGATTGAGTATGCCCTACCATGACATTCGCCGCCCGGCCGAAATCCGTCGTGCCGACTATGCCGTCTCGGCCAACATTGGACGCACTCTCGACGCCGCACGTCAGGGAGTCATTGACGTGCGTTGCTGCCTCGATTGGCTCGAGGAACAAGGCTACGATCATCTCGGAATTGTGGGAACGAGCCTGGGTTCGTGCTATGCCTTCCTGGCTGCGGCGCATGATCCACGCATTCGTGTCGCCGCTTTCAATCATGCTTCAACATATTTTGCGGATGTTGTCTGGCACGGACAATCCACGCGCCACATTCGTGAGGGATTGGAACCGCATCTCGACGTTGAACGCCTGCGCGGCCTGTGGAGCGCAATTAGTCCAATGTCGTATTTCAAGCAGTTTGCGCGCTGGCCGAGAAAGTCGCTGATTATTTATGCAAAATATGATCTGACTTTCCTGCCCGAATTTTCGCGCGATGTTGTCAAGGAGTTCGAGCGCTATGGCTTGGACCATAAAGTAGCAGTGCTGCCCTGCGGTCACTACACAACCGGAGAGACTCCCTATAAATATATGGACGGCTGGCATCTGGGCTCATTTCTGCGACGCGCCTTCGCAAGCAACACGTAGGGGACAGCCCGCCCTCGGCTTTCTGTTCGGCGAAACTCAACCTGCAGGCTAGGCTACGTTGTAAGCGCGAGATCCCTTTCTTGGCTGAAGTACGCCAAGCTTCGGGATGACCTCTTTATATATTTTGGAGAAACGCGATTTACTTCAAAACCGACGTCATTCCGAAGACCCGCGTTTTCTCCAGCGGGGCGAGGAATCTCGGGTGTAGCCGAACGACCCTCTAACCTCGCCCGGAACACGATTCCAGACTGCTTGAAAATTGACGCGGGCAGCGTAAGTTCGCGCATAACTCAGTTAGAATAGTCGCGTAGAATTCCATGAAAAATTCCTCCATCTTGCGCCCACTTTCCGAAACCGATCCGCAAATTGCCGCTGCAATCGACGACGAAACCCGCCGCCAGCATGAAGGGCTGGAGCTGATCGCGTCCGAGAATTTCGTCAGCGAGGCGGTGCTCGAAGCCGCAGGCTCGGTCTTCACCAACAAGTACGCCGAAGGATATCCCGGCAAGCGCTATTACGGGGGATGCGAATTCGCCGACGTAGTTGAAAATCTCGCTCGTGACCGGGCAAAAAAACTTTTCGGCGCCGAACACGCCAACGTGCAGCCGCACGCCGGATCGCAGGCGAACATGGAGGCCTATGCCGCCATTCTGCAACCCGGTGACACGATTCTCGGATTAAATCTGGCGCATGGCGGACATCTCACTCACGGCCATCCGCTGAATTTTTCAGGGAAGACTTACAAAATCATTCCGTATGGAGTCACTAAAGAAACCGAGACCATTGATTACGACGATCTGGAGAAAATCGCGGAGAAGGAACGTCCCAAGCTGATCATTGGCGGGGGTAGTGCCTACCCGCGCATCATTGATTTTGCGCGCATGCGGCAAATCGCCGACAAAGTTGGCGCTCTCTATCTGGTCGACATGGCACATTTCGCCGGACTCGTGGCCGGGGGTATGCATCCGTCGCCCGTTCCGCACGCGCATATCGTAACTTCAACTACTCACAAGACTCTTCGCGGACCGCGCGCCGGAATGATTTTGTCGAAACAGGAATTCGCAGCCGCTATCGACAAAGTAGTCTTCCCTGGAATGCAGGGCGGACCGCTGATGCACATCATCGCGGCCAAAGCGGTTTGCTTCCTCGAAGCCATGCAGCCCAGTTTCAAAGATTATGCGCGCCAGACGGTCGCGAATGCGAAGATTCTTGCGGAAACGCTGGCCGCGGAAGGCTTCCGCATTATCTCCGGAGGCACCGACACTCACCTGATGCTGGTGGATGTTTTCTCCAAGGGCATTCCCGGTAATGAAGCCGAGAAAGCCTTGGGAGAAGCCGCCATCACGGTCAACAAGAATGCGATACCGTTCGATGTGAATCCACCGATGAAGCCCAGCGGAATTCGCATCGGCACGCCAGCTCTAACCACGCGTGGCATGAAAGAAGAAGAAATGCGCCAGGTCGGCCATTGGATTTCCGACGCGCTGCACAATAGGACCGACGCCACAGTCCTAACCAGAATTCGTAAGCAAGTTTTAGAGTTGGCAGAGGCTTTTCCGCTATATGCGGAACGCCTTCACATGGCGCGAACCTAGCGAACTGGCTCACGCAGACGTGGACGCCCCCGTCTGCCCAACTGAACTCGGGCGCGAACCTGGACTGAATCAGAGCTTTACTCAACTCGCCCCACGATTTAAGATTCGGACATGGCGAAGGGCCGTTACCTAATCGTTCTGGTCTTACTGTCGGCGTGGATGGCCATGCCCGCGCTCGCCTGTCTGCCCAATGCGTCTATGACTCAGGCCGAGATGGCTTGTTGCAGGAAGATGGCGGGAAACTGCCATATGGGAGCCAGCCAGCATCCCTGCTGCAAGGACGCTCCAAATATGGGCGCGCCAGTTGCGACGTTACAAACTAGCGCGCAATTTTCCCCAAGTTTACCTTTCGTACAACTTTGCAAGACCGTTCAATCGCAGCATTCGACCCACATTGGGTTCACGGAGATCCCTCTAAGTCTTCCGCCTCCACTTTTCCGCGCACCTATCTCCGCTCTCAGAATTTAGATTCCTCCCGTCTGCCCCAACACAGTTAATTTCATACGTGTGTTTTCCGCTCACCAAGGGGGAAGAATGAGATATGTGGTACTTCTATTGGTTGCTCTAGGATTTCCATCGCTTGTCGCCGCGTCCGGACATGGCCCCGTATTTGGCCTCGCGACGCCGACGAATTCGCAAGGCGAGTGGAGTTTTGACGAAGGCTTGTTCGGCCGCGTGGCGGGCGGCGCGCAGACTTCGATTCGGGAATTAATAGCGTATGGCATTACTCCTCATTTGATGCTTTCGGCGACTCTGCCTGCCGTGTTGGTCAACACACGGCTACCGCCGACCAGAATTCAACCGGGTGACGATTTTGAATCAACTCTGGCCTGGCGTTTTCAACATAAATCCACGAAGGTGGGAACACGCTTCGAGAGCATCGCATTTGCTGGACTCGTCGTACCCGGGTCGCAGTCCGGATTCCCAGGAGTTTCTTTCACCACAAGCCAGCCAGGCACGATGTTTGGCGCCGTTACCGGCACGGCATCGCGCAGTCACTATCTTTGGCTGGGCAGCACTTACACTTTGTTCTGCGAACGAAATGGCGAGAAGCGTCCGGATGTTTTCGACTACAGCCTGGTATACGGGTACCGCCCTCCAAAATGGCGGAAACCGCCCGACAAGTGGGATTGGAGAATCTTCGCTGAGTTAGTCGGAGAGCGATCGAGTAGATTTCTGCAAGCCAACGCAATCGTCGACGACACTCAATCGCATCAGGTTTTTCTCGGACCCTCAGCGCTCGGAATATTCCACAACTACACCGTAAGTTTCGGGGCGCAGCTTCCAGTCTTCCAAAATGTCGGCGCCTTATTTCCCAGAGAACATGTCCGATTTGCCCTGAATTTCAGCTATTTGCTCTTCCAACATTCACATTCAAACTAGGAGGCTCTATGAAAAAGATAACCGCTGTTCTCTCAATAATGCTCTTGGCAATTTCCGCGTCGGCAGAAATTCGATCGATTGACATCACAGTCTTTGGCATGGATTGAGAGGTATGTGCACACGCCGTGCGCGTGTCATTGAAATCAGTTTCGGGCGTCGACTCCGTGGTGGTGAGCCTCGAAAAAGGACTCGCCGCGGTAAAAATGAAGCCCGGCAACGCTGCAACTTTCAGGCAGTTAAACGATGCCATCACCAAGAACGGCTTCACCATGAAGCAATCGATCGCAACGATTGCCGGAAAAGTTGTCATCGCAAACGGAAAAGCAACGCTTCAGATTTCTGGCTCGAATGAGATATTGCAACTCACTCCTGAATCGGCTTCCGTGGCGTCCGCAGCGGCGTTCCAAGGAGAATCTGTTGTTGTGACAGGCTCAATTCCGGAACCAGCCAAAGGCAAAGCGCCCGATTCCATGCGATACCGGTCTATAAGCCAAGAGGAGCAAAAATGAATAGTGTGGCGACGCCGAGCGATAAACGCAACATGCTTCTAAGTTACTTTTCTCTTTTTACTTCATTGGGCACGCTATTGTGCTGTGCCCTTCCTTCTTTATTTATTCTTTTCGGCCTTGGAGCGTCGGTCGCGGCCCTGCTCTCATTTTTTCCCTGGCTGGTCTCGCTATCGCACCATAAAAACTGGACATTCTCACTGGCCGGAGTTTTGATCGGGTTGGGCTTCGTGAACATGTATTACATCGGTCCCCGTCTGCGAACTCGCGAGTGTAGTCCGGACAATCCGTCAGCTTGCGCAGAGGCGAGCACATTGAGCAAGGCGCTGCTTTGGATTTCTGCGCTAATCTACTCAGCGGGATTTTTTGTCGCCTATATCCTCGGCCCTATTCTGACCAGATTGGACAATGCTTAATATTTCTGTCCGCGCGAGGATGACCGTTTACGAATAGCCCATCCCTTTCATTTGTGGTTAAATTCCTTGCGTGAAGATTGCCATCGATATTCGGCGCATGAACGAATTTGGCGTCGGAACCTACACCCGAAATGTTGTGCGGGCGCTCGGCCAGTTAGATCATCAGACCAAATACGTTCTGATTGGGGCGCCAAAAAAAGTCGAGGAAATCGGTCCTCTTCCGGCAAATTTCGAAAGCATTCCCCTGATGAACGGGGAAGCAACCACCAAAGGTTACTTCGAGTGTCGCGCCATCCTGCGGGAAATCAGCTGCGATCTCGTCCACATCCCGCATCTGTTCTGGATGCCCCGCAGCCTGCCTTGCCCCTACGTAATCACAGTGCATGACGTGCTTGAGCACATGTACCGCGCTCACGACGGATCTGGATTTCGGCGGTCCTTACATTTTCAACTCACTCGGCGCGTGCTAAAAGGCGCGGCCAGAATTCTCGCCGTTTCCAAGTTCACTAAGAGCGAGATCGAGAAGCTTTTCAATATTCCTTCGAGCCGCATCGAAGTGGTTTATAACGCCATCGATCAACGTTTCCTGCACGGCCACGCCACCGATCCCGACCGGCAGTTGCTCGCTGAACGTTATCAGATCACATATCCTTTTCTTCTTTATGCCGGCAGAATCAGTCCTCACAAAAATTTGGTGCGGATTATCGAAGCTTTTTCGGCCCTCAAGGCCGAACTCGAGAAGCAACAGAAGTTCCCCGACCTGAAGTTGATTATCATCGGCGACGAACTGTCGAAGCATCCTGACTTGCGCCGTACCGTAATTCGCGGCGGGGTTCAGAACGATGTGCGGTTTATGGGATTCGTTCCCATCGACGTGCTGCGCATTTTCTACGATCTTGCCAAGATTTTCGTGTTCCCATCTCTCTATGAAGGATTCGGCCTGCCACCCCTGGAAGCCATGGCGCACGGCACCCCGGTCGTGACGTCGAACACATCATCGGTACCCGAAGTCGTGGGTAACGCCGCGGTCTTGGTCAACGCGGAGAATGTTTTCGAAATCATGCGCGCGTTGCTTCGAGTATTGCTCGACACTTCCCTGCGGGAACGGCTGAAACATCGCGGATATGAACAAGTCCGGAAATTTTCATGGACTGCATCGGCCCAGCAAATTTTCAGCATTTACGAGCGCGTGGCGGGAACCGATTCCAGGACGAGAGCGGTTGCGCGACATCACTCTGAAAAAGTGGCGAGTTCATAAAGACACTCGGCCAGGGAGGGAATATGTCTAAATCACGCAGGGAATTTTTAGCCCAGACATCGTTGGGTTTGCTCGGCATGGCTGCCGCCGGTCGAGCCATGGCGCAGACGACCACCGATTTGCCGCCCGGCGCTCCTCCAGCATTTGGAACTACGCCTGCCGTTGGCCCTGACGTTTCCCCCCAGACATTCGTCGAAGCCGAAAAGCTCGTACAAATCGAATTGACCGGTGCGGAAATCAAGGTTGCGGCCGATAGCTGGCGAACTACGATGGCCGCGCTTTATGAACGGCGAACCGGGCCACATAAGGTCGCGCTGGAGAGTACGCTCGCACCTTATTCGCAATGGAATCCGATTTTGCCGGGACAGAAACATTATCCCGCGGAAAATCGATTTGTCCGCAGCAGCCGAAATCCAGGCCCACTGCCCTCGAATGATGAGGATATAGCGTTTGCTCCAATGAGCAAACTTTCGCGTTGGATTGAGCAACACAAACTGACTTCAGAGCGGCTGACGAATATTTATCTCGACCGGGTGCAGCGCTTTAATCCCGAATTGCGTTGTGTAATCACAATCACGCGTGATCACGCGCTAGCTCAGGCCCGTCAAGCCGATCAGGAAATAGTTTCCGGAAATTATCGCGGGGCGTTGCATGGTATTCCGTTCGGCGTTAAAGATTTACTCGACACAGCGGGAATTCCGACAACTTATGGCGCCGAACCTTTCAAGAATCGAGTCCCCACAGAAGACGCCGCCGTAGTCAAGCGTCTCTACGCCGCGGGCGCCGTATTAATAGCGAAATTAAGCATGGGCGCGTTGGCGCTAAATGACATTTGGTTTGGCGGGCAAACGATGAATCCATGGCTGCTGGAGGAAGGGTCATCGGGATCAAGCGCCGGTCCGGGAGCCGCGACGGCTGCCGGGTTGGTAGGATTCGCGATCGGAAGCGAAACCGGAGGCAGCATCGTGAGTCCGTCGATGCGATGTGGAATCACCGGATTGCGTCCTACGTTCGGCCGCGTGCCCCGCACCGGCGCGATGACGCTTTGCTGGTCGCTCGACAAACTTGGCCCTATGACACGAAGCGTGGAAGATGCGGTGCTGATTCTGCATGCAATTTCGGGGCCCGATGCCGGAGATCTTTCCAGCGTGCCTAGTAAATTGAATTTCGACGCCGTCGCAAGCGTGCAAGGACTGCGTGTGGGATATTTCCCCGCGTGGATGAAAGAACCCCCCGCGACGGACGTGGATCGCGCCGCGCTCGAAACCGTGAAGAAAGTCGGCATGGCGACGGTGGAAGTGAACATTCCGAACTGGCCCTACGATTCGCTGGATCTGATTCTGTTCGCGGAATCGGCGGCGGCCTTCGAAGAACTCACGCTTAACCACGGAATTGACCAGCTGAAAATGCAGGTACCCGACGCGTGGCCCAATATTTTCCGGCAATCGCGATTCTTATCCGCCGTGGATTTCGTGCAAGCCGACCGGCTGCGCCGGAAAGTCGCGGAAGAAATGGCGCGGATATTTTCGCAAGTGGATATTCTGCTGGTGCCTTCATTACGCGACGAGATGCTGACCATTACCAACTTTACCGGACACCCTTCGCTCACCTTGCGCGCCGGATTCGTGGAAGTATCAGAGGCACGCAGCGATTGGGCGCCCGATCCTGCTAATCCGCTGCCGAAATTCTCGCCCCCGCGGCGAGTGCCTCATGGCGTGACTTTGATTGGAAGACTCTTTGATGAGGGCACTTTGGCTCAGGCGGGACTCGCGCTTGAGCAAGCGTTCGGAGTAGTGAACGAAAGGCCGCCGGGATTCTAGATCAAATTTCAGCGTTCGACCTGGTTCGTACCTGGAGTTTGAGGCTCGCTGCATTTCTTGCAATCGAGCACCATGCCGATTTTCTCCAGCCGGCCGGGTTCCGTTTCAACCCACGGGCGGCTTTGCCATGGTGGGTCGTGGCGGACGTGCTGCGTGTGGCCGCACACCAGTTGCGCTACCCAATGGCCTTGCTCGTCCTGATGGAAACCTGTGATTGCCCTGTTCATCGCTGTGCGTGCGCAATCAAATCTTCATCTCCACTATTGTGGCGCCGCCTCCCCCTTCATTTTGTGCGGCCTCCGCGACAGATTCCACATGCGAGTGTTTCTGCAAGAACTGCCGCAAAGCTTTTCGAAGAATGCCCATGCCGCTGCCGTGGACGATACGTATCCGTGGTAGTCCGGCTAAAAACGCGCGGTCCAGAAATTTTTCGACTTCGTTGGTGGCATCGTCGACGGTTCGTCCAATGACGTTGATCTCAGATGGCACGTTCTGATCTTCGCTTTGCAGTGAGACGGAGATTCCGCGGGCGCGCGCGGCCTTAAGCGGGGAGTCCGACCCGCGAGTCAGCACCTCGGCGACGTCATCGCGCCCGATTTTCATTTTCATGGCGCCGATTTCCACTTCGAAATGGCCGTCATCGATTTGGCGAGACACTCTTGCCGGACGCCCCACTGACTTTAGTTTGACGGTGTCCCCCTCGGAAATATGTTTAACCATTTGCGGCTGTGCGTTAGGGTCATCGCGGTCAGCACCGGTAGTGTGCGCCACGATACTTGAATCAAATTGCTCGCGAAAATCCCGCCGCAGCTTCGATATCCGGCGCTCGGCATCTTTAGAAAGCTTTTGCGCGGCCACCCGATCTTGTATGCCGATTACCGCTTCACGCGCGTGATATTCGAAATCCCGCAGCAGGCTTTCGAGCTTTGTTTCCATTTCTTTAAGTCTGGCGCTTTGCTCTTTTTTGCCTTCCAGTGCGAGACGCGATTTTTCTCGATCCAATTCTTGCTCGCGGGCAATTATCTGGTTTCGCTCTGCTGCTATTTCCCGCAGATCGTAGTGCAGACGATCCAGAAATTCCCCCACATCCCGCGCCTGAGTGCCCATGCGAGATAGAGCCGCATCGATAATGGAGGGATTCAATCCCAGCCTGCGGGCGATGTTGATTCCCGCAGAAGCTCCGGGCACGCCGATCTTCAGCTCATATGTCGGCTGCAATGTGGCCTCATTGAATCCTACGGAAGCGTTGACCACTCCGTTTGTATTCGCGCCATAAACTTTCAGAGATGTGTGGTGAGTAGAGATTATGCTGAGGCAGCCAATGCGGCGAAAATGATCCGCGATCGCAACCGCGAGTGCCGCTCCTTCCTCGGGATCGGTAGCGGAGCCGAGTTCGTCGAGCAGAACCAGGGACCGCGAGGTCGCAGCGCGTGAAATGAAATCGATATTCGTAACGTGTGCGGAGAACGTCGATAGATTCTGCTCGATGGATTGGTAATCGCCAATATCGGCAAGAATGGCGTCGAAGAGAGGGAATTCCGCGCGATCCGCGGGAACGGGAACGCCGGATTGAGCCATTAATGCGAGCAGACCAACGGTTTTGAGAGCGACGGTTTTTCCACCCGTGTTCGGGCCTGTAATGACGAGCTCATGCGCGTCATCTTCGAGTTCAATCGTGATGGGGATTACGCTAATGGATTTTGATTTGAGATTTCGTTCCAGCAGGGGATGGCGAGCATTACGCAAGACCAGCCGGTTAGAGGCCGATCCCTCTCCGCTTACCAAGCTCACGGGAACGCATTCGTACGCTTCGGCAAATCTGGCTTTGGCGAATTGCAATTCGAGTTGCGCGAGAATTTCTATGGCGGCGAGAATCTCACTCGCGTGATCGCCAATTGTTCGCGTCATCTCTAATAGAATCCGATGAATCTCGGCCTGCTCGTCATCGAGCAATCGCACGAGTTCGTTATTTTGTTCAATTGTTTCGAGTGGCTCGATGAAGACTGTTTGTCCGCTGGAACTGGCGCCGTGGATCACTCCTTGCACCCTGCGTTTCTGTTCGACTTTTACTGGAATCACAAACCGTTCGCCGCGAATTGTGACTAGCTCATCCTGCACCGTTCCGCCTTCCGCCAATCGGCGCAAATAATTACGGAGCGATTCTTGTATCTGCCGGCGTTGTCTTTCCATGTCGCGGCGGATTCGGGCCAACTCTGCCGAAGCCTTATCTTCAAGCGTGCCATCCGGTTGGATCTTCCCGCGAAACCCTCTTAAAAAGTCGTTGAAGTCAACGATTCCAGCGGAAAGACTTCCTACCGTGTTCCACTCCACCTTCATCGCCGATGGTGGAGAAAGAGCGATCTGCCGCCATTCCGCCGAGCGGTCGACCACGAGTACGACGTCCCTTATTTCTGCGGTCTCGAGGGCTGCGCCCGCGATTTTTGCCTTGTCCAATAAATTTGTAACGTCGACCAACCCGGCGAAGTCGAATCTGCCGCCAACGCGACGGAACTCGCGAACCTCTCCGGTGAGCGCGTGCTGGTTTTCGATCCAGGTTCGGTCGGCGGATGGTGCGAGTTCGCCAACAAGTGTTTGGCCGAATGGAGATTGGGTGTATCCGCGTAATAGTTGACGCAGGGCCTCGAATTCCAGGGTACCCAGGCTGGCATGAGTCAGGAACTGCGTCATCGTTTTATGTTACAAGAGTCGCGGGCAAGAGTACTTGCGCCACACCGGGGTGTTATTTTATGAATTGGAGATCAGATGATTCGTGTCCTCATTGCTCTAATCATTGCTGCTGCGGGTCAGGCGATGGCGCAGCAATCAACGCCCGCGCTTGCGCCGCACAAACATTTCGACCGAGTGTTAGTTGTCGTTTTAGAAAACCAGGCATACGTTTCGGCGATTAAGGATGACTATCTCAAACAACTGGCCGACGAAGGTGTGGAGTTCACAGATTTCAGGGGATTGGCGCATCCTTCTTACCCCAATTATCTGGGGATGATTGCGGGCAATACTTTTGGCTTTCACGGAACGTTTGGCGACGACCAAAAAGATTTGCCCGACGATAACCAGCACCGAACGATCGGCGACTTTCTCGATTGGAAGAATTATGCGGAAAATTATCCGGGTAAGCCGGGGCAGGGACCATATTTATACGACGCGAAGAAGTACGCCCGCAAGCATGTGCCGTTCTTGAGCTTTAAAAAAATACAGCAGCAGGAATTTCAGAATGTGATCTCGGTCAACACCACAGATCCGCACAATGCCTTTGTGAGCGACGTGAAAAATTCCCGTCTGGATCCAAAGGATTCGAAATATAAGCCTCTGCCGACGTACATGTTTTATTCTCCGAACATGGACGACGACGGGCACGATACAAATCTGAGAACAGCATCCGCATGGCTGAAGAATTTTCTGGAGAATTGGATTCCGCCCGATAGCCGTGCCGGAACGCTAATTGAGATCACCTTCGACGAAAGTGAGCCCCCGGAAAGGCAGAGCAACCACATTTACACCGTGCTTCTCGGGGACATGGTCAAAAAGGGCATGAAGGTGAACGAACGCTACGATCACTACGATATGCTGCGGACAATCGAAGATAATTTTGGGGTGCAGCCGATAAATTCAGGTGACTCCAAGGCGAAAGTGATTACGGGGATTTGGAACTAGTGGCGGTGGTTTTTAAAACCGACGCTATGTCGTGTGCGGAGCAGAATGAGTTTCCGGCGAAGGCGTTTCAGCACGCGCTGTTTTGAGATCGCCATTTAGCTCGTCCAGAATCGTCATTGGCAACTCTGGATTCCACTCTTCCAGCTGTTGCTCATCCAAGCCACTGTTGAGCATCACCCCAGCGGCAATATCATCCGCAAAGGCGGCGCTGAAATCGCCCGGCTCAAGGCGGGTTTCGCCAACTTTTCTACCGGTATGAGCGTCGTATACACGCCGGCTGGAACTGCCCTTGGCGTTCACCAATGCCAGAAAAACCTCTCCTGTCTCAGCGAAATCAGGGCGGTAGATCCAGGCGCGGTCAATATGAGATTTTGGCCGCGTGCGCTTCTTTGCAGTAAGACTCGGCCGCTCTGGCGCGATTTCTGTCGCGGGATCGAAAAACAGGATGCGTTGGCAGGATTCGCAAAACACTAATTGCCCAGCGCGCACTTCGTTATAAGTTTGCGGACGCAGCATTACCTGGCATCCCATACACTTTTGATCGCGCACTTCGGCCAGACCGCTGCCACGAAATTTCAGAACGCGATCATAATGCCTCAGCAAGTCGGCGCTCACTCCTGAACGCGCCGCCTCACGCTTGCTGTTCCATTCCGCTAATTGTTTTTCATCCTCGGCGGTACGCAGCCGGGCTTCCGATTTTTCCTTTTCAATCTCCGCCATTTCAGCTTTAAGCTTGGCTTCCGCCGCCTTGACATCCTTCTCGCGGGCTTCGGCATTGACCATCAGATCGAGAATCTTGTCTTCGTTGGCGCGAATATCCTGCTCGGCGAATTCAATCTCGTGCAGCAATGCCTTATATTGGTCGTTGGTCTTTACGTCCAACGACTGGTCGCGATATTTGGAAATTTTTTGCTGAAGGTCCTGAATCGCGGTTTCGAATTTGCGGCGCGCAGCTTCATCCGCCTTAACCGCGGCTTTCGCCGTTTCGAGGTGCGCTTTCGTCCCAGCTAGGCGTTGTTCGATTTGGGCGATTCGTTTGGGAAAGGCGGCAATTTCGTTTTGAAGACGAAGAATTTCTCGATCAAATTGTTGCAGTTCGCTGAGATGTTGTATGTCAGAGGGCATCTTTAGAATTATGCGCCTTAATTTTAGCATGGGCGGCGAGCCTGAGATCATGGCAAGCCCGCGTGCGTGACAATGGGAAAAGGAAAGCCGAAATGCATCGCAAGAATCTCGGGGACTTTGAGCTAACAGTTGTTTCAGATGGAATTTACCACCTCGACGGCGGGGCATTTTTCGGAGTCATCCCCAAAATTATGTGGGAGAAGAAGGTTCAGGCCGACGACCGGAACCGCGTTCCCTCCGGTTTGAACTCCCTGGTGGTTCGGACCGGCCACAAAACCATACTGATCGAGACTGGCATCGGCAATAAACTCACGGAAAAAATGGTTCGAATCTACGGCCAGCCCGCGCAATTGTTGAATAACCTCGAAGCTGCCGGAATATCGGCCGACGATATCGACATTGTGATCAATACCCATTTACATTTCGATCACTGCGGATGGAATACCACGCGCCGCGGCGATAATATTGTTCCAACTTTTCCGAAGGCCAAGTACTACGTGCAGGAGGGCGAGTGGAACCAGGCGCAACAACCGTCTGAACGAGATGTCATTTCTTATATTGCGGCAAATTACAATCCGCTGATCGAGAGTGGGCAAATGCAGTTACTGCGGGAGAACCAGGAAATTGTGCCAGGCGTCTCCGTAGAAGTTTTTCGCGGCCATACCCGCGATATGCAGGCCGTGATTATAAGCAGCGGCGACAAAACGGCCTGCTACATTTCCGATCTCATCCCCACGATTGCGCACGTTCCCATCACCTGGGGAATGGGGTTCGATCTCTATCCGCTCGATGTTATTGAAAGCCGTAAGCGTTACTACGAGAGGGCGGTGAAGGAGAAATGGCTAACCATCTTCACCCATGAGCCGGGAGATCCCTGGGCTTACATAACGACGGAAGCAAACGGCAAATTTGAAGTGGAACCCGCCACCTGAATGTAACGTTACTTCTGGTTACCAAAGGCCGACTTTGCGGGTCCTACCGCTTACGTAGTAATCTAAAATGCAAATTATGGTCGTGAACCCTCTTTATATCCTGCGGGCTTGTTGAATCACCGCACTCGACCCGGCAATTTTTCCAACATTCAAAACTAAATACATGATCCAAGGAGGATTAAGGATTTGACCGCTTCCACCAGCCATCTCATCCCGCCACACGGCGGTGAGTTAGTTGATCTGACTGTGCCCGCCGAGCAGGCGAACGAACTAAAAGCACAATCTCGCGAGTGGCCTTCATGGGATCTTACCCCGCGCCAACTTTGCGACTTGGAACTTCTGATGAGCGGTGGCTTTTCGCCGCTGCGCGGATTCATGACGCGCGCGGACTACGATGGAGTCTGTCAAAACATGCGTCTGGCCAGCGGAGTCTTATGGCCGATCCCCATTACGCTGGACCTGAAAGAGGAATTTGCGAAGTCCCTCAAGCCGGGCAGCAGCAAGGTGGCGTTGCGCGACCCTGAGGGAGTAATGCTGGGAGTGTTACACGTAGAGGAAGTCTGGCAACCTGATCGCGAGGCGGAAGCGAAGTCAGTATTCGGAACCACGAGTGCGGCGCATCCCGGCGTGGATTATTTGCTGAATAAAGGAAACGCCTGGTACGTGGGCGGCCGAGTGCAAGGCCTGCAAGCGCCCTCACACTACGACTTTAAGAACTTGAGACTCACGCCGGCGGAATTGCGCGCCGAATTTGCTCGCCTGGGATGGCGCCGGGTGGTTGCTTTCCAAACTCGCAATCCCATGCATCGCGCCCACGTCGAGCTAACCTTTCGCGCCGCGAAGAATGTCGAAGCCAATTTGCTGATTCATCCTTCCGTGGGCATGACCAGACCGGGAGATGTCGATTATTTTACCCGCGTCCGCTGCTATCAACTGCTGATACCGAAATACCCTCACGGCACGGTCAAGCTCTCGCTGCTTCCATTAGCCATGCGCATGGGCGGGCCGCGGGAGGCGATTTGGCATGCCCTGATCCGCAAAAATCATGGCGTCACTCACTTTATTGTGGGACGCGATCATGCCGGCCCCGGAAACGACACCAACGGCAAGCCTTTCTACGGACCGTACGACGCACAAGAATTGTTCAAGAAGCACGAAGCTGACATGGGCGTCACAATGGAGCCTTTCCAGATGATGGTTTACCTGGAAGACCAAGACCGCTATGTGCCCGAGGACGAGGTCCCGAAAGGTTCCCGAGTGCTCAACCTTTCAGGCACCGAGCAGCGACGGCGGTTGAATGAAGGCAGCGATATCCCTTCATGGTTCACTTATCCCGAGGTGGTGCAGGAACTGCGACGCAGCTATCCGCCCCGCCACAAGCAGGGCCTGACCATTTTTTTCACTGGGCTCTCCGGCTCCGGAAAGTCAACCATCGCGAACGTTCTGATCACCAAGTTTCTAGAGGCTGGCGGACGTCCCGTGACACTGCTTGATGGCGATCTGGTGCGAAAGCATTTGTCGTCGGAATTGGGATTCAGCAAAGAGCATCGCGACATCAACATTCGGCGGATCGGGTACGTCGCATCGGAAATCACCAAGAACGGCGGCATCGCTATTTGCGCGCCCATCGCGCCTTATGACGCTACACGCAAACATGTACGCAGCACGATTGAGCCGCATGGCGGCTTCATTCTTGTGCACATTGCGACTTCGGTCGAAGTGTGCGAACAGCGGGATCGCAAAGGACTTTATGCCAAAGCGAGGGCGGGAATATTAAAAGAATTTACCGGCATCTCCGATCCGTATGAAGAACCGAAAGATGCCGAGGTCGTGATCAATACGGGGGAGCTCACTGCTGAAGAAGCGGCGCAGCAGATTTTCCTGCATCTGGAGCGCGAAGGATTTATTGGAGCTGAGTCTTGATTGAAAACTAGAAAAACATTTTCGGTTGGGCAGAGTCCTGGTCAGACTATGGTCAGGGCGCGAGCGAGGATGACCAATGCAGCGGACTCTGCTCCCGTCGAACCGTGTATTGACGTCGAACTTCCAGATTCCGTTGAGACGCCGGTTCTAGTTAGCGTCATCATTCCTGCCTATAACGCTGCCGATTCCATTTCGGCGGCGCTCGACTCGGTATTTGCACAAACCTTTTCCGACTTCGAAGTTCTCGTGATCAATGACGGATCCCCGGATACGGAATCCCTGGAGCAAGCCCTTCAGCCCTACATGGGGCGAATCGTGTATCTCAAACAATCGAATAAAGGCCCGGGAGCCGCCCGCAATGCCGGAATTTTGCAGATGCGCGGCAAGTACGCCGCATTTCTGGATAGCGATGACGTTTGGCTGCCTACCCACCTGGCGACTCAGCTTCGCATACTCGCCGGGGACCCGACCTTGGATTTGGTTTACGCAGACTCGATTCTTATGGAAGATGGGTCGGCTGTCGGGCACGCGTTTGGCCGCGAGCCACAATTAGAGTCAGTTACATTTGAAGCTCTGCTGGCGGAAACCTGCAATGTCGGAACGTCTTCTGCTGTGGCCTCTCGCGAATCGCTGATGGCAGCAGGAATGTTCGACGAACGTTTCAAATGCTGCGAGGATTTTGATCTCTGGCTGCGAATGTCATTCCGGGGTGCCAGGATGAAATACGATCCCGCGGTGCATCTCTACCACAATCTTTCGCGGGGAAGCTTATCGGGAAATCGCCACGTAATGAAGCGCGCCCGCATTGAGGTTTATGGAAAAGCCGCCTCTACGTTGCCGGTTTCAGAGCAGCAGCGGTCTCTCATTCGTGGATTAGTCGACAAGACAGAAGCGGCGTGCCAGGTGGATTTGCTTAAAGATTTCTTGCACTCCCGGCAATACGACCGGGCGCTGGCCACCGCTCGGCGTGCCAGTCGAGTACAGAACAATTGGAAATTACGACTGACGATAATCGGCCTGCGCACAGCGCCGGTGATTGTCCGCCATTATCACCGCTTTCACGAGCGGATACTGTCGCTCAGGAGTCGTATTCGCAGGGCGAACTCGGTGCGTAAGCTATCCAGCGCCCAGCCCGCGGTCGTCGCTGGAAAAGGCAACAAATCATTATGACGATGAACCTTGTCAATTGGGTGAGCCGTTCCCGCCAGAAAGCCGGCCATGTATAGACGCATAATGGCGGCGACAAGGCGAGCCCTGGGTCAACACCACCCGGGACGGAATTTGACTGTGTACCCAGACGATGTATTCATCGTTTCTTATCCAAAGTCAGGAAACACCTGGAGCAGATTTTTAATCGGCAACCTGCTGCACCCGCAAGAGCCGGCGAATTTTGCAAATATAAATCGGATCATTCCCGATCCAGAGGCTTTGTCTGTGCGGCAGTTGTCGCAGTTGCCGCGCCCGCGCATCCTCAAGAGTCACCAATACTTCGACCCGCGCTATCAACGGGTTATTTACATAGTCCGCGATCCGCGCGACGTAGCGCTGTCTCAATATCACTTTCAAATCAAGCGCCGGGTAATCGCCAAGGATCACCCCGTGGAACAATTTGTAGATCGTTTCATAACTGGGGCAACCGGAATTTATGGATCGTGGGGAGAGAATGTTGGAAGTTGGATAGCTACTCGACATGCCAGTTCCGGTTTCTTGCTGGTCCGCTATGAGGATTTGATAACCCGCACGATTCACGAAATGGAACGGATCGCGCATTTCCTGGACATCGCGGCGACAAGGCAAACAATCGCGCAAGCAGTGGAGCGAAGTTCCGCTACCCAAATGAGAAAGTTGGAAACTGACCAAAGTCGCATGTGGTCGACCACGAAAAATACCCGGCAGGATATTCCCTTTGTGCGGGCCGCCGCGGCAGGGGGATGGAAATCGGAACTATCCGAGAAATCCGTTCTGCAAATCGAGAGTGCCTGGGCCCCGTTGATGAAGTGGCTGGGCTACGACTTGCTTATGCCGGATAGAGAACCTGGCGAACTGGTTGCCGCTGTAGCGATGCTGGGTACGCCGCCCAAATGATTTACGGGCTCAAGTTCGTGTTGAAGTACGCATTAGGCCTGGATCAGGCCGGGCGCAATTTTGCAGTTTTTCCCGACGATACTTTCGTCGTCTCCTATCCCCGCTCCGGCAATACCTGGACAAGGTTCCTGATCGCCAATCTCCTGCATCCCAACGAAGATGTCACCTTCGCGAATATCGAAAAACTGATCCCCGACACATCCTCGATATCGAGCCGTTCACTGAGACGGACTCCCCGGCCGCGCTTCATTAAGACGCACGAATATTTCGATCACCGGTATAAGAAAGTGATTTACGTCGTGCGCGACCCTCGCGATGTGGTGCTTTCACACTACGATTTTCAAAGGAAATACCGGCAGATCGACGATCGATATCCATTTGAAAGTTATGTGGATGACTTTGTGAAAGGCAATCTGCTTTCCAAAGGCTGGGGCACGTGGGGAGAAAATGTTGCGAGTTGGATATCCACGCGAGGCAATAGTTCCGATTTTCTGCTGCTTCATTACGAAGACATGATCGGCGATACATACCGGGAGTTAAGCCGCATAGCGCAGTTCCTTGGGATCAAAGCTGCGCCATCGCTATTGGATACGGTAGTCTCGCGAAGCACAGCCGACAGAATGCGGGAGCTCGAGAAAACCCAGTCCGCCGAGTGGGTCGCCACGAAGAAGCATCGCAAAGACATCCCTTTCGTACGCAGCGCCCGTTCCGGAGGCTGGCGAGAACAGTTGTCGGAAAACTCCATCGCTAAGATTGAGAGCGCGTGGGGCGAATTAATGACGACCCTGGGATACCGGTTGGCGTCTGCGAAATTAGTGGGTGCTCGCTAATACTTAGCCGTCCGTACACTTTCCTCCAATCCGTTTAGATACGGCGCATATGCGAAAGTTCGAAAAAGCTCAGTTCCTGAAAAATGTCGGATCGAGTTGGTTCGCGCTTGCAATCAACCTTGCGATCGGCGTGTTCCTGTCCCCGTTTATCCTTCATCGGCTGGGTGACACCGCATATGGAATTTGGGTCCTGATCTTTTCATTCACTGGATATTACGGGTTGTTCGATCTCGGAATCCGCTCCTCCATCGTTCGCTCGGTCTCGAAGTTCACCGCCACCCACGATCGCGAAGAGATTTCAAAGCTGATGAGCACCAGTTTTTTCAGCTACAGCTGCATTGGCGCAGCGACGATGCTGATAACGATGGTGCTTTGCATCTTTGTAAATAAACTTTTTCATGTCCCGCTTGAATTTCACTCATCGGCGCAATTACTCCTGCTGATGGTTGGCGGAGCTGTCGCCCTGGGATTTCCTCTTGGAGTCTTCGGCGGAATCCTCGAAGGTTTGCAACAGTTTTATATTTTGAACTGGACGGGCATCGCCAGCACGGTTCTTCGAGCGGTGCTGATCGTAGTTTTTCTCAGGCGGGGATATGGGCTGCTGACCGCGGCCGCTATCACGGTCGTTCTCCCGCTGTTGGCTGCCTGCGTCCGCGGTGTGATCGCAGTGCGGGCGTTGCCAATCTCACTGAAGCTCGGTTACGTAAACCGGAAAACCTTCGGCGAGATGGCGGGTTACAGTGGCATCACGTTTGTAATCATGGTGGCGGCGAGACTGCGCTTTCAAACCGACGAGATCGTGATCGGAAGCATGTTATCCGCAGTCGCAATTACTTACTTTTCCATTGGCGCACGAATCGTCGACTACGCCACGGACGTGATCAACAGCCTCGCGCAGCTTTTCGTGCCCATGTCCAGTCACACTGATGCCAGCGGCAATATCAACCGCCTGAGAAAAATATTTGTGGCCGGTAATCGTGCCTGTGCTTTCACAATTCTTCCTATATCCGCTACTCTAATCATTCTCGGAAAATCGGTCATCGAAGTGTGGATGGGTCAAAAATACATTGAAAAAAGTTACCCTGTACTGCTGATCCTGCTCATACCGTGTACGCTGATGCTGGCGCAGGCTGCTTCGGGAAGAATGCTATTAGGCATGAGCCAACATAAAACGCTGGCAGTTGTAACGCTGGTCGAGGGCTTATCGAATCTATTGTTGAGTATTTTATTGGTGCGTCCCTACGGAATAATCGGCGATGCGATCGGGACCGCGATCCCACTAACTTGCACAATGGTTTTTTTTATGCCCCGCCATCTTTGCCACAAATTGGGTCTACGCGTCGGTGACTTTCTTCGCCATGCGTATTCATTGCCCATAATGTTGTGCGTGCCGATGGTCGCCGTCTTATTGCTGATGCATTACTGGTTTGTCCCACACACCCGCCTGCAATTAGCAGCTCAAGTCTTAGTGGCGGGACTGGCCTATGGGCTTTGTATGCTCTGGGCATTTATGACGGATAAGGCATTTCACGTTGCGGATCTCAATCCCGTCGGCGGGCAACCTGTTTTTGAAATGTCTGTTCCCAGCGGCTCCAAGGGATCGTATTAAAGGAATCCATCTTTCATGCGGTAAATGTGACTCGCCGTCACTTCGGCGATTTGTTTCCGTACAACTTCCATGCTGATAGCCCTCAAAATCGGTATTGGTTTACTCGTCGGCACGCTGATCGGCCTCACCGGCCTGGGTGGCGGCGTGCTTCTGTTGCCACTATTGATTTTTGTCCTGCATGTGCCGGCAATTATCGCCGTCGGATCAGATGCGGTGTTCAATTTCTTCACAAAGATCGGTTCCAGTTGGGTACATTTAAAAAAGGGAACCGTTCGCCGCCGAGTCGTATTGGCGATGGCGGCGGGAAGCGTCCCCGGCTCGATTCTTGGGGTCACCTTTCTAACTCATCTCCGGCATGTGTACGGCACCGGCGTCAACAGTTTTATTAAGACAGCGGTTGGCCTGTTGCTCATACTCATTCCAATCCTGCTATTGCTTCAGCGCCGGATTGAAGAAAGTGTCGCCGTCCGCCGCCCAACTGCCAAGTCTTTTCTCGGGATGACATTGATCGGACTGGTTGCCGGATTTCTGGTGGGAATGACTTCGGTCGGCTCGGGCAGCATCATTATGATGTTGTTGCTGCTGTTCTATAGCTATCCGCCAAAGGTCATGGTCGGCACCGATATTGTCCACGCTGTCATACTCACCGGCGTAACCAGCTTGCTCCACTATCGCGCAGGAAACGTCAATCCAAGTCTGGTAGGTTATTTATTGATCGGGTCAATTCCCGGAGGCTTGATTGGAGCGCACCTCAGTTCGCGCGTGCCCGTATTGTGGTTGCGCCGGATTCTGTGCGCCGTGCTTCTGATCACTGGCGCAAGAATGTTGTGGGCATAAGGATGGAGCAACATGAAACTCTACGCCGACGCTGTTGATCGCATCGCAGCTGCCCTGGTATCGGCGGCCAAGATTTTTGATGGTTTCACGCCTGGTGACGTTCAAGCGGAATACAAAGCCGGTCACGATCCGGTTACCGAAGCCGACCGGGCAGTGGATGCGGCCTTGCGAAAGGAACTGCTCAGGGCCGATGAGGGCTGGCTATCGGAAGAAACCGTGGATGATTTCACGCGGCTCAACCGGCGTCGGGTATGGATAGTCGATCCCCTCGACGGTACTCGCGAGTTCGTATCGGGAATTCCGGAATTTTGCGTTTCGATCGGGTTGGTCGAAGACTGTAAGCCGGTGGCCGGGGGAATTCTTAACCCGGCAACGGGAGAAACATTTATCGGATCAATTGAAACCGGAGTAATTTATAACGGACAGAAAGCATTCGCCGATGATCGCACCGACCTGCATGATGCCGTGGTGTTAGCTAGCCGCAGTGAAGTGAAGCGAGGCGAATGGGAAACTTTTCGTTCTGCGCCATTCAAAACCAGGCCGATGGGCTCGGTTGCATACAAACTCGCATTGGTTTCAGCGGGCCTGGCGGATGCTACTTTTACGCTCAGCCCGAAAAATGAATGGGACGTCGCGGCGGGCGCTGCGCTTGTGCTGAGCGCGGGCGGCTTTGTTCAGACTGTCGAGAATACGGAATTGCGATGTAACAGCCGGAACCCTTTGCTTTCAGGCTTGATCGCAGGCGGTTCCGGCCTGCGCGAGCCGCTAACTCATTTCCTCATCCATCATCTCCAAACTGCCCCCTAATCCGCTCATGGTCTTCCTGATGTATCACGAGCTCGAGAGCGAGGGACGGCCACTTTGCCAGAACGCTCCCGGATACCTGCGATACGTCGTGCCCGAAACTAATTTCCGCGCGCAGATGAATTGCCTGAAGAGCATGGGCTGGCGCGGTGCTGACGTGGATCACGCGTTGCAGTTCGATCCATCCACCGTCACCATCACTTTCGACGACGGCAGCGAAACAGACTTGTTGATCGCCGCGCCCGTTTTGCGCGAATTTGGCTTCGGCGCGACTTTTTACGTCACCTCAGGATTTCTCGGACGGCCCGGATATTTAACCCTAGCCCAACTTCAAGAACTCGCGTCCATGGGTTTTCAGATCGGCTGCCATTCCATGACGCACGCCTATTTGTCTGACTTGGACGACGAAAGTTTACGGCGGGAAATTGTCGATTCTAAAATGCAATTGGAAGAAATAGTCGGAAAACGAGTTGAACATTTTTCCTGTCCCGGGGGGCGTTATAACTTGCGATCCATCGAGATGGTAAAAACGGCAGGATACCGGACTATGTCCACCAGCCACTGCGTCGCTAATTTCGCGGACACTGATCTCTTCGCATTGGGCCGCGTCCCTGTAATGCGGGATACAACATTGCGCACCTTCGACGCGTACTGCCATGGCCGCGGGTTACGGAGCTTGCGGATCCGCGAATCTTTTCAACAACTCGGCAAGCGAATGCTCGGAAATGCCCGCTATGATCGCCTGCGCGAAGCTGCCCTTAATAAGTAGCCATCAAGGCTAGACCACACGAGTTAGGCCGCAATCCTGCATTCCTCGTTGAAAATGCAAGCACTCTAAGAGATATTTAAACCGCAACCGCGCGGATTCGCTCGCGACGGAAGTTCAAACCAGACTGTGAAAACAAACGGTGTTTAGGCGCGCTATCAAACTCCTAAGTGCACTTCGAAGTGCGTTTAGGGCAACGTACTCCCGGCATCTCTGCGGCTTGACAGGAGCGAACTAGGGTGTGGATAGCGTTCACCAGATGTTTTGACTTAATTTATGTCCACCCCCTACACACCGTTAGCGCGTTGCTCCCGCTCCACTAAGATCCTCTTTGCCGTTTGTCTTTTATTCCTCTTTGTATTCGTTGGCAACTCACACAAAGCGTTTGCCGCGGAGTTCGACGGTCCCGCGGAACTCCCCAGAACAATCGTGCAATCGAACCTCGCGAATACGCCCGCTCCAGGCCACACCATTCATGTAAACGTCGGAGGAGATTTGGCACTCGCCCTCGAAAACGCAAGTTGCGGAGACACAATTGAATTGCAATCCGGCGCCTCGTTCGCAGGTGTTTTTACGTTGCCAGCAAATCCCTGTGACGATGATCACTGGATTGTTATTCGCACGAGTGCTGACGACAGTCTCCTGCCCCCCGAAGGCACTCGCATTACTCCATGCTATGCGGGGATTGCCGCCCTGCCGGGAAGGCCGGCATTTCACTGCGCATCGACCCACAATGTTATGGCGCGGATTGTTCTGGCACAGAAGCAGCCATCGGGACCATTTCTCCTCGCCGATGGCGCCAATCACTACCGTTTTATTGGACTGGAAATTACGCGCCTGTTGCGCAGCGGCCCCGTGGTCAATCTGATCGAGGCGATGGGAAGCGCCGACCACATCGTTCTCGATCGAGTATGGGTACACGGCACTGCTCAAGACGAGACGCGGCGGGGAATCCTCTTGACTGGAACCACCAACGTCGCCATTGTGGACTCTTTCTTCACCGACTTCCATTGCATCTCGGTGACGGGAACCTGCGCCGATTCCCAGTCCGTCAGCGGCGGCAGCAGCACACTTCCCGGAGGTCCCTACAAGATCGATAATAATTTTCTTGAAGCAGCCGGTGAGTGCATTCTATTTGGCGGTGACCCGTCCACCACCACTCCCACCGACATCGAAATTACTCACAACCATTTTTTCAAGCCGCTGATTTGGCAATTGGGGCATGTCGGATTTGTCGGTGGTGCGGATGGCAATCCCTTCACGGTAAAAAATCATTTTGAATTGAAGAATGCACAAAGAGTTTTGTTCGAAGGGAATGTACTCGAAAACAATTGGGGCGGATTTTCGCAACACGGATTCGCTATTCTTTTGACTCCGAAAGGCTATACCGTTTCCCGGCAGAGCATGATTAACCTATGCCCAATCTGCCAGGTGACTGACGTTACGATTCGCTTTAACACCATCAGCCATGTTGGCGGAGGATTTCTGATCGCAACCGACCTTACTAACAATGGCTCGGGAGTGCCCGCCATGGCGGGCGGCCGCTACAGCATTCACGATGTCATATTGCAAGACATCAATTCCATCCAGTATGCGGGCGCCGGCGCTCTGCTGAATATTTCCAACGGATGGTCGCTGAACGGGCTGAACAATTTGTCGGTGAATCACATTACCGGTTGGCCCGACATTCATATCCTCACAATGGCGGATCGCGTCAGCAACCCGAAAATTCCGGGGTTTGTCTTTGCCAACAACATCGTGGGTGCCGGCAAATATCCGGTGTGGACCGCGGGAGGAGGCGTCACCAATTGCGCTAATTCGGTTGTGCCAATTACCGAACTAAGCCGTTGCTTTAGCGCTTACGCTTTCGATTCCAATGTCATCGTTGGACTTCCAAGCGGGACCAAGCCTTCGAATTGGCCAGGCGCAAATTATTTTGCAGCCAATTCCGAAGATGTGGGTTTCTCCGACTACCAGAGCGGCGACTACGAATTGCTCACATCAAGCTCATACAAAAATAAAGGCACCGACGGCAAAGACATCGGGGCCGACGTTGACGCTATCCAAACTGCAATCGCTGGCGTCGATTAAGCTTTTATCCCTTTACGTTCACCCTCGAAAATGACAGGATTGCCCGGCCCGGAGTGGGCCTGCCCATTGAAGTCGCCGGTCGGAATGTGGTGAACGTCATGAAATTGATGAGCATGCTTTTCACTTGGGGAGTCAAATCCTTCGAACTGTCTGAGTCCGAAAGAATTCGATAGTCATCGACGCGCCCTTTCGAATCCACGTAAGCTTCAATCACCAGCGAATCATCGTCAACTGATGTCATTGGCGAGCCAAATGTCGATTGTTGCAATTGCGGCGCGGTGTTCATCATAAGTGGAACGTCGGCATAACCGGCCTGAAGCGGCAAAGCGGAAAATCCCATGAATAATCCGAAAAGCAGAACCGCGGCGCCTACCCCGGCAATCGCCGGTATGAGGAAGTCGCGAAGGGTATTTTCCAACCGTAGCTCTAAATAATCTTTCAAACGATGTTGGCCCTGGGCCATTTCGCGAGATATCGCCAGGCGAAGCTTCAACGGAAGATCTTCGGGAGCCTTCCGGCGGCTGGCCTGCGAGAGCAATTGCTGCGTCTGATGCATTCCTACGTACAGCGTCCGGCAAGTTGCACACGCCGCCATGTGCTGCTCAAAAGCCCTTGCTTTGTTGGCGGCCAGGATATTGTCAAGATATTCTGAGCAGAGAGATCGTGCCTGTGTGCATCTCATCACAACACCTCCACTTGTCCGCTTATGGCAATGGCCGGTATTTCGACCGAAGTCTTCCACCGCGCTTGGGACCTCTGCACGGGTTGTCGTTCGAACGGCATTTCCAGTCCCAATTCCTTTCCGGCTTCGCGGATGTAAGGGATTAGCCGCCGCCGCAAGGCATCGCGCCCGCGCGTGAGGCGCGATTTTACTGTGCCCAACGAAACTCGCATCACCTCGGCAATGTCCTCATAGGACATGCCTTCCAGATCGCGCAAAATGACAGTTGTGCGATACGGTTCCGCGACCTTGCGTAATTCCTGCTCCACTCGCATTCGTACTTCCTCGTGAGCAGCGTTATCGAATGGCGATTCTCTCTTGTCCACAAGTCCAAGATTGGCGATGGAGCGTAATGCAGGATTCGGGTCGTCATCGTTGATCGGAACTTCCCGCGCCTTGTGACGGAACCACCACCGCCTGCGATTGGACGCTTCGTGAATCGCAATGCGATAAATCCAGGTCTTTAAACTGGACTCCCCGTGAAAGTGTTTTATCCCGCGGAAGACTTTCAAAAAGATTTCCTGCGTCGCGTCGGCGGCATCGCAAGGATCGCTCACGACCCGATGCACGAGGCTGTAAATCGGCTGGTGAAATTCACGGACCAGAGCGGTGTACGCCTCTTCGGATCCGGATTTCAGATCCGCTACGATAGCTGCCTCGTGGTCGTGCACGCCGAGCGTGCGTAGGGTCGTATCAGCTATATTCCCCAAACTTGTCGTCCCGGCGATAGTCGTCATAGCGCCCTTCCAGCAACGTCGCTCCTATTATAAGAGCATCTGCAAGACCCATGCTAAGCCACACCTAACTGGAACGGATTGCAAACAGATTTCCTTCTACCTGGCTCAGATGAGGCCCAGTGCGGGCACCCCCGACCGTCCACTCGAGTGCAGCTCGACAAATTCATATCAGCTCACAATTAACATTGCTTTAACAATTCGCAACCACTACCACGCTAATATTTGGCGATGCCGCAAGAGCCCCTGATCGTTGAAGACCTTCCCGGATCAAACGGACAGCGCATCCTTCGATTACAAGGACCGATCACGATCAGCAATCTTTTTGAATTTCAGTCTTTGGTTCGCGCGAACAGCAATCCCAAGCTGATTTTGGATTTTACCGGTGTGCCCTACATCGATTCCGCTGGTATCGGCGCGCTGGTCGGCGCTCATGTCAGTCATTCAAAGGAAAATCGCAGCCTGGGACTAGTGGGAGTCAGCGACCGCGTTCTTAATGCTTTGAAAGTCACTCGCGCAGACACTTTTTTCAAGCTGTACAACAGCGTCGCCGACGCCGAAAAATCCGCTGCCTAAATAACTTTTGCCCTCCTGCGCGCGTCTGATCGTTCGCTAGCCAACGATTAGGAACTCGAAGGACCCCGCTACCAGCCATTCAAGTCTATAGGATCGATCCGGTCGCTGGACGCCTACCCCGATCACCGTTATGATTTCCTGACACGTGATCGGAGAAACCATCTCGCATTACCGCATTCTCAGCCGCTTAGGAAGCGGCGGAATGGGTGTAGTGTACGAAGCCGAAGATCTGACCCTTGGGCGCAAAGTCGCTCTTAAATTTCTACCCCCGGAAATCGCAACCGAGACTGCGGCCCTCGACCGCTTCATGCTGGAAGCTCGCGCTGCGTCCGCTCTCAGCCATCCAAATATCTGCACGATTTACGCGGTCGACAATGCCGGCGGCCAATCCTTCATAGCAATGGAGTTGCTGGACGGCGAAAGCCTCGACGCCACTCTTGCCAGGGTGCCATTACCTCTCGACCGGATGCTCGAAATTAGTGCGCAACTAGCCGACGCGCTCGACGCCGCCCATGCCAAGGGCATTGTGCATCGCGACATCAAGCCGGCAAACATATTCATCACCCAACGCAATACCGTAAAAATTCTCGACTTTGGTCTCGCTAAACTGACCGAAACTACGCAAAACACCGCGGAAACAATGGCAACTTGGAACCGCCCCGGCGCTCCCCATCTCACGAGTCCGGGCGCGACGGTCGGCACCATTGCTTATATGTCGCCGGAACAGGCGCGCGGCGAAGCGCTCGATGCCCGCAGTGACCTGTTTTCTGTGGGAACCGTGATCTATCAAATGGCGAGCGGAAGGCTGCCCTTTGAGGGGAAGACTTCTGCGGTAGTTTTCCATGCGATTTTGGAGCGGGAACCCGTGCCGCTCTTGCAACTGAATCCCGCTGTGCCAGCTAAGCTGGAAGAAATAGTCAATAAAGCGCTGGAAAAAGATCGCGATCTCCGCTATCAGTCCGCCGCCGATCTTCGCGGAGACTTGAAGCGATTGCAGCGCGATTCCGGCATGGCGCGTCCGAAGTCCGGCTCGTCACCGGTCGCCATCCAATCCCAGTCTGCGAAGCCCTCCAGCAACTCAAAGCTCGCCACTGCCGCCCGCCAGCACATACTAAGCACGGGAATTACCAGCCTGATTGCGCTCGCGCTAATTGCCGCCGCGGGCTACGGCATCTATTCTTTTCTCTCCCGAAATCGAGTCCTGCCTTTTCAGAACATTTCTGTAACTAAGATCACCGAGACTGGTCGGGCAAACCTCGCCGCTATTTCTCCTGACGGCAAATACATTTTGAATGTAGTCGATGACGCAGGACAGCAGAGCCTCTGGTTGCGTAACGTTCCCACCGAGAGCAACACCCAGGTAATTCCACCGGGACAGTTCCAATACCGGGGCCTGCGTTTTTCCCCCGACGGCAATTATCTTTACTTTATCCGTACCGAACAGGGCAGCGACGCTTTGGAATTTCTTTACCGCGCGCCTTTGTTGGGAGGCACGCCGCAAAAGCTCGCCACCGACATTGATTCCAACATCACATTTTCTCCCGACGGACGCAGCTTCGCCTTCCTGCGTTACAACGATCCCGACCCCGATAAATACCGTCTCCTGGTTGAACCTATCGACGGAGGCGACGAAAAGACTCTAACCAGCGGTCCGATCGGCTCGAACTTAACCGATCCCGCATGGTCGCCCGACGGCAAAATCATCCTTTGCGTCGTCATTCAGCCGGGAAATGCAATTACGGGTATGACTGCGATTGACGTCGCCACCGGAAATCAACATTTGTTATTTTCCTACGACACCAGCATCCTAGCCCGTCCTGTATGGCTGCCTGATGGAACCGGAATTCTGGTTCTGTCCCGCGACCAAACCTCAAACTACACGCGCAATCAGATCAATCTGATTTCTTATCCCAGTGGACAGCTCCATCCCATCACTCGCGATACAAACAGTTACTCCGACCTCAGTGTGGCTGCTGATGGTCGAACCATCGCCACCGTTCTCAAGGAGAATCACTGGAATCTTTTCGTGGCGCCAGAATCGGCTATGGGAAATGACGGCTCGCGCCAAATCACATCCGGATCCCGAACCGACAAATTTAGTTGGACTCCAGACGGTCGCTTGATCGTCGATCAGGATTTTGTTCTATCCTCCGTAAATCCGGATACCGGTCTCAAGACTCCCTTGATGTCTGAAGAACACGCCCTGGCCGCCGACCCTTCGGCCTGCGCAAACGGCCGGGATATCGTCTTCATGCTGGCGCTCCACAACGGAGAGAAAACTGAAAATATCTGGCGCATGGATCCGAGCGGCGGTAATCTGAAACAACTGACCAAAGGAAAGTTGGATTCGGATCCGTCCTGTTCGTCCGACAATCAATTCGCCTTCTATATCGATCATTCGAACGGCAGCAAACTATTTAAGGTGCCTGTCGAGGGGGGATCCCCGCAGCAGGTGAGCGATCATTTGGTCGGCTCTCTTTTCGCCATTTCGCCAGACGGCAAAACTGCCGGGTTCGCCACGCTCAGTCATCTCGGTAATCACGAAGTGAAACTGGCATTGATCGCGACCGATTCCGGAACCGCGAAGCTCGTCGACTTCCAACGTCCTCCTTCGGAAAGCGCAATACAATTTTCCAGCGACGGAAAATCCGTGATATACCCGGTACGCACCGGCGACGTGGATAACCTCTGGCTTCAACCTCTTAACAATAATCCCGGAAAACAAATAACCAACTTTACTTCGGAACACATTGGCGACAGTTTCGGCTGGTCACCCGACGGCAGTAAACTCGCCATAATTCGCGGCCACGTAGATTCCGATGTGGTCCTGATCCGCGATTCCAAGCAATAAACGACCCCGTAGGGACAAGCCCGCCCCGGCTGTCCAGCCGAGCAGAGCTCGGCCCCGCTTAATTCAATCGCAGACATGAAAAAAGGCGGCCCGCAGGCCGCCCTTGAATAAATCTCTTGTGTAAGTGGTTTAAGCCGCTTTCACATTTTCCGCCTGCCACCCCTTCGGTCCTTTGACCACGTCGAACTGAACCTGTTGTCCCTCTTGCAGGCTGCGGAATCCGCCGGCTTGAATGGCCGAGAAGTGAACGAAAACATCCTCACCGCTCTGGCGGCTGATGAACCCATATCCTTTGGCGTCGTTAAACCACTTTACTGTTCCTGTTTCCATGACTTTACTTGTTCCTTTATTTGAATGTGGCGCTGAAACTCCGGAGGAGGTTGCAGGCAGGTCGCGCTCTAAAGCGGAGGAACTGGGGACTGCAAAATCGCAAAGCTCAAACGCACCGGAATTGTACGTGACGCACCCCGCAAAACATACGAAATTTGCTCGCCTCAGTAACCCTTTTGTTGACAGTAGCTTACCGAATCCAATTAACCGCCCGAAAGTTCCATTGATTGGCCGCCAGCGTTCCTGCATCATAGAATTCGTGACGGCATTGCGCTCCAGAGTTGTCGCTCTTGTTCTGTTAAGCATGGCGCTGTTGCCGGGTATTTCATCAAGCCTCGCACCTTCTTCTTCCATTATGTTTCAAAGCGCATGTCATCGGCATGGGCAGAGGCCGCATTGCCCCAGGCCGTCGAACCATGAATGTTGCGTGATTAGTCACACCCCGATTGCCGAATCACAAGTCTCCTCTTCATCAGATTTTTCAACTATCGCGCAAGTCGATCGCGTCGTCGAACTCTTAGGATCACCCGTACTGAATCCGCCACGTTCACCTGCATTAGTCGCTGTTTCACCAGACCTCCTCTTCTCAAGATCCCCTCTTCGTATCTAGCGTTCAGAAAACTGTCGCAACTTTCAGCCGCCCCAAGCCCCAATTGTTTCTCGGCTCACGCTGTTTCGGAGGTCGAATTTGTTACGAATATTTCTGTTTTCCGTCACCCTTTTATCGTCGCTTGCCTACGGGCAAATGCAGATGGCTGCGCAGCCCAATTCCACCGCAATGCCCATGAGCATGGATGCAATGCCAGGGATGGACTTGACCACTTCGGCATCCAATGGCCCAACGATGCAGTCGAGTTCCTTCATCAAGTTTCTGCAATCCCACTCAACTTCCGGGACCGATGCCGAGCCCAACTCCACCCCGTCCGAAATGATTATGACGACATATGGCGATTGGTCGCTGATGTTGCACGGTCAACTTTCTCTCAATGAAATTCAGCAAAGCGGACCTCGCGGCGCGGACAAGCTATTTTCCACAAATTGGATCATGCCAATGGCTACCCGAAAGCTTGGCCGCGGATCGCTCACCCTGAGAAGCATGCTCAGTCTCGAGCCGGCAACCATCTCTGACCGGCGCTATCCCGAACTCTTCGAAGAAGGTGAAACCGCTTACGGGCGTCCCATCATCGATGGACAGCATCCTCACGACTTTTTTATGGAACTCGCGGCTTCCTACGAATACATAGCTGGCGAAAGCACGATGCTTTCTTTCTACGCCGCTCCCGTCGGAGATCCTGCAATGGGCCCGGCGGCGTTTCCTCATCGCGCCTCCGCTTCCGAAGATCCCATCGCACCGCTTGGTCACCATCTCGAAGATTCCACGCACATTTCCGACGATGTGATCACGGCAGGAATAACTCACCGCAATTTCCGCCTCGAAGCCTCCGGATTCCACGGCCGCGAACCCGACGAATTTCGTTGGGATATCGATTCCGGAAAAATTGATTCATATTCCGCCCGGATAACTTTCAATCCAGGTGAAAATTGGAGCGCGCAATATTCCATCGCACACCTGCACAGCCCGGAAATGGTATTGCCCACCGAGGACATTCGCCGCATGACCGCGTCAGTGATGTATAACCGGGCATTTCAAAATGGCAACTGGGCCACCACGCTCGTCTGGGGACGGAATCAAAGCCTTCTGGATGGCAATATCGGTAACGGCTATCTCGCCGAATCCACGTTGCGATTCCGCACCAGGAATTACACGTGGACCCGCCTCGAAAACGCCGACCGCAGCAGCGACCTTTTGCTCGGCGATAATCCCATTCCGGCAGGCTTCATCGAGAAATACATAGCACGGGTCCAGGCATACACAATCGGATATGATCGCGAAGTCGGCCACATTCCACACCTCTCCACCGCCATCGGAGGCCAGTTCACCTGGTACGGAGTCCCGCAAATTCTCCGGCCGCTCTACGGCCTTCATCCTGTCGGAGCCGTACTGTTCTTGCGTTTGCGCGCGCATTGACTTATCGGCCAGACGCGACGCATGTCATTGGTAATCTTCCTTTTTGCTTCTCCGGCAACTATCTTTGTAAACACGGGTTTAAGGAACAGACCGATAGCTTTATTTGTCCCGCGGGAATATAGGGGGCAAACCGCGCCGGTTATAACTCATCTGCATTACGTAGGCAGCTCATGAGACGCTTTATAAATCCCAACTTAATCATCTTGCTGGGGATTCTTTCGTTTACGACGAGCCTTGCTCATGCCTCCGCCGTCTTATTTCTGGAAGAGCCTTTCGGACATTTCGGCGCTCTGACCGCTACCGGTCACGCCGCCGTATATCTGCCGCGCATCTGTGCGGAGACGCCCGTGAAATTACGCCGCTGTGGAAATGGGGAACTGGGAGTTGTGATCAGCCGCTATGACAAGGTCGGCGGACACGACTGGCTCGCCATCCCTCTGATCCCATATCTTTATGCCGTCGAGAAGCCCGACGATGTGCCGCTTTTCGCCAACGCAAAACTCGTTGCATTTCTCAGAAATCAGTACCGCCGCAATTTTCTCGAAAGCGTCGTTCCCGATACTGAGAACGGAGAACCACCAACTGGCAACTGGATCCAGCTCGTGGGCTCGTCTTATGACCGTACGATCTATAGTTACGCAATCGAAACCCGTCCGGAGCAAGATGACGCTCTTATTCGCGTGTTAAATGCCCGGCCCAACCGTCCTCGGTTCAATTTGATCCTGCACAATTGCGCCGATTTTGCTCGCAGCATTATCGATTTTTATTATCCGCGGACCCTGCATCGCAACGTTGTCGCCGACCTGGGCGTAACCACGCCCAAGCAGTTGGCGCGTACTTTAGTCAAGTTCAGCAGGCGTCACGCTGACCTGGAATCGTCGAGTTTCGTCATTCCGCAAGTTCCCGGAAGCCTGGTACGAAGCACAACCGTCTACGGTGGTCTCGAATCCATCTTGAAATCCAAAAAATATTTGCTGCCGTTGGTCGCCCTTCATCCTTTTGTCACAGTGGGATTAGCTGCCGCTTATCTGGGTACTGGAAGATTCGATCCAGCTAAACAGGCATTAGTCCTGGATTCGAAGAATAGGTTGCAAGCCGCGCTCGCGTCATCCGAGCGGCGCACCTATGAAGATCAGTTGAACACTTTCCTTGCGCGGTCGAATATCGGACCAGGCAGGATGGCGTCGAGTGTTCCTTTTCTGTCCGACTTGGTGAAAGACAAAACTTGGTCCCGCTTGCAGGCCGAAGGGAAACCCAGTCTCGACTCTTTCGGCCACCCCGTGCTACAGGTACAGGTTGGAGAACAGTTCGTCGACGTTGGACTGTCGCGCGATAATATTCTCACTTCGCAGGGGCCACCAGAACTGGCTCGCGAAATTCTAACTTATCGCCTGCGCGACGAATTAAGCCGGAGTGCGGCTCCCAGAACCGCTGAGAGCGATGTCGAAAACGACTGGAACCTTTTGCGCCAGGCGACTCCGGTTCTCGGCGCGAACTAGCTGTGCATCACATCACATCCGCGTGCAGCGCCGCGGCAGACACTACGCTTCCGCCTTAACGGTAGGCATTCCGGACCCGGCGAGCTTCAGCCTCGGATCTTTCTCGATGGCGGTCAGCAATTCCTTCATGATTTGCTCATCAATTTCAGCGGCAGTATCAAGCTCGACTGGAAAGCGGACATTCACCTCGATACCCGCGGAGGAGAAGTGCAGGCGAGTCTTCGGTTTCAGTTCCGCGGCTGAGATGGAACTGAGAGTCATCTCCATCTGATGGCGCTGGCCTTCCATTTTTTCGTGAGATTCGGCAAATGCCGTATCCACTGCGGCCGTGACTCTCTCGCGCACGGCATGGTAATCGCTCTCGGGAGCGAACGTCAGGTCAATCTCATGCCATACAAAATTTGTTCCTGGAATCTGCTTGAAAAGCCCGGACGCAGGTTGGAAGACTATGGAATTCGAGAATGCGACCACCCGTCCCGTGGGTTGCGAATCGACTCCCGCGCCGCCAAGTTCCATTAGATGGAAACGCACCAATCCAATATCTACGACCTCGCCCGTAACACCCGAAACCTGCACGCGGTCGCCTACACGGATTCCAAATTTGCCGATTAGAAAGAAATATCCGACCATCGAAACAATTACGTTCTGCAGCGCGACGGCCACGCCCGCCGTAATCAAGCCCGCAAAAGTTACCACGGAACCTAATTGCGTAGCGAAAGTGAACGCAATAATCAGCGCAATCACCACCCACAATACGATCCTGCGAAGCAGCAGAAACTGATACCGGCGGCGCACGTCATGCACATAGCGGAAGATCGTTCGCCGCCAGACTTCGCCCAGAATCATGACGGTGACGATCACGATCAACAGGACCGTTAACCGCGCCAGCAAATTTTTGAGCTCCGATTTGAATTCGGACTTTGACGATTCCTCCCAGCTCGAAAGGTTCCGCTTATAAAGGTCCAAAACGATTCCCTGTTTGCTTAACGGAAGAATTGCACCCGACGTGGCTCTGAAATCGACCGCCAGTTTGTCCAATTCCTGCTTTTCCTGCGTGAGCGCTTTCTGATCGCCGGTGTCGGCCTGCTTAGCTAATTGATCCCCGGCCTGGATCATTGTTTTCAGTTTTGTGACCAGCGGGGTACGCAGTTCCTTACCAGCTTGAATGAGCGCATCAGTGGCGGCAATATCTTGTTTCAGAACGTGGTCTTTTCTGGAAAGCCGAAACAGGTCGGCTATCAGGCCCCAAATTCCGGACGGTGGCTCCTTGTTCGCAATCGAAGCTGACTTCGCAGAATCTTGAGCGCTCTGCGATTGATCACTATTCGTGGATGAGGTATTGCTCGCGGCCGCCGGAACGGAGTGGGCCAACTCTTCGATCTGTTGTCGCAGATCGCCCGCGCCGGCCCCGTTGCTGCCAGCCTCACTGACAAACTCGGTCATGCTGTGAAGGGCGTCCCGGCGAGCTTCTTGCAGTGAAACTTCGCTCTGCGTCTCAGCAATCAGGCTCTGCAGCTGGCCGCGCTTACCGGGAGCGGCCGTCTCAAGTTTTTTCTGTAATGGCGGTATTTCGGCTTGCGTCTGTTCGACTTCCTTGTCCGCATTTTCCGCCATTTGCAACAGCGATTGATATTGCGAAGGAATCCCACTTTCGACTTGCGTCCGCTGCCGCTGCTTAGCGCGCGCGTCCGCCTGTTCCCGCGCAAAATCGAAGGCGAGCTGTACCACCTGGTTCGCGACGCGGCGGTTGTCCTGAAAAAAAGTAAGGTCCGTTGGCTCCGTGACCAGTTGTTGTTCGGTCGCCGTCTGGTGATACCAGTTGATGGTATTGCTGAGATATTGAATTATCTGAGAAGAATCAATCGCCGTCGCCGGAGGATTCTGGGAGCCGTCAGCGCCGAAACTGATCGCTGCCCCAGCGGCAAGCAATATGAGAGTGCGAAAGGCCAACGCTTTCTTCAAATCAATCCAAGCTTTCCTTTACACCAAAAAAGCTCAGATAAGTTTAAACCACATCCCGATACCCCGGCGCCGTATCTTTCCGATTGGCCATCCCGAAGTTCCCCGCGTTTTCTCCAGCGGGGCGAGGGATCTCGCGCGCGGCACTGGAGAGACCATCCGCCCGAGAAACATTCAGGCGCCGCAGGAGATCCTTCGCTTCGCTCCAGGATGGCGCCAAAATCAACCTCCACACCAACTTCACGATCACTCGATAGGATTCCCCTTCCCATAGCATTTGACGTCATCCTCGAGGGACGCCAGTCCCGAAGGATCCGGCGCGCACCACCAGCATCATGCGCAACCCGCCAGATCCTCCCTGAGGGCCCCGAACATCGAAAAACTTTTTTTGCTGAGGCGAAAACTGAATCCCGCCGTTACGGTCAGGCGCCTTGGGATTTGGCGCGCATATTTGTCTTCACACTTCTCGTCATCGCCATATCAACAATCTCGCCAATTAATTCCGTGTAACTCCGTCCCGACTCTTTTGCGGCCATGGCGAATTCATGTCCGCTTGCCAGCCAGGGATTAGGGTTTGCTTCAATGACATAGACTTCACCCGCGGGCGAAAGGCGCATGTCAATACGGCCATAATCCCGCAATTTCACCGCGTTGTAAGCGGCAAGCGCAGTCTCGGTTAAGCGTGAGATGGTCTCCGCATCCAGATTCCCCGCCACTTCCGATTTCGTCAACTTGTGAGCTTGCGTTTCCTTTTCGAACTTCACATCGTAACTGGCAATTCGCGGAATACCCTTTGGCATCCGTGAAAAGTCCAGCTCGACCAGGGGAAGCGCGTGCGCCCGCTCATAGCTGCCCAAAATCGCCGCGTAAATTTCCCGGCCTTCGATGTATTCCTCAATCAATGCCGGAGAATCGAATTCCTGTTGTATGTACTCGATGCGCTCCATCAATTCTTTAATGCTATGCACAACCGCGTCGGCATCAATTCCAATCGAGCCATCTTCCGACATGGGCTTGACGATCAGCGGAAACGAAATATCGTGCGCGTGTTCGACCCTGCCGCGATAAGCTGTCGCAAAATAAGGGGTGCGGATGCCGTGGAAAGCAAACATTTTCTTGGCCAACCCCTTGTCTTGCGCGAGAAAGTGGGCGTGTGGACCCCCGCCCGTGTAAGGAATTCCGGTCAAGTCCAGATACGCGGCAACGTTCGTTTCCTTCGTGTCGTCGCCGGCAAACGATTCGGTCAGATTAAAAATGAGATCAGCCTTGCACTTCGCCACGGAATTTAAAGACGGAAGAGTATCGAGCACATGATAGAAGGGCTCGTGACCGAGTTCGGCAAGCGCTTCTGAAATTTCTTCCCTGTCTTCTTTTTCTTTTTTCTTTGCGGCTACCTTAAATCCAGGCGGCGCTCCGCGAGATTCCCCGCTGCCGCAGTCCTCTTCCCAAAGGTCGTACAGCACGGCAACTTTCAGATGGCGGCTCATCTTAAACCCGCCTGACGCTGCATTCTGCAAATCATGACTGCACAAACTTTCCCCGGTTCATATAATTCATTGCCAACGCAGTCGCATAGACCGTGATATTGGTTAGGTATTCTGGTTCTCTTCCGCGGTCGGCGAACAGTTTGAGTTCGCCTGATTTCTGTTCGATCACATCGATCAACTTTCGGATCAGGGGCCGCTGTGCTCCCGTCCAGTAAGCGATCTTGTCGACGATGGTTTTGCGATGTTGCTTTAATAATCCCTGCGCCGGGGTGGCTGTTTTGCGCCTTTTGGAGGCATTAAAAATATCTCGCAAGTCAGTGTCGAGCGCCAAATCTCCGAGTGGAACTTCTACCGTCGACCGCCGATAGAATTCCGCCACCGTCGAATCCATCTCATCCACGGTGACATCGGGTACTCCTCGGCGACGGACTGGATCGATGCCGCCCAATTCGCGCGCGATCCGGTCCATGTATCGCAACTTCGTTAAAGCCCCCCACCCCTTGTAGCGTTTTCTCCAGCCCGAGCCCGGCGTGAGCCAGACAGCAAACGTTTCAGCAAAATCCTCATCGGGATGTTTTTGCGCATACCATCCCGCCAAATGCCTGACGAAGTTTCTGGAAAACGGAACCGGCCTGTAATTGTCGCGGTAAGGGCGGCGAAATGATCCAAACAATTCCTTCCATTGCGGCGTGCGATGCAGCCGGTAGGCGTAATTGAAGGCATGTCCCGCCTCGTGTCGCAGATACATCATGATCTCGTGAGCATCCTCGAGGTCATTTACATCCTTTTCCAAAGATGAAAGCTCAGGATTGGCGAGGTAAAAAGGGATACCGATCACCGGTTCGCCCGACGGACATCCCCATTCGTCCGATAGGTAGCAATGCGGACGGAACTTCGTAATCTTTTTGCGTTCCAGTTCGCGGTAAAGCTGTTCAACCAGGGGATGCAGAGACGAGCTTTCAATCGCCAATCCCAGCTCGCTGATCCGCTTCTCCAGCATTTCGTTGAGCTGGAATTCGTGCTGGCGACTCTTATCTCCCCGATTTTCACCCGCGGCATTGCCTGGAATGCCGGCCGCCGGCACTCGTATCGGTTCAGTGCTCATATAGATTCTGGGTCATGCAATTAGTCGAACACCGTTAAAACACAGGGTCACAGAAAGCTGCACAGTTCTCTACAGGTACTACAGTAGCAATGGAGATTGGCGAGGCCGAAGATCACTTTGGGCCACCGCCCTAAGTTCCGCGAGGTTCACGTATGATCCTCGCTTTAGGAGGATTTATGTTGTCGCTCCGGCAGGCGAAAATCGAAGATGCGGGATTATTGCTGACTCTAATCCGCGAGCTCGCAGACTACGAACACGGGCTGGAGCACGTATCGAACACCGAGGCCGGCCTCGCCCGCGACGGGTTCGGACCGCATCGCAAATTCCGCGCCATCATCGCCGAATGGGATGGACATCCCGCGGGCTACGCCCTGTTCTTCGACTCATACTCAACCTGGCGCGGCCCCGGAATCTTCCTCGAAGATTTATTCGTCCGCACTGAGTTTCGGGGAAAAGGAATTGGCAAAGCGTTATTGGCCTATGTCGCGGATGTAGCCGTAAAAGAAAATTGCTATGGAGTGCGATGGGAGGTATTGGACTGGAATCAGCTTGCGATCGACTTCTACAAAACGATCGGGGCTGAATTTAAAACCGAATGGCGCCTGGTAATGCTCACCGCGGAGCCGCTGCGGCGCCTTTCCAGCGAGTTTACAAACATCGAGCCATAAACAAGAAAGCTCGAATCATTAAAGGCCGCAGGCGACGGTCAACCCCTACGGCCAGCGTTTTGCTGTGTCTTCCCATCCGGCAGCGCGCGCCTGTTGCGGCGGAGCCGCATTTACCGCAGCGGGCTGAGGTATGCGTATAGGAGTTTGCGAGGAAGTAGGATTAGTGAGCGTGGGCTTATTCCCCGTATCCATTCCCGCTTCTTTCTCGTCGGATAACAAGGGCGCCGCTACTCTCAGCGCTTCCACTTCCTTTTCTAGTCTGGAAAGTTCCAGCTCTTTTTGCCTCAAAACTTCGTAAACATTCTTCATAACTTGGGCACCTATGGGGAAAATATTCGGACACCAGCGTTAATTCGCACTCTAGGGACAGCGCGCATTTTTGTCAAGAAGGTAAGGTTAACCCTCTTGATCAGTCATGTGTAAAACGTGGCGAAGTTCTCATTGTCGATTCAGGAATCAGTTTAGGTTGATCACCAAAACTCCTGCCGAAAGGGAGAGGCACAACAAGGTCTCGATGCACCCCCGACAATCTGTACTGAGCGGTAAAAAAGTGTTATAGTTGGGAAACATGAAAGCGCAAAAGCGGACGGGACCCGCCGGCCGGCCGCGATCTTTCGATCCGGAGAAGGCGCTTGATGCTGCGATGCAAGTGTTCTGGCGCCGGGGCTATGAGGGTGCCTCCCTATCTGACCTCACCAATGCAATGGGCATTAACCGCCCCAGTCTTTACGCCGCATTCGGAAACAAAGAAACCCTGTTCCACAAAGTTCTTGACCATTATGCTCAAGGCAGGGCCGCATACATTCGCGAAGCTCTGAAGCAACCCACCGCGCGGGCGGTCGCGGAGAAGTTGCTGCGGGGAGCGGCGGATTTACTCGCCGATCCGAACCATCCTTCGGGATGCCTCATGGTTCAGGGGGCGCTCGCATGCGGAGAAGATGCCAATTGTATTCGGGAAGAACTGGTTTCGCGGCGCATAGCGGATGAAGCTCTCCTCCGCCGTCGCTTCAAGCGCGCAAAAAACGAAGGAGATTTGGCCGCCGATTCGAATCCCGCCGATCTTTCCCGCTACGTAATGACCATCTGTCAGGGTATGGCCGTGCAGGCTGCGACCGGAGCCAGGCGCGCGGATTTGCAACGTGTAGTTGCCACCGCAATGCAATCCTGGCCGCAATAAGTTCTTCCCAACGGTACGTAGACCTGCTCCGCAACGGTGTCGAGGTCCGCAACCGGATAGCACCGATTATGGGATCTAAAATCAGAGGCCGCGCTCTGGCGAGGACGGCATCCGCATCTCCGACAGTGAAGAGCCTGGTAGGGTCAGTTGGAAACGCATCGGCCGCCATCCGTTCTTTCGGACGATCAGGGCCAGCAGGACTGCCGCGGCTGCCAGACAGATCCCTATGCTGACTACAGACGCCTCGGGGCCGAATATCCCGCCGGTCAGGCTTAGTGGGCCAGCGAGCGTGGCTCGGACGAAGCTATGAGGCGCGGCGGTGCCCGAAACCGTAGCACCGTACAAGTTGCCTTCGCAAAAGTTCCAGCCCAGATGAATTCCGACGGCCAGCCAGAGGTTGCGTGTCACGACATAGGCAAGGCCGAGTAGAACTCCCGCTTCAAGGGCGATTGCCAACACCCCCGTAGGCGTCGCACCCCGATTGAAACTATGTGCCAGGCCGAAAATCACCATGGACAAGAGCACGGCGACAAGCGTACCGAACGCGTCCTCGGTAATCCGCAGGACGATGCCTCGAAACAGCAACTCTTCGGCCAAAGCCACGCCAAAGACGCCAATCAGGGCGAAGCCCAAGTCGGCCAAGCCTGTTCCGGGCCCGAAGTTAGCACAGCCCAGTGACCACAGCACGAGATAGACGGCACTGATCAGCGCCATGCCGAGAAGCGTTCCACCCAAAAGATGATCGGCACGAAACTTGATCTCACTTGCTGGGCGGTCCTCCAGCCATCGGACAGCCCGAGCGTAAGTCCACACCATCGCGGCAGCCACCAACAGATTGCGCAAGGCCACTAGCCCGGGATGCCAAGGGGATGGGTCTGGCGGAACGGCGAGGTTGAGCACCCGTGGAGTGATGATCACCGTGGCGAGCAACATGACCGCCAAGACCAAGACACGCAGTAACGCCCAGTGACTCATTCGAGCCATCCGGCTGGTATTAATTGTGTCGCTTGCCGTAACGGATGAGAGTTTCACCATTATCTCTATCTCTACGTTAAAAGCCTTATGGGAGTTCCCTTCTTGTACTCTCTGAAACCACCGTCTCGGCAAAGTACAACCAGCCCAGACGAGCGTCCATACGAACAGCCGATTGAAGGGAATATCGCGAATGGCATCACCGATACACCGGTTCGCGGAATTGGCTAAGTTTCAGCCTTGGGATCGGGCGATCCTCTGACGGCAAGCGCAAATAAAGTTCCTTCTCCGCCTACTCCGCGTCATATCCCGGCCGCCGTGCCCCAGCATAAGCGCGAGGCCATCTCGCAGCGCACCAACGCTGGCCTTACCTCGCAGAGAATACTTTCAACATCGCGCTCCTCAAAGCATTTATGCGACTTCCGCAGGCTCCTGTATCTCGATTTCCTTTTTCCCGGAGATCGCGACCAGAATGCTCTTCACGATCACGTACAGCACCGGGATAAAGAACAGGTTAAGCACGGTCGAGAACAACATGCCGCCGACGATTGCAGTTCCGACGGAGTGCCGTCCCAGCTTGCCGGCGCCGCTTGCGAAATAGAGCGGCAGCACGCCCAAAATAAACGCGAACGAGGTCATCAGAATGGGACGCAATCGCAGCTCGCCCGCTTCAATCGCCGCGCCCGTGATGGAACGGCCTTGCGCGATTAATTGCTCGGCAAATTCCACGATCAGAATCGAGTTCTTTGCCGACAGTCCGATCAACATCACCAGCCCGATTTGCACGTAAACATCGTCAACCAGGCCGCGCATTGAGATAAAGCTCAAAGCTCCTAGCACGGCCATAGGCACCGCCAGCAAGATGATGAAAGGCAGGGCAAAGCTTTCGTATTGCGCCGATAGAGTCAGATATACCACCAGTAATCCGAGGGCAAAAATGATGACTGCTTTGCCGCCGGCTTCGACTTCTTCTTGCGCCAATCCGGTCCAGCTATATGTCATGCCTTGCAGCATGTTCTGCTTGGCCAACTGTTCCATCGACGCTAAGCCTTGCGCGGAGCTGTATCCGGGTGCGGCGGCGCCGTCGATTTCCGCCGAGCGGAACAGATTGTAGTGATTGATCACCTGCGGCCCCGAAGTTTCTTTCAAGGAAACAATATTTCCCAGCGGCACCAGTCCATTCGTGTCCGATCGCACATAGTATTGCCGCAAATCTTGTGCAGTCATGCGAAACGGCAGATCAGCTTGCACATACACGCGGTACGAACGATTGTTGAAATCGAAATCATTCACATATTCCGAGCCCATGTAAACGCCGAGAGCCTGCGTGACCTGAGTCAGCGGAACTCCGATGGCTTTCGCTTTTTCGCGATCGATCTGCACCAGTTCTTGCGGATCGTTAGCCGTGAAGCTGGTGAATAATCCTCGCAGATCGGCGCGCTGGCGGCTCGCGCCAACTATTTTGTGCGCAACCGTATCGATATCCTGCAAAGTGTTGCGGCCCAGGTCCTGTAACTCGAACTGGAATCCACCAAAGCTTCCCAGCCCTTGAATTGCAGGAGGCTCAAATGCCACGACGATTGCCCCAGGAACGCCGAACAGTTTTGGCGAGACCCGCGCCACGATGTCGCTGGCCGCGTGCCCTTTTCCTTTGCGGTCATCGATCGGCTTCAGCGGCGCGAAGATGAGCCCATAGTTCGACGAACTGCCACCGGAGAGCGAAAAGCCCGGGACGGCGAATGTGCCGAACACATCGGGATCGGCCCGCAAAATGGTTTCCGCCTGCTTGGAAACTTCCGTCGTATACGAAAGTGACGCTCCCTGCGGCGCTTGCACCACCACGATGAAGTAGTTCTGATCTTCCTGCGGCACAAATCCCGTAGGAACGTGGACGTACATGTAGGCAGTAGCCGCGAGTCCCGCGACAAACAGAACGATCATCACGTAGCGGATTCGCAAGGCCCACGAGATCGCTCTTCCGTACGCATTTCCTACGCCATGAATCGCGTCATCAATTCCGTGCGCAACTTTTCTATAGCCGTTGGAGAGCCAGGAAATGTGCGTCCAATCGAAGACTGAATACTTGTGTTTCTCATCTCGCAGAAGAATGGCCGCCAGAGCGGGAGAGAGAGTAAGCGCGTTGAACAATGAAATAGCAATGGAAAAGGCGATGGTCAGCGAAAATTGCCGGTAAAGAATTCCCGTAGTGCCGGGAAAAAACGACACCGGCACGAACACCGAGATCAGCACAAGGGAAGTCGCCACCACAGCGCTCGCCACTTCCTTCATGGCCACCGAAGTCGCGGTATGGGCATCGGTGCCATCCTGCGTGATGTGCCGCTGCGCATTTTCGATGACGACAATTGCGTCATCGACCACCAATCCGGTGGCGAGAGTTATGCCAAACAGCGTCAGCGAATTGATAGAGAAATGAAACGCGTTGATAAAAGCAAATGTTCCAATCAGCGATACCGGAATCGTGACAGCCGGAATGACCGTCGCTCGCCAATCCAGCAGGAAGAAGAAGATGACAATAATGACGATGACTACCGCTTCTTCGAGAGTCGTAACAACTTCTTTAACCGAGTCGCCAATGACCGTTGTGGTGTCAAACGCGACCACGTACCGGATGCCTGGAGGAAACGATTTCGACAGTTCGAGCAATTCCGCTTTGGCCGCCTTGTCCACATCGAGCGCGTTGGCATTCGATAATTGCTGGACGCCAATGCCGACAGCCTCATGCCCGCTATATAAAAGATTAGTGTCGTAGCTCTCCGCGCCAATTTCCGCGCGCCCTACGTCCTTGAGCTGCACGATCCCATTGCTGGTGTTTTTAATGATTATGTTTTCGAATTCTTTCGGCTCTGAGAGTCGTCCCACCACACGCAACGTCACCTGAAACTTCTGCTTGGGATCAGCCGGCGGACGTCCCAGCTGTCCGGCGGGAATTTCGACATTCTGCTCCTGCAAAGCTGAGACTACGTCGGCAGCGGTAAGTTGGCGCGCGGCCAGCTTGGTGGGGTCGAGCCAGATGCGCATGGCATATTTGCGCTCGCCGAAAATGACTACGTCGCCGACGCCGGAGATGCGCTTGAGGGCGTCTTTTACATACACGTCGAGATAATTCGAGATGTACTGGTTTGAAAGGCTGTTGTCGGGAGAATAGAACCCAGCGGCAAAAACGAAGTTCGGATTCGCTTTTGTGATAGTCACGCCGGTGTTCTTGATCTCTTGCGGCAAACGGCCTTGCGCGGTCGCGACGCGGTTTTGCACGTCAACCGCAGCAATGTTCAGGTCATATCCGGTGCGGAAAGTTACATTGATATTGCTGGTCCCGTCGTTCGAACTCGTCGAGGTGATGTAGTGCATACCTTCGACGCCATTGATCTGCTGCTCCAGCGGAATCGTTACCGCGGATTCGACCACCTGCGCGTTCGCGCCCACGTAATTGCTCGTCACCGTAACTTGCGGCGGCGCGAGATCGGGATACAGCGAAATCGGCAAGAGAGGAATCGACACCGCGCCGGCGAGAATAATCAGCAAGGCGCACACCGTGGCGAATATTGGACGCTTTATAAAAAAATCTACCAACTTACACTTCCTCTCTGCCGCATTTACACACAGGCTGGAGTTGCTTTCGCACTAACTGAGCGGCTTAACCGGAGCGCCGTCGATCAGAAATTGAATGCCGGAAGTGATGACTTTCTCTCCCGGATTCAAGCCGCTCTGCACCGCGTAGTTATTGCCGATCGTGTCTCCGAGAATAACGGCTCGCTGTTTGGCTACGCTGCCGTTCCCATCCTGCGTTGCCACATAAACGAATGACTGTCCGCCGATACGCGTCACGGCCAGCACGGGCACCGTGGGTGCCGGAGCGGTACTCCAAATAACTCGCGCCTTCACCAACTGCGCATTGCGGAATTTGTCGAGCGAACTGTGAAGCGGGGCCTTTACCAGTATTCCCTGAAGCCCATTATCGACTTGCTGAGAAATAAAATTGACCTTGGTGCTCTCGATCAATTGCCCATCACTGGTGAGAATTTGCACCGGCAGGCCCATGCGTATTTCCCTGGCCTTTTCGGTGGGAATGTAAACATAGGCTTCGAGTTCCGTATTCTCGTCAACTGTAGTCAATAGCGTCTGCGGCGATACGTAATCGCCGACATGAACCGGAATGTCGCCCACCACGCCAGCGAACGGCGCGGTCAGATTGTAGTAAGAAAGTTCTCGTCGTTGCGTGACGCTGGCCGCTTGCGAAGCTTCCCAATCAGCCTTGGAATTCGCGAATGCCTGTTCCTCGAGGTCGAGACTTTGCTTGCTGGTCACTCCTTCTTTGAACAGTTGGCGCTGGCGCTCAACTTCCAGCTTGTTGTAATCGTATGTCGCTTTCTTCTGGGCTTCGGTGCTGTGCTGCTGATCGACGGTCGCCTGCTGCTTTAGCGGATCAATCGTCATCAACGCCTGGCCGGTACGAACGTGTTCGCCCGATTTCACTAGAATGCGTGTCAGCGAGCCATCCACCTGCGGCTGAATGCTGGCCGAGCGGCGCGATTTCACCGTCGCCACATATTCATCCATCCGCGGAACCGGCGCGAGACTTACCGTTTGCGTGCTTACCGGCATCGCCTGCGGAGGTGGGCCTCCCTTTGCTTCCGTATTGCCGCAGCCCGCACTGATGAGAATGCCAAAACCTAAGAGACCGATAAATAAAATCGAAGATATTGTTCTCAATTTGACACCTCTGAAAGTCACAGGGTTCTAAATACAGATGCGGGCCAATTTGGGGAGATTCAATATGTGTACTGACAGGTATGAAATGAGAAGGACCAAACGTGACCGCGCATAAATGCTCGCGCAGAATTCCTGAAATCAATCAAGTGGGATAGCGGGATTGGGATAGCGCGATTGGGATAACGCGATAAAGCCCGAGCCGATGCCTGCCCTTCGAACGCTGTGTTCAGCCTCGCAATTGGACAGTACTGGCGGAGAGGGGGGGAT